>CACWKS010000001.1 GCA_902761535.1 uncultured Pseudomonadota bacterium
CGAGTTAGCGAAAGTATTGAGCTTTACGAGCAAGAAGCGACAGGATGGCGCTCGACCTTATTATTTTACTTTGACCTATGGGGGTATAGCTCAGTTGGGAGAGCGACAGGTTCGCAATCTGTAGGTCGTCGGTTCGATCCCGATTACCTCCACCAATAAAAAACAAAAGCAGGGTTTATCCCTGCTTTTGTTTTTTAATAGTTGTGATATTATATCGAAACGACGACCGTATGTCGTCGGCTGGAGGAACAAAAACAACCTCAAAATGTTGTTTTTGGACGACAGACGAAGTTCCCCGACGAGCAAGGAAGCGATAGCACCCCACAGCGAGGCGATGGGAACGAGTGACCGAAGCTTAAGTTTTCAAATTTAAAAACAAAAAAAGTAAACTTAAGCAAGACCGATCCCGATTACCTCCACCATTAAAACAAAAAACGGAGTTCATCTCCGTTTTTTTGTTTCAGGTTGCATTTCCCCAACATCCATTTTCGAAATTTTCATTAAATTTATATTGACAAACTAAAGTTTTGCTTATAATATAAGACAAAATTTAACGAAAGGACAAAATAAGATGACTTTGATACCTGGATGCAAAAACAGTTATGGAATGTACGCCACTGTAATAAAATGTCTTAATGAAGATGACCCGGAACATATGTCTTTGGATGTCCTAAAAAATCTTTATGATTTAGTAGAAAGCAATCAAAATAAGCCTCAGCTTAAAATTGAAGGTTTTAAACCACGTGAACGACTAGCAAGTGGCGCTTGTCTTATTGACGTCCAATATTATGTTACACTCCATGATAAACCTTTATTTACAGTATATGAATCTGATTGTGATGATGGTGACCCTAATTTTTATATCCTTGAATTTCAAGGACAACACTATCGAGATAGTGACCTTAGGATACAATTGTTTCCGGATACGTGGAGAGAGCGTAAAGGTATGGGCACTATGATTCATGAACGCTGGCAATCTGATGAAAAAAAACGTGAAGCACAACGAAGAAATGCTGCAAACACGCAATATCGAGATTTTCTTAAACAGTTTCAAAGTGGTCGTTGATAATATTATCCCGATTACCTCCACCAATTTAAAAAAACGGCAATTTTGCCGTTTTTACTTTAAACATAATAATCGGGAGCGAACCGACAAAAAATTTGCAAACTTCTCTATTGCCTTTTTATTCAATAGCTGTATATTTATCTCAACAAATCAACTATCCAGCGAGGTCTGAAATCATGAACAAAGAACTTATTTTAAGCACAATTATTGCCGCCGGCATTGCTCTGGGCGGATTTTTTCCCGGATATTACTATTACCAAGCCCAAACCAACAACCGCACCGTTACGGTCAAAGGGCTGGCCGAAATGGACGTTAAAGCTGATTTGGCTGTCTGGAAAATTAAATTTAAAACTACCGGCAATGATTTAGCTGCTTTACAACAAAAGATGAATTCCGATCTGAAAAATATTTTTTCTTATCTCACTAAGCGCGGTTTTTCTGCAACCGAAGTCACTGCCGGTCGCATGAACACCAATGATCTTATGGCTAATCAATATCGCGATGCCCGTGCTGCTGATTCGCGCTATATCCTAGACCAAACCGTAACTGTCCGTTCTACTAATGTCGATTCGGTAGAAAATGCCTTGCGCGAAATCGGCTCATTAGTCGCCCAAGGGGTTATTTTTGACTATCAAGATTACTCTTCACCGGTATCTTACCTTTTTACCGGCCTCAACCAGGTCAAACCGCAGATGTTGGAACTTGCCACCAAAAACGCTTATGCTTCGGCGCTTGAATTTGCCAAAAGCTCACAAAGCAAAGTCGGCAAAATCAAAACCGCTAATCAGGGAGTTTTCTCAATTCAACCGCGTGAACAAATCGACGGACAAATGGAAAGTGCCCAGATTGACAAGACTATCCGTGTCGTCTCCACTATTGTCTATTATCTCGAATAAATCAAAAGCTTTCCACAAAAAAAGCGGCTCAACAAGAACCGCTTTTTTTTGTTACATTTCCGATTAGAAACCGACTTTAAGATTCAAGCCGAGCTCATAACCGTAATCAATATCTTTGTGATATGTACCGCCAAGATAATATTCACCGGACACACCGACGGTTACGTTCTCTTTAACAAAGTAGTTGGCTTCGGCTTGCAAATACCATTGTTCAAAATTGTCAGAATTAAAGTCATAACGAACACCACCATCCAATGATACGTTACCTAACATCTTGTGAGCACCCACAAACCATTCATAATCTTTGTCTTTGGCAGAGTGAGTAACATCATCCGAAACCGAGAATGTGGTGTAAGGAGTCAAACCGCAATCCAAAGCATAGCCTAACTTAACTTCACCATTGATAATTTTTTCCCATTTATTGGTGCTGTATATAGGATTATTAACCGGACGTCCTTCAGCCTCTTTGCCATACCAGGAACGAGGATCTCTGGTTTGATAACCCAAAACAACCTGACCTAAAACTTTGCCGTAATTCATATTATATTTTACACCTAATTCATAAGCAAAATTGCGGTTGTTGTTATAATCTTTATCAACATTGAAATTGTTGCCGATTACGCCGAATACAGCAAAATTATCGGTTACACCATAGGTTAAATCTTCCAAAGCAATCAAAGATTTTGCAACAGCTTCCTTATTGCCGCTATCAGCTTTTACACGAGAAGTTTCTAAAATTGTGCTGGATAAAAATTTGCCTTGAGCCGGTGTATAAAAAGCAGCAGTGATATCTTCGCCTGCAAAAGCCGGAGCTGTAACCAAAACAGCTGCCGAGGCCAATAATAAAGTCTTCATAAAAATTCTCCTTATTTGGTTAAAATTTTAATCTTCAGTAAGTTTTCTTACTGGGCATAATTTTATATCAAATATTATGAATAAATGATTAAGTATCTTTTTTTTAATCTTAAGCAAAAAAAAGAACGGTTTTTGCAAACCGTCCTTTTATTAAGCATGTCAACTTTCAATTAGAAAGCAACTTTGGCATTCAAGCCAACGGTGTAATCATATTCAGTATCTTTGCGATTTTCACCACCGAGATAATAATCACCGAATACACCTACGGTTACGTTCTCTTTTACAAAGTAGTTAGCTTCAGCTTGCAAATACCATTCATCGTCAGTATCCGGTCTGTCAGAATCAAATTCATAACGAACACCGGCATCCAATGATACTTTATCTAACATTTTGTGAGCGCCTAAGAACCAAGAATATTCTTTGTCTTTAGCTGAATGAGTAACATCATCCGAAACTGCAAATGTAGTGTAAGGAGTTAAACCGCAATCTAAAGCATAACCCAACTTAACTTCACCATTGATAACTTTGTTCCACTTGTTATCTTTACCATACCGATAATCTTCACTTGTGCCATACCAAGAACGAGGATCATAAGTTTGATAAGCTAAAGCAACTTGACCTAAAACTTTGCCATAATTCATATTGTATTTGACACCTAACTCATAAGCAAAGTTGTGATCGTTGTTTAAGTATCTTTCTTTATCGGTTCCGTTAGCTGTTTTCCATTCTCTTTCAGGTTTAAAAGTATTGGTAATAGCACCGAATACTGCCAAATTGTCGGTTACACCATAAGTCAATTCTTCACCAACAACCCAACCTTTTGCTTTTGCTGTATCGCCATAACCCCAATCCATTTTACTACGTGACATAGCAACATCTGTATCTGACAAGAATTTACCTTTTGCCGGTGTATAAAAAGCAGCAGTGATATCTTCGCCTGCAAAAGCCGGAGCGGCAACCAAAACAGCGGCTGAAGCCAATAATAAAGTTCTAAATTTCATAAAAAGTCTCCTTAATTTGTTAAAATTTTAACAGGTAGTTCTTCAACTACAAACTCAAGTCTAGAACTAAATAAATTAAAAAACAATTAATAAAATATTTCTTATATATATTACAAGCTTTTATCCTTATATCACGATGATTCGGCTGTGGATTTTATTGCTGTTTATAACAACAATATCTGATTCTTCAAGCCTCTCGCCGATTTTTCCTATTTATTAAAATAACGCTTGATTTAGCAAAAAATATAGTTTAGAAAAAATATCATACAATTACGTAGGATACTTACTCCGGTTGATTTTACCGCAAGAGTGACCGAAGTGCGGCCGCAATAAAAAGTGCTTTAATGCACTTTTTATAAGGAGACGCAATGAGACTTGCTTTTATGAGTAAGTGTAAACGAAACGAAATAAAAGCTTTAGTCGGAATTGGTGAGCTGAAGCGAAACTTACGAGCAAGAAAGATGTCGTAGACAGCTTGCGACCGAGAATTTATTATTATATAAAACCTAATAACGGGAGTTAGCTCAGCCTGGTAGAGCGCTTGCTTTGGGAGCAAGATGTCGTAGGTTCGAATCCTATACTCCCGACCAATAAAAAAAGGCACCCTTGCGGTGTCTTTTTTTGTTGGCTTTGGGATATAAGGGTTCGAACCTACGAAAAAGTAGGTTCGACTACAAGCGAAAGCGAGACGCAAGTATCGCGGTCGGCAAAGCCGATGAGCGTAGTGAACGAAGTAATCCTATACTCCCGACCAATAAAAATATGAAGATGATGAATTGATACCTATAACACCAGAACTTCATGCTTCAGATCTTCAGGTATTTAACAGCTTAAATAAAAAAGGAAGGGCTTAGCAATATTCTTTTACAACCGATACAACAGGCTTAACTATTTCTTAAAATTTATATTATAGCATTTCTCTATGTTACAAAACTCAAAAAGGGATATAAATATGAAAAAAATACTTATCGGTTTGGTTGTTATCGCAATATTGGCAGTTTGGTTCGTAATTTCTACCTTAAACGGACTTATACCTATGGATGAAAACTGCAAATCTCAATGGTCTCAAGTCTTAAATCAATACCAAAGGCGAGCTGATTTAATCCCGAATTTAGTGGCAACGGTCAAAGGTTATGCCGCCCACGAACAAGATACTCTAACCCAAGTTGTTGAAGCACGTGCTAAAGCGACTCAGACAACTTTATCTCCCGATATGCTGTCTGATGAAGAGGCAATGTCCGCATTTATGCAAAATCAGGAAGCCCTGTCATCTGCTCTTTCTCGTTTAATGGTAGTGGTTGAAAAATATCCTGAATTGAAAGCAAACGAAAATTTTCTGACCTTGCAATCACAGTTAGAAGGAACGGAAAATCGTATTGCCGTCGCCAGAAAAGATTATATCGACTCTATTCGCATATTTAACAGCCGTATTCGAACAATTCCGACCAGATGGATTGTAGCTGCATTTTCGGATATGAAACCGAAAGCTCTCTTCACAATCGAAGACAATAAAAAAGAAGTCCCGACAATAGATTTTTCTAAATAATGAAAAAAATATTTTCAACTTTTCTGATACTCCTCTGTTTGGCAGGAAAAGCGTTCGGCTTTCCTGCCTTAACCGGACGAGTTGTAGATGAAGCCGATTTGCTTGCACCTCAGCAAAAAGAACAACTGGAACAATTATTGAAACAAGCAGAACCTCACCAAGTCGTTGCCGTATCATTAAAATCGTTAGACGGAAAAGAAATTGAAGAATATGGTTATCAATTAGGACGTCATTGGGGTATCGGTCGAAAAAATATCAATGATGGTGTTTTGGTTTTAATAGCTCCCAATCAACGTCAATTACGTATAGAGGTTGGTTATGGAATAGAAAGCACCTTAACCGATGCACTTTGTTCAAGAATTGTTAATCACATAATGCTACCGTTAGCTCGTCAAAGCAAATATGATGAAGCATTAATTCAAGGCAGTCACGCTGTCATTGAGATATTACTCGCTAAAAATGATTTTAAAGAATTACCACCCGACAATCCCGCAAAAAATATCTCTTTCAGTCATATTTTTCTTGGACTTATACTTATTTGGATTGTTCGTTTTACCGTTCCAAATTATATCTATATTTGCCTTAAAAAGAGCAACAAAGAAATTGAAAATGTAGATTTTTCCGCAAAAGAACTGGAAGAAATACATAAAAACAAAAGAAAATATATTTTATCTGTTATCCCTTGGGTTGCTTTTTATTCAGTCTTTTTTTTAGCCGGAATTATCAGACTTAATAATGATTTTCTATCCGGAATTATTTTGCTTTTATTTTTGTTTCTTCATTCACTTGCTATTATCCCAATCAGCTTTATCAGTCAACTGAAAAAGAAATCATGTTTTACCGATAAAGAGTACACAAAATTCAAAAGAACCTATCACGGAGGCGGTTCATCGCATGGTGGCAATTCGTCTCATGGCGGCGGTTCATCATTTTCAGGTGGCGGCGGATCTTTTGGAGGCGGTGGATCAAGCGGAAGATGGTAATAATATCTGATATGTTATTCTTCTCTTATAAATAATTTTGTATTACCATTGATTATACCATACTCCTAACCAACAAAAAACTCGGTACAACCGAGTTTTTGTATATTCATCCGCCATTACAACTCCGGTATTGAAGCATGGGTGCGTTTCTCTTCCGGAACCGGCGCTTCTTTTTGCACTGATATATCTTTGCCGTCCAACAAATCTTTGATTTCTTCTCCGCTCAAAGTCTCATATTCTATCAATGCTTCAGCCAATTTTTCCCAATCTTGCTGATGTTCATGCAACAAATTCTTTGCTCCGTCATAAGCCTCGGTAACCAAACGTTTAATCTCGGCATCAACCAACTTAGCGGTTTCTTCGCTCATATTACGACTTTGTGTAACCGACTTGCCTAAGAAAACCTCACCGGTATTTTCTGCATATAACACCGGACCTAATTTGTCGCTCATTCCCCATTCGGTAACCATCGAGCGTGCTAAATTTGTCGCTGCTGCAATATCCGATGATGCTCCGGAAGTAATCTTGCGTTCGCCGAATTTTATCTCTTCGGCAACTCGCCCGCCCATCATGATAATCAAACGAGATAACATTTTAGTTTTTGAATAAGAATACTGATCTTTTTCCGGCAACTGTTGCACCATTCCCAAAGCCCTGCCCCTCGGAATAATGGTTGCCTTATGAATAGGATCGGTTTCTTCCACAAACAGTGAACATATAGCATGTCCGGCCTCGTGATAAGCAGTCAGTTTTTTCTCTGCTTCATCCATAGCCATCGACTTGCGTTCTGCCCCCATAAGCACCTTATCTTTAGCCTCATCAAAGTCTTTTGAGGTAACTTTAGTCTTATTTTTACGTGCCGCCAATAATGCCGCTTCATTCACCAAATTAGCCAAATCAGCACCGGAAAATCCCGGAGTTCCGCGAGCAATCACCGACAAATTAACATCTTTTGCCAAAGGAACCTTCTTAACATGAACTTTAAGAATTTCCTCACGACCTTTTTTATCGGGATTGGTAACGGTAACTTGACGATCAAAACGCCCCGGACGCAACAATGCCGGATCCAAAACATCCGGTCGGTTAGTCGCGGCTATCACAATAACATTTTCCTTATCTTCAAAGCCGTCCATCTCAACCAATAATTGGTTTAAGGTTTGTTCACGCTCATCATTACCGCCGCCCAAACCGGCACCGCGATGTCGTCCCACCGCATCAATCTCATCAATAAATAACAAACAAGGTGAATTTTTCTTGGCTTGCGCAAACATATCACGTACCCTGCTTGCACCCACGCCGACAAACATTTCCACAAAATCCGAACCGGAAATTGAGAAAAACGGCACATCAGCTTCACCGGCAACTGCACGAGCCAATAAAGTTTTTCCGGTTCCCGGAGGTCCGACCATCAACACACCTCTCGGTATCTTACCGCCCAAACGCTGAAATTTTGCCGGATCTTTCAAAAAGTCAATAATCTCTTCCAACTCTTGCTTTGCTTCATCGGCACCGGCAACATCGGCAAAAGTAACTTTTTTGGTATTTTCAATCAATCTGGCCCGCGACTTACCGAAACTCATCGCTTTGTTATTACCGACACTGGCTTGGCGCATAAAAAACACCCAAACTCCCACCAGTAACAACATCGGAAACCATGATACAAAAATTCCCCATAAATTATCACTGGTATTATCTTCCGGAACTGCCGTAACCTTAACATTATGACTGCGTAAACTTTCAACCATATTCGGATCATAAGGAGCATAAGTATAAAATTTTGCCCCATCAGTCGCAACCCCGCTCACACTGGCGCCGGATATAACTACCTCGGCAACTTGTTTATGCTCTACCTTATCCATAAACTCCGAAAAAGCCAATCTTTCGGCTCCGGCTTTGGAAACATCACCGCCGAACAGACTGGCTGCCAAAGAAATAGCCAAAAACACACCCAACCAAATAAAAAAGTTTTTTCCCATTATTTTCATCCTATCAAAAACATTTTCTATGTATATATAACTTTTTAATTCTCAAAACTCAAGTATTGTTACGGTTATCCCATAAAAAAACTGCTCCGTAATTATCGGAGCAGCTTTTTCTTGTCAAATTTGACTGGATTCTATTTTGCAGCATCAATAGCTTCTTGGATAACCGAAGCATCTATAGTTTGCAAAAGTTTGTTATTAAATACCATCGTCGGAACGCCGTTAACACTGATTTTAGCTGCCAATTCCGAAGCATCAGATAAAGTCTTTTCAACTTTTGATGAATTCATATCGGCTCTCAATTTTTCCATATCCAATCCCAAATTTGTAGCCAATTCATCAACTTTGGATTCGCTCAAACGACCTTCAGCTTCAAACAGAGCATTGTAAACTTCGGCAAACTTACCTTGTTCGCCGGCTGCCAAAGCAACTTTAGCTGCATATTTTGAAATAGGAGCCAAGAAAGTCATTGGCTTTGCAACAACTTTTACATCAGGATTGTTGGCAACGATTTGCTTGATTGCCGGATGAACACGACGGCAGTAACCGCAAGAAAAGTCAAAGAATTCAACCAATACTTTGCTTCCTTTAGGATTGCCGATAATACCGTCACCGGCTCTATTATACAAACTGTCGGCATTTTTTGCCAAATTTTCTTCAACCAATTTCATGGCATTTTCTCTCTGCTGAACTTCATAATCCTGCATTGCCTCGACTACCATTTCCGGATTGGCTTTCAAAGCAGATGCAACATCGCCACTGTTTTTACTGTTAAGACTGATAATTAACGAAGCAACAGCCGCAAGTAATGCAACTATTGAAATATACATAGAATTATTTTTCATAATTTACATCCCCTAGGTTAAGTAATATTTTTTCTAACGCAATATATATTAGCAACCAAAATATTATTTACAAGTTAAAAATAAATATTATTGATAATATAAAAAAATTGCTACATAATATACTTGATAATTTAATTCTAACAACGGATAACCTAATGTTTCATCTTCATTTATCTTTATTTTCCAAAGCTAAGGCTCTTGAAGCCGATATTGACCGATTCCATGACAAGCTTATTGATGCTTCCATGACTTTTACCCGTGCCATTAAAATTTACACTACCGAAGGACGCAATCCTGATTTTGAAAAACATTCCAAACAAATCAAGCAAATTGAACACAATGCTGACGAATTGCGGCGCCATATTGAAAACAACCTTTATAGTTACAATCTCATTCCCGATTTGCGTGCTGATGTTTTGGAATTAATTGAAAACTTTGACAAAGTCATCAACAAAATCGATGAAGTTACTTATATGTTTTATGCCGAATGCCCCGATATTCCCGAAGAATACCAATCATCTTTCAACGACCTCGTACGCCTTAGCGCCGATGCCGCCGAAAATATGTGTAAAGCTTCACGTTCTTTTTTCCGTGATATCGGTGCGGTTCGCGATTACTCGCAAAAGGTTTATTTTGTTGAACATGAATCTGATTTATGCTCTCGCAAGATGATTGAAAACATTTTTGCCTCCGACCGTTCCTTAGCAGAAAAAATCCAATTACGCCAATTTATTGATGGCATTGCTGAAATAGCGGATGAAGCCGAAGATTTCATCGATCGCTTACTAATTTTTACCATCAAAAGAGACATCTAAATGGATTTGACTTTTCTTCTATACCTAAGTTCCGGTGTATTTTTAGGTTGGTCTTTGGGAGCCAGCGAAGCTTCTAATTTCGGCACTGCCGTTGCCACCAAAATGATAAAATTCCGTACCGCCGCAATTATATCTTCCGTCTGTGTTATTTTAGGTGCGGTAATTGAAGGATCAGGTGCCACTCAAACTTTAGATACTCTTGGCAATATCACATCTTTAGCCGGAGCCTTTATGATTGCATTTTCAGCCGCCCTGACTACTGCCTGGATGGTAAAACTTTCAATTCCCGTATCAACTTCACAAGCCATTGTCGGTGCCATCATTGGTTGGAATTTTTTTGCCGGCAGACCCACCGACTTAACCATACTTTCCGAAATTATTACCGCCTGGTTTTTAGGCCCCATTTTCGGCGGAATTTTTGCTGTTATACTATACGCTTTACTCAAATTACTTTTCACCCATTGGAAATTACATTTATTGCGCAAAGATACTCTTACCCGCATAGCTTTAATATTAGCTGGGGCTTTTGGCATGTACGCCCTCGGGGCAAATAATATTGCCAATGTCATGGGCGTTTTTGTAAAATCATCTCCTCTGCCTCCCCTTGCTCTTCCTTTTGATATAATCTTAAGCCAGGAACAGGTTTTATTTTTACTCGGCGGTATAGCTATATCCATAGGCATCAGCACCTATTCTCACAAAGTTATTGAAACGATCGGCAATACCATTATGAAATTATCTCCGCTGATGGCTTGGGTTGTAGTAATGGCACATGGTATAGTCCTTTATATATTTTCTTCTTCCGAATTACGTGATTTGTTAATATCTTGGCACTTGCCGGCACTACCTTTAGTACCGGTATCGGCAACCCAGGCTATTATCGGATCGGTTATAGGATTAGGCTTAGCCAAAGGCGGACGAGATCTCAATTGGAGCATTATCGGCAAAATTATTATCAGTTTTATCATCACTCCGATAACTTCAGCTATAATTTGCTATATTTCTTTATTTTTCCTGCAAAATGTTTTTCTACAAGTGGTATATTGATATGAAAGCAACCATCATCGCCATTGGTAAATGCAAAAAAAACTCTCCCGAAGCACAAATAATCGAAGAATATATCAAACGTTCTCATTGGCAGCTTTCGGTTAAAGAAAAAGATAATTCCGATCAAAAATCGGAAGCCGAATTCCTCACTTCTTCAATTCCGGCAGGATCAAAAGTTGTGGTACTCGATGAACGCGGTGTCAATCTCAAATCAACCGAACTCGCACAAATTATTGCCGATTGGCAACTTAGCGGAACTTCTGAAATATGTTTTTTAATCGGCGGTGCTGACGGGCATTTGCCGTCCACTCGCGACCGAGCAGATTTAATCTTATCTTTCGGCAAACTGACATTACCGCATATGTTAATGCGTGCCGTCTTAGCCGAGCAAATATACCGTATTCAAACGATTCTATCCGGTCATCCTTATCATCGTGAATAATTTTTTGTTTTTTTAATTAATTGTTATCTATTTCCGCACTACAATATCGCCGTTGTTTTAATGGGAGAATTTACTGTGAATATTGTTTTTGAATGGATAAAATCCTTAAAAATATACCTTGATCGCCGCATGATGGTAATGTTGTTTCTGGGCTTTGTGTCAGGATTGCCGTTTTTATTGGTTTCCTCAACCTTATCGCTTTGGCTCAAAGATGCCGGCATATCTTTAGCCGCTATCGGTATGTTTGCTCTTGTCAAATCTCCCTACAGTTTTAAATGGCTGTTTTCTCCTCTGATTGATCAATTAAATTTACCCATATTTTCACGTCTTGGACGCCGCCGCGGTTGGGCTGTCTTTATCCAGCTGCTTTTAATGGGTTCACTTTTGGCAATGTCTTTCACCAACCCGGCAAATTCCACTTCACTGTTTGTCTTTTTGGTATTTTTGGCCGCACTTTTTTCAGCCTCCCAGGATATTGTTCTCGATGCCTATCGCATTGAACGCTTTGATGTCAACGAACAAGCTGCCGGCGTAGCTGTATTTGTCTTCGGTTACCGCATCGGTGTATTATTTGCCGGTGCCGGTGCTTTGATTATGGCCGATTATTGGAATTGGAGCGTAGTTTATCAGGTAATGGCCGCCAGCGTGTTATTAGGCATGATTACAATTCTCCTCTCTGCCGAACCTGTCACGGTTAAAACCTCTCAATCACATGACTGGCATACGATTATTGTCAATGCCATAATCAATCCTTTTACTGATTTTATGAAACGAGACCGCTGGATATGGATTTTGTTATTTATTTTCTTTTATCGCATGAGTGATGCCTATATTGCCCCGATGGCTTATCCGTTTTTTGATGACATCGGCTTTACCAAAATTCAAATTGCCTATATTATCAAAATATACGGCGTACTTGCCACCATCTTGGGCTCATTCATTGGCGGTTTGGTCGTCAGTCGTTTAGGTTTAGCCAAATCTCTGCTGTTCTGCGGCTTACTTCACGGAGCCTCAAACTTACTCTATCTTTGGCAAGTATCGGCAGGCAATGACACCTCTGTCCTCACACTCACCATCTTTGTTGAAAATATCTCGGGCGGTATGGGTACTTCAGCCTTCGTAGCTTATTTATCTTCATTGTGCAATCGTCAATACACCGCCACTCAATATGCTTTATTGTCATCTTTTATGGGCATGGCACGTGACATTTTTGCCGCCTCATCTGGAATTGTCGCCAAAGCTGTGTCATGGTATGGATTCTTTAGCATAACCGCTGCCATGTCTCTCCCCGGCATATTTATCTTACTCTATCTGATGAAAAAGAAAGCAATTTAATCAAACGTTATCTTGTTTAAAATAAAAAAAAATGGCTCGGTTATCCGAAAGCGTGAGGGGGAATTTACTCGAGAATTACCGCGCGCCTCACCTTTCTGCCAATAACAGAAACCATTTTTTCTGATGCATGCTTCGCCAAAGTCGCATGCTCCGCCGTTCATGGCAGAATCGAAAAGAAAAAACTTGGAAAATTCCAATCCGCTCTGCTTCAATAGAACCTTCTACTGGTGGCAGAACTACATATTTCAAAGAACTCTCTTTCAATAATATACCAAAAATTAAAAGTAAGTCAGTCCTAAATCATAAAAAACATTTTGTCAAAATTAAATTAATATATAACTTTGGCTAAATACAATCCGCAAGCCGGTGCATTAACCCCTGCTGCCGAACGATCTTTTGCTTCTAAAATAGTTTTAACATCTTCCGGCTTAAGATGACCATCACCCACCATCTTCAAGGTTCCGACCATATTACGCACCTGATGATGCAAAAAAGACCTAGCTTCCACGGTAAAAACTATCTCATCACCTATTTTTTCAATATCCAGCTTATCCAAAGTTTTAATCGGCGATTTAGCCTGACAAGCCGCCGCTCTGAATGATGTAAAATCATGATTTCCCAACAAATATTGCGCCCCTTGCCGCATTTTCTCAACATCTAATTCTACCGGAACCCACCACACCCGATTCTCCAACAAAACCGAAGCCGCCCGCCGATTAAAAATGCGATAAATATACCCTCTTCCTTTGGCCGAAAACCGTGCATGAAAATCATCACTCACCGGTTCAACATTGACAACCGATACTTTTGCCCCCAGCTCACGCAAATTAGCATTAAATGCCTCGCGAATTTTCCAATCTTCCATCGAAGTTTCAAAATCCATATGCGCCACCTGTGCAAGTGCATGTACTCCCGCATCAGTCCGCCCTGCCGCGGCAATTTCGCTATGTTGCCCTGATAATTTTTCTAACACGGTTTCCAAATATTCCTGAACCGACGGTCCGTCCAATTGACGCTGCCAGCCTAAAATATCCGTCCCATCATATTCTATCGTCAGCTTATAGCGCATTCCTTATTCCATAAAATAATCACGCAAATAAGTTTTTAATTCCGATGTCTTGATTCTTATTTGCTCCATCGTATCCCTGTCACGCAAAGTAACGGTTTCCGGCTGTTGTTCAATAGTCTCAAAATCCACCGTCAAACAAAGCGGCGTGCCGATTTCATCATGACGACGATAGGCTTTTCCGATATTACCGGTATTTTCCAAAGCCACTCTGCCGATTCCCAATTTCATCAGCTCTTTTTTCAGCTCGTGACATTTGCTCATAATCTGTTCATTATTCTTTTTCAAAGGAATAATCGCAATCTTAATCGGTGCTAAATGTTTCTTCAACTTCAAAACAATTCGCGAGTTACCACCGCCCAAATCTTCTTCGGTATAAGCCTCGGTCATCACCGCCAAAACTCCTCTGTCAACTCCCATTGACGGCTCAATCACAAACGGCACTACCCATTTGTTATCATCAGTCAAAATACAAAGTTTTTGCGTCGATTCGTGATTTTCATGGCAATGCGAAGTCAAATTCAACTCTTCTTGCGCCTTGGTATGATTACCCAAATCATAATCGGTACGATTGGCAATTCCTTCCAGCTCTTCCATACCATGAGGAAATTGATATTCAATATCATAACAAGCCTTGGCATAATGAGCCAAATCTTCCTTAGGCGTGGTATAAATATTCATATTTTCACGTTTCAAACCTTGTGCTTCCCACCAGGCAATGCGTGCCTCTTTCCACTTCTCGTGCCATTCTTCATCTTCACCGGGCATAACAAAATATTCCAACTCTGCCTGTTCAAACTCTCTCACTCTGAATATAAAGTTGCGCGGAGTAATTTCGTTACGAAAAGATTTACCGATTTGTGCAATCCCGAAAGGCAATTTGCGCGAAGTTGAATCAACCACATTCTTGAATTGAGTAAAAATCGCTTGTGCCGTCTCGGGACGCAAATATCCGAACACCGAACCGTCATCAACCGGCCCGATAGCAGTCTTAAACATCAAATTAAACGGTCTCGGCTCGGTCAAATCGGTTGATCCGCAATTAGGACATTTACCGTTGATATGATCGGCTCTGAAACGCCCTTTGCACTTTTTGCAGTCAACCATCGGATCGGAAAAAGTATCTTCATGCCCCGAATAGTGCAACACTGCTCGATTGGTCAAGATTGCCGCGTCTAAACCTTCAACATCATCACGTTCATAAACTATTGCCCGCCACCATGCGGCCTTGAGGTTGTTTTTCAATTCCACACCCAACGGACCGTAATCATAAACGCCTTGAAGACCACCGTAAATATCGGCATTTTGAAAAATAAATCCTCTGCGTTTGCAAAGGGAAACCAATTGATCCATCGATGTTGCAGCCATAATTAACCTCTTTTATAAATTAAAAATTAACTTATCTCGTTTTATAATATAAAATCTGAAAATGCAAGCGGAGATATACAAAATGCCGAAAAACAACAAAGTTGCCTTAATTTATGATTTTGATGAAACTTTAAGCACAACCTATATGCAGGATTATATTTTGATTCCGGCTCTCGGTGAAAAACCGGAAACTTTTTGGGCCAAAGCCAATCAATGGTCAAAAGATCATTGTGCTGATCAAATCACCGGCACGATGTATTATGTCCAACATGCCGCTCGCGAAAAAGGCTTAAAACTTACCAAACAGTTTTTATGTGACTCGGCTAAAAGTATAACTTATTTTGCCGGTGTTGAAGAATGGTTTGACCGTATCAATGACTATGGTAAAAAACTCGGACTTCACATTGAACATTACATTATATCCTCCGGTTTTGAAGAAATGATTTCCGGCACTTCTATCCGCAAACATTTCAAAGATGTATTCGGCTGTTCTTATGTTTACGGTGATGATGACACTCCGATCTGGCCGGCCCGCGTGGTTAATTATTCCGGTAAAACTCAATTTATTGCCAAGATTAATAAAGGGCTTGGCAAAACCGAAGATCGCGCCGTCAACGAATATATGCCCGACGAACTCCGCCCGATACCTTATAAACAAATGATCTATTTCGGCGACGGAATGACCGATATTCCCTGCATGAAAATTGTCAAAAACAACGGCGGCACCTCAATTGCGGTTTACCGCCCCAAAAGCAACCAACGCCACAATGCTATCCAACTTTTGACCGATAATCGGGTAAATTTTGCCCTGCCGGCCGATTATCGTGAAGACAGCGAGCTCGACCATGTAGTCAAAACTATTCTCAACCGTATGGCAACCGAACGAGATTTAGACATACTTAAAGTTAAAGAAAATCACAAAAAGAAAGAAGTCAGTTCCTCTCGCATGAAACTTTCAGAACGATTAAGCCTGTTAGCTAAAAAAATGACTAAAAAATAAGATCAATATAAAAGCCTATTGACTCTTTACTATAAGAAAGCTGCAACATTAAAGCACTTCTTTAATTTTTTTTAGAATTGTTACAAGGCAGTAAAACAAGTGGTTACTGATTGGCAAAAGAGAAATTAAATTATATTTTTGCATTAAAATGTGTAAAAAATAACAAAAAAGTTCTTGCAAATAAAATATTTTTATTTTACATATAGCTTTGCCAAAAGCAAAAAAAGCTTGTTGGGGTGTCGCCAAGTGGTAAGGCATCGGCTTTTGGTGCCGACATTCGTAGGTTCGAATCCTGCCACCCCAGCCAATAAAAAAGCCACCCTTTATGGGTGGTTTTTTTATTTGGGTTGAATGGCGGATTTGAACCTACGAGAAAGTAGGTTCGACAAGGAGGAGCAGGCGAGACGGAAGTATCGCCGCACTTGCGACGACGCAGCGGCGAAGTGCAACGAGCCCATCCTGCCACCTAAAATCGACTAATCTTCGAACTAATTTTGATGAGTTTATTTAAGTATTAAGCTGTTGAGATAAGACGAAATTATCTTAAATCGATTTATATCGGGATACAGCTGCCATAGCAAAAGATTTGTTGTGCAAGTTTTTTGTTGTTTTAGATACTTGTTCTTGCGTTTTTTTTATGCCAGTTTTATTTGCAATTTGGTCTTCAACATATTTTTGCATAGAATATGCGTGGACTTCTCCCGGCATTAATGAATATATATCACCGTATTCAGGCAAAGAAGGATTGACTTCTCTCCTCTCATAATCGACTGCTGCATATGCTTTACAATTAAATAATCTGCTGATCAAAGGATCCCCAAAATCTGTTTCTTGTTGTCTTTTATGCATAAATTCGTGAAATACTACGGATACCCCCATATAATTATCGCTGCCCTCTAAGCGATCTGTATTAAAAAATATTTTTCCTCTAGCTTCGTAGGCTCCATCAACATGAGCTTTTTCATCTAAATTATTTTCCTTTCTGTATTCGTCAGCTGTATAAAATCCTATTTCCAAAGAAGTCTTATAGACGTATTCTAGCACTTTTGCCGTTGCTTGTATGGTTGCTTTTTTATCATCTAAACTCAAATTCTGCCAATTTTTCATATTATCCTTTATTTGATGATCATGTACAACAAGAGCGACAAAACGATCAGCTTGTTGTTCTTCTTTGTTCCAAAAATCTTTCGGCAGCTGAATACCACACAAAAGGGCTTTCAGTTTATCTGAATTTTTTGAACAAAAACCAGTGAGTTCCTCCCTTGTCAGCATTTTATGAAAAATTGTTTCCAAGTATTCAACTTTTTTCTCTAAAGAAAGTTTGCTGATTTCTTCCGTCGTCAGATTTGTAAAGTCGGCAATCTTTTTTTCGCGTAATTTTTTCTTGGCTTGAATTGCTGGCATACACTGCTTTGAAATCTCTATAAATTCAGACATTGATATATTTTCAAGATGATTTCGTTTTATTATTTCAGAGATGATGCTTTCTCTTCCTTTGTAGGCAGCAAAACTAACCAAACCATTGTCTTGGTTACCGGTTATTTTGCTATATGAAATAAGATTTTCAAAATCTTCAATATTCATCTTACCCTCTTAAAAATGTCTTTACCTTGACTATACCACAATCAACATAAAAAAACAATTTATATTTTTTATCATTAGCTCGAGAACTGCAAGCTCACCCCAGCCACAGTTCAAAAATCGTCAGAAATGGCGATTTTTTCTTTTGTTTCCAAGGCTTTTGGCTAGTTCGAAAGTCAGATATGAAAAAAGCATAAAAAGGGGCAATCTTCGAACTTATTCTAGCAAGTTTCCTTAAAAATCAATGAGTTAAGTTTGAATATCATCCAATCACCCATAGACGTTTTTAATAAATAAAATAAATTTGTCTTGCAATAAGAAGATAAGCGGCATAGACTTTTTATAAATATGAGGAGTTTATAATATACCTATATGCTATCAATTACCTAAAATAATAGCACAAAAACAAAATAAGAAATAGAGAAAATGAAAATATTATCTAAACATAAAGATAGATTATCTAATTTTGAATTGTTACGTATCTTTGCAATGTTTTTGATTGTATTACATCACTGTAATTTACATGGAGTTTTTTCTTATTGGTCAAACAATTCTTCTATGCTACATCATGTTAATAACATCATTTGTTTTTTATTATCTTCTTGTGGGCAGGTGGGGGTTTCTTTATTTATTCTGTTAACGGGATATTTTTCTTGTCAGCAGAATTTTAAATTAAATAAATTATTAACTATCTATCTCAAAACATTATTTTTTTCAGTTTTAATTTTTTTGATATGGCTATTTATATTTCCTCAAAAAGCTGCTACGGCTTGGAGATATTCTTTATTTCCTCTTACTAATGATGCTTATTGGTTTATCACAACCTGGCTTCTTTTATATGCCTTTTCTCCATTGCTAAATGTTATATTAAAATCAGCCTCGCCCAAAATGATTAAGAGCTATTTGATTTTAGGAACTGTTATATGGGTTTTGTTCCCTGTTCTAAATTTAAAAGGACTTAAATACTCTGATTTGGTTTATTTTAT
The DNA here is from genome assembly GCA_902761535.1 of uncultured Pseudomonadota bacterium. Classification (GTDB taxonomy): domain Bacteria; phylum Pseudomonadota; class Alphaproteobacteria; order RF32; family CAG-239; genus CAZU01. Next base: position 18,815 of record CACWKS010000001.1, read on the forward strand.
GTACTTATATTTATTGGGAGCTTCTATTAAATTAAAAATTATTACTTTTTCCAAAAATTATATTACACTACTATTTTTAGCCGTATTTTGTTTTATTCTTGCAATGATTACTACAGCAGTTTTATTTTGGAAAGATTCACTTTATCTATGGGAATTTTATAAATACGAAAGTCTAAATACCATTTATACGTTATCTGTTTCTTTATATATCTTTTATTTGTTTAAAGATTTAAAAATTAACAGCCTTTTTATAAATCGAATATCCGCCTCTATGTTTGGGGTATATCTATTACATGATAATCTGTTGGTTCGTCCTTTTTTATGGCATGAAATATTGCAAATAGATGCAAGCATGAATTCTGCGTTGTTTATTATAAGATCACTTGCCAATTCTTTAGGAGTTTTTGGGGTATGCATTATCACTGATAAAATGCTATCTCTTGTTTATAACCCTCTTATAAATTTCACAGAAAAACAATTATTAAAAATTAAATTTAAACAATTTTTGCGTGTATGTGCAGCAAAACTCAGAAAATATAACTAACCTCATATCAGTCTGGTACTGCCATATTTTAGAGTGAAAATCAAGGTTTTTATCTCGAAAACCGCAAGCTCACCCCAGCAAGAGTTCAAAAATCGTCAGAAATGGCGATTTTTTCTTTTATATACAAGCACTTAAACTAGTTCAAAAATTAGGCACCTAATAAGCCCTACCCGGACAATCTTCAAACTTTTTAGGATAAGTTTCCTTAAAAATCAATGAGTTAAGTTCGAACAATATCCTGTCACACATAGGCACTTTTGTTAAAAAGAACTTTATTCTTGCATAGAAAAGATGAACATCATAAACTAATAAAATAAATCTACTATTTAGGTGAAAATAAATGAAACTGTATCACTATGTTACTAAAGGAAATGATGTATTGCAAAAAGGACTATTGTCTTTTGCCAATAATCCAAATGCTGACTTGAGTTATTATTTTAAACGCACCGGCGGTAAGACAACACATAAAGAAATCTGTGAATGGATGGAAAATTGCTACCTTGGTCGTAGTCGAGCCATTCGAGGTTTTTCTGAGCCAATTCAATGGACAGATCGTAGTATTCATTGCTTAAAAGATTTTATTGATAATGCTGATAAGTTTGAAATTGATATTTCTGCGTTGGATAATGATGGTTTGATTGAAGCCGTTTATGTCAGTCCATCGGTTTTGGATATACCGGGATTAAGAGAACAATGGGATTGTGATGAAGTATGGATAAAACTTAAAAAAGGTATTAACGATATAGATTATTCACCAATTGATTGGACTGTTTGTGATGATAAGCTTGGTCGACGCTTTGCCTATGTACGATACTATCTGATTGTAATTAAAGGCGGTATAATTCCTCCAAAATATTTGAAAATTGTAAAGTGATTTTGTTGATTATCAAAAAATAAAAGTTACATCAACCTCAACTTCCTAACACCAATAAGTTAATTATTTGATATTCATTGTGCCGATGTTTCTTTCTAAAAGTTTCATACCCATATCATGAAATTCTTGATTGGCGCTAAAACAATAATCTTTCAAAATAACCGGACGAACCCCGATTTCGGCTATATCCATTGCGGTTTTATAAACGCAGGCATCCGTATCAAATCCGCAAATATGTATTTCTTCAAACTCTTTCATTTCCGGCAAATACGAAGAATAACCGGTTTTAGTGTATATAATTGCATCATCCTTTGGTTTAAGCAAGTTCTTCATCGTCATAACCGGACCAATTCAATAAATTTAACAATGGCGAATTTTTATTAGTAAACTTTGAAACATAAACCACATCATACTCATATTGTAATTTTTCAATATTTATTACTATTTCCGACTTAACAACAGCAGATTTTTGAACATCAATTATTAAAAGTGCCTTTTTCATCATTACCTCTTAAAACTTTTCAGCGTTGATATTATACAAACAAAATCTTTATATTTGTCAAACACTATTTTCATCTCGAAAACTGCAAGCTCACCCCAGCCAGAACAAATAAGTCACCTTTTGAGGCGGCTATTTTCTTTTGTTTTCAAGCCATTCGGCTGGTTAGAATTAGTTCTTCGTTTTTTTAATTGTTATGGATTACAAGCTTCTCTTAATTGACGTTTGTTTTTGAATATTGTTTTTAGAAAAAATAAAGGAAGGAAGAATATTAAATCCATCACCACAACCATAATACCAAGAAGATTTTGTGAATATATCCCTTGCTTCCAGAAATGCACAATTTCGTCTTTCACTTGTTGTATGTATTTTGCCCCCAAATTTTATAGTTTTGATTTTCTTAAATCGTTGCTGATTGAAGATTTGTTAAAGATCCGGCTGATTTGCGGTTAATAAGCTGAAAATATCGGTTGGAATTTAGCGAAAAAATTGTATTTTAGAGATGAAGGGCAAAGTTTTGATTGCCGTAAACTTACGAAAGGAAAAACTATGTTAAATACTATTTGTTATTGGTTGGTTGTTATCGGAGCTTTGAACTATGGTTTGATGGCTTTCGGTTATAATTTTTTGGAAAAATTGCCGGCAAATATCGGTCAAATCGTATCTTTAGCTGTTGCTGTAGCTGCAATTTTGGTAATTGTAGGAAATTTGAAAAAGTAATTTGAAAAACAAATTTTGTTTTTGAAAGGCTCGACTTAATGTCGGGCTTTTCGGTTTTTAGTAAAATGTTAAAGGTTTAGCGTTTATATTGTTACTTATCGGTCGGTAGCATAATATAAGTGGGGGAATAATATGAATTTGTTATCATCAGTTTATTATCAATATTTGAAAGAAAACTTATTACAATTAAATCCGGACTTTAAGAATATTGATATAGAAAAACGGACTTTTCCCGATGGTGAACATTATTGGCGAATTGAAAACTCGCAAGACATCAGCGGCAAACCGGCGGTTTATGTTTGCGGTACAATAAATGATGAATCAATATTAGAGGCATATAATGTTGCTTGTACTTTGGTGCGTGAAAGTTGCTCGTCTTTGCATTTGGTTATTCCCTATTTCGGTTATTCGACAATGGAACGTGCTGTTCAGGCAGGTGAAATTGTAACGGCTAAAAATATTGCGCAGTTGTTCAGCTCAATTCCGCCATCGGCAAACGGCAATTATATTTATATGGTTGATTTACATTCAATCAATATGCAATATTACTTCGGAGAGAATGTTCATCCCATACATTTGACAACCGAGCCGCTTATTTATAAAATAATTTCCGATATACGCTCAAAGGAAGGGGAAGTAGTATTGGCATCGGCTGATACAGGTTGTGCCAAATGGATTGAAAAAATGAGTGATCACATGGGAGTTGAAGCTGCGTTTATTGTTAAACAGCGTATTTCTGCTTCCGAAACGGTAGTTAAAGCACTAAAAGCCAATGTTAAAGGAAAGAATATCATTATTTTTGATGATATGATTCGCTCCGGCGGAACTATTATAAATGCGGCCAAAGCCTATAAGGCTATGGGAGCCAAAGATGTTTTTGTAATCTGCGTGCATGGTATTTTGATTCACGGGGCAGTTGAAAAACTGAAAGACAGCGGGGTGATAAAAAAATTATATTGCACAAATACTCACCCGCATGCTCAAAATATTCACGATGATTTTGTTAAAGTGTGTGATGTATCTGACATAATACTGAAAGGGTTAAAGATTTAAGTCGGGTATAGGTTTTGAAGAGGGTTTTTGAATTGTGACCGAAGTGGGCTTGCAGTTTTCGAGATAAATTTTGCTTGTTTTTAACTTATGGGTGTTAGGAAGTTGAGGTTGATATAAAAATCGATTATCGACTTGCTATTACAGATAAAAATTCCTAAATAAGTTAATGAACGTGATTAAAGGAATAATAAAGATGTGTGATTGGATTTGTGCTGTAATTTATTATTTTCAGGATTTACTATTAAAGAGTTGGAATTGGTTTGATGCGCAAAAGGTTATTGCTATATTAGCAGGTTTATTTGCAATAAAGGAAGCTTGGTTTAGATGTTGGCATAAATTTTCTATATTGCCAATACCATATATAAGTGCTTCATCTGAATATGTTAGTGAAGCGGTTATATTTAACCTTAAGAATAAAAAAGAAATTATATGTGCTGTTTATGCAAAATTGAAAACGGGTGAGATTATATCTTTAGATATTGATAAAACTAAACAACCGAGTGAAAGAATAATAAGTCCTAATAATCCTATTATAATGGGAGAATATCAGAGCCAAAAGGTATATATTCGTAGAGCTTCCTATTTTAAACAGCGCGTTGCACAAAAAGATGCTCCACTGTTTAACTATATTGATATACAAAATAAAATTTGCGGTTATTATATAGTGTTATCTAATGGAAAAATTTTGAAAGCTAAAGATTTAAAAGTATATAAAGATATATTTGAATTTGAAAATGGTCATACCATTATAGATAGACAAGTATGTTGTGGTACAGTTAAACTGAAAAATAAAATAATTTCACGGTTCAGATTATACAATCAATTTGGTAGGATTGTTGCTATTTTTTCGGATGGTTCTTATGTTGATATGGAAAAAGAAAAAGTCTATTCAGAAGATGGGATTAAAAAGTCGATATCTAAACAAGCAAAACTTTCAAAGGCTTGTATAATAGAATTAGATTCTAATATTAAAAATTTATTACAGACATTGAAGCAGAAGGAATTTCCTGAAAAGTAATGACGTAACTTTTATTCCTGAATAATAAAAGTCGTTTTTCTGCCCTACATAAGTAATTTTATGTTTTGTATAAGTTCAACTAATGTGATTTGAACAAATATTACATTGTTTATTGATATTTTACTAATGATAATTTATTGTTATGGTATAATCTAATAGAGCGTTTAATTTCAAGGAAAGAAAAATGGATTTTTTATTGGTAATAGTTTGTATTGGAATATTTTCGGCAATTATATATCTTGTTCCTTACTTATGGAATAAAATGAATAATAATATTTTTTCTTATTATTTTAAAACATTACTCAAAATAGCTTGTGTTATTGTTTTTGCTTATCTTTTACAAAATCGTATGCTGACAGAAATAGATAAAGAAATCTTAGTTTGCAATAAAAATGACAATATATGCACATATAGGACAATTATATATAATAACCAAATTGAAAAAGAAGTAACTACTTTCTCCCCACTGGATGTTGCTAAAATAGAAACTGAAATAACCTCAAAAACGATAAGAGGTAGACGTGGTCGTACAAGAGTTGATAAAGACTACATAATGAAATTACATATGAAAGCTGGTAATATTCTCGTTTATCCCATAACTCCATCTGATTATACTGATTTAGAAAAAAGATTTATTCGTTTTTCATCATATATAAATGATAATAATCAAATTGATTACAAAGATATAAAATATAATAAAATTGGTAATATTCTTAAATACATATATATATTTTCAATTTTCTTATCCTTATTAATATTAATAATAGATATCAGAGGTTGGAAAAAATTAGTATCATTAAACTATTATAATAATTCGATTATTAAAAGTAAGTTTCAAGAATTTCTTGAAAAAGGGGAAGCAATTATTTCTGCCGATGATCTAGAAAAAGATTATGAACTTTATAAAAAATGGAAAGAAACCAATCCAGAAGAATGGAAAAAAGAGCAAGAAGAAATTGCTAAATTAGATAAGTTAAACAAAAAATAGATAAAGTTCTTTAACAAAAGTGCCTATGTGTGACTGGATATTGTTCGAACTTAACTTGTTGATTTTTAAGGAAACTTATCCTAAAGAGTTCGAAGATTGTCCGGTGTATGGCATATTTTATGCTAAACATTCGAACTAGTTTAAGTGCTTGTATATAAAAGAAAAAATCGCCATTTCTGACGACTTTTGAACTCTTGCTGGGGTGGCAGGATGGGCTCGTTGCACTTCGCCGCTGCGTCGTCGCAAGTGCGGCGATATTTCCGTCTCGCTTGTTTCTCCTTATCTAACTCGCTTTACCTCAAATAAAAATACATTATCTGAAACCGATAAAATAGTGTTTTTTATCTTTTAACAAAAAAGTCGCCACTATAAAAACCCTCATTAAGGCAACAAAAAACTTTTTACCTTATCGACTTATCAATCGGATTAAATCTCAGGCGCAAAACTTGCCACTTATCATATCTGTCGGCATATTTCTCCGCCAAAATTTCTTTATAAACCGGCTCGCAAATATGCACTGCACGTACCGCCGAATTAGCCACCGAACGGAAATGTCCGTCAGTATTATACCGACTCTTATCCATAACTTCCACCGCACGCACCGTACCGTTTTGGTTCAGAGCAGCCTTAATCTCAATCACCATATCCTCAATCCCCATCGCACCGGGATCAAGATTCCAACATTGACGCAAACGCCCAGCCAAAGCATCCATCTCTGATATCGACAATTCACTAAAATACGAGCCGATTGTGCCTCCCTCAACTCCCATATTGGCAACTTTAGTTCCTTCTTTAATCGTAGCACTGTCTGCCTGATCCGCCTCTTGTGCCAGTTTATCAACACTTGCCAACAAACTCTTCAACGGATTAGCCAATTGCGGCTCCGATTTTTTGGGCTGTTCTTTTTTCGGTTCAGGCTTTTTCTCCGGTTTCTTTTCCGGCTTAGGCTTTGGTTTAGGTGCTGCCGGCTTTTTCGGCTGCGGTGCTACCATAAAACTCTTCTTCGGCTCTTCGGGAGCTTTTTCTTCCGCCTTTGGTTCAGGCTTTTTAGATTCTTCCTTTATATCTTCTTTAACCGGAGCTGGTTCATCTTTGGTATAATTTTCTTCTATCTTACGTTTTTCAACCGTGGCCGCTTTATCTTCTTCGCCAAACTTAGCTTTAGGCGGCAAATTAGTCATCTCGGATATTTTAACATCTTGCAAATCAACAATAATCGGAACTTGTCCGGCCGGCGTTTTATTCCACCAAAACATCGGTAGTTTTACCATGAACAATGCTAAAACCGCTAAATGCAAAGCTATTGATTTTTTTAAGCCCGATTTCATTTGCTTCTATTTTTTCCTGTTAGCTTTAGGTTCGGTTTTCAATCCTACTTTTTCAAATCCAGCCTCTTTCAACAAGGCCATTAAACCGATAACTCTTCCGTATTCCGCTCCCTGATCGCCCGAAATGGTAATTGTAACCTCATCATTCTCGGCTCTGATTGCCTTAACTTTATCAACAATCTTATCAGCGGGAATCTCGTTTTTTCCGATATAGTAATACCCGTCTTTATCCACGCTGATATTTATCGAAGTATCTTCACCGGTCAAATTTTTGCCGCCGACTTTAGGCAAATCCAACGCAATACCCGAAGTCATCAAGGGTGCTGCCACCATAAACACCACCAACAAAACCATCATTACATCCATCAAATTGGTTATATTTATATCTGAATTCAGGCGAAATCGCTTTGAACGACGACGAAGTTGAACTCCCTGCATAACTATTCTCCCGCCATATCGGCTCTGATTGCGCTGTCATCAATTTCGCGCGACATTATGGTTGAAAATTCCGACATAAAAGCTTCCAATTTCTTGGCATATCTATCCAAATCCGAAGAAATCTTGTTATAAGCTACTACCGCCGGAATCGCAGCAATCAATCCGAAAGCCGTGGTGAACAATGCTTCAGCAATACCCGGAGCCATTGCAGACAACGAGTTGCTCTGCGTCAAAGCAATTGCATTAAAACTGTTAATAATGCCCCAAACCGTACCGAACAATCCGACCAAAGGTGCTACCGATCCGGTTGAAGCCAAAAATCCCAAATGGGTTTCCAATGAATCCAAATCCTTATCCATTGTTACCATCATCGCTTTTTCAATGCGTTGTTGTAACGACACCCCGCGCAAACCTCTATCGGTCTTAGCTTTTAAAATATTGGTACGTTTCCATTCCTTCATTGCCGCCATAAACATATTAGCCATCGGTTCATTCGGCGATGCCCCCAGAGAATCATACAATCTGTCCAACGATCCCCCGGACCAAAAACTCTCCTCAAATTTAGCGGTTTTTTGTTTTAATTGGCGCAACAATCCCATTTTTTCAAAAATAATTGCCCACGACCAAACCGATGCCAAAATCAACCCGATTAACACTACTTTAGTCACGCTGTCAGCCGACCAAACCAAATCCCACATCGAGCTTCCGCCTGTCTCTGTTGCATTTTCAATAACTTCCGTTTCCATTTCTTTCACCTTTATAATCAAAATTGTAAAACCTTGTCGCCAACATAACAAAAAATCCTAAATAATCAATTAACTTTACTTAGTTTTTATAACTTTTTTATTTAGTTTCGACCAAATTTATAGTTGGAAAAACAATATGCATAAAAATATATTTTATATAACTGATGGCCAAGATTAATGTAAATTATTGTTTGAAATAGAAAATTTGGAATAATCTGTGACAACCTCAATAGAACCAACGTTTATAGAATTTATAATAAATTAGAAGAATCTGTAAAACTTGGAAAATTATGAACAATTTACTTAATCGGCACCCTTCTGGCTCTCCTAATATTGAAATTCCTCAAACAAATACAACAAATACATCTCCATATTATAACCGGAATCAACCAAAATCCCTATAATAAATCTTCTCAATTAAAAAAGCTCGACCTCACGTCGAGCTTTTTTTCAAACCAGAGCTGTTATGCCGCTTTTTCTAATTCTTTAATCGCGTCATCTATCAACTTTTCCTGCGATTTATCATCTAATTCTTTTTGCAACAGTTTCCTCACCGTTGCCATAGTCAACTCAGCGGTTTTCACTGCCACCTCTCCGGCCGCATTCTCCTCTGCCAATGCCAAATGAGCTTTGGTTTCTTCTTCACGTTTTTTCATATCTGCTTCCAAACGCTGCAAAGTTTCTCTCTTCAAAATCTCCACCTCATGTTCGGAACGCTTTAACATTTCAGCGGCTTCTTTTTCTGCACCACGAAATTTACGCTCATATTCCGCCAACATTCTTTGTGCATCTTCCTTTAAATCAACCGCCTCTTTAATTCTTTGGGCAATTTGTTCACCTCGACCGCGCAATAATCCCATAACTGCTTTGCCAACCGGGCGAGCTAACAACAAAACCACCAGCACAAAAGCCATACCGACCCAAAATTCAGCTTCCAAATAAAAAGCCTCATGTCCATGTGTACTTAATTCTTGTGCAGTATTTTCCAAAGCTGTCGCCACACTTTCCGCCGCATTTAAAACTGCATCTTGCGTAGCATCTATAATCTCTTTATTGGGCATAACTTCATCCATCTGCCTATTCCTTCTTCAAGCTGTCCAACACCTTTTGTGCCTTATCTAAACTAACTCCGGCAAACCCGACTTTTGCCAACACATCAACCGCCAAAGTTGCTGCGGCATCTTCCACTTTTTGCAAAGCTTTATTTTTTGCCGCATCAATCCGTTTTTCCCCTTGTTCTATTTCAGCATTAAGTCTGGCAGCCAAATCCGATTGCTTGCGAGTAACTGTTTCATTCAACTCGTCTTTTGTTTTTTGCAATTCCATATTGGCTTTTTGACTGGCCTCGCGCACAGCCGTCTCATAACGTGTTATTCCTTCTTCGACTCGCTTTTTCAGCTCAGTTGCTTTGGCTAATTCGCCGTCAATTTTTTCTTTACGCAAATTAATCATCTCCGCAGTCTTAGGAATAATGAATTTACTCATTATAAACAACAAAGTAAAAAAACAAATCGTCAACCAAAAAAACTGCGACGGAAAAACACTAAAATCTAACTGTGGCATACCTCAAACCCCAATCACCAATTTTGCCTTACCAATGCGGAAACTCAAAAAAGAAGCTATCGAGTTTCCGCTTATGATAAGGATTATCAATAAATATATTAACTAGTTGCCGGTTAACATAACCAAAGCAATAACCAAAGCATACAAAGCAATGGCTTCTACGGCGGCAAATCCGGCCCAACCGTAAATATCAACGTCCTTCTTAACTTGAGGATTGCGACCAACGGTCGAAATAATAGTTGTCCAAACTTGTGACACACCCCAAGCAGCAACAGTCATTGATAAAGCGCACAATCCGGCACCGATATAAGCTAATGGTTCCATAATTTTAATCCTTTCATTTAATCAAATAAGTTTCGTATCCATAATTATATTAGTGTTCATGAATTGCATCACCGAGGTAAATACAACTCAGCACTGTATAAATAAAGGCTTGCAGCAAAGAGATAAAAATCTCAAAGCATATAATCGCGCTGTCAAACAACAACGGGACCGCCCCTAATACCCCCAGCCCGACAATGAAGCCGGCGATAATCTTCAACATAATATGACCGACTGTCATATTAGCAACCAAACGCACTGTCAAGCTGAACGGCTTTGACAGAAACGAAATCATCTCAATCGGCACAATCAGCGGTGCCAAAGCAAGCGGTATACCTCTCGGCAAAAATGTTCGCAACCAACCGATTCTTTTCTTTTTTATACCGATACAAATATTAAACAATAAAGCAATAATCGATAAACATCCGACCGCAGTTAAATGTGACGTAAAAGTAAATGCATACGGAAACAACCCCAAAACATTACCGAAGGCAACAAAAGTAAATACCGTGAAAATAAACGGAAAATATTTTAATCCTTCAACTCCGACATTTTCACGCAACAGATTATGCACAAACTCATACATCCCTTCCACTAAAGATTGAGCAGCATTAGGCACCAACGTTCTTTTACGCAAACACAATCCGAACATAAACGTACAAGCAACCACCGCAATCACCATAAATAGCGACGAATTGGTAAACGACACATCAACATCACCGATTTTTATCGGCATAAGCGTCTTTATTTCAAATTGTTCCATCGGATTTGACATAAATCCCAACTCCTATTTTTTATTTTCTTCTGCTTTGGCCAAGCGATACACATTCAAAATTCCGGCCGCTCCGCCAAAAATTAAAAAAACAATCAAACACCACGGCTTTGTTCCAAACCAACTATCCAAAACATAACCTAATGCCGCCCCCACAATCACCGCTGATAACAAATCGGCACAGATTCTTAAACCGATTCGCGATGCTCGTGTCTTGTCGGAATCGCTTTTACTTTCATGCCGTAAACTAGCCTCTTTAGCTTTCAACTCGGCAATTTTTCTATCCAACAATTCGACATCTTTTGGCATTTTTATCATGAGAGAGAGCCTACAACACTATTTATTAATCAGTTATTAAAAAAATCAATTATTCCACAGACTAATTATAAATAGCACTTAAATGCTTATCTATAATTTTTTTCATATCTTCAAACGAGCGACTTCCAGCGATAGCCTCATTACCCTTACTTGAAGACACAATAAATGTTGGGGTACCTTGAATTCCCAACTTATCCAAACCGGCCTTTCTGTCCCCCAATATCCGTGCAGCCGTTTTATCATCTTTCAAGCAAATTGCAGCCTTTTCGGCACCTACTCCGCTCCAAGCGGCCAACTTTTTTAATTCTTTTTGCGGATCAAAAGACATCATCCAATCGCGTTGTTTTTTAAATAACAGCCCCGCAAAATCAAAATATTTATCCTCGCCCACGCATTCAGCCAACAGAGCCGCATCCATCGAATTTTTATCCAAAGGCAAAGGTACAAACACTATTCTTACCGCTCCGTTATCGACATATTCTCTGATAATTTCCGGCAAAACTTCCAAATGCGTATCGGCACAATGTGAACATCCGAAAGAAGAATATTCATAAACAGTAACTTTTGCATTCCGATTGCCTAAAATATGATCACTCGGAAAAGCAAAATTAGCCGGTATATCCTTTTTTACAGCCTCTTCTTCCGCAGCATAAGCCTTTCTCAAAACAAAACCCTGTTGCTCATCAAACTCAAATCCTTTTGATGATAAATAAAAAGATGCCGCTAATAAAAAAACAACTCCGCCGGCAACCCAAGCACTGACTTTTTTTATAAAACTTTCCATTTTTCTATCCGTTCTTCTTATTATTCGCCACAATTGCACGTCCTAATTTTTCTAAAGTTGCGCGCAATTCTTGATTATTAATTCCTTTTAACTGTTGCCTAATATAATTTTCTTCTTCCTCGCTAACAAGTTTTTTTTCAGAGTTATCACTAGATAAAGACAATTCTTTCGCTATTTGCAGATTCTGCATTATTTTCAAACGCTCAACTGCCTCATAGCCGAAAAAAACATTCACCTTACTTAATACAATCTTTGATTTTTGTTGCAATTCCAACGCCAATGCACCGCTTGCCGCCTCGATATATAACACTCCTCCTTTACGCTCGTCTTTCTTAAAATCTATCCTTATCGGCTTAGTTAATTTTGCTAACTCTTCTCCGACAATCTCACCCCAATTAGCTATTACATCAGCTTCAACAAAAGCTTTTCTGCCTAATATTTTGCGCGCAAAAACACCCACGACTGCATCCATACTGCACAAATCGCCGCATCTGCGTTCCGAACTTACGATTTCTTTTTCATTTTTCATAATGATTCAATTTGTAACAAACTCTATTCACAAGCGCAAGGCTTTTATTGACTCTTTACTCTTATCGCGAATATAATTCTTTCACAACTGCGAGGAACTATCAATGGAAAACGGACAAATCATAACGGCAATTTTAGGTTTAATATTTGTACTTGGTTTAGCTCTTATAACCATTGCCATACTAAAATGGTTGCAAACTAAAGGAGCCGATTTTTGTTTATGCAAAAAAATTAAAAACACCAAACATATCAATATAATTGAACAACGCCGCCTTGATACTCGCAATTCAATAGTTTTACTGGAAAACGACGGTAATCGTTACTTATTATTGGTCGGAGCCGATTCGTCGATTATCATCGACCAAACCAAAGTGAAAGGTTCTGCCAAATGATAAAAAAACTTTTCCCGATATTATTTTTATTAGTTGCCGGATTCTTTATTTGTGATTTGGCTTGTGCTCAGACTATCAGCCTTAACATTGATGATGCCTCAACCGGTTCGGCAACTGCCCGTATTTTCAGCGTATTGGCCCTTATTACCGTATTGTCTTTGGCTCCGTCAATTGTCATCATGATGACATCGTTCACCAGATTGATAGTTGTATTTTCGCTCACTCGTTCCGCTCTGGCCACCAATGCCACTCCTCCCAATATGGTTCTCATTTCATTAGCTTTTTTCATGACAATATTTATTATGTCGCCTACTTTTGAAAAATCATGGGAAGAAGGCATCAGGCCGGTAATTGATGAAAAAATGGAGCTGTCCGAAGGTTTGGAAAAAGCAGCCCTTCCTTTAAAAGAATTTATGATAAACAACACTCGTGAAAAAGACTTAATGTTATTCAATGACTTATCTTCCCCCGAAGATAAGGTTGAAAAAATTGAAGAAGCACCGCTTAAAATAACCATTCCCGCATTTATGATCAGCGAACTGCGCCGTGCTTTTGAAATAGGTTTCTTAATTTACCTGCCGTTTTTGATAATAGATATGGTGGTCGCTTCCGTCCTCATGTCTATGGGTATGATGATGCTGCCGCCCAGCGTAATTTCCTTACCGTTTAAGGTTATTTTCTTTGTACTTATTGACGGATGGTATATGCTGGCCGGCTCGCTGATCAACAGCTTCCACTAACTTTACAGCAATTCACCATGCATTGCTCTTAATCTTTTTATTCTGTCTTGCGTCGAAGGGTGAGTGCTGAATAATCTCGCCAACCCCGGAATACCGCTGAATGGATTTACTATAAACATATGTGAGGTTTGCGAAGTAGCATTAGCCAATAAATTTCCTTTTGACGCATCCTCCAGTTTTTGCAAAGCTGATGCCAGCCATTCCGGATGTCTGGTCAAACGAGCAGCTCCCTCATCAGCCTTATATTCACGCTCGCGCGAAATTGACATTTGAATAATTACCGCTGCAATCGGCATTAATAAAACAGCCAAAGCCCCGTTTCCGCGGTGCTGACCGCCGCTGTTACCAACTCTGGCAAAATTTGCTAAATTGGCTATTGCTCCGGCAAAAGTCGCCGCTATCGTACCGGTCAGAATATCATAATGTCGAATATGGCTCATTTCATGCGCCAACACTCCCTCAATCTCTTTCTCTGACAACATTTTCAACAAACCTTGCGTTGCCGCAACTGCCGCATGCTTGGGATTACGGCCGGTTGCAAAAGCATTCGGCACATCTTCCGGAATAATATAAACTTTCGGCATCGGTAAATTAGCATTATAAGCCAAACGCTGCACTATCTGATAAAATCGCGGACCTTGTTCCGGTAAAACTTCCACGGCCTTATATTGCCGCAATACCAATTTATCACTAAAAAAATAACTGAAAAAATTAAGTCCTAAACCGGCAAACAAAGCCATTTTCATACCTTGTTCTCCGCCAATCATATTACCGAAAAACATAAAGATAAGCACTAATACTGTCATTAAAATAAATGTCTTGCTTCTTCCCATTTTTATTTAGTCCTCTTAATCAAATCTTTAACAACTTCTCCGGCCATAATCAATCCTGCCGCTGCCGGCGTAAATGAGGTTGAACCTACAACCTCGCTTCCGTTTTTATGCGGTGATTCTTTAGAATAAACCACCTTCACATTATCAATTCCGCGTTTACGTAATTCCTTACGCATAACTGCCGCCAATGGACAAACGCTGGTCTGATAAATATCTGCAACTTCAAATGCTGCAGGATTAACCTTATTACCGGCTCCCATTGCTGATATTATTGCTACTTTAGCGCGTTTTGCCGCTTCAATCAAGCAGATTTTTCCACTTATCGTATCAATAGCATCAACAATATAATCATATTTTGCTACCTCAAATTGCTCTGCTGTTTCCGGTAAATAACGCATTTTATAAACCGTCACTTTGCAATCAGGATTAATATCGGCGATTCTCTGGGCCGCCACTTCAACTTTATATTGCCCGAGTGTCGAATGAAAAGCATAAAGCTGGCGATTAAGATTGGTTATTTCAAATTTATCGCTGTCAACTAAATCAATTGCCCCGATACCGCTGCGTGCTAATGCTTCCACCGCATAACTGCCAACTCCGCCTACCCCGAACACTGCCACATGCGACAACTTCAGCTTTCTTAAAGCCTCTGTTCCGAAAATCAACTCACTGCGCGAAAATTGGTCTGCCATCTTATTTTCCTTATAAATCGACAATAATTATTATGGCAATTTTAATCGCTTGGCAAGAAAAATATCATCAACCCGATTGTTTTTACCTCTACCGTCATTATTTAAATTCACCGGAGGTAAAAATGCTGGTCAACGACAAAATGCAACAAAATTACGAATATTTTTATACCGCCCGCGAAGGTGAGGATTTTGCCTCTGATTTCACTCCTGATTTGACTCCGCCGCAAATGCTGGCCTTGGGTGTTTTTGAAGGACACTATCTCAATGATTGCAAAAAAGAATTTCCTCATCAATGGTTCAAAAATGCCAAATTATCCTTGCCTCAAGCCTGTGCCGAAATTAATTATTTTAAAATAAAGTCACGTATGTCATTATCCGAATGGAGACGGCGCGGTTGGATTATCGGTCC
Source organism: uncultured Pseudomonadota bacterium (assembly GCA_902761535.1). GTDB lineage: Bacteria > Pseudomonadota > Alphaproteobacteria > RF32 > CAG-239 > CAZU01. The sequence goes on from CACWKS010000001.1 coordinate 34,375, forward strand.
CGACCCGCGAGGATGGTTTCAATGGTATTGCCGCTACTATATGGGACGCCGTATCCCTGAAATTGATGCTTGGCAAATCAAACGCTGGCGTGCCTTCAAACGGCACTATATCCAAGTTAAGAAAAATTGCCCGATTCTGGACTTTGATTGTCGCCGTCGTCAACGTCAAGCCTTACTGCAATGGGCTTATAATCCGCTGTTTTAATTTTAGGAGAATCAAATGAAATTACTTTATATTAATACCTGTGTTCGCAAAGAATCCCGCACCAAAATCCTGGCCGACTATTTGGTGGACAAGCTGAATGCCGAAGTCAAACAAGTTGACGTTCCGACTTTAGATCTCAAACCGTTGGATGAATATATGCTGAATGTACGCACTCAATGGGTTGAACAAAAACAATTTGATGATGCCCTGTTTGACCTGGCAAAAGATTTTGCCTCCGCCGATATAATTGTCATCGCCGCCCCTTATTGGGATTTATCTTTCCCGACTTGGCTCAAACTTTATATCGAACATATCAATATAATCGGTTTGCTTTTCAACTTCTCGCCCCAAGGCGATATAATTCCGTTATGCCGTGCTCAAAAACTTTATTATGTCACCACCAAAGGCGGTTATAATGATGATAATTTCGGATTTGAATATATCAAAAATCTGGCGCAAAATTTCTATGGCATCACAGATGTAAATCTCATCAAAGCCGAAGGTCTGGATATTTACGGAACCGATATATCGAAAAAAATAATTCAAGCCCGCCGCGACATTGATGAATTACTCCTCGCTTAAAACCCAACCCCGTCATTCATCCTCAGCCGAATAACGGGGTTATTTTTATTCTTAAATTCAACGAATCCTTGACAATAAAATCTACACTCTGTTAAACTTTTGACAAATGTTTTACCACTAAAAAAGGAGACTGCCATGCGACCAACCTGGGATGAATATTTTTTAGAAGTTATGCATGCGTTGCAAAAACGCTCAACTTGTGACCGCGGACAATGCGCTTGTGTGATTGTTAAAAATAACCAAATTTTGTGTACCGGTTATGCCGGAGCACCATCCGGTCTTCCCCATTGTGACGATGTCGGGCACTTAATCCGTGCCTCTTACGAAGCAGACGGCAAATTGCATGACCATTGTATTCGCACCGTTCACGCTGAACAAAACGCCATTTGTCAGGCCGCTAAACGCGGAGTCGCTATTGACGGAGCTACTATTTATGTAGGAATGACACCTTGTCGCACCTGTGCCATGCTTTTAATATCTTCCGGAATTAAGAAAGTTATCGCCGAAAACAAATACCATGCCGGACAGGAATCTGAAGAAATGTTCGCCCAAGCAGGTGTAGAGTTGGTTTTTGTTAACGACAGTGTTCTTGAATATACTAAAAAATAAAAAAAGCGGCTAAGTATTTCTGCTTAACCGCTTTTATTCTGCATAATTCGCTTATTTATTCAATTGAGCTGCAACTTCAGCTGCAAAATCTTCTTCTTTCTTTTGCAAACCTTCACCCAATTTGAAACGAACATAATTGGTCAATTTAATTTCAGCACCCAATTCTTTTTCGGCATCAGCAATAACTTGCTTAACTTTCTTATCCGGATCCATAATATAGGCTTGTTCTTCCAAAACAACTTCGTCATAAAACTTGCGAACGCGACCTTCAACCATTTTTTCAATAATGTTTTCCGGTTTACCCGAAGCTTTAGCTTGTTCGGCAAAAATTGACTTTTCATGTTCAACCGCTGCCGGATCAACCGATGCAATATTCAAAGCAATCGGAGCCGTAGCCGCAATATGCATGGCAATATGTTTGCCCAATTCTAACAATTTAGCTTTATCAGCCTTTGACTCTAAAGCAACCAAAACACCGATTTTACCCAAATTTTCACCGCAACAATTGTGCAAATACGAAGCAACAACACCTTCATTAACCTGAATCATTGCCGCACGACGCAAATTCATATTTTCGCCGATCTTTGCAATCATATCGGTCAAACGTTCTTCAAAAGTCTTGTTGCACTTCGGGCAATGAAAAGTTTTCATATCACAAACTTCACCGGCAGCCATCAAAGCAACTTTAGCCGCATCGGCAACATATTCTTGGAAAATCTCATTTTTAGCAACGAAGTCCGTTTCTGAGTTAACTTCAGCTATCGCTCCCTTATTTCCTTCAACATAAATCGAAACCAAACCCTCGGCAGCAATACGACTGGCCTTTTTGGCGGCAGTAGCCAAACCTTTTTTTCTTAACCAGTCAACAGCTTCTTCAAAATTGCCGTTGGTTTCAACCAAGGCTTTTTTACAATCAAGCATACCTGCACTGGTAGCTTCTCTCAACTCTTTAACTAAAGCAGCAGTAATTTCTGTCATCTTTTATAAACCCTTAAAAATATTTAATTTCAAAAAAGGGCGGCGCAGTATATCAACACCGCCCTCATTCGCTCAAATAGCCTGAAAATTATTCAGCTTTTTCTTTCTTTTCGGCTGTTTTTTTAGGTGCTCTTTTGCGCGGAGCTTTAGGAGCATCTTTCTTTTCAGCGGCTATTTCTTCAACCATTTCCTCAACCTTGACACCTTGAGCGGCAATCTGAGCTTGCATACCATCCAATACCGAAGCTGAAATCATCTCGGAATAGAACTGAATGGCTCTGATTGCATCATCATTACCGGGAACCGGCAAATCAACTGCCTCGGGATCAGAGTTGGTATCACAAATACCGATAACCGGAATTCCCAACTTTTTAGCTTCTTTAATCGCCAAAGATTCTTTGCAGGTATCGATAACAAACAACAAATCCGGTTGACCGCCCATATTCATGATGCCGCCCAATTCCAGATTCAATTTTTCCTGTTCTTTTCTCATACCTTGCAATTCTTTTTTGGTATATCCGGCCAAGTCACCTTTTTCAAACATTTCGTTCAATTTTACCAAACGGGTAATTGACTTGTGAACTGTTTTCCAGTTGGTCAACATACCGCCCAACCAACGTTGGTTAACATAATATTGACCGCAACGCTCGGCATTTTCTTTAATAATGTCTTGAGCTTGGCGCTTGGTTGCAACAAACAAAACTTTACCGCCTTGAGCTGCAATCTCTTTGGTTGTAGCCATTGCCTGATACAGCATCGGATAAGTTTTTTGCAAATCAATAATGTGAATATTATCTCTTTTGCCATAAATATAAGCCGCCATTTTCGGATTCCAACGACGAGCGTGGTGACCGAAGTGAACGCCGGCTTCAATCATCTGGCGCAAAGTAAATGTAGGAAGAGTCATATTTTTATATCCTTCTTTTTTCGGTTAAACCTCCGCGGATCCTGCCAAAACTTGAAAGTTCCAAGCACCGAAACGAAACTAAAAATCAAAATTTTCAATCCCGCTAAAAATCCGCGTGTGAATTAATGTTAACGAAAATCGTTTTATCGATTCTCAGACGCTTTTTAAACATATCTTCACAAAATTGCAAGCATTTTTTCACAAATTTTTACTTTATTTAACAAAATATTCCTGTTGCAAAAAAACTTATTGACTCCGATAATAAACGATATAATAACTAAACTTGAAAAATTCGAAAACAGAGGTGTCAAATGAATAGTATTCTCGTAACTGGTGGGACTGGATTTTTAGGCTCTAACTTATGTCATCGACTTATTAGTAACGGTGACAAGGTTATTTGTATTGACAACAATTATACCGGAAGATTACAAAACATCGCTGATTTATTAAATAATCCTAATTTTCGTTTTATTGAGCATGATGTTTGTTCACCCCTTTCTATCAACGACACTAAAATAGACCAAATATACAACCTGGCATGTCCTGCATCGCCTCCGGCTTACCAAGGTTCTCATTCTATTCAAACTACCAAAACTTGCGTGCTCGGTGCAATTAATATGTTGGATTTGGCTAAAAAACACCATGCCGCTATTTTGCAAACATCCACATCGGAAATCTATGGCAATCCTTTAATTCACCCCCAACCCGAGACCTATCTCGGAAATGTCAATCCGATTGGAATTCGTTCTTGTTACGATGAAGGAAAACGTTGTGCGGAAAGCCTGTTTTTTGATTATCATCGCCATGAGGGTGTCAACATAAAAGTTGTACGCATTTTTAACACCTACGGACCAAACATGGATCCTCATGATGGTCGAGTCGTTTCCAATTTTATTTGTCAGGCCCTAAGCGGACAAGATTTAACTATTTACGGTCAAGGTAATCAAACTCGTTCATTCTGCTATGTTGATGACCTCATTGAAGGTTTGATTCGCATGATGAATTCGCCCAAAGATTTTACCGGTCCTGTCAACTTAGGCAATCCCGGAGAATTCACCATCAAAGAATTGGCACAAAAAGTAATCGCTAAAATCGGCGGTTCTTCCCAAATAGTATACCGCGATTTACCTGCTGACGATCCTTGTCTGCGTCGTCCCGACATTACTTTAGCTAAAACTAAATTAGGTTGGGAACCGAAAATAAAACTTGATGAAGGACTCGATAAAACCATAGCTTATTTTGAAACACAAATTAATTTATTTAAGAAGGCAATTTAAAATGAAAGTAGCAATTATCGGAACCGGATATGTCGGACTCCCCACCGGAGTAGGTTTGGCTGAATTAGGAAACGAAGTAACCTGTATTGATCGCGATCCGCAAAAAATCGCCGCCTTAAATTCCGGCAAAATCACTCTTTACGAAGATGGACTGGAAGAGCTTTTTCACAAAAACACCGCCGCCGGAAGAATCAAATTTACCACTTCTATGAAAGAAGGCATTGAAACTGCCGATTTAGTTATAATTGCCGTCGGTACACCACCGCATCCGGTGACTAAAGAAGCAGATATGAAATATATTCATGCAGCTGCAACCGAGTTAGCCGAATATTTACAAGGATATACCGTTGTTGCAACCAAATCGACCGTTCCGGTCGGTACCGGCGATGATATCGAAGCCCTTATCAGCAAAAAAAATCCTTTTGCCGATTTTGATGTTGTTTCTTTGCCGGAATTTTTGCGTGAAGGTTTTGCAGTTTATGACTTTTTTCACCCCGATCGCATTGTTGTGGGTGCAAATACTGAAAAAGCCCGCAATGTAATCAAAGAGCTCTATCAACCGTTCGCTGGCAAAACCAACATGCTGTTTGTCAAACGTCGTTCAAGCGAAACCATAAAATATGCCTCTAACGCTTTTTTAGCAATCAAGATTCATTATATAAACGAAATGGCTGACTTTTGCGAAAAAACCGGTGCCGATATTACCGAAGTAGCCCAAGGTATGGGGTTAGATACCCGCATCGGCAATCGTTTCTTAAATCCCGGACCGGGTTATGGTGGAAGTTGTTTTCCTAAAGATACTATGGCTATGTCTTATATGGCACGCCAAAACGATGTGGAAATGACCTTAATTAATGCGGCCATTGCCGGCAACACCAAACGCAAACAGCAAATGGCCGAACGGATTCTCAATGCGGTTAAAGATATTCCTAATCCCAAAATAGCTGTATTGGGCTTAGCTTTCAAAGACGGAACCGATGACTGCCGCGAGAGTCCGGCTATGGATATTGTTTACAATCTGCTTGAACATAAAGCCGACATCACCGCTTATGATCCTAAAGCTATGGGCACTGCTTGCCGCCTTTTAGGCGACAAAATCAGCTATGCCGATGATATGTACGCATGTTTGAAAGATGCTGATGTCTTAGCGATTTTGACCGAATGGGGCGAATTCAAGAGTCTGGATTTAACCCGTGCCGGACTTTTAATGCGTCACAAAAACATTGTTGACTGCCGCAATTTGCTAAATATCGAATCAGCACTTGCCAACGGTTTCAAATATCAAGGAATTGGCAAAAAGATTGAGAACAAAGAAAAACTGTTGCGGGAGGTTGCATGATTTTAGTTATGGGCGGTGCCGGCTACATCGGCTCTCATACTGTTCGCCACCTGCTTGATCAAGGCTATGAAGTTATAGTCGCGGACAATTTATATTATGGCCATCGCGAAGCTGTTGACGAACGTGCCGCTTTTATCTATACAGATCTTATGGACTTACTATCTCTTGATAAGTTGTTCACTTTTTATCCGATTGATGCTGTTATCCATTTTGCTGCCTTTGCTTATGTCGGAGAAAGTGTAGCTGAACCTGAAAAATACTATTACAACAACGTCATCGGCACGACTAATCTGCTTCATACAATGTTGGCACATAATGTTAAAAAGATTGTTTTTTCCAGCACCTGTGCCACCTATGGCGAGCCGCAATATACCCCGATTGACGAAAAACATCCGCAAAATCCGATTAATCCTTACGGACGAACCAAATTGATGATTGAGCAAATTTTTGCTGATTATGAACGTGCTTATGGACTGCAACATATTGCTTTACGTTATTTTAATGCGGCCGGCTGTTCTCAAGACGGTAAAATCGGCGAAAGTCACACGCCGGAAACACATTTAATTCCGCTGGTATTACAAGCTATCCTCGGCAAACGCAACTTAATTCAAGTTTTCGGCACTGACTATAATACTCCTGACGGCACTTGTATCCGTGACTACATCCATGTTGAAGATTTAGCTGTGGCTCATCGTCTGGCTCTGGAAAAACTGGGGACTTATAACGGTTGTATTAATCTTGGCACCGGTATCGGCACTTCGGTCAAAGAGATTATTACCGCAGCCGAACAAGTCAGCGGCAAAAAATGCCCCGTGGAATATGCCCCTCGCCGTGCCGGCGATCCGGCTCGTCTTTTTGCCGACAACACTAAAGCTAAAGAAATTTTAGGCTGGCAACCTCAATACACTGATATTAAAGACATCATCTCAACCGCTTGGAATTGGGAACTTAAAAGGAGATATTGATGCGCAAAGTAACAAACCTCATTGTTGGTTGTGGATTATCCGGTGTTGTCTTGGCAGAACGTTTGGCCTCGCAAAAGCATGAAGAAGTTTTGATTATCGACCGACGTAATCATATCGGCGGCAATGTCTATGATTACAAGGATAAAGAAACCGGTATTACGGTTCACCAATATGGACCCCATGTTTTTCACACTAACAACAAAGAAGTATGGGACTATTTAAGCAACTTTACCGAATGGCATCGTTTTATGTATCGTGTTAAGGCTGTAATTGACGGAATTGAGGTTAATATTCCCTTTAACCTTGACAGTTTGCATAAAGTTTTTCCGCAATCACTTGCCAACAAATTAGAAACCAAACTTCTGAAAAAATTCGGTTTTAACCAAAAAGTGCCGATTCTGCAACTTCGCCAATCAAACGACTCAGATCTTGAATTTTTAGCACAATACATATATGAAAAAGTTTTTTTAGGTTATACGATTAAACAGTGGGGTGTTAAACCCGAAGATTTAGACGCCTCAGTTAGTGGGCGCGTTCCGGTATATATCAGCCGTGACGACCGTTATTTTCAAGATCGTTATCAAGCACTTCCGCTTAATGGTTACACTGCAATGATTAAAAACATTCTCAACAATCCGTTGATTAAAGTTGAGCTGAACACGGATTTTGCTTCGATTCGCAACAATATTGAATATGATCGCCTATTTTTTAGCGGAGCAATTGATGAGTATTTTAATTATGAATTAGGCAAATTGCCTTACCGCAGTTTAGATATAATGTTCAAAATTCACAATTGTAATTACTTACAATCCGGACCGCAAATCAACTATCCTGAAAATTATGACTACACCCGCTCGGTGGAATATAAATATTATCTTGATGAAAAATCTGATAAAACCATTGTTTCTTATGAATATCCATACTCCTATGAAGAAGGAAAGCATGAACGTTATTATCCGATTCCGGATAAAGCTAATCAAGATTTGTATGACCGCTATGTTGCAAAAGCTAAAGAATTAAAAAATGTTTGGTTTGTCGGTCGTTTGGGCGATTACAAGTATTATAACATGGACCAAACAGTTTCAAGAGCATTAGAATTGTTTAAGGAGATTTAAATAATGACAAGAGAACCCAAAGTTTCTGTTATCGTTCCGATTTACAAGGTTGAAAAATTTATACATAAAGCAATAGACTCTATTTTAAATCAAACTTTGAAAGATATTGAAATTATTTTAGTTGATGATGGCTCGCCGGACAATTGCGGTAAAATCTGTGATGAATACGCCCAAAAAGATTCTCGCATCAAAGTAATACATCAAAAAAATGGCGGGCTAGGTAATGCATACAACAACGGAATTAAAGCCGCATCAGGAGAATACATAGGTTTTGTTGAACCTGACGATTGGATCGAACCGGAAATGTATGAAAAATTATATGCTAATACAAACCATAATAAGTGCGATATTGTAAAATGTTTTTACACTAGTATTTTAGAAAATGGCGAAAAAAGATTGGAAAAAAATTTTTACGATACAGACTGTAATAAATTTATTAGTGGTAGAGGAAATTGTCCTAACTTAATCGAAAAGCACGTTTCTCATTGGTCTGCAATATATAATAAATATTTTCTAAATAAAAATAAAATTTTATTTAATGAAACGCCAGGAGCTGCATCTCAGGATTTTGGTTTTATATTAAAATGTTATGCTTATGCAGAAACTGTATATATTATTCCGTCTTCTTACATTAATTATAGACTTTTTTCTGGTAATCACAATATTGAACATTTAAATAAAAATATGCTACAAGAATGTATTCTTACTTGTAATTTTTTATTAAATGATAAGAATATACCATCAATAGTTTGGGAAAATATATATAAGCGTATTGCTATGCGCCTAGTTACAGAAAAGACTTTTTCTTTTACTCAAATTTGTAATCTAAAAAAGATATTAAGAAAAATAGAAAAACTACAGACATATAAATTTTTTTCTGAAAAGGATAAAAAAATAGTAACAAAATTTATTAGTAAAAAAATTATTAATATAGTATATATTCTTCAAAATGAATATACTGTATACTTTTTAAATATCCCAGTATTTAAGAAAAAAATTGAACCTAATAAAACTAAAAAATATTTTCTGGGAATACCTTATAAAACCTGCAAACAAAAGAATAATAAAATCAAAAAATATTTTTTAGGCATAAAATATAAAACTAAAAATATCCCATCAACTGTTCAAGATATAGTAGTAGAAAATACCCGTTTGTTGCACATTATAAGTCAAGCCAATATTGTTCAGGCAACACATCAAAAAACTTTTTCTTCATATAAAAACAAATATAAAGATAGAGAAGTTGTTTTAGTGGCATCAGGACCAACAAACGCTAAATACAAGCCGATAAAAAATGCTGTTCATGTTGGGGTTAATAGAAGTTTTTTAAAAGACAATATTTTATTAGATTATCTTTTTATTCAAGATAAAAGAGCTTTTAATGATGGTTACAAAGATAAAATAATTAACTATAAAGGTAATAATTGTAAAAAATTTTTTGGAATATCAAATGAAAAACACACAGACTGGATTATTCCCGAAAGTTGGAGTATTAAAGCTAATGCCGTTAGATACTATACAGATTTAGGATATAATAGCAAATTTGCATATGATTTGACATCTCAGCACCTTGGAGATTTTGCCTCTGTTGTTTTTGCCGCTTTGCAATTTATATTATGGACTTCCCCTAAGAAGATTTATCTGGTAGGTTGTGATTGTACAAATGATCCATATGCATATGACAAGACAAAAACAACAGATTTAATTCCTGATCGCAATATTGAAAATTTTAAAAAATTTAAGCAATTTAAAACGATGTACTATCCTGAAACTGAAATCATTTCTATCAATCCAATAGGTTTGAAAGGATTATTTACTGATGAATATACAGAATAAAAAAAATGCATTATTAATAATGGCTGCAACCGGAAACTATTTATTTTCCGTAGGCAATGTACTCTTGGGCTTAAAAAAACATTCTCCGAATATGTTTGACGATGTTGTTATCTATACCGACGAGACAGCTACAGAACAAGATAAACAAACTATTCAGAGAATTTATCCTGTTACATTTAAGATATACGATTATCAAATTCCAAATAAAGTAGATCGTGAACGCTTAAAACATTATTCAAATATGTGTTATGCACGTTTTGAAGCGTTGGCACATTTAGATAAATATCATAAAGTTTTTTGGTTTGATACAGATTTTTTGATTACCGGAGATATTTCAGGATTGCTTGAATATGGTAAAACCGGAATTTCCATGTCAATTGATTTGGATCCCTACCCTGAAGGGCATGGTGTTCATATGTTTTTTGTTAAGAATGTTCCAGGATATGATATGATGGCAGAAGCTTATGCTTCAGGTTTAATTATTTTCACGGACAAATTAAAAGAGCCTTTGAAATTAAGAGAATACCTCTATAAACAATTGGATAAATATTCGTCATACATCAAATATGCCGAGCAGGGTATTTTGCAACTAATGATTGAGGATTTTAAGCTTAAGGTGGATATGTTTCCCAAACTTATTTATCATGCTTTTCCTTTTGAGGACAAATCAAAGGCTCGTTTGATTCACCTATTAGGAAAATCAAAACCATGGCAATACTACACCGGTTCAGCCTATAAAGAATGGTATGAAAACCATAAAAAATGGATAGAACTTGGCGGAGATGAAGCCTATACTTTCAAAAAATTAATACAAAGTCACCCAGAGGCGTTTTATGGGGAAGATCGATACCAAAATATACTATTAATGAATATGTTATCTCGTAAATCAGAAAATTCATTGATAAACAATGTGGTAGAAATAATAAACTACAAACGTAATAAACGTAAACTTTTGAGATATAAGATCCTTTCAAATCTCACTTTCGGTAAAACTCGCGCTCACTATATACGCAAGAAAAAAGATCTGAAAGCTAAACTTAAAGCCGTAAAGCAATTTTTAAAAGGAAAATAAATGGCAAAATCCCTGAAAATTCTCGTTTGTTACCATAAACCGGCATATTTAATTAAAGATGATATTTTTATCCCAATTCATTTGGGCAGAATCTTGGCAACTCAAGCAAGTAAAGATGGTAAAATGAGTCAAGAAGATTACCAATGGATGTTGGATAATATGATTGGCGATGACACCGGTGATAATATTTCTGAATTAAATCGCCTATTTAATGAAATGAGTGCTGTTTATTGGGCTTGGAAAAACTATGATAAATTAGGGAATCCTGATTATATTGGCATAAATCATTATCGTCGTTTTTTCAATTTTCCTTGCCTAATATCTGACAACAAAATATGTTTTGAACATAACGAATTATATGAGGCCATTTCACAAGCGGACATCATTTGTGATAAATTCTTTAGTTATGACAAAGGTCTCTACCAGCATTACCTTGACCATAAAAATTGGGGATTTAATCAAATATTTTTCGATGAAGTTCTTAAAATTTTATCTTCAGATAAAAATTATGCCAAATTTCAACACGCGTTTACAAATAATCAAACAGGCCCCTTATTTAACTGTTTTATCATGCCGAGAGAAGTCTTCTTTGATTATTGCAAATGGATTTTTCCTGTAATTTTTGAACTTTACCAAAGATTCAAAGATTTTCCGTATGAAGAAAAAGAAAAACGAAACATAGCTTGGATGAGCGAAAGATTAACTTGTGCTTATATATACTGTTGTAGCGAAAAATATAAAATAAAACAAATACCATTGGCCAAAATTGATACCAAAATTATTTTTCAAAATAACATTATTCGCGATGTTGTTAATTACAAAAAAAATAAACTTAACTATTTCAGATGCCGCTTGCTTGCTAATCTCACTTTCGGCAAAACTCGGGCTCATTATAAACGCAAGAAAAAAGAGTTAAAAATTAAACTAAAATACGTAAAACAATTTTTGAAAGACTAACTTATGTCCCGACAACTGCAAATCTTCAACAATTCCGCAAATCCGCCTTTACCGGCTTTTTCTAAAAATAATGTTCCGATTATTTTCAGTTCAAACAATAATTATGCAGCTTATTTGGCGGTATGCTTAAAATCTCTCATCGCCAATTCTTCTTCTCAAAATAATTATGATATTTGGATATTAGAAGATAATATAAGCGATGAGAACAAGCAAAAAATTTCAGCAATGCAAACTTCTAATATATCCATTCGGTTTCTTAATATAAATTTTTTATTATCTAACCTTGATCAATATAATTTCGCAATTCACGGACATTTTAGTATTGCCGCCTATTTCAGACTGTTTATTCCTCGGATATTTTATAAATACACTAAAGTATTATACCTTGATTGCGATATTGTTATTCAGAATGATATAGCTAAACTATATTACATCGATTTAGGTACAAATTATATTGCTGCCGTCAAGGATACTACCATACAATCACATTTATATAAATCACAACTTGATAAATCATCTTATCCTGACTATTTTACCCAGACGCTCGAAATGCAAAATCCTCAGGATTATTTTAATTCAGGTATAATGATTATGAACATTCAAAAACTTGCTGCTTTTGATATGGAAATCAAATGTTTAAAAGCTTTACAACGAATTACTCCTTTATATGTTGATCAATGCATCTTAAATAATGTACTGCAAGGTCATGTAAAATTTCTTGAAACCGCTTGGAATACCCAATGGCATTTGCCGATATTTGATACTGACTTTCAAAAGCATTTGGACGATGACATTGCCGCTGACTACCTTTCAGCTTACACAAACCCGCATATCTTGCATTATACCTCAAATATCAAACCATGGAATTATCCTCAACACCCGATGGCTGATCTTTGGTGGCATTATGCTCGTCAAACTCCTTTTTATGAAGAAATAATTTATAAAAATGCTTGCACAAATATCTCATCTAAAGAATTAATGCGTAATATTTTTTATTACCGAAAAAATCGGCTCAAATATTTCATATATCGCTTGCTTGCTATTTTTACCTTCGGTAAAACTCGCACTCGCTACAAACGCAAGAAAAAAGAATTAAAAGTTAAGCTAAAATCAGTTAACCAATTTTTGAAAGGCTGATGTATGTCTCAAATTTCCATCATCATACCGGTCTATAATGCCGAAAAATATTTGCCAAAATGTTTGGACAGTATTATCAATCAAACCTTCAAAGATATTGAAATCATTTGTGTCAATGATGGCTCAACTGATGATTCTCTTAACATTCTTAATGACTATACCGCTAAAGATTGTCGTATTAAAGTGTTTTCCCAAGCCAACGCCGGTCCGGCCAAAGCTCGAAATATCGGCTTAACTAATTCGCAAAGTGAATTTATTATGTTTTGCGATGCTGACGACACCTATGAGCCGGATATGTGCAAAATTATGTTGGATACAATCACCGCAAACCAAGCCGATTGTGCCATGTGCAATAGTAATATTATTTCACAAAATGATCGAACTTATAGCGATGTTTATTTTAATCCTCCGCTTAAGGGATTAATAAATAAAAAGTTACATAAAATAAACGTTGTTTTATGGAACAAAATCTTCAGGAAATCCATCATTGATAAATATAATATCACTTTTCCCGATGGTTTTCTTCATGATGACGATTGTTTTTGGTATAAATACGCTCTTTGCTCTCGTAACATTTATATAACTACCGACAAACTCTATAACTACGTTATCCATTCTAACTCAATTATTGATAATTATAATAATCATAAACAGGCAAACTATTTCGACCGTTTTTATATTACTAAAAACCTTTTGGAATTCGCTAAAAAGCATCAATTTTTCACTAAAAATCAAAAAGCCTTAAATACAATTTATCTTGGCGAGATTAACGATATTGCCGAATTTGCCGATTTATCCCTCATTGCTTCCGAAATTCAAGCTGTCAATGCTGAATATGGTTTCAATACTATCTTTACTCAAGATAATCACATTATTAGTTATAGCAGCCTATCCTCTATGCGGTTAAAATATTACCTATATCAAATCTTAGCCAGTCTCAGCTTTGGGCACCTTCACAAACGCCTTGATGATCGTCGTAAGAAATATAAAGAACTTCTTAAAAATATAAAATTTTAATGCAGAAAGACAGGTCTTAAACCTGTCTTTCCTTAAATTGGTGGAGCTAAGGAGGGATTGCAGAGCAAAAACAATCCGGTGAATTGTTTTTGCCGAAATCTGTAGCAGTTGTTAGCAAGCGAAAAGCGACAGCGCCATGAGCGAGCGTTACAACTGGCTTGACCGAAGCGAAGTAAGGGCGCGCTCTCAAAGCGCACCCTTACGCAGCAAGACCGAACTCCTGAAAGGAGCTCGATCCTCCTCTATTTTTCTCAACAAAAAAAGACAGGTCTTAAACCTGTCTTTTTTCTAATTGGTGGAGCTAAGGAGGATCGAACTCCTGACCTCTTGAATGCCATTCAAGCGCTCTCCCAGCTGAGCTATAACCCCGTTAACACCAAATCTGCGCTCACCATACTCATAATTTTCGCCCTTGTCAAGTAAAAAACATCTTGCCAAATTAAGTTTTTTAAATATAATTACCCCAATTTTTTATATTTAATTAATTATTAACAAAAATTTTCAACATGAAAACAAATGTGATTTTAGTTCCACTGTTTGGAATTCCCGGAAGCGGTAAAGGAACGATTATTTCGACACTCAAAAAATTATCAGCGACCAACGCCGATATCCAAGTTGTAAGTGTCGAGATGGGTAGTCATTTCCGCAAACTGGCCCAAGACGACGAATGCATCCGACAAATCGTAGATAGTGGTAATTTACTCTCTGATTCTACGGCAAATGAGACATTCCAAAAGCTTATCCAAGAAGTTGCTGCCAATGTCTTGTTCGGGCAAGAGCTGAAAAACAAGGTAGTTATTTTGATCGACGGCTATCCGCGCGCCAAGAACCAAGGGGAAAATTTCTTAGCCTTCATCAGAAGCAAAAATCTCGAAGTCGCCCCCGTGTTCCTGGAATTGGATGAGGAAATCAGCATTCAACGTTCTCGGATAAGAAGAATTTGTCCTCAATGCGGAGCTACATTCTCTATCAAAGAGCACACAACGTGCCCTAAGTGCCAAAAAAAAGGACGCCGACGCCCCGACGACCATTCCATGGCACACCGTATTGCGGTATTTAATGACGAAACTTTGCCTGTAATAAAAGAGGCACGCCAAAGCTTTCAACACCAAATTTCGGTCGAAAGCAACGATCTCCGCACTGCCGCCTTGGAAATATGGGCATTTTTTCAAAACCTCTAAAAACAAAAGCCCCGACCACAAGATCCGGGCTTTTGTTTTTTTAAGAATCTGACGGATAGCGTTTGTGGTGACCGGTTTTACACTCCATAGCCCAAGACATCAACAATTCTTGCTCTTTTGTTCCTTCGTCGGTCTGTTCCGCCATAATCTTAAAACCGTTATTTTTATAAAAACGCAAAGCATCTTTATTCTTAGCAAATACTTTTAATGTTAATTCCGGATAAATATTCTTAACATAATTCATCAATTTTGAACCGATTCTTTGCTTTTGATATTTCGGATCAACAAACAATGCTCCTACATATCTGTCATCTATCGTACTTATAAAACCTTTAATTTGATGTTTATCTTCAAACACATAACTCTCGGTATTCGGTAAATAATACTTACGCACCGACGGCAACATTTTCTGCCAATATTCTCCGGACACAAAACTATGTGCTTGTTTGGAACCTTCCAACCAAATCGCTAATATTTTCTCAATATCTGCCTCTTGATATTTTCTAATCATCTGTGTTTTTTCCTTAAAGATATTCTTTTCAACCTGCGTTCCATAAACAAACGCCTGGCTCTGCGATATACCACTATCGATTTTGCATGGCTTTTCAATATAATATTAAATTCTCTCATTGTTAGAATTACACCCCAGGTCACCAAAATCGATCCTACCATAATTTGCCAATTTACATCATCATCAAACATTATCACTCCGGCAGCAATACCGAAAATAATACGCAATGTACTGAATGGTGCAATCTTATTAACACCATTTACCGCAATCAACCTCTGCCACATAAACATCGCAATTGTCAAAGCAACGACCTCAAATGCCATCGGCCAACCGGCAATTCCCCAATCAATATTTGCCAATTCACGATAATCATAATGCTCATAAAAAATCGAACCTGTTGCCGTAAAAGGCAAAGCAAACAAATAAGAATACGCCGCAAAAACCGGCACTGATATATGTTTGGTATCCTTAAATACAATCTGACAAATTCCCCAAAAAATACGAGAAAGCAAAATCAACGCTACTCCGACAAAACTCATTTGCGGAATTCCCATTATCACCGCCACACCTATAAATGACAGCATAATCGATAATGATTGCTTAAAGTTAATACGTTCTTTTGCCCAAATACAAGCCATAATCACCGAAATCGGTCCCTCGGTCTGTAACAATAGTGAACAAGCTGATGGTGATAAATCACGATATGCTTCATAAATTAATAAATTAGTAATTACATTGGATGTTAATGCCACAATAAACATCTGTTTCAATTCATGTTTGTATGGACGCGCAAAAGGCAAAAATATTGCAGCAGTAATGGCATAACGAATAGTTAAAAACGTATATGGAGGAATTTCCTGTAACCCCAACTTACTTATCGCAGGATTAACACCCCAAATAAATACGACCAATAACGCACCTAAAACTGCCGAAAGTTTCATCTGATTTTCCTTATATATCCAATTCTCCGGCAAATTTTGCCCGTTCAATAATAAATCTGAAACGTTGCTCCGGATCTTTTCCCATCAATCTCTCAACCTGCCGGCGCGTAGCAAAATCTTCCGCTCGGCCTTCTTCGGTAACTGTTGAAGGAATCAAAACCCTCAAAAGCATTCGGTTCTTTTTATCCATTGTCGTTTCTTTCAGTTGTTGCGAACTCATTTCACCCAACCCTTTGAAACGACTTATATCCGGTTTCTGATTGCCTTTAACTGCTTTTGCTAAAATTTTATCTTTATCCTCATCATCTAATGCATAATAGTTCTTTCCTCCCACTGCAATTTTATACAACGGCGGAGTAGCAATAAACAAATGCCCGTTAGCAATCAATTGCGGCATATGCTGATAAAAGAAAGTCATTAACAATGAAGCGATATGTGCTCCGTCAACATCAGCATCAGTCATGATAATTATTTTTTCATACCTTAAATTTTCTTCTTTATAATTATCTTTGGTACCGCATCCCAAAGCCTCAATCATATCCTTTATTTCTTGGTTTTGTGTAATTTTTTCGATTGACGCACTTGCCACATTCAATATCTTACCCCGCAAAGGCAAAATGGCTTGTGTCTGTCTGTCTCTGCCCTGTTTTGCCGAGCCTCCGGCCGAATCCCCCTCGACGATGAATATCTCGGTATTTTCTGCCGCCGTTTGTGAACAATCTGCCAATTTTCCGGGCAACCGTAATCTCTTAGTCGGGCTCTTGCGAATTTTTTCCTTTTCTTCTTTCTTCTTTTTTCTCAATTCTGCCCTGTCAATCGCATATTCCAATAATACAGAAGCATTTTCCAAATCCGATGAAAGCCAATGATCAAAAGAATCTTTAACTGCCGTTTCCACTAATCTGACAGCTTTTGCCGAAGTTAATTTATCTTTGGTTTGTCCTTGAAATTGAGGATCACGAATAAAAACTGACAACATTATTGCTGCATCACTCAAAAAATCCTCTGCAGTCAAATTTGCTGCCTTTTTATTATTAATCATTTCACCGAATTCTTTGAGCCCTTTTAACAAAGCCGATTTAAAACCGGTTTCATGCGTCCCTCCGAATGGTGTAATAACTGTATTGCAGTAAGAATAACAAAATCCGTTCTGATCTTCCGGCCAGGTAATCGCCCACTCAATCTTACCTTCATCATTATCCAAAGGTGCTTCACCGCAAAACGGCATTCTGTTTATTATCGCTTTTGCTCCTACCGAATAATTCAAAAAATCCAACAATCCGTTAGGAAAACACAACTCGGCCTCAAGCGGAATATTATCTTCTTCACTTACTAATTCCGCTGCACATTTCCAAAATATTTTAATGCCCTTAAATAAAAAGGCTTTTGAACGAGCCATGCGAAAAATACGAGCCGGCTGCAACAATGACATTTCACCGAAAATTTCTCTGTCCGGTTTAAAAGTAATTGAAGTGCCGCGACGATTAATGACCGGCTCAACCAACTCCAAATCTCCTAAGGGCTTGCCTCTGGCATAGCACTGACGATAAAGCTTTTTATCCCTTGCAACCTCAATCACTAAACTCTCCGATAGTGCATTTACCACCGACAATCCTACACCATGCAATCCACCTGATACTTTATAAACATTCCCGCCGAACTTGCCGCCGGAGTGCAATGTTGTCAAAATAACCTCTAACGCTGACTTATCCGGATATTTAGGATGTCTGTCCACCGGTATTCCGCGACCATTATCAATAATAGTAACCGAATAGTCTGCATTCATTATCACATCAATACGATCAGCAAATCCGGCTACCGCCTCGTCCATTGAATTATCCAGTATCTCCGCTACCAAATGATGTAAAGCTGTTTCATCAACACCGCCTATATACATCCCCGGACGATGCCTTACCGGCTCCAATCCCTCTAAAACATCAATAGATTCAGCGTCATAAGTTTGGGAAAGCCCCTTATTCGCATCAAACAAATCTGCCATTTTGAAACCAATTCCTTTCTCTTTGGCTAGAAAATAAAACAAAACTTACTTTTTAACAAGCGGATTTTTCTAAACTTCAACAAATCTTTATCAAAATCTGATAATTACTCTTTACGTTTTCTCACAACAATTGAATTACCGGCATCCTCTTGAGCTTTTCTCACTGCCGTAATAGTATGCTCTATCAGTTCTTTAGCCGTCCGCGACACATCTGGAAAAACACTACACCCCACTGAATATTTTAATTCATGTCGCATAAAATTATCATTAACCCCGTCATCTAACACCTCTTTTATCCTTCGCAGGTAATAATCAAGTTCAAACTCATCTTTTAAATTGCTCAACAAAATCCAAAAATGATACTTTAAACCTTTTGAAACTGTAACTGTTTTGGGCAAATTAAACACCAAATTATCCGCCAATCGCTTTATAGCAGCATCTTCAAAATTAATTTTTCTTAAATCTTTAATGTTATCAATATTAATAGCTAAAACAGCCACTCTGTTGGCTAAAACCGTTTTATTTGCTTCCCGTACAGCCAATATTGCCATTTGCAAACGATCTTCAAACAAAAAGAAACATGGTAATCCGGTAACTTCATCATATAATCCGCCATTATTATTAGTTGTCTTGCTTTGTATTTTTTCACCAACCAAAATAAACGAGAAATGCTCAATATCCGACAAATAAATAGCTTTCAAATTCAACTCTTGTATTTTCCCGTCTTTGTAATTAAACCTTATTTTTAATACTTTATGAGATGTTAACATTTCTCCTATATTATTAGCCAACAAATTCCAATCTTCTTTATAAACCATTTCCAGAAATTTGTGCTGTAATACACTAGCTGATGAGGTAATATTCATCAGTTTCTGAGCCGTTTTATTCACATAAACAAGCAGATCATCTTGAACAATAAATATCGGATAATTAGCATCGTCAAACACAGTACTTATAATATCCGATAACTTAACATCTAATGTATACCACCCTTCTTCTTGCCGTTTAACCGCATCTTCCGCATCTTGAATTTCTTCACTTTTTTGAGATAAAGTCTCTAATTCAGACAAATTTACATTATATTTTTCAGCTTCATTCAATACAGATAAATCAACGGAGGAAGGCCTTCTATTCGCATATGCCCCCTCTAAAAAATCAGTCATATCTTTTTTAACTGCTTCAACCATCTGTAACTACCCGCTCGTTTGTATTAAAATATATTTTTATCATTTTCATAAAAAAAATTTGCATTTTATTAACAATATAATGATAAACAATACTTATTTGATGAACCTCTATCGAAAGAATATCGCATGACCGATGATGATGAAGAAAAAGATGAAAAAGAAAAAATAAACGATGAACAACCTGTGCAAAATACAAATGCAGATAGCATTTTGCTAAAGGAACGCTTTGAAATAAATCTCACTCACCCTATGCCTGAATTTAACTGCAATGGTGCATCGGCATTCGAAGCAATTGATAAAACGAATCCGAGCAGAGCTTTATTTGCTTTAATTTGCTTGGATGAACTCCCTCGTTTATCTTATCTTCCTTATATGAAATCAATTGATTCCCCCTTTATACTTAAATTAGTTGAATATGGACATGTTGAATTCAATAATTTCGAAACCATCGCCTTAATTTATAATCGCCCTAAAGGACCGAGAGCCGATAAATTTCTTGAAATATCCGACCCAATGAGTGGAGAAATTTTCCGCTCATTAACCTTATCACTTTTATCGGCTTGTGACGTTCTCAAGACTTTCGGGCTCACTCATCGAGCTATTCGCCTGGATAATGTATATTTTACCGATTCCTCTCGTAAAGAACTCATGCTCGGTGACTGTCTTGCATCATTTCCTTCTTACCACCAACCCTTAATTTATGAAACCATCGAAAATTCCTTATGCCCGCCGCAATCTCGCGGCAACGGTATAATCGATCATGACATATATGCATGCGGCGTTGTCCTCTTAGAATTAGTACTAAATCACGACATAAAATCCGAACTTTCACCAGGAGAAATGGTCCGCCAAAAATTAAAAAATTCATCTTTTAATTTTTTATCCAATAATGAAAAAATCCCTGCACGTATCAGTACGGTATTGCACTGTCTTCTGGATGATAACAGCGAAAAAAGAAACGATTATAATACAATTCTCAACTATTTTGACGGCAAAAGTGCTAATTTGATGCCAGAAACCAATGATCGTTCCAATAAAGCACTGGTAATCAATGGTGAAAAATGCTATACACGTAAAAGTGCCGCATTATCAATATTAAACAATCCAGATTTTGGACTTGAAGTCATTCAAAGCGGCAAAATACTTGAATGGGTTAAAAGCGGATTAGAAAACGAAAAACTTCACGCCAAACTGCAAAACGTTATAACTTCGGAAAAAGACAATCCCGATAAATCAAACCTTTTAGCAAAAATCTGCATATATCTTGACAGCAACCTGCCTCTCAAATGCGACGATACTTATCTGTTTCCGGGTGGCATAGCTAAAACTATTTTTTATAACAAAAAAAATAATATACCCTTAACTTATTTGCAAAATTTAATTTCTTCAGATATCATCAAATTATGGTACCAAGAACAACCTTATTTGCGCGCCCCCAGCAACGCCAGTGAATTCGGCATGTATCTTATGCGCAATGACTATGGCTATGGTTTTGAACGCATTATGTACGACTTTGACGAAGATCTTCCCTGCATAAGTCCTTTATTAGGTAATTTTTTCGTTAACAATACTTCGCGTTTGCTTGCTGCACTTAACAATAATCACTCTAATTTTTCGACTACCCCTTTTGATAAAAGTATTATCGCTTATCTGCGTTGCAAAATGGGTAAAAAGATTGATGGGATTATTGTTGACATTAATGCTAATCAGGATGCTATCAAAATCGGAGCAATAATCCGCCTGTATGCCACCATCCAAAACAAACAAGGCCCTTCCCAGTTGATCAACCTTACTCAATGGTTGGCAAATGCGGCAAAGTCGGTAATTCAAAGCTACCATAACATAAAATATCAAAAATATCTTGAACAAGAAATAATTAAAATATCCAAAAGCGGCAAAATAATGGATTTGGTAGATATTCTTGAAAATGAAGAGGCGCGCACTCGTGATCGCAATGATTTTGCCGAAGCCCTCAAAACAGTTAATTTCCTGATTGCCGAAAAAAATAAAATTCTCAGCGGCGATTCCAAAATTGATGATGAAGCTCGCGAATTAGCACTGCGTTTCTCTTCCATTCTCTCTGTTTTAACCATGCTCAGCACTTTTGTGTTCAGCCTAATCTACTGGATGATAAAATAATGAAAGCTCCTCAACCTCTTAATTCCAAAAATAACAAAGTTGGCACATCTAAAATCAACTCTTTTCAAAAATTTTTGATTTCTTTAGGGTTAATGATTGTGGCATTTACTGTTCTACCAGTTGTTGTAGTGCTGTTTATCGGTTTTCTCCCCACTCTGACAGCCGTAGTTACTGATACTAAAAATATTAACAAAATAACCACTATAGGCTGCCTTAACATGTCCGGTCTGATTGTCTGTCTCCATCACATTTTTATACAACTGGCCTCCGGTGCACCTTTTGCAATTCGTAACAATATAACCAATATTATAATCATGCTGGGTGCTGCCGCTATAGGTGCAATGCTTTACTATGTTTTGCCTGATTTGTTTGCCTTTATATTTAAAAATTCTGCCCAGCATCGCCTCAAAACCATCAATCACCGTCTTAATAAATATGCTGAAAACTGGAGTAATATTTTACCCGAAGAACACCAATAGCCTATTTCAACCCTTGCAACACTTTTTGCAATTGTTGCAAATCATCAGGTAATTCGCTCTCAAAATACATTTTCTCTCCGCTTATCGGATGAACAAAACCCAAGCTCTGAGCATGCAAAGCCTGACGCGGAAACTCATTCAAATATTTTTTTACATCATCGGCAATTTTCTTATCATTTATTTTTTTAGACTTCGTATAAACTTTATCGCCGAGAAGATTATTCCCTTTTGAAGCTAAATGCACTCTTATCTGATGAGTGCGTCCTGTCTCCAAATTACATTTTACTTTAGCTGCCAAACCGCCGTAATTTTCAACAACCTGATAATGTGTAACGGCTCTTTTACCGTTACGCTGTACGATTGCCATTTTTTTTCTGTCATACGGACTGCGCCCGATATCACCTTCAATCACTCCGTTCAAAGGAGCCGGCACTCCGTAACAAAAAGCATAATAAGTTCGGTCAATCGAATGTTCGGCAAATTGTTCACACAACAACCGATGGGCGTTATCATTTTTTGCCACCACCAACAATCCTGAAGTCTCCTTATCAATCCGATGAACAATCCCCGGACGCTTAACTCCTCCTATACCGGACAAATCATGACACCAAAACAACAAAGCATTCACCAAAGTCCCTTTACTCACTCCTGCCGCAGGGTGCACCACCATTCCTGCCGGTTTATTAACCACAATAATTGCCTCATCTTGATAAACAATCTCCAGCGGAATATCCTCCGGCTGAGGTAAAGCATCTTCCGCTTCCGGCAAAGTTATTGCAAAAGATTCGCCTTCTTTCACCTTATAAGCATTATCGGCAATCGTCACATCATCACAAACCACATTTCCGCCTTCAATCAGCTTTTGCAGACGTGAACGCGACATATCGGCAAGACATTCGCTCAAAAACTTATCAATTCTCACTCCCTTAAAATCTTTGTTAACTATCGGAGTGATATAAACATCATCAATCTGTGTCATAACTTATTTTTTAGTTGTTTTAATCCAATCAACAACTTATAATAAACCAAAAATATAAACTTGCAAGAGAGGTTTTTTCCATGAACAAACTCAGAATTGTCAAAGCAATCGTATTTTTACTGACTTTTCTAATTATTTTCGGCATGATACTGGCCGGTTATACCATTTACAAAAAGGTTCAACACCCTTCTTCACAACAAAATTTAACTATAAGCTTAAATCAACCGAACGGCAGCCGTATCAGTGATATAAAAACTTCTAATGATGCATTATACATCTTAATCACCGGAGGCCGCCAACCCGACCGCATAGTTACGGTCCGTTCATCTGACTTATCTGTCGGTGCCACCATCAATTTACAATAAGGAAACCTGCCATGTCTGATAACAAAGATTTTGACGCACTTCTCGACGAATTCATCAAAAAACAACTTGAGGATTCTGAAGACACTTTGGCTGAACTTGACGATACCGCATCTAAAAAAAGATTATCTCATCATCAAGATGAAAATCCTTTTGATGATAACGACCAAACTGATCTCGATGAAGAAACTGATGATGACGATGAAAATGACGAAAGCAATCAAGATGATGAAGATGACTTTGATTTATCTTCCATCCCCGATATTGATCCTGATGAAGCCAAACTTCAAGAAGAAGAAAAACGCCTGTTTACGGCTTATAAGGAGCTCATCAAATCGGCAAGCAATTGTGCTCGCGAACATCAAGTCGAAGTTCCCGAATTTTATTTTTCGGCAGCTGAGCTTCTGCCGCGTTTTCGCCCATATCGCACAGACAACCTTAAAGGTGACATAGCAACTTGTTGGGATATTCTTATTGCAACCGAAGCCGAAAAACTCGCCGGACTGCCGGTTAATGCCAGTGACGAACAAATTTTGGATTTTGCCGAAAAAATTTCTGCTCCTAATTTGCAACTTTCCCTGATTTCTTATGTCGAAACTTTAATTGAAATTGATGCTTGCGAAACCGCCTATAACTTACGCAAAGTAAAATATCAAAAACACAAAATCGAAAAAGAACTTTATGAAGAAAAACAACGTCTTAATGAAAAAAAACGCCTTTATGTTCAGGCCATAAAAGATCACCGCTTTCCGGTTGATGCCGACCGCTTGGTCACCAATTTTTTCAAAACAGCCGCCAAAGATCCGGCTAATGCCGAAAAAATATTGGAAAACAATCCGGCAACCTTTGCTCCGATTCAGGTTGATAAAATTCCCAATCGCTTTTTCGGATTAATCAAAGCCGGTCCCGAAGACGGCAAAATAGTCAATAAAAAACTCGGAAAATTTTTAATTAAATTGAAAAAATAATTTATTGACAAAAAGTACTGGACAAAAAACAAAATATCTGCTACAATAGCTGTAATTAGAGATTTTAGAGGGAGGACATGATGAGTACAACAGATGAGATTAGACGCAATATTGAAGAACAACGCCAAGAATATATTACTCGAGAAGAACGCCCAACACAAAGAAAGGATTATATTGCTCCTACCATAACGATTAGGACAGAAACATCCAATGATGATGCAAATAAGTTACCTCCTACACCTCTTGAAATCAACGAGAACAATCCCGGTGGTTTGACTATTCATGAACATACACCGGAAAACAAGCAAACGAATAATGCTCTCCCCGGCAAAGATAATACTGCCACAATTAAAAAAGGCGATGAACCGCTTGATCTCGGACATTATGATGATGATAAAATTAAAATGTCTGATGGCGACATTATCGACTATATGATGAAAGAATGGATACAAGCCGGAATAGCTTGGTGTCTTGACAAGACCAGC
Organism: uncultured Pseudomonadota bacterium; assembly: GCA_902761535.1. Lineage (GTDB taxonomy): Bacteria > Pseudomonadota > Alphaproteobacteria > RF32 > CAG-239 > CAZU01. Next base: position 59,602 of record CACWKS010000001.1, read on the forward strand.
GGACTTGGCGGTGCAATCCTTTATAATGCCAGCCGTACAGTCGGTAAAGGTACCAATAAGGTTGTGCGAAGAACTAAAGAATTTGCCAAATCAGCAGCATCCTCTGTCCGCGACTCTATAGATCCGTTAAATGATAATATGGCGGATATGCTTCAAGATCACCTTAATACTGTTAATGAATTGTCAGCCGCACCTCAGCCGCTCAACAATTTTATACGTAACGTTGCTACCGGATCAATCCGACTGGAAGGCAACACCTATAAATATCTTGATAAAGAAAAACAGAAATGGATTGAATCCAAATATACTTTAGATGATATACCTAAGCAACAATATGAATTTGTCATGGCTACCGCCAAAGAAACCATCATTGCTGATGCCTATCAATACGCTTATCAGGAACTTCCTGAAAATGAAAAAGAAGGTTATGATTTCAAAAAATTTAAAGATACTTATAGCAAAGTCTATGACTTGTCGATTAAACAATCTCAAAATAAAACTCTCGGCATAGAATTTCCTCAAGGATCAGGACAATACCTTCCTGATAAAGAACAACAAATCCTGAATAATAACCAACCTATCAAACGGGCAATTGCTGATGCTTTCAATAATTTTAATAAACCCGACGGCAGGTGTGAGCAAATAACTCAACTTTCCCTTGAAAAGGCCAAACTTAACTCAGAAGCTAAGTTATTTGCTGAATATTATGCACAATATGCCATTAATAACGATAATATCAAAAATCCCGGCCAACGTGCTTCTACCCGTAAATTATCTAAAAAGCAACTTATCAACCTGAAAGAAGAATCTCGTGCTTATGCCACCAAGATGTTTTGGCAATTCCAACAGGCTCGTATTGATGGTAAAGAAGTTCCGTCAAATAAAAAATTGATTGAACTGGCTAAAAACCAATGTGAAAACGCCAAAACAACATTGACGGAAAACGTTATCTATAATCAATACTATAATCCTGAAAATGTTAAAAAAGCAGACCGAGTCAATCAAAGTCCCGAAATGACTTTACCCGAAACATTTGTCGGCTATTATAAAATAATTGATAACAGAGCAAGTGAACTGGATGTTTTAGCTAAAGAAGAGACAGCTCTTGGAAGAAGTTTAGAGGGTATAGATAAACAAAGAAGTAGAATTGGCAGGTTAAGAGTAACTGTCAACCAAGCCACAAGTGCACAACAAGGCACATTGCCGATACCCCACCCCAACCAAGGGCACGGATCTCGTTAAGGAACACTAATGAGAAAAATTTTACGCCTTATTCGAGCTTTAATAATTGCTTGTGGATGGACATTTTTGTTTGTTTATCTTTTTCAAGCTTTATTCGTTTTAATTTGGAACTTTGATTTCACTTCCGATACTTCGTGGGCGATTATGCGTGAATATTGGAATCACGGCGGCATTATCAAATCAACGCTTGATATAGCATTATTTGCTGCACTGGCCTTATTACCGATATTATGGTATATCGGATTACGCAAAGCCCTTAAAGTTGACTATTTGCAGCTTATTATCTCTCCTTTTAACAGATTTCGCCGCATAGCGGCTAACAAAACTTCTACTGAACGCATTGTTATCCGTAACATCAAATCCGGAGAACAACGTGCCGACGAAATCAAAGACGAATTAAGCTCGCTTAAACCTGAAAAAACTCAAAGTGCTCAGTTTATTCGCACTGAAATAAGAGAAAAAAGATCTGATGATAAATAAAATAAGTTTTTTATTAACCAATTCCGGTTACCATAACAAAAGATATTTTGGAGTCAACAATTGAGGGCTGCTTTTGTGTTATTACGAATAATCGTTGTCGGAATTTTATGGAGTGTGTTGTTCATCGAAGGTATTCGTGTTATTTTGATGACCAATTGGCACTTTGATATTTTTCGCTTAACTCATTGGCAACATGCTTGGAATTTGTGGCGTTCCGGTTGGGTTATTGACGAAACCAAAGAATGGGCCTTTATTTTGATTGTTTTAGCAGCTGTTCCCGTATGGTTAACCATTTGGGCAGCTTTAAGCATAATCAATTGGGAAACTTTATTCCAAAATCTCTGGAATTCTATTCGCTCAATTCTTAAAAATATTATGAACAGCAATTTTAGCAAAGTATTGCCCAAAACTAATTCCGTCAAAGCCGCTCCGACCAAAAAAACCAATGTTACTCGCAGCAAAAATCCCAGTTATTCATTAGAAGAAAACACTCCCAATCTCTCTCCCGAACGACGTGCCCAGTTGACCGGTGTTCCCTATAAACCCCATGCTCCCGGCGCCAAAAACAAACCGACTCCCAAGCCGGCACCGAAAGAATTTTCTCACTCATTATTTGAGCTTAGCAATGATGATGATACTTTTGATTTCGACTTATTTGAAGAAAGCACCCCCGAAACCAAACCGTCTTTAACTCCTGAGCCGATGGCCCCCGCACCTCGCAACAATACTGAAAAATCATCATCACCCAGAAAACGCAACGATACTGCCGGAGAAAACAAAAATAAAAATTATCACTCTAATTCAACCTTTGAAGTATTGAAACAAAAAGGTTATGAGATTATTTCAGGCATCACTCTTAATGATGTATACATCGACTTTGTCGGTGTTTCGCAAAATTCAATCTGCCTATGCCTTAACGACAAAGAAATCGGCGATTGGTTGGCTGATGAAGAACGTTTCAATGATGAAGAGCCGCTTTGGTTTTCCGAGAGTTCACACCGCATATCTCCGGTTCGTAAAATTGCTATTGCCCAGACCGCTCTTAATGATAAATTAACCTCTGCTGAATTAAAATTTAAGGTCAATGCTTACGTTATCGAACAGATCGGCAACATCATCAATGCTGAAGATATGTTTGATATATGGAAAGATTTGCATATAAATGTAACTCGCATTGACCGCGGCACTCCTAAAGAAATACCTTTGTTCGCCAAAAAGTTGGAAGATGCCGATGGTCATGTTGACAAAGCTCTTTTTGACAAGTTAAAAAAACTTTTGCGCAATAATGATTAAGTGAGGATATTATGGCTGCTAAAGAAGGTGAGGAATGGAAAGAATATAACAGTGCGGTACGCTGGATGTGTATAACCGCCATAATTGTCGTTTCTCTTACGATTATACTTTTCATAACGGCATTACCTTTGGCTTATTTGGTGGGAAACGGCATATCTAAGGAAACTTTTGCCGACATATCAAAATTCTTTTCACTTATCATTCATCGCAACGGCTTTTTATACAATCGTTATTGGATTTGGGCCAAACAACTGTTTAACTATCATGGTCCGTTTTCTCTGAGCTTATGGATTCCGACCTTACCGTTTTTAACTTTGCCGATAGGCTTAATCGCCGGAATGGTCCTAAACCCTTACAAATTTCAATCCAACGTTCATGGTTCTGCTCGTCTTGCTACCGAAAATGATATTCGCAAAATGCCGTTACTCGGATTTGACGGTTTCTGCCAAGTTGTCGGCAAATTCAACGGCAAAATGTTATTACTGAAAGAAACTTTATCAACCTTATGTTGCGCTCCTCCGGGTACCGGTAAAACTGCCGGAGTGGTTATTCCGACTATTTTTCACTCGCCCAAACTGAGTATTATCGTCAACGACCCTAAACCGGAATTATGTTATTCCACTTCCGGTGCTCGTGCCAAAGTCGGCCCCGTTTTCATTATCAATTGGGGTATGGAAGATGAGCCCGAAAAAGGCATTTATTACCCGTCATGGAATCCGCTTTCCCCGACTGCCATTCCCGCCCCCGGACCGGCTCGTGATATGTATGTCGATTCTATGTGTAAGGTTTTGGTCGAAGATCCTAAAGGTAATGCTGATCCTCACTGGTCAAACACCGGTCGTGCCGCCCTTACCGGTTTTATCAATTTTATCGTTTGCAAATGTGAAAAAGCTCGCGCCAATGACTATTTTATCGGTCGTATTTATGAAGGCAAACTTGATGAAGCTGATAAAAAGACACTTGAAAATCACTATATGGAGATGAACGATCCGCAAGCCGCCCGCGCCTTGCAAAACTTACGTGAAGGATCACTCAATATTGACAATTATGTTCCGATTGGTTCATGGGCCTTACTCCCTGAACGTTGGATTGGGCACGAAGCTTGTATTGCCATGATTTTGGAATGGATTACCGAAGCTCAAATCAAGCAATCCCAAGACATCAAACGGCGCATGGACGAAGGTGATCAAATGGCTGCTATGGCTGACCCCATGCGCGACCTTTTGGAAGAAGCTATTGAAGAAGCACGTAAATTCGGCTATTCTCAACGTGCTATCATCGAATTGAGCCAACTCAGCTCCATGCCGGATAAAGAACGCGGTTCGGTTATGTCAACCGCATTTGCCGGAATCGGTATATTCAAAAACGCTGCCGTAGTTGCACGCACAAGTTTTTCTGATTTAACCTTTAAGGATTTGCGTGGCATGAAAGATCCTGTTACCGGTGAAATGAAACCTATCTCGGTTTACCTGTCGGTAAACCAAGTTGATGCTCGTGCCCTAAGCGTTATTTCCGGCATTTTCATCGACTTAATGTCATCATACCTTATCGCCAATCCGCCCAACTTTGTTAATTCTACCGATGGTAAAATGGGACCTTATTCTGCATTGTTTGTCTTGGACGAGTTCCCGACCATGCCTAAACTGAAAGCCGTTATTGACGGACCGGCAGTCGGACGTGGTCAAAAGGTATCATATTTATTAATCGGTCAAGATTTAGGACAAATCTCCGGTAAATACGGCAAAGATGATTTGGAAACGGTTATTTCTACCACCGCTTGCAAAGTAATTCTTTCGCAAAACAACGAGCAAACCGCCCAGCGTTTCTCTAAAATGATTGGCAACAAAACCGTGCAAACCACTTCATTTTCCAAAAACGAGGGTTTATCTTTTTCCAAAGGATCTAATCCTTTTGCTAAAAACGTCAGCTATCAATTACAAGGTGTTTCGGCCGTATCTGCAACTCAACTGCTGAGTTTACCGATGTTAAAACAAGTTGTATTGATGCAAGGATCTATCGATCGCCCGATTATGGCCGATTCGCCTCGTTGGTATCTTGATTCCAAAATGAAAGCTTTGGCTAAATTGCCTCCGGCACCTAATGTCCCTGATTGGATTGTTGCTCAACGTGATGATACAAACGACGATATGCTCGCCAAACTGGGGATAGATTACGATCCTAATGCGGACGAAAGTCAATACGAAGAATTTGAAAATGAGGAAAATGAACAAGCACAATAATTTTTATTGTGCTTGATTTTTATCGTCTTTGTTAACTTCAGATAACTCGGCTAAATCATCCTCATCAATTTCCTGTGCTTCAAAGGAATATTTTTCATTAAACCAATTTCCCAAATCTATATCTGCACATCGCTTGGAACAAAAGGGACGATATTTCATATCCTCAAATTCTTTTTTACAAATTGGACATTTCATCGTTCAACCTTTCCCAAACCCTGACAAACTTCACATTCTTTCATCAATATTGCACTCAACGAAGGACGACGGCGACTACGCAACACTTCAACATTTCCTCCTCGTGTCAAACCCAACACCCGTGATTTGGCAAAGTCTCCACGCAACCCTTGCTCCAATATATCCATTGTGTTTTTCAAAAATTTAAACTCGGCAAAACCGGCAAAATCAATCACTATTTTACCGGACAGATTACGTAAAATAATTTGTTTGGCAATCTCTGTTGCAGCTTCATTATTCAAACGTCCTAAACTGCCTTGTTCCAAACTATTACCGCTGTCTACATCAATTGCTGTTAATGCTTTTGTTTCTTCAATAAATATTCTTCCGCCGCCGGGTAATTTAACTTCCCTTTGCAAAGCCGCTTCTATTTGCTCATCTATACCATAAGTCTTAAACGGATCAACATCATACTCAACATCAATACTGTTTTGCCACTCCTGCTCGGTAATATGATTATTTACCACCAATTTAGTCAATGCGGATTTATTCCGCATAATCATTTCTTCCAAACCGCAATCTTTTGCAAACAATAACATCGGGGCTTTAGTATTTTTTGCCTTTTCCATAATACCGGCAAACAAATTTTTCAGTTCTGTAATTTCCTTACTTATATCATCATTTCCGGCATCTGCTGCATTAGTACGTACAATCCAACCGCCCTCTTCTCCGGTTTGTTTATCGACTAAATTATATAAACTTTCACACTTTTCATCATTTGTAATTCTTTGCGAAATATCAACTCCGCTTCCATACGGACAAAACACCAAATTATTGCCTGCCAATTGTAAAAATCTTGCACCTTTAGCACTTTTCTCCGCATGAGCTTCTTGCACAATCTGAAGCACAATATCCTGTCCTTCGCTGGCATCCAAATCTTCCAGCTCTTTTTCTTGGGCATTAATAAATACTTCGCCGTTACCAATATTAACAAAATAACTCTTTTTACCATTGGCTGTAGCAATTTTTTTTACTATTCTTCCTAAATAAATATTGCCCTCATTAACCTTATTTTCATCATAAAAAATCACCTCACGCAAAATTCCTTTTTGCAATCCGGCAATTTTTTTCAAACCATTTTTTTCTTCGCAAACAATAACATCTGACATTTTATTTAACTCCGGCACCTATCAATAAATTACGAGCTTCATACAACGGCAACCCGACCACTCCGCTATACGAACCGATTAACTGCTCCACAAAACCTCCCATAAGTCCTTCTATACGATACCCAGCACATCCTTGCCATTCGTGAGAGGCAACATATTCATCAATTTCTTTTTGAGATAATCTCTTCATTTTTATCTTATTAACATTTAAGCGCAAAGCCGTCTTACCTGCACTGTCAATCACGCATACCCCGGTCAAAACTCTGTGCGTCCTGCCGGAAAGCATAGTCATAACTTCTCGCTGTTCATCATCTGACTTGGCCTTTTGAATTATGCGTCTGCCGACCACAATTACCGTATCCGACGCCAATACAACCCTTTTAGGATTATTTTTTGCAACATTCAATGCCTTTTCTCGTGCCATTCTTTTAACATATTGACTGGGTCGTTCCCCTTTGGCCGGAGTTTCATCAATATCAGCAGGCATAATATCTCGCGGTTCATATCCAATCTGCAACAACAAATTTTTTCGTTGCGGCGATTGTGAAGCCAAAATAAAATCTTTTATCATAGCTGTTCCATTTAAAATAAAAAAGGGCTCAGTTTGACAACCAAACCCTTAATCTTCTAGCTTGCAAAAGCATCATCGTCATAAGTTTTTTCCATACGCTCATGACGCTCCTGAGCTTCAATCGATAAAGTAGTTACCGGTCTTGCTTCCAAACGCTCTATTCCGATAGGTTCGCCGGTCTCTTCACAATACCCATACGACCCATCTTCTATTCTACGTAAGGCATCATCAATTTTAGAAATTAATTTACGAATTCTGTCACGTGTACGCAACTCCAATGCCTTATCCGTCTCCAACGAAGCTCTGTCAATCTCATCCGGTTGATTCAATCCGCCCTGTTTTAATTCATCAAGTGTATCCATAGATTGATCAATCAGCGACTTTTTCCAATTTAACAACTTCTGGCGAAAATACTCCAGCTGAAATTCATTCATATAATCTTCTTTCTTCGAAGGCTTATAATCAGGGGGCAACACAACTACGTTTTCCATGAGCTAACTCCTATAATCAGTCAATTTTATTCAAGATATACCAACTAAATAATTTTTCAAGCAAAATAACTTTTTTTCCTCGAAAATCTAAATGGTTAATCACTACAGTTATTTACCTAAGCACCCCTTTGTTTCACGAGCATAACGAGCATAACATTTGTAAAAATGCTCCAAACTCTGTTGCACTTCATAATTGACTGTTTTTTTAGGATAAACCCCATGTTTATTAACTGTTCCTGCTTTAACTCCGGTCAAAATTTCAATTCCGTCATCTACCGTATCAACAGCATAAATATTGAATTTTCCTTCTTCAACAGCCTGAACCACATCTTCACGCAACATCAAATCTGCCACATTTGTTCTGGGAATTATTACCCCATGTTCACCTGTCAATCCCTGATGCTGACATACATCAAAAAATCCTTCAATTTTTTCATTTACCCCGCCGATCGGCTGTATTTCACCGAATTGGTTAATTGAACCGGTAACCGCAATATTTTGTTTAATCGGAATTCCGGTAATGGCCGAAATCAAACAATAATACTCTGTTGACGACGCACTATCACCATCAACCCCACCGTAAGACTGTTCAAAAACTATTGATGCACTTAAAGACAGCGGACAATATTTAGCAAATCGATTCGCTAACAAACTTTCCAAAATCAGCACACCTTTACTGTGTATCGGCCCGCTCATCTCTACTTCACGTTCAATATTAACAAATTCGCCTTTGCCTATTCTCACCTGAGCCGTAATGCGAGAGGGCTTACCGAAACTGTAACGCGAAAAATTATAAACAACCAATCCGTTAATTTGTCCGACTTTTCTCCCCTTCACATCAATCAGAATTGTACCCTTGTCAATCTGTTCCAACATCATTTCTTTAATGCGACCATTACGATACAATTTTGCATTTATTGCCTGATCTATATGATTCTTACCGATATGATTTGATTTAGATTTTCTTGCCCAATAATCGGCTTCTCGCAACAAATCGCCTATCGATGCTATATGAGCGGTAAGTTTTTCCGAGCTTTCAGCTAATCTTGAAGCATATTCAATAACTTTTGCTACTGCTTGTTTATTAAGTGATCTCAATTTCTTTTTCTTTGATAACGAACCGATTAACTTAGCATACTCCACCTCATTTTCTTTAGTTCTATCCATCAAAATATCAAAATCTGCTTCAACTTTGAAAAAGTCCAAAAATTCCGGATCTCTTTCACTTAATAACTCATACAATTCGGCATCACCCGTCAATATAATCTTGACATCCAACGGTATTGGCTGAGGATCTAATGAAATAGTAGTAAAAGAAGTCTCTTCGCTAGGAGCCTCAATTTTTATTTGTTTTGAAGCAATTGCCCGTTTTAACGATTCCCAAGCAAACGGCTGCAACAACAATTTTCGTGCATCAACCAGTAAAAATCCTCCGTTTGCCTCATGCAAAGCACCTGCCTTAATTAAGGTAAAATCAGTTAACAACGCACCATATTGCTGTATTCTCTCAACTTTTCCCACCAAATTTCCTTGTGTAGGATGATCCAAATGAATAATCGGAGCACCTGAATCCGGCTCGTTTTTGACAATTACATTAACCTTAAACTTTGCATATTTATCTTCTTCCGGTTGTTTCATTCTCGACAACAAGGCCGACAAAGGATCTTCTCCTTCAGCCGAAACATTGCTTTCAGCTTCAGGCAAAAACTCATCTCCGTTATCTAAAATATATTTTTGAATTTGTCTTAAAAACTCATTAGCTTGTCGATGTCCTTTATATTTTGCATGCAACTCATCAATCGGGCCTTTAACTGTTTCCTTCAAAAACTTGGTTCTTAAATTATTAATCTCATCACGTTGTTTATCTTCCCAAGCCGGTAAATCTTGCGCCGAATTTTCAATTTCGGCCTGCATTTGATTCAAATCTTCAATCAGCTGTTTTTTCTCTTCTTCCGGCAAACTGTCAAAAGCTTCCGGACTCAACACCTCACCGTTCTTTACCGGAGCAACAACCAATCCGACCGGCATATGCAATAAGGATACACTTTTGCCTTTAGCTTTCTTCTGCAGCATTTTAATATATTTTTCTTTTGACTGCTTAAATTTTTCTTTAATAATATTAACACCGGCATTGTATTCTTCACTTTCACAAATAGCCGAAATCGAAGCTGACAAATTTTCAATTAATTTATCAATATCTTTAGCAAAATCAGTCGCCGTTCCAGCCGGAAAAGATAATGCCAAAGGCTTATAAGGCTCATCAAAATTATAAACATAAGCCCAATCATCAGGAGTTTTACGCTGTTTTGCCTCTTGTGCCAAAACTCTTTTAACCAAAGAACTTTTTCCTGTACCCTCCGGTCCCAAACAAAACAAATTATACCCTTTTGATTGAATATTCACACCTAATTCCACCGCGGCTAATGCTCTGTTCTGCCCTAAAGAAGACAAACGTTCTTCCAATTCGGCAGTTGATACAAAAGAAAACTTTTGCGGATCACACTTTTTATAAAGTTGGCTTGGTTTTAATTTTGTTATGGTCATAGTAAAAACCCCTATACAATAAAATCTTTTTTCGTTATTATCTTATCATAAACAATCAAAAACTAATTTTAGGTAAATAAACTCGATTCTCATGCAATATTTTATCGTTATATTTTGGTTATTGCTTACTTTAATTCCGGCACTGATATTTATCTGTCGAGCCGTTTCCTTTCGCCGAAACTTTATACTCAAAACTATTACAGATATGGCTATTAACCAAAAACTTTTTTCCACTCTCACTTTACAAAAAGTGACATCTTATATATTTAAACAATCTTCTCCGTTAAAAAAACAATTGATCCAAGATATTTTACAAAAAAATATATCCTCTTTGCAAAAACATCTTCACGATCCCGATTTAAAAAAACAATTTCGTTTGCTGTTTCAAAATAAAAATACTTTTCCTAAAAATTCTTCTCCGTTGTATGCATTGTTATCGGCTAATGCTTTTATCAACGAACATCAATATGATAAAGCATATCAAATTCTCTCTCAAATTAATCAAAACAAACCGTCTTCCGCTTTAGCCGGCTTATATCTTTTAACCGAAGCAAAACTGGCTTATCTGGAAGGTGATTTACTGAATTCGTCATCTTGGATTAATCAAGCTGTTCCTTTGTTTAAGAAAAATAAAATGTTTTACGAGGTAGCCGAAGCTTATCTCCTTTTAGGAAAAATTTATCAAAGTGCCGACTTTCAAGATAGCGCCGAACTGATATTCCGAGATGCTCTTAAAATATTTGAAAAACTGCATTGTTATGATGGTTGTACACAAACTCTTTGCTCTTTAGGCATTATCACAGCATCACAACAACGTTGGGAAGAAGCACGCCAATTCTTTAATAAAGCTACCCAATTTTCCCTTAAACTAACGAATACTTCTCTGTTTACAAAAATCCAATGTTACCAAGCTTTATTGGATGTATGCTTAAACAATCATCATAATGCCTTGTCCATTCTCAATAATATTAAAATCAATAACAACGATATCGAAATACTCGCTTTATACAATGATATATACGCCCAAACTCATTTTGCTCTCCAAAATTATCCCTTTGCTCACCAATTTGCCGTTAAAGCACATCAACTGTATACTGCCTGCAACTATCAACAATCAGCCCGAGAAATATCGTTACTAATAAATAAAATCGAAAATATCAAATAAATTACAAAATACTATAATCAATCACCGTTTCAATGTCAGCCTCGGATTTTGTTATACGAGCAACCCCTACATTATTATAACCTAATATATAAAAACTCGAAACCTGCAAAAACTTATTAAAGACCAATCGATTCTTAACTGACAATCCGGAAATATCAATAAAATCTCGAAATTCTTTTGCCCATGCCGGCATCTCAAAATTACCCAAAACGACCAATTCAACTTCTTGTTTCATTAAAAAATTATTCAAACTCTGAAAAACCAACGAACGTTTACTTTTATCCACCAAACTTAAATCTACTTTAACAACCATGATCGGAGCCTCTTCATTAACCACCGCATATTCGGCAAATGAAGTTTGGCCCAACATTAAAACTCCTTTTGACAGAGGTTTGTTATACTTAACTATGTTATCATAACTTATATTTATCTGATAATCACCCTTTACTGTATCGGAAAAGAATATATTGGCAGACATTGCCAATAAGACATAATTAACCACCAAAACAATTCCTAAAAACAAACTGACTACAATTTTTTTAGCAATTACGGCCCCTATAAACAATATCCAGCTTATACAGTAAAAATGAAACAAATTAAGCCCGCAAATACTAAATTCTGAATTTAACAACAAAGCCCCTGTCACCAACGCCATAAATACCGTTGCCGATATAAAGAAAATCCTCTCACGTAATCTATATTTTTTCTGACTAAGGTAACCCATTGTTAATTTGTTTGCATTAATTTAAATTATACAATATAGTCACAGTATAAAGTAAAAAATGATTTTGTAAATGGGTTAGAATAATGTTGGAACAAATTTTATCCTGTAAGTTTGTAACTAAAGCCTTTGCAATTTTGTCGGCTGTGCTTAATTATTTGCATATCAACATATCTGAACTTAACAATGTAAAATTATTGGCTCTTGTACTTATAATTTCAGCCTTAATCATTTTTGTTTTTCTTATCCTCATTATCATTTTAAATAATATACTACATTTATTCAATCACAATAAATCTGTTTCCTCAAATACCTCATCTACAGCTTCTTCCGATTCGCCATTTACTGCCGAAGAACAAGAAGAATTAGAACTCGAATTACAAAAAGAGCTTGAAATTGCCCTGGCTCAACGCAACGAACTTGAACAAAAACAAAAACAAAAACGTAAACAACAAACAAATGATAAGCTTTCACGCCAAGCAGAAAATAAAACCAACGTCATTGAAATTGATAAAAAAGAAAATGATAACAATCTCACCCCCGCTCTGTCGACTAAACATTATTCGACAGATATTGATTTTGATTGGCAAAAACAAAAAAACTTAGTTGAAGAAACATTTCCTCAAATTGACAACTCTCTGTTGTCATATAAACAACAAGCATCAAAATTATCCTCTCTCACCGGACTTGTCATAGACATGTTCGGAAGAGATATTGACGAGCAAAAAATTGCCCAAACCTTAAATTATAAAACAAAAGGATTAAGCAGTGAAAATGACATCTTAAAATTTATTAATGCTATTAAATATTTCATAATATTGTGCCAAAATAATAAATTTGCTCAAATAGGCAATTCTTCTGACTTTCCTGATGAAAAGCAAACGCTCTACCATCTTGCCAACAATGACAATTCCCTTGCTTTAATTCTTTTGGAAAAATTAATTGATAAAACTATCGACAAAGCAACTAATGCATCTGAAAGTAAAAAGAAACAAATTCTTTCCGAAACATCCGACCACGCATGTTGTTTAGGCACATTAGCCGAACCATCTGATTTACTACTATCCACATCAATCTATGAAATGGCTGTTGAATTAAATCCCAATAATGCCACAGCATGGAGCCGCTTGGGAGATGTCTATCGCGTGTCCAATTCAGAATCTAAAGCTATTTGGGCTTATCAGAATGCATATTCTTTTGCCGATTCCGAAATAAATCCGGCCGAACTTGCAAATGCCAGTCAAAGTATATCCGGCTACCTTTATAATCAGGGCAATACCCTGCAAGCAGCCAAAATGCACAATATAGCAAAACAATATTATGATTCTCTTGCTATCAACAAAAGTTTTAATAATCAAGAAATTGAAGCTCTGAAAATTATAGAAAATAACCATTTGCAAAATATCCCCGACACTATAAACAAGCTTTTGCAACGGGAACGATAATCAAATTAAAATCTGACTGCTTTTACTTGCTTCGCCGCAGCACTGACTAAAGTCAACACCAAATAACTCAATACGTCTTCAGTTGGTAAATCAGTAGTTTTACAATCTTTTTCTGCATTATATAATAAATATGATGCGTCAAATAAACGTTCTCTAGTCCACCCTTTTATTTGGCTCTCTGCCATATCATACCGATAAAACAATTTTCTTGATAAAGTTTTTTTAACTGCATCAGTTGCCGATAAGCCTTGTTCAACTAAACTTTTTGCCTCCAACAGCATATTTATATGTCTTGACAGACTTCTTATAATTTTTACTTCTTCAATACCCTCACCCAGCATATATTGTACTATCTTCAAAGCCTGAACCTTCAAACCGGAAAAGACACTAAAACACAAATCATCAACCAAACTCGCCGATGCATCATATATAACTTTGCGTACGTCATCCACTTCAAAATGTCTGCTGTTTCCGACATAAGTAACCAACTTGTCAATTTCATTCGAATTAAATTTACGATCGTTTGACATCATCGAACACAATAATTCGAAAGCTTCTTGCGAATAAGTTAACTTGTTTTCGGCCAACATCTGTTTAATTGATAAAACTAAATCTTTTCCTCTGTCATCATAACATGCCATTGCTGCCAAAAAAGATTCGCCATTGAAATAACTGACTAATGTGCTGTGAGTATTCAAATTTTCACAGCCTCTGATTAGCAGTAAACTGTTCGACTTGCTTGTCTCGATAAATCCTTGCAATACTTTAGCCAAATCATCAGTACCGTTTTTCAAAATCACTACTCGACGACCAACCATCAAAGATTGTGCACTATATTCACTGATTAAGGCTCCGACATCGCCCTTAATCTCTTCCCAGTCTAATTCTGCAATTGCAAACGGATCTTGTAAATTTTCACTCACTGTTTTAGCAAACTTCTGCATATATTCGCTGATCAAACCCTCATTTGAACCATAAAATAACACTGCCTTAATATTCAAATCAGGACGTTTGCAGTAATTATCGGCTTGTACGGTCTTAAATATCATCTATCCCCACCGAACCGCGTATGAAAATATGCACCTAATCTGAGAACTATATCATCTGCAACAATTTTAGCCGCATCGTTTTCGGCTTTTTTCTGAGACATTGTAGTAGAATAAGGATCAGACAAAATATCATAACTTACAAAAGCCATGGAATCACCTTTTATCAGTTCCTCTGAACCTTCATACAATCTGTAACCTATTTTATACTTAATACGCTCGTTAGTTGCCGTAACATCATCACGCATCGCTTGCTGCGTAACATTACGCGACAACACTTCAACAACCAACCTGTATTTCGGATTCTGCGGAATTCCTTTAGGCGTCAACAAATCCAACAAATGATTTCGCATCTGTTGCCCGAAACGATCTTTAATTGCCGCAACCTTAATTTGCGCCATTTCAGTAGTGATTGATGTATCAAACTGATCATTAAAATACCAACCGGAAGTCGTACTTCGTTGCACATATAACGGCTGAAACCCGCATGAACAAAGCATTATACAAACTGCCAATATCTTAAAAAATCTCATCAATCGTACTCCCTATGCAACAATATTAACAATTTTGTTAGGAACAACAATAACTTTTTTAATTTCTTTTCCTGCTAAATTACGCTTAATATTATCCAACTCCAAAGCTGATTTTTCGACTTCAGCCTTATCGGCATCCTTAGGCATTTCCATTGTTGCCCTGACTTTACCGCATATCTGCACCGCATAAGTAACAGTATTATTTTCAGCCAATTTTGCATCTCCTTGTGGCCAAGTCTCTTTAACAATCAAGCCTTCATATCCCAATCTTGCCCACATTTCTTCCGCTAAATGAGGAGTAAACGGAGCTATCAATTTCAACAAAGTAGCATATAAAGTCTGACCTATTTTTTCTTTTGCCGAAAGATAATTAACATAACTCATCAAAGATGAAACTGCCGTATTAAATTTCATTTGATCGATTCGCTCGGTTACTTCCAATATACAAGCATGCATCGCTCGCAAATCAGCTTGTGATAAAGGAGCTTCTTCATCTTGGCAAACTTTTTTGAATAAATTGTATATTCTGCCCACAAAGCGATAAACCCCCATCAAACTTTCTTCCGACCACATTGCGGTCTGTTCAAACGGACCTATAAACATCTCGTAAAGTCTGAAACTGTCTGCACCGTAATTTTCAACAATCTCATCCGGATTAACCACATTTCCGCGTGATTTTGACATCTTTTCACCATTCGATGCCAAAATCATACCATGCGATGTTCTTTTATTATACGGCTCTTTGGTTGGAACATATCCGCAATCATACAAAAATTTGTGCCAAAAACGCGAATATAATAAGTGTAACGTAGTATGCTCCATACCGCCGTTATACCAATCCACATTCATCCAATAATCCAAGGCTTCTTTGGAAGCAAATTCCTTATCATTATGTGGATCACAATAACGCAGAAAATACCAAGACGATCCCGCCCAATTAGGCATAACATCCGTCTCTCTTCTGGCATGTCCTCCACATTTCGGACATGTAGTATTAACCCACTCTGTCGCTTTTGCCAAAGGTGAATCCCCTTCATCATTAGGCAAATAATCTTTCACCTCAGGTAATCTGAGCGGCAAATCTTTTTCATCCAATGGTTGCCATCCGCATTTTTCACAATAAACCATCGGAATAGGCTCTCCCCAATAGCGTTGACGCGAGAAGATCCAATCACGCAATTTAAAGTTAATTTTAGAATTACCAAAACCATGCTCAACCGCATAATCTATAGCCTTACGCATGGCATCATCTTTATTTAAGCCGTTTAAGAAACCGGAATTTATATGGTCTCCGTCTTCTTCCCAAGCTTTTTCGGAAATATCACCGCCGGATAATACCTGAATAATCGGTAAATTAAATTTCTTAGCAAAATCATAGTCTCGCTGATCATGAGCCGGAACCGCCATAATTGCCCCTGTTCCGTATCCGGTTAAAACATAATCTGATATAAACACCGGAATCATCGCCCCGTTAAACGGATTCTCTGCTTTAATTCCTTTCAATTCAACCCCGGTCTTTTCCTCACTTATTGACCTTTGCAATTCTGATTTTTTCGCTGTCTCATCAACATAAGCTTTTACTTCCGCTTGGTTTTCAAATCGATCCATATACTTTGCAACAAAAGGATGTTCCGGAGCTAATACCATATAAGTAACCCCGAAAACCGTATCCGGCCTTGTCGTAAATACTTTAAGTTTATCGTCCCCAAACTTGAAATCCAGTTCGGCACCTTCCGAACGTCCGATCCAATTAATCTGCTGAGCCTTAACTCTATCAATAAAATTCAAATCTTCCAAATCATCAATCAAACGATCCGCATATTTAGTAATAGCAACAATCCATTGTTCCTTTTCTTTGCGCACTACCGGAGCACCGCATCTTTCACAACAACCATTAACCACTTCTTCGTTAGCCAACCCTACTTTACAAGAAGGGCACCAGTTAATTGCCATCTTCCCTTTATAGGCTAATCCTTTCTTATACAACTGAATAAACATCCACTGTGTCCATTTATAATACTCCGGATCACACGTAGAAACACATCTGTCCCAATCAAAAGACAAACCTATCATTTTCAACTGTCTGGTAAAGTTTTCAATATTAGCTTTAGTCGAAATCGCCGGATGAATCCCCGTTTTTATGGCATAATTCTCTGCCGGAAGTCCGAAGGCATCAAACCCGATAGGATACAACACATTAAAACCCTGCATTCTTTTCTTTCGAGATATCACATCTAATGCCGTATATGAACGAGGATGACCGACATGCAACCCTGCCCCTGACGGATAAGGAAATTCAACTAATGCATAAAACTTCTTCTTGCTCTTATCAATATCCACATGATAAGCCTTCTCATCTTCCCAAATTTCCTGCCACTTTTTTTCTATCGACTTAAAGTTATATCTGTCTTCAATCTTCCAAGTCTGTTGCCATTCCTCAAACGAGGCTTTTCCGTTATATCTTTTATTCATTTTCCTAAACCATATTAAAAATTTACAATTGCACACAAAATATCCCAATTTATTATATTTGACAAGATACATTTTTAAATCTTGTAATTACTTGCGAATTTGTTTAATATTTTTAAGTATTCAACCTCTCGTAAGAACATATTGATATGACCGATTCTCGATATATAGCCCTACAAATTTTTGCTCAAACCCTGACTGAACAACAACCTATAACTCTACCTGACAATCTCAATGAAAAAGACATTGCCTTTGTAAAAATGCTGCTGTTTACTGCATTACGCCATTTACCCTATATTCAAAAAACAATTAAAAAAAACACTTCGAGCAATTCACGAATTCGCCCCTACGCCAAATATGCCTTATTTTTAGGAGCAACCGAACTTATTTATATGTCATCTCCCGCCTATGCCATAATCAATTCTTATGTTAATCTTGTTAAAAAAAATACCAATCAGTATGCTGCCGGTTTTGTTAACGCTGTACTACGCAAAATCGAACTTACCAAAAACATTATCATTGCTGAAGATTCCGGTGAATTTTTTTCTGATAATTTTCGCTCAATGCTGCGAAAAAGCTATTCTGCTCAAACCGTAGCTTCGATAGAAAAAGCCTGCCTGTCTGAACCGCTTTTAGATATCACCGTCAAAGATAAAAACTCACCAATATGCTCTTTAGGTAAAATACTTCCCTTAGGCACTTTACGCATACCTAACAAAGGAAAAATTTCCGATTTACCGGATTATCGATTCGGTACATGGTGGGTGCAGGATTTCTCCTCCGCATTACCGGTAAAAATGCTTGATAATATCCGTAACAAATCTGTTTTAGATCTTTGTGCCGCCCCCGGAGGCAAAACCGCACAGCTTTTATCTGCCGGTGCTAAAGTAACTGCCGTTGACATATCCGCTGCTCGCTTGCAAACCTTACGACAAAATCTTCAAAGACTTCACTTAACTGCTGAAAATATTATTTGTGCTGATGCACTTGATTATCTTAATCAAACTTCCGAAAAATTCGACATAGTCCTGCTTGATGCTCCATGTTCGGCAACCGGCACCTTGCGGCGCCACCCCGAAATAGCCCATTTCAAAACATCTGAAGACGTTTTACGTCAAAGTTCCCTTCAACAAAAACTACTTGAAGCATCTTTGCCGATAATAGCCCCCCAAGGTTATCTGCTATATTGCACCTGTTCACTTTGTCCCGAAGAAGGAGAATTGCAAATTAACAACTTTATCAAAAAAAATCCCGATAAAATTTGCCCGATTAATCTAACCGAGCGTCTCCCCGATGAACTAAAATTTCTTGCCGATTCGCAAGGTTTCATTCGTATATTGCCCCACCTGATGAAAGATTATGGTTATACCGACGGCTTCTTTATAGCTTTACTTAAAATCCTATAATAAAATTTGGAATAACCTCGTAATCTGACTTGAAGTAAAAAAGCTTATCATTTATATTGACGATGATATTAGATCAAACAATTCAATTTGAGCATAAATATGGATACGCTTATACTGAATATCGGCATTTCTTTTTTAATCGGCATACTTCTTTCGGTATTGCTTCATGTGTATTTTTTTAAGACTTCCATCAACGAATTGTTTATGTCTTCAATTAGTGCTGTTACCATAGCATCTGTAATCGGAATTACTACTGTATCGCTGTTGTTTTGGAACGATGATGATTTTGTAGCCGATATATCGTTAAAGAAATATCTAATTCCACTCGCAGGAAGTTTAATTATCCTTTTTGCTGCTTTTTCCTTAAATTTATTTACAACCATAATAATTTCGCTGTTTGTTGCAATATTCAGCATATATTATACCGGCATTATAATTGATTTTCCTTATGATTTGCCAGGCTGGACCAATACTGTTTTAACTATAATTTTATTATGGTTATTCACATGCAGTTTTTATTGCCTCTCCGGATTAACTCCTTTTCCTCAATCTCAAGGATTATGCGTGGCTATCGGATTTATAATTTTAACAGCGTTGCATACTGCTCCGGCTATTATAGGTTATTCTGCCGCTTTGTTATGCGGAATTTTGACTGTAGCCTTTGTTCGTAGCAAATATCAACCCTTCAATCATATCAGTACCCCTGTGCTGGGATATATAATAGCTTGGTTTGGACTGATGTCCTATCAAGAACATCTTTTACCTTGCTTTATAACTTTTTCCATGTATGGAGTCATGGAATGTTTAATCGCTGTTTTTCGTAGAATCATATCTTTTCCCAAAATTCAAAACGTTATTTACAATACAAGCTTATATCGTGCATATGAAGAAAGTGGCTCCTCTCATCTTGTAACTCGCTTCATATGGAGTACCGACACCATGCTGATAATTTTAGGAGTATTTCAAATAAACAGCTCCAATACTTTTTCTTTACCTGTATTTGCCGCTATCCTCTGTATATGGCAACAGTATCGCATTTTGAATTGGCAACAACCGGAACTAAGCCTGAAAGAAGCGGGAAAAGAAACTATTACCTCTATAAGAAAATCCCTCAACATATTATTCAAAAATTCTGACGATAACAAACACACGGATGACAAGTGATGTCTATAATAAATTTTCTTAAAAATACTTTTTTATCACCGCTTAATATTGAAGAAGCCAACGATGCTTTTTCAGACAATGCCTTCAATATAAGTTATCGTTGTCTTGTTATTGAATTTGCTGAAACTATTGAAAATTCTTCAGGGGAAATATTAACAGCACTTTTGCGAACTCAAAAAAATCTTAGTGTCAATTATTTCAACGAACCGTTCAATAAAAATTTTTTATCTCTCGAGGGCCGCACTTTTTTTGATTTTATTGATAAAGGTCAAACTATTTTAGATAAAACCAATTCAGACGTTCTTATTTGGGGGTGTCGTGAAGGAGATCAAATACGTTTGAATTTCCAAACTGCTGAACAATACGAACAAAACAGTTCCTCTTTTTTGAGTTTATTGGACAGCTTATACCTCCCGGCATCAATATTTGATAATGTTAACAATTTTCCATCTTCAATCCTGCATATTATTGTAGGAAGCATAATAATGGCTGCTCCTGCTCATACCAAACAACAAATTGTTCAACAAAAATTCTTACTAAAACGCATCATTGATCAACTCTCTCATAACGATTCTTCTAAATTATTGCAAGTTGAATATCTGCCTTATGTTATGAATTTTTTATCCTTAATTTACCTTACTTATTGCCGCAATTCTACTGATGAAAAAGATTTTAAAATTGTCAATAAACTTTTAAATAGTGCAATAAGCCACCAAGATTTAATTAAAAACCCCATGCACCTCGGTTGCATCTATAGTCATTTTGGACAATTACATCGTTTAGCTGCTCAAACTAATTCAAATCATATTGCTAAACATTATAAAGCGGCAATAGCCAACTATCAATTAGCTCAAAAATATATCGGTAAATATACTTATCCGTATAACTATGGTTTTATCTCATACCAGATGTCTAATTTATTGTATGATTATTGGCGTCAAATCAACGATATTCAAATATTGCGCGATTCGGTATTTAACCTTCGTGAAGCCGAAAAAATATTCACCTATGCCGTATTTCCGGAATTTTGGGCTGAAATTGAAGGTTTACTGGGGCAGAGAATGAGTGTTTTAGGTTTTCAATCACATAACAACGCTATTGCTGAATTAGCTATCACAGCCTACAAAAATCAACAAAAAATCATCACCGAAAAACGTGATCCTTTTCATTGGGCCACCATTCAAGAAAACATCGGCAATATATACTATAAACTTGGCAGAAGCAATCAAGATAGTGACTTATTAGAGGAAAGCTTGGAATATTTCCACGATGCCCTCTATATATTTGAAAATATGGATTTGGAAGAAAATACTAAACGTGTTGCCACCAGTATAACCAAAACTTCTGATTTATTGCCCTAGATTAATTTACCTTTCCCTTCCGCTGCGTGAACCTCTTTCCATCATACGCTGCCTTTGTCTTGTTAATTCACGTTCCTTTTGGCGGTTCTCTCGTTCTTTTTGTTCATCCGGCGTCTCTCGATGATTCATCTTTGCTTCGCGCAAAGCCATTAATCGCTTTATCAAATCTTTTTGTGAAACACCATTGGTTGCTCCTTTCAAAAAATCCATTATATTATCAGGAGTCAACAACGCCTCAAAATCCACACTTTTTAACATTTCATCACTGGCTATAATTTCGTTTAATTCTACAGCCAAAGCTTCATCCCAATCATCATCGTCATCATCATCCGATGTAATAATTTTCAACAATGATTCCTTAAATAACTTGTTTACTAATTTCATAAAATTACGAGGTGTAACACTTCCGTTAGCCGAAGCCTGCATCAACGAAAATAACAACAAATTTTTAACATACTTTTTCTGTCGACTGGAAAGTTTTAAGTTTCCTCTAATACCTTCTTTTGCCGCCATTAAAACTTCTTTACGTTCTTTTTCAAAATTATAAGCCATTTGTTTTTCCTTGTAAATAATCAATGATTATTGGATAAAAAAAATCAACTACTTTCCTGTATACATCTTTCTTAAAATCAACAATTAAATCCGGAGCTACCTTTATATCATCCCAACGATAATTTCTAAACTCTATTTCCTGAGGATTCACCTTAAAATTAATTTCCTCATTACTGCCCGTAAAATAAAACAAAACCCAGTCTTGTTCCTGTCCTTTAAAAGGGAGCTTAAAATCAGCCGGAAAATCATAACGTAAACTATTAGGCATTTGTGCAACTGATTTTATCAATTTTATACCGGTTTCTTCATATAATTCTCTTTCAGCTGCAGCCTCAATACTTTCTCCTTCCTCAATACCTCCTTGAGGAAACTGCCAGCTATCTTCAACTTGATCATTACGTGCGCATAACAAAACTTTGCCTTCTCCATTAAATACAACAACTCCGACATTTTTCCTATAACCAAGCTCAACCATCTTTATTCAACCACCAAATTTGAAACCGGAACCAATGCAAAAGGTTTTGTAATTCCCTTTGTTTTTGCTTCTTCATAGGATAATTGAGGAGAAAAAGTCTCAATCCACTTATTTATACGCATAACTATCAAAGGCTTTTCATCAGTCACAATCAATACCTGCCCTTTGTCGAAAGCAATATTTTCTGCCTTCTTCAATTGTTCATCTATCTCATCACTGGACATATCTTTACTTATAAACAAATCAGCCTTTCTTCTGGCTAAACCATCAACTTTAATTGAATTAATTATATCCGAAGATGTAGCATCAACCATTAACAAACCTCTGTCCCTGATCTCTTCAAGCAAATCAATTATTATTCCATTATTATCTTCTTCAATCAGGCCATCTCTTATAACAACACCGCCTATCGGTTCTGATTTGGAAATTACTTTATAAAATCTCGAAAAAACTTCATCTTTATCCAAATTAAAATTAAGAGCCGCCGGACCAGTATCTTCATGGGTAAAATCGCTCGAAGCCAATAAGACATCCATGTAAGTTTCATGACCTTTCTGTCTGGCTACACTTATATTTGCTTGTTCATTTGTCATATAAGGATGAAAACTCATTGATAATTCCGGCTGAAAAGATGCGGCAATTTTACTGATAGCTTCACTGTCAAACCCTAAATTTCCAACAACAATTGCCACTTTCTTAAAATTAGGTAACACACTTACCATATATCCATACTCAATCCAAGGTTTATGTCCTTCATGTCCAAATTTTGGCAATGTTAACCCGTCTTCGGTAACTTCAATCATATCCGGAAGAGCAGCAATATTTTTCATTTGTATAGGAAAATTTTTACTTTCTAACTTTGCTATGCTTGGAACATTATTAATCAAATCTTCTAAAGAAAATTCTTTTTCTTCTTCCGAATTTGCAATATGCTCCTCTTCAACATTGTCTTCGGAAACATCGTTGCCGCTTTTTTGGGAAGATACCTCAACTTTATCAGGCAAAGTTAGAACATATGCCGGAGATTTATTATCCTTATCAAACATCAAACGATCAATTTTAGAAAGATACACCGGCTCACTTTTTTCTTGAGCAAACCAATAGCCAATAGCCAAAACCAGTATTGCAATTCCTAAAATTGCAATAACCAGTTTATCATATCTTTCTAAATTTCTTGCCATAATTTATCCTATTTTGCCGGAACATAAACATTAAGCGCTTTAACCAAATCAACCGCTCTTAATAATTGATAATCTTTACGCCAATCCTGATCTTCTTCTTTAGTATTTTTATCTTTTTTATCATTTTTAATTGTTTCATTCTTCAAAGCATTTTTATACTCAGCTTCACTAAATCCGTATTCATCAGCAAACTCTTCCAATTTTGCCGGATGAACAACGACATCCGGTTCAATACCCGTAGCTTGAATTGAACGTCCTGAAGGTGTATAATAACGAGCCGTCGTAACTCTCATTGCCCCATATTGTCCTAATGGAATCACTGTTTGAACACTTCCCTTACCAAAAGATTTTTCACCCAAAACTACCGCTCGTTTATGATCCTGCAACGCTCCGGCAACAATTTCCGAAGCAGATGCGGATCCGTTATTAATCAAAACAACTATCGGCAAACCGTTTGTTATATCTTTACCTTTAGCCGAATAACGCAACGTTTCTTCTTCATTACGAGCTCGGGTTGAAACTACTTCACCTTTATCCAAAAACAAACTTGAAACAGCTACGGCCTGGTCAAGCAATCCCCCGGGATTATTACGCACATCTAAAACCAATCCTTTAAGATTACCCTCACTGTTCTTTACTGCTTTCTTATATGCTTTCTCAATATCTTCTGCAACATCTTCGGAAAAAGAACCTACCCGCACATACAAAACATTTTCATCTTTAATTTCGCTTTTAACCGACTGAGTTTTAATTTCTTCTCTTTTCAAAACCACATCAAACGGCTTTTCGTTAGCTCTGCGTATCGTCAATTTAACCTTTGTCCCCGGTTTACCACGCATTTTATCTACAGCTTCATTCAGAGTCATGCCGATAATTGTCTCACCGTCAATATTAGTAACATAATCCCCCGGTTTTAATCCGGCTCGATATGCCGGTGTATCATCAATCGGCGAAACAATCTTAACCACACCTTGCTCCATGGTAATTTCTATCCCCAAACCGCCGAACTTACCCGAAGTCTGCTCATTCATATACTTAAAATCTTTTTCATCTAAATAGCTGGAATGAGGATCCAATGAGGTCAACATACCGTTGATAGCAGCCTCAATTAATTTCTTATCGGAAACTTCTTCAACATAAGCTGCTTTGGTACGTTCCATAACTTCACCAAACAAATTAAGCAGCTCATAAATATTAGCTTCCTTATCCATTGTCTCGGACTTTGCCCACCCCGCCTGCACCGGCAAAATCGCAACAAACAACACAGCTAACAACCATTTCTTTAACATTTCAAACCTCATATTCTAAATTTTAAACCACGCAGCCGGATTAATCGGCTGATTATTCTTACGAATTTCAATATATAACTTAGCCTCACCGCTTTCTGGCATTTTACCTATCGGTTCTCCGGCTAATAATATTTGTCCGGTTTCCACATCTATACTGCCTAAACCTGACAACAAAGATAAATACCCTCCGTCATGTTCCACAATAATCATATCCCCATAGCTTCTAAACGGACCGGCAAAAGCAACCACTCCGTCAAACGGAGAAATTACTTGAGCTCCTGACCGCGTAGCTACCGTTAATCCCTTGCTAAAAACTCCCTGATTTTGCTGATCACCGTAATGCGAAACAATATTTCCCCTTGCCGGTAACGGCAAACTTCCTTTTGCCTTTGCAAAACCACTTGCTATATTAGTTATAGAATCTTGCTTTGATTTAATCAAGTCAGCAGATTGTTTTTCCTCTAGTTTTCTTTTTTCAATTCTCTGTTGACGTTGTTTTTCTATTTTTTGTAACAGCTCTTTCAAATCACGAGCCTGTTCCGCTAGCTTATTCATATTTCTACGAGCTTGTTCACTCTTTTTTTCCACCTTACTTTTCAGCGAAGCCTTTGCTTGAGCCAGTTTTTTCATACGATTATGTTCATTTTGCATATTTTTTTTCTGCTTGCTTATTTCGGCAATTTGCTTTTCCACCCTAGACTTCTTTAAACTAACTTCGGAAAAATAATCTCTTATTTGTTGAGCACTTTCTTCCAAAAAAGGAACCGCTTCTCGCAACACCATTGCACTCCTGATAATATCAACCGGCGACAATGGTTGAACCAATAACGATTCTGTAGGTTTCATCGCCAAATTTTGCAATGCCGACAGCGTCTTTACCAAGTTACCGTTTTCTCTGCCAAAAGATTTTTGACTGTCTTCTAAATCCCGTTGTAATATTTCCAACTGTTTTTCCATTCTTGACAATTTATCTTCACTGTTTTGAATGGCTCTTGCCGTCGAAATCATTTCTTTATTTACTTTATCAAGTTCTTGTCCTATAGAATCAGCCTGTTTTTGCAATTTTTGATGTTCTGCACTTTGTTGCTCAACTTGAGCTTCCACTCTTTTCAAATCGGCACTGGACACAGTTCCTGCCTTTGCGATATCATCAATAAAAATACCGCAAATAACCAAAACTATACCGATAACAAAAGCTCTGCAGTCCATCAACTATCTTTCCAACAAAGACTCACCTGTCATTTCTTTAGGTTGTCTGATTCCCAAAAGTTCAAGCATTGTCGGAGCCACATCGGCCAAACATCCGTCTTTCAGCTTTTTCACGCCGCTTTTATCATTAACCAGCACGATTTGCACTTTTCCGACCGTATGTGCCGTATAAGGTTCGCCGGTATTTTCATCAACCATTTTTTCCACATTGCCGTGATCAGCCGTTACCAATAAAACACCGCCGACTTTTTCGATTGCCTCAACAACTTTTCCCAAACATTCATCGACTGCTGCCACAGCTTTCAATGCTGCATTCATAATACCGGTATGTCCGACCATATCCCCATTGGCAAAATTGCAAATTATCATATCAAATTCTTGATTATTAATAGCTTTCTCTAAATGTTCGGTAACTTCATAAACGCTCATTTCCGGCTTTAAATCATAAGTTGCTACTTTCGGTGAGGGCACCAAAATTCTCTGTTCGCCGTCAAATTCTCTCTCTTCTCCGCCATTAAAGAAAAAGGTAACATGGGCATATTTTTCGGTTTCGGCAATACGCAACTGTGTCAATCCTGCCTCTGAAACCACTTCACCCAATATATTGGTTAATTGCTCCGGCGGAAAGATTGTCTGCATAAATCTTTGATGATCAACCGAATATTCCGTCATACCGACACAAGCCGATAATTGAAAAGTTTTTTGCCTTGTAAAACAATTAAAGTCCTTATCTCCTAAAGCGTACAGAATCTCTCTGGCTCGATCTGCTCTGAAATTTGCCATCAATACGGCATCACCGTCTTCGATTCCTTTATAATCACCAATCACACACGGAACAATAAATTCATCGGTCACCTCTTTGGCATAAGATGCCTTAATTGCCTCGTCAGGCTTAGCAAATCTTTCACCCTGTGCCAAAGCAATCGCATTATATGCCTTTTCGATTCTGTCCCAACGTTTATCTCTGTCCATTGCATAATATCTTCCGGAAACCGTCACGATTCTGACATTCTTCAATCCTGAAATATCTTTCTCAAATTGTGCCACATAACCTTCACCTGACATCGGAGGAGTATCACGTCCGTCAGTAAACGCATGAACAGCAACCTTAACCCCTGCATCTGACAAGATTTTTGCCAAAGCCGCTATATGGCTCTGCATTGAATGAACCCCGCCCGGTGACATCAACCCCATCAAATGACAAGTTTTGTCTTTAACCTTCACTTTGGCAATCAAGTCTTGCAAAACTTCATTTTTAGCCAAACTGCCGTCTTTAATACTCATATCAATCTTTGGCAAATCCTGCATAACCACTCTGCCGGCACCCAAATTGGTATGCCCGACCTCCGAATTTCCCATTTGCCCGTCCGGCAATCCGACAGCCAAACCTGAAGTTTCAACAAACCCGTGCGGATAAGTTCTCAACAATTTATGCCAATTAGGTGTATTTCCGTTTTCAATCGCATTATCTGCGGTAACCTTTTCACGGTAACCCCAACCGTCCAAAATCAGCAACATAACCGGTTTTTGTTTCATTTTTTTATTCCTTATCAAACTTAAAATTTCAAAATTGAACCCATTATATATAATATTTTTCAAACCAAAAGCACTATTTTATCTATCTGCGCATAATTTCTTGCCATATTTTGGCCGGCAACCCCGAACCGTAAACCCCTTTCATCGGTGAATTATCATCATTTCCGACCCAAACCGCAGCCACCAGCTCATCATCAAATCCCACAAACCAAGCATCGCGATTGTCTTGTGATGTTCCGGTTTTGCCGAATGTTTCTCTGCCGATTCGCACAAATCTTCCTGTACCGGTTTTAACCACTTCACGCATCAGTTTTTTCATCACAACCACCGCTTCTTCGCTGATAAGCCGCAAATCTTTCTCCGGCATACGCTGATACAATTGATATCCGCTGTTAGTATAAATTTCTTCCACCATATATGGCCAAACCGCATATCCTCCGTTAGCAATTACCGCATAAGCCGCCGCCATATCAACCACTTTAACTGCCGACGTTCCCAAAGCAATTGACAAATCATTATTGATTTTTGTGGTGATTCCCAGCTTTTTAGCTGTTTTTCTTACATTTCCGATTCCCACCTTTTGTGCCAAATTAACCGCGGCCAAATTAAGCGATTGTGCAAAAGCAAACCTTGATGTCACCTCGCCGTAATATTTTTTATCATGATTCTCCGGCTTCCACCCTTTAATGTTAATCGGCTTATCTTCCACCATATCTTTTGCGGTCATTCCTCTTTCGGCGGCCGTTAAATAAACAAAAGTCTTAAAAGCCGACCCCGGTTGCCGCAACGCTAAAGTTGCACGATTAAATTGGCTCTTGGCATAAGACACTCCGCCAACCATTGCCTTTATTGCTCCGGTCTTATCCATAACTACTACTGCACCTTGGCTGACATTTTTATCTTTTGCCTCGGCAATAAATTTCTGCAACACTTCCGAAGCTTTTTCCTGCAGATTCTGATCCAAAGTAGTCATTGCATACACATCTTCTTGCGGTTCACCGATTCTCGCCAGCACTTCTGCATATGCCGCATCGGCAAAATACAATCCGTTCTGCACTCTTGCCGGTTTTTCTTGTCCTATGGGTAACCTTAATGCCTGATTATACCCTTTTTCATCTAACAAATTTTGTTCACGCAAAATTCCCAAAACCACCTTAGCACGCTCAATAGCTTTTTGTTTTGACGCAATCGGATTATAGCGTGACGGAGCTTTTAACATTCCTGCCAAAATTGCCCCTTCCAAAATATTCAAATCCTCCGAATTTTTTTGAAAATAACGATTCGAGGCCGCCTCGATTCCATAGGCACCGTTACCGAAATAAACTCTGTTTAAATATAATGATAAAATCTGTTCTTTGGTAAATTTATGCTCCAACCACAACGCCAACAACAATTCCTGAACTTTGCGCGTAATGGTTTTCTGATTGGTTAAAAACAAATTTTTAGCCACTTGTTGTGTTATTGTCGAACCTCCTTGCGCATATCGCCCCGCAAAGGCATTTACTATCATAGCCCGGCCAAACGATATCAAATCAAATCCCCAATGCTTATAAAATCTCCTGTCTTCGGTATAAACAATTGCATCAGTCACATGTCTTGGCAAATCTTTTGCCCTGATAATTTCCGAATAAACAGCCCCATACGAGTGAATCTCATTGCCGTTTGAAGCAATCAAAGTAGTTGCCGGCAATCTGGTACGATTCACCGCCTGTCCTATATCCGGCATAGTATAAATACACCAACCTATATAAGCCGCAGCTACCAAAATCAGCGCCAACATCATACTCAAAACAATTTTTAATTTACGATGTTTGTTTTTGCGACCGGATTTCCGTTTAGTTGCCGTTTTTTTTGTTTTTTTTGCTTTAACCACGATTCTTTTCCTTTTCTACTCCGATTATATCAGTCAATTTATTAAAGAACCTTTTATCTTTTTTCTCAAACTGCAACCAACTTGCCACTCGAGTAATTTTCTTGCCGCTATATCCTTGTCTTTATTGCTAAAAACACTAAAAAAGTGATCAATTTAAACCAACATTTAACCTGTCACCCCTGAGCCGATTGAAACAAAACGATCAAATATGTCATGCCTCAATCGAAATATAAAATGTCACCCCTGAGCAACTGAAAGTTGCGAATAAGGGGTCTACGAATTTGTCCTTCCCCTTGCAAGCAAGGGGATAAGAGGGGATAAAATACTTCCTTTTTTTGCTTTATTAAAAAAAATAATTCGAAGATGCCTAACTCCGTTCGCTATCGCTCTCTCCGGGCATGACATTTTTTTATGTCACCCCTGAACAACTGAAAGTTGCGAATAAGGGGTCTTCGAATTTGCCCTTCCCCTTGCAAGCAAGGGGATAAGAGGGGATAAAATACTTCCTTTTTTGCTTTATTTAAAAAAATAATTCAAAGATGCCTAACTCCACTCACTTCGTTCGTTACGGGCATGACATTAATATTTTTAAGGGTTTGGGATTTATGAGCCACAACTATTCAGGGTTTGGGCGAAGCAGATTTAAGAATAAATATCAGGTTCGGACTTGAGAGGACAAACGAAAAAGTTTTAGAGTTTTGTATCAGCCACAATCGGCATATTCCGCCGCATGTTTGAGCAAGCGCATAAGGTCGCTTGCGAGTTCGGCGGGGCTGTGAAAAAACTCTAAAACCGCTTGTCCGACCAGTCCGATGGTTTTTGCGCTACTTTTGACCATTCAAAAGTAGCTAAAGATTCTCTGCTTCGCCCAACGGCTTTTGGTTACTTTTGTCCGCACAAAAGTAACATAAATCACAGTCCGACGTTTTTTGGTTACTTTTTGTTGCCAAAAAGTAACGTAAATAAAACTTCTCTAGTTCTGAGCTTTCAATTTATAAATATACTCTTCCACATCACTATCGTCCCAATCAATTGCTCCGCGGATTCGCCCTATTTCCATATTTTCACCGTTAATCAAAACAGCGTGCGGCGAAGTAAAAATTCCAAATTCATTAGCCAATGCCGAACCTTTATCAATATAAAAATCCAAATCATCACCGCCATATTTATGCAACAATGCAACTTGCTCTTCACGACTTGCCCAATCTTTGGCCGATGATACCAAAATGACCTTAACTCCGTTGTCTTTGGTTTTATTAGCAAAACTATTCAGTTCTTTCATCTCGCGCAAACAAGGAACACAAGTTTTCGACCAAAATACCGCAATCAAAAAATTTCCCTTAAAATCGCTTAACCTTGCCGCTTTACCATAAGAATCATATATCTTAGTATCAGGTGCCTCGCGCGAATAAGCAAAAATATTAACATTAGCTCTTGCTGACGCCGCAACAGCCCAACAAACCATAAAAAACAAAAAAACTATCTTTTTCATCATCATTTTCTTTTGTATAACTCAAAATTAACATCAACATTTATTTTCTTTATGCCTATTATATAACTAAATAAGTAAAGGAATTGTATATGAAAAAAATATTTATTTTAATTTGTTTGCTGTCAGTCGCATTTTTATCCGCCTGCGGTAAATCAGCGCGTCCTACCCCCTATGAGGGCAGCGGATACCCCCACACCTATCCTTATGATAAATAATTTTTGAGGTTTGCCATGGTTGATACCAACATTGATAACGAAATGATCCCTTATGTCGAATTTGCCGACAATGCTAACGAGCGAACTCCTTGTGTTTTAGTGCTTGATTGCTCAGGCTCCATGCGCGGCGAACCGATTAAACAGCTCAATGCCGGACTAAAAGCTTTGGAACAGGAATTAAAAGAAGATATTGATGCCTCTTCGCGTGTCCAACTTCTTATTATCAAGGCTTTTGGCAAAGATGAAGCCGTTATCACCACCGATTGGACCGATGCCATGAACTTTACTGCCCCCACTATGGAAGCCGGCGGATTAACTCCTTTAGGCAAAGCCATGAATATGGCTCTTGAAAAAATTGAAGAGCAAAAATGCTTATACGACAGTTGCGGTATCACCTCAAAACGCCCGTGGATTTTTTTAATCAGCGATGGTGAACCGACTGATTATGATTGGAAAATTATTGCCGCCAAATGCCGAGATGCTCAAAATAAGAAAAAAGTAGTCATCCATGCTGTCGGGACTCAAGGAGCTAATCTTGATAAATTGGCACTTTTTTCCACCAATTCTCCCAAACGCTTGAGCGGACTGCGATTTACCGAATTCTTCTTGTGGTTAAGCCGCAGTGTTTCCTGCATTTCTCGTGCTGCTCCCAATGCTCCGGAATTATTTGACGACACCGGCGACTGGGACGACGATGAACAATAAATCAAACTTCAAAATTATTGCTGCTCGTGTAGCCGGTCGCTCCCATCGCAACTGCAACCTGCCTTGCCAAGATTATTACCAATATTCTCTTGGCAAAAATCTTGTTGCAGTATTATCTGACGGTGCCGGATCAGCCAAATATGGCAAAATAGGTGCACGTATACTATGCTCCAAACTTTGTGACATATTAAAAAATGCCGATTTTAATCATATCGAAACCGAAATAAAAAATGCCATTATTACTGCTCGCCAACACCTTATAATTCATCGTTATAACCAAACCAAAAACGAAACCGGTCTTGATGATTTTGCCGCAACGTTAGTCGGTGCTGTTTATCATCAAGGCAAAGGAATATTTTTTCACATCGGAGACGGTGCCGCTCTGGCTCTGCATCACAATAACGAATTTAATATCTCTCGTCCTGAAAACGGCAACTTTGCCTGTGAAACTTTTTTCTTTACTCAAGCTTATTGGCGAACTAACTTGCGTTTTACGCGATTCGTCGATCCGAAAGTTTTATTTTTGATGTCTGATGGTGTCACATCTTTTGCTTTCCAACCGGATTTTCAAAATATCGAAAAAAAATTCATTTTTCCCATCAATAATTTTTTGCTTGCCGAACCGGATTGTTCTAAAGCCGCAAAAGCTTTAAGCAACACGCTGAATACCCCTCGCGCCCAAAAACTCAATCCCGATGACAAAACTTTAGTATGGATAAAGGTTGCCTGAAATGACAGAACAAACTCAAACCTATAATGCTGTTTATTCTGATGGCCGCAGCGGCAAAATTGTTTTAGGCCCCATGATCAACAAAGGCGGTGCTTCCGGCAAAATTTATTTAATTGACAATGCTCCGGGCTATGTCGCCAAAATATTTCATAATACCGAAAAATCAGCCTCTAACCGTCAAAAATTGCAAGCCATGCTCTTAAATAAACCGGATTTTCTGTCAACCTCGGTTAATGGCACCGAATTTATCCAAATTGCTTGGCCCGAAGCCTTGCTTGATGATGAAAAAGGTTTTTGCGCCGGCTATGTAATGCCGCTTATTGATATGAAACAAGCGGTATCCCTTGATCACTTTATGCAAAAAGCCGTGCGTAAAAAGCTCGGACTTTCCGAAAATTATGCTTATCGAGTTTTTGCCGCATATAATGTCGCCTTGATGATAAATGCCTTGCATAAATGCGGACACTACATCATCGACCTGAAACCTTCCAACATTTATCTTTATAAGGAAAATATGTTGGTAGCACTGGTTGATTGTGACGGTTTTTCTATCTCCGGTGAAAACACTCGTTACCCTGCTGAATTTGTTTCTGAAGAATATATCTATCCCGAAGGTATGACTTTGAACTGTTCCGAAATGGGTGAAGAGCAGGATTTATTTGCTCTCGCAGTCGTTATATTTCGCCTTCTCAATAATGGTATTCACCCTTTCTCGGGAACTCCCAAAGACAAAAACTCTCCTATGCTTACCATCCAGGAACGTATCACACAATACCACTATGCCTACGGATTGTGGCCTGATCAATACCAATACCCGCACCCTTACAGCATCCATCAATATTTTAACAAAGAAACTTTGGAATTATTTGAACGTGCATTTTGCAAAGATTGTCAACGCCCTACCGCACTCGAATGGCAGGAACACCTTTGGAAAATTATGCATAGCCTCAAAAAATGTCACAACAATCCTGATCATGCGTACTTTACTTCAAAAGGTTGCGGTCTTTGCATGATTGAAAACAAGTTCAACCACAATATTGACGAATTAAAAAAACAAAAACAGGAACCGGAAACCTTGCGCGGCATCGAGGTTGAACAAATGAAAACCGAAACAGTCCAAGCGCAAAAAAAATTACAACAATACCAAGATACTAAAATGCGCTACATATTTGGTTTATCATTAGTGCTATACTTGTCATTTTTTGCTCTTTTATACAAAATACTTCAGCCGTGGCAAAAGCAATTGTCTGAAATCGGCTTAGGCCTGCAGCTTCTTTTTATGATATTTATTATTTTCGGACTCAATCGCTTATTCAAATATTGTGCAACCAACTATTTCAAACCGCTACAAAACAAAATCATTAGTAATGCCTTGCAAACTTATGCCGTTGTTTGGCTAATTATAGCACTTATTATTGCCAATAATCTGCCGACCGATTTGTTTGAACTTGCCCCTTAATCTATAATTTCATCAGGATAAATGCCATACAAGTGCTTTCTGGGTATCCAGCCTTGATATTGATTAAATTGCACCAAACAAAAATCATTTTCTGCCGGGCACTTCTTCACTTCACCAATAACCTCATCCTCGATTTTAGCCACTACTTCTGACTTATAATTATCCTTCGAATATAGGTTATTTTCCCCTAAAAATATTACTTTAACAAAACGTTTTTTATTCAGCATTTGCGACTTTATCCAACTCTCCGAGCCTTGCCAGTCACGCACTCTGCGCCAGTCTTCAAATTCCGAAATTACTTCTACCGGAGCTGATTTTTGCATATAAACCCACTCTATCGGATATTTAATCCCCGGACCTGAGCGTGCATAAACTTTATCTGCTCTCAACGACACAAAACGAGGCAAAGAATTAGCATCTTGCGACTTGGCTTTATTTTCGTTCGCCGTCGCTGCCAAAACTCCTGCTGCCGCAATCATAATCAAAATAAGCAAAATTTTCTTCATCCTAAAGCCTCATTAAATCTTTTTTTATTATTTAGTCATATTATCTCAACATAATGTGAATAAATCGTAAAAAAAGGAAAGAAAAAATGAAAATAATTGAAATCGCTCAAGAGTTGATGAAATTCCGTACCGAAACAGGCAATAGCGAAGAAATTAACCGCGCTATGGCTTATATTAAAAATATAATGACTATGATTGGAGCTAAGGTTGACATTTTCGCCCCTAAAAATACCGCTCCGGTAATTTTCATTCGTAATCGTAATTCCCTTGATTTAGATGCACTTGCTTTGGGGCATATTGACGTCGTTCCCGCCGATGATAAAATGTTTAAGCCGACAATTAAATCGGGCAAACTTTACGGACGCGGCTCTTTGGATATGAAATCATTTGCAGCTGTCGCTCTGAACTCCATGCAATACGTAATCGAACATAAATTGCCCTTAAATTTCGGCATTATTCTTTCTTCCGATGAAGAAAAAGGCTCCAAAGGAACCAAAGCTTTCTTAGAAAAATATGCTAAAATCAAAGCTGCTGTGGTTTTAGACAACGATGTCGGAGGTGACATTACCAAACTCATTGTTAAATGCAAAAATCCGGTTTTTGTAAAAATCAAAACTCATGGCAAAGAAGCTCACGGTTCTCTGCCTTGGGAAGGCATTGATGCTAATGAACTGATGTTTAAAGTATTGAATAACGTTCGCAAATTTTATCCTGCCTACGACCTGAATGGTAAAAAACCTCGCAATAAATGGATCGATACACTCCACGTCGCCAAAATCGAAGGCGGCAAAGTAGCTAATATCATTTCTGATTATTGTGAAGCTCTTTGCGATATTCGCTTGGTTGAAACTTCTAAATTGTCGGATCTGAAAAAGAATTTAGATAAAGCCATGATCAAAGGTGCCGAATACGAAATCGTATCCTCAAGCACTCCTGTGGTTATGGACGAGAAAAATCCTCATATCCTTGCCTACAAAAAATTAGCAGAAAAAGTTTTAGCCAAAAAACTGAAATTTGAATACGAAGGAGGTGCTACCGATGCTCGTGAATTTGCCGTACGCGGTTCTACTGTAATTATGCATTCCGGCTCCGGCGAAGGCATGCACGCTTCGGGTGAATATGTCGATATTGCTTCAGTTGAAAAATTATCTGAAATTCAAATTAAGTTTTTAGAAAATCTTGCTTGCAATAAAAAATAATGCGGCTATAAAATAACCGCATTAAGCCGGCGTAGCTCATCTGGATAGAGCAACAGTTTCCTAAACTGTGGGTAGTGGGTTCAAGTCCCGCCGCTGGCGCCAATCAAAAAACTTCACCTTGTGTGAAGTTTTTTTATTAGCACCCGCAACCAAACCTGCTGTTCTCATCACTGCAAACTTTTTATAAATGCTACGATATTGTTCCTAACCTCTCTATCCTTAATATTTTTCAAAATATATATTACTTGCAAATCATCATTACTCAAACTATTCGGCTTTTTATCGATTCCCTCAACAAAAAAACTAACATTTATATCTAATACTTCAGCCAGTTGATATAATCTGACCAAAGGTATCGAACAATTACAATTCTCGTAATTTTGCACTTGCTTACGACTCACCCCCATTTTTTGAGCAACATTTTCCAGCGTTAACCTCTTTATTTTACGCATCATTTTCAATCGATTTGCTACATAAGTCACAATATTTTCTCGTTGCATTTTTATAAACTCCTCTATTTTAGATTGTATATACTATACATCACTAATATTTAAATTTGCAACCAACTAATAGTTGAAAATGCATTTTTTATATAAAAAATTGAAAAAATATTTCACTTCAACTTAAAATAAAAAATTATTGATCAGAAATAATACTTTCATACATTTCCATTAATTTAGCGACAGTCTCACTTTCATTGAGCCAACGGGGTTTACCGGTTGTTTCATCTGTTGTTCTAAATCCGTATGCTTCCATTACCGCTTTATCATTTTCTTGATGAGCTCTACGGAGTTCCGGCGGCATAGTGAGTTCGTCATATAAATCAGCTAATGAACAATCCGGATATAGTGCTCTTGCATCTAATATTCCTTGAGCAGTTTTTTCGATTTTTGCTTTTTGTTCATCTGTCGGATTACACCAGGGGAAGTTGTTGTAAACAATATCTTTTGAATATCTGTAACGCATTTCTAATCTTCCACACACTGCCCGCATCCATGCCATATGAACATTAGATTCTAATACTCCAAAATCATACAATGTTGCATTTGGTACCATCTGTATTGCGTCATTTACTATTACATCACAGTGTTCAAATCCCATGGGTACATATCTTCTATTTTCTGAAGATACCCTTGGAACTATTAAAAAATCAGAATTAGGCTGTCTAATCTCTTGAAACAATGATGGTGTTTCTGCTGTTTTTCTTGTAGCTTCTTTTGAACTTGCTAATCGAAAATCTCTTACTTTTTCTAGCCTTTCGGTTAAAAGCTTTGAATTTCTTATTAATGTAGGAGAAACATTATGTAACCACAAACAATAACGAATTTTATTATTAATAAATTCTTCTGCACCATAACACTTTTTTATAACTGATTTTATTTCAGGTTCTTTTATTATAAATTCTTCATATTCATCTTGTGTTAAAAATAAATGTCCACCGTCTGTAGGTTTATTACCATACAACATTTTTGTTACATTTTTACAAATAGGGGTATTACAACTTTCAATAAAAACATTCGGGGCATCAATCAAATATGCATTTATATTATCAACCAATTGCATACGTTCATTTGAATACAATTTTCTTTTATTTTTATTATCAATGCAACTAAATCCCACAATTACACAGTGAACGTGAGCTTTTGAATTGGATTCACTATCCCAACGGAATGTTCTATGTGCAAAATCAATATGGATTCCAAATCTTTCATATAATGGTTTCCATACTCCTGCCACTTGCTCTCCCTGAGTTATTGAGTTTGTCGAAACCAATGCACATCTAATTTCCCTCGCCCCTTGTGGGAGAGGGTTAGGGTGAGGGGTTTCTATATTCTGTAATATATATTCAATCACTCCCTCAATATTATTTATAACTTCATTATTATAAATTCTTAAAACTTTATAGCCATTTTGTTCTATAAATTTATCTCGTTCAATATCATGTTCTTTTTGCTTATCTTCAAGGTGTCCGCCACCATCAAGCTCAATTACTAATTTCTTTTCAAAACATACGAAGTCAAGAATATATTTATCAAAAGCCTCTTGGCGTCTGAATTTCAAGCCGGCTAATTGTCTGTTTCGCAAATAATACCACAATATTTGTTCAGCCGGCGTCATGTTTTTTCTTAGTTCTTTTGAATATTCAAGTGATTTTTTGGTATAATAATGAGAGGCTTTTATTAACCCCTCACCCCTACCCTCTCCCACAAGGGGCGAGGGAATATTTGACATCATTTCTGCTGCTTTGAAATACCAACCTGCAACATAGTCAATCTTGCCTGCCGTTTTATATGATTTGCCTTTTTCATCAACATAAATTGAGAGAATATCGTTTTTCTGTTCCTTTGTTTGTAATGAATAACCTACAAATGGCGGATTGCCCATTATGTAATTTAGTTTGTCTTTGGAAATAACATCTTCCCAATTTATGCGGAGAGCATTACCCTCTACAATATTGACATAAGTTTTTAACGGCAAAAAGTCCAAATCCATGTGGACAATGTCTTCGGTTTTCTTCATCATTTGGGATTCGGCAATCCAAAGAGCAGTTTTGGCAACAGTTACAGCAAAATCATTAATCTCTATGCCATAAAATTGTTTGATTGAAACTTTTATAGGATTTGTAACTAATCCCATTGTAATTTGACCTTTTTGAAGTTCATATAAAACCTCGTTTTCAAGTTTACGGAGTGAAATATAGGTTTCTGTTAAGAAGTTTCCGCTTCCGCAAGCAGGATCTAAAAAGTTCAGGTTAGCTATTTTATCTTGAAATTCCTCAAACTTTTTATCTCGGTTTTTGTTTTGGGGTAAAGCCTTGATTTCTTCAAATTCTTTATTCAAATCATCCAAGAATAAAGGATCAATAACCTTATGAATATTTTCAATTGAAGTATAGTGCATGCCGCCTGAACGTCTTGTTTCGGGGTTCAGAGTACTTTCAAAAACTGCTCCGAATATAGTCGGACTGATTTCTGACCAATCAAAATCAGCACTCGCTTTTTCTAAAAGCAATTCTCTGATTTCATCTGTAAATTGAGGAATTTCAATATGTTCTTGTGCAAACAAACCTCCATTTACATAAGGGAAAGCCTTTAAATCATCTTCCAAATACGGGTCTCTGTCCTCAGGCTTTGTATTCAGAACCTCAAACAGTTCAATCAATGCCTTACGCATTTTTGAAGCATCATATTGTCTTAAGTAATCCAAGAACATATCGTGTTTGCCAAAGATTCCGGCATCTTCCGCATATAAACAAAATACCAATCTGACACACAAAATATTTAGGCTTTTTAGTGATTCTTCGTTATTGCTATTTTTATACTGCTTTAGCAAAGCTTCATATAAAAGTCCGACAATTTCTCCGGCTTTTATTGAAACTTCCATTTCTTTTCTTAAGTGTTCATTACCTGTATCAACAAGAAAAGAAAGTCTGTAATAATCTTTTTCCAAATCTTTAAGCAGAATTTCTTGTGGTTCGCCATTTGGGCGTTCCATATCGTAAACGCAGAATTTTTGGAAGTTGCAAGTTACTACCCAGCGTGGATGTTGCGAAAGCGGAAGTTCTGTTATATATCTTTTTGCCTGTTGAAATGGATTAAGCAAACTGCCGTCAGACTGCTTTATAGCCTTATTTAAATCTTTATCAACACTCTTTTGTTCAATCAAAACTTTTGTAGCTGGAATATATCCGTCAATAAAACTTGTATGATCAAGGTGAACTTGGTCTTCAAAAGATATAAATTGAGCAGAATGTTCTACACCCAAGACTTCTCCTAAAAGTTGAATCCAAAACTTTTGGCTCTCTCCCTTTTCGTAGCCTTTTCCTGTCCAATCTTCAACAAACTTTTTCGCCGCAGTTCTTTGTTTTACTTCCGCCATTACATTTCTCCTTGTAAGTAATCTATCATGTAAAATTTAAAAATACAATTTTAATTAACTAAAAAAGCAATAAAAAACCCCGTTGGCAAGGAGGAGGAGCCAACGGGGTAATAACAAACATAAACAAGGAAAGACAAGCAAGCTATATGATGATCATAACTTGCGGGAGAACTTAAGCAGCCATGAGTGATTAGAAGATCTGGCAACGACTTACTCTCCCGCGCCTTAAGACGAAGTACCATCAGCGCTAAAGGGTTTAACGGCCG
>CACWKS010000002.1:0-336106 GCA_902761535.1 uncultured Pseudomonadota bacterium
TCCAAAGCAATGGCAAAATATAAATTAACCAGAGCACAAGATCAGATTACTCTGTTGTTAATGAATATTCGTACTGCTTATGCTTCATCTCCGAACTATGCAGGGTTAAGTGCAGCTCATGCAGCTATGTGGAATTTAGCCCCGAGCGATATGTATAGCGGTACTCCTACTTCCAGTACCACGTTGTATAATACTTTCGGTAGCGAGGTTGAAGTCGCATCTACCGGTGCTGATGATATTCACTTTGCAATTACGATGACTGGTCTCAGCTCTGACGCATGCCGTTCTTTAGCCAGTTCCGATTGGGGTGCCGATGGTTTGGTTAGTATAACGGTCGGAGGATCCGCTATAACGGTCGGAGGATCCGCGTATTCAGGAACTGATTTGCCGATATCTTTAGGAACAGCTAGTACTGCCTGCGAAGATAATGGTAGCATAACTTGGGAATATTACTAACAGTAAACAATTAAATAATTCCAATCCCCTTGTCTTAAATGATAAGGGGATTTTTTTATATTATTATTTCACTTTAAGCCAAAACAAAAAGCCTATCACAAGGATAGGCTTTTAATTTTGGTCGGATTGACTGGACTCGAACCAGCGACCTCTTCGTCCCGAACGAAGCGTTCTACCAGGCTGAACTACAATCCGATTGTCTTTCAACTCGCCTATTGATAACACATTTTTTTTTCTTGGCAAGTAAAATTTTCAAAAAAAACTTATTTTTCTTTCCACTTTCCGCTTTTCATAAACCAATATGCCGGTGGCAAAACCTTGCTCTATCATAAACACCAACAGATAAAACAATCAGCCGATGGCACAAGCACCCAGTTCCACCACGCCGATATGTCCTAAAAATATGGTGTCGGTAGTCCCGATTAAGGTCTGAATTACCACTCCTAAAATCAGCGGCCAAGCAATATCAGCAATTTTGCGATAAGAATAAGTTATCATTTTTTTAAACCTTTTTTTTTATCCTGTAATCTAATAGCAATAGGTTTAATAATGTTTAATTTAGGTAAATTTTTTTCCGGGTTTCGGATTCGTCACAGGTTGAAAACCGCCAATAAATTTTATGTTCAACACGAATATAAAAAAGCGATTCCTTTATATAAAAAAATCCTCTGCGATAATCCTCATCACTACGGAGCATTATGTAATTTGGCGGCAGCTTATTTTGAAGATGGTGATTATAAAAATGCTCTTTCTTTATTTTTACAATTGCAAAAAGTAGATTCGACTAATCCGTGGTGGCAAACTTATCTTTCACAAATCTATCAAAAACAAAAATCTTATCGTAAAGCACTTAATTCAGCTTGGCAGGCTGTTAATCTTAGTTGTGGCAGCACTGAACATCAAATAAATTTGTCTTATGCTTTTTATGAAATTGCTCTGATTAGAGGCAAAGATTTTGTTACTGATATGGTGCAAAAATTTTATGATTGTTATCCGGATTCTTCCATTGCTCAACAATGCTATAATACATTTTTTTCACCCGCGAATTCTTTGAAATGCAATCTGCGTTATGTTGAAAAAATTTTTGATGTTTTTGCACCTGAATTTGATGAAATTCTGCATCGTCTGCAGTATGATTCTCCGAGTTTTGTTGCCCGAATTTTAGCCGATTTTTATCAAAGAAAAAAACGCAAATTACACATTCTTGATTTAGGTTGCGGCAGTGGTTTATGTGCTCAGGCGATAAAAAAAATTTTTCCTCGATCGATTATTTTCGGTGTTGATATTTCCGCCCAAATGTTGCAACAAGCCGATGCTAAAAAAGTATATTTTTATCTCAGTAAAAATAATCTGATTGACTATCTCAAATCATCAATAGAGTATTTTGATGTTATAGTAGCCGCAGATGTTTTCACTTATTTTGGATGTTTGGATGAGGTCATAAATTTAGCCTCTCATCACCTCAAAAAAAATGGTGTTTTTATTTTTACCGTGTCGCAAAATTTGCATAACCGTAAAAAATTTTATCTGACTTTATCATCGCGTTTTGTTCACAATTTTTCCTACATCAAAAAATTGCTGAAAGATAACGGATTCTTAAATGTAAAATTGCATAAAAAAGTACTGCGCAAAGAAAATGGAAAAGATATAATCGGCGGTATATTTCTCGCCGTCAAAACATAAAAAAATTCCCACCGAATTAGTGGGAATTTTTTATTTTTTCTATCGTAGAAAAATTACTTTTTCGACTTTGAGTTCAAAGTTTTTTTAGAACTTGTCGAAGAAGATTTTTTGGTAGAAGAAGACTTGTTGCAGCAAGAATTTTTGTTGCAGCAGTTCAATTGTTTCAAAGCTTCATTCCAGAAATAATTATCTTGTCCGTTAGGGCAACCGGCATTTTGCCAAAGATAATAAGCAGCTTCTCTGATAGATTGTTCGTTATAAACCATAATCACTAACTCCAAATAAAAGTTTCAATAAACATTATTTAATATACATACAAAATTTTATCCGTCAATAGTAAATATTTATAAAATCGCAAAAATATGAAAAAAATTTTTTATCAATACAAATT
The DNA here is from genome assembly GCA_902761535.1 of uncultured Pseudomonadota bacterium. Lineage (GTDB taxonomy): Bacteria > Pseudomonadota > Alphaproteobacteria > RF32 > CAG-239 > CAZU01. The sequence goes on from CACWKS010000002.1 coordinate 2,531, forward strand.
ATTAATTTGATTTTAATTAAATTGTTGCATTTAAACATATAAGAAATTATAAATAAAAACTGAATATATATTCGCATAACGATTAGTCAATTATATAGGAAAAATACATGCAAAATTTATTATCAAAAGAAGAAATGGAAGCAATTATCAATGGCGATCACGGCAATGTTTTTGCTGTGTTGGGTATACATCGTGATAAGGGTTCTAAAGAGTCGTTTATTCGCACATATTTACCCAAATCATCTTCTATAGAAGTACTTGCACGAGATGGAAGTTCCCGCGGTATAATGACCAAATTGGATGATCGTGGATTCTATCAAATTGATCTTGGTGCAACAGATGATTATGATTATAAATTTCGCATAACTAATGATAAAGGTGACACTTATATTGCAGAAGATACCTATCGTTTTACTCCCACTTTGGGCGATGTGGATATCTATCTTTTAGCCGAAGGTAATCATCTTGATATGTATAAAAAACTCGGTGCCCATGTTATGGAAAAAGAGGGAATAAAAGGAGTTGCTTTTGCCGTATGGGCTCCCAATGCCAAACGTGTCAGTGTGGTTGGTGCTTTCAATAATTGGGATGGTCGCGTTGATGTAATGCGTAAACATCCTTCTTGCGGAGTTTGGGATATTTTTATTCCCGGCATAGGTGAAGGTGAATTATATAAATTTGAAATCAAAACCAATTCCAATAATATATTTTTAAAAGCCGATCCGGTTGCATTTTATTCCGAACGTCGTCCTAATACTGCCTCCGTGGTTTATGATTTAAATCACTATATTTGGGGTGATGAAAATTGGATGCGCTATCGCGGAGAATATAATTCTTTTGATAAACCGATGTCAATTTATGAAGTTCATTTAGGCTCATGGCGTCGTAAGGAGAACAACGAATATCTCACATATCGTGAATTGGCAGATCACCTGATTCCTTACGTGCAAAATATGGGTTTCACTCATGTTGAATTTTTACCGTTAGCCGAGCATCCGCTTGATGCTTCTTGGGGCTATCAAATTATCGGAATGTTTGCTCCGACCTCACGTTTCGGAACGCCCGATGATTTACGTTATATGATTGATAAATTTCACCAGGCCGGTATTAGCGTGATTATGGATTGGGTTCCGGCACATTTTCCCAAAGATGCTCACGGACTTAATGAATTTGACGGCACACATCTTTACGAACACGCCGATCCGCGCAAAGGCGAACATACCGATTGGGGAACCAAAATTTATAATTACGGTCGTTCCGAGGTTGCTAACTTTTTATGTTGCAGTGCTCTTTATTGGCTTAAAGAATTTCATATTGACGGCTTGCGAGTTGACGCGGTTGCTTCTATGCTCTATCTTGACTATTCACGCAAAGCCGGCGAATGGATTCCCAATCAATACGGCGGTAATGAGAATATCGAAGCTATTGCTTTTTTGCGTCGCATGAATGAATTATCTTATTCTCGCAATGATGGTATAATTACCGTTGCCGAAGAGTCGACAGCTTGGCCGATGGTTTCTCGCCCGACATCTATGGGAGGTTTGGGATTCGGTTATAAATGGAATATGGGGTGGATGAACGATACATTGCGTTACATTTCTCATGAGCCGGTTCATCGCAAATATCACCATGGTATGCTTACCTTCGGCTTGCTTTATGCTTTCAATGAGAATTTTATTCTGCCCATTTCTCATGATGAAGTTGTCCACGGCAAAGGTTCCATGCTTTCCAAAATGCCCGGTGACGAGTGGCAAAAATTTGCAAACTTGCGTGCCTATTATGGCTTTATGTATACTCACCCCGGTAAAAAATTGTTGTTTATGGGATGTGAGTTCGGGCAGGATTATGAGTGGAATTCCGAAGAAGGTTTGCGGTGGTTTTTGCTTGATCACCCGATGTATCGCGGAATGCAAAATTGTGTGCGTGATCTGAACTTGATGTATAAAGGCAATCCGTGTATGTATCAGCAGGATTTTGACTATCGCGGTTTTGAGTGGTTAGACCATTCCAATGCCGATGACAGCGTCATCTCCTATATTCGCCGCGGTTATAATTATAACGATTTTATGATTGTGGTTTGCAATTTTACACCGGTTGTTCGTAATAACTATCGCATCGGTGTTCCGGAGAATTGCGACTATCAGGAAATTTTTAACAGTGATGATACTAATTATTGGGGCAGCGGAGTCAAAAACGAAGGGGTTATTCATTCCGATAATCAGGAATTTAATTACAAACCTTTTTCAATAAATATCACTTTGCCGCCGCTTTCAACCATCATTATCAAACCATTGCGTTAGGAGGTTTATTTGGTAAAATACCCAACCAGTTTCGGCAAACCTTATCCCTTGGGCTCTACTTATGACGGAGCCGGTGTAAATTTTGCGTTATTTTCTGCTCACGCCCAAAAAGTAGAACTTTGCTTGTTTGATGAAAGCGGTGCCAACGAATTGGAACGCTACGAAATCACCGAGCAGGATAATAATATTTGGCATATTTATCTCAAAGATGCCGCACCGGGTTTGGTATATGGCTGGCGCGTCTACGGGCAGTATAATCCGCAAAAAGGTTATCGTTTTAATCCCAATAAATTATTGATAGATCCCTATGCTAAACAATTGATTGGAACTTTGATTTGGAACCGAGCTATTTTCGGTTATGATTGGGATAGTCCGGATAAGGATTTATCTTTTTCCGAATTGGATTCTGCACCTTATGTTCCCAAGTCGGTAGTGGTGGATGAAAATTATGATTGGTCGAACGAAAATCGTCCTCATTATCATATGAGCGAAAGTATAATTTATGAAACACATTTACGCGGAGCTACCAGACTGAATCCGTTTTTAGAAGATGGAAAACGCGGAACTTTTGCTGCCTTTAAGGAAGCATCAACCATAAATTATCTCAAGCATCTTGGTATAACTGCGGTTGAATTTTTACCGATTCATGCTTTTTTCGGTAATCGTCGCAAGCGCGGATTTGTAATTGATAATTATTGGGGATATGAAAACTTCAGCTATTTTGCTCCCGAGCAATCTTATCTTGCCACCGGAAATATCAACGAAATCAAAGATACAATTAAAGAACTGCATTCTCACGGATTAGAAGTTATTCTTGATGTGGTTTATAATCACACCGGTGAGGGCAATCAAATGGGACCGACTTTGTGTTATCGCGGTATTGATAACCAAACCTATTATGTATTGGATGAAAAAAATCCTCGTTATTATAAAGATACCACCGGTTGCGGAGCCAGTTTAAATTTGCAAAATCGTGATTGTCTGCGATTGGTTATGGACTCATTGCGGTACTGGGTTAAAGAAATGCACGTTGATGGTTTTCGTTTTGATTTGGCACCGACTTTATGTCGCCAAGCCGGTGAGTTTAAACAGTCATGCGGATTTTTATATGCCGTCAGCCAGGATGAAGTTTTGCAAAATGTCAAAATGATAGCCGAGCCCTGGGATGTGGGGTATGGCGGATACCAATTAGGTGCTTTTCCGATCAATTGGAGTGAATGGAACGATAAATATCGTGATAACATTCGGCGTGTTTGGAAAGGTGACAGCGGACAGATTGCCGAATTTGCCTCACGTTTAACCGGTTCCAGTGAAGTATTTAATCACTATAATCGCAGTATTTCCTCAAGCATCAATTTTATCACGGCTCACGATGGCTTTACTCTCTATGATTTAGTCAGCTATCAGCAAAAACATAATTCGGCCAACGGTGAGCGTAATCGTGATGGCAATGACTCTAATTGGAGTTGGAATTCCGGAGCCGAAGGTGATACCTCTAATCCGATAATCATGCGTAATCGCAAAGACCGTATGCGTGCCATGTTGGCAACCTTGCTGTTTTCATTCGGTACACCGATGATAAATTTCGGCGATGAATTGGCTCGCACTCAAATGGGCAATAATAATTCTTATTGTCAGGATAACGCTATTAATTGGTTGAGTTGGGAAGGCTTAGCTCCTTGGCAAAGAAAAATGGTAGATTATACCCGCAATCTGATCAAATTACGTAAACAGTTTACCGCATTCCAAAGACACAGTTTTTTCACCGGTCAAAAAGATGCTTCCGGATATAAAGATTTGGGATGGTATACCGAAAAAGGTAAAGAGTTTTCTTCTTCGGAATGGCAAGATTCCAATCGTCATTGTTTGTCTTACTTAGTCCATGAAAACGATGAATTTTTGTTTGTTATTTTCAATGCTCACCACCAACCGGTTGATTGGATTCTGCCCAAACTTCCCTCGCAAATGAAATGGCAAATATTGTTTGATAGCTCCGAAAGATTAGATAAAAGTACACCGCTGAGTTCCGGAGCTGAGCTGATTGTTCCGTCATGGAGCGTTATTGCCATTAAAATAAGTTAATTTAAGGAGTAAATATTATGACCGAAATTTTACAACAACTTGCTGCAAATTTAGGTATTGCCACCGAGTTTTATGTTGTCGGTCTCAAAAAACAGGAACAAAAAATCAGCGACAAAACCATTCGTTTTTTTGCACGTGCCTTAGGTTATCCGGCCGATACCGAAAAACAGGCACAAAATTCGCTTGCCAAGCTCAAACAAATACGTTGGAAAAAAATGTTGCAGCCGATTTATGTTTGTCGCTGTGATGATGTAGTAATAGATGTTGTATCACCAAACTTATCCGATATTAAAATTATCGTTACCGATGTTTCCGGTCAAAAACAAAATCTGGAATATTACTATATGCATGATGTGCAAAATTATGGGCTTTTTTATAAAGAAAGTTTACACATTACCACACCGCTTAACATCGGCTATTATGATCTTGAAGTTATCGCCGACGGCAGAAAAGCTCATTCTGTCCTGGCGGTTGCTCCGTTAAAATGCCACGCTCTGCCGGAAGACAGCCGAAAATTATTCGGTTTTGCTCTGCAAGTTTATGCTTTAAGAAGTCAGCATAATTGGGGTATTGGTGACTTTACCGACTTGAAAGAATTTATCAAAATATGTGCTGCAACCAATGCAAATATTATTGGTTTGAATCCGCTCAATGTTTTGTATCATCATTATCCGGAAAATGCCAGTCCTTATATGTCGATTTCGCGTGTATTCTTAAATCCGATTTATATTGATGTTGAACAAGTTCCTGAATTTACTGCTGCTGACAAACAAGAGGCATCTGTGGAAATTGAAAAATTGCGTGCCACGGAAACAATTGATTATACCGGAGTTTATACATTAAAAATAAAATATTTGGAAAAATGTTTTGCTCGTTTTCAAAAATCTTCGGATAAATCACGGCATCAGGAATATGAAAATTTTTGTTCGCAACGAGGTTCGGATTTAGATAATCTCGGATTGTTTCAAGCGATTTGTGAAACCGAATATTGCAATAATCATTATTTCAGGGATTGGGTATCAAATTATTGCTCTCCCGATTGCCCCGAAGCACAAAAGTTCGCCCAAGAACATCATCAAAGAATAGAATTTTTCAAATTTTTACAGTTTGAAACTTTTCGTCAGTTTAACCAGGTTCAGCAACAAATCAAATCTTGTAATTTGAAAATAGGTCTGTATCGCGACTTGGCTGTGGGAGTAGGGCGTGATTCTGCCGAAGTTTGGGGTAATCCTGAATTGTTTTTACGTGATTGTGGCACCGGTGCTCCGCCTGATACATTTTTTCCCGCTGGTCAAAAATGGGGCTTGGGAACATTTAATCCCTTAAAACTGCGTGAGCAGGCATACAAACCGTTCATTAATATATTGCGTTCTAATATGCAGGCCGGCGCTTTGCGTATTGACCATGTAATGAGCTTGATGCGGTTATACGTTATTCCCGATGCTGATAAAGCCGGCACTTATCTGTATTATAATTTTGATGATATGCTGAATTTGGTTGCTTTGGAAAGTGAGCTTAACCGATGTGTGGTTGTCGGCGAAAGTATCGGTAATGTTCCCGAAGGATTTTTAGCACGGCTTGCCGAAAAAAATATTTATTCATTAAGCGTGTTGTGGGCAGAGCGTTGGGATTGCGGATTTGGTGATTTCAAATTACCTGAATTTTATCCTGATAAAGCTTTTACTTCCATCGGCACTCATGATATGGCACCTTTGAAAATGTGGTGGTTTGGTTATGATATCGAAACCAATTTCCAAAACGGTATAATTGCCAGCGAAGAAGAAAAAGTTTCTGCTTACCATCGCCGAGAAGACGATAGACGCAGGTTGTTAAAAATATTGGACAATGCTCAAGTTTGGCCCGAAGACAAACCTCGTCACGGCGACTATATCTATGGCGAAAGCTATCCCGAAGGTATTGAGGAAGCTTTGGAGCGTTTTATGGCGCGCACCGCCTCACCGGTTTATTTGGCACAGTTGGAAGATATTTTGCACGTTACCGTTATGCAAAATCTCCCCGGCACCGATCGTGATAAGCACCCCAATTGGCGTCGTAAACTTCCGGTAGAATTGGAAAAATTGTCCTCTGATATTGCTTTCGTCCGTTGCATGAATGCTATCCATCGCGAACGTTGATTTTTTTTAACCGCTTTCCAAAAAAGTAATTGATTTTTAATCAAATTGTGCTATGCATAGCGTCAACTGAATTGGTTGATATGCAATATCGGAGAGTAATGTTATGCAAGTTTTAAAAGTCAGCAAAAGAAGAATTGTTAAGAATTTTATCATTATATTTTTATGTATTGCCGTGGGGTGGTATCTCAAATCCAAACTCACTCCCCAAGGCGCAATGCCCGGTATGGGGGCTGCCTCGGTTCCCCATGTAATTGTTGAGCAGGCAAATATCGAGGATGTTTCACCGCAAAAGCAATACATTGCTTCCGTTGAACCGATTAAAAGCGTCAATCTGATTCCGCAGGTTTCCGGCTATATTGAAAAAGTTTTGTTTCAAGAAGGCTCTCAAGTAAACGAAGGTGATATCTTGTTTGTTATCGAGCAGGATAAATATATGGCCAATCTTGATTTAGCCAAGGCTGCTCTTGCCAGTGCTCAGGCTAATTTTGTTCGTGCCGAACGTGATTATAACCGTCAAAAAGCCTTGAGTAATAAGCAATATGCTTCCAAATCAACTTTAGATAATTCCGAGAGCACTTATCTTCAGGCCAAAGCTTCGGTTACTCAAGCCAAGGCAAATTTAGAGCTGGCCAAAATTGATTTACTTCATACCGAAATTCGCGCCCCTATCAGCGGCAAAATCGGTAAGGCCAATGTTACCGAGGGCAACTTAGTCAGTTCCAATTCCGTAACTCTGGCTCGTATTGTGCAAAATTCTCCTATTCGTGTAGCTTTCTCTGTTCCTGATAAAGATTATCAAATGATAAAAAAAATTCGTGATAATGAATCACGTACCCGTCTCAAATTGCCTGATGGGAGCATAATCAACGACAATGCTGTTTCGTTATTTGTAAACAATGAAATAAATTCACAAACTGCAACACTTTCGGTTTATTTGGAATATGATAATCCGACTGAGCAATTGGTTGCCGGCAACTATGTTGATGTTATAATTTCTTCCGCTCAAGGAAAAAAAATGGTTACCATATCGCCGGCAGCAATTATGCAGGATGCCAACGGTGCTTATGTGTTCGCTGTTGATAATCAAGGTACTGTTACCGAACGCCGAGTTAAACTGGATGGAACTTTTAATGGCAAACAAATTGTTCTTGAAGGTCTGAAAGGCGGGGAAAAAATTATTATCAACGGTCTGCAAAAAGTCAAAGACGGAGCTAAAGTCCGTGCCAGTTTAGTTTCCGAAAGTTCTAAGGAGGCTAAGTAGTCGATGTTTTCCCGCATTTTTATTGAACGCCCGCGTTTTGCGATTGTAATATCAATCGTAATGTCGATTGCCGGTCTTATCTCGGTTTTTTCGCTTCCCATATCTCTTTATCCTGAGATTACTCCGCCGGAAATTGTGGTTTCTGCCACGTATCCCGGAGCTTCTGCCGAAGTTGTTGCTCGTACTATCGGTATTCCGATTGAAGAGCAAATCAACGGTGTTGAGGATATGCTTTACATGGATTCTTCTTCCGAAGACTCTTCTTATCGCCTGACCGTTACTTTCAAACCCGGCATTGATTCGGATATGGCACAGGTTAAGGTGCAAAACCGTATTCAACAAGCATCTTCCAAACTTCCTACTGAGGTTCAACGTCAAGGTGTTAATGTTATGCGACGTTCCTCAAACATTTTAGGTTTTGTTTCGGTGTTTTCTCCTGATAATAGTTGGAGCAACAGCGAACTCAGTGATTATGTGCAAAACAATATGAAAAATGCCCTTTCACGCGTTAACGGTGTCGGTGAGGTCAATATTTATTCAGCCCGTTTAAGTATGCGTGTTTGGCTCGATGCCGATAAAATAGCCTCATTAAAATTGCCGATTGAAACCATCTCGGCAGCCATTCAGGGACAAAACTACCAACCCTCGCTCGGCAAAATAGGTGCGATGCCCGGTGACGGCAAACAACAAATGGTTTATTCCTTACAGACTCAAGGTCGTGTCAACGAAGTTGAAGATTTTAAAAATATTATCATCCGCACGGCCGAAGATGGCGGATTGGTACGTTTAAAAGATATTGCTCGTGTTGAAATAGGTGAAGAATCTTATCGTGCCACTTCGCGTTATAACGGTGTTCCCAATGTTGCGATTGCTGTCAATCAGCTTACCGGAGCTAATGCTCTTGAGGCTATGAAAAATTTGAAAAAAGAGCTTAAACGCCTAAAAAAGACTTTTCCTCAAGGTGTTGACTATCTTATCGGTTATGATTCCACCGAATATATTTCCGCCTCGATTGAAGAAGTTGTGTTCACTCTTGCCTTAACTTTCCTGTTGGTTATTTTTGTTTGCTACATTTTCTTGCAGGACTGGCGTTCAACACTCATTCCTTCCATCACCATTCCGGTGTCATTATTGGCAACTTTTGCGGTTATGCTGGCTTTAGGTTACAGCTTAAATATGTTGACTTTGTTCGGTTTGGTTTTGGCGATCGGTTTGGTGGTTGATGATGCGATTGTGGTGGTTGAGCGCGTATTAACTTTGATGGAAAAAGAAAATCTTTCGCCTAAAGAAGCCGCGATTAAAGCCATGGAAGAAGTATCATCGGCTATCGTTGCCACCACTTTGGTTTTGTTGGCAATTTTCGTTCCGGTCGGTTTTATGGGCGGAATCACCGGTAAAATTTATCAGCAGTTTGCCGTATCAATTTCTTTGGCGGTATTCTTTTCTTCAATCAACGCTTTAACATTGTCTCCGGCTTTATGTGCTACGTTACTGCGTCCGCTTAAACCGGTTGAAAGAGGTCCGCTCAAGTGGTTTAATAATTTCTTGAACAAAGGTCGTGATACCTATATGGGTATTGTCGCAATCTTCGGACGTAAAATTGCTGTTGTAGCTGTGGTTTACGGTTTGGCAATTTTAGTTATCAGCGGTATCTTGTCGATAAGCCAAACTTCATTTATCCCTAACGAAGACCAAGGTGCGGTTATGGGTAACGTTCAACTTCCCGAAGGCGCTTCCCGCGAACGTACTCAGGAATTTATTGACCGCATAACTCCGATTATCTTAAAGGAACCGGGTGTTAAAGCAATGATGACCATCACCGGTATCAGTATGATTGGCGGAACCGGCGAAAATGTCGGTATGTTGATTATCGTGCTTGAGCCTTGGAATAAACGCAATTCTGATTTGTTGTCAACTAATATCTTAAATCGCATCAAAGCCAAATTAGCGGAGTATCCCGATGCCGATGTCCAGTTATTTGAGCCGCCGGCAATTATCGGCTTGGGTATGAGCGGCGGTATGGATTTCCGTTTGCAATCTTTGGATACTGATGATCCGCAAGCCATTGAACAGGCTTTAATGTCGATGTTGGGCAAGATAAATGCTGCCCCAGAGGTTTACTATGCCTATACCACTTATACTGCCCAAACCCCTAATATTTTCGTAGATATTGACCGCGTCAAAGCCGAAAGCCTTAAGGTCGGCGTCGGCTCAATTTTCTCAACTTTGCAGTATTATTTGGGTTCGGCTTATATTAATGATGTCAACTTCGGAACTCAAGTTAACAAGGTTATGGTTCAGGCTGATTGGAAAAATCGTAAAGATGTTGAATCCATCGGTAATTTACACGTAAAGAATCAACAAGGTGAAATGGTTCCGTTAAGCAGTGTTATTAAATTACGCAAAGTACTGTCTCCGCGTATTGTTTACCGTTATAATCAATATCCTTCAGCAACTATCACCGCCATCCAACACCCGATGGTCAGTACCGGTGAAGCAATGGCGGCGGTTGAAAAATTGGCCTCTACCATGCCCAAAGGTTTCGGCTATGAGTGGTCCAGTATAAGTTATCAGGAAAAGAACTCCCAAGGTCAAATCGGTTATTTGATTGCCTTGGCTATTTTGTTCGGTTATTTGTTCCTGGTTGCCCAATACGAAAGTTGGATTACCCCTCTGCCCGTGCTCACTTCGGTAGCCGTTGCCATGTTGGGAGCATTGGTCGGATTGTTCGTTACCGGTTTGCCTCTGAGTATTTATGCCCAGTTAGGTCTGATTTTATTGGTCGGTCTTGCGGCAAAGAATGCCATTTTGATTGTTGAGTTTGCCAAAGAGGAGCATGCTAAAGGCGAAAATCTGGTCAAATCGGCAGTGATAGCCACGCATGAACGTTTCCGTGCCGTATTGATGACTGCCTTTACCTTTATTTTAGGTGTGTTCCCGATGATTATCGCCACCGGTGCCGGTGCCGCCTCGCGTCGCGCTATTGGTGTTCCGGTATTTTACGGTATGTTGCTCGGCACAGCTTTAGGTTTGTTGGTAATTCCGTTGCTCTATGTTCTTTTTGAAAGCATTTATGAACATTTCAGTAATAAGAAGATGAAAACCAAACAACTGGAAACAAATCAACCGGAAGTAACCCGACCGGAAGAAAATCAATCGGAATTATAAAGAATAAAGGGCGGTTCACCGGAGCCGCCCTTTGTTTTATTTTGACCAAAATAATATACAACTATAAACTGACCGCAGTTAGATCAATTATTAATTAAAAATTATATATTATGAATTATCTTGTACAAAACAAAGACGGGAGCTGTAAAATGTTTTCTTCTCCCCGCAAAAGAGGCTTGATACTAAACCATCATTTTGCAGATTTGAATATGATAGTCGTCGGAACAAAGTAATATGATGTTTCTTTTTCTTTGGAAGAAAATTATAAGACGTTGCTTGCACTTTATAATTTTGGAATGATTGGTTCTAGGTGCTTTTTAGAGACAAGAAAAATAAAGAAGAATTTGCTGCATTAATTTCTCAGTTTAAGGACTGTTATCTGAAGCTTCCGTCGCAAGGTTCAAAAGCAATGTACGGAGTATTTGTGGTTAACCGCGACGTGATTAGCATAAATGTATACACACATCAAACCAATTTAAAATTTCGTCCTTGCACTTTTTGGGATGGCGAAAAAGGCAAATTACTCACTCCGAATGATCAGATTGAGCTAACGCCGGATCAACTAGAAATCTTCATCGGAAAGTAAAGTAGTTTCCCCTCTAAAAAATACCTCCGAGGCTTATTAAACAAGCGTCGGAGGTATTGGGTTCATTTTTTCTTTTTTTTGGACGTTGTTGCTTGAAGCTGATCATGCACAAAGGCCCAAACAACTGCAGCAATGGCAAAGATAATCGCCGCAGCATCGGCAAAAGGCAAAGGCTTCTTTAAAAAGGCCATAACCAATGCTATCAAGGTATAAATTCCAAACCCAATGGTTAACCTCTTTGCCCATTTTGCCATTTTTTCTAAAGACTCTCTTCTCATCTTTTAGATTTTTTTAAAGTTAAACATAATAATTAAAAAACCTACCCAACATAATCCAAAAAAAGGATTAAGGCAAGCAATTTTTACAAAAAATCTGTGTAAGGAAACAAAAAGCGATTTAAAAACATTTACGATTCTGCTACACATAAACCGAATTTAATTTAATCAAAAGAGGTGAACTATGAAATATAAATGTTTGGTATGCGGTCAGGTTTTTGAAATTGCCGATGGTGCGGAAGCCGTTTGTCCGGTTTGCAAAGCCAAAGGCGAAAAACTGGTTCCTTACAAAGAGGAGGCAATGTCTTGGGCGGCCGAGCATGTAATCGGTATTGCCAAAGGTGTCGATGCCGAAATTTTAGACGGTCTGCGCAATCATTTTAACGGCGAGTGCTCCGAAGTCGGTATGTATTTGGCCATGGCTCGTCAGGCGATGCGTGAAGGCTTGCCCGAGGTTGCGGTTGTCCTGGAGCAAATTGCCCATGAAGAAGCCGAACATGCTGCCCGCTTCGGTGAGATGTTGGGTGAGTTGGTTTCAACCTCCACCAAAGCCAATCTCGAAAAAATGTTGGCTGGCGAAAACGGTGCCTGTCATGGCAAAATGGCTATTGCCAAAAAAGCTAAAGAACTTAATCTCGATGCTATTCACGATTCGGTTCACGAAATGGCGCGTGACGAAGCTCGCCATGGCAAAGCCTTGGAAGGTTTGTTAAAACGTTATTTCTAACTTATTGTTTTTTCAAGCTAAAGCTCTCAATTTTTGAGAGCTTTATTTTTTTTATGCGAAAAAATACTTGACTCTAATTTATTTTCTATCGTATAAACAATTCCTAACACTGATTATTAACAATTTATTATTAACCCTAAAAAATCGAAAAAAAATGGAAAAGAAAATCGAAAATCGCATCCGGAAACACATGGAAATTCCGGAATGTGTCGAAACTAAATGGGGTGTAGTCGTGGAGATGAAGCAAGGCGAACAGAGCTATCGTCCGGCATTAATATTCTCCTGCGAGGGACACACGGCATTCGTCGACATATTGCATGATACCATCAGGACCCCTCGCTCCGTCAAAGGCTTTGAGGTCAAGGTCTTGCCCGCCGACGTAACAGTCGACGGAGAGTTGTTGTTGCTTAATTCCGACGAAGGGAGCTATCGCACAACTCTCACCATGCAAAGGGTAGAGACCTTGTACTTCAACAAAGTCTATACGCCTAAGCTTGGTCGGCACATAGCCGCAGGAAAGATGGTTATGTAAAACAAACCGGTCAGATCTTCACGGATCCGACCGGTTTGTTTTTTTTTATATATTTTTTGGCACGATAATTGCATATATTCTCTCAAAAGATGCTTAAAAAACTATTGGGGAATTAGTTATGAAAACAATTAACGCATTGAAAAATATAACAATTATCGCTTTTGTCGCCGGAATGTTTTTCTGCTCCGGTTCATCTTATGCCGTATCCCGAATTAAAGACATTGCCGATTTTGAAGGTGTGCGCGATAACCAACTCATCGGTTATGGCTTGATTGTCGGCTTAAACGGTACCGGCGATAACATCAAATCGGTAGATTTTGCCAAAGAAAGTTTGATTTCAATGCTTGATATGATTGGTATTAACGCCCGTGACGGTCAAATCAAAGCCAAAAACGTTGCCGCAGTTATGGTTACCGCCAATCTTCCGGCCTTTGCCCGCCAGGGATCGCGTATTGATGTCACGGTTTCTGCTCTCGGCGATGCCAAGAATTTGCTCGGCGGAACTTTGATTGCCACCCCCTTAAAAGGTGCTGACGGTGAAGTTTATGCTCTTGCTCAAGGCACGGTTGCCACCGGTGCGGTTGCCGCCGGCAGTCAGGGTGCCGGAACTTCAGTGTTAAAAGGTGTTCCCACTTCCGGTCGCATTGCCAGCGGTGCGATTGTTGAACGTGAAATTCCCTTTGAGTTGGAAAGCTTAAATAATATCAATATTGCTCTGCGTAATCCCGATTTCACTACTTCACGCCGCATTGCCGATGCTATCAATGCCATGTTGGGTACTCCTAATGCCAAAGCTGTCGATCCCGGTACCGTAACTTTGAGCGTTCCGGCCAAATACAGTAAAAATATTGTTGATTTGATGACCAAAGTTGAACAATTGCAAATTCAACCGGATACCCAAGCTAAAGTGGTAATTGATGAGGCTTCCGGTATTGTGGTTATCGGTAAAGATGTAAAAATCAATCGCTTGGCTATTGCTCAAGGCAACTTAACCATCAAAATTTCCGATATTCCGTTGGTATCTCAACCCGAGCCGTTTACCTTGGGTGAAACCATCGTTGTCAACACGGAATTGGTTGAGGTTAACGAAGATCGCGAAGCACAAATGAAAGTCCTTGATACCGGCATCAATTTGCAGGATTTGGTTGACGGACTTAATGCTTTGGGTGTAACTCCGCGCGATTTAATCAGTATTTTGCAGGCCATCAAAGCCAGCGGTGCCTTGCAGGCCGAGATTGAGGTTATTTAGGGAGAAAAGCCATGGAAATGATAAATATTTTTGATGACAGCTTAATCTCTCCGTTAGCGGCAATCAAACAAAATGTTGCTGACAAAAAAGCCGAAGAATCTGCTGAAAATTTTGAAGCCTTTTTCTTAACCCGTATGATGGAAAGCATGTTTGAAGGTGTTTCAACCGACGGTCTGTTCGGTGGCGGTCATGCCGAAAAAATTTATCGTTCGCTGTTGCTTGATGAATACGGCAAAGAAATGGCCAAAACCGGCAGCATTGGTGTTAAGGATTATGTTATGCAAGCCATTTTGCAAATGCAGGAAGAAAATTCAGCTTCGTTATAAGGAGAAAGATGATGGAAAATTTAGATGCAAAAGAAATAGCCGATAAAATCGAAATGATGCTTTCGATAGTGGCCTCGTTTTCCGAAGTTATTTCTCAAGAAAATACCGCTCTCAAAGCCGGTGATATCAAGACGGTAAAAGCTCTTTACGAGCAAAAAATTAAAACAGTTGCCGCTTATCGTTCGCTTTGTTCGTTTTTTATCAAAAATCGCGAAGTGATGAAAGAATATCAGTCTGACGCTAAAAACAAATTGCAACAAGCTTCGGCTCAGCTTGACGAGCAACTCAAACAAAACGAAATGTTGCTCAAAACTCGTATGGATGCCGGCAAAGCGGTAATGGATACTTTTATCAATATCGTCAAGAAAACCAATGCGGCTAAATCCACTTCTTACGGCGCCAAAGGGGCTTACACTCCTTTAGACAGCACTCGTAATGCTTTAGCCTTTAACCGCACAATGTAAAGGAGAACGATCATGGTATTACTCAGCAGTATTTCAACCTCATTAAGCGGAATGAAAGTTGCTCAGTCTCAATTAGAGATTGTCAGCAACAATATTGCCAACGTCGATACTCCGGGCTATACTCGCAAAACCGCTGCCCAGTCTCCGGTAGTCGTTGCCGGACAAACCATGGGCGTAACCATGGAAAATGCCAAGCGCAACGTTGATGAAGGCTTATTGAAAAATTTTCTTGCTTCCAACTCTACCAATTCTTCTCTATTCTCCCAATATAACTATCTCAGTCGTATGGATAATCTGATGGGAACAACCGCTGACGGTAATTCTATTGCTGCTCAGGTAGGCAATCTGCAAAGTGCATTAGAAACTTTTTCCACCCAGGTTTCATCTTCGGCGGCACGTTACACACTTTTAACCGAAGCCCAAAATTTAACCGGCAAACTTAATTATTTGTCGTCTAATATTCAAATTTTGCGTGGTGATGCTGATAAAGAAATTTCCGATGCTGTTGCTCAAGTCAATTCTTTATTGCACAGTATTGATGCTCTCAATACCGATATTGTTAAGTATACCGTATTAAATCGCGATGGAGTTGCCAATTTGCAAGATCAGCGTGATAGTGCTTTACGCGAATTGAGCGGCTATCTTGACATCAATTATTATACTCGTGATACCGGAGCGGTGGTAATTCATACTGCCGGCGGTGCGGCTTTGTTAGATACTCAGGTTTATGAGTTGTCGCACTCGGCTTTGGCACAGGTCGGTTCCGATAACAGTTATGACAACGGCAATATTCAGGGAATTTTTGTTGACGGCAAGGATATTACTTCTTCAATATCCGGCGGTTCAATCGGCGGTTTGATAACCGTTCGTGACACAACGCTTCCCTCATTGCAAAGTCAGCTTGATGAAGCCAGTTATGTTCTCTATACCGAAATGAATGCTGCTCACAACCAAGGTACGGCTTATCCCAATATGCCCTATAAAATGGTCGGCAGCTCTACCTTTATCGCCGATAGAAGTGTTTTGCCGGTTGAGTATAATCAACAAATTCGTTTGGATAACGGCAGTGATGTTCGCTTTATAATTTTTGATGAGGCAGGCAACCAAAAAGCCACCACCACCTTGCTCAGCGGCATCGGCTTTAATCCTGCCGGCGATACCTTAGAAAATATGATGTCGCAAATGGAAAACTGGTTGCAAAATGGTGCCGGTTTAAGTTATGCTCAGGTTTATATGGATGAAAATTCTCATCTGGTAATTGATACCGGCGATAGCAATTATACAATATCAATTGTTGATGAAGTTGGTTCAACTCCCGGGTCGGCACAATCACCGGCTTCTATCAGCTTTGATGTTGACGGTAACGGAACTTATGATCAAACTTTTTCCGGATTTTCCGATTTCTTCGGATTAAATAACTTCTTCGCTAATGGTCTTAATGACTACATTATAGATTCCAAAGTGCTCAGCAATCGAGCCGCAGTTGGCAACAATACTCTGACAACTTGGTCATTTTCTGACTCGGTTAATGGTTTTAACTATGGTAGCATTGACATCAGCCGCACTATGACTATCCAAGATATTGCCGATCAAATCAATAATAACGATATGCTCAACACACACCTCAGAGCTGCATTGATTAAAAACGGTGACGGTTATATGTTGCGGATTGAAAGCCTCGAAGGTGCACAGTTAGAAATATCGGAAACTGCCGGTGGCGGAGTGTTGGAAAAATTAGCCATGAATGTATCATCATGCAACTATGCTGCAGCTATTTCCGTCCGCTCGGATATTGTCGAAAATGCCAACTTGATTGTTTGCGGTTCGCCCACATTTAACAGTAACAGCGGATCTTATGACATCAATGCCGCCACCAATAACATTGCCAATAAATTAGCCGCAACTTTGACTTCAAATCATATTTTCAAACAGTCCGGCAATATGGCAAAAACCGATACTTCAATATCAAATTATATTTCAACTTTTGTAGGTAATGTTGCAGGTCAAACCAAAACTGCTGAAAGTTCCTACGAATATCAAAGTGCATTAACTCAGGCCATATCTGATAAAGAGGCCCAAACCTCAGGCATCGACTTGGACGAAGAACTTGCTCAAATGATTATCTATCAGCAGTCTTATGCCGCCTGTGCTCAGGTATTTACCGCCTCGCGTGAGATATTGGATGTTTTGTTAAATATGATATAAATTATAGGGAGGATTGAACAATGGTTAGAGTTCCTACTTATGCAAGTTATATGAGTTTTGTCAGCCAAACGATGAAAAGCAAGGCTACGGCAAACATGTACAGTTACCAATCGGCGACCGGCATCAAATATGCCGATTATGCCGGCTATGGTATGAAAGCCTCCAATATTGTTAATATGGAAGCATCGCTTAATGTTACGCAAAACTTCATTGATAATAATGCCATACTCAACACTTCGATTAAAACCATGAGTACGGTTATGGAAAATGTGGAAAATGCCGTAACTTCTTTCAAAAGCCAGCTCAATAATGCAATATCGGCTTTTTCCTCATTGAATGACGGCGAGCCTATTTCCAGCGGTATTTCGGCCTCGCTTAGTGAGTTGCAAACGGTTGCTTTTTCGGCAATGTCATTGATTTCTGATGCACTCAACCAGTCCATCGGCGGAAAATATATTTTCGGGGCCGGTTCGCCTTCTGCCCCGACCAAGTTTCCTTATCCTACCTTGGACGAGTTCCAACAAATGTATGACGGAATAAATATCAAATATCCTGATCTGTCAAATGCGGTTTTGGCTTCTCGCTCGGTTAATTATCAATCTGCCGGCGACTTGACCATTTCTCAAAGTGCTACGGCTGATAATGAATTTGTTTTGTCCGCAACCGATGGCTTTTTATCTTTGGCAGTTGAAGGCGGAAGCAACACAACCGGAACTTTAGTTTTCTCATCGGTAGAAGATACTCTCCATGCCGAAGTCTATGGAGCTTTTAATACCATTCAAGCCGGAGATACATTATTAATTGATAATAATGGAACAGCTACAGCTTATACGGTTGAAAGCGTTTCAGCCGACGGCAAAACCATCAAATTTGTCGATGATATTACAACCGACAGCACTATTACCGATGGAACCGGAGTTAATATCAGCACATCTTTTGCGGTAGGAACGGTGCTTAATTTTTCTGGTCCGAACGGAGTTCCTTCTCATATGCAGGTTGTCGGTATTAATGACAGTGGCGAATTGACCGTGCGTGCCGATAAGGATAAATTTACTTCTCTGCCGCAAACTATTACTGCGGATACACGTTGGAGCCTTAGTGCCGAGAGTTATTATATCGGCGGTTCGGCTCAGGAAACATTTCGTATTTCCGACAATCAAACCATTACCCTTGATATTAATGCCAATGATCCGGTATTCAGCAAATTATATCGTGCTTTCGGCATGATGGCACAAGGCAACATTATTCAAACCGATGCTGACGGCAATATTGAGCCCGGTCAATCACAGGCTTTTCGCGATTTGGTTAATGAATCCATGACATTGCTTCAGTCGGCTATTGATAACAATGGCAAGGCTTTATCCGGCAAAAACGACACTTTGTCGATGTGCATTTCTAAAATATCTGCCAATTATGTTACTTTGAATAATACCGATATTACCCTCAACAGTATTAAAAATAATTTGGAAGATAATATCTATGATATTAAGAACGTTGATCAAGCTGAAGCTACTGCCAAGCTGTTGTTCGCCCAAAATTCTTTGGAAGCATCTTATCAGGTGTTGAGCGGCATGCTTGATTTGTCTTTGCTTAACTATCTTAAATAAAGGGGTTAAATGATATATAAAGAGTATAATGTCAGCCAATCGTCCGGAATAATTTTAGGAAGCACCCTGCGATTAGGTGAAAAGGTTTTTCCCAAAGGACACGTTATCACCGCCGAAGATGTATTAATTTTCAAAATGTATAATTTGCATTTTATCTATGGTGCCGAATATCAGGACGGGGATGTTGAATATAAAACTGCATACGGGCAAATAGCCTCACTTTTGTGCGGTCATGGCCTCGGCTATGTGGTTGATGGGGAATATTGCCTGGTAACCGCCACGTCTGAAGGCATACTATTTTATGATCAATCTCGCATTAATAAATTTAATTCTTTTGACAGCAACATTATCCTCAATGTTTTAAAACCTTTCGCACCGGTTAAATCCGGTGACGTTGTTGCCAAGTTAGAAATTCTCCCTCCGCTGTTATCGCAAAAAGAGATTGATGATTTATTATTCCGTCTCTCCGGCAATTCGGCAATGTTGTCTTTGGTTGACAATCATCAATATCGTGCTGTTTGCCTTTATCCTTATCTTTTAGGCGATGAAGCCGAACGTCAACATTTCACTTCGCAAACTATCCGTCTGCTCAAAGATTTGACTGATTTAAATTTACAGTTCAGTAACGAAATTAATGGAACTTATAGTCTTGATAATCTGGCTAACTCTTTTTATCAAGCAATTAACAGCGGTGCCGACATTATATTCACCATGTTGCCGCTGAAAGGCTACGGGGTTAATGATATGGTGGCACAGTCTCTGCGCACGGTAACCGATGATGTGTTTATCTGTTCAATACCTCAAATCGGTTTTAGCGATATGATTGTCGCCGAAAAAAGCGGTCGCCGCATTATTGTTTTGCCTTATGACTATGACCGAGGTAATGACAAATTTATCGATGATATAATTCGTCAAACCATTTTCAGCGAACACTTAACATCGGCTTCTTTTGCCCATTTAACCGCACCGAGATTGCCAGAATGTCAAACCTTTGAACATCCCGATAAAGTTATAGCCCCGACCGGCAAGGTTTCTGGAGCCAAAGCCAAAATCGGTGCGGTTATCTTAGCCGCAGGGCAGAGCAGGCGAGCCGGAACAGGTAAGTTGCTGGTCGAAGGGCAAGACGGTTTGCCGATGTTTATGCATAGCGTTAATGCCGCCATAGCCTCTCATGCCAAACCTGTTTTTGTTATTACCGGTCACCGCCGCGAGGATATGGAAGAATGGCTGGAAAAATTGGATGTTAATGTAATTTACAATCCTTCTTTTGAAAGCGGAGTAAAAACTTCTATCCGCCTCGGCTTGAAAGCTATGCCCTCATCTTGTGACGGGGCGATTTTAATACCGGCGGATATGCCCAATATCGGTGCGGCAGAAATTAACAAATTGATTGCCAAATTTGATGCCTCCCAAGACAAACAGTTGGTGTTCTTCACTCATAAAGGCGTAAAAAACAATCCGCTTATCTGGAGCAAATCGCTTTATGACAAAGCTGATTTAATTCCCGAAAATGCCGCCTTTCGTGTAATCTTTGCCGAACATTCCGACTATGCCAAAGCGGTCGAAATCAAAGACGCCGGCAAATTACTTGACATCAATTTCCCCAATGATGTCAAAGAATATGCCAAAAAAGTGAATTAAACTTCCAAAGCTCACCCTCGCGGTGGGCTTTTTTGTATTTTCTTAAAGAGCCTGGAGTAAAAAACTCAAAGCTCTTGTTATTAAAATATAAATATTAATTAATTTCCTATTTATAAAATTGTTACAATTTAAGATGATGATAGTTCCATCTTGACTTTAAGAATCAGTTAATTATGCTTATATCAATAAGTGAGGTTGATGATGAGAAAAACTATTTTTGCTATTTTTGCTTTATTTTATATAATAAATCCGATTTTTGCTAAGGATATAGTTTCACAATCCGACGAAGAGATATATCAAAATTGTCTTAACAAATTTCCATCCCCGACAACTGTTTCTGTTACACAAGGAAATATTGAGGATGTAAAAAGAGAGCGTAACTTAAGACAATGCTTAAAAAATAAAATTTTAGAAATTGCCCAATCTTCTCTTTCTGAAAAGGAATTTAATAATTTTGCATCAGCTTTAAATGAAAGTGAAAGAAATAATTTTGAGATATATAGAATAATATTTTTTTGCAGTAATGATTCTAAATCAATATGGTGCAATGAAAGGTATAAAGACGATAGGTCTTTAGAAAAATTGATGATGGAAAAAAGTTTAACATCCCAAATTAAACAAATTCTCTCCACTTTGGTTGAACAGCAAGGTGACTAAAATAAGCCACCTTGCCGAATATATAAAATTATCTTGATAAGAAGCTTAAAGCATCTTGCAACTCTTTGGGATATCTTTTATTAATAATATTCATTTTCTCTTGCCGAGTGATTTTTTTATCACCTGCATGCTGACTTTCCGGTAATGCTTTAACATAATCGGCACGATTTTTATACAGGCTTCTTAGTATCATAGTGTCATCAATATTTAATGGATTACTTCCATATTGCTGTTTTAATTCTTGCAATGCTTTATTTACGATTTGAGGGGCAGCTCTATGCTGAACACTCATAGAATACAGGGCATCCTTTACAACAGGATGTCGATTATCAAGATTTAATAGGTCTTTTTCTTTGACAGCGTTAATTAACGGATTTAAATGAGTATTTATAATAAAATTATATTGAGAAGCATTAAAATCTTTATTTTTAGATAATTGTTGCCAAGCATTTACAAAAGATGGAGATTTTGCTATCGCTGCAATATTTCCACCGGCTTTATTTAGTATATCGGCAAAACTCTGATATTGAGGTATTTGTTGTAAGAAATTTATATAATTATTCATTGTTCCGGGGGTGGTTGCAATTTGATAGGCTCCGTAACTTGGACCACCTGAATTATCTACACCTATTGCAGCTGGATTATCTGTAGATTCGTACAATCCGCTTAACGTTCCAATGCGATAAAATTTGCTTGTTTGTTCCACATCACTGGCTATATTAGCCAAATTATTTTGTGCATATTGTATTCCTTGATTTGAAGTATTATCCAATGGATCCAAGATATTCTCAATATTATTCTCAATATTAGAAGTTCCGAAACCGTAATTATTAACCGCACTATTACCCCAAAAGTTGGTGCTATATTGCGGATAGTTTGAAATAATCCCTTGAGTATTATAATTTTGCATTATTTGATTCTCACGTTTTTGTCTGGCCGTTTGATAAGCCAATTCATCGCGAGTGCTGAATCCGTTATGGTTTACGCCATAACTGTCAATACCGTTATCACCGTTTTGATAGCCTAACGGTGAAATATAATTTCCATACATTTGCATGTTATTTTTCCTTTTCTATAAAAAAAGAGCCTGGAGTAAAAAACTCAAAGCTCTTAGGTTGAATTTAAAAAAATATGGCGAAAAACGGGCACAAAAAAATCCCGTCACTTTTATGACAGGATTTTTGTATTCACTGATTTATGGGAACAAACTTATATCCTAACAACATATCCCACAAATGATAAGGTTGAATATAATATAACACAATCATTGATGTAAACAAACTAATAAATAATATAAGGCACACCACCTTATGATTAACATATTTTGTAAAACCGCAAAAAAATATACAAGCAACACCGAATGCTTTGTATATAAAGGCATATTCTTGCAACCAAAAGGGAACACTGTCACCATTATCAGCTATGCTAAACAATACTTTTAAGCATACGGCTAAAATTCTTATAGCATATATACATACAACAATCCAAATTAATACAAAAAACAAATCTCGATTTGTAATATTCCTTTTATATTTATATATCATACCCCAGTATCCTATTAATTATATAAGGACATAATAATTTATAAATAATACACTAGCAACAATTATTTAATAATATTAGACAGCATACCGTTAATAAACCTTCCGGCTACCGGCTGGGTAATATTTTGTCCGTAATTTCCTACATATCCTTGTGGTTTATAGGAAATATATTGATTTACCGGATTAGTAATTGAATTAGAAATATAACCTGATGATCCACCTATAATTGCATCATTAATCTGATTTATCGCATCACCTTGAGAAGCACCCAAACCGGCTAAACTTCCGCTGATAATAGGATTTTGCAAAGCTTCTCCGACATAATTTAATATCGGAATATTTCCCATGATGTTGGTATGATTCATCGGTGAAGCAATAGAACCAATATCAGTCATGGTTTGCATCATTACCGGTGCATTTTGATAGCCTTCTGCAACATTGTTTCTTCTGGCATCACGAGTAATGTTATAACCTCGTCTGGCGGCTGACAAGGCTGTTTCTCCGGTTTTATTCCAATCATCATATTTTTTAGATTGTCTGCAACATAATTTCATTGTAATAATAGATTATTACAATCAGTTCCATGATCAAACTTGGTATTAAAATGTACTTTAATGATAAGTAGTTGTCCTTTGTGCAATCAAACCACTTTCGTTTTAGAACATATCTCATAAACAAGGGATGTCCAACCCAGAAACAAAAGTTAAATAGAAACAGAACTGGAAAAAAAGGCACAATAAAATGTAAATTTAAAATAATCATAGCATTAAAAAAAATACAAAGAGATACTATCCAGTATGCAATTTTTAATAATATTTTCTTCAACCGGATGATTATATCTTTTTTTTCCATGTTCTGTTCCTTTGCTATACTTTATTCTTAGTAGGATTTTTTATCGTATTCGTCGTTATTGTAAAACATATTTTTCAGTTTGTCAGCAGAAGAATTTATTCCCTGCTTAATGAATTTAGGACCATTCTTAGCTATTATTGTATATCCAACAACACTTCTTTCAAAGGATTTGGAAAATAATCAAAATATTGTTAGGAATAGCTTCACCGCGTTGCAACATCACTAGCCGACCTTGATGATTTTTCATTATTGCAATAATATTACAGCCATATTTATTATGGGATTTTATGCCTAACATCGCAACTGCGAATATTTTCATGCCAAATATTATTATTTTTAATACAATTTTCTTTGGTTATACTACAAAAATCACCATCATCGCAATTATTAAAAGTAATTCCTTCTCTACAAATACCTATATCCGTACATCCATCCATATCGTACGGATCAAAATAATAAGAAACTGTATTTATACTCATACTTATTATATATAATCCAATTATAATCCAAATTATATAATAAGATAAATTACTAGCGAATATCTCCAAAAACTTCAGATATTTATTAGTAAACAAATTCAAAAATCTTTTTTGCTTTTTTATCCTTTTCATAAAGAAAATATAAACAAAAAATACATTAAAACTCATTAAAAATACTACATTACTTAAGGATGTATTCAAATAACATACGAGGATTATGATTATTAGCATTAAAATAATAAGTAATTTATCGAAAAAACTATAATTATATTGCCATATGCTACTTTCTTTTGTCTTTAAGCAAACTAAATAATCAATGCAACTTATTGTAATTATAAAAATGAGGAATCCAAGAGCAGAGAAAAGAAAAAGCTTTTCATCAAATTTAAGCAAAAATGGTAACAATAAAAATATTGGGAATATTCCTGACATTATTGACAAAATACTTAAATATTTCAACTGTTTTTTACTCAAATGTAATTTTAGCATTTTTTGTTTTAAAAAGCGGCAACTACTCAAATTACATAAAGTTAAACCGATTAACACTAAAACTGCAAACAAATATGTCATTGTATTTTACCATTGTTACCATCTTTGCTTTAGTATAAATATTTTAATTAATAATGCAATATAAATAATAATTATTATTTTCTGTAATATTGTAGCCTTTCAAGAGGATTATATCCATTGGGACGATATTTATCGCAAGCATCAAAAACTGAATTATACTTATTTTCTCTAGCCATATTCTGACCAGAATAATTAATCTTCATATCATTAAGAAAATCATTATTGGCTTCTTGAATAGATCTATTCTTCACAAAAATATTTATCGGATAATCTAAAATTTCACGTCCAAGTCCGATTATCTGGGCAGCTAATGCCCCCCCAATGACCTTGTTTTGCTGCATTATAATTTCCAATGCAATGGTAGTAATTATCAATGGTTGTGCCTTGTTTTTGCATTTCTGGAGTACTTTTATAATTAGCATTAATCATATTTATATAATTTTCACCTAAATCCTTTGCTGCACCAATAACTTGATTTATAAAGCCATTGTCAATTTGAGAGTTATTAGATAATTGTACAAATTTTTCAATAGCCAAATTAAATAATCCTCTTTTATCATCACGCAATATAGGATATCCAAATAGTGTTGATGAAAAATTGTTATTTTGTCCTTGCGGTGACGGATCGGTTATTCCGGCCTGTGCGTTGAGTTGAGAAGCTAAAGCATTAGTAAGGGCGGCGGAATATTGCTGTTGCAAAGCCGGATTATCCGGCATTAAAGCCTGCAGATTTTTAATTTGCATATCCAAATCATAATCAGCAAATTCTGCCTGATTGGCATTTCGCAACCCTTGAGCTAATGTCATAGGATTATTAATTGATGCGGTTTGATAATCTGTTAATGACGGTAAGTTCGGTGAGGTGAGATAATTATTTATCTTGTTAACATTATCGACATTTTCTTGATTGGGATAATGCACTAATATCCCTCCGATTGATTTACTCATTTTATTTTTCCTTTCATTGACGTTATAAAAAAAGGAGTTCTAAAAACTTAGAACTCCGGTTAAAAAAATATGGCAAAAAAACGGCACAAAAAAATCCCGCCATTTTCATGACGGGATTTTTACCCACTTTCTCACCATACCGATTTTTCTAACACCTCTCGTCGCAAAAGTCAATACAGGCACTTAAAATATCCCCAAAAAGTTGAATATATATAACAATTAATTATTTTTTTGTTGTGTAATTAAATTTAATCTTATTAAAGCATTCTCTCGTTTTAGTTGTGTCGTTTTTTTAGTTCAATAATCCTAAATAAATCAAACAAGTTTCTTGGCAATTTCCATATAGGCTGACGCTTGCGGTGATTCCGGTTTATCTTCCACAATCGGCTTGCCCGCATCGGCATGAGTTCGAATGTCAATATGCAAAGGCACTTCGCCCAAAAATCTCACTCCCATTTTTTCCGCCGTTTCTTTAGCTCCGGCATGTCCGAAAATTTCTTCTTTATGTCCGCACTTCGGGCAAATATAATAGCTCATGTTTTCGACTATCCCTAAAATCGGAATATCAACTTTTTGAAACATATTCACTCCCTTAACCGCATCAATCAAGGCAATATCTTGCGGAGTTGACACAATTACCGCCCCATCAATTTTCAAATGTTGTGCCAAAGTTATCTGAATATCTCCTGTTCCCGGCGGCATATCAATCACCATAATATCAATATCGCCCCACTCAACTTGGGTAAGCAGCTGCTCCAATGCTCCTCCGGCTTTGGCACCGCGCCAGATTATCGGTGCATCACGATCAATCAAAGTGCCGATGGACATTGATTTAATTCCGTGCACTTCAAAAGCCGCAAAAGTTTTGCCGTCATAAGACACTACCGGTTGATTTTCATAACCCAACATTGTCGGAATTGACGGTCCGTAAATATCCGCATCAAACAAAGCAATCTTTTTCCCCAACTTGCTCAAAGCCAAAGCCAGATTGACTGCAGTGGTCGATTTGCCTACACCGCCTTTGCCCGAAGCCACGGCAATAACTTTTTTTACTCCTTTAAGCAGCCATTTTTCCGGTTCTTTACCCAAAGTCGGTGCACCTCTTTCCGAGGTAAAAATAATATTGACTTTATTTATTCCCTCTAAAGCAGCTATCTGTTGTTCCAGCTCTTTAACTTTGGTTTGGTCTTCATTTTCGTTTTGCAAAGTTATAATTGCACGTCCGTCTTTAACTATCAGTGCGGCGATATTGTTTTCGGCAAAATATTTTTTCACCAGTTCGCGAATTTTTTCTTCAGTCTTATTCAAAATACATTCCCCTGTTGATATATATACAATTGTTGTTTTATTAGCATATTTATATTATATAATCATCGCAGATTCAACCAAAATAACGGAGAAAATAACATTATGTCCAAAATACCCAATCCGTGGGATGATAATGATGATAATTCCCAAGACAGCCCGTGGGGTGAGATAAATTCCCCAAAAATTAAATCCAAAATAAAGGTTTTCAAAGCCCCTAAACCGAAGGATTTTAATTTCCGCTGGTGGTGGGTGGCTGCTGCTGTTGTGGTTATTTGGTTGCTGTCCGGTTTTTATTCGGTTCAACCTAATGAAGAGGGAATTGAATTGCGTTTTGGTGCTTATACCGAGTCAACCACTCCCGGTTTGCATTATCATATGCCTTATCCGATTGAAACTGTTCGTAAAGTTAACATCACTCAAGAACGTAGTATTAATCTCGGTGTCTCTGATCCTCTTCATGGCAATGCCAATATGTTTACCGAGAGCCATATGCTCACCGGTGATGAAAATATCGTTGATGTAAACTTGACTATTGTTTGGCGTATCGAAAATGCCAAGGACTATGTATTTAATATGCAAAGTCCCGACGAGACGGTTAATGTCGCAGCCCAATCGGTTTTGCGTGAAATTGTCGGGCAGTCACAAATGTTGCCGATAATCTCCGGCGATCGAGGCAAAGTTGAGGACGAAACCAAAGAAGAGTTGCAAAAAGTGTTGAATGAATTTGGTGCCGGCATCAAAATTGTTCGTGTCAAATTACAAAAGGCCGATCCTCCCAAACAGGTGGTAGATGCTTTCAACGAGGTTCAACGCGCCAAAGCCGATATGGAGCGTTTCAAGAACGAAGCCGAAGCTTATCGCAACGAAATTTTGCCCAAATCCCGCGGTGAAGCGGCTCAGCGTCTGCAAAATGCCGAGGCTTACAAACAAGCCATCGTTGCCAAAGCCAAAGGTGAGGCCGAGCGTTTTAATTCCGTTTACAATGCTTATAAAAAAGGTCAGGAAGTAACGGCCAAACGCATGTATCTCGAAACCATGGAAGATGTGTTGCAAAATAATAACAAGGTTATTTTAGGTGCTGATAAAAATTCCGGCATTGTTCCTTATTTACCGCTTGATCAATTGCATCATTCTCGTCCGATTATCAATTTACAGCCTGCACCGGCAAAAGCAGAAGGAGTAAGATAATGTCAAACAAAATACAAGCAGCCATAGTTATCGTCGTTGCCGTGTTGGTTATACTCGGTGCAGAATCCTTATTTGTGGTCAATCAAACCGAACAAGCAATTGTCTTGCAGTTCGGTGAGCCGATTCGCGAAATTAAAACTCCCGGCTTGAAGATAAAAATTCCGTTTATTCAAAGAGTGGTTATCTACGAAAATCGTTTGCTTAATCTTGATCCGCCGGCACAAGAAGTTGTCTTGAACGATAAAAAACGTTTGGATGTTGACAGTTTCACTCGCTATCGCATAACCAATCCGCTTAAATTTTATCAAACCGTCCGCACCGAAGTTCAGGCTCGGTCCAAATTGGAAGAAATCGTCAATTCTTCGGTACGCAAGGTTTTAGGACGCATCACCTTGCAAGAGTTATTGTCGCAAAAACGCACTCATATTATGAGCGATATTTCCAAAGCGGTAAAAACCGATGCAGAACAAATCGGGGTTAATGTTGCCGATGTCAGAATTCGCCGTGCCGACCTTCCGTTGGAAGTGTTGCAGGCTATTAACGCACGTATGAAAACCGAGCGTGAACGTGACGCTAAAGAATTTCGTGCTACCGGTCAGCAGGAGGCACAAAAGATTCGTGCCGCCGCTGAAAGAGAACAAAAGGTGATTATTGCCGATGCCGAAAAACAAGCCCAGATAATTCGCGGTGAGGGAGATAGTCAAGCCATCGAAATCTGGAACAAAGCTGCCGGTCAGGATGCCGAGTTTTTCGCATTTTATCGTTCGTTGGAAGCTTATAAAAAGTCTCTTAATTCCGAGCATGGAGAAACCTTCATGGTAATCTCTCCGGAAAGCAAATTTTTTGAATATTTTCAAGGGAAGAAATAAATGAAAAAAATTTTAATTTTGGGTTTCGCTTTATTGTTGTCTTCTGTGGCACAGGCACAGACAGACGAGAACGAAAATATGCCTAAATTTTCTTTTGCACCGCTGATTGAAAAAGTAACTCCCTTTGTGGTAAATATATCAGCCGAACATCAAAATGCCGAAACAAGTTCGTCTTCAGCTGAATTTTTCACTGATAATCCGTCTTTACGTGATTATTTTTTGTTGGATGATGGCAAAAAAACTTCGCTCGGTTCCGGTTTTATTATTGATGCAAAAGGCTACATCATTACTGATTGGCATATTATCAAAGGATCGGACAAAATTAACGTTATCTTGCACGATGGGCAAAGTTTTGTAGCTCAGCTTATCGGCGGTGATGAACCGACCGATATTGCGGTAATCAAAATCAACTATCCCGAAGCATTACCTTTTGCTGATCTGGGTGATTCCGATGAACTTAAAATCGGTGATCTGATCTTAACAGCCGGCAATCCTTTCGGATTGGGTACCAGTTTTTCATCAGGCATTGTCAGTGCCAAATCTCGTGATATTGATATGGGGATATATGATAACTTTATTCAAACCGATGCCTCAATCAATCAAGGCTCATCAGGCGGACCGATGTTTGACATGAACGGCAAAGTAGTAGGTATAAATACAGCTTTATTTTCTTCCACCGGCGGCAGTGTCGGCGTTGGTTTTGCCACTCCGTCCAATTTAGTCAGATTTATCATATCCCGCCTTATGGAAACGGGCAAAGTTGAACGTGCTTGGATTGGAGTAAAAATTTCTTCTCAAGACAAGACTTTAGAAATCAGTGAAAACCAAACTTTCACCGGAGGCATTTTAGTTACTTCGGTAACTCCTGATTCTCCGGCACAGAAAGGAGGATTGGAGGCCGGCGACATCGTCACCGCACTTAATGGACGAGATGTCAAAGACGTTAAGGAGTTTTCGCGTCGAATTGCCGAAATTCCGATAGGACGTGAAGTAATTTTGCGTTTATGGCGTAACGGACAAATTAAAGATTTTGCTGTTCAAACAGCTTTACGTCCTGAAACTGACAAAATAAAACCGCCTGTCAATACCGAATTATCCGAAGAAGGCTATATCCCCAACTTAGGCATGGCCTTTGCCATGAGTGAAGAGGGAGTAGTTATTCGCGATGTGCTACAAGGATCACCGGCATTTATAATGGGTATTCAAAAGGGTAATATTGTAAAGGCTGTTAATTCTCACCCGGTTGCCAGTATTTCCGACGTCTTGTCTTATATCGGTTATGCTTCATCAGGCGATGGCATATTGCAAATGACTTTAGTCGGCGAAGATGGTGAAGAACATACTGTAAATATGGAAATAAAATCGGTTGAAACAGCCGAGGACAATGCTCCCGTAGCCACGGAGGCTGAACCTCAATGAGCAGGTTAGACTTTTATCATCTGCAAACCGCCGATTTAGACCACACTTTGCCGATATTGTTGGAAAAGGCTTATGCCTTGGATAAAAAGATTATGGTAAAAATAGGCACCCAAGAACGTGTTTCCTATATTAACACTTTGCTGTGGACCTATGAAGATGCTTCGTTTTTGCCTCATGGCGCCAAAGCCGACGGCAATGCCGAATTGCAGCCGATTTGGTTAACCTCCGGTGATGACAACCCTAACAATGCTACTTTGTTATTTTTGGTTGATGGAGCCGATTATGATATTGCCAAGCTGGCTGATTTTGAGCGAACTTTTTACATCTTTGACGGCAACAATCCCGAGCAACTCACCCAAGCCCGTGAGTTTTGGAAAACAGCCAAAGGCAGCGGCTTGGAATGTTTCTATTGGCAACAAAACGAACAGGGTAAATGGCAGCAAAAATAAGCTGCCGTTTTTTTTATTGCAAATTTTGTTTTTTTAAATTATAAATATTGCCGAACGAATATTAATTTAAAATTATTATAATATGGAAAAATTTTTTGAAGTCCTGGCGCTGTTGCCTGGGGTTAATCAAACTGATGTCGAGGCGACTTTTCGCCGTTCAGGTTTATCCGGAGTAATAGTCTCAATTTTTCCCCCCACGAAAGACTTGGGGAAAAGATGCGTAAACAACTCTTTCAAGTTACGAGGTTGCAACAGATTCAAGCAATATCTTACGCAAAACGGAGCGGAAATTGCCCAAAGTTACCCTGAAGGATATCAATTTCTTGGCGAAATTGCTATGAGATCAATCTATATGGATTTGCTGGATAGCTTCTGGTCAGATTATTTCTCTGACAGCAATTTCTTTGGTGACATTGACTATCAATGTTACTGCTCTAATGCCTTACGGTTGTTGGAAAATAAGATGACTCGTGATATTGCCCTTACAATCATCCAAAATTCTACCTCCTCAGGCGAGCCGTTGAATAAACTGTGTTGGAATTACAAAAGTGACACGCCTCCGCAGTTAACCGAGGTGCGCGATTTTTGCCGGCAAGTCTTGCAACAAGCACTAGATAAGACAAGAGGCTCTGAACATAGAACAATACGCAGAGCCATCAGAAAAGCAAGCTGAAAAAAAAGAGGGGACGAATCGTAAGGTTCGCTCCCTTTATTTTTTTTGTAAAAACTACTTGCATTTTATCAAAAGCTGTATTAAATTTCCCCAGTTAAAAAAATTATTAATTAAATATTATTTATAATTATGAGAACAGAAATATTAATGGCTGTAATTGCCGATCGTAGCGGAAAAAATGCTGCAGAAATCACGCGTGTTTACAATGAAAAAGGTTGGCTAGAAGTGGTCAAGACTGCACTACTTCCCATCACCACCACTGATAAATTTATGGAGTTTATGGCTGAATTCGGTCCGGAAGTAGCAAAGGAGTCAGTTTCTGCCTACCAGCTATTGGCAAAACCCGCCTTACAGCGCGTGCTCAATGAGCACTATCAAATGACCCAATCTGTTTGGGATTTCTTCACCGCCAATGTGGAGAAATTGCTGAACACCGGTTTTCGAGAGCAGGTCTCCAAAGTTGCATTTGTGCTGCTTGAGAGTATTGATGAGCAAGGCAATTCTCGCCGTGCACATTGGGATAACATGTATACTACCTCACTAGAAGTGCGACAGTCTTGCCAAGATTTGGTTGATAAGTACCTCTATACCGAGGCTTTAAGCCACATCAACATCAGCAACTGGCGCAGCTACCGTTGGCTGTTACGCAATAGTGTCAAGCAAAATCGCTTAACTTGGCGACAGCTGGCACACCAGCTTCATTGCGGATTCAATCTTCCGCTGCAGTTTGCTCTGAGGAGAGCAATTGCCTGAAAAGATTAAGAGGGACAAACTCATGTTTGCCCCTCTCTTTTTTTAGCCGTTATTTTCTCTTCAAACCTTTTACCGGCTTCGGGCGTTTATCACCCGAGTTATCAATTGCATCGGCAATCGGAGTGTAAATTCTTACAGCCTTTGGTTTGGCCACACTCGGACGTTGTCCGCAAATCTCCAAACCGACAGCCTTCAAAGCCGTCTCAATCGGAATAAACAAATCAGGCAGATTATCATCTTTCTTACTCTTGTGAGCAATACCGATAATATTTCCTTTCTGATCAATCAAAGCACCGCCTAAAGTAACCGTTTGTACAAAGGTATCAACTATTATTTCGGCACCTTTGTCCTCGCTGTAACGATATCCGACTACTCTGCCTTCATTATCGATATAGTTTTCGCCGTCTTCATCAAAATTCAACATACCCAAAGTCAACAATATATCTTTATTAACTTCCGGCAGTTTCAATTCCATCGGCAAAGGTGTATATTCGGTTGGTTTATCCAACATCAACACCGCCACGTTTTTGTTCGGATTAACACGAAAAGCCGAAGCCTTAAATTCTTTGCCGTTGATGGTTTTCAGATTATAAACGTTATTATCCTTTACAATCAAATCGGCCGAAGTCAAAACCAAATTATCGGCAATAATCAAACCGGCACCTTTTTGCCCGCGAGCATTATTAACCGCTACAATTGACGAGCGCAAACGATAAAGATTTTGCGGTCTCAGATTTTCAAACGGCGGATTGTTAACAATGCAGAACTTGCTGTTAACATTAGCAAAAGATTTTTCGCTGATGGTTTCTATATACATTTTTCCGTCGCCTCTGGTACCGCCTTCTTCCTGAACTTCGATTTCCAAAGGAATATCAACGAAAAAGTCATCACTTACGGTAACATTTTCCTCCGATTTAATCATCGGGCATTCTTCTTCCACAATTTGAATTTCGCGGCAGTCATTACGCATCGCAAAATTGCGGTCACGCACTTGTGCCTTCATTTCAGACTCTTGCCAACAAGCCGGAGTAGAACATTTTTGCGATGTCACTCCGTCAAATTGCAAATGAACCACATCAATCTTATCACGATCAATCATACTTAACCCGGCCATATCCGGACTGTTAATCATTTTTTGTTTTTCCACATAAGTAACCGGAATATATTTTACCGGAACATTTGAGTTGCCGTCACTACTGTAATAACTTCCTCCGGTTCCGCCTTCCGAATATCCATAACTGCTGCTGAAACCTGATTTCGAGCTGTCCATTTCCATATCGCAGTTTTGCAACATCTCAACTCCTCGCAATTCCGGAGCATATTGGCGTTCAAAACAATTGTCACACCGCTGATAACGGCTGATTTCAACCAATTGTTTCTCAATATCCTGCGGCCTTATTCTCTGTGCCAAAGTCGGATTAACACAGCTTATCTCCGGCAGTTTTACCAAAGCATCTTCAAAAGCGCGCTCTACCAACAGGTTTTCACCGTTCGGTTCGCCTTCCATAACTTGCCCGTAACCGGTGGTTGTACCGCGACAATAAACCGTATCTTTACGCAAGTTCATAATCCGCCAAACCACTGTCATTTCCGAAGTTCCGCTCCGTAAACGCTTGTTTTTGGCAATCTCCCAATCAAATTCATCGCAGATATTCATGAAATAATCGGTAATTTCCGCGGTTATTACATATTCCGGATAAGGCAGCTGATCGGAATCCGGATAATAAACATTGGAACGATCAACCACAACCGGATAAAAGTCATTTAACGTTTCATAGAACACATCAAAGAAATGCATATCTTTTTGAATGGTGCGTCCTTCGTTAAGATAAGCGTTTTTAGCTTCTCTGCGGCAACCGAACAGCCTGAATTTATAATCACCGAGTTTGCTGTTAAATTCGTCATATTTACGACCTTTTTTAATACGGAAATCAACATTTTCGAGCTTTACCGAAGCATAAGAATTGCGCCCTTTGTGCAATTGGTCATAGGCCTTATATTGCTCCTGATCAATAATCAGACTCTGATAGCGCACTTTTTGTTTGTCTTGCACATAAGAAATACGACGCACCGGTTTTTTCTTCGACTTTTCACACATACAGTCAAACAGTCCCGGCGACTCGACCAAATAATCGCTTGCATTACACATACAGGGAATCAACTCTGGACTTTCTTTGCTGCATGCAACCAAAGCAAACACCGAAAGCACAAGGCTTAAGCTCAATTTGTTACGCATATTTAAACTGCTCCGTCTTAACGTTAGAAATACAAACTTTGCCGATATGACAAAGCTTCAGCTATATGCAGTTTAAGAATTTTTGATTCATTTTGCAAGTCCGCAATCGTTCTTGCTAACCGCAAAGTTCGATGATAAGCTCGAGCCGACAGTTTATACTTGTCAGCAAAGGCAATCAGCAATTTTAAAGCCTCTTCATCGGTTGTGCAAATCTCTTCCAAAAGCTTGCCTTTTAAGCCGGCATTGTTGCAAATTGACGTCTCACCCAAAGCCTGCAAACGTTTTATCTGAATTTCTCGTGCTTTAATCACTCTTTGCTGAATAACTGCCGAGCTTTCGCCTGATGAAACTTTTGACAAATCCCACGGACTGACTGCCGGCACATCAATTTTAATATCAATTCTGTCCAAAAAAGGTCCGGATAATTTTGCCATATATTCCTGAGCGCAAATCGGTGCCCGTTTACATTCTTTGTCCGGAGTTCCCAGATATCCGCACTTGCAAGGATTCATCGCCGCAATCAGCTGAAAATTCGCCGGATAACTCACATGAGCATTAACTCGCGATATCTCAATAGTCTTATTTTCCAAAGGTTGACGCAAAGCCTCCAAAGTGGCACGATTAAATTCCGGCAACTCATCCAAAAACAACACTCCGTTATGCGCCAGCGAAATTTCTCCCGGGGTGCCTTTACGACCTCCGCCTACCAAAGCCGGTGTCGAGGCGGAGTGATGCGGAGCACGAAACGGTCGTTCAAACACCAATCCCGATTCTTTTAACAATCCTGCAACCGACATAATCATCGAAGTTGATAATGCTTCATCAGTGGTCATCGGCGGCAAAATTCCCAAAATTCTTTGTGCTAACATTGATTTGCCGGCTCCCGGAGGTCCGACCATCAACAAATTATGCCCGCCGGCCGCCGCCACTTCCAATGCTCTCTTGGCGGTTTCTTGTCCTTTAACATCAGCCATATCCGGATAAATTACCTTGTCATAATCTTTTTCTATCGCCGGCGTGCTTAATATCTCACTTCCCTTAAAATGATTAATCAAATCAGCCAGATACGGTGCCGCCAATATTTCCAACCCTTCGGCCCAAACCGCCTCTTGAGCGCAGCGGCGCGGACAAACAAAACCGATATTTTTCTCTTTGGCATGAATTGCCGCCGGCAAAACTCCGTTCACCGGCAAAATTTCTCCGTCCAATCCCAATTCGCCCAAAACCAAATAATTACGCAGTTGCTCCGATTTAATCACTCCCATCAAGGCTAACAATGCCAAAGCAATCGGCAAATCAAAATGCGAACCTTCCTTCAGCATATCCGCCGGAGCCAGATTGATTAAAATTCTTTTTGCCGGTATCTGTAACCCCAAAGACTGCAATGCCGCCCGCACTCTCTCTTTGCTTTCGGCAATGGCCTTATCCGGTAATCCCACAATGATAAAATTCGGCAAACCGGAAGACATCTGTGCCTGCAAATCCACATCTAAAACTTCCAATCCGTTAAAAGTCAGAGTGTTAATATGAGTCAGCATTAAATTTTCCTACCAACGCGGGGTAAGCTCATTTTCCCGCCAACGACGGGTAGGGAAGGTATCAACCGTCAAAAAGTCAAACTTAGCGGTTTTATAAGGGATAAACTTAGTCCGAATAAATCCTTTTTTTTCAAAATATTGTGCACATTCTTCAGCGGTTGAATGTGAGTTGTCATAACAATAAGCCACCTCGCGCGTTCTGATATTTTGCAAATCAATCCTATCCGGCGATTGCGCATTTGCTGCTGCCGCCGTCATCATCAAAACCGTACTGATAATCCATTTGTTAAACATATCATCACACTCCTACAATCCGACTTATAACGAATTATAAAACAGCAATTCTTAATGCATGATTAACATATTGCTTTAGTGGATAAAAAACATTTTATCGCTGATTTTTTTTATTTATTCCCTTTTGCTCGATTATGAGTTTTGCAAAGCATTTGACAATTATTGATATCCGTAGCACCACCTTTGCTCCAAGCCGTTACATGATCGGCATCCATTTCTCCCGGCTTCCAAATACGATTTTTATTATTATCATTTCCCAAAGCACATAACGGACAGTTGGAAATTCCCTTTTCTTGAGCTTCTTTAGTTTGTCGTGCGTAAACCGTCTTTTTATCACGTTCTTCAAATATGCGAATTTCCAGCAATTTACTGTCAACACAACCGCCTAAAACATATTCAAAAATACCTTTTTTGTTTCTGACAAATTCATCTGCATATAATTCCGCTACTTTTGCGCTGATTTCTTTTGAATTGTATGGTTGTTTGTGATAAGTTTCATATAATCTGCCCCACTCGATACTTTTCATTTCGGAATAAACATCAACAAACAAGCCGTCCGCCCAGTCTATGACCGAATTAAAGTATGTTTTTAATTCGTTGATATTGTTATCGTGCCTGTGCATCGACATATAATCTTCAATATTTCCCTTGCTCACCCAATCCAATGCACATTGCAAATAGTCTTGCCGATTTGCCACCCCCGAAATATAGGAACTCCACTTATTGATATTGCTGTTTTGTGAGTTAGAAAATTCTTCCTTAGCTAATGTAACAAAAGTCCCCGAATAAATTGCGTTTAGCACTTCCTGATGATTAAGCGGAACACCGACAATATTGATAGTTTTAAACCATTCTTTGATTTCGCTTTCTGTTCCCTCACAAACATAAATCAATAATTTGCTGTTAAGAATTTTATCTTGTTTATCTTTGGCAATACCTCTGAAATATTGCTCGATTCCGTCTTGTCTTATGGCAAATTTGCTGGTGACAAAACGCCCCAAACTGGTTATACGTTGTTGTCCGTCCAAAACCTCTAATTGTTCTCCGTTTTTATTGAAATATATCAATCCTATCGGATAGCCTTTTAATACCGACTCAATTACCGCAACATCTTTTTTACCGTCGGCATAAATATAATTACGTTGATATTCCGGTTGAATAGTCAACTTTCCGTTCATTCCGAACAAACCTTTGCCCTCAAGCTCGTTATATACGAACCCTTCACAAATGTCTTTAACCGTCCACTCAGTATGTAACTCTGTTTTCATTTTTACTTCCTCTTTTTTATAAAAATTCTTGAATATTTTGATTGAATAATATGACCTTCTTCATTTATAAAATAATTATTCTTTGTATCAAATATTCCTTCTACATTTGCATTTTCATTTGTTTTACTGCCAGATGAACCTGTTTTGCTGCCATCTTGACGCATTTCCCAATAACTATCGTATTTTTTTGTATCAGGAAAAGCATCGTGGCATCCTCTTTGTGTAGAACCAACAATTTCAAATTGTTCGGGACAATATTTTTCCAGGAAACTAATCGGAACTCCCATAACTCCGTCATAGTCGCTCGGTATGGCATCAGTATATGGAACTTCGATTGCATCATAATTATCATATTTTTGATACTCATGTCCTTTAACTTCTTTATGCTTGCTATGTTTGATATTATCTGCCATCGTCATCAATTTTAAGGGCTGATGTCGTCTTCCATGTTCAACATTGGTAAGCCAAATTGATGGTGTATTTTTCATATTTACCCCATCTATCACTTTATCTACATCACTTTTATCTACTGTTTCAAACCACATTCCACCAGCCCATCCTGTTTTACCAGACCAAATTCTGTTTTCCATAAACAGCGGAAACATTTCTTTATTATTTAGAGCATTTTTATTACATATAACAGTGAACTTTTTTTCACTTTCTATTATCCACGCTAAAAATTCTCTAAATAAACTGAACGGCGGATTGGTGATAATAATATCCGCTTCATCACGCAGTTTTTTTACTTCCTCACTTCTGAAATCTCCATCGCCCTCAAGATATTGCCATTCTAGGTCTTCAATATCTATTATCCCGTTTTTATTTATATCGCGTTCAAGCGTGAAAATTTTTCCTCTGCTTTTAGTTTTGTTCTTGTCAAATTGCGGACTTGCACTTTCAAATAAAGTCGGTTGATAATATTGTCCTAAATTTTTGCTCTCATAGGCATAACTGGTACTTATTAATTTTTTAATTCCGAAAGCTTCAAAATTTTGGGCAAAAAATTTGGTAAAATTGCTCCATTCCGGATCATCACACGGCAGTAATATCGTCTTATCCTTAAAAACATTCGGATTATAATCAATATAAGCCATTATCTCTTTTTCAATATCCGCCCATTGGGTATAAAATTCATCATTTTTGGCTTTTTTTGCTTGTTTCAGATTGTCGTTAGCCATCGGTGGAACATCCCTTAAGTGGTTAAAAGAAAACCCACCTTGAAAAGGCGGGCGGATGTTCGAAAACCGTATTGAATATATACAAAAGAACGGCTCGGCTTATTTAGCCATGCAGCCTTATTCGCCGACATCCGTCCAAGACAGAAGTCGGCATAAATTTTTAAGTCGCTTATGCCACGACTGTATATATTCAATAAAAGGGTTTTCGACGCCCTGAGTATGGTCTCCCATACCTAATAAAAAGCTATAAAAGTTAAGCGAAAAAGTAAAGAAAAATAGCAGATGTATCAACATCTGCTACTTGAAAAGTGATATAAATTTACTTTATATCTCCACTCATTTAGTTGCTCATTTACCATATTTCTTCAACTATTATATCAGGTTCTGCATCTAAAAATGATTTACCTTCAAAGATTTTAGTATTTAGAAAATTATTCAAATTTTCAGAACCATCTGAATTTGTTACATTATATATTTCTTCTCGGTATTTAGATTCTGCTCCAAAGGTGTCATAATGCCATACAGAAATCGTATGCACCTTAGTTTCTTTCCAAAAGCCTTCAATGAAATAACAATTATTATTATATGTAAACTCAATTTCTCCACCATAATAAATATGGTCATAAAATTCTTTATATGTCATACCTTCCATTATCTATCTCCTTTTTTGATATTATCTTTATTAAAATACTTTTTATACTTGGATAATTCTTTCTCAGATATAGGTATAGCACCGCTTCTACCATTTTTATACTGAGAACCATAATAATGAATATGATACGATTTTCCGACTTTTCCAATATTAGGTTCATGTTGGTAATCTATATCAAATTCTGGCGTGTGGTCATTTCTAAATTTTCTAAATTGTTTTACATCACCATATCTGTCTAATATAATGTAAGCCTCACTGCTGTGAGATTCCTCAGGATTTTTATTACGGCCTGTCATTTTTCTCAACACTTTTACACCTTCAATATTTCCAACTGTTTCATATTGGTATGCCACGTTTTTACCAGCAGCAAAAGTTCCTCTTCCTCCCATATTAAGCCTCCTTTCTCGAATGTGCAAACGGCACATAAATGATGTTGCCTTGCATTTCTTCAAAAGGTTTACCATAGCATATTATGGCTTGCGGATTCAATTTTTCAAGCATTTTATCATAACCACGCAGAAAACCGAGTTTATTTCCTTTACAACCTATCATTCCGACAGAAACTGTCGTATTTTGCTCTACTCCGTCAAAACAAAAACTATAGCTTTGTGAACCGCTCCAACTGATTGTCGGAATAACCGTCAATCCTTTGTTTTGCCAATATGCTCCGCACCAACGGTTTTTAGCCACATTTGCTATTTGCAACCACATCGGCATTTCCGTATATAACGAAAAGTCAGGTGTTAATAAAAAGCGGTATTGAGCATATTTTTGTAATGTTCGTTCCGGATAATTGTAAATTCCGTTAAATCTTGGATCATCAACATAAAAATGCACACCATACTGACGATGTTGTTCATCTTCGTTAAGCCGTGTATGTGAACAGGCTAACAATTTGATATTGTTCAAATCTATTTCTTGCCGTCTGATATGGGGAATTTCCCATAATCCCGATGGTTTATAATTATTTCTCAAAAATTTATCGTTATTGCGAATATTAATAAAATTTTCCATTTTGGATGTCCTTATTATCTAAGAATTAAAACAAAACCCGCCTTAAAAGGCGGGCGGATGTTCGAAAACCGTACTAAAATACAAAAAACGGCTCGGCTTATTCAGTATATAACCTTATTCAGCCGACATCCGTCCAAAACAGAAATCGACATACAATTTTTGAGTCGC
Organism: uncultured Pseudomonadota bacterium; assembly: GCA_902761535.1. Taxonomy (GTDB): domain Bacteria; phylum Pseudomonadota; class Alphaproteobacteria; order RF32; family CAG-239; genus CAZU01. The sequence continues at coordinate 43,146 of CACWKS010000002.1, forward strand.
TTATGCCATGCGACTGTATTTTAGTATAGGGTTTTCGACGCCCTGAAGCTGTGTAGCACACAACTCTGCCATGAGCATAATTTATAATAAAACAAAAATCAACTATAAAAAAACACTTGCATTTTATATATTTCTTTGCTATACCACGCTTGTCCTTGCCATAGCCTTTGTGTTATGGCTATACAAAAACCGCGCTGTTACAGCGCATTGTTGAGAAATCCATAAGGAGAATAAAAATATGAATAAATATGAGAGCGTGCTGATTGCACGTCAAGATTTGGGTGCCTCCCAAGTTAGCTCGCTGATTGATTCATTGAAAGATGTTGTCAGCAAGCAAGGCGGTGAGGTTGTCCGTGTTGATAACTGGGGTTTGAAAAATCTCGCTTATCGTATCAAAAAAAATCGTAAAGGTCACTATGTTTTGCTTAACATTTCTGCTCCGGCTACTGCAGTTGCCGAATATGAGCGTGTTATGCGCGTTAACGAAGACATTATTCGTTATATGACGATTAAAGTTGATGAGTTTTCGGAAAACACTTCTGCCGATTCTTATGAATCTCAGGAAGAAGTTTCCGTTGCAGAGCAGGGAGAATAGTCATGGCTAAACAAGTATTCTTTAGAAGAAAAAAGAGTTGTCCGTTTTCCGGCGAAGACGCTTTGAAGATTGACTACAAAGATGTCAAACTTTTGTCGCGTTACATTTCCGAAAAAGGCAAAATCATTCCCAGCCGCATCACTTCGGTTTCGGCTAAAAAGCAGAGAGAATTGGCTCGCGCTATTAAAAGAGCTCGCTATTTGGCTCTCTTGCCTTATGTTGCAATGTAGTTTAAGAGGAGAAAAAACATGGAAGTTATCTTGCTTGAACACATTGAAAAATTAGGCAGAATGGGTGACAAAGTTAATGTTAAAAACGGCTATGCCCGTAACTATTTGTTGCCTCAGAAAAAAGCTTTGCGTGCCAACGAAGCCAACTTGGCTGTTTATGAAAAACAAAAAGCTGATTTGGAAGCTCACAATAAGAAATTATTTGATGAGGCTACCAAGTTAGCCGAGGCTTTGAACGGCTATTCAACGGTTTTGATTCGTCAAGCTGCTGAAACCGGTCAATTATATGGTTCGGTTACCATCCGCGACATTGCTGCCGCCATCAAGGAATCCGGCCACAATATTGAACGTCGTCAAATCTTTTTGGACAAGACTATCAAAGATTTGGGTATGTATAAGGTTAAGTTGAACTTACATCCCGAAGTAACCCAAACCATTTTGGTTAACGTTGCCCGCAGTGATGACGAAGCCAAAAAACAGGCTAAAGCTTTTGAAAACGCTTAATTAAAATATTAAGCTTAAAGTTAAATAAAAGCGCCTAAGTCTATCGGCTTAGGTGCTTTTTTTTTATGCTTATATATTGACATAATATTCAAATTATGATATATATGGCAATATAAGCCGACCATATAACTAAGGATATGACAATGCAAACAGATGAAAATAATATTCAGAATTTGTTGAACTATGTAGAAACAATGGATAATCAAAGATATAAAAATACAGTTAAAGGTGTTATAACCAATGACAAGAACAAGCCGGTAGTTGAAGCTTTATTGCAAGCAAAAGATACTCAAGGCGAGCCCTTGCTGGATAATCATAATATGGCTATGTTTTTATATAATGCCAAACATACTATAGAAAATAGTCCTGATAAAATACATGAAACTTTGGCTAATCCGGAAATAATTAAGCAAATTAGTTCCGGAAAAAACAGGGCCGGAATGCTTTGGTTTGCTACATCTTCTAAAGATACTTTTCCTAACAAATACTATAGTGGTCGCTAATAGCTTTATCCAAAAATTACCAACATCTAAGCCCCTTGACTTAGATGTTTTTTTAACGGTGTTATCTGCTGATATTGCGAAATACAGTTTCTTTAACTGTTCTGTCGCCGCTTAATTGAGCTATTTTAGTTTTTACTTCATCTGGAACATAACTGTCAATTTCGGTTTCACGAGTTTGCGAGCAATTTTGTGATGCACGGTTATATGTGATCTTTCTATTTCGAGTTGCTTTTTCTTTTTTTTACTTCAACCAATAACTGGCGCTGAAATTGGCAAAAACTTTCAAATTTCCGCTTTGAATTGGTGTAGCGGCTTCATTTGCCACCCCGTCAGACATTTCTGCCATATTTAACATCATCGCACTTTTTGCCATCATACGATAAGGCACCGGACGAGCATTATTTTCCGAGCATCCGGCATTGATAATCTGAACTCCGACAATTTTGGTTTTTGATGCTTGGGCTGCAACTTCGGCTCTGCCATAAGCTTTCTTTGCTGCTTCATCAATCAATTCACGGCATTTTGCTTCATAACCCGAAACCGAAAAATTCAAGTCATCAACATTGGTCGCACCCAAACTTATCGACCTGTCTATAATTTCACCTAGTTGAGCGATATTTTTGGTATGCACGATTATCTGGTTGGATACTTCATATTTTTCCAATACTTGTTTTTTCAACTCATGATTATAAACATATACCGGCTGTGCATTATAGTTAGCTGTTTTCAGATAATCTCCGTTGTTTTTATCAATAATTTGTTGCAACATTGCATAAATTTTATCCGATTTTTCTTTGTTTTCTTTAGCAGCCTTATTCAACAAATTTTTATCGCTGGTTTTCACAGTAATGCTGACCTCCACCGTATCCGGAGCAATTTCCGCCTCAGCCGAAGTATTAACCGATAACGTGCCTTTTTCGTTTTCGTTATTTTTATTGGCAAAACCGTAACCGATAATTCCGGCAATCAAAACAATAACCACATAACCCCAATTTTTCATTTTTTCCTCCTCTGAAAGTTACCCTTTTAAAAATAACGTAAATATCTTACTTGGCAAGTTTAATCACTCAAAAATAGACAGCAGATTTTAAAATATTTACATTTCATAAGTCATATTGTTACGCAGAAAATCAATATCCTCAGCCGAAGCTCCGCGTTGACTGATTAAATCCAAACAGTTTTCGATAAAATGCAATTTACGCAAACATTCCATGGTCGAAACAAAATATATATCATTAATCCAAGACAATGACACTGCCAAACTGTCAGCGGCTGTCCTCACATTTTTATAATCAACCGTCTGATGATTTTTAATATTTTGTTTTATGGCTTCAGACAAATTACCTTGAGGAAAAATTCCCAGTCTTTCCACTCCGTAATAGCTGAAAAAGCGAATATTTTCCAACTTATCGGCATCACGCAGCAATTTAGCCAAAACTTCTGCTTTCTTTTTTTCTGTTTCTTCTAATTGGCAGTACAAAGGATTATGGTAATCAATTGCAAATTTGTTATGTTCATGAATGGCAAACAACATTTTTTGATCGCTGACTTCGGGATTATCTTTAATCAAATTAACTGCGGCCTTTCCATGATCAAATTCGCTGCTTGGAATAATCTTGCCGTTTTTATGTTGATAAAATCTTGCCAAATCATGCAATATTCCGGTCATTTCCACCAGTTCACGTTCATCTGGTGCAAACATTTCATAAACATTTTTCTCATCATAAAAAATATTCATTATCTCGTGAGCCACTCCGAAAGTATGGCGTAATTTGTGAGTCAGCCATTGCTCTACTTCCGGAGAAGCGTCTTTGATAAATTCGGCATAAGCCTCGCCGATCATTTTAGTTGCAATATAAATTTTTTTCATAAAAAATCTCCTATAATTGCCGTGAATTATAGGAGAAATAACTTAATAATTGGTTTAATTTTTACAAATCAAATATATTCTCATATCCCAAAGACAATCCGATTAACACGTTGTCACCGTATTTGTCGGCACCTCTGGCTTTGGCGCGAAAATATTGTACAAACGGCGAAAGTTTGAAATTGTTTTTCAATTCAACATCCATCCGTGCGGTTGCGTTTAACTCGTCTTCAAAATCGGTGGCATTATATTTGCTGTAAGCAAAATAGCGGCGATAATATCCCTCCAGTTTGAAGTCAACCCCGTCGCGCAAATTATATTTCCATCTGCCTCCGACTTCACCGGCAGTCTTTTGAATATCCTCATCATAAGTCATATCCCAGTCTTGCACGATTGCCGCATACATCTCGTCAAAATAAGTTCCGTTCAAAGCTTTCACACCGGCTTTACCGCGAACAACTTTGGTACGTGGCGCATCATCATTTTCGGTAAATTCGGTCTGATAACCCAAACTGGCAAAAGGTCCTACATCAGCCTCGTCCCATTTCCACATTTTTTCGGTATAATCGGTTGACAACAAAATCTTATCGGCATTTTCGGTTTTAGTCTTTTCACCTTCTGCCGGTTTCAAAGTTGTTTTGCCGTATTCGGCATAAACTCCGTTATCCCAGCGTGATGAAGCAGTCTCATGCTCTAATACAAAATCGAACACCCCTTTGACAACTTCTTCACCATCGGCACTCAACTTGGAGTTGGGCGAATTTTTATATTCTTCGGCATTGCCGACACTGGTTGATGAAACATCTAAAGCCACCCTGCGAAAATTTGCTCTCCATTCAGATTTAGCCGCCTCATTATCCTCTTGCGCATTTGCCGCTGTTGCCGCCAGCAAAGCACAACCTAAAAACAAACCAAATTTACGATTCATAGTCTTTTTAGTCCTTATTACAAAAATTATTTACCATTTTTTTCTACCAACCGTTCGCCTGTTTGACAAGCCTTAAAAAACAGTTGTGTATAGTAAATTCACAAAAAAACTCTCCTTAAATTTATTTTTTAAGGAGAGTTAAAAGTTCAATAACTAAAAATTTTTCGAGAAATTATTAGTCATTCTGTAATGGTAGGCGAAGTAGGTTTATTTGTTGAAGTTGCGTTGCGGCATTATTTCCGGCATTGGAAGATTGTTGCTCGGCTCCTTGTTGCCCGTTGGCATTATTTCCGGCATTAGGAGTTTGTTGTCCGGAAGCACCATTGCCGGCAACGTTGTTATTAACTTCTTGCCCATGATTCCTAACTGCACTGATACGTTCACAAATTTCAATTTGTTGTAAGGTGCTTTCCTCAATTTTGCCTTTAAATTCATCATTATGAATATCCCAAGCTTCAATCATCTTAACCGGTGGTTTATGCTTTATACAAGCCAAATATAATCTGGCAGCATATTCCGGCGTTGAAATATTGCAGAATTTAATTTCCATTCCTTGGTTATGAGCCAGCTCAACCAAATCATCAAAGCGGTCTTGATCGGGAACAATCTTGCTGTTGTCTGCTTTGGTAGCATTCATAACCACTTTATTGTTATCGTTAATAGTGATGTGAGTAGTGTTTTGTTCTTCATCATTATCTTTATTTTTCCGCACCAAATCGGCTTGATAACCTGAATCTGATACTATTTCCTTATATTCCAATTTATAATCACGCTCGGAATCATTATTGGCTTCATCGCACAAGTCACGGAAAAATTTTTCATAAGTACTGTAATCGTATCTATTTGCAGGCACTAGGCTGTTGTTATTTGTTTGTTCATCCTGCTCGCTGTTTTCACTAAGTTCTAATGTATTAGTAGGTATTACAGACAGCACATTTTGTCCTTCCGCCGGTGATGGGGCATTATTATCTTCTCCATCTGCCATCTTATCTCTCCTTGTTTAACCGTAAACATTATCCCAATCTTACTCTGTTTGGACAAAAAAGTCAAGTTATATTTCGTCAAATAAAAAAATAATTTGCTAAACTTTTCTTAAAACTTATCGGATTACAATAATTGCCATGACATATTTGATTATCGGTAATATTTTATCTTTTATCAGCGTTGTTTTCTTAGCTTTAAGCACCCAGAAAAACGACAAACATCAGATTATGCTCTATCAAGTGTTCGATTGCCTGTTTACAGCCCTTGCCAATATTGTTTTAGGCGGCTATTCCGGTGCGGTGGTCACATTAATCGGAGTTTTGCGTAATCTGTTGAGTTATTATGATAAAATGACTCGTTCTGCTGCAATATGGTTGAGTGTTTTAATGGTGGTAATCGGTATTGCGGTCAATACTCATGGCATTTTCGGGTTTTTGCCGATTATCGCCAGTGTCCAATATACTCTTTATTTGGGTTTTTGTTTCAAAAAAGCCTCCGGTGTCAAATTAGCCTTAGCTTTCAATTTGGCGATTTGGGTGATTTATAACCTGGCCATCTTGGCAATCCCCGGCTTTATTACCGATGCGGTTATTTTTGTTTTAAGCGTAATCGGCTATTTTCGCTCGTTGAAAAGCGAAAAATAAAACTTGACCATATTCGGTCATATTACTATGTTTGATATATCAAAGGAGATATAATCAATGCATCACCATCACCACCACACGGAAATATCAGCCCAAACCGTCAGTTTGTTATTGCTGTCCTTTATCATCAATATGCTTTTGAGCTTGGTTGAGATTATCGGCGGAGTGATTTCCGGCAGTGTGGCTTTAATCGGCGATGCTTTGCATAATACTTCCGATGCTCTGTCGATTTTGGTGGCGGTGATTGCCTTCAAAATCGGCTATAAAAAAGCCGATGCCAAATATACCTATGGTTTTCGCCGAGCCGAAGTTATCGGCGGATTCATCAATTTGATTCTGTTGTTTATCTCGGGAAGTTATTTGGCGGTTGAGGGAATAGGGCGTTTGATTACCCCCGAGCAGATTGACGGTAAGATGATAGTAATTATATCGGTTTTGGCTTTGTTAATTGATGCTTTTACCGCCAAAATCTCTCACCACGGTTCGCACCACAGCCATAATATGAAAATGGTATTTGTGCATAATTTGGCCGACGCTTTTGGCTCAATCGGGGTGATTATATCCGGTCTCTGTGTTATGTTGTGGGGAATAAACCGTATTGACGGAGTGATTGCCTTGATAATCGCCGCCTATATGATATGGCAAGCGGTGGTAAGCTTTAAGCCGATTGTCAATATTTTGATGAACGCTGCCCCTGATGACATTGATTTGAACGAGGTCAAAAAAACAATTGCTAAAATCAAAGGAGTCAAAGATGTCCATCATTTGCATTTATGGTGTTTGGACGAGCATGAGAGTGCTTTGGAATGTCATGTTGTCTCCGATGATATAAAGACAGCGCAAAAAATTGCTCAAAAATTAGATGAAAAATTTGCTATCGAACATTGCAATGTACAGGTTGAAAGCGAAGAAAAATGCTGTCGTTGCAATTGTTGTGAGCATATTGAATAAAAAAACACACAAAAAATAAAATTTTTACTTGCCAATAAAAATTTTTTGTTTTATAAGGGCGAAGTCAACTGAAAATAAACTTGATGCTCAGGTAGCTCAGTTGGTAGAGCAGAGGACTGAAAATCCTCGTGTCGGCGGTTCAATCCCGTCCCTGAGCACCATTAAAAAAGCCCTCTTTCAAGAGGGTTTTTTTAATGGTTGTGCACGAAACAGATTAAGCCGACACGAGTATAATAAGCAATTTTAAATATACTTCAGCAAAAAGTTTTTCCATATTTTAAATTTTTCTTTGGGTTTTATTCTGGCATTAGCGGAACTTGTTGACGGTAAAATATTATCTCCGTTGTTGGTTAATTTTAACAACCAACCTTTCAGTTCATTGTTATTTTCTTGTTTCAGATATTTATCAAACAGCTTTTTAGCATTTTTACTGTTAAATACAATACATTTTAGTTGCGGGCAGTGTAGCTTTAATATCGCAAAATCATTATACAATGGTTTATTTATATCTTTATCACTACTGCCTTTAATATAGCATTTTGCCACAACATCCCACAAACCGATACTATTTTTTTGCAAACATTCATAGCGCAAATTATAAAGTTTTTGTTTCTCGGTATCATTATCAATTTTATCTGCAGATATTGCAATTTTATCATTATGGCAAACATCGGCCATAATTTTCCAAAATTGATTTTGCGGATTATTATAATAGCACTCATTACGAGATTTTTCGCTGGGAAAAGTCCCTAAAATAACCAGCTTTGTGCGACAATCAAAAATATAATTAAGCCCTTTTTCTTCTTTCATCATTAATGCTCCCGAATTTTGTATTATAATAACATAATAACATCAAAAATCAAATTTTTATTTATCCTCATAGTTTTTTTATGACTGTCAATGTATATATATGTAAAAAAAAGATAGGATAAATGTTACATTGGATATACTTGATTATAGCTTCAGTCTTTGAGGTAGGCTGGCCTTATGGCCTGAAAATGGCGGCTGTTTCCGACGCTAAAATAGCTTGGATTATTTTCTCGGTTTTAATCATGACTTTGAGCGGAATTTTTTTGTTTTTGGCTCAAAAAGGAATTCCTATTGGTACAGCTTATGCCGTGTGGAGCGGAATTGGTGTTTCTTGCACATTTATTATCGGGGTTGTGTTTTTTACCGATGTTGTTAATTTGTTGCGTATTTTAGGGATTATATTTATTGTTTTAGGGGTTATATTACTAAAGTTAGGAAATTAAGGCTACTATAACTGACAAAAACAGCGGTGTCTTACAACACCGCTGTATAAATACAGTCTTCAAATTTTCCATTGATCAACAGGACCGTATCACCCGCACTTAATAAAAAAAGCTTCTCTTCAAATCCCGATAGCACACTCCCATCATCCAACAACACTACAGCTTTAGAGGCTGATGTGTATTGGTGGTATTGAACTAATATCTGAGAAACTTTTACAACCACTTTTTTCACTTCATGATTTTCAGCAGTTTTTGGTAGATCAGTGGAAACTTCAAAATCACAACCGGCCAGGCAGAACCCGACCAAAATCAATAAAAAAGCAATTTTTTTCATAATTATACATTATATTTTAATAATACTCAATGCCCCGACAATAATACAAATATTTTTTTTTGTCAATATTTTTTTACTTGACAAATCTGATAAAAGCGTTATCTTGCCGATGCTTTTTATAATTAACTCAATTATTAACCAAAATCAATTATTATGGCTAAAGGAAAAAATCCCAAAAAAGAAACAAGAAAACAACCGAAAACCGGTAGCAATCCTCACCCCACTGATTATCAGCGAGAGCGTGCCAATGCCAACACGCCTCGGCGCAAAGACAAACGCGTCCAAGGATAAGTTTTCTTGCCGTTCAAATAAGAAAGCTCCCCTCGAGGGAGTTTTTTTATATGTAAAATAATCATTTTTAACGGTTAAATTCGCCTTGATTTTTTTTTCTCACCGCATTATGGTAATAGGCAAAATTAATTTTAAGGAGAAATAAAAATGTTGCGTGATGATTTGCAAAATGCTTTGAAAACCGCTATGTTGAGCAAAGATACCTTAACCACCGGTGCCATTCGTATGATTATTGCCGGTCAAAAAGAAAAAGACGTCGAAGCTCGCGGCAAAGGTCAGGAAAAGGCCACTGATGCCGAGTTGCTCTCAATGATGCAGGGCATGATTAAACAACGCAATGATTCGATTAAAATGTTCCTCGACGGCAATCGTCCCGAGCTGGCCGAAAAAGAAAAAGCCGAGATTGCTATTATTGAGCGGTTTCTGCCCAAACAATTGAGCGAAAACGAAGTTACCACGATTATTCAAAATCTGATTAAACAAACCGGTGCCGCTTCCATGAAAGATATGGGCAAAATCATGGGTGCCTTAAAATCACAATATGCCGGTCAGTTAGATATGGGCAAAGCCAACGGAATTATCAAAAATTTATTGAGTTAATATGGCTAACACCGATATGCAGCGATTTTGTGACGAGCTGCGCGCCAAAATATCGATTGTCGATGTGATCAGCGCGAAGATTAAGCTTGTCCGCAAAGGTCGTGAATATCAGGCCTGTTGTCCGTTTCACAACGAAAAAACTCCCTCTTTTACTGTCAACGAGGCCAAAGGATTTTACCATTGTTTCGGTTGCGGAGCTCATGGTGATATCATCAAATTTGAAATGGAAGCCAACGGCTTGAGTTTTATCGATGCGGTGGAAAAATTGGCTCATAAGGTCGGGCTTCAGGTTCCGCGCCTTTCTCAAGAGAGCAAAGAACAACAGGAAAAACGCGCCACTGCCTATGATATTATGGAAATGGCCGCCAAATATTTTGAAAAGATTCTTCGCCTTCCCGAAGGCAGAGAAGGGCTTAATTACCTTTATTCGCGCGGTTTTGCCGATGATATAATCACCCGTTTTCGTTTAGGTTTTGCTCCCTCCAACAATGGTCTTAAAGCTTTGCTCAATTCTCGCGGTATTACCGAAAAAGAAATGGCAGAACTGGGGCTTATTGCTATTCCTGAGGGAGGTCGAACCAGTCATGATTTTTTCCGCAATCGGGTGATGATACCGATTTTTGACAAACGCGGTAAAGTGATCGCTTTTGGCGGACGAGTTATGGACAAGAGCCAGCCCAAATATCTCAACTCGCCGGAAACGCCTGTCTTTAACAAACGTCGTGTCTTGTACAACTACAATTACGCCCGTGATTTAGGCTATGATGCCAAAAATTTGATAATTTGCGAAGGTTATATGGATGTCATTGCCATGGATAAATATGGCATCGGCTATGCGGTAGCTCCTTTAGGTACGGCTTTAACCGAAGATCAAATTCAAGAAGCCTGGAAAGTCGTCCCTGAGCCTGTTTGTTGTTTTGACGGTGATTCTGCCGGCATCAGAGCCGCCATCCGTTCGGTTGATAGGGTTCTGCCCTTGCTCAAACCGGGTTATTCCCTGCAATACGCCTTTTTGCCCGACAAGATGGATCCGGATGAATTTCTCAAAGCCAAAGGTAAAGATGAATTTCTTAAAACGATAAACTCAACCGTTCCGCTTAAAGATTTGTTGTGGCGCAAAACTTTGGAGGGAAAAAATACCGCAACTCCCGAACAAAAAGCTTTGATTGAAAAAGAAATCAAAGCCGAAATCGCCTTAATTAAAGATGAAACGGTCAAAGCTTATTATATTCGTGAAATGAAAAACAAAGTTTATGAAGAATTGGCCGGTACTCGCAATACCATATCCGGCAATTATCATCGTTCCTCATCAGCTGTTAAAACTCAAAAATTATTTGCTGCCGCCGCAAAAACCGATTTAGACGATTTGGTCGCCAAATATGTTGTTTCGGCTTTTGTCTGCTATCCGCAGCTTATCGAAGAATGGGAAGAAAAAATGCTGTCTTTCAGTATCAAAGATGTCCGCCTCCGTGAATTTTATCAGCAGTTATTGGATATATCGCATGATAACAGCCTTATTGACGAAGATCAAATAGCTTCTTTGTTGGATGCTTGTCCGATGACGGATTGGCGTAAAATGGTCGATACCCGTATTATTAAAAAGCAATGTCCTGATATTACTAAAATGCGTGCCCAATTACGCGAACGTATTTTAGAAGTTCAGTTAAAACAATTGGAAATTGACATTCAAACGGTTAAAGCCAAACTTGAGAGCGGCGATTTTTCCGATGAGGATTACAACCGTTATGAATCCCTCAAAAAAGAGCGCGATTCTCTGATAGAAAGCAACTGATAAAGCTCTTTGAGTATATACTTATAATAATTAATGCGAATCGGAATTTATTTCTTGACAATTATGTCAAATTTTATTAAAAGAGTAGCAGTTTAAACTTTAGCAAAAAATCGATTTTTTAGGAAAATTAATGTCGGATATAGATAATGCGGATATGTTTGACGGCGCAACCGGTAGTGATGCGCCTTTAATTGATTCTTTGGGTAGTGCTGTCAAACGCTTGTTGGATAAAGGTAAAGTTCGCGGTTTCATCACCATGGAAGAGCTTAACAAAGCTTTGCCTTCCGAGCGTGAAACTTCGGAATATATCGAAGATATTATGACCGAAATATCAGACATGGGCATAAGTATTGTTTCCGAGGCCGAAGCTGAAAGTAATGAAGGTGATAATTATAACGAGAACGAATATGAAGAAGGCGAGGAAGAAGGCGGCAATTTAGACGAGAAAGAGTTAGGTCGCAGTGATGATCCGGTCAGAATGTATTTACGCGAAATGGGGTCGGTAGAACTGCTTTCCCGTGAGGGTGAAATTGCCATTGCCAAACGAATCGAGGCCGGTAAAACGGTTATGATAGACGGCCTTTGCGAAAGCCCGATGACCATTAATGCTATTGCCGGTTGGCGCGATGATTTGTTGGAAGGCACCATGCAGCTGCGCGATATCGTCGATTTGGAAATGATGTACGGCGATGATGTCAATGCTATGGAAATGGTTGATGAAGAGGACGCTTCCGAAGAAGATCTTGATAAGGTTGCCGAAGAATTGGCCGAAAAAGAAAATCTTGATGATATTGACGATGATTTAAGCGATGATATGGAGCTTGACGGCGCGGTTGATGATTCGGAAGAAGATGACGGCAGTGATGATGAAATAGCCGAAGGTGAAGAAGGCGAGGGTAATGAGGAAGAAGATGATGATGAGAACGCCTCCGGCCGCAGTGCTGCATCGATAACTTCAATGGAAGAAGCCTTAAAAGAGCCTGTATTAGAAATTCTCAATCGTATTTCCAGCTATTATGATGATCTGAAAAAGATTCAATCTCAACGTTTGAGTGCTTTAATAAGCGGTAAGAAGATTTCATCTTCGGTCGAGAAGAAATACTTTGAGGTTAAAAAAGATTTGGTAGAATTGATGAGCTCGATTCATCTTAATGCGGCTCGTGTTCAACAATTGGTTGAACAGCTTAATTCTCTTAACAAACGTTTGATGGGTTTTGAGGGTAAGTTGTTACGTTATGCCTTAAGTTGCAAAATCAAACGTGATGATTTCTTAAAAGTATATCAAACAGCTGAGTTGGATCCCAATTGGTTGGATCAAATTTCTAAAATTAAAGACAAGCATTGGCAGGAATTTATTTCCAAATATGGTGCGGAGATTGTTGAGTTGCGCGACAATGTTGCCGAAATGGCCAAAGAGTGCGGCTTGCCTATCAGCGAATATCGTCGTATGGTTGATACCATTAAAAAAGGCGAACGCGAAGCCGAACGCGCCAAAAAAGAAATGATTGAAGCCAACTTGCGTCTGGTTATTTCTATTGCCAAGAAATATACCAATCGCGGTTTGCAGTTCTTGGATTTGATTCAGGAAGGTAATATCGGCTTGATGAAAGCGGTTGACAAATTTGAATATCGCCGCGGCTACAAGTTTTCTACTTATGCCACATGGTGGATACGTCAAGCCATCACTCGCTCGATTGCCGATCAGGCACGCACTATTCGTATACCGGTTCACATGATTGAAACCATCAACAAACTGGTGCGCACATCACGGCAAATGCTCTCGGAAATGGGGCGTGAGCCGGTGCCTGAAGAATTGGCCAAACGTTTATCAATGCCGCTTGACAAGGTTCGCAAGGTTATGAAAATTGCCAAAGAGCCGGTTTCGTTGGAATCTCCGGTCGGTGACGAAGATGATTCGTCTCTGGGCGATTTTATTGCTGATGAGAGTGCATTACAGCCTTTGGATTCAGCCATTCACTCCAACCTGAAAAAGACCTGCACTCGCATCTTGTCGAGTTTAACTCCCCGTGAAGAACGCGTATTGCGTATGCGTTTCGGTATCGGTATGAACACCGATCACACTTTGGAAGAGGTTGGTCAGCAGTTTAACGTCACTCGTGAGCGTATCCGTCAGATTGAAGCCAAAGCTCTGCGTAAGTTAAAACATCCGTCGCGCTCGCGCAAATTACGCAGTTTCTTGGATCAATAATAAAAAAGTCCCCCGTTTCATCAAACGAGGGATTTTTTTTTATTTTATTACTTTTCTCTACTACGTTTTCTTTTTAACATTTTCTTTGTTTCTTCCGATTGAATTTTTGCGGCTCTACGCTGTCCAGGAGTTATTTCATCGGTACTGCTATTCCCAGTCTTTCCAAAACGCATATATTCTCTGTCAAATTCTTGGTTTAAATTGACTGTTTATAGTTAGTAACTCCCTTATTTATCAATCAATTCCGCTAAATATACATAAACGAGAACCGCCGTTTTTTTCGGAGGTATTTCAAAATTAATTTTACATATTAATCAATTTCTCAAATTCGCTTGCATCTAATATTTCCGGCAACACTATGCCGTCACGAAAACGCGGCGAAAACAATATATAAAAAGGTAATCCCTGCCGTCCGAATTTTTGCATAAAATGCAATATCTGTTCGTTATAGTTGGTCCAATCAATTTCCATAACCAACACATTATTATTTGCCAGATCATCTTTAATATGTTCCATCCCCAAAACAAAACTGTCGTTATATTTACAAGTCAAACACCAATCAGCCCCGATTTTTATCAAAACCTTATTTCCTTGGTCAACATGATAGGCAATGGTCTGCAAATTAATCGGTATCACCGGTGTTTGATTAGTTGTTTTTCTAAGTTTATGCGCCGCCAATTCAACATCAACCAAACTTGCCATAACCAACAGTATTGTCAAACCGATTTTCCAAAGACTATATCTTTTGTATAAATAATTCCTGATATATTCGTCTTTTACTTTATCGGTTTCTTTAAGCAGCATATCATAAAACATCCATAATATCAGAGCAGCTATGATATACAATATCCAGTGCCATATCTGTCCGCCCTGACTTTGTGCCGACAACAAACTGATTAACCAAATCAAGGTTATTATCAACATCAAAATCATTGCTGTGTTAATCCATTTTAACCATTTTCCCGGTCTGGGCAGATAAAACGCAATCTTCGGAAAAGCCGCAATCAGAATATACGGACTTGCCAATCCCAATCCTACCGCCAATACCGCTAAAATAATATCAGTCGGACTTCCTGCCAAAGCAATTCCCATCGCCGTACCCAAATAAGGTGCCATACAAGGAGTTGATAGTGCCACCATAAACAATCCGCTCAAAAATTCAAACAGTTTTCCTTGATTGGAAAACTTTTGTAATGCTTTATTTTTCCAATTTTGCTCATGCTGTCCGACAATCCCGAATATATAAGCCAAGAAATAAGTTACAATCCATATCATTACTGCCAAAAAAGTAATGCTCTGAAACTGCATTCCCCAACCCATTGCAATTCCGGCAGCCTTCAGACTGCTTAACAGTATAGCTAAAATTAAAAATGCCGTGCCGATTCCCAAGCTGTTATAAATAAAATTACTGCGTATTTGGGCTTTGTTTAATCCGCCGAATTTAGTAAAAGCTAATAATTTAAGCGATAACACCGGAAATACGCAAGGCATAAAATTAAGTATCAGTCCTCCCAATATCGCTAAACAAAAAACATAAAACGAAAAACTGGTTCCGCCGGAATTAGAGAATATTCCGGTTTTAAGTTTTTGAGTGGTTATATATTGGTTGATGCTTCCCTGTGACAGCCAAAAGGTGTAATTTTGATTTTTATAATCAAAGTCTTCATCTTTTAATTCAAACCATGCATTTATTTTTTTATTGTTAAGACTTATCTTTGGTGCTGCAAAATGTTTGGACACTTCTCCAATCATAAATATCTTTGCGTTTGCATTATCTTCAGTAGCAAATTCCAATCTTATGCCTTTATATTTATCATTTCTGATATCTTCAAACAATCCGTAAATATCAAATTTATCGCTTTTTGCATCCGAAGCAATATTACGTTTTACCAAATCAATATTATAAGCATAAGAACCGGCTTGCGGATTTTTCGTCGGGCTGAGTTCAATTTCCGGATTGCTGTAATTTATTTCGCATAGACTGTTTGCACAAACGCTCGCCTTTACTGCCAATTTTATAATTGCTTTTTGTGTTTTATCTTTAATTTCGCCTTCTATATAAACCGGAAATTTTTTGCTGTAAAAAAGTATTTGTCTTCCGTCACCGTCATGTATATCATTAGGCAAAACAAAATGAGCTTTAACATATTCAACATTCTTTGATTGGCTGAAATCTAAATTAAGACCGGCATATTCTCGGTAATCATTTAACAAAATAACTTTATCATTTGGAGGATTAATATATACAATTCCTTCAAATTTACCGTCTTCACCAAATCCGTTGTTGCACATAACCAACAAAGTCGCCATTTTTTCTAATTTATGCGAATCTTCATCTTTCTTATCATTCGTAAAAGGATCTTTCCACAAACTGTATAATATTTTTTTCCAATTGCCTTGAATTATATTTTCACGATACCATTTTATCAGTTGAGAAGGTCTGGTTAAATTATGATCTTTTGCATATTTTTCTTCTATAGCCAACTGATCTTTGGGTGATTTTGAATAAGCAATTACTTTTTTGAAATTTTCTCTGATTAATGGGGTTGCACTTTCAATATATTCTTCTTTCCCCCCCATTTCATATTGATCATCGCTCACGACAATCGGTAATTCAAAATCCAACACCCATTTTTTTACCCGTTGTTTAACATCCTCAAAAAAGCGTAATGCTTTTACGCCTTTTCGCACATATTTTTGCCACCCCTCAATAACTTCTGGCGTATATTGCGGATATTTATTTGTTAAATCTTCGCTGAAATCACGTTCAATGCTTTCACCGGCCAATTGTTCATTATATTGTTTGACATCATCAACATATTCCATCCCCATCTTGATAATGGTCGGCCAAAATTTACGGTCGTCATACTCTTGCTCTATTCCGTAATTGTCTCGAAAATCCAATATAATCTGCCCGCCTTCGTCTTGAGCCGAAGCAATATTCACACAATTTAATAATGCAACAATCGTGCATAAAAACAGTTTAATTTTTTTCATTTTCTTCTTATGTAAATTGATTTTTAATAAAATCGTTACTATATTATGTTCATAATAATTATAATATAAAGATAAAATGGTCTGACTGCAATGGATAAAATAAACATTAACAATCTTAGTGGAAAATGTTTGGCGGCAACTCCTACAACCGAGGGAATATTTGCCAAATCTTTAGTGTATATATGTTCTCATAACGAAGACGGTGCTATGGGACTTATTATCAATAAACCATTGAAAGGTTTAAGTTTTGCCGATTTATCTTTTAATTTGCCGTTCAGTAATTGTTTAGGCAACAGAATGCAAATATTTAACGGAGGACCGTTGGAACATGAAAAAGGTTTCATTCTGCATGATGATAGTTACAATGATATCTTGGGATTCCCGATTAGCGAAGGAATCCGAGTTTCGTCTTCTCCGGAAATACTGCAAGCCATAACTTCAGGCAAAGGTCCGGATAATTTTATGATAGTTTTAGGGTATGCCGGATGGTTGCCTAATCAATTAGAGAATGAAATATCTCAAAATTTGTGGTTGGTAACTGCGGCTTCACAAGAGTTGATCTTTAATGCTCAACCGGAAGATAAATGGACATTAGCCTTATCATCACTGGGTATTAATAGTTCAAATTTGTCATTACCTTTAGGACACTCATAATTCCAAAAAATCGATTCGCAATTTCCAAATTTGCTTTATTGTTTAACAATATTTAATCGTTAAATTGATAAATGGTTATTTACTTTTATTAAAGGATGAAAATATGTCAAAACAAACAAGCAAAACACTTATTTATGACACCGTAAGCGATAATATGGCTTTAATGAGTAAAATATATCAAAGTTTTGAAGCCTTGGAACAAACTTTGGGTGCTTTACAAATGGAAGAGCCTTTGTTTATGACTTATGCCGCTAAAAAGTCATTTGCTGATACGCTGATGAAACAAAATAAAGGTAATATTTATAAAAATTAAGATGATATTTGTGTTATTATCTTACTAAATTAGTTGTAAAATAAAGCCAATCCTAGTATAATAAAGCAATCATTGATTCGGAGGGTGTTATGCTTTTATTGCGTTGGCTGGTTCTGTTATTGTTTTTATTTTCGTCTTCAGCTTATGCTCAAGGCAATATTGAGCTTGGAGAAGATATTCAGGATGAACTCCATAAAGATACGCAGGAAAACATTACCGCTGTAAACAGTAATTTTCCGAACAATAATGAAATTTCATTTGATAATGACGATTCGGATGAAATAAATGAAGGTCAGATTGCGTTACTTGAAGGTATATCTTCCGCCATCGGTGAATATGCACAAAAGAATATTTTGTCGTCAGAACAGGTATTTTGTTATCAGATTGCAACTCCTCCGGAAAATTATGCCGGATACACGCTTGATGGTATGGCTATAGTCGGGTTTTGCGGAGTCATTGACGGAAAGCTCCGTAATTTGATTGTTTCTAAATTGATGAATAATCCAGAACATATAATTTTTGACCAATTTGAAGATTGTATGATCAAACCACGAATAATGTTGCGATTTATGCGAGGTGTTGATGCAACGGATGTTTTGCTATCAGCTCCTTGCCACGCCGTGGCTTTCTTTTACGCCGGAAAAGTTACGGCATTTAATGCCAAACCTGCTGCTACGGTCATTGATAATTTAGTGCGAGCTTTATTAAAAAATAAGATCGATTTTGTTTCGCCGACATTGTTTAATCAATTGTTGCCGGCCGGAGTTGCCAAAACCGATGAACAAAAGGAATTGCTGCAGAAAAAAAATACTCCTTTTCGTCGTTGGGAACAACAGAAAAAAGAGCAGGAAATTAAAAATTCCGGTTGGAATAAACTGAAAAACCGCCAATAATTTACATCATTAGCGTTTTCATATTTTCATCAAGCCAAAGGTTAATTCCTTTCATAGCTTGCTGTTTTATAAGATTTAAATCTAAAAAAGTACCTTCGTTAATAAACGGCAGCACGTCTTGTTCGGTCAATCCTTCGATATAGTCAGCAAAAGCAAATATTAAATTAACTTGACGCGGCCAAACTCCGTCATTGATAAATTTATTTTGTTCAAAATCCCAAAATAAAGCATTAAGAATATATTGCAGTTGGTGTTGTGTCATTTTTACCTCGTATTGTTTTTATACAATATAAGGAATAAAATAATCGAATTCAAAAACAAAATTGTATTTATACAATATTTGTGGATAAGTTAATTGAATTTACAATTTGTGAGTAATGAATATAATGCGACCGCAAACTTTCAATTCGCTGATATTGTTTACAGTATAGGGACGATAAGAAGAATTATCGGCAATCAGGTCGGCTGATTCGTTAAAAGGATTGATTTGAATTCGTCGCAACAGCAATGTATTATTAGCTTCTAACAGATAAACTCCATCAGATGTCGCCTTATTGTAAGAAGTATCAATCCATAACATATCATCAGGCATTATGTTTGGCACCATGGCATCACTAGAATTTTTCGCAATAATAATATTATTAATGTTAGTAAATCCGTAATGTTTAATCATTTGCTCGGAAAAATATTCTTCTCCGATAATATTCTTTTTTGCTGCGTCAAAGTTGCCTCTATAATATCCACCTATATCGATAACTTTTACCTTGTCCGGTATTGTTTGCTCTTTTCCGATACCCAACAATCCTGATAAAGTGTTCAGTTTATCCTGAATTACACTTCCACCGATAGGATAATCGCAAAGTTTTTGTTCGGAAACATCTAAAATTTGAGCCAATTTGTGTCGGGTTTGTTCGTCAAGTCTGCGCGGAGAATGCCGTTTTATAAAATGAAACAGATAAGTTGAATTTTTTCCCAATTGCAAAGATAAGGAATTTAAACTAAATCCTTTATCTTTTACCGTTTCTTCTAAAAAATTTCTTACTTCTTGCAACTTATCGCTCATTGTTGTCTCCATTTCAATAACTATGGATAATACTATTGCATTTATACAACTTTGTAAACAGATTTTGATAATTTTTGTAAATATATTTGACTGTGGTTTCCTTTCATTGTAATAATACAATATATTTTACAATGAAAGGAATATAAAATGATAAAAAAAACTCCCCAAAAACAAAAACGAAATAATCAGATTTGCCCACGCAAAACTCTGCTTGAACAATTATATGACAAAGGTTGGCTGGAATATCGTTCGTCCCCGTATAATAGCGGTGCCAGATTAAAAGCAGGGTTGGATTTAATTTTTAATTATCAAATTCTAAAAAGAGCCAACTTGCACTCAGGATATATATTCAATACCAAAATTGATAATTCTTCGTCATTAGAATCAAAGATGTACATGGATTCTTTGAATTTTTATCGTCAATGTTTGCGCGCTGTTCCGGCCGAGTTCTGGCAGGTTGTGCGCCAAGTTTGTTTGGATGAAAAATTGCCTTCTTTTAATCCGAACATCAGTGAACGTCAGCAATCTTATAATAATTATATTTTTCGAATCGATTTATGTCGCGGTCTTGATCGTATCATTTTATCACAACTAAAAATAGAAAAAGAAAGAAAATAGTAATTTTAACTTTACATTTAAAAATTTTTATATTAAATTTTACTAAAATTAATTAAAAAAGGACTGAAACCATGGATTTTATAAGATTTTACGCATTAATGTTTTTAGTTTTAAATATATTAAATATGATTAGAAGCGGATATTTATCCACACACATAATTTTTAGTGTAGCCCTTGAAATTCCTATCATTGGAAGAATTTTTATGTGGTGGTAATAATTTTTTTTATTTTCCATCTCTTGACTTTAGCGTCGGATGGTGTCATAAATATCGGTATGGTGAGAAAGTGGGTAAAGATAAAACTTCCTCACCTTTTTTTATATCAATTCATCTTAATTCAATAAAAGGAAATCTACTGATGGGCATGGCTTATCCGGTCAAATATTCTAATGTCTCGGAAATGGAACGTAAAATTGAGCAATATTTTGCTGAACGTGCTGATAACAAAGTTGAAATATTTAGCAGCAAAAAAGGGGAAGTGGTAGAGATATCCGAACAAGCACCTTTGCATTTGACCGGCCTTTGTGATTATTTGGGAATTTCGCAGGAAGATCTCGAAAATTACCAAACCATTCCGGAATTTGCCGAGCTTATCCGACGTGCCAAGAAAAAATGTGAGGCTTATTTGGTTGACCAATGTGTTCGTCTTCATAAGGCCGATTTTATTTTAAAAAACAATTTTCCGAAACAATGGCAGGATAATCCCGATAATTTATTGAATGATGAATTGAAAAAAATTTTGGTCGAGTTTGTTGCCAAGTAAGGAAACATATTCATGATAAATAACGTTATAACTGCACGTATCCCCGAGGTATTTGCACCGCTGTTGACTTCTCACTATCGTATAAAATTATATTATGGCGGACGCGGTGGCGGCAAATCTTATGCTTTTGCCGATAGTTTGCTGATTAAAGGACGAATGAGTAAATTATTGATAGCTTGCCTGCGAGAAGTTCAAGACAGCATCAAAGATTCGGTTTATCGCTTATTATGTGAACGTATATCTTTTTATCATCTGGTTGATTATGAAATCAGAGAAAATAAAATTATCAATCGTCTCACCGGCAGCGAATTTATCTTCAAAGGTCTTCGCGATACCGATATCCAAAAAATCAAATCATTGGAGGGAGTTGATATCGCCTGGATAGAAGAGGGGCAAAGTATATCACAAAAATCTTGGGATATACTTGCTCCGACCATCCGCAAAGAAGGTTCCGAAATATGGATTTCCATGAATCGGGAAAATGAAAATGACCCGCTTTGGACGATGTTGGCAGCTCATCCCGACGAACGTACCTTTGTAGCAAAAGTCAATTATTATGATAATCCGTTTTGTCCTGAAGAATTAAAATTACAGGCACAAAAATGTCAAAAAGAACGTCCCGATGATTATTTGCATATTTGGTTAGGACAACCGCGTAAATCAGGCAGTATGCAATTGATTTATCCGGCAATGGTCAGACGTGCTTTTGAGCCTAAAAATATTTTACCTGTTTCGCCCTTGGTAATAGGTTTGGATATTGCTCGTTTCGGAGATGATCGAACGGTATTTTGTTTGCGTCAAGGTCGTATATGCCACAAGTTTATCACTTTCACTCATCAGGATATAGTCAGTATTGCCGACTATTGTCAGGTAATGATACGAGACTATAAGCCGGCTAAAGTGTTTTTGGACGCCGGAGGCATAGGTGCCGGTGTTTATGATATTTTGGCATCACGAGGTTTGCGGCGAGTTGTCCGAGCCGTAAATTTCGGTTCAAGAGCCATCGCCGAAGATCGTTATTGCAATCGTCGTGCCGAAATGTGGGACAATGCCAGAGATTGGTTGTCTTCGGAATTAGAAGTTCAGTTGGTGCCGAATGAAGAATTATTAAACGAATTGTGTTCGGTTAATAAGGCATATGACAGTAAAGGACGTTTGCTTTTGGAAAGTAAAGACGAAATAAAAAAACGTTTGGGACGTTCTCCCGATTTGGCTGATGCTTTTGTTTTGACTTTTGCCGAACCGGTTTGTGAGCAGGCTCCTCCTCCGCCTGTTTGCAGTATTGAAAAATTATTTTCCGACGACCATAGCGGAGGAAAATGGTAAAGCAGGGCGCTTCTTGGTTTTTGGGAAGCGTCATTTTTTAACTCAATAACCAAAGGAAAAAATAATGATAAAAGCTATTGCTGATCGGGTTTTGGTTCGTCTGGAAGATGAAACAAAGCCTGATCACTTAATTATTGATACGCCTTTTGCTGCTCGCACTATTGGCAGAGTAGAAAGCATAGGCGAGCGTGTCACTTTAGTAAAGAAAGGCGACAAAGTTTTATTCCATATCTTTGATGAATTGCCTTCACCGGATAAAGATGTGGTTGTTTTACGAGAAAATTCAATTTTAGGAGTATTCACTGATGAATGATAATACAAATTATAATATCGAAAGCGATATAAAAAACTGGTTTTCAAAAATCAGCAAAGCTGAACAGCATTACCGAGATTACCACGAAATCATCAAAAAGATTCGCAGTTACTATCGGGGTGATATCAAAAATGATAAACAAAATATTTTCTGGTCATCAATTGAAACATTGAAACCGTTTTTATATTTCAAACAACCCAAACCTTATATAGAACGTAAAGATAAATCATCTGACAAAGCCCAAAATTATGCTTGTATGATTTTGGAAAATGCACTTGATTGGGATTTGGAACAATTCGATTTTGATAGTACTGTAAAATATGCACGCAATGATTTTTTGCTCACCGGTTGCGGTTTGGTTATCGAAAGATATCACCCTCATTTCGGTATTGTTTATAATCAACGGCAAGAACCGTTGGAAATTAAAATTGATGAACAGGTAAATACCGAATATGTTGATCCGCTTAATTTTATTGCTGATTCCGAAAAGGTGGGAATTTGGGAAGATTGTTCTTGGTTTGCCATTAAACAATATATGACTTTTAATGAAGTGATTGAAGCTTTCGGAAACGATATCACTCAAGGTTATCTGCCCACAGCCTCAGATAATTCAAAGACTATTGAGATTTTTGAAATATGGGATAAAACCACTCGCCGAGTTTTATATTTGAGCAGACAGTTTCCCCATCGTTTTCTTAAGGTAATAGAAGGAGGTTTGGGATTGGATAATTTTTATCCTTTACCTAAACCGATTTTTGCTACCACCACTAATGACAGCATTATTCCCGTTCCTGATTATATGCAAATAAAACCTTTGCTTGATGAACTTGACGGAGTCACCGCCCGCATGGAAAAAACCATGAAAGCCATTAAGGTTTCAGGTTGTTATGATAATGCTTTTCCCGAGCTGGCTTCTATATTAAATAAAGAAGTAACTTTGGTAAGTGTATCCGATTTTGATCGTCTTAAATCAGCCGGCGGTATCAGAAATATAGTGGACTTTATGCCGATAGAACAATATGTTAATGCTTTGCAGGCTTTAGCGGTCCGTCGCAAAGATATTATTGACGCAATTTATGAAATTACCGGAGTATCCGACATTATGCGTGGAACTTCTCGTGTCGGAGAAACGGCAACTGCAATAACGCAAAAAACCAATTTCGGAACATTGCGTAATCAGGATCGGCAAAATGATATGCAACGTTTTATCAACGATATCTTTAAAATTAAGGCAGAAATAATTTGCGAACAGTTTTCGACTGAAAAACTTTTATCGTTTTTACCGCTATCGGAACGCAATACTCCCGAAGCATCTGCCGCTGTTGAAATACTCAAACAAGACCGCTTACGCGGTATGATTTTGGGAGTGGAAAGTGACAGTTTCGGTTCGGCTGCGGAAACATTGAAGAATAATAATCTGGCGGTAAATTCTATCCACACACTTATCAGTCAGGCTTTTGATATAGTAAGTCAACAACCTTTGTTGCTTGATTTGTATCGTCAAATGATAGCTTCATTAACTGTATCCATGCCCAATGCCCGCCAGTATGAAAGTGTATTAAATCATTGCTTTGATAAGATTGCAGATGAATTTAATCAACCTGATGCACCCGTATCACCTATCAGTTTACAGCAGCAAATTATCAACACGCAAAATCAAAAAGCTTTAGCTGACTATGCTTTGAAAAAAGAGCAAAACGATCTTAAACGTATGGAACTTATGCTCAAATATAATTCCGATAAAAAGGATTAATTCGAATGACTTATTTTTCACAAAATTTTTCGGCGGAAGTAACTCTGCCGGATGGAAGTGTCGCAACCTCGGCATCTGAGATTGACCACTTCTTAAAGGCCAATAATTTGGCCTCGGCTTCCGATTATTCTAAAGAATATCTGCAGAATATTCGGCAGCTTCAAGAAAAACATCGGCGTGAAGCAGTTTTCGCCGAGTTAATTCAACAATATAAAAAAAGGATATGGAATGACTAAAGATAATATCGAACTCAAAGATGAATCCCCGATGTCTGACGACAAAGGGGATTTTTTAGTACCCCCTTCAGGGTATGATAAAGATATTGCAAAAACTTTTGCCGATTTGCCTTATCCGTGGCGCCGTTATTTAAGTGCCCGTGAGGAAGAAATCGATAAAGGTTTTTGCGATTTGCGCTCTCGAATTGCCATGTATAAGTGGTTGGAAAACACTTATGAAACAATGGCTTCCGAGTTGCGCAAAGATGGTATTGCCTCACAGGATGATTGGTTGCACAAACTGATAAATGTTGAAAAGCAACTTCGTACAGCTCCTCAGGCAGCCATCAAAATGTTGGCCGAAAGTTACGGTGTTATAACACCGATTGCCGCTTCGGAATATCCCGATAAAAATTTTAACAATATTTGGTCTGCCAAGCTTGTTGAAAAACAAATTCAGGATTTTGCTGACGGCAAAGATGAAACCGGTCAGCTCAAGCATCCTTTTTATCAGGATGTTGTAAAAGATATGTATCATCTCTTAAAGACCGGAACGGCAAACAATCTCGAAGACGCTTATGATATGGCGGTTTGGCTTAATAAAGCAACCAGATCCAAAATGATTGCTCAAAATGTTGATTCTGATTTGCAAAACAAAAGCAAAGAAGCTCAAAAAGCCAAAACAGCTTCTTTTACCGTATCCGGCAAAGCAGAGCCTGATTACAAAAAAATGAGCCTTCGCGAAGAACTTGAACATCGGTTTGCCGCACTTGGCTTAAATGATGAATAAAATTTTAGAAAGGAAAAATAAATATGCCTAATTTAGATTATAACGAAGTTTTTAGTACAACTTTGGAATCTCGTACTGCGCAAATGGCAGACAATATGTCAAAAAACAATGCTTTGTTGCGCAAGTTACAAGAAAAAAATAAAATTCGCCCGATTTCCGGCGGTTCCAAAATTTTGGAAGAATTGGAATACGGCGAAGGAGATGTTGTATGGTATTCCGGTTACGATACCATAACTTATACTCCCAAACAACTATTTACCGCTGCTGAATATGCCATCAAATTGGCAGCCGTTCCCGTAGCTATCTCCGGTGAAGATTTGTTGAAGAATTCCGGTTCGGCTCAGGTTATAGATTTGTTGGAAAAACGTATAACCAATGCCGAAAAGACCATGGCTAACCAGTTAGCTTATGCCATGTATGGCGATGGAACTTCTTCCAACGGAAAATCAATCGGCGGTTTGAGATTGTTGGTTGCCGATGATCCGACCACCGGTACTGTCGGAAATATCAATCGTGCCACCAGCGGCAACGAATTTTGGCGTAACCAATCTTTGAGTGTAAACAATGTATCCAAGAGCAATATTTTGGAAAAAATGAATGCTTTGTATTTGTCCTGCACTCGCGGCAGTGATAAACCGGATTTGATTGTTGCCGACAATAATTTCTATACGGCATTTGAAGCAGCATTGCAAGACGGACAACGTTTCTTAAATCCGAGCTTGGCAGAATCAGGTTTCAGCACCCTTCGCTTCAAAGGAGCAGATGTTGTATTTGACGGAGGTCAAAACGGATATTGTCCGGAGAATCACATGTATTTCTTGAATACCGATTACTTATATCTGCGTCCCCACAAAGATCGCAATATGAAGGTAATTGACGGTAGTCGTTTAGCGGTAAATCAGGATGCAATGTATCGCATCATCGGTTGGGCAGGTAATATGACTATGTCAAATGCTGCTCTGCAAGGTGTATTGGTAAATGTTCCTGATACAACCGAAGCGTCAAATGATAATCAGTCTTCGGAAGGGGAAACAGCCGGCAGCGGTCAATAATTTTATTATAACTTAAAGCGGACAGAGGCACTTATTACAAGTTGCCTCTGTCTGTTTATTACAACAGGAGAATAAAAATGGATTTTGATACCTACCAAAAATTAATTGACCAAAACAAGAATCATCTTGATGACGGCGTAGCAGCTCGATTTTATGATCGTGCAGTCAAAAGCGGTGAACTTGACAGCAACGGAATTCCCAAATTTTGCATTGTCTGTTATTGTGAAATTCGCATCAAAGACAACACAACCGAAATTTTTGATCAGCCGGCAACTCCGGACAAAATTAGGCGTTTTCCCGTGGAATATGCTCGTTACCAGCTTTCCAAAAAACAAGTTAAAGACGGCCATCCTTTGGAAAATTTTGCCTTTCTGTCATTAAGTGAAATAGAAAGTTGCAAATATCACGGCATATTTACCCTCGAAGCTCTTGCCGAGTTATCCGATGATCGGGTTCGCGATTTGAAGTTATCCGAAGAACGACAAATTGCCCGTAATTTTTTGGCTCAAAATCGTTTGGTCAAACAAAGCGAAACAATAGCTGAAATTAAGCAAAATTATGAGCAACGGATTGCTGTGCTGAATAAAGAAATCGAGCAATTAAAAAATAATGTTGCAACATTGCCAAGGAGAAGAAAAAAATGAAATCAATACTAACCATTTGTCAAGAGGTTGCGGATTTAGCAGCGGTTAAACGTCCGGAAAGCTTGTTTTCCGGTCGTTCTATGTCGGATAATATTTTTCTTAGTGTTGCCAAATCGGCTTTAGACAGCTTGCTGCGTTACGGAGATTGGCCCGAACTGACTAAGGAAGCCGTATTGCTAACTGATCCGCAACAAAAAAATTATTTTTTGGAAGCAATTTGCCCTGATTTTTATTCAATGCTTCCCAATACCATCTATATTAAGAATATGGCGGAAAAAGTTATCGGTGCTGTAAATCCTGATAAATGGATGAGGGCAAAATATTTATGCGATGATAATGGTATAGTCAAATTCAAGTTGCAAAATAATTATCTGAAATTTTTGAATTTGCCGCCTTATCCTGTCAAAATCGTATTTCAATATCGCAGTAACAATATTTGTTATACGGCTAAAAATTTTCAGGAAAAATCCGAACTGACGGCGGATACGGATATTCCGATATTTGATTATTATCTTGTCAAATTGGGAATATTATGGCGGTGGTTAAAACGTTCAGGTATGGATTATGCTGAAGAATATGCCGAATATACCGGAGAAGTGAAAAAGAAATTTTCTTCTGCTTCGGTTGCCGAAGATATTTCATTGAGCGAATATTCGATTGATAGTTTTGACAGCGGAGTAAAAATAAATGTTAAAGTCATACATTAATCGTTCCGGCAAATCATTAAATTATACCATACCGGCACCGACTGGAGGACTCAATTGTCGTGATGCATATAACATCATGTCACCGGAAGACGCGGTTGTAATGGATAATTATTTGCCGCTTGATAATAAAATAGCTTTGCGTAAAGGTTATGTTGATTATTTCAAAAACGGACAGAGGTTTTTAACATTAGCAGCTTATAAAAAAGGCAATCAACAACGCCTTATCGGCATATCCTCAGGCAAAGCTTATAACCTTTCATCTTCGTCTGATGTGAGTGTTTATGATAATATAGTTTTTAATAATGATCGTTGTCAAACCCTACAGTATAAAGATTATTTATATTTTATGAACGGAGTTGATATACCCAAGGTTTATCATCTTGATGATAATGATGAAGAAAGTTTTACCGATTGGGGATTTTCCGCAGAAGGACTGATTTCATCAAAAATTATATCCGGCTGTGTATCCAAACAATTTTTTTGGACGGTTGAGCGGGGTTCACTCAAAGCTTGGTATGCTGCTTCGGCCGGTAATATATCCGGAACGCTTAATTGCTTTGATCTGAACGGTATTGCCAGATTTGGCGGACATCTTGTGGCTGTTTGCTGTTGGACGGTTGACGGAGGTAAAGGAATAGATG
Source organism: uncultured Pseudomonadota bacterium (assembly GCA_902761535.1). Taxonomy (GTDB): domain Bacteria; phylum Pseudomonadota; class Alphaproteobacteria; order RF32; family CAG-239; genus CAZU01. The sequence goes on from CACWKS010000002.1 coordinate 71,572, forward strand.
ATTTAACCGTTTTTATAACTTCCGAAGGCGAAGTTTTAATCTATTCGGGAAATAATCCTAATTCGGCTGATGATTGGTCATTAAAAGGAAGTTATAAAATTTCTCCTCCGCTCGGTTATCGATGCACTCTGCAATACCAAGGCGACATAGTTATTATTACCGAAGACGGGTATCTTCCCTTGTCAAAAGTTTTGCCTTTAAATGAAGCCGGAACATCAACTTATGCTTTTTCTGATAAGATACGCGGACTGATTTTGTCGCGGTCAGCCACCGGAAAAAACAAGGATGGCTGGCAAGGTATAATCTATACTTTAGGCGGATATGCCTTGTTCAATGTTCCTCTCAGTCAAGGATATGAACAGCATGTAATTAATCTTACTACCGGAGCTTGGTGCAGATTTACCGACATCAAATCTCATTGCTGGGTAATTTTTGATGATAAAATATATTTTGGTTCGGATTACGGAGTGTGCCAATTTGATAAAGGATATTCCGATAACGGAAGCAATATAAGAGGCGAGGTTCGTCAAGCTTATAATAATTTAGGCAATGACAACCTGAAAAAAATACAATTACTTAATCCTCGCACCGCTTCATCAGGAAAATATTCTCTGATAATTTATACCGATACGGATTATCAGCATAACAATCAAAATGCTGTTGCAGATATTGGATTTAGCGGAACGACTAAATGGAATAATGCCAAATGGTCACAAATCGCTCATCAAAATCAAACTTTATGGCAAACTTCACGAGGTATAATTCGATCAAATTGGATAGCTAATTCGGCGACCGGATACAAAATAAGTTTAGTTTTCAAAACCGATACTCGAGGTAATTTAATCGAATGGTATGACACCGGAGTACGCTATGAGCTGGCAACAGGAATTTTGTAAAATAGTTTATGATCATACTAATGGGATTTTTCGTTGGATATGTCATAACTTAAGCATTTCCGCAGATGATATCACCGATGGCGAAACCTTGGGATTTTACATCGGAGATCGACTCATCGGCGGACTTATCTACCACAATATTCGCCGCGGACGAGATTTGTGGTGGACAATTTACACCGTAGATAAAAGATGGTGTACCAGAAAAATTCTCAAACAGATTTTTGGGATAGCTTTTGATATTTACCATGTTCAGCGCATCAGTATTTTAGTAAATTCGCAAAATTTACCTTGCTTAAAACTTATCACACGTTTGGGTTTTAAACGGGAAGGATGCTTGCGGGCTTATGATGATAACGGTGCTGACAGTTATATTTACGGTCTTTTAAAATCAGAAAATTTATGGAAAGGAAAAATAAATGAGTAAATCTATTGGTAAATTTTTAGGAGCAGGTACTGCTTCAACATCTAAAACAAGTGCAGAAAATGAAATTCTGAATTACTTAAAAAATTATGATACATCTGATTATGATACCACACTGAATAATCTGAATAATTATGCGGCTGATGCTTCGCAAAATCTTAATAATATGGGAAATTATAATTTTGCGGTTGCAGCTTCTGATCCGGCCAGAATTCGTGCCGAACAGGCAACTTATAATTCTTATGCTGATTTATTGCAGCCTTCATTTAATAACCAACTTAATGATTTGCAAGCCAGACTTGCTAATCAGGGATTAAATGTAGGTTCGGAAGCGTATCAAAGAGCAGTAAATGATTTACAAAACAATCAAAATAATGCCCTTGCTCAAGCTGCATATCAGTCGGTATTAAACGGTCAAAAAGCATATTCGCAAACTCTGCAGGATCAAATCAATGCTGCCACTTTTGGCAATTCTGCACAATCTGCATATATAAATCAACTCTTAAATGCATTGCAAAATTCCGTTTCAGGTTATCAAAATGCACTTAATCGTTATAATATCCAAAACGGAGCTGAATTGCGTATTGCTCAAAATAAAGCGGCTAATGCGCAAGATCAAATTAATGCCGGCAACGAATTTATCAATTCGGCAGCTCAGGCTGCAGCTTTGGCTTTTTCGGATGCTCGTCTAAAAGAAAACCTTAAACCGGTTGGAAAATTGGATAATGGGTTGACGGTATATTGTTTCAATTTTAAGGGCAGCAAGGTTGCACAAATCGGTTTATTGGCACAGGAAGTTCAAAAACTTTATCCCGAAGCGGTATATGAAAGTGAAGATGGCTTCTTGAAAGTAAACTATGAATTAGCTTGTCAGATAAAGGAGAAATAACATGCCATTTGATAGTGAAGGAGTTTTTGCACGCATCCATAATTGGGAGGATGATCGCATAAATGATATTGATATAGCTTCAGATCGTCACGATGAAGAAGATGATAATTTTGCATCCGGCTTAAGTCAATGTTTATTGAAAAACGGCCTTGTGCCGATGTCCGGAAATTTGAATATGGGAGGTTTTCAGATTAAAAACATTGGAAATGGTCAGAACAATACTGATGTTATAAATCGCGGTCAACTTAATTCGGCACAGTCAACTTTACAAACAGCAATAGACAATGTTGCCAATGCGGCGAGTGTGTTTGTCGGTGATATTAAAGCATCGGTTCAGACTGCTAATCACGGTAACTGGTTGCTTTGTGACGGCTCGGCGGTATCGCGGACGACTTATGCCGATTTGTATGCTTTAATCGGCGAAAACTTTGGTGCCGGTGACGGCTCAACCACTTTTAACCTGCCGGATTATCGCGGCAAGTTTTTGCGTGGTTTGGGTGGGGATTCCGCTGCAAATATGTACACCACTCAAGCCGAGGGATTGCCTAATATTACCGGCACATTCTTTGGCGAACACCAAGGAGAGACATACGAATATACCGGTGCTTTTTATAAAACGGACATCGGACCTAAAAGAGGTGCCGGAGATAGTGACAATGACAACGTCCAAAGCGGTTTTGATGCATCACGCTCAAATTCGATTTACGGTGCCTCATCTCACGTCACCCCGATAAACCAAGCAGTTAATTACTTCATCAGAGCAAAGGTATAAGACTATGAGCGGAAGAGTTATCAATAATTTAATCGAAATCAGACAAGGCGACAGCTTTGCGATGGATTTTCAAATTAAAAACAAATGCCAGCCGGTGGACTTGACCGGAGCGGTTATGCTTATGCAGGTACGCAACCCCGAAACCAACGCTTTGATGTTCAGCTTAAACGGAACTCCGGTTGACGTCAAAAACGGCAAAATGGCTTTGTTGTTTACTCCAAGCCAAACGAATATTCCGGTGGGTGATTATATAACCGATATTCAAGTTACTACGGCTGACGGCAACGTCAATACCATTTTCCCGGCAGATGTAAACAAAATCGGCACTTTTAGGATAACCGAACAGGTAACCACGGGGGCGTAAAATGCAGGAAAGCAATTTTAACGTAATAATCGACAGCGAAAACTATACCGCGGTTATCGGTGAAAGTGCCAAGATTGATGTCGGGCAGGCGATAAGCAATATTCAATCCGGCAAAGCGGAAATTGAGGCGGCAGTCCAAGACGGGAAAGCCGCTTTTAATTTGAATGCAGCCGCTAAAACGCAAGAATTTGATGATCATGTGGTCGACAGCTTAAACGAGGCTAAACAATGGGCAATCGGTGAGCCGGAAGAGCCTGCCGATGGTTCGTCTAAATATTGGGCAGAGCAAGCTCGTTATTTTTCCAATAATGAATGGGGAAAAATTATTGGAACACTTTCTGATCAAACTGATTTGCAAGAAGTTCTTGATGCAAAACAGGATGCTTTTTCGGCCGGTACAGCGCTGGAGTTTGTTGGCGGAGTTCCGCAAAGTGTTACAGGAAGTGAAGTTACAATAACTGGTGCAGTTAATTATTTGAAAGCACTGGGGAAGTGTGAACAGAATGGAACTCCGAGTTCTGCTAATCCGGTTGATATTCTCTGCAACAACGGCACGATTAAGGTAAAAGATGACGAACTGCCGTTAGGTTATAAGAGGTTGCTTGATATTTCAACTACAGGCAATGTCCGCTATATATCAAATGTGTACCTGACTGGTGAAGATACCTTAAAATTCAGATTTAAGGCAGCTGCCGGAAACTTAATAGGTGCTTATAACGATGCAGATGCTAATGACAACTTTAGTTTTTATAACTCGACAAATTCGGGAGCTTCTTATGCACGTTATAATGGACAAACAGGCGGTTCGGCAACTTATACAGGTACGGAATATACAGCTATAATATCGCCGACTGGTATTACAGGCATTCGGAATCCGTCAAGTTTTACTCCGACAGAGTTCACTTGTTCAATTCCTTTATGCGTTTTTGCGACTTCACCAACAGGAAGTGTACACAGCAACGCAACCATTTATGGAAGCATTGAGGTAACAGGCTCACAAAACCTTAACCTTGTACCTTGCGAGCGTGTTTCTGACGGTGCTATCGGATATTATGATACCTCAAATAGTATGTTTTTAGAGAATCAGGAAAGCGGCACTCCGACAACTTCGGGTTATGATACAAGCCACTTGACCGAGATTTACATTGACGGCACAGATGAAACTATTCTGATAAATTCGGTTCCTTCTGCTTTGACGGTCGAGAACCTTTTGAGTGTCGGCTCGATAAAAGATGAGCAAGATATTTTCACCGGAGAGATTACTCGTCGATGTGCTGTAGTGGTTTATGACGGCACTCAGACCATCGGTCAGGATTATATTTCCTCAACCGGAGGGCTGGATATTGGTGCGATAGTGGTTTATTCTCTTGCCACTCCGGTCATTGAAAGTGTCTCGGCTCAGAGCCTCTCTTTGGCGGTAGGTGACGTGCTGACCACTTCAGGCTCTGCGAGCAGCCTTGAGCTTGAGGTTAATATGGATGCAGGCAAAGCCTTGAATTTCGTAAACCCCGGCTATCAAACTTCTTCGGATGTGGCAAGTGCTATTTCATCCGGAGTAGCCGGCAAGCAAGATAATCTTACCTCTGCAAACGCGGGGACGGGCATTTCAATCACCGGCTCGGGGAGTAATGTTGTTATTTCAAACACACAGACTAGTGCGGAATGGGGCAATATAGCCGGAACATTATCTGACCAAACGGATTTGCAAACTGCATTATCCGGCAAAGCCGATGTTGATTTAACTAACGTAACCACAAGCGGTAAGTCTTTAATCAGCGGGTTGCCGATGCCGTCAAATCGATATACAGCCCTGACTTTGGGTGCAAGCGGTACGGAATACACAGCTCCGGCGAATGGTTGGTTTGCTGTTTCCAAAACTTCCGGTGCAACCGGAAAATATCTCGGACTGTTAAATGCAACATCCGATATTGGTGTCGAAACTTACCCAAATGCAAACACTAATAATGCAAAACTTATTATTCCAATTAAAAAGAATGATGTCTTACGAGTGACATATTCGCTAACAGGAGCAACTAATTATTTCAAATTTATCTATGCGGAGGGTGAGCCAAATGTATAAAGCAATCAAAGAAAATAAAATCATTGCCGTTAATGACAGCGGTGAATTTCCTTGCCTTGTCTATGATGAGGTTGTGGAAGATAACCAACATCAAGTCGCCGATTTTGTAATGGTTGAAAGCGAGTTTGTCTTGAAAACCGATGAAAAAGCGATTGAGCAACAAAAAGAACAGGTTAGGGAAGTCCGCAACGGCTATCTGCAGGCAACCGATATTTATATGATTGCCGACTTTCCGATAAGTGAGGAAGAACGCAATCAATACAAGGCTTATCGACAGTATTTGAGGGATTATCCTGAGAGCGGCGGAAGTTGGTGGCTTGAGAATCCGAAAACCTATGAAGAGTGGAACATTCCGATTATCGAGGAAGGAGGTGAGATAAATGAATAACGAATTGGTACAAGACGGCAAAGTTATTGGCTCGGCTGTTTTTGCCTGTGTATTGGAATATGCTCAAATTTTTAACCAAATGATAACGCTGGCTATCAGTATATGCACTTTAGTTTATGTTGCAGCACGTGCTTATCAAACAGTTAAAGTCTTACGTAAACCAATTAAAAAGAGAAGTCGCAAATGATTGATTTATATCAGGTATCACAAAGATTAAAACTTCACGAAGGGCTGCGTTTGCAGCCCTATCGTTGTACTAAGGGAAAATTGACTATCGGAGTAGGGCGTAATCTTGATGACAATCCGCTTACTCTCGAAGAGGAAAAAATTGTCGGTGATTGGCACCATGGTATAACTAAAGAAGCAGCAATGTATTTGTTGCGTAATGATATCAAATCGGTTTATCGAGACTTAAAAAAATATATTCCTTTCTTTAATGATTTAGATTCCGAACGTCAGTATGCCTTGATTGATATGGCATTTAATTTAGGCATTATCGGGTTGCTCAAATTTAGAAAAATGTTATCGCATATGGCTTGCGGCAACTATAACCAAGCCGCCGAAGAATGCCTTAACAGTCGCTATGCCCGTATCACCGGACGTCGTGCCGAGCGTATTGCCGAAGTTATTCGCCACGGAGTATTCAAATTATGAGAAGACTGAAAATAGCCGTTTGGATATTAGCCGTTATCGCCGTAATAATCATGATGTTACGTGCTCCGGAATATGTTTATTCAACGGCTCAGTCTTTTGTGTTGTTATTGGAGCAAAACTTATGAAAGTTAAAGTTTTAATTTATGCTTTTTGCCTGTTGTTTGCTTATTATTTAGGCTATTCGCAAGCCAAAATTCAAATAGTGGAAAAACAAGTGGAGGTTGTTAAATATGTCCATACCAAACAAAATAAGATTTTATCTTCCCCTAATGCTGATAAGTCTGATTTGCTTAAACTCATGCGCGACAACCGATTATAACTATTGTCCCGTTTATCCTATCGCCGGTGCCGAAGTAGCCGAAAGCATTGAACAAATCGAAAATCCGGAATTTTGGGAATGGTTGGCGCGCATCAATAAGCTTCGTCAACAATTAGAATTATGTAAAAAATAAATTTAACTGAAAGGAAAAAATAAATGAGTAAATCCATTGGAAAATTTTTAGGTGCAACCGCTGTAAACAATCAAGATGACGGATATCAGCAATCTTTGGTTCAAACATTACAGCAATATTTAGCACAAAATAACATTATATTCCCGGCAACTCCGAACTATATCTCTGATGAAGATTTATATCAAAGAATGTGGAATAATATTCAAGAATTTGAAAGAGTTAAGATACATCCGTATTTAGATAGCAAAGGTTACATTACAACCGGAGGCGGAGCTAACATTAATAATCTTAATGATTTTATGAAAGTCAATTTTACAGTCAATGGATATCCGGCAACTGATAGTCAAAAATTATCAGGATATAGCGTATTGAGGGATTTAAGTAATCAAAAAGATATTTATGGTAATTATTTACATTCAAATAAGACCGCAGATTATTTTCTTGATAAAACAAATTTACGTATATCTAATCAAGATGCTTATAATATGGCACAAAATCATATGACCAATGATTTAGCACATGTCCGTTCGGAATTTACCGATTTTGATTATTTCCCCAATCCTTTAAAAGAAGTGTTGTTGGATATACAATATAATACCGGTGGATTAAATAAGCAAAACTGGCCGAACTTGTACAAAGCAATAAACAACCGTGATATAAACGGTATTATTAACAACGTCCATCGTAAAGATGTAGGTTGGGACAGAAATGATTGGGCGGAGAGAATGGTACGGTCAATCAATTTTTGATGTCATATCTTTTTTGGGGGTGACACAATATTTATCCGCAAACATTTCATCTTTAGGAAAATCTTCCGGTTTGCTATAGTCGTATTCTAAAATGCGCAAACAATTTGGTATAAATTCAGGGATTTCCTTAATGACGTAGGTTAGATAGCTATTATGCTTTGTTCCGTCATCCCAATTGCCTTGGCATTTCAAGGTAATGCGATCTTGTTTGTTTTCAATAAGGTCGCATTTACCTTTATAAATAGTTAAGTTTTTATTCAAAACGCCTCTAAAATCAGCACTCGTTGGTGTGATGTAAACATATCCGGTTTCCCTACTCAAAGGACGTAATGGTTGATTAAAAACAGGATTTTTAAACTCTGTATCATAAGTAGTCACAGAATTACAAGCCGTCAAAAATATCAATAAAGCTGAACATATTTTTTTCATTTCTACCTCTAATATAAACATAATACTGTTTTGTTAAAATATAATAAAAATTTCTCAAGTTTTTTAACTAAACTGAAAGGAAAAATAAAATGAGTAAATCAATCGAAGAGTGATTAGTGTGCAATGCCAATCAAGAAAATCCTACTACAGTGAATAACATACATAACTAACCTGCATCGCAGAATACCCATCCCTTTATATTTGTCATTTGCCGATAAAAACATAATTTTTATTTTTTAGATTTTAGATTATTTTTAATTATAATACCTAGAATCGGTAAAGTAAACAATAATGAAATTCCGTTAAAAAACATCATCTGTAACGATTTTAAATATACTCCGTAAGCAATCCACAAACACATCCCCGTGCAATAAATAACATACGAACTAAATGACATCCCGCTGGTATTGCGTGTTCTGATAGTTTGCAATGCTTGAGGCAAAAATACCACCGCCGTACAAATTCCAGCTAGCACTCCCAATGTTTCACCGATGATGCTCATATCTTATCTCCTCAATAGACACTGTTATTTTCTTTGTTATCCTGATTATACGCCTTTTGAATTAACATACAAAGTTTTTTATTAACATTGTTAATAAACAATCGCCAACAAAATATCATAAAAAAACTTGCAAATATCCATGACAAACCTTACAATACCATTGTTTTAATAATTTGAAAATGGAAAAGTTATGTCTGAAAAAATTATCACCAATCAAGAAATTTCTTCTCAAAAGTTGGAATTTGCTCGAAAAATCATTTTAGAATTACAACAAGAACTACCTTCTCATATTGCTCAAGGTTCTGGGCCGTTTTTGGCTGCAATTTATAATAATGAAGGCCGGCTGATTGCTAAACAGGCCAATAGTGTAATTAACGAATCATGTAGCAACAATCATGCTGAAATCAACACCATTAAAATGGCGGAAAAATCCTTAGATACTTATGATTTGTCTCCTTATAACTTAAGTCTTTATGTTACTGCTGAACCCTGCATGATGTGTCTTGGAGCGATTATGTGGTCAGGCATAAAAGAAATCTACTATGGTGTTCCTTCCCGACAAGTTGAAGTCATTACCGGCTTTGATGAAGGATTCAAGCCTGATTGGTTTGAAGAGTTCAAGAAGCGTGGTATTACTGTTTGCGGTAATATCGAGGTTGAAGCCGGAACAAAAGTTTTACAATCTTACGTTGATCAAAACCGCACCGTCTATAAACCGCAAAGAAATTAACAAAATCAGCGTAATATTTTAAACTGGACAAAACAGCTCAAAAATGTTATCATAAAGCCACGATTAACATTTAGGGAATTTTATCATGAAAGCCATTAATGTTACTTATCAAAGTCTTTTAGAATATTTAAATAACATAATGCGAAAATTACAATCCCAAAGTGATCTTTTATGCAACAAAGATATTGTTATATGTCTTAGTAATGATAAAAAACTTGCAAACAATGCTTACTCATATACCGACTCAAATACAATAATCATTGGACTGCAATATTTGAAAAAAAAAGCAAAACAAAGTGAAGATGCTGTTGCTCACACTATTGCACATGAACTATCTCACATATTATTCAGAGAAAAATATGCCGTAAGCGGTCAAAAAGAAGAAGAAATTTTTGCAGATAACTACGGATTAATTTTATGCCACAGAGCAGGATACAATATAACAACCGAAATAAAAAATAATGAATTAACGGCAGACATTAATAAAGACAAACATCCTAAAAAACAAATCAGGCAACTTATTATGCAACGAACTGCAGCCCGACTACAAGCTCCTGCTAGACCAATAACCAAATTCAAAATAAGTATTCCTGATGATAATCGAGATTTTACAGAGTATTATAACGAAATATTAAATCAACGTAAAAAAATAGCGAATCCTTGCTTTCTTCGCACCGATTTATTATTACACAAGATTAATAACAACAATACTAACAATAGCGACAATAAAATACTATTCTTATTATCCTTACCTCATTTAAAAAAAGACCAAAAATTCTCCATTTTAAGTATTAATTTTGATAATTGCTCTCCTGAAAATATCTATAAATTATATCAAAAGGTTCAAAAGTCTCATCTTCTATCAAACGATAGCGCAATTTTAATGCAATTTCGCCAATTTTTTATTCAAAATATGAGAAATTTCGATGATAGTATACCTTATAATGAAGTTTTATCTCAATTAGATAATTTTTTTATTAAACAATTCGAAAACATCGAACATATTCCGCCCTCTGTCAGACAAAACCAGGCTAAGACCTTCTTAAATATAGACAATCGCTTCCATTCTCCTTTGTATTGTCAAAAAGTAATAAAATTATATGTCCAAAGCATACTTTCAAGCCTTGGTCCTGACGATAGTTCAGAAAAATATGGACAAACCTTAGAAAAAGAACTAAAAACAATTGCCAAAGATATACATAATGCTGACGTTATACCCTTGGTAAAAGAAATAAAAAAACGTCTTAAAATAACTCCTGCAAATTTATGTATATTGCAAAAATTTGTAGCAAACAATAGTTTTGAAATGCAACAAGTTCGTGCAGAAACCCTTATTACCGAATGTTTACTTAATCCTCAACAGGCTTTGCAAACATTGCAGTTCTTAACCAATTCAACACTTCCTCCTTTTCACTTTTGCGGTATTTATCCTCCTTCTTCAAAAGAAGAATATTCATATATTGATGCCGCAACTTTATCTGATATCCGTAATGATTGGTCAACTATATCACCATCAAAACGCGCAGATATTTTTACCTTACTAATGGAATCCGTTTTTCCGAACGATTGTAATAAAAAATTAAATTTATTCGTTGATAAGAATACTGAAAATGATACATTATATAAAACTATCATGGAAACTTATATTAATACCTATACACCACAACAACAACCTTATGTCGTTGCAACTTTGGTCAGTCGCAAAGATATAAATCATCCGTTTAGTTACGAAGATTATTTCAAAATCATGTTACAAAATTCAGGTATAAATGGATGCAAAATTCACGATATATTATATGATACCAGATTATCAGAAAATATCGAAGACATTCATCGTAATTATATACCTTTGTTTGAAGATGATAATATTGAATTTGCAAATTTACATAAATTGGGAATAAATTTGCAATCTAACTCTGATAATAATCTAAAAAGAATAGGACAAGAAATTATTTCCTCAACAACTTCTCGACTTCTTGCTAAACATATCGAGAGATCCAAATAATTTTTACTCTAAAACATACTTTCTGTTATTGCACTTTTTTGTAATAATAAAAAAGCTGTAAGATTACTTTGTTCACTGCGGCAATCAGCTTTTTTAAGCCGACCTGCATACTCACATCAGCCTTTACTTGGTAGTAAAACTCACTTTTTCTTGAGTTCAAATCTAACTTTACCTATAGCCATAAAAAAACCACTCACAAAGAGTGGTTTTTTTATGGCAGGGGCAGTAAGATTACTTCGTTCACTGCGGCAATCGGCTTTTTCAAGCCGACCGGCATACTCCCGTCTGCCTTTGCCTGGTAGTCGAACTCACTTTTTCGTGAGTTCAAATCTAACTTTACCTATAGCCATAAAAAAACCACTCACAAAGAGTGGTTTTTTTATGGCAGGGGCAGTAAGATTCGAACTCACGACCCTCGGTTTTGGAGACCGATGCTCTACCAACTGAGCTATACCCCTATCATGAGCCATGCCAACTTACATACACACTTTTTTTTAATAAATCAAGTGTTTTTTTTAGTTTATAATTTTCTAATAATATTTGTTTTCTATCTGTCAATTTATTGTTATTTTTTAGGTAATAAAATACATCTTGACAAAATTCATCCGGATGATAAGCTACCGCCGGAATTAATTATTAATAAAAATATATTATTATGAACACACAAACAAAAATTTTGCTGATTAGCGTGCATCACAATAGTGACGCTTATCAGGTGAACAACATTTTGACTATGGTTCTCTGCAAGGAGTTGCCGGTAGCCATCTCTGATGTTATGTATGCCTACATGATAGCCGAAGATTGGATTAAATGGATCAAAGATCCCAATTCCTCCGACGATAGTCCATTGCGAGGTAAATCTGCCGAAGATGTTGCCCCGCTTCTTAAGCTGTTTCAGCGTCAAGCTTATGATTTGGCAACGAAGTTGACATTATGCAAAAACGATGTTGAGGAGATGAAGTTGACATTATGCAAAAACGATGTTGAGGAGATTTTTGAAAACCTCAATCCTTGCCTGATTAACAACTGGCGCAGTCGAGATGACTTGACGCGTGAAACGACTAAAATGTTTCATCGCTCATTGCGCCTCACCGCCAAGCTCTTCGCCGAGCAGGGCGATGACAGCTTTAACGAAATATTGGAGGAAAAACTGGTCCCGCCGATGAGTTAATTCTCAAACCAAAAAAGATTGCTGATAATCAAATCAGCAATCTTTTTTTCATCATATATAATCTTTTTTCTTTTCTTGTTTAATTCGCTCTTTCAAATCATTAATTTTGATTTTCAGTTGCGGAGCAGGGGATAGCTTTTCAGCCTCTGCCAATTTTCGTTCTGCCGCTTCCCAATTACCGATAATTGCCAAACTTTCCGCCGCTGCCCAGTTGGCTCTTGCCATATCGCCGTTGATACCATAAGCTTTTGCCAGCAAAGTCCACGCTTGAAAATTGTTTTTTTCTTTGGCAACTATATTGTTTAACAAATTTACAGCCTCTTTAGCCGCCGTTTTATCAGGATTATCTTCCAATAAGGCTAAAGCCAGTCCGAATTTCATATCATTGGAATAGGGGGATAATTCACAAGCACGACGAAACGAACTTTTAGCTTGTTGCACTTTTCCGTTTTCCATCTCCATCTGCCCTTTAATTTCATAGAAATAAGGATTATTCGGCTCTCGTTTCACTAAATTTTCCGCTTTTTTGAATGCCTTGGCAAATTGCAAATTTCTGAAATAAGCAATCGCCAACCCGTATTGACACTCCGTCTTGTCCTGACATTTATCCAGTTCTTTAATAGTCGTATCTGCATTTCCCAAATAAGCTTTAATTTTAATTTTAACCCGATTAAATGCTTCATCATAACGTGATTTGGTGGGCAAATTAGTCTCTTTTACCGCCTTTTCAAAAAAGGCAATTCGTTCCGGTGTCATCGGATGAGTGCGGAAATAGGGCGTTTCCACACGACCGTTTAATTGATTTTGTTTATCGATTTTTTTCATAAATTCAAGAATGCCGGCCGGCGATTGTCCGGTTGCTTTAAGCAGTTTTACCGCCGTTTCATCAGCTGCCCGTTCTTCATTGGTGCGATAATGCATAAATTTACTCAAAGCCGAGCTTTGTCCGCCCAACATAATTGCAAAAGCCGCATCAGCTCGCCCGCTCAACACTCCCGCAGCCCCCGCCAAAGCCGCCGACAACAGCGATAAATTATTCATCTCACGGATTTCCAACTTTTGCCTTAAGATATGTCCGCCCTTAATATGCCCGATTTCGTGAGCAATCACACCGGCCAATTCATTAACGTTGTCGCTCTCAACAATCGTTCCGGTATGGATAAACAGATGATTTCCGTCGGCCACAAAAGCATTCAGCGTTGCATCATCAATAATATGAATATGATTAGGACTATATGCTTGACCGGCTTTTTGCATTAAAGGCTTTATGATTTGTTCCAGCAAAATTTCGCTTTCCTCATCGGTAATCAGGCGCAAACCTTCCGCCTTTGCCCCATTATTCAAAAAGAACGGCAGCAGCCATAACGCCGCCGCCAGTCCTTGTTTGATAATTTTATTCAAATTTATCATTTTTATCCTTTAATCAGTTTTTTCCACCAATTAGATTTTTCTTTCTTTTCCTCTTTCGGTGTTTCTTCTTGTATCGGAGCAGCACTTTCATGGCTGTCATATAAGATTACCGGTTCTTGCGAAGCTTTAGGTTTCTCCGTCCGCTGTTCATCATTATAATTGTTGCGGTGTCTGTTACCGCGACGATCAAATCTTCCTCTGCGACCGCGACGATCAAAACGACCGCGCCGTTCTCTGTAATTTGATCTGATTTCCGGTTCAGTTTCAAGTTCGCCGGCAATTTCAATATTTTCATTTTCATCACCGCCGATTTCTTCACTGGTTTGTGATGCATCAACCGCAACTTCTTCTTCACTCGTCTCAGCTTCTTCAGCAATAACCGGAGGCAATGGTGTATTAACTTTTTCCTCTTTTATGCAAATCTTGGTTCGTTCGATTTTATAATCGGTAACGCATTTAACGTTATTGTCCGCGCAAATAATTACATCCATCTTATATTTTGTTTCAATTTCGCTCAAAGCTTTGCGTTTATAATTCAGCAAATAAACCGCCACATCAGAGGGAACACTGATGTTGACTTTGCTGGAGCGATTTTTGCAACCTTCTTCTTCCAAGGTCCGCAAAATATACATCGCGGCAGATTCCATCGTGCGGGTAATTCCGCGCCCGTGGCAATAAGGACAAACTTGATAATTGCTTTCCCAAAAGGCCGAGTGAACGCGTTGACGTGACAATTCCAATAATCCGAACATGCTCATCTTGCCGACCTGAATTCTGGAGCGATCATTTTTCAATGCTTCCTTCATACGTTTCTCAACCGCATGGTTGTTAGCCGGCTCATCCATATCAATAAAGTCGATTACCACCAATCCGGCCAAATTACGCAGTTTCAGTTGGCGAGCTATTTCATCACAAGCTTCCAAATTAGTCTTCAAAGCTGTTTCTTCCAAATCTTTTTCTTTGGTTGCCCGTCCCGAGTTAACATCAATCGACACCAATGCCTCGGTCGGGTTAATTACCAAATATCCGCCTGATTCCAATTGAGCGTTGGCATCATGCAGTTTATCCAATTGTCCTTCAACTTGGAATTTCTGGAATAACGGAGCTTCATTATTACTGTAATGTTTAATTTTTTTCAAATTTGACGGTGATAAAATCTTCAAGAAATTGCGAGCTTGTTTATAAGCCTCATCACCGGCCACCAAAATCTCGGCAATATCTTTGGTATAAATATCGCGCAAAGCCCGTTTAATCAAACTGCCTTCTTCATGCACCAACAAAGGAGCTTTGTTTTTGATAGCATCAATTCTTATCTGATTCCATGCTCTGATCAGGAAGTTATAGTCACGCACGATTTCCGCTTTGGTTTTTTCTTCGCCGGCCGTACGTACAATAATCGACATATCCGGATTAAGCGGTAAATCACGTACAATACCTTTTAATCTCTGTCTGTCTGCCGCATTGGTAATTTTGCGTGAAACTCCGCCGCTTTTAATGCGATTGGGCATCAAAACGCAATATCTTCCGGCCAATGACAAATATGTAGTCATCGCCGCACCTTTATTACCGCGCTCTTCTTTGACCACCTGAACCAAAACGGTCTGACCTTCTTTAATAACGTCTTGAATCTTAAAACGATGATATAATTTACGAGCACGGATTAACTTGCGTTGCAGTTCAAAATCCATATTACCGTCAAAGTCATCGCTTTCATCATCATCTTCACTTTCGACGTTATTATCATCTTCATCGTCGTCATCATCATTTTCATCATCATTTTCATTATCTTCGGTATGATTATAAGCCGGCTCATCTTCTTCATTGTTGAGGTTGCTCTCGCAATCATCAACTACTTTAGCATCTTCTTCCTCAATATCTTCGGCCAAAACTTTATCATTTTTATCTTCATCTTCGGTATTTGAAGAAATTTGTTTGCGAAATCTCTTCTTCAATAAACGTTTTTTAGTACGTTTTTTGCCTTGCTCTTCTTCTTTAGCTTCCTCTTCGGCAATAAATTGCTCTTCATAAATTTTCAGCTCTTCCGGACTTAAACCTTCTTTTTCTTCCACATCTTCATATTGCGGAACGACGGCGTTAACCTCAGAATTAGATTCTTCGTTCTTTTCTTGAGCTGCAGCCTCGGCAGCAGCACGCTCTTCACGTTCTCTCAATGCAGCTTCTCTGGCCAAAGCTCTCTCTTTTGCCCGAGCCTCACGTTGAGCTTCAATTTCCTTGGCGATCCGTTTTTTATTTTCGATAATTTCATCAACTTCTTTATCGACTTCCGCCAACACTTCATCGCTGACGCTATAATAATCAGGATGAATCTCGCTAAAAGCCATAAAACCGTGGCGATTTCCGCCGTAGTCAATAAAACAAGCCTGCAACGACGGCTCCACCCGCATAATTTTGCCTAAATAAATATTTCCTTTTATTTGTCTGCGGGTAGTGCTTTCAAACTCAACATCTTCTAACTTATTACCATTTACCACAACCACTCTGGTTTCTTCGGGTTGGGTATCATCAATCAACATTCTTTTAGTCATTATAAATCTCCCGTATTCTGGCAACAATCTTGCCAAATAATTAAACACCATGGCTGAACGAAAGATTCCTCAAGACAAACGCAACCAATCATAAAAAAACAGATTCGTCGCTTTATTTATTTTATCTTCGCCGTCCGCGACTTATTTCTCCGATTCATTGCGCGGAACTCTCGAATAAACTGACTGACTTTTCGTAATTTATTGTAGTTTGTTGTCAAAAATATCAGTCTTTATAAAAACTCGTCAATCTTGCGGCCATCTTCAGCCGATTCACCAAGCATTTTTGCAATCAGGCGATCGATTCCGTCATTCTGTATCCAATTCGATCATATGAGGCATATTTATTTGTTTTTCTTGATTAACCTCAAAATTTGCACCTTTGCAAAAATCACTTTCACTCAAAGAATATACATTTTATTTTAAAACACAATATATTTTTTTAAATAACTCATCTTTGTTTATCACTCACCGGAGTTTTTTGCTTGGATTTTTCTCTATCCAGCGGAGTAAATTTAACACTATAAACCTTAGTTCCGTCGCTCATTTCATGATCAACTTCTCCGATTTCCAATTTTATTATTCCATCTCTTTCATAATGTTTGAGAAGGGGTAAAGATGTCGTTTCTCTTGCTTCACACTTCCACTCGCCACCCTCAGCTTCACATATTTTCATCACCTTATCAAGCATCTTTTTTAAACTTCTGTTTTTATCAAGGCAATATCTTCTTAGTACCGCCATATCATAGATATGTTTTTCTTGCTTGTCATACAAAATATATCCTTGCACACCTTTGTATTTATCCACCAATACAAAGCCGTTAAAGTCTTCTTCCGGTATCTGCAATGCCTCATCGCCGTCAGGAAAACATTTATCCGCAATCTTTTGCATCTGCTCAAAATCATCTCGGACGGCTCTGCGGATAAAGCGCAAACTTTCCACACTGTTATCTACTTCCGGAGCTTGCTCGTTTTCCGCCAGCAATACTTGTGATCTCGCATCTGTGTATCTGTTTTCGTAAATATCCGGTAATGGTATGGCTTCGGTTTCGGCATATTTATCAATTGCCGCATCTTGATAACCTTTTCCGGCAGTCACTTTGCGATAGCCGCATTCCTTGCACAAATACCTTGCCATATCCTCATATATATGATTTATCATAGGATTTTTGGCATAATCACCTATTGCTTCAATATTATCGGCACAGGCATATTTATGCATTTTACCATCTTTTGTTACTTCATTCTCCCACATCCACGAACCGGCTACAATTCGTTTATTGCCCTTGTTGTCTTCTTTTTCTACCACGAATAACTGCGACCAGGGATCTATCATCGATGAGCGGGCACATGCTTTTCCCACACCTCCGAAATGTTGGCAACAGTCGGTATGTTCTCCGAAAAATCCTACTCGCGGATCATCTCGTGGCACAAATCTTCCTACCAGATTGCCGAATTTAAATTCTTTGCTCACGTCAAACGGACAAGGAACATCCAATGATGCTTCGTAAAAATTTTCCAATTCATGATAATCATCTTGCCCAACACCGGCATTTGCCGCCTCAATTGCAAATCCTTCATATCTTTGGCCGACATATTTCTTCGACTTGCAAATTTGCAAAACATCTTGATAAGATTTTTTGCGCTCATCTTGAGTTAAACCTTCCCAGTTCTTAGCTATTATCTCTAATTCTGATGACGGACGAGCCGATGTTTTGCCGTGATTATCGGTATATACCGCTTTATCAAATAAAAACTCTCCCAAACTTTTGCTGTCTTCTTTATTAAGACCATAGGGCAGAAAATAAACCGCATCATGCACCGATACTCCGGCATTTTTCATTTTTTTCAAATAATTCGGCAACCACGAACCGAACACTTCCGCTGCCGCATAAACCGATGGTATCAACCAATCTTTATTATTTTTATATAAATCACTATCGGGAAATTCTTTGCGATTTTTGCCCAAACTGCCGTCGCCGCCGTTTCCTTTATCCATTTCTCCGACTAAAATATTCAAACATTTTTGCGCAATTGATATTCTTCCTTCTTCGGCTATTTGTTCATAACTCATATGCTCAACGGCAAATTTTATTTCTTCTTCTGTTGAACGCCCCATTTTGCCGGCTGCTTCCAACATCATCACATGATTAGGATAGTGCTCAATTAAATTCTCTTTTGTTTGGCGGTTGCGACAAACCTTGCTTAAGCAGTCAAAAGCCTCAAAAATTTTTTCATTAGGTGCTACACGACTTAAAACTATATTTCCGATTTCTTCTGCCAGTTCCGATTTTGCTTGAGCTATATCGCCTAAAGTTTTATAAGCATATTGCAAAGAATTTCTATCATTTTTATACGAGCTCAAGGCTTGGCTAACCAACGGTAAGACCTTATCCGCCAGTTTCGGTTTGGCTTTGACTATCTTGCCTAAACTTTTATAAGCATCTCGCAAAGACTCCCAATTATTTTTATCCGAGCTCAAGGCTTGGCTGACCAACGGCAATACCTTATCCGCCAGTTCCGGTTGAGCTTGAGCTATATCGCCTAAAGTTTCATAAGCATTTTGCAAGGAATTTCTATCATTTTTACCTGAGCTCAAAGCTTTGGCTTGAACTATTTTGCCTAAAGTTCCATAAGCCTCTCGCAAAGACTCCCTATCATTTTTATCCGAGCTCAAGGCTTGGCCGAGCACCACAAAAGCATTATCAGCCAGTTCCGGTTTGGCTTGACCTATCTTGCCTAAAGCATTATAAGCCCCTTGCAAAGAATACCAATCATTTTTATCCGAGCTTAAGCCTTGGCTGACCAACGGCAATACTTTATCCGCCAGTTCCGGTTTGGCTTGAGCTATCTCGCCTAAAGTTTCATAAGCCATTCTCAAGAAACCTCTATCCTTTTTATCCGAACTCAAAGCTTGTTTGACCAACTCAAAAGCCTTATCTGCCAGTTCCGGTTGAGCTTGAGCTATATCGCCTAAAGTTTTATAAGCCTTTTCCAAGGAATAACTATTATTTTTATCCGAGCTCAAGGCTTGTTTGACCAACTCAAAAGCCTTATCTGCCAGTTCCGGTTTGGCTTGACCTATTTTGCCTAAGATTTCATAAGCCTCTCGCAAAGACTCCCAATCATTTTTATCCGAGCTCAAGGCTTGGCTGAACACCGCAAAAGCCTTATCTGTCAGTTCCGGTTTGGCTTTAACTATCTCGCCTAAAGTTTTATAAGCCGTTCTCAAGGAATCTCTATCATTTTTATCCGAACTCAAGGCTTGGCCGAGCACCACAAAAGCCTTATCCGCCAGTTCCGGTTGAGCTTGAACTATTTTGCCTAAGATTTCATAAACCTCTCGCAAAGACTCCCTATCATTTTTATCCGAGCTCAAGGCTTGGCTGAACACCGCAAAAGCCTTATCCGCCAGTTCCGGTTGAGCTTGAGCTATATCGCCTAAAGTTTTATAAGCCTTTTTCAAGAAATAACTACCATTTTTATCCGAGCTCAAGGCTTGGCTGACCAACGGCAATACTTTATCCGCCAGTTCCGGTTTTGCTTGACCTATTTTGCCTAAGATTTCATAAGCCTCTCGCAAAGACTCCCAATCATTTTTATCCGAGCTTAAGCCTTGGCTGACCAACGACAATACTTTATCCGCCAGTTCCGGTTGAGCTTGAGCTATATCGCCTAAAGCTTTATAAGCCTCTCGCAAAGACTCCCAATCATTTTTATCCGAGCTCAAGGCTTGGCTGAACACCGCAAAAGCCTTATCCGCCAGTTCCGGTTGAGCTTGAGCTATATCGCCTAAAGTATAATAAGCTTTTCGCAAAGACTCCCAATCATTTTCATCCGAGCTCAAGGCTTGACTGACCAACTCAAAAGCCTTATCCGCCAGTTCCGGTTGAGCTTGAGCTATATCGCCTAAAGTTTCATAAGCATTTTGCAAGGAATTTCTATCATTTTTACCTGAGCTCAAAGCTTCTAAAGTTTCATAAGCCGTTATCAAGGAATCTCTATCATTTTTATCCGAGCTCAAGGCTTGGCTGACCAACGGCAATACTTTATCCGCCAGTTCCGGTTTTGCTTGAGCTATCTTGCCTAAAGTATAATAAGCTTTTCGCAAGGAATCGCTATCATTTTCATCCAAGCTCAAGGCTTGACTGACCAACGACAATACCTTATCCGCCAGTTCTGGTTTGGCTTTGACTATCTTGCCTAAAGTTATATAGACATTTTTTAATGCCTTCGCACTATTTTCCTCCGACTGCAAACCAATCTTGAAAACATCAAGTACCCTCTCCGCCAAATTCGGTTGAGCTTCGGATATCCCGCTTAAAAAATAATAGGCATTTTGTAGTGAACCTCCGCGATTTTCCTCCGACTGCAAACCAATCTTAAAAACATCAAGTACCCGCTCCGCCAAATCCGGTTGAGCTCGAGCTATATTGCCTAAAGTTTCATAAGCCGTTAGCAAGGAATCTCTATCATTTTCATCCGACTGTAAACCACTCTTGACAGTATCAAGTACCCTCTCCGCCAAATCCGGTTGAGCTTGAACTATATCATTCAAAACTCCATAAGCTATTCCTAACAAATCGCTATCATAATCAGCTATGTTCTCTCTTATCTCACTTAATCTTGCTAACGCTTCTTCTTCAGTCATTTCTCAAGTCCTTTCTTGATTTCCTTTTATAAAATCATCTCAAAAAACGTTGGTTTAAATTGAACATTTTATACACGCATAATAACATAATTTCGTCTAATATGCAACTTAAATCATTATTCTCTAATAACTTAATTTATCTAATATTTCGTTAATTTTTATTCGCTGTTTTCAAAAATTTTTTGGTTAAAAATTTTCAGCTCAAAATGTTCAATTTAAACCAACCTTTTTTTCATATTTTTTCTGTGACTAATTTTTTTAACTTCTTGTAAACCAGTCTTGTGTTAACATAATAAAACAATGGTGACACAGATGACTAAATTCGGCTTAAAAATATTTATATCGTGGCTTTTCGGCACGTTGCTTTTTGCATTTCCGAGCTTTGCCGCACAAATCGACGGACTTCGTATCGGTCAAAACAGCACCGGTGCCCGTGTGGTTTTTGATGCCGATGCTAATTTCGATTATAAGGTGTTTACTTTAAGCAATCCCAACCGTTTAGTAATTGACACACAAAATGTTGAAGTTACTTCCAAAGCTGTTAACAGTTTGCAAAAAAACGATTTTGTCAGTAATGTCCGTACCGGTCCGACTGGTGTTTCCGGTGTGCGTATTGTTTTTGATCTGTTGCGACCGATAGTGGTAAAAAAAGCCTTTATGCTAAAACCGGCAAGCGGTTTTGCTTGGCGCTTTGCCATAGATGTTGAAACTGTTACTGAAAAGGACTTTATTGCTCAAGTCGGTAATGCTTATGCTTTTAATAGTAAAGATTACCAACAATCGGCCTCAAGCCAGTCTGTTGCCAAATCATCATCGGATTCTGCTAAGAAAAATGCCTTGCGTCGCCGTATTATCACCATCGATGCCGGACATGGCGGTATTGATCCCGGTGCCATCGGTTACAGCGGCACCTATGAAAAAAACATTACTTTCGCTATGGCTAAAGAACTTAAAGCCGAATTGGATAAAAATCCTCATTATAAAGTTTACTTAACTCGATCACGCGATATTTTTATTCCTTTGCGCGACAGGGTAAAAATCTCACGCAAGAATAATTCAGATTTATTCATCTCGATTCATGCCGATAGTGCTCGCAATCGCAAAGCAACCGGCTTGTCGGTTTACACCTTGTCCGAGGAAGCGTCGGATAAAGAGGCAGCCGCTTTGGCCGAAAAGGAAAATAAAGCCGATATAGTTGCCGGTATTGATTTTTCCAAAGAAGAAAAACTTGTCTCTGATGTCTTGTTAAATATGGCTCAACGTGAAACTCGTAATTTTTCTTCCGAATTTGCCGGTTTGTTGAGTTGGCAAATGTCAAAAATAGTTAAAACAGTCAGTAATACTCACCGTTTTGCCGGATTCGCCGTGTTGAAAGCCCCCGATGTTCCTTCGGTATTGATGGAATTAGGCTATTTATCCAATCCGACTGAAGAAAAACAACTTAAGCAAAAGTCTTATCGGCAAAAACTTGTCGCCGCTGCCGTTCGGGCAATTAATAAATATTTTGAAAATAACAAGCATTAATATTTGACATAACGTTTTTTTTTAGCTATTTTAAGCAAAGTTTTTTACGATTATCTATTGCGATTTGGATTCACTATGCTGAAAACACTATCTTCTTTCCTCAGTACCTTTTTCTTTTTTGCTGTTATTGCTTTTGTTTTGCTGATAACATCTGTTTGGCAAATTGCTCAGGAGTTGCCTGAATATCGCCAGCTTGCCGACTATGCTCCGCCGGTTACCACCAGATTATATGCCGGTGACGGAGAAGTTTTGATGGAATATGCTGTCGAAAAACGTTTTTTTGTTCCTGAAGAAAAAATACCTGCATTGGTTAAGCAGGCTTTCATCTCTGCCGAAGATAAAAATTTTTATCATCATTTCGGAGTTGATCTCTTAGGTGTTACTCGTGCCATATTAACTAACTTGCGCCATCTCGGTTCCAACAAACGTCCGACCGGTGCATCAACCATCACGCAACAGGTTGCCAAAAACTTTTTATTGTCTTCGGAATTGTCTTATAAGCGCAAAATCAAAGAAGCTTTGTTAGCTTTCCGCATTGAACAAACCTTCACCAAAGAACATATTCTGGAGCTTTATTTAAACGAGATTTATTTAGGCAACCGCTCTTATGGCGTTGCCGCCGCAGCACTAAATTATTTCGGTAAAGCTCTTGATGAACTTAAATTGCACGAAGTCGCCTATTTGGCAGCTTTGCCCAAAGGTCCTAACAACTATCATCCGGTTAATAATTATGATGCGGCAATTGCCCGCCGTAATTGGGTTATTGATCGCATGGTCGAAGATGGCTATGCCAAAGAAGATGAAGGTGAGGCCGCTAAAGCCAAGCCTTTGGAGGTTGTTAATAATACCACCGATCTGATGCGCAATGCCCAATATTTCAGCGAAGATATTCGCCGTCAGGTCAAGAGTAAATTTGGCGAAGATGCTCTCTATCAGGGAGGATTGTTAATCAGAACCACTCTGGATCCCCGATTGCAAAAAATTGCTACCGATGCCGTGCGTCAGGAATTCAATAATTATGACCGTCGTCATGGTTGGCGCGGAGCAATCAAAAATATTTCTTTGCAAGGCAATTGGCGTGAGGAGTTTCAAAAGGAAGAAATTCCGGCCGGTGCTGATCGTGAATGGTATTTAGCCGTTGTAAAATCACTCGAAAATAATAAAGCAATAATCGAAACTCAGGCCGGCTTAAGCGGTGAAATTCCGTTGAGTGTCTTGACCTGGGCACGCAAAACCCTCAAAGACCAACAAGTCGGAGCTCAACCTAAAAAAGTTGATGAAGTTCTAAAAGTCGGCGATGTTATTCTGGTTGAAAAAATCACTGTAACTGAAGCTAAAAAGCATAATGTCAGCGAAAAAAGTTATTATTTGCGCCAGATTCCCAATGTCGAGGGTGGTTTGATTGCTATGGATCCTCATACCGGCAAGATTTTGGCTATGGTAGGTGGTTATCACTTCCGCAAATCACAGTTTAATCGTGCTACCCAGGCCTTGCGTCAAACCGGCTCGGCTTTCAAACCGATAGTTTATTTAACCGCTTTGGAAAACGGTTATGAACCGAATGATTTAATTTTGGATGCACCTTTTGTTTTAGACCAAGGTAAAGGACTTCCTGTCTGGAAACCGGTCAACTATTCCAAAAAATTCTACGGTTTAATGACACTTCGTCAGGGTATTGAAAAGTCGCGTAATCTGATGACGGTTCGTCTGGCTCAAAATGTCGGTATGGATAAAGTTGCTGCCGAAGCCGCCAAAATGGGAGTCAATCCCAATTTACCGCATTTGTTGTCAATGTCATTAGGTGCGGGCGAAACTAAATTGGTTAATATGGCAGCAGCTTACAGTATCATAGTTAACGGCGGTAAAAAAGTTTCACCTTATATGATTGAACGTATTCAAGATCGTGAAGGTCGCACGGTTTATCGCTCTGACACACGCAGTTGTGTCGAATGTGAGGTTGATAAATGGAATAATCAAAATGTTCCTCATCTTTCCGATGAACGTGAACAAATCGTTGATCCTTTGAGCGCTTACCAAATGACCAGTATTATGGAGGGTGTTGTCCAATATGGAACCGGTGCTCGCTTGCGTTCTTTAGGGCGTCACCTTGCCGGAAAGACCGGTACCAGTAACCGCAACCAAGACGCATGGTTTGTCGGATTTTCTCCTGATTTGGTAGTAGCGGTTTATGTAGGATTTGATGTTCCTCGTACCTTAGGACGCTATGAAACCGGTGCCGCCGCCGCATTACCGATATTTCAGTCATTTATGCAGGAAGCTCTGAAAGGCACACCTGACGAACCTTTCCGTATGCCCAGCGGTATCAAATTGGTACGTGTAAATCATGTTACCGGCAAACCGGCATCACCCACCGATCAGGCGGTGATTTGGGAGGCTTTAAAACCTGAATCGGCTCTGCGAGCCGCCAAACAAAAGGTTATCAGTGAACAGGTAGAAAAAGCCTCATCGGAAGAAAACAGCGAAAATAATTTAGCGATTTCGTATGATAACAACAATTCTGACGAAATCCAATTAGGAACTGAGTATTAATAAAGGAGCAAACACCATTGCGGGCCGATATATATGAAATTTCAACCGACATAGAGCAGTCATTGGCATTGCTGAGGAGGTCTCTTTGACTATGATGTGGCGCAAGATCGTCTTTCTGAGTTGGAAGCTTTAACCTCTGATGCATCATTATGGGATGATCCGGATAAAGCATTGAAGTTGACCGGAGAAAAAAATCGTCTGACGGCTGATTTAAATAACTTTACCGAAATAGAAAATAATTTTAATGACTTGCGGGAATTGGCTCAATTAGCCGAGGCTGATGGTGATGAAAAATCATTAGATGATGTTTATATACAATTGCAGGAATTACAGCAGAAAGTAAAACATTCGGAGTTGGAAGCTTTGCTTTGCGGTGAGGCTGATGGTTTAGATGCATTTTTGGAAGTTCATTCCGGCTCGGGCGGTACCGAAGCTCAGGATTGGGCCGAAATGTTGCTTCGTATGTACTCTCGTTGGGCTGAGGCACACAAGTATAAGGTTGAATACATTGAGGAAACTCCGGGAGATGTTGCCGGATTAAAATCAGCGACCATTAAAATAATCGGTCATAATGCTTATGGTTGGCTCAAATCGGAAAGCGGAGTTCATCGCCTTGTGCGTATTTCTCCCTTTGACAGCAATGCTCGTCGCCATACCAGCTTTGCATCCGTTGGGGTATATCCGGTTATTGATGACACCATCAATATCGAAATCAACGAGGCCGATTGTCGGGTTGACACTTATCGTGCTTCCGGAGCCGGCGGTCAGCATATTAACAAAACTGATTCGGCTGTCCGCATCACTCACATTCCCACCGGTATAGTCGTACAATGTCAAAATGACCGTTCGCAATTCAAAAATCGCGATAGTGCATGGAAAATGCTCAAAGCTCGTTTATATGAGTTAGAAATAAAGAAACGTGAGCAAAAAGCTGAAGCCATGCGGGAAAGCCAAGGTGATAACGGTTGGGGATATCAAATACGTTCTTATGTTATGCAGCCTTATAAAATGGTCAAGGACCTGCGTACGTCAGCCGAAACCTCGGATGTTAAAGCTGTTTTGGACGGAGATATTGATTTATTCTTATCTGCGGCTTTAGCCGATAAATTAGATGTCGCTGAAGGAAATTGATAGGGTAAAAAATGAAAAAACTTGGAGCAAAAGGTTATTTGGCATACAAGACGGCAAATTTTGTCACTGTTGTCTTTTTAGCCGTTTTGCTGGTGTTTATTTGGCAGCTTTATCGCGGAGCTGTTCGTCTGCCGTTTCTAAAGCCGTATATTATCAGCGCCCTTAACCATGATGATGCTGATTATTCGGTCAGTTTGGATAATGTCAGTCTGGAATTGGTTCGTTCAATTCGTCCCTTGCGTATCATCGCTAATAATGTTACGTATAAAAAAGAAAATTCAATAAATATTATCGCCCCTAAAGTATCATTATCCTTCAGTATAAAAGCTTTAATGCGTGGTGTAGTTGCCCCGAGTTCAATCGAAGTTGATCATCCTCGTATTGAAATTTATAATAATTACCAAATTGATAATGCAAAGGATAATCAAGAAATCAAAAGCAAGAAATTGCGTTACTATATTGACAAAGCTGAAGAATTTTGGGATCATTTTAATTCGGAAGATGCCACTTATCCCGAGAGTTATATAAACTCCATAACTATAAATCATGCCGAAGTTGAATTATTGGAAGTTGATTTGGGAAAAAAATGGCATTTTAGTGATGTAAATTATCATTTTGATCGTGGTTTTGGTTCGTTAAGTACGGAAATAAATGCACTTATGCCCTTTGAAAAGAGTAATCCGTCCTTGGGATTGTCCGCTGATTATAATTACGGCGGTAATACCATCGGATTAAAATTTTATTTTTCCGATTTAATTCCGTCTGATTTGCTTAAATTATTGATTACCGATGAACAGGTTGCCGGTTTATATAATATTCTTATTCCTTTACACGGTAATATTTCTACGGAATTAAATTTGCAAGACATCAGCAAATATAAAGATGATATTTTACATAATACCGATAAACTGGTTGAAAAAATTGATTTTGATTTCTCCGGCGAAAAAGGTATTGCCAAATTTGCCAACGATGACAAATACGACTATCATCTTTCCGGACTGTTATTAAAAGGTTCGCTTGGCGGTAATATGGAAACAATCAATATCAGCAATGCTCACCTTAATTTAGACGGTCAAAAAGCCGAGTTAGGGCTGAAAGTTGACGGATTGAAACCTTATTTGCTGGATTCAAACCCGCAAAAACTCGCCGTTACCATAACAGCCAAAGTTGATAAACTTGAAACTTCCAAATTGACCGATTATTGGCCGCGTTATTTCAGTGATACTGCGTGGAGTTGGTGTCAGGAAAGTTTTTATGATGGTTACATTCGCAACGGAGATTTTAATTTTAATTTTGCTTATAATAAAAAGAAAAAATCTCTGGAATTTACATCTCTCCACGGCACGGCTGATGTTGACGGCAGTACGATTTTTTATCTTAGCGGAATGCCGGTTATTACTGATATCAAAGGTAAAGCCAAGTTTTCTAACTCACAAATATATATTGACATAATGCAGGGCAAATCTGACGGAGTTATGCTTAACGGCGGTTTTGTTGATTTATATGACCTTGACAAAGAGCATAATTTTATCAAGTTGGACCTTAAGGCTATCGGCTCCATCAGCGATATCTTAAAATTGATAGACCATGAACCGCTTAAATATCCTTCATCAGCCGGGCTTAATCCGGATTCATTAAAAGGCAGCAGCGAAGTAAATCTTAAATTAAATTTTGAATTGCGTGGCGATTTGCAGCCTCAGGATGTTAATTTTGACATTGATGCGGTTTTGCATGATGTTGAAATAAGCGATATAATCAAAGGTCAAACCATAGAAGCTAAAAATTTAGATTTAAAGCTCACTAATCAAGGTATGGAAATAACCGGAGTTGCCGGAATTGACGGGTTACCCATAAGTCTGTTGTGGGAGGAGCATTTTGGTAAAAATGTATCCTATCAACGACGTTATCAGTTGAGTTTTAATTTTGATCAAAAATTTATGCAGAAAACCGGCATTGACATCGGAGCCCTTAAAACGCCTTTCATCAAAAATTCTATTCCGTCTAAAGCTATTATCACTGTATTTCCCGATGGTATAATGACTGCGGATGTCCATGGCAATCTGCGGGGAACATCCATCGATTACGGATTTTTGGGATTTACTAAAAAATCCGGTGAAAATGGTGAGATTTCTGCCAATCTTCGTCTTAAAGACGGCAAATTGACTGAGGTTCCTTCATTCAATTTATCTAAATCTGATTTTAAGGTTGATGGTAAGGCATCCGTTGATTCTCAAGGACGCATTACTCAGGTGGATATTGTTTCGATAAAAGGACCGCGAACTAATGCATCTGCTCTGATTAACCTTAATTATAAGCCCAAATTAAATGTAAAAATAACCATATCAGGATCTTCTTATGATTTGTCACCGTTTTTTAATGACAATGAAGAAGTTTCAGTTCTTTCTTCATCATCTGACACTTCAAACCTTTCCCCAAAAACTGACGACACATGGGACAATGTTCCTGATTCGGAAATTAATATTGCGGTTGACAAACTTTGGACTTCACCGGAAATCTATACTTCATCATTTGCCGGAACAGCACGTATTATAAACAAAATCGGGGTGGATGAAATGCATCTGGTTGGCAATTTTAAACCGACTTCAGGCAAATCATCAGCCAAAGAACGCCCTTATCTTAAACTGGATTATGTTCCTCGTGTGGGGAAGGAATATCTCTTACAGGTTGACAGTAATGATGCCGGATCAGCACTTAAATTTTTGCGAGTATATGATTATTTCAAAGGTGGGACTTTGAGTGTCGAAGCCAAACGCGGTGCGGATAAAACAATGATAGGTCATGCCAAGGCCCGTAATTTCAAACTTATCAAAACCGGAGTATTTACCAAATTGCTTACTTTAGCATCCTTTACCGGAATAGTTGATATGTTATCAGGTGAGGGTATAACTTTCACTCACTTTGATGCTCCGTTTGAATATAACGGTGAACGTTTGATTTTATCCAAAGCACGGGCATTCGGCAATGTTTTGGGAATTTCCGGTAGCGGCAGTTATGATGAGGTGCAAAAAATGTTTGATTTTAAGGGAATGATAGCTCCGGCTTACGGGCTTAATTCTCTGCTCGGCAAAATACCGCTTGTCGGTAGTCTGTTAAGCGGACGTGATGGTACTATTTTTGCGGTTAATTATCAAATTACCGGACCTCTTTCCGATCCTGATATCAGCATCAATCCGCTCTCGGCTTTAAGTCCTAATTCGCTCAAAGAACTATGGAATGACAATTTCGGAGATAAATAGCCATGCATCCATCCAAACTTAAAATAGGTTTGGACTATCATGGCGTAATTGACAGCGATTATGAATATTTTGCTGAATTTGCGGCATTTGCACGCAGTCGAGGACATCGGATTTATGTTATTTCGGGAGCACCCAAAGTTGCTTTATGTAATGAACTGTCGCAGCATAATTTTACTGCCGATTTCTTGTTCAGTGTATTAGATTATTGCATGGCTTTAGGACTGATTGTTCAAGATACTTCCGGTATCAAAATTGACGATCGAGCATGGAATCGTGCCAAAGCGGAGTTTTGCTTTTATAATCAAATTAATTTGCACATTGATGATAATCAGCAATATTGCAACTATTTCAGCACAATTTGCTGTTGTTTTAATGGTTTCGATCGATTCTGTCGCATTTCTGAAAATCTAATTTTGGATTTTAGCTTGCCTCCGGATAATGCCTTGATTATGCTTGAAAAAGTATTAAAATAAGTCCATTTGCAAAGTTATGTTATATTTATGTTAAATTATGTTGAATTTCTCAAAATAAAGTTGCCTTTTATATAAAACCATGTTAGCATAATCCTATAGTTATCGCTGTAAGGATATTTAGCGTATTGTATTTATACGTGAGGGAGGTTATTATGAGAGCATTTTATAAAGTTTCATCTTGGGTATTTTCCTTTTTAGTCTGCCCTTATCTGGCTCAGGCTACAATTTATAAAGTGGAAGATTATCAAGACAAAAACAGCTTTAATGTTAGAGGAGTTTCAGCATCATGCGACAATGCTGAATTATGGAATGAAAATACATGCAACGTTTCTAAACACAGTTATCTGCCAAACAAGATTCTGTGTAACCGCATGTATTACAGCACTCAATGTGAGTGTCTTGAGGGATATATCAGAATTGACTCTAATAACTCTATTCAAGTTGCACGTGATCATTTTATATTTAACGAAGAATTTGGCGAAATGAAAAGAGAAAATCAAACTGCCCCTGAATTTTACTGTATTCCTGAGCCAACAGGATGTAGAGATAATGATTATGTTATGGCTAAAGATACTGCTAATGAGTTTGTACACTCGGGATATGGTGCTAGTGTTAATGGAGATAAGCTGAATATTACTTATGCAAATGCAATTACAGTTCAAAACAATGACAATAATCCTGTATATACTTTAACAATAGGAAATAATAGACATTTTTATTGTGCTCCGAATTTTCCCAACGCTTACAGTATTTCTTTAAACGATCCTGCTGTTGATAATGCAAATGTTTCATTTAATAGTTTAAATTGTAGTAATTGTCATGCGACTCAAAACAATGACACAATTGGTGGTAAATTAACCGGAGTTAGTTTGCATTATTATAACGGTTGTGACAATGGGTGGACGTTTTATAATGAGCAAGCTCAAGATTGTGGTTCTGCAACTGCAGATGCTGGTGACCGTTTCGCCTATATAAATGCACTCGGTTATTTTAATAAGGGTTTTTGCGGTAAGTGTATCGGTTGTGGAAATAGTTACGATCCAACTACACAAACACTTAGTGGATCGCTTGGCGATAGTGAAGTGGCAGCAGGCGCTTTTTCTGAACGAAATTGTAAATTATCTTGTGCCCCTGGTTACACAAATATTGCTCTTTACGGCGGTCAAAGTCGTCACAATCGATCAGGTACCTGCACGGGAAATTCACAGGATTGTGTTTCCAGCAGCCAATATGCCAATGCCGGCCATTTTGTCTTTACTTATAAAACACTTGATAGAACAATAAATGGAATGGACTATCACCTTGTATGTGCAAAACCTACCGGCTGTAATGTAGAGGCAGGCTATATTAGTGGATGTGAAACAAGCTGTTGGAAGAGTTTCTTCTATAAAGAGAATAATTAAATATCTAAAAAATAGTTCTTAAAATTAAAGCATCCCCTACTGCAAAGTAGGGGATACTTTGTTTGTTTCTTGAAAGTATAACTCAACCTATTATGCCTCAATCGAAATATAACCTGTCACCCCTGAGCAACTGAAAGTTGCGAATAAGGGGTCTTCGAATTTGTCCTTCCCCTTGCTGGCAAGGGGATAAGAGGGGATAAAATACTTTCTTTTTTACTTTATTAAAAAAAACTCGAAGATGCCTTACTCCGCTCACTTCGTTCGTTACGGGCATGACATTAATATTTAACTTGTCACCCCTGAGCAACTGAAAGTTGCGAATAAGGGGTCTACGAATTTGTCCTTCCCCTAATAAGGGGTCTACGAATTTGTCCTTCCCCTTGCTGGCAAGGGGATAAGAGGGGATAAAATACTTCCTTTTTGCTTTATTAAAAAAAAACTCGAAGATGCCTTACTCCGCTCGCTATCGCTCACTTAAGGGCATGACATTTTTATTGTTTTCAGGGTTTGCGAATATCCCAACAATTTTTGGTTACTTTTTGTTGCCAAAAAGTAACGTAAATAAACCAGTCCGAGACTGTTTATCACTCGAAATAAACACAAAAAAAGCCGAGAAAAAGCAATGATATTCTCGGCTTTAAGAATTAATGAAAGTAATCTAAACAGCTTTTTTAGTCGTAGTTTTGGCCTTAACAAAACTCGGTTTCTTCCCTTCCGTAATCACTTTATCGTTAATTACAATTTCCGAAACATCGTGTTTGTCGGGAATCTCATACATCAATTCCAACAAACATTCCTCCATAATTGCTCGCAATCCGCGAGCTCCGGTCTTGCGTTCAATTGCTTTCTTGGCAATAGCCGTTAATGCCGGCTTGGTAAAAGTCAATTCCACATTTTCCATTCCGAACATTGCTTTATATTGTTTAACCAAAGCATTTTTCGGTTCGGTTAATACCTTAATCAAAGCGGCTTCATCTAAATCATCTAAAGTGGCAATAACCGGCAAACGTCCGACAAATTCCGGAATCATACCGTATTTTAATAAATCTTCCGGCTGTACATCTTTAATAATCTCACCTATATTGCGATTCTCTTTAGAAGCCACTTTTGCGCCGAAACCGATTGATGTTTCTTTGCCACGGCGACCGACAATTTTCTCCAGTCCGGCAAAAGCACCGCCGCAAATAAACAAAATATTAGTGGTATCAACGTGCAAAAATTCCTGTTGCGGATGTTTTCTGCCTCCTTGAGGCGGAACATTTGCCACTGTACCTTCAATAATTTTCAACAAAGCCTGTTGCACCCCTTCACCTGAAACGTCACGCGTGATAGAGGCACTGTCTGATTTACGGGTAATCTTGTCAATCTCATCAATATAAACAATTCCGCGTTGAGCTTTTTCAATGTCATAATTGGCATTTTGTACCAGTTTCAAAATGATGTTTTCCACATCTTCACCGACATAACCGGCCTCGGTCAAAGTCGTAGCATCAGCAATTGCAAAAGGCACATCTAATATTTTTGCCAGTGTTTGAGCTAACAAAGTTTTTCCTGAACCGGTCGAACCGATAAGAATAACGTTTGATTTTGCAATATCAACATCGGGATGCTGACTGGAATTTAATCTCTTATAGTGATTATAAACAGCTACGGCCAAAACCTTTTTAGCATGTTCTTGTCCGATAACATATTGATCCAAAAACTCTTTAATTTTAACCGGTGTCGGCAACCCTTCAAAATCAATACCTTTTTCTTTCTTTTCAATTTCTTTGATTTCGTCCGACACAATGTTTATACAAACTTCAATACATTCATCGCAAATATAAACACCGCGCCCGGCCACCAATTTTTTAACTTCGTCTTGGCTTTTGCCGCAGAATGAACAATGCAGTTTTTCATCAGTCATAACTATTATCCTTATTTAATCTCTTCACGAGAGGTTACTACATGGTCAATCAGACCGAATTTCAATGCTTCATCAGGACTCATAAAATTATCACGCTCCATTGCTGCTTCAATCGACGACAGTTTTTTGCCTGTATGATGAGCATAAATCTGATTCAAACGTTTTTTCATATCCAAGATTTCTTTGGCGTGAATTTCAATATCGGTAGCCTGACCGCGAAAACCGCCTGACGGTTGATGAATCATAATCCGCGAATTGGGTAATGCAAAGCGTTTTCCTTTAGCACCGCCGGCTAACAATAATGAACCCATCGAACAAGCCTGTCCTATACACAAAGTATTAACATCGCAAGAAATATATTGCATGGTATCATACATTGCCATACCGGAAGTTACCACTCCGCCGGGA
This sequence comes from uncultured Pseudomonadota bacterium, assembly GCA_902761535.1. Taxonomy (GTDB): domain Bacteria; phylum Pseudomonadota; class Alphaproteobacteria; order RF32; family CAG-239; genus CAZU01. Next base: position 105,330 of record CACWKS010000002.1, read on the forward strand.
GAATTGATATAAAGGAAAATATCTTTTTTGGGATCTTCAGCCTCCAAAAACAATAATTGTGCACATACCAAAGAAGAAACTTCATCATTAACCTCACCGGTCAAAAAGATGATTCTTTCTTTTAACAAGCGCGAGAATATATCATAAGAACGTTCACCGCGCGAAGTTTGTTCAATTACCATCGGTACTAAATTATCTTTAATTTCCCAGTTCATTTTATTTTCCTTGAAAAATTTAAACACCAAAACATAATAATTTATAAAACAATATAATCAACAAAACGTTAATTTTTGCAAAAAAATAAATAATCTGTTTTTTTTAACCTAAATTAAACCAATCGATGATATATGATACTATTAAGTTGATTTTTAAATAACGGGTTATTGTAATGCTTAGACAATATGAATTAGTTGATTTAGTCAAATCTTATGATCCTGATGCTGACGAAGATGCATTGAATCGTGCTTATGTTTATGCAATGAAAAAGCATGGCGCACAGTTGCGTACTTCCGGCGATCCTTACTATTCTCATCCGATTGAAGTTGCCGGTATTTTAACCAAATTTAAGCTTGATTCTACTTCAATTATTGCCGGATTATTGCATGATACGGTTGAGGACACTGATGCCACAATTGAAGAAATTCGCGATTTATTCGGTGAGCAGGTGGCACAAATTGTTGACGGACTGACTAAATTGGCAATGATTGAGCTGAAATCTAAAGATACCAAACAGGCTGAGAATTTTCGCAAACTGTTGTTGGCTATGTCGGAAGATATCCGTGTTCTGTTGATTAAGTTGGCTGACCGTTTGCATAATATGCGTACTATTCAATATTGTGCCGAAGAAAAAAGAATTCGTATTTCTCGCGAGACTTTGGATATTTATGCCCCGCTTGCCGAAAGAATTGGTATGCAGGAAATCAAAACCGAATTGGAACAAATAGCCTTTCGTGAGTTGCACAAAGAAGCTTATGAATCAATCATGGCCCGCTTAAATTTCTTGCGAGAGCAGGGCAGCGATTTGGTTCCGGCTATTATCAAACAGCTCGAAAAAGATATGGAAGAAGGGGGAGTGCGTGCTTCCGTTTCAGGTCGAGAAAAGTCGCCTTATTCTATATGGTGCAAAATGCAAAAGAAGAACGCTTCTTTTGAGCAGCTTTCCGATATTATGGCCTTTCGTATCATAGTTGATGATGTTGCCTCTTGCTATCAGGCTTTGGGTATCGTGCATAGTAAATATCACATGGTGCCGCGCCGTTTTAAGGATTATATCTCTACCCCTAAACCTAATGGTTACAAATCACTTCATACCGGTGTTATCGGACCGGAAAATACTCGTATTGAGATTCAAATTCGTACTTACGAAATGCATGAGGTTAATGAAAAAGGCGTTGCCGCCCATTGGGCCTATAAGCAAGGTGAAAAAACCGCCGGTAAAAATTTCCGCTGGATTCAGGAATTGTTGGAAATTTTGGAGGAATCATCCAGCCCTGAAGAATTTTTGGATAACACCAAATTGGAAATGTATAATGATCAGGTATTTTGCTTTACCCCGAAAGGTGATTTAATTGGATTGCCGGTAAATTCAACACCGGTAGATTTTGCTTATGCAGTTCACTCTAAGGTCGGAAATACTTGTGTCGGTGCCAAAATCAATGGCGAAATCAAACCATTGCGCACAATACTGAAAAATGGCGATCAGGTCGAAGTGTTGACTTCTAAAGCACAACATCCTTCTCCCGAATGGGATAGATTTGTGGTAACCGGCAAGGCAAAAGCTGCCATTCGTCGTTATATTCGCGCCAACAAACGCGAACAATTTATCACTCTCGGTGAACAAATTTTGGAGCGTACTTTCAAAGGTGAAAATTTAGAGTTCGGTGAAAAAGGTTTGGTTGGAGTGTTGCCTAATTTTGAAGCTGAATCGGTTGAAGATATTTATGCTAAAGTAGGTGAGGGGTTGGTTACGGCTTGGGATGTTTTGCGTGCAGTTTATCCCAGTTATAAGCAATCTAAATTAGGTAAAGTGGTAAAATCTTTCAAGGTTCATAGTTTTGGTAAAAAGCTCAAGAAAAATAAAGCCGATCCTCTTCCGATTAAAGGACTTATTCCCGGTATGGCGGTTCATTTTGCCGGTTGTTGCCATCCGCTTCCCGGTGACCGAATTGTCGGTATTGTCACCACCGGTAAAGGTGTGGCCGTGCATGCTATTGATTGTAAAGCTTTAGAAAAATATGCTTCAGAGCCGGAGCGTTGGTTGGATATTGCTTGGGGAGATGCGGCTGATGAAGAGGTCCATATCGGACGTCTTAAAATTATTTTAGCTAATGAACCGGGAGCATTAGGTGATTTGTCAAACGTAATTGCTCGTTCGGAAGGAAATATTGCCAACTTAAACATTACCAATCGTACCTTAAGTTATTTTGAGCTGATTGTTGATGTAGAGGTTCATGATTTGAAACAACTTAATGATATAATTGCGGCTGTTAAGGCTTGTAAGGTGGTATCTTATGTCGCCAGAGCTTCATAGAAAGGAATAAAAATGATATTGGGATTAGGAACGGATATTGTCAGTGTGGAACGTATTTCTAAGGTGTTGCAACATAATGAAGGTGCATTTATTGATAGAATATGCTCATCTGATGAAAAAAAATATTTACAAGATTGCTCCGATATTACCGCAAAATTAGCCAAATTATGGGCGGCAAAAGAAGCTGCCGTTAAAGCACTTGGTACCGGATTTATTGAAGGTATATCTTTTAAGGATATTGAACTTCACCATAACCGCCAAGGTCGTCCCGAACTGGAATTTAAGGGGGTGGCTTTGCAAAAATTGCAAAGTTTGTCTTCTCACGAGACTACTCATATATGGGTTTCACTCAGCGATGATAAACCATGGGCACAAGCGGTTGTTATTATTGAAAAAATATAGTTGTTAAATGAAAAAAAAGTTATATTATGCAGATAACTAAAAACAAAGGGCTGAATTATGGAAAAGGAAGAAAGTTTTATTGATACGATAAAAATGGTATTTTACGCCATTTTGATTGCTGTGGTTATTCGCAGTCTTTGGATAGAACCGTTCAAAATACCTTCAGGTTCAATGTATCCCACTCTCTATGTCGGAGATTATTTATTTGTCTCTAAATATACTTACGGGTATTCTCGTCACTCATTTCCGTTCAGCTTACCATTGTTTAATGGTCGTATATGGTCTGACGAACCAAAACGAGGTGATGTTGTTGTGTTTAAGAATCCGCAGGATAATTCAACCGATTTTATAAAAAGAGTTATCGGCTTGCCCAAAGATAAGATAAAATTAGTCAAAGGACGTCTTTTTATCAACGGTAAAAAACTTGAACGCAAAAATGAAGACGAGTTTGTTATACGCAATCGTTTTGGAGCAACAGAGCATTATCATCGCTATATCGAAGTTTTGCCTGAAGGTAAAGAGCATTATGTTTTAGAAGTATCTGATAACGAAGCAAATGACAATTTTGTTGAGGTTGAAGTTCCCGAAGGACATTATTTTATGATGGGGGATAATCGCGACCGCTCGGATGACAGCCGAGTTAATGTCGGTTTTGTTCCTTTGGAAAGTTTGGTCGGTAAAGCCAGATTTTTATTCTTTTCTCACAATGATGAAGGTGCTTGGTACAAACCGTGGAGTTGGGTTAAAAAGATTCGTTGGTCTCGTTTGTTTAACACAATTAATTAAAGTAAGTTCATGGAAGATCTGCAAAATATATTAAAATACAAATTTAAACAAATATCATTACTGCAAAAAGCCATCACCCACAGCAGTATAAATTCGCATATTGATGGTAATTATGAACGGTTGGAATTTTTGGGCGATCGGGTTTTGGGTGTGGCGGTAGCATCTTTGCTGTATCGTATTTTTCCTAACGAGCCTGAAGGAAATTTATCCCAAAGATTTGTCGGCTTGGTTTGTAAAGAAACGGTTGCGGATATGGCTAAGATTTTATATCTGGATCGCTTTATGAAAGTTCTGTCTGATGATTTACGTACCAATGAAAATGTTTTATGCGATGTCATGGAGGCTGTAATCGGAGCGGTTTATATTGATGGTGGTATTGATGCTGCAGTTGACTTTGTAAACAATCATTGGCGCGAACTTATTGATCGTAATACCAATCCTCCAAAAGATTCTAAAACATCTCTGCAGGAATGGGCACATCATCATGGCATGAATGCCCCGGAATATATTATGGTTCGTCGTGAAGGCAGTGAACATGAGCCGTTATTTATTATGAAAGTTATTTTAGGCAACATGAGTGCTTCAGGCGAGGGAAAAAATAAAAAACAAGCCGAGTTTGCGGCAGCTAGATCCCTGTTGGAGCAAATACAGTCATGAATGCTGATACCAAATGTGGTTTTGTTGCTTTAATTGGAGCTCCTAATGCTGGAAAATCCACCATTACCAATCATTTTGTCGGATCAAAAGTATCCATAGTCTCTCCCAAAGTTCAGACTACTCGCACCACTGTTAAAGGAATAGGTATTTGGAATAACAGCCAAATAATTTTTTTGGATACCCCCGGAATATTTAAACCCAAACGGCGGCTCGATCGTGCTATGGTCGCTAATGCTTGGGATGGCACCGGTGATGCCGATATTACCGTTTTAGTGGTAGATGCCAAAGCCGGAGTTGATGGTCAGGTTATGAATATCATTACCGAATTACAGAAGAAAAAACAATCTGCCGTCCTGCTTATCAATAAAATAGATCTTGTAAAAAAAGATAAATTGTTGGAATTGAGCGCACAACTAAATTCGCGGGGTAATTTTAGCGAGACCTTTTTTGTATCGGCATCATCAGGCAAAAATATGGATATGTTTTATGATTATTTGGCTAACAATTTGCCTGACAGTCCTTGGTATTATCCCGAAGAACAAATGTCAGATATGCCACTGAAATTATTGGCAGCAGAAATTGTTCGAGAAAAGTTGTTTTTATATTTACAACAAGAGATACCTTATGAACTAACAGTCGAACCTGAGTTATGGGAACGCCGCGATGATGGCTCGATAAGGGCTGAAATTACAATTTATGTTAAGAAAGATAACCAAAAAGTTATTATTTTGGGAAAAGGCGGACAAATGATTAAAAAAATCGGCAGCTCTGCTCGTCACGAACTGGAACAATTGTTGGAGGACAAAGTTCACCTGTTTCTGTTTGTTAAAGTGCGCGAAAACTGGCAAGACGACGCCAATCGTTATTCAGTTTGGGGACTAAACTTCAAAGCATAATGCCATTTTATTCATTATTTGCAGCAGTATCAGAAGACGTATCACTAAAACCATCTTCTTCACCTTCGGATACAAAATCTTCATCGCTTAATCCGCCTTCTGTTTCGACGGTATTTTCTTTCGATTCGCTGTCAGCTAATTCTGTTTTTATCTTTTCTGAAACTTCAACATCGGTCATATCTTCAATATTTCCGACATTGATTTTGACTTTTTCCAGTCTTTGCATCGGTAATTCATCCCGCAAAGCTAATTGCTCTGCAGTCAATAACTTACGTTTATCTAAATTTTTACTGTTATAGCATTGCAACAGCCATACATCATAAATCGGATGTTCAACCGGACTGATTGCCGGAGTCGATGAAAACATCCATCCCTTGAATATATTTACCGGATTATCGGTTTGATAATTATCCACCACATCAATAAAAGCTGTATTTTCGGGTGCCTCCTCCGGTGAACGGGTTACACATTTGCGAGCTAATATCGAAAAAGAACCGAAGTAAGCCAAACCACCTACCGGAACATCAATCTCGGTAACATGTCCGGTTATCTTATCCATAGCTTGCATTTTTGCAGTATTCATTTCAATATCATCAGCATATGCTGCTATATAAGTACAGCAACTCAATCCCAATCCTAATAAAAATAATTTACAATTATTCATCGCCGGTTACCATGAAAACAACTTCACTGACCAAATCTTCAATAGTCTTAAAATCTTTGGTGTTTTGCAATTGATCGCCATCTTTTAAAACTTCTTCGGCATGACCGGGATCAATTTTGATAAATTTATCGCCCATCAAACCATCGGAAACAATCGCAGCCACACTGTCAACCGGTAATTTAATGTTTGAAGCAATACTCATAACTACTCTGGCTGTATAATCGTTTTCATCTAATTTCTGGCTAACTACCGTTCCGATCTTAATTCCGTTAATACGAACATCTGATCCCACATTCAAACCGCCTACTTTTAAGAAATTTGCGTTTACGTTATATCCTTCAACAACCTGCAAGTCAGAAACCGAGTATGCAAAATAACAAAATACCGCGACCAACAGTAAAACAGCAACACCCATAATGGTTTCGACCGGTCTTTTAAAAGAAAAAATATCAACTTTACTCATCTTTAATGTTCTCCTTTTTTTCTTGGCGCTTGGCCTTGCCAATGCCGATTATGCGTTCAATCAACTCTTCCAAAACCATGGCATCTTGAGTGTAGGAAAATTCATCTCCCGATTCTAACAAATCTTCGGATCCGCCAGGTTCGATTTCCAAATATTTCTTTCCCATAATGCCGAAACTAACGATAGCTACCGAACTATCATCGGGAAGTTTGACATTTTCTTTAATTTCCATTTTCAAAATTGCTTTAAAATTATCGTCCAATATCGCATCGGTTACACGACCGACATCAATACCCGATAATCTCACGGCATCTCCTACCTGCAAACCGTCAGTACGGTTAAAACGGGCATAAAGCTGATAATATTTTCCGCCTTCTTTAGGAGCAATTTCACTGCGTGAAAGCAATACAGCCGTGAATATCAGCGCTATTACCGCTAATACCGACAAGCCCATTTTCAGATTTTTTGTCTCTTCTTTAGTGTACAATTCAATTATTTTCATATGAAAGTTATCCCACTCCACATTTTAAGTTTATATCTTATATAAAACAAAATATTCATTTTGTCACCAAAGATTTTGAAAAATGAAAATAATTGTTAAAATTTAAAATAATCATGTTATTATATTCTCAAAATTGATCAGCATTATAACTGGAAAAAGTCATGCTCAAAGTTACCAATCTATGCAAAAAATTAGGTGATCGCGATATTATCAATGATATCAGTTTCAGTCTTAATTCACGAGGTATTACAGCTTTATTGGGGCCTAATGGAGCCGGCAAAACAACTTTAATGCGTCTGCTTACCGGATATTACGAGGCTGATAAAGGAACAATAAGTATTTTTGGCCATGACATAGCATCTCAACGCCGTGCCGCTGTTGCAGATTTATCCTATGTTCCGGAAAACGGCGGAATTTATCAGGAAATGACCATTTTGGAATATCTCAAATTCATGAGCGATATAAAACATATTTCCTCAGCAAATTTTTTTCAAAGACTTCCGCAGATTCTCTCAAAATTAGAGTTAACTGAAGTTTTGCACCAAAAATGTGAGAATCTATCCAAAGGTTTTTCGCGCCGCGTGGCTATTGCCGGTGCATTGATAACTCAGCCCAAGTTTTTAATTCTGGATGAGCCTTGCGAAGGGCTGGATGTTCGGCAAAAAATCAATTTGCGGGCTTTTCTCAAAGAATGCAGTCGTACCTGTGCAATTCTCATCTCTACTCATATCATGGAAGATGTTGAGGCATTGGCCGAGCGAATTTTGTTACTTACCGAAGGACGTTTGATTTGTGATGCTACTCCGCGCGAGCTTAAAAATAAAGCTCATCAGTTTAGTATTGAAGATTCGTTTTTCACTCTGACTCAAAGGTAATAGTTTAATGATACACGATATTCTCACCTGTTATTACAAAGATTTTAAATTTTATTTTGCCAGTCGCATAATATATCTGTTACTTCCTGTATATATAATGATGGCGGCTGCTTTTACCTTTTGGGGAACGGATTTCTATACCGCATCATCCATCAGTATGGAGCAGTTTTTCAAGCTTCAGCCTTTGTTATTTATAATCATTATTCCCGCCCTTACTATGCGATCAATTGCCGACGAATATCGCTCTCGGACCTTAGAAGTTATTATATCTCAGCCGATTGCTCGTCAGACTTTTATTTTAGGCAAATTTTTAGCCGTATGGAGTGTTTGCGGTATTTTATTATTGGCATCATGTATCATTTGGGCAACATTGGCATATCTGTTAACGTTGGATAATTTTTGGATTTTTTGCAATTATATCTCATCTTTTATAATGTGCGGAACGTTGTGTGCGATATCGTTGCTTGCAGCGACATTTTTTAATCATGCGTTAGGGGCTTTTGCTGCCGGATTGGGAGCTTGCTTTTTGCTTAATAATGTTAATTTAGGTTGGATTGCCGGTTTGTTCACTTCTCGCAGTTTATTGGCATCAAAAATAGCCGGTTCTTTCAGCTTTTCTCATCAATATGATAATATGATATCAGGACAAATCGGAGTGTCAGCCGTGCTGTACTTTTTCTCGTTAATGGTTGCTTTTGTATGGCTTTCCGGAGCTGTTCTTGATTATAAAAGGAGATAATATTTTGAAAATAAGACGCAAAATCACTTCTGGAGAGGGTTTGGCATTGCTGTTTAGCGGTGTTTTTTTGTTGCTTATATTGTTTAACGTTTTAAGCGGATTATTTTTCGGTTATATTGTGGGAGATGTTACCGCGGACAAACGTTATAATCTCAGTCCATCCAGCATAGATTTTCTTAATAAAAACGATAATCGGTTAACTATAAGGTTATATGTATCAAAAGACTTGAAACAAGCCGACCGTAACTACGGAGATTATGCCGAATATGTCAATCGTTTGTTAAATCAGTACGTTGATAACAGTCGCAATCTTATCAAGCTTGAACTTGTTGAAATTACTCCTTATTCTAGTACGGAAATTGCTGCGGAAAAATTCGGACTTAATCCTCTTGATATTGTAGATACTACCCACAGTGTTTATTTAGGTGCCAACATAATTCGTGAAGACGGTGCGGCTATAAGCATACCTGTTTTTGATATCAAACGTAAAAGCATTGTGGAAGATGATATCAGTCGTGTAATTTCCGTACTTAATAGCCGTCATAAACCGGTTGTCGGAGTTATTTCACCTTACTTTAATATTGCTTCTTTTGGTAATATGCTTTTGCTGGATGATGATTGGCCGTTTATCAGTTCGCTTAAAATTGCCGGATTTAATATAATACCAATCAGTCCTGAAGCTTTTTATATTCCTGAAAATATCGATGCTTTATTGGTATTTTATCCGATATCTCTCAAACCTGCAAGTTTGTACGCTTTAGATCAATATTTGCTTCGAGGCGGCAATGTGATGGTTATGTTGGACTCGTTTTCAGAGATGCGTTTTAATAATGATAAGAAATATAATTCTTATGACAGCGGTATGCTGCAATTTCTCAATAATCTCGGAATTACTTATTATGAAGATATTGTAGTAGGAGATTTAGATAATAACCAAATGGTGTCATCTATGGGAAGAACTGTACCATATCCGTTACATATGAAAATATATAGTGAACAAATGGCACAACATCCGATTATGAAAAATTTACACGAATTGAGACTTAATTATGCATCCATATTTAATTTTAAGCCCATTTATAAAGATCTGAAAGTTACTCCGTTATACAAAACAGGTATAAACAGTACTCTGTTTCCAAGTGAATGGATATACATACAAACTTATGACGCAATGATGAGCAGAATGCAGTCTGAAAATTTTAGATTTTCTTTAGCCTTATTGGTAGAAGGAAAATTTAAAGCTTTTTATAAACGTCCGTTAATTGATGATGGACCGTTATTGCTTAAAATGCCGATTTTTATAAATCAAGCAGAAAAAGACGGCAAGCTGTTGTTGTTAAGTGATAGTGATATGGTCGGATCACAATTGTGGAAAGGTGGATCACCTGATGGCAGTGTTTCATATTATTCATCGGATAATTTTCTTCTGATACGTAATGCATTGGATTATTTAACATCATCGGATTATGTTAATGTCGGTCAAAAATTTATTTCTCGTAACAGAATCAATTTGGATAATATTATGCGAACTTGGGCAAATAGCCAATATTCTGAACAACTTAATCGCCTTAAGCAGCAATTGACTGAAGTCCGCCGCCAAATAAATCAATTGTACCGTGACGCTAAAAATACAAACAATGAATTGAAAAATTCCGTCGGACGGCAGAAAAAAATATATGATCTGCAAAATAAAGAAAGAACTTTGGAGCGAACCGTTAAAGAGATTGATTATAAAATTCAAAATTTATATCATAAAATTAAAATATGGCTAGCCGTTGGCATAATGACAGTATCAGCATTACTATCGGTTTTGTTATTGTGGATTTGCTATCTTTTGTATCGTTTTTTATATCAGATTAAAATGAAGGGAAAAATTAATGAATAAACTAATAAAACGCGTTATTCTCATAGTAGTATTGGCACTATTGCTGACAATAACGGCTTTTTATGTTTTAACTGAATTGCAAGAAAAAAATATTCAAGGCAAACTTGTATTTGCCAAATCATATGATGCCGGATCACAAGTTAATCGCGTAGTAATTACTGATTATCAAAATACTGTTGAATTACGGCAAAATGATGGTTATTGGCGATTACCCGGATATCATGACTATTATGCGGATTTTAATCTTGTAAAATCATTTTTTGATACTCTTAACAGCAGTACTTATCTTCAGCCGGTATCAAAAGAATCCGCAAAAGTTGAAGAGCTTTCATTGCTTAATCCGCAGAATAATAACCATTCATCGGGAATATTGGTGCAAACTTATGCTGATGATGAATTATTAGATGCAATTATTATAGGAATGAAAGATTCCGATAATGGTTTCTTTATTGCTCGTCGTGCCGATTCCGATAATATATGGCTTATCGGCGGTAATTATGATATTCCCTGTATAGCCAAGCTCTGGTTACCGAAATCAATATTAGATATACCGGCAAAAGCCGTGGAAATGTTAGGGGTTGACGGTCATCTTATCTCACGTCGTTCACCTACGGAGAATTTTTATGATCGATTGGGTTTAGCCATTCCGACCGGTTGGTTGTTACAGACTCTTTCATCGCTTAATATTACGGATGTTATCACCGAAAAAATGTTTAATGATCGATATGCTAAAGCTGATATATCTAAAATATATGACATAAATACTTTTTACGGTTTACGTTTCGAGTTGGATTTTTATGAAACGTCGGCAGATGATGTTTGGGTTAATATAAAATTATCTTCCGATACTGTTGCCTTACGCTCGGTTAATGATTATATCAACGATAACGCTTTTTTGTATGAGGGATGGTATTTTAAAATCGCACCTTATCAAAAAGAATTTTTAATGAACTATAAGTTGATGTAGTTATGTTGGAGCATGTCAAATCTAAATACGGTCTCACCGGAATTTATTGCAGATTTATTTAACTTGGCTGTCCTTGCCTTATCTAAAGACGGTAAGGTGTTTTTTTTGAATCATCAGGCCGAATATTTATTTGACGGAATAAATATCTCGGATAATTTATCTGAAATTATTAAAGCTGATGATTGGGTTATATTGCATCACAATATTAATATGGTGTTTTACCAACAGACTAATTCTGATTTTTATTGGTTATATCGCCATCGTATTTATATGGTAACGGCACGCTTAAGCGGGCATATTTTGTTTTTGGGTTTTAATGATATTACCGAAATTCGCAAACAGGCAAATTCATTACGTCAAAGCAATCAACGTTTAGAACAAATAGAATATTTGAGCAATATCGGTTATTGGGAACTTAATCTGGCACAAAAAATATTTTATTGGTCGGATGGTATGTATAAGTTATTTGCACTTAATAATAAGGATAAAACATATCACCAAAATCTGTTACGCCGCCATATACATTCTGAAGACATTGATTTATATCGGCAAAAATTACGCGATTTAATATTAAACAAACAGCATATTGCCGGTAATATCCGCATAATTGATGCTCTCGGTTCGGTCAAACAATGTCGCTATTCTGCCGCACCGATATATATTGATGGTGATGAAGGTGCTTGCGGAGTATTGCAGGATATCACGGATTATTGCCAAAGCAGTAACAAATTAACAGTTGCATCATTAGGACATGATATCAAAAATCATCTTCAACTTATCCGTTTATACAGCGATTCGCTGATGAATAATCGTGATGATAACGGTTTTGCTTCTAAAATAGCCGTTCAGGTTGAAAAAATCGCACTTTTATTAAATAATGCGGCTGATTTGGCACGTGATAATACCCATCCGAATTTATATCCGATTGAATTAAAGTCTTTATTGTCAGAGATTTGTCAAGAATTCCATGCAGCCGCCCAAGCCAAAAATATACAATTGCTTTGTCGGTTAAACAACACCACAATTATCAGCCATCGCGAAATTTTGTCTTCAATACTACGTAATTTGCTGGATAACGCACTTAAATTTGCTCACCGCAAAGTGATTTTAGGGAATAATGCCGATTCTGTTTGGGTAATAGACGATGGTTGCGGTATTTCTTCTGAAGCCCAATCCCGAATTTTTGAGCGTTTTTATCAAGATTCTAAACAATCCGGTTGGGGACTGGGTTTATATACAGTCAAAGAAAATGCCCATCGCCTGAATGCTGAGATATTAGTGAAATCGCGGCTCGGACATTATACTGCCTTTAAATTAAATTTCTTAACAAAAGAATCCTTGCCAAAATCAAAAATAAGTGTTAACAACGAAACATTACTCAATTAAAAATAAATTATTAACAATAAATATTAACAATATGGAAGAAATATTAATAGTTTACCGTAACAACGGTACAACTTCTGAAAGTCGTTTCAGCCAGGAATCATTTTGGGTGGAATTGCGCAAAAACGGGAAGCCTGTCGGGCTTAAGTCTAACGGAATATTTATTCCGTTTGCCGTCGAGGAAATTTCCTGGGATTGTGCAAGCCATCAAATTGGCTCATCAAAGCTTCTTAACAGTACGGAGCTTCTTGTCGTTTTAAGCGAGGAGTTTCGCGAAGCTTTTGACTTTTGTGCAACAAGACTGGAGTATCCCCATTTGGGAGCAATAAGAATCCCTCTTGTTGCTTACTCGGAGGGGTGCAATCTCCACCCCATCCACCGGAGGCGCTATGCGCCTCTCTTTTATCCGTCGCAAATGAGTGAAGGATATGCAGAAAGGTTCTTACCGCAAGAGATGCGGTTGGCACGCCGTATGTAGATTGGCGCGCCGTCTCTAAAAATAAGGTCGAGGATAATCTGTCCCCGACCTTATTTTTATGTTTAATGACAATGCATATCTTATCAAAAGCATTTGCAAAAAAATATAAGCTGCTATATAATAACACCGTTGTTTTAACTGTTTTTAGGTTTTATAATGTTTAAGAACCTTTGTCAATCATTTAAGAAGTCTGATTTATGCGTTAACTATTCCAAAATGTGGAAGTATGTCAAACCTTATTGGGGCAGAGCCTTGATAGCTATGACTATCACTATCCCTATAGGTGCAATGGATGCGGTTATCGCTTGGGCTCTCAAACCTTATATGGATGTTGTTATGGTCGAAAAAGGATCCAGTTATACTGCTTATATTCCTTTGTTGATTATCATTTTTACATTATTGCAAAGCGCCTTAAACTATATTGCCACTTATCTCAATACTTGGGTAGGACAAAAAGTTTCCAACAGCCTTAAACTGGATTTATATAAAAAATTATTGCATTACAGCGCTTCATTTTTTGATAATCGACATTCCGGCGATATTTTAATGCGTTTTAACAATGATGTCGACGCCAGTTGCGGCGGTTTGTTATCTAATCTTAAATTGTTTACCACTCGCTTATTTTCATCAATATCTTTGATTGGTGTTTTGTTTTATAATTCATGGCAGTTGGCAATTGTGGCAGTAGCGGTGTTAGGTTGTGCACTATATCCGCTCACCACGGTTAAACGTAAAATAAAATCAATAATGGACAAGACCATCTTTACCGGAGCCGCCGTCACCACCCAATATAATGAAACCTATCAGGGAAATCGTATAATTACCTCTTACAATCTTTATGATTATCAATCCAAAAAATTCAGTGATAATCTTCAACAACGCTTTAAGCTTGGTATTAAAATGATTCAACGCACCGGTTTGTTGTCACCTATGATGCACTTTATTGTATCGGTAGGTATTGCCGGAGTCATCTGGTTCGGTAGCCACCTTATTGTTACCCAAGCTATTACTCCCGGTAATTTTGTATCTTTTATCGCTGCTTTGATAATGCTCTATACACCGATAAAAGCCATCGGTAATAATTATAATGCAGTGCAAATGGCTCTTTTGGCAATGGAACGAGTTTTTGAGCTTATGGATGCTAAACCGACAATTGTCAGCAAAAAAGGTGCGTCAAAGCTGGAAAAAATTGCTAAAAGCATTGAATATAAAGATGTTTGCTTTGAGTATGTTAAAGGCAAACCTGTTTTACAGAATATTAATCTGAAAATTAAAAAAGGTGAAACCATAGCTTTTGTCGGTAATTCCGGCGGTGGTAAAACCACCATGGTAAATTTATTGCCTAGGTTTTACGATGTCACTTCAGGCTCATTGATGATAGATGGTATTGATATTCGCGATTATGAGCTTAATTCTTTGCGTGATAATATTGCGGTGGTTTTCCAAGATAATTTTCTGTTTTCCGGCACTATCAGAGAAAATATTTTATTAGGCAAAGAAAATGCTACTCAAGAGGAAATAGATGCTGCTGTCAACAATGCCTGTTTGTCTGAGTTTATCGCTTCTCTGGAAAAAGGATTGGATACCGAAATCGGCGAACGCGGAACTTTATTATCCGGAGGGCAAAAGCAACGTATTGCGATTGCTCGAGCTTTCCTTAAAAATGCTCCGATTGTCATATTGGACGAGGCTACATCGGCTTTAGACAACAAATCCGAAGCGGTTGTTCAGCAGGCAGTTGACAATCTGATGAAAGATCGCACGGTTTTCATCATTGCACACCGTCTCTCTACAGTCCGCAATGCTGATAAGATTATTGTAATAAATTATGGTAAAATAGTGGAACAGGGATCACATGATGAATTACTCAAAAATCCTGATTCCGTCTATGCCTCATTATATAAAACCCAGTTAAAATAGGTGAGTTATCATGAATAAAGAAACAAATTATTTAGATAAATTAATCAATCGAGTTGCTCAAGCACAGCAGCTTTATAAAACTTATTCTCAAGAAAAAGTTGATGCTATTTTCAAAGCTGCCGCTTTGGCTGCCGCCGGTCAACGTATTCCTTTGGCACATATGGCAGTCGGCGAAACCCGTATGGGAGTGGTCGAAGATAAAGTAATCAAAAATCATTATGCTGCCGAGTATATTTATAATAAATATAAAGACACCAAAACTTGCGGTATTATCAGCGATGATAAAATTAACGGCACTAAAATTTTAGCCGAGCCGCTGGGGGTTATTGCCGGAATTATTCCGACCACCAATCCTACCTCAACCGCTATTTTTAAGGCATTGCTTTGTTTGAAAACTCGCAACGCTGTTATTTTTTCGCCTCATCCGCGTGCCAAAGATTGCACTATTGCTGCAGCTAAAATTGTTTACGAAGCCGCTGTTGCCGCCGGAGCTCCTAAAGACATTATCGGTTGGATTGATGAGCCGACTTTGGAACATACTAATTATTTGATTACTCATCCTCAAGTTGCTTGTATTTTAGCAACCGGCGGTCCCAGTATGGTCAAAGCCGCTTATTCATCGGGCAAACCGGCCTTGGGTGTCGGCGCCGGAAATGTACCGGCGGTGGTTGATGAAACAGCCGATCTTGAAATGGCAGTATCCTCAATTATCTTATCCAAAACTTTTGATAACGGCGTTATCTGTGCTTCCGAACAATCGGTCGTTGCCGTAGCTAAAATCTACGATAAAATTAAAGCTCAGTTTACAGAGCAGGGAGCTTATATTCTCAAATCTTCCGAAATTAAAAAACTCAGCCAAATAATGCTTGGCACTAAAGGAATTAATCCTATGATAGTCGGGCAATCTGCTGTTAAAATTGCCGATATGGCCGGATTAAAAGTTCCTGCCGGAACTAAGATTTTGTTGGTTGAACAAAACAAAATTTCTGCCGACAATCCTTATTCTTTGGAAAAACTTTCACCGGTGTTGACTTTATATAAGGCCGCCGATTTCAATAGTGCCGTAAACAAAGCCCTGCAGTTGGTATCTTTAGGCGGACTGGGGCATACTGCCTCGCTTTATACCGACACTCGTACTTCCGAGAGAGTTGATTATTTCGCTTTAGCCATGCCGACCGGTCGTGTTTTGGTTAATTCGCCGTCATCTCAAGGCGGATTGGGTGATTTATACAATTTCAAGCTGGAGCCTTCGCTGACCTTGGGCTGTGGCTCTTGGGGAGGTAATTCGGTCAGCGAAAACGTTGGCATCAAACATCTGTTAAATTATAAAACCGTTGCCGAAAGGAGAGAAAATATGTTGTGGTTCAGAGTTCCGCCTAAAATTTATTTTAAACGCGGTGCGGTTGATACGGCTTTGCGTGAGCTTCAGGGCAAAAAACGCGCCTTTATCGTAACCGATAAATTTTTATTTGATTCCGGCACAGTCAACACGATTTCCAACCTGTTGGAAGAAATGGACATTGAATACCAAATTTTCTTTGATGTCAAATCTGATCCCTGTATCAGCACAATCAATGATGCTCTCAAAGCCGTCAAGGTATTTAAGCCGGATGTGTTTATTGCTTTCGGTGGCGGTTCGCCGATGGATGCGGCTAAGATTATACAGCTCAAATACGAACACCCTGAAATAGCTTTTGATGATTTGGCTTTGCGTTTTATGGATATCCGTAAAAGAATCTGCTCCATTCCCGAATATCATAAGTCGATTATGGTCGCCATTCCCACCACCTCCGGCACCGGCTCCGAGGTTACTCCTTTTGCTGTTATTACCGATGATGCGTCAGGTGTTAAATATGCTCTGGCCGATTATGCCTTAACTCCGTATATGGCAATTGTTGATGCTAATTTTGTTGACAATATGCCCAAGGGCTTAACTGCCGCCGGCGGAATAGATGCCCTTGTTCATGCCATTGAAGCTTATGTTTCGGTAATGGCCACCAATTTTACCAATTCTACCGCATTGGAAGCCGCTAAACAGGTATTTCGCTACTTGCCACGTGCCTATCATAATGGTTTCGACGATCCGATTGCTCGTGAAAAAATGCACCATGCTGCCACAATTGCCGGTATGGCCTTTGCTAATTCGTTTTTGGGATTGTGCCATTCCATGGCTCACAAATTAGGCGCAGCATTTAATATTCCGCATGGTATTGCCAATGCTTTACTCATTTCGCAGGTAATTAAATACAATGCTGATGAAACCAAGCACAAACAGACCATATTTCCGCAATATCGCACTCCGGAGGCTCAAAAACGTTATGGTCAGATAGCCGACAATCTGGGATTAAAAGGACGTAATGACAGTGAGAAAGTTAAATCTTTAATCGCTGCGATCGAAAAATTGAAAAAAGATATCGAAATACCGTCTTCAATCAAAGCCTATGGTATCAGTAAAAAAGATTTCGCTTATAAGCTTGATTGGTTGGTCGAAAATGCTTTTGACGATCAGTGCACCGGAGCTAATCCCAGTTATCCGTTGATGGACGATATTCGTCAAATCTACCTTGATGCTTTTGAAGGTAAAATCTGATAAAAACAAAACTCTCAGGTTTTCCTGAGAGTTTTGTTTATCAATAAAGAAGCTTAGCTGTTTGCATATCTCCTTGAAATTCAGTGACGGAAAAATTTTCTCCCATGCTCACAATCACCGGCTGAAATTCAGCACCTTGCCATTTTACGGCGAAATATTGTGCATGAACGGATATTTCAGGAGCTTTCATTTCTCTCAGTTTTTCATTGATAATATCAAGAAATTTATTCACTCTTTGCAAAAAATCCACGCTCGGCAATGTCCGCACGTCGATGAAAATTTCCCCATAACGTAAGGTTTTTTCTCTTAAGGGTATTCCCTCTTGACAATCCTTAAAAGGATAGAGAATGGTTGCCCTTTTTTGGCACTCCTCAGGCTCGAAAACCTCCGTCTTGTCGCCAATCGGCACAGCAGTTCCGAAACCGCACGGAATGCGGATAATGCCACTGATTTGAGGTAATGATATCCCTAAATCGAAATATTCTGCCATATGTTCTTTTACGGCAATTTCAACTTCCGATATATCAATCCCCTCAGACAGCATCGTAAAAACAATTTGATGAAGCGTTGCTGAATGTTCCATATTATAATAGTATTTATTAATTAATAATAAAATTGATTGGGGTTATGATATAGACCTATAAATTTTTGTCAATAAAAAAAAGCTCCGCCACTTTAAGCGGAGCTATCAAAAAGCTGTTCAATTTAAAACTGTTCCTGCAATTCAAAGAAATATGCCTGCGGATGATCGCAAACCGGACATTTTTCCGGAGCAAGTGGTGATTCAACTCTGCAACCGCAGTTGGCACATTCCCAAATAACTTTGGTCGGACGTTTGAAAATATTACCCTCAACTAGAGACTTTAATAAGGCTTGATAGCGTTCCTCGTGACCTTTTTCAATTTTGCCAACCATCTCAAACAACTCGGCAATGCGGTCGAATCCTTCCTCTTTGGCTTCTTTGGCCATGCGGGCATACATATTGGTCCATTCAAAATTTTCACCGCCTGCGGCATCTTTAAGGTTGTCAATGGTTGAGGGAACAGCTCCGTCATGTAACAGCTTAAACCAAATCTTGGCATGCTCTTTCTCATTATTGGCGGTTTCTTCAAATTTTGCAGCAATAATATTATAGCCTTCTTTTTTGGCTTTTGAAGCATAATAAGTATATTTATTGCGGGCTTGAGACTCGCCGGCAAAAGCTTCCATCAAATTTTTTTCGGTTTTTGAACCTTTTAATTCCATAACTTTGCTCCTTAATAAAAAATAAAACATTGTTATTCTTGCACAAAAGTTTTTCTTGTCAACCAAATTGTTTTTATCCTTGCGGTTAGAGTTAATTTTGCTAAACTGCTCACATAATTATAACATTAAAAGGATTAGGGACATGGAACAAAAGATAATCACTTTGGGTAGTGTTAAAATCAGTAATCATCTGCCTTTTGCCTTGCTGTGCGGACCTTGTCAGATTGAAAGCAAGCAACACGCCATTGATATCTGCGGAGCAATGGTTGATATAACCAAACAGCTTGATATACCTTATATTTTCAAAGCATCTTTCGATAAAGCCAATCGTTCTTCAATCAACGGTGCACGCGGTGTCGGGCTTGAAAAAGGCATGGAAACTTTTGACGAGATTAAAAAACTTTATCCCACGCTTCCTATAGTTACCGATATTCATGAAGTATGGCAATGTGTGGAAGTTGCCAAACACGTTGATATGTTGCAAATTCCGGCCTTTTTATGCCGTCAGACTGATTTAGTTGTCGCCGCTGCCAAAACCGGAAAAGTTATTAATATCAAAAAAGGTCAGTTTTTAGCCCCTGAAGATATGAAAAACGCTGTTCAAAAATGCCTTGATTCCGGAAATGATAAGGTTTGCTTAACCGAACGCGGCACATCTTTCGGCTACCATACTTTAATTGTTGATATGACCGGCTTTGCCACTATGTCCAAAACAACCGGTTGTCCGGTGATATTTGATGCCACTCACTCGGTGCAAAAACCCGGCGGTCTCGGCACAGCCACCGGTGGCAATCGTGAAATGGCTCCGATTTTGGCACGTGCGGCTATTGCAGCCGGAGTAGGCGGCTTGTTTATTGAAACTCACGAGAATCCTGACAAAGCTCTCTCCGATGGTCCTAATACCATAGCTTTGGCAAATATGAAACCGATTTTGGCATACTTAAAAGAGTACGATGCGTTAACCAAAGCCAAAATAACTGATTATCTCTAAAATGAAATTTGTTGATGAGGGATATATTATCGGAGTTCGTCGGCATGGCGAAAGTTCGGCCATCCTTACGGTTTTAAGTCGTGAGCATGGCAAAATTTGCGGTTACGTAAAATCAGGATTTAGCAAGAAAAACTTAGCGGTATTGCAAATCGGCAATCTGATAAAGGTTGATGCCTGGTCGCGGGTTGATGATAATATGTTATCTTTGCGCATCGAAATGATTAAACCTTATGCCGTCAACTTTATGTCATCAGCGACTAAATTAGAGGGCTTAAATTCATTTTGTTCACTGTGCAATATTTGTATTCCTGAATTGCAACCGGTGGATAGATTATATGATTTTGCTGCTGATTTTATTAATCTCGTAGATGAAGAAAATTGGCTAACTAATTATTGTTTCTTTGAATTTTATCTTTTAGAATTTTTAGGAATAGGTTTGGATTTGAGTAAATGCGTAGTTAGCGGCACAACTTCCGACTTAGCATTTGTTTCTCCCAAAAGTGCTTGTGCTGTTTCTTATAGTGTTGGTTTAGCTTATCAAGATAAGTTATTCAAATTTCCTTATTTTATCAAAGAAAATCGACGCGATCCCACACTTGATGAAATGCGCAATTTGTTGCAGATGACCGAGTTTTTCCTCAATAAAAATTTTTTTGCAATTCACAACTTGAAATTTCCGAATTGCCGTGTTAACTTGGGCAAAAATTTGTAAAACCTTATAGGAACAATGATGGCGAATACGGAAGAAAAAATTAAAGACGTCTATCTTAAAGAGGAACTCAGTTCGCGTTATTTGTCTTACGCGATGTCTACCATTGTATCGCGTTCGTTACCCGATGTCCGTGACGGATTAAAGCCGGTGCATCGCCGCTTGCTTTATGCTATGCGTCAATTGCATCTTGATCCCAAATCAGGTTTTAAAAAATGTGCTCGTGTTGTCGGTGATGTTATCGGTAAATACCATCCGCATGGAGATTCTTCGGTTTATGGAGCTATGTGCCGCCTGGCTCAGGATTTTTCGGTGCGTTATCCGCTGGTTGACGGGCAAGGAAATTTTGGTAATATCGACGGAGATTCTCCGGCTGCTATGCGTTATACCGAAGCTCGTATGACCGAATTTGCCGTTGCTTTGATGGATGGTTTGGGCGAAAATGCGGTTGATTTTGTTGATACTTATGATGGCGAAGAGCAAGAGCCGGTTGTTATGCCGGCAGCTGTTCCTAATTTGCTGTGCAACGGCTCCAACGGTATAGCCGTGGGTATGGCCACTAATATTCCGCCGCATAATTTAGCTGAAGTCTGTGATGCTTTACTTTTGATGATAGATAAACCTGATTCTTCCATAGAAGCTTTGGTTAGTAAACTCAAAGGACCGGATTTTCCGACCGGAGGTGTTATTATTGATAAATTTTCCTCTATTGTCGATATCTATACTTCAGGTAAAGGCAATTTTAGAGTGCGTGCCAAGTGGCATAAAGAAGATTTAGGGCAGGGGCAATACCAGATCGTAGTGACTGAAATTCCCTATCAGGTTGTCAAGTCAAAGCTGATAGAAAGAATTGCTCAGCTTGTTATGGATAAAAAGATTCCTTTACTTAATGATATCCGCGATGAATCGGCTCAAGACATTCGTATTGTTTTAGAGCCTAAGAGCCGTAATGTTGATGCTGCGGTCTTGATGGAGATTTTATTCAAAGAAACCGAATTGGAATCCAAATTCAATATGAATATGAATGTTCTTGATTCCGATGGGGTGCCTCGAGTTATGAGTATTGCCGAAGTTTGCCGTGAATACCTCAATCATCGTCTTAAAGTTCTCGAACGTCGTACCAACTATCGTCTGCAAAAAATTGTTGCTCGATTGGAAATTTTATCCGGTTATTTGATAGCCTATCTCAATCTTGATGAGATTATTCGTATTATTCGCGAGGAAGATGATCCTAAATCACGTTTGATTAAACAGTTTAATTTAAGCGATGTCCAGGCAGAATCTATTCTTAATATGAAGTTACGCAATCTGCGCAAATTGGATGAAGCGGAAATTAAGACCGAATTTGAAGATTTAACTGCTGAGAAAGCAGATTTGACTGATTTATTATCCAGTGAAGATTTGCGTTGGCGTAAGATTGCCGCAGAAATAAAAGCAATTAAAGAAAAGTTTGGTAAAAAGACCAAACAAGGAGCACGTCGCACCGAATTTACCGAAATAAATCCCGAAGATATTGATATTTCAATCGAAGCTCGTGTGGAGAAAGAGCCGTTAACGATAATTCTTTCGCAAAAAGGTTGGATTAGGGCTATGAAAGGTTATTTACCTTTGGATGAAACTTTTAAGTTCAAAGACGATGATGATTTATTATTGGCGATTCATGCCCAAACTACCGACAAAATAGTGCTTTTTGATACTTCCGGTAAGTTTTTTAACATCAATGCCTGTGATATTCCCACCGGTCGCGGTTTTGGTCAACCGTTGCGTCTGATGATTGATGTCGGAGTAAATGAGCAAATAGTTGATATGTTTGTTTATATTGCCAAGAGTAGCTACCTGATAGCCTCAAATGTCGGTTATGGCTTTATTGTTGATGATAATCATATTATTACTCAAACTCGTCAAGGTCGTCGTATTATGAATGTTGCTGCAGGTGAGCATGCTGCATTTTGTTGTCGTGTTTGCGGAGATATGGCAGCTTTTATCGGTGATAATCGCAAAATCTTGATTTGTAAAATTGAGGAAGTTCCGACCATTGCCCGCGGACGCGGAGTTTGTTTGCAAAAGTACAAAGACGGAGGTCTTTGTGATATTCAAATTTTCAATGAAAAGGACGGATTCCGCTTCAATCGTTCCGGCGGAGTTGCCGTAGAAAATAATTTGCTTAATTGGTTAGGGCATCGTGCCCAAATCGGTAAATTGGCTCCGTTCGGTTTTCCTAAATCAGGCAAGTTTTTAAAATAATGGCAGATGTTTTATTTGAATTTATCAGGCAAAGCAACGCTGTAAGAGTAACGGCTATTGATACGGCTACTCAAACTGAGGTAGTAACTGTCGCCCCTCTAAATATGAGTCAGGAACAAATGCAACAGCTTGCTTTGGAAAAACTAAATTATGTTTTATGTGCAAAAGATAATAAAGATTGTGGATAAGTAGGGTTATTGCTTTCAATCTGTTTCCAATTTAAAAAAATAAGTTCTATAATAAGCACGCAACTTCGGGAAAAGGTTGCAATAGGGGAATTTTATGTTTTTTGGGGAAAATAAATGTCACAAGATTCGGCTAATTCTAATGACAAAGTGATGGTTTTACCGCAATTTATGCAGGAGCAATCAACTCAAGTTGCGGAACCGGAAGAAGAAAATTCATGGCTTAGCAATAACCTACATAAGTTGATTTTAGGAGTAAGTGCAGTATGGTTCGCCTTGGTAATCATATATATTACTCAATTTTTCGGTTGGTCAAACCTGTTTTTGATGATGCCTGACGAATTTGGCGGATTTATGGCTGGAATTACACTGCCGTTGGTAGTTTTCTGGGTGGCAATGGCTTATATTGATCGCGGCACATCATTCAAAAAGGAAGCTAAATTTTTGCGCGCTTATATGAATCAATTGGTTTATCCCGAAGAAGGAGCTCCCCAAACCGCAAAAGCCATGGCAGATGCTATTCGTTCTCAAGTTGTTGAATTACAACAAGTTTCCAAACTTGCTCATGAGCAAACTTCTCATATTAAAGACGCCATCAAAGAGAATGTTGATGATTTTGCAAAATTAGTCGGAAAATTAGACGGTTATTCTTCTCACACTATTGTTGAACTGAGTGAGGGTGTCAAATTTTTGATGTCTAATTTTGAAAACATTGTCGGCCAAGCCCAAAATTCCAGCAATAATTTATCAGAGATAAATCAAAAGTTTATTGATGATAGTGAACAAATCGGTTCGGCTTTAAGCAATCTTTTGTCGCAAATAGCTCCATCTCTGCAAACCGTTAAATCTATGGTTGACGAATTGCGTCAAACAGCTGAAAAGGCTGTTTTAGAAATGAATAAATCTAATGCCGAACTCAATAATTTTAATCAAATGACCGTAAAAAACTTCACTGATACTCAAAATGTTTTAAACAGTCAGGTTGAGTTGCTCGGGCAAGTATCTGAAAAAGCTTTTGAAAATTGCGAGGCTCTCAAAGACCAAGTTTCCGGCGAAATTGTTGATATGCAAAATGTTTTGCAAAAACATTTCAATCAGGTCGGCGAAGCGATGAGTTCAATTGTCGATGAAGTTAAAGTTCAAAGTGGTAATTTAGCCAAAACTGCCTTGACCGGAATCGAAGATTTCAGCAAAGGTGTTAAAAACGAGTTGCGCGGTGTTGAAGGAATGTTTGATACCCAAATCGGTAAATTGGAAGATGCAGTAGCTAAACAAAATCACACCATAAATTCCATGGTAAAAACCATAGATGATCGAGCCGAATTGGTTAGTAAGAAATTCAATTCTCATAGCGAACTGATAAATCAGGAATTAGAGAAATTAATGGTGAGATGCTCCAATTTGGAAGATGGTGTGTCAATGAGAGTAGCTAACTTGAGCGGAGTTGCCGATAAGAGTATTGCCGCCATGCAGGATGTTGACAGCTCCTTATCTAAAAATGTTTTATTGTTAAGTGAAAAAGTTGCGGCTGCCAATGATGACATTAATACCTATATTGATCGTTTGAATGAAAAAACCGGCGATTTTCAGAGCATGAGCGACAAAATTATTGATATTACAGATGTTATCAATAATCGTTACAAAGATTTGCAAAAGACCATGAGCACGGGTATTGAGCAATTACACGATGTTGATCATGATATCAACTCATCTACCGAGAATTTATTGGTTCAAACCGCTCAATCTGTTGAAAATCTCAGTCAAGTTGCCGGTATGTTGCAAAAACACACTACCGGTCTTACTGATGCTTCGGCGGTTGTGGTTACTCAAAGTCAGATTAGTGAAGCATCTCTGCTTCAACAGCAAAAATATATTGCCGATACCGCATCTAAAGTCGAGTTTATCAAAGATGAACTGCGACGTCAAATTGATGAATTGACGGTCAGTTCGGAAAACTTGGAAAATTCTGCACAGACAACAGCTGAAAACCTCAAAAATAATATTCAAAGAATGTTGTCGTATTGTAATGATGCCATTGATAAAAGTCGTATGATTAACGATAATTTGAGTGAGCAATCAACTCAATTTGATACCTCGGTTAACAAAACAATTACCAAAGTTACTCAATTTGAAAATGTTTTAAGCAAGCAGTTGCAAAACATTGAAGGATTAAGTAAAAAAGTTGATGAGCGTTCTACAAACATCGGCAAGGCAATCACAGCCAGTGCACAAACTTTGGATGATACCAGTGCTTCTGTGACCAAAATTATCAGCGATGCAGTTGCCGATTTTAATCTTCAAGCCGAAAATATCAATACTGTATCTAAAAATGCTGCCGAATATATTGATAATGTTGCCGGAACTATTGATAATAAAGTTGCCGATCTTAATATTACTTTCCGCCAACAAGAAGCTGATTTTTATGCTTATAGCAATAAAATGACCGATAACAATAACAAAATGGCCGAAATTATCAAGAAGCAAATGAATGAAATCAGTTCCGATGCCGATAAAATCTATGCTAAAATGGTTATGTTGGAGGAAGATACTAGCAATAAGGCTGATATAGTGGTTGCCAATTTGCAAAAATCGGTTCAAAAGTTATCAGAAATCGGCAAAGCTTTTGACGATCAGCATAAACATACTTCTCAAACGGTTGATGATGCCATAACAAAGATGAACGGAATCAATTCCGCAGTTCAAGAAAAAATGGATGTTTTTGCGAATAAGGTCAAAGAAATTAATGATAATGTTGCAGCTTCGGTTGATGGTATGAATATATCCTCGTCCAAGCTTAAATCAATGCAGCAGGAGTTGGTTAAAGAGGGTAATCAAACTTGGCAAAAAATCAATGAACAAAATAAATATATGGAAAACGTTTATGCCAAAATCAAAAATCAAGGTGAAAGTATTGTCAATTTGTTTGAAAAACAGCGTACTGGTATTTCCGAAGTTGTCAATGCCGTTATCACTCAATCACGTTTGGGCGAGGCTTCAATGGCTCAACAATATAAATATCTCACTGACGCTACGGTTGAAGTTGCCGGAAAAATGCAAGCTATTAACAATGATTTCAAGAACCACACCGGCGAAATTTTTGATGTGACTAACAAATTATCTTATGAATTTGACGTTTTGGGAGACAGATTGTTAAAAGCCTGTGATGCCATCAATAAAGCTTCCAAAGATTCGGTCAAAAACATTGATCAGGTTAATCTTCGTTTATCACAATGCGGAGAGGATTTGGATAGCACTATTCACCAATCGGTTAAAAATATCGGCAGTGTTTTCAATGAATATGAAAAATATTTGTCCGGTTTTAATACCGTTACTGCCGAAACATCGACCGGAGTTATGGAAATTAATACCTTAATATCAACTCAAAGTGATAAGATGGTAAAAATTTCCGATGATACCAAAAAATTAGTTGATTGCTTTAATACCATTCTTAATGATACTTCAATGCAATTGGCGAACCGAGCTAACGATGCTTATGAAAAAGTAAAAGATTTAGGAGTAAAACTCAAGCAGTTAGGCAATGAAATGGATGATGCCGCCAAACTCAGCGCTACTCATTTGGAGAAGTCCGGCGATAAATTACGCGCTTCGGTTAATGAAATAGCCGCTAATGCGGAGCGCATATCTAACAATATATTAGCTTCGGGTGAAGTATTTGTCAAACAGTCGCAAGCTTTGTCAGCATTAGCTGATTCTACGGCAGATAAAGTAAATTCCAGCTTGAGCGAATTGGTTACAGCCGGCAAAAGCTTTGAAGAACGCGGACAAAATCTTATCAAAGAGAGTTCACTTTTCAACGATAATTTATCCAATCAGTTGAAATTGCTTTCGGATAATACCGATAAAGCCGAAAAAGTTATGCAGGGCTTAAATTCTTCATATCAAGATATCAAAGTTGATACCTTCATCAAAGAATCAACCAAGATAATGAAAATATTGGAAAGCATATCCGTTGACATCAATCGTTTGCTCAATCCCAGGGGTGAGGATGATTTATGGAAGAGATTTTACAACGGAGATACCCAAATATTTGTTCGCACTTTGGTTAAGAACATATCCAATTCTCAAATTGCAGTAATGCGCAAGGAATTTGAGAAGAACAATGAGTTACGTTCTCTGGTAATTAAATATATGAACGAGTTTGAAGCCTTGGTTGAAAAATCGAAAGATCACGAGCATGCTGCGGCTCTAATGGCTGTAATTTCCGGTTCGGATTTAGGGCGTTTGTATTATGTTCTAAGTAAAGCTCTCAATAAATTGAATTAGACATAAATGACAACACCGAAGTTTAACAGTAAAGTTTTTTTAAGTCCGATGGCCGGAATTACCGATAAACCTCTACGGCGGCTGACTCATTCTTTCGGCGGTGGTAATATTATCTCGGAAATGGTTGCTGTTAATGCACTTAATCGCAAAAATGCCAAAACTTATCGTATTGCCGATGTGCGTGATGAAGATTATCCTGTCACCGTCCAATTAGTCGGGGGCGAACCGGAACTTTTTACCGAAGCGGTTAAGTTAGTTGAAGAATTAGGTGCTGCCGGAATAGACATTAATATGGGGTGTCCGGTTAAAAAGATTGTCAACAATCACAGCGGTTCTTATCTTATGCAGGATATTACGCGTGCTGCTGATATTATAACAGCGGCTCGTAAAGCAACTTTATTACCTTTGAGTGTCAAATTTCGCAAAGGTTGGGATCATCAACACGTTAATGCCGTAGAATTTGCTAAAATGTGTGAGAATTGCGGAGCCGATTATATAACTGTTCACGGACGAACTCGTTCGGATATGTACTCCGGTAATGCCGATTGGAATATTATTGCTGAGGTTAAACAGGCGGTAAATATTCCGGTTATCGGTAACGGAGATATTGATTCATGCACCAAAGCTCAAGCTATGATAGAACAAACAGCTGTTGACGGAGTAATGATAGGACGTGCAAGCTTGGGGCGTCCTTGGTTAATTGCTCAGGTTCATAATTTTTTGACCGCCGGCATTGTTCCTGAAAATTTAACCTTATCCCAAGTCAAATCAGTATTATTACGTCACATCAACGGGCTTAAAGAATATTATGGCGAACGTACGGCTTTGTCTTTGGCACGCAAATATGTTTGCTGGTATTGTAAAGGCATGCGCAATGCTTGTGAATTTAGAGCAAATTTTGTATTGATAAATGAAATGAAACAAGCATATAATTTTATAGATGATTTTTTTGACACGCTTCAAAAGGAGGAATAATGAAAATAATAGTTTGCGGAGCAGGATCAGTCGGTAAAAGTATAGTCAGTTATTTAACCAAAGGTTCAAGTGACATTATAGTTATTGATGACAATCAGCGTCGTCTGGACGAATTGGCACAGGAATTTGATATTTTGCCGATTTTAGGTGCTCCGTCTCATCCGGATGTCTTGGAGCGTGCCGGTGCCAAAGATTGTGATATAATATTAGCCGTTACCGAAAGCGATGAAGTTAATATGATTATCTGTCAGTTGGCTTATAGTTTGTTTAATGTGCGTAAAAAGATTGCCGGAGTTAAAAGTGATACTTTTCTTGATCCGTTATGGGGAATGTTATACAATGACAATCACTTGCCGATTGATCTGCTGATATCTCCGGATATCGATATTGCCGAGCATATTTTAAGAATTTTACAATATCCGGGAAGTTCCGGTATTCTTCCTGTATTAAATGGTCAATATTGCATTTTAACCATTAATATCGGTAACGAGAATCCTTTTCCCGAAACCTCGCTTAACAACATTATTCGCCAATTTGATGATAGTGATGTCGGATTTATTAATATTGTGCGTAATAATACAGGTTTTATTCCCAATATGTACGATACTATCAAAGCCGGTGATGAAATAAATTTATTGGTAAAATGCAACGATATCTACTCTGTTATCAGCGGATTTGGTTTAGAGAGAAATACTAATGAACGTTTAGTCATATTTGGCGGTGGAGCAATTGCCCAGTATATATGTTCGCGAGTTGAAAATAGTGATGTCATAACTTCGGCACGTTTGATTGAAGAGGATATTAACCAAGCTCGTGAATTGGCACGCCGGTTTAATCGTGTAGTGGTTATCAATGGCGAGATGATGAGTGATGTTATTCTTTCCGAAGCTGATATTACCAAAGCCGATGCCGCCATTGCCGTAACCGAAAACGATAAAGATAATTTGTTGGCCTCATTGATAGCTTCTAAAGATGGAGTTGGTACGACAATCTCATTGATTAACACTCCTTCTTATAATAATCTGATGTTTAATATCATCGGCAATACTATTGTTGATCGTAGTGCTATTGCCATATCAAAATTATTAAAAGAAATTCGTAATTCCAATATCGCAAATGCTTATTCCGTATCGCGTGGTCAAGGTGAAATTTGGGAGATTAACATCAATGATGAAAACTCTTGTGTCGCTAAAAAGAACGGTGAATTAGGATTGCCTAAATCATGTCGGGTTATTGCTGTATTGAGAGGAACTGATTTGATTTATCCCGATCTTAATTTCAAATTTGAAATCGGGGATAAACTTTTGGTTTACGTTGATTCATCTCAAGTTAAACAAGCTGAAGATATTTTTTGTTAAAAGTCTTTGACTTTATCAAAAAATTATTATTAAAATGACATAACAATAAAAAATAAAAGGAGTAAATCCATGGAAGCAGATAAAAAAGTTGAAAATGATTTTTTGGGAAAATTAAAAGAAGGCGAGGTTGCCGTTACCGTATTTTTGGTAAACGGGGTAAAATTGCAGGGTATTATAACCTGGTTTGACGACAATTCTTTGTTGCTACGTCGTGACGGGCATACTCAGTTGGTTTATAAACACGCCGTTTCTACTATTATGCCCGGTGATGCGGTTGAGCTTTAACTGGTGCCATTAGAAAAATTTGAGTTTAATAATCCGGATCTCACCAAAGTTGCTGTAATATTTCCTGATATTTACGGAGTTGGTTTGTCGTTGCCGCCGCAAGCACGGCTTGATGAGGCTTGCGGTCTGGCTTTGGCTATCAATTTAGATGTGGTTTATCGTGATATTATCAAGATAAGAGTTCCTAAAGCCGGTACTTTAATCGGGCAGGGAGTTATTGATAATCTTCACGATGTAATTATTCAAAATAATATAGAATTAATGATTTTTGATACTTCCTTGTCTCCGATTCAGCAACGTAATTTGGAAGAAAAGCTGAATGTAAAAGTCATTGACCGCACTGCTCTTATATTGGAAATATTCGGCGAGCGCGCCCAAACCAAAGAAGGAAAGTTGCAAGTTGAATTGGCCCACCTCACTTATCAGCGCAGTCGGTTGGTACGCAGTTGGACTCACCTTGAACGTCAACGCGGCGGCGGTGGTTTTTTAGGCGGACCTGGAGAAAAACAAATTGAGCTGGATCGTCGTATTATTGATAATAAAATAATTGCTTTGAAAAAAGACTTGGAAAAGGTCAAACTCACCCGTTCCATCCAGCGTCAGGCACGCAGTCGGGTTCCTTATCCGATAGTTGCTTTTGTCGGTTATACCAATGCCGGCAAATCAACTTTGTTTAATTTGCTGACTTCTGAAAATGTCTTAGCCCAAGATATGTTGTTTGCCACTCTTGATACCGCAATGAGCAAAATAAAACTTCCCTCCGGTCGTGAAATTATCTTGTCTGATACCGTAGGCTTCATCTCTGATTTACCTCACGAATTGATAATGGCTTTTCGTGCTACTTTAGAAGAAGTGTTGCAAGCTGATTTAATAATCCATGTCCGTGATGCAGCTTTTGAAAATACGGTACAGCAAAAACAAGACGTGCTCAAAGTGTTGGATAGTATAGGGCTAAACAATATCACTCAATCCGAAAGATATCTTGAAGTGCTTAATAAAACAGATTTGTTGAATCTCGAACAGAAAAACAAATTGTTGGTTCGCTTAACTCCAAACCAAATAACACTATCAGCCTTAACCGGTGATGGTAAACAAGATTTGTTACAAAAGATTGATAATTCTTTAAGCCGTACTCACCAAACCATAACAATCACCGTTCCTGCGGCAGATGGCAAAAATCTGGCATGGATACATTCTCATTGTGAAGTTTTGTCCGAACAAAATATCGGCGAAAGCCTCAAATTTACTATTCGCGCTTCCGCCGAAACTATTGCTAAATTACGCCATCGCCTTTCGGGCAATTAATAGCACTTAGCATAAATCACATCAATTGTAGCCGGTTTTCCGGTCAACAGACAAACACCTTGTGTGCCGGATTGATCAAACGGCAGACAGCGAATGGTAATTTTCAACTCTTTTAACAGAGCATCGCTGTTTTCATCACCCGACCATTTGCCGCGCACGAAAGCGACTTTACCTTGTTTGCCGTCCTCAATCCACTCATTCATATTGGCGAAATAAGCTCTGAATTCTTCCGGAGTTTTGATATCGGTGCGAATATTGGCTTGTAAACGATCTTTGGCCCGTGCAAACATTTCAGCCTGAATATCTTCCAAATATTTTACCGCATTTGCAATTAAATCATCTTTGCTGACAATTGCTTTGCCTTCCGGTGTGTTGATATAAATCCGGCGTTTCATCATCACATTGTTTGCTTCAACATCACGCTTGCCGATTTCCAAGATAATCGGTGCACCTTTGCGGGTCCACTCCCAGAATTTATCCACGCTTGACTTGTCGCGTTTATCCAGTTTAATCCGAATTTTCTCGCCAAACGGCATCGCTTTGTTAAGCTCGTTGCGCAAATTATTGATATAATCCATCACCGCTTCCGTGTCGGTTTCATTTTTAATTACCGGCACCATCACGATTTGATAAGGTGCAATCTTCGGCGGAGTAACCATACCCTCATCATCGGCATGCGTCATAATCAATCCCCCGATAAGCCGGGTTGAAACTCCCCAAGAAGTGGTATAAGCAAATTCCGGCTGATTGTTTTTGTTAATGAAAGTAATGTTTGCCGACTTGGCAAAATTTTGCCCCAAATAATGCGAAGTTCCTGCTTGCAAGGCCTTGCCGTCTTGCATCATAGCTTCAACACAATAAGTATCAATTGCCCCGGGGAATTTATCATATTCCGGCTTGCGTCCGCAAATTACCGGCATCGCTAAAGTATCTTCACAAAGTTTGCGATATTCTTCCAACATGGTTTTGGTTTCATGCTCGGCTTCTTCGTGAGTGGAAT
This sequence comes from uncultured Pseudomonadota bacterium, assembly GCA_902761535.1. Lineage (GTDB taxonomy): Bacteria > Pseudomonadota > Alphaproteobacteria > RF32 > CAG-239 > CAZU01. Next base: position 137,648 of record CACWKS010000002.1, read on the forward strand.
GGGCAGTATGTCCTTCCTGCCAAAGAAATTCGCGTGTGCGTAAAAACAGGCGGGGGCGCATTTCCCAACGCACCACATTAGCCCATTGATTAATCAAAACCGGCAAATCACGATAAGATTTCACCCATTTGGAAAATGAATCGGCAATAATCGTCTCGGAAGTCGGACGCACAATTAAAGGCTCATCCAAAGGCGAGGCGGGAGTAAGATGTCCGTCTTTAGTCTCCAATCGAGAGTGAGTAACTACCGCCATCTCTTTGGCAAAGCCTTCGACATGATCAGCTTCTTTTTGAAAGAACGACAATGGAATAAACATCGGAAAATAGCAGTTTTCATGGTCAAGAGCCTTGATTTGCCCGTCAAATTCATCTCTGATACGCTCCCAAATACCATACCCCCAAGGTTTGATAACCATACACCCCGGCGAAGCGGAATTTTCAGCCATATCAGCCGCCGCCACCACAGCCTGATACCATTCGGGATAATTGTCTTTGCGGATAGTTTTAATAGTCATTTTGTTTATTCCTTTCTTTCACAACGTAATGAAAAACCCGTCCTCCCCATTGAGGGCAAGTGTTCGTGCACTATAACACCATAATTTTGATTGTCTAGTTATTTTTTTTTATTGTTTTTTAAGCAATCGACTTTAAGAAAAAAAGAAAAGAACGTTTGTCATCAGAACGTCAAAAAGAAATAGCAAATCGATGCAAAGCAAGAGAAAACATATAAAGAAAAGCGGCTTAAAGCCGCTTTTTTTATTCATACCCAAGCTGCAAAAAAAAGCACTTGAAAATTATAAAAAAAAGCTCTAACATAACAAATGTGATGCAAATCACGAGGCACTATTTGAAAAAAGCAGCCCCGATATCAACCTGTTTTTTAGATAAAAGGATACTTAAAATGGCAACAGGAACTGTAAAATGGTTTAACAAGAAAAAAGGTTATGGTTTTATTACTCCCGATGAGGGCGGCAATGATGTGTTTGTTCACATTACCGCGGTTAAGGAGGCCGGATTACACACTTTGTTTGAAAATGCAAAGGTCAGCTTTGAGCTGAAAACCGAGCGCGAAAAAACTGTTGCCGGAAGTCTGAAATTATTGGAAGACCCCAAGGCCAAAGAATAATTTCATTGCTTGTCAAATTTAATCCCCTCAACTCTGCCGGCTGAGGGGATTTTTATTGTTTACAATTTTGCCAACCATTTTAGTATATCGCGATAATTTTCATACTCAAACAGTTCGGAGTGATCAGCTCCTTCATAAGTAATAAATTTCTTCGCTTCCGGTGCAATTTCAAACAAATTCTCGGCACGTTGCGGCGGTACGGTTTTATCCTTGGTGCCGGCCATAATCAGCTTGGGAATTGTCAAATCTTTAATATTAGGAATATTATTATATTTATCCTTAACAATCAGCTCGAACGGAAACAACGGCCAAATTCGCTGCTTTACCACATTGAGCAAACTGTCAAACGGCACTTCCAAAATCAGACCGGCAAAATCTCCGCCTTGAGCATGAGTTGCTGTATAAGAGGAAGTATAACTTCCCAAAGACATTCCGTATAAAACTATTTGTTGATTTTTATACCCCAAATCATGCAATTTATCAATCACTGCCAAAGCGTCTTTTTCCAATCCTGCTTGATTTATCTCACCTTTCACATTACCAAAACCGCGATATTCACCGATAAAAGCACCGTATCCTTTGTCAATTAACGGTTTCAATTTATAGTAGAATTTAGCAATGTTATAGGAATTCCCATGATAAAAAACAATCAACTTTTTTCCTGCTTTCGGTTTCACAAAAACTCCGTAAAGCTCGTTTCCGTCCGCCGTTTTATATTCGATTTTTTCACCGGCAAATCCGTCATTTTCCATTGTTGGCATTTCAGCCTGGCGGTTAGTCGGATTATAGAAAAAATACTGCGGTAAGTAATAAACTGCCCCGCAAAAACCGACATAAGCCGCAACAATCAGTCCGACTGTTCCGTATAATATTTTTTTCTTATTCATTTTTCAGCTTTTCCCTCAATTGCGGATAATACTCAATCACTTGCCGCATTTGTTTATCATTACCGTTTTGCTCAATATTGATTTTAGCCAAAGTCAAATCTTCGGTATTACGCATTTCTCGCTCGGGATTAACTAACAATACTTTGTTGAAATGCCCCCAAAAAGTTTTTATCTTAACATTATTCAGCACCGTCATCGCCCAAAACCAAATATCATCGGCATAAGGAGCCAAACTTTGATATAATTCTTTTTTGGTGCAATCCTTATACAAACTGTGCGGAGGATACAATATTCCGCCGCATCCGGTCAGAAAATTTTTATACGACGGGGTTGTTTGCAGTGAATTGCGTTTCCATTTGCGATAGGTCAGGGGATATCCCTGTTCATCAACGGTTATTTTGTGGCAACGATGTCCGATAACCGTTTTAGGACTCAGCAAATGTTGACGATATAATCTTTTAAGCCAGTTTTTATTATAAAACACATCATCATCAGTGATTACAATAACATCATCAGGATATTCCTGCATCGCCGGTATCAGTTTTTTATATGAGCGAGTATCTTCACACCATTTTATGGTTAAACCGTTTTTTTGCAAATCCAACACTTTTTGCGGAACATCAGCTTCCCCGTTGGGAAATTGTTCATTAGCCAGCCATAAAACTACTTCATCAGGTTTCACGCTTTGGTTGAGTAATGAATATAAAGTGTAGTGAATGTCATTCATACGCGGCGGAAACGAAGTCAGTGAAACAATCAGTTTTTGCGCTCTTTTATCGGTATTTATACCTATTTTATCAAACACCGCAATTTTCTTATCCAATACCTCGCGGTTGATATGCGGAGGCATTTTAGGAGTTTTGGTATAAGTGAAAGTCTTTCCTAAAACGGTTATTTTACGCAGATTACCTTGTTTTTCTTTTGTATATAGTCTCATGATTTACATTTCCCTTGTATAAACTATTAGCAAAAGTCTAAAATCAATTGACTTTTCGGTCAAGGTTAATATCTTAGTTGTAAAGGTATATTTTATTTTAAGGTGAGTAATAATGAAAAAAACAATTGCTTCTTCAATTTTGCTTAAATCACTTAAAAATATTGTCGCTAAGACCAAACGGCGTTTTTTCGGAGCTTCCGCTCGTCCCCTCAGTGATGAAAAAATATCTTTTGAAGAAGCTGCCGATATCCAAAAAGAAGCTTATATCAAAAGCCTTAAACGTTCATCAAAAGCCGAATACACACCGCCATATTTGGAATTAGCCGCCCAGCTTTTGGCAGAAGAGCCGCAAATTTTTGAGGCTGCCGCTCATCATCTTACAGCCATCGCCAAGTCGCGCCGTAAATATGCTCCCGAAATCAAAGCAATTTTCGCCGAGATTATTGCCAATAAAAAATTATCTCAAGAAAAATTAGATTATATCAACGCTCGAATTAATGAAATTTAACTAAAAAAAACTTGCTTTTTAAATAAAAGCAAACTATAAACGACAATACAGATAATTAAATACAAATTATTAATAATAAATACTAGAACTATGAAAAAGACATTAGTTATCAGCAGTTTGGTGTTGAGCGTCGCTATTTTGATGCTTTACCTGACAGCTTGCATCATGATGTGGAGCAACGGCAATGCTACAGAGCATTGCTTGTCCAATGTATCTTTCTACGAGAGTTACTTCCACGTGGTTGGAATAGTCACAATGGTGAATTTTGTATGCTCGCTGCTTGCAAGCTACGAAATGAACTATAAGGTTTGTTCCCTGTTATCATGGATTTTTACCGGCATCGTGATGGGGCTTAGTTGGAACATCTATTGCACTATTTCCCCTATTAAAATTCCGGTAGGGATTATATACAGTGGATTAGGCGTATCTGCTCTCGCGGTCATTTGTGCCGTCAGGTGTTTAAAGAAAATCTCCTCATCAACGTGAGGAGATTTTCTTATATCCCAAAGAGTTTAGAGTAAAAAACTCAAAGCTTGTAAAAATATTGGATGATTTAATATATTTTAACTTATGCTATAATATACTTCGTTCGGAGGTAAAAATGAGAAAAATATTGTTGTTTTTAGGTTCATTGATTTGCACATTTGATGTAACTGCTAAAGATGATATAACATATATTAATAAAATATCTGATGAAGTAAAAAAGATGAAGTAAAAAATTGCTCACAACAATTTGAAATTAAGGAACAAGAATGCCCTGAATCTTGGAGTATGAAATGTTATAATCATTTAATGAAAACCAATCAAGATACTCAAATTTGTTATAAGCGAATCGCTGTAAAAATTTTTGAAAAATTTTACAATTTACCAAATGATGCGGCTAATAAAAAGATTGATGAATACAAAAATTTTATATATGATCAATATTCATTTATGTATTGGGAAACAAATTTTTGCAAAAAAAATAATTGTGGCATATCCCCAGATTTATATAGTGAATACGCCACAACACAAGAATTGCAATTTTATCTTAACAAGATGATAGGCTCTATATCATCTCGCCTTTAATATTGATTAAATCTATTTCGATGTCCTTGCTCAAATACTTTTTGAGATGGATCTTTTTGCAGATATTTATCTTCAACGCTATGAACATTCCTAATAAAATTAGCTTTTGTATCATAGTTTTTATTTTGAAAAGCATTTAATGTCTGTGACCCAATCAAACCATCAGGTTTAACACCTAAAGCTTTTTGTAAATTTATGATGGCTGTTGGTTGTCCTTGCACAACACCATCATCAAAAACTATATCGGCAAACTCATCCGGTAATTGATTTATACTTGGTTTAAGCCAGTAATCCCTGTACAATATTGCTTGAGCTCTTTGTGGCGTTATGTTTATAATATCTTCCTTGGGATAATATTTTGAGCTAATACCATAGTTGGTAATTCCGCCTCTATCGTTAGGATGATTAGCAAACCCTCCTTCGTTAAATTTGGTGCGTTGCATAGCATGCTGAAAACGAGTATCACCAAGCATATTATCAATAAACTCTTTAGAGAAATCATTGCCATAAAGAGAATAATCAATCATTTTGCTTGTTTGATTCACATCATTTACTATATTTGGCAAAGTATTTTGTGCATACTGCATAGGTTGATTTAAGGTATTTTGCATATTCTCAATATTAGCTTCAATATTGAAGTTGCCAAAACCGTAGTTGTTGGCAGAATTACCCCAAAAGTTTGTGCTATATTGCGGATAGTTTGAAGTTATGCCTTGAGCATTATAATTTTGCATCAGTTGTTTTTCGCGTTGTTGCCGAGTGGCTTGATAGGCTAACTCATCACGCAACGAAAATCCGTTATGATTCACCCCATAACTGTCAATACCGTTATCACCGTTTTGATAGCCTAACGGTGAGATATAATTTCCATACATTTGCATTTTATTTTTCCTTTCAGTTTACTTATAAAAAAAGAGCCTTGTTTTCAACAAAGCTCTTGGTTGATAAAAAAATATGGCGATAAAGCAGGCACAAAAAAATCCCGCCATTTTCATGACAGGACTTTTACCCACTCATCCACCATACCTATTTTTCTAACACCTACCGTCGCTAATGTCAATATACCATCTTGAAATATCCCCAAAAAGTTGAATATATATAACAATTAATTATTTTTTTGTTGTGTAATTAAATTTCATATTGTTAAAGCATTATCTCGTTTTAGTTGTGCTATTTTTTTAAGCCTGATAATTTTGCACACTCTCATCTTTATCAAATAAATAGAGCAGGGTACGCAGAGCCTGTCCGCGTTTGCTTTGCAATAATTTATCTTTATTGATAATCAGTTGAGTATCTTTATGTGCCACCAATAACAAATGACGATGATAATCCATATTCGCCAAATGAAAATCTTCCAACCCGCTTTGGCGTGTTCCCAATATCTCACCGCCGCCGCGTAACTCCAAATCTTTTTCGGCAATCACAAATCCGTCTTCGGTTTGTTTCATTATATTCAATCTTTCGTAAGCCGTCTCACTCAAATGTCCGCCATACATCAACAAACAAATCGCTTGTTGATTACCTCTTTTCACTCTTCCGCGCAATTGGTGCAATTGTGCCAAACCGAAACGTTCGGCATGCTCGATTAGCATAAGAGTTGCCTGCGGTACATTAACACCCACTTCAATCACCGTCGTTGCCACCAACAAACGAAGCTCGCCATTTTTGAAACGATTCATAACTTCATTTTTTTCCGCTTCTTTCATTTTGCCGTGAACTAAACCTATCTTATCGCCGAATATCTGCTGTAAATCGGCAAATCGTGCCTCTGCCGCGGCCAGATCGGATTTTTCGCTTTCTTCAACCAGCGGACAAACCCAGTATGCCATAATTCCGTCATTAATTTGTTTTTCCAGTCCGCGTATAACTTCAGATAGTTTAGTCAAAGGTATAACTCTGGTATCAACCGGTTTGCGTCCTTCCGGCAGTTTATCGATAACCGAACAATCCATATCTCCGTAAGCACTCAAAACCAAAGTTCTGGGAATTGGCGTTGCCGTCATTACCAACACATCAACGTTAATTCCTTTTTGTGATAACTTCAGCCGTTGTTGCACCCCGAAACGATGTTGTTCGTCAACAATCGCCAAATTCAAATTGTGATAAATCACCTCATTTTGAAATAAAGCATGAGTGCCGATAATAATATCAATCTTACCATCAGCCAAATCATTCAAAATTTGCTTGCGTTCTTTGGCTTTGGTTTTTCCGGTCAGTAAAGCAGTCTTTACTCCGATAGTCTCAGTCATCGGTGCAATAGTTTCATAATGTTGCTGTGCCAAAATTTCGGTCGGTGCCATCAATGCCGCTTGTCCTTTAACCTCTACGGTATTTAACATTGCCAACAGAGCTACAATGGTTTTACCTGAACCCACATCGCCTTGTAACAAGCGCATCATTTTATATTCCGAAGCTTGATCTGTATAAATTTCCTGCAAAACTTTTTCTTGTGCTTCGGTCAATTTAAATGGCAGTTGTTCAACAATCTTTTGGCGCAGGCGACCATCTCCGGAGATCGATTTTCCTTTTATCTTTTTTCGCTCTTCACGCACAATTCCCAAAGTCAACTGATTAGCCAACAGTTCATCATAGGCCAGTCTGGCACGTTCTTTGGCAAAAGGTTGCAAATCATTTATGGTATTCGGATGATGTGCTTTTAATAATGCGTTCTTAAAATTCGGCCATCCTTTTTCTTTTATAAATTGCTCATCAAGCCACTCCGGTAATTCAGGCACTTTTTTCAAAGCCTGTACCATAAATTTTTCCAGCATTTTATTGGTGATACCGGCAGTCAAAGGATACACCGGTTCGATTTCCGGTATTTCTGCGGCATCACTTTCGTTCAGTATAAAATCAGGATGCGCCATTTGCAGCTGGTTGTTAAATCTTTCCAATTTGCCGCTAATGATTTTGCTTGCACCGACCGGCAGGTTCTTGAGAATAGAATCAGCATACACCTTAAAAAATATCAAAGTCAGTTGTTCGGTATCGTCTTCCACAATCACTCGATAAGGTTGTTGCCGTTTCTTTGGCGGGATATGTTCCACAACTTTAACTTTGACAGTACAAATTTTTCCGGCAACGGCATTTTGCAACTTGGGCCGATAACTGCGGTCGATAATATTAGTCGGCAAATGAAATAACAAATCGATAATTCGTCTTCCGCCCAACAGATTTTCCATATATTTAAGTGTCTTCGGTCCCATACCTTTCAGCGAAGACAAATCAGCAAACAACGGATATAAAACTTCCGGACGCATCAAACAACCTTTCATTTTTTTTACAAAATAAACTTGCAAACTTTTTTCTCATTGTATATAGTTTTTTCGCTCAAGTAAATAATAAGAAAACAATAATGCAGTATAATATTGATAAATATCTCGGGCGTATTGCCGCTTCACTTCCCCAAGGTGCCGATGTTTGCCTTTTGGGGGAGTTTGCACGTACCTGTGATTCTGATATCCTTTATATCGTACCAAGCGGAGTGGAATTAGCAAATGCCGCCGATTTGTTGCAATATATGTATCCTGATATCAGGGTATTGCGTTTTCCGGCTTGGGATACTACACCTTATGATCGTTCTTCTCCCAATAACGAGTTAATTGCCCAACGTGTGGCAACCTTGTCTGAACTTGCTATTAACCCGTCTGGCTCATCGTGTCGTGTAATTATCGCTTCGGTGGGAGCGATTATGCAAAAACTGCCGCCCAAAAAAGTTTTTATCAATGCCTTGCGTGAAATTAAAGTCGGCGATAAATTGGTATTTAATGATTTTATTCACTATGCCGCTATGAATGGTTATACACGGGTGGAACAGGTTTTCGAGGCCGGCGAATATGCCCTGCGTGGCGATATTATAGATATCTTTCCGGTTGGAACTTCCGAGCCTTTACGTATAGACCTGTTTGATGATGAGGTTGAACGTATTCGCACTTTTGATGTTATGACTCAACGCACCACCGGTGAATTGACCTCTTATTTGTTTAAGGTAATGAGTGAAGTTGTGCTTGATGATAATACGATTGCCTCTTTTCGTTCGCAATATCGTGAGGCTTTCGGTTCGGGCAGTATTGATGATGAAATTTACAATGCCGTTTCATCCAAAAACAAACATATCGGTATGGAAAACTGGTTACCGTTTTTTTATGACAATCAGCTTATTACTTTGTTTGATTATTTACCCGCTGCCCAAATCATTTTATCTGATGAAGTTAATGAAGCGATAATTTCCAAAGAAAACAGTATTGCTGATTATTATAAAGCACGTCTTGAGGCTTTGAGTATAAAAGCACCTGATGTTGCGGAAACTTATCGTCCGATTGCTCCGGAATTATTATATCTCCGGGCCAAACAGCTCAATCAAATATTTTCTCACCGTCGTGCCATAAAATTTACTTCGCATAATCTGCCGTCTTCAGGCGATGTTATTGATTGCGAAGCAACACCGATGCGTTCTTTTATCGGGGTGCAAAAACAGGAAACCGCCGAACAAACTTATGATGAATTACGTAATTTTTTAAAAGATAATCGTCAATTATCTCGCATTATTGCTTGTTATTCTTCCGGCAGTCGTGAAAGAATTTATAATTTATTGAATGAACATAACATAGCTGATTTAATATTGTGCGACACTTGGGCGGAATCTCTTGCCAATGCCGATAATCATATTGTTTTAACCGTAATGCCTTTACCTCATGGTTTTAAGGGATTTGGACTTTGCTTGCTTGCCGAGGCTGATATTTTGGGTGAGAAACTCACTCGCCGCAAACCTAAAAAAGCTTCATCTCAAGATTTTATTGCCGATATCTCATCTTTATCTCCCGGCGAATTGGTAGTTCATATCGATCACGGTATCGGACGTTTCTTAGGTCTTGAAACTCTTTATGTTGATGGTGCTCCGCATGATTGCCTGAAGATTGAATATGCCGGCAATTCCAAACTGTTTGTGCCGGTAGAAAATTTAGATGTGTTGTCACGCTATGGCAGTGATGATGCTCTCGCTGAATTGGATACTTTAGGCGGTACTGCTTGGGCGATTAAAAAAGCTCGGGTTAAAAACAAAATTCGCGATATTGCCGAAAAACTTATCAAAATTGCCGCCGAACGTAAACTTAAAAAAGCCGAAGTTTTTATCCCTCCGGTCGGAATATATGATGATTTTTGCGCCCGTTTTCCTTATAACGAAACCGATGATCAACAAAATGCCATTGATGATGTAATCGGCGATTTATCAGCCGGAATACCTATGGACAGATTAGTCTGCGGTGATGTCGGTTTCGGTAAAACCGAAGTTGCTATGCGTGCCGCTTTTACGGTTGCCGCATCAGGAGCTCAGGTTGCCATAATTGTTCCCACTACTTTATTGGCTCGCCAGCATTATTTAAATTTTCAGCAAAGATTTGCCGGTTTTCCGATTAAAATAAAAATGCTGTCCCGTTTAGTATCCGCCAAAGAATCAGCCGAAGTTATCCAAGGTCTTAAAGATGGTGCGGTTGAAATTGTTATCGGTACTCACGCCTTGCTTTCGCAAAAAATTGAGTTTTGCAATCTCGGACTTTTGATAATTGATGAGGAGCAACATTTCGGTGTTGCCCATAAAGAAAAAATCAAACAGCTTAAAACCGGCGTTCATGTACTCACCTTAACTGCCACCCCCATACCGCGTACTTTGCAGTTATCTTTAACCGGAGTTAAAAATTTGAGCATTATTGCTACTCCTCCGGTTGATCGCCTGGCGGCACGTTCTTTTGTGATGCCTTTTGATAAGGTAATGATAAAGGAAGCAATTTTGCGTGAAAAAAATCGTGGCGGACAAACCTTTTTCGTCTGTCCGAAAATTGCCGATATTCCTCAAGCCGAAGAAATTTTGCACGAAATTGTACCTCAAGCCAAAGTATTGATTGCTCACGGGCAAATACCGGTCAAACAGCTTGAAGATGTTATGAATGATTTTGCCGCAGGGCAGGGTGATATATTGCTTTCCACCACCATTATCGAATCCGGTATTGATATGCCGCAGGTCAATACAATGATAATATATCGTTCCGATATGTTCGGGCTTGCTCAGCTTTATCAACTTAAAGGTCGTATCGGACGCAGCAAGGTCAGAGGTTATGCTTATTTCACCACTCAACCGAAACATAAGCTTTCTGAAATTGCCACCAAGCGATTAACCGTATTACAGTCATTAGATACTTTAGGTGCGGGATTTTCTTTGGCCAGTTATGATATGGATATTCGCGGTTCCGGCAATGTTTTGGGTGAGGAGCAGTCCGGTCATATCAAAGATGTCGGTATTTCCTTGTATCAACATTTGTTGGAAGAAGAGATTACTCGTTTACGTGCATCTTCATCCGGCGAGCAGTCTAAACAAATTCGCGAATGGGCACCGCAAATTGCTATCGGTATCCCGATTATGATTCCTGATGACTATGTACCTGATTTAGGCTTGCGTTTGGGGTTATATAAGCGTATCGGTGATCTTGAAACCGCGGAAGATGTTGCCGACATGCGCGAGGAATTGATCGATCGTTTTGGTAATCTGCCTAAAGAAGTTGCCAATCTGTTAGCTGTGGTCGAGATAAAAATTTTGTGTTTAGCTTGCGGCATTGATCGAGTAAATGCCGGTGCCAAAGGTGCTTTAATCGGCTTTCGTAACAATGTTTTTGCCGAGCCGGAAAAATTGATGAATATGGCTCTATCCTCTTTTGGCGTGCTCAAAGTTCGCCCTGATCAGCGTCTGTTTATTGAAAAAGATTTATCATCTTACGAGATGCGAGTTCAAACCATCAAGCAAACTATCGCCCAAATAGCTGCATTACTCAAATAAGTATAAAAAAACACCGAGGCTTGATGCTCGGCGTTTTTTTACTTTTTGTTTTCAGCTCGGTATTTTTTTACCTTGCAGAAGAATAATTCCAAGGCAACACCATAGTTCTCAAGTATTGCTACCTTTTGTTGCCACTTTTTAATTTCTGCTTTGCCGGTAGGCTTTTGCGCATAAAGCTGACGCAACTCGTCAATTTTGTGATCAACAAATCTTGAGTTGGCATCATTAATATCAACAGCCTCCTGCAATTTATACCGCAACAAAGAACAATTTTCCTGGCGGTTGACATTTTGATCCCCGGCAGCAACTTTCATTGCCAACTCGGTAACTTTTGCAGAATCAATCTTATCACTGCCGAAAACGTCATAAATCTCTTTTAGTGTTACTGTTTTCATTTTTGTAATATTATTTATTAATAATTTTTTTAGACAACATTTGATATAATACAAAAAGTTAAAAATCAATCAATTTTGTGTAAAATATGAGCTGGGAAAATAATAAATTTTATGATTTGAAAATCGGACTTTGGCAAAACGGTCGTGTTGTCTATGAACGTGCCGCCGTCCGTAGCATAAAGGAAAAAAAGGGTATTTATTATTTTGATATTTTTCTCTATCGCTGGCAAAAATTATCAACTTATGATCAAGGTTTTATCCAAGATATTTATGATGAGTTGACCGGTAAAAAATATACCGAAATGCAGGATTTTCTCGATGATTATATTGGTAAGACCGATTCGGGTAAAACATCTCAAGAAGATTTAACAAAACGTATTAATGATAGCCGCGACATTCTTAAACCTCTGTGGAACGAACTTTGCCTGATGTTGTTTATGGCTCGTCTGGATATTGATAACGAGCAGTTGAAAGAAAGCGTTATTTATGATTATCTCCAATCCCATCTTATCGAGCCGGAAAAGGTCACAATCGCTTATGTGCGTAAATATTTGAATAAGGTAAAATTAAGTGTTGATGACTTTTACCAGTCTTTAGCTTATCTTAAAGACCAGAATCCGGATAAAATTGCCGAGATTTATCGCACCGTAATGCGTATCTGTTTGTCTGACGGACGTTTGCACTATATTGAAAGGCTTTATTTGGCGGAAATAGTTCAGTTTTTCCGCCTGCAAAATATCAATCTGCTCTAAAGGAAAAGGGCCGTCTCACGACAGCCCTTGTTTTTTCTTCTCTTTCTTTAAAGGAGCTTAAGCAACATCAAGCGATATTTTTCAAGCTCCCTTGGGGAAACCGGTTCCATCAATAGAGCGAAAGCTTCGCTTAAAGATAAAAACGTCTTAGCCGCCAGCGTCGTGGCCAAGTCCGGCATCATTCTGAGGGTTGACACCTCATTAAATGCCGAAATTATTTCATTGTTTGTGGCCCTCTTTTTTCTAGCCAACTTAATCATTCTTTTTAGAAAAGTCGGCCGTTGCGGGCGGTTTTGTTGAAGAGCTCTGTCCCGCTCGCTTAGCGGGAGCTCTTCTGGAGATATGTTTCTCATCTCACACCTCCTTCCACCGCAAGATATTGCGGGAAATTATACACCACCGCTGTCAAAAACAGTGGGTACAATTCGTGCCACTCTGTGGCATCTATATCTTTTGCGGCTTGGAAGAGCCGCACCGCGGGGGTTTCTTCGGCAATCCTTCTTGGATTTGAACGTTGTTGCCACTTGGTGGATGCAACTAAAAGCCTTGAGCGTTCATGTATTCTCTTTCTCTTCAAGGCACATTTAGCTGCATAAACTTTACTCCAAGCATCCGTTATGGTGTTGAGACCAAAACCACGGCGCTTTTCATCTCTCACCCAAGTGTCCAAGTGAAAAATAAGAGCTTGTTTTCTTACATCTTCCTCAGTCGGGAAGCAAAAATTTTTTTCTGCCATTTTTTTATTTGCACTGTTATTAAGCATCGGCTCCTCGCTTTTAATAATAAAACTAATAATAAAAATTGTCCTAATTTTAACATTTTTTGTCCAAACCGTCAACCCTAAAAAAACAAAAAAAAGCACTTTCAACTCCATGAAAGTGCTTAATGGTTGATTTTTATAGCAATTTATTTATTGCATATTCACCAATACAATTTCGACTCGGCGATTCTGTTCACGTCCTGCCGCAGTTGCATTGCTGGCAATCGGATTAGATGAGCCCAAACCGGTTGCTTTCAGGCGATTCGCAGCCACACCTTTCAAGCTCAGGAAATCAGCCACGGCATTAGCGCGTTTTTGCGACAACGGGTTGTTGATGGCATCACTTCCGGTGCTGTCGGTATAGCCGTTAACATAAACAAGCGTCTTATCATATTCGGTCAACACTTTGGCAATCGAGGTAACCACCGGTTGAAACGATTGTTTAATATAGGCTTCGTTAGTGTCAAAAGTGATGTTCCCCGGCATAACCAAATAAATCTGTCCGTTTTCTTCTCTGACTTGAACTCCGGTTCCAACCAATTCTTTACGCAATTTAGCCGCTTGATAATCCATATATCCTCCGGTTCCGGCTCCCGCCAAAGCGCCGACACCCGCACCGATTAAAGCACCTTTTTTACCGCCGGCCAAAGCACCGATTCCGGCACCAACTGCAGTTCCGATACCTGTTCCCCAAGTAGTTTTTGCCACTTTTGATTCGCCGGTATAAGGATCGGTGGCGCAAGCACTCAACATTGCCAAGGCAACCGCTGCACATATCAATTTTTTCATTATTTTACTCCTCTGGTTGTTTAATCATTTCATCTGCAGTCGTCACTTTTGCCTCCGGTGCAATCTTCTTTACCAAGCCTGACAACACATTCCCAAAACCGACTTCCGCAAATTCATTTACATTGTTGTTAATAATATATTTTATACTCTCCTGCCACTTAACTGTATTGGTAATTTGTTCTTTAAGCAACTGTTTTATTTCATTTATTCCATCATAGGGGCGGGCGGTCATGTTGCTGATAACTTTGATTTGCGGCACACTGATTTTGGCTTGATTGATAATATCTTCCATCTTATCTGCCGCACTTTGCATCAAAGGCGAGTGAAAAGCTCCAGATACATTTAAGGCAATAGCTTTGCGAGCTCCTACTTTCAATGCTTCTTCTCCGGCATGAGCAATTTCTTCTTTCCCACCCGATATCACAATTTGAGCCGGAGCATTGGAATTGCCTACATAACAGCCGTTCAAAGCCGCAATTTGATTAATCGCAGCATAATCCAAACCGATTATTGCCATCATTCCGCCTTGCTGTTGCTCACAAGCCTCCATCATATATTTTCCGCGCAGTTGCAACAATTTTGCCACATCTTCCAAGTCAATTGCTTCAGCTGCACATAATGCCGAGTATTCGCCCAAAGAATGTCCGGCCGCAAATTTTATGTTTTGCATGTCAAGCAGCCCCGTATCCTTAAACACTTCAAAATAAGCCATCGATACTGCCATAATTGCCGGTTGAGCGTTTTCGGTCAGATTGAGTTTTTCGGCATCACCTTCAAACATCAGCTTTGATAAGTTATAATGCAAAGCTTCGTCAACTCGCTCAAAAACATCTTGGGCAATCGCAAAATTTTCATATAAACTTTTGCCCATTCCGATCTTTTGGGAGCCTTGCCCCGGAAAAATCAATGCTTGTGATTTTATTTCCATGATTTTCTCTTATATTTTTTTGAAAATAATTGAAGCGTTAGTTCCGCCAAAACCGAAAGAATTAGACATCGCAACTTTAACCGCACATTTTTTTGCCTGATTTGCCACTAAATCTATGCCTTGAGCCTCCTCAATCGGATCATCTAAATTCAAGGTCGGCGGAATAATTCCCTGTTCAATCACTTTGGCACAGAATATTGCTTCAACCGCACCGGCCGCACCTAACATATGTCCGATTGCCGACTTGGTTGACGACATTTTTAAGTTATCACAACCGCTAAACAATTCATTTACCGCTTTGGCTTCCATGGCATCGCCGATTACGGTAGAAGTGCCGTGAGCATTGATATAGTCAACCTCATGCGGCTGCAAATCAGCTTTTCTCAAAGCCTCTTGCATGGCACGTTTTGCTCCGTTGCCGTCAGGTGCCGGTGAAGTAATGTGATAAGCATCACCCGAACAACCATATCCGCAAACCTCCGCATAAATTTTAGCTCCTCTGGCTACAGCATGTTCATATTCTTCCAATACCATCACTCCGGCTCCTTCGCTGATAACAAAACCGTCATGTCCTTTATCCCATGGGCGAGAAGCTTTTTCCGGAGTGTCATTGTAACTGTGCGACAAAGCGCGTGATTGCATAAAACCACCCACGGATAAAGGATAAACCGCGGATTCTGAACCTCCCGCAACCACCACATCGGCATCATTCAATACAATGTTTTGATAAGCACTGATAATGGCATGAGCACCGGTAGCGCAAGCCGTAACCGTTGCCATATTAGGTCCCTTAAAACCGTAACGCATTGACACATGTCCCGATGCCATATTGATAATGCTTGAAGGAATAAAAAACGGATTAATTCGGCGTACTCCCGATTCGTTTAAAGTAAGAGATGTTGCATAAATAGTTTTAAGTCCGCCGATTCCCGAACCGATAATCACACCGGTACGATTTTTTTCACGCTCCTCTTCAGGGTGCCAATTCGCATCTTTAACCGCCTCATCTGCAGCCGCCAACGCAAATAATATAAAATCATCAACTCGGCGTTGTTCTTTAGGCTCCATTATTTTATCGGGATTAAATTGTCCTTTTTCCGTTCCAAAAATTATTTGACCGGCAATTTGTGAAGTGCAATCCGAGGCATCAAATTTTTCAATTTTTTTAATGGCTGATTTATTTTCAATCAAAGAATTCCATGCCAAATCAACTCCCTCTCCGAAAGGTGTTAATGCCCCTAAACCTGTAATAACAACTCTTCTCATAATTACCATCCGTAAATTTTAATTGCTGAAAAACAAGCGTAAGTTAACGGTAACAATTGCCAAAGTCAACCGTTCAAACTTAATATTACGGCTTTTTAACATTATGTGATTAGCGCAGATATTCTTGCAAAATTTGCGGAGTTAAAATCGGTGGTAAAGTCAAATAATCATCGGATTTGCCATCATAATATATATATAACGGAACAGCAGCGCGATGATATTTTTTCATTCCCTCTGCCGCTTCGGGATTAAATTTGGTAATATCGGCTTTTAATAATAAAATATTATTTGCTTTAACCAAATCAATCATGGTATCCGAATATAATGAAGTCTTTTTATTTACCAGACAGGTAATGCACCAATCAGCAGTAAAGTCAATAAATACCGGACGATTGTTTTGCAAAGCCTGTTCAACTTTTGCATTAGAATATTCCTGCCATTCGCTATGGCGTAAATTCAATTTTGTTCCCAACTGTGTACACAACAGCCATCCTAACCATAAACAAGTCAATAGCAAAGGTATTCCCAGAATAATTTTCACCGTCTTCATCCATTTTCCCGGATGCGGCATAATCTTCTGCATTGCCTTAGGATATACTGTCAACAGTGCAAAAGGCAGAGCATAACCCAATCCCAAACTCAAAAACATCGGAAAATAAATATGTGCCGGTGCTACAATCGCATAGCCTATTACCGCTCCCATAAACGGTGCCGTACACGGACTGGCAATCAATACTGCCAAAATTCCCGAAATCAAAGCATCAACTTGGCAATTTTGAAAATGTAAATTTGTCAGTTTGCTCAACCAACCGCCATGCAAAGTAATCAGATCAAACGCCATTAAGGTCAATAATATAAATATTATCAGCATTATCCCGACAAACCACGGACTTTGCATTTGAAATCCCCACCCCAAATGAGGATTTGTTTGTCTTAACAGCAGTAACAATCCCGCTAAAATCAACATAGATATAACTATTCCGCAGGTATAAAAAAAAGCCTCGCGCAAGCGATTTGCAGCAGTTGCTTTCAAACAAGCCATAATTTTTAATCCTAATACCGGCAACACGCAAGGCATCAAATTTAGCAATAAACCGGCAATGAATGCTAAACCTGCTATCTTTAGCCAATTTACTTCTTCAATATCTCCTCCAACAAAAGAACTTTCCGCTTCATTGATTTTTTGATTAAACATAGCTGAATCCGCAGCTTGAACAATCAGTTCCTTGCGTTGCGGTAAACACTCATCACCGGCACAAGCCTGCCAATCAATGATTGCTTTTGTCGTTCTGTCAGGATTATCGGTCATTATTGTAGTTTTATAAAAGAATTTATTTTCATATCCGTCATAGATAAATCCGTTATCATCAAATACTTTAGGTTTGCTGAAACTCTGTTCGACCAATGTTTCATTGTCGGCTAATTGCCAATTGATTTGCAAAGGACTGCCGAATTCTTGTTCATAAGGGGCAAAAATATGCCAGCCTTCTTTGATGTTAAATTCCAATAAAACTTCCCGATTTCCGTTTTCGTTAAGTCTGCTCCAGGCATCAACCTCAACTTGTGCTTTGGCGGAAAAAGCACTCAGGCAAAAAATACCGATAATTGCGGCTAACAACTTTATGTGCATTATTATTTACTTTTTTTGGCGATATTTAATTTGTAATAAGCTCGAGAAATTATGATTAATGCTTTTATTAAACACCAACATCCTAATAAAATAGCTATCGGCATAAAGGCAAACGGCATAATGCACAAAATTACAAATGCGGTCAAAGTCTCGAACCCTTGTGCCAAACCGCCTAAGTAAAACGGTGATGCCTTAGTATCTGCCGATTTTTGATCAATTATACCGTAAGTCAGCATAGCGGTTGCCGATGCCATAAATGCAAAAAGTAAAAAACAAGCCGCTTGCGTATTGCTTTCATCAGCCAAACCAAATCCGAAAATTACTCCTCCGTAAAATATGAAATCTAAAGTCGCATCAATAAATTTACCGAACTCGGTGACTCCTTTGGTGCGTGCAACTGCTCCGTCAAGCATATCGCAAACTCTGTTAACCAATATACAAACTAAAGCTTCAAAATACATATTCATTGCCAAAAAATTAACCGCCATCATTCCGATTATAAATCCGAATACGCTCAAATCGGTCGCGCTTATTTTAGTCTTGGCGATTTCTTTGCCCCAAGCATTGATTTTTTGTTGCCAGCGGTCTTGTAAACATTTTGAAGTTTTGCAAAGTTCCGAATTTTTGAATTTAGACATCAGTTCATCGGCTTTTTTTGACATTTGTTTGTTCATGACAATCTTCTTTCTTAAATATTGACATTAAAATTGATTATAATATAAAACAAATTTTATAAAATGTAAAAATCAACTTAATATTTATGCAAGGTTAATATGCGAATTTTTCATTATATTTCAATATTAGTGTTTACAATACTGATTGGAGCACTTATTTATCTGTATTCGCCCCATTATCAAATTATTAAAGGAAAAATATTCGGCACTTATTATAATATAAAAATCAAAACTGATAACAAAGATTCTCAACTTAAAGATGAAATAAGCCACAGGCTTGCCGAGATTAATTCTTTGATGTCGGTATTTGAAAAAAACAGTGAGATATCTCTTATCAATGCCGCTTCTGCCAAACAAAAAATAGAATTATCCTCGGATATGAGCAAAGTAATTAAGGCATCAGACCTTGTTTATCGGCAAACCGAAGGCTATTTTGATCCCTCATTGGGAAAATTGATTGATTTATGGGGATTCGGTTCATCAAAACCATCGGAACCTTCAGATGATGAAGTTAAACAAGCCCTTAAAAACAGCGGTTTCAATAAATTGAGGTTTAGTAAGAATTTTCGCTATCTTACCAAAA
Organism: uncultured Pseudomonadota bacterium; assembly: GCA_902761535.1. Taxonomy (GTDB): domain Bacteria; phylum Pseudomonadota; class Alphaproteobacteria; order RF32; family CAG-239; genus CAZU01. The sequence continues at coordinate 156,779 of CACWKS010000002.1, forward strand.
ACAATTCGCAAATTATGCTCAATCTCTCAGCCATAGCCAAAGGTTGGGCCGTTGATGAAATAGCGTTACTATTAGATAAAAAAGGTTATAGTGATTATGTGATTGAAATCGGCGGAGAAGTCAAAACCAAAGGCTTTCGCGGAGAAAAAGGCGATCCGTGGACTATCGGTATAAATCGTCCCACTGCACATTCTTCCGATAATATCATGGTCATATCATTGAGTAATATGGCGGTTGCCACTTCGGGAAATTATCGCAATTTTTATTCGCGTGACGGACAAATTTTAGGGCATACTATTTCTCACAAAACCGGCAAACCGGTTGAAAGTGACGTTGCTTCGGTCAGTGTATTTCACGATTCCTGTATGATGGCGGATGCTTATGCTACGGCAATAGTTGCCATGGGAATTGAACGAGGTTTACAATTTGCCAACCGGTATAACATTAAAGTTATGATTTTTGACCAAGATTTAAAACGTTATCTGTCAAATGAAGCAGCACAAATTTTATAGGAAAATTAAATGAGTGAAATTACCAAGACAGGGCAGGTAGTAGCCGTTGAAAAAGACTTTTTGCAGGTTGAATTGGTTACTTGTTCGGCTTGCGGTGATTGTGCTGTTAAATCATCTTGCGGCTTGCGGGAATATCGCAAAAATATTGTTAAAGTCAAAATTGATAATGCTTCATCTTATCATATCGGAGATAAAGTGGAAGTTTCTTTAAGTTCGCAAAAAGGAATTGCCGCAGTTTTGTTGGCATTTGTGGTTCCATTGTTTGTTTTGCTCGCAACGTTGATAATTGGAGTTTTTTTAGGGTTTAGCGATATTCAAAATTGTATATGTGCAATAATTATCTTGATTCCGTATTATTTTGCATTATTCTTAAGCAGACGTGTTTTGGAGAATAAATTTCGTTGTAAATTAAAAATCACCGATTAAAGGACTAAAAAGTCATGGACAAATTGATATTGATAAACATTCTTATAATGGGAGGGGTAGCAGCTACAGCCGCTTTAGTGCTGTATTTTGTTTCTCGACGGTTTAGGGTGGAACCTGATGAAATTGCCGAAAAAATTGCTGCGGTTTTACCTCAAGCCAATTGCGGAGGCTGCGGTTGTGCCGGTTGTGCTGATTTTGCTTCAACCTGTTCTAAGGCCGATGAAGAAAGTTTTGCCAAACTTTATTGTCCGGTAGGCGGAGCTAAAGTAATGAGTAAAGTTGCCGCCATTAAAGGTTATGCTGCAGCTGATAAAAAACCTTCTGTTGCCGTATTGCGTTGTCAGGGAACGTGCACCAATGCTCCCGCCAAAATAGTTTACGATGCGGTTTCTTCATGTCGTATTGCCAATCAAATTTCTGTCGGTTCCAGTGGTTGTCCGAATGGTTGCTTGCATTTGGGGGATTGTGTAAAAGTATGTCGTTTTGGCGCTCTGTCATTTGATGAAAAAACACAAATGCCGGTTATCGATATTTCTAAATGCACTTCTTGCGGTGCCTGTGTAAAAGCCTGTCCGCGCGGGTTGTTTGAAATAAGGGAATTGAGTGCAAAAGGTTCTTTGCTGTATGTAGCTTGTCGTAATACTCAGAAAGGTGCGCTTGCCCGCAAAAATTGCTCAAAGGCATGTATCGGTTGCCAAAAATGCGCTAAACTCAATCCGGAGATAACGGTAGAAAATAATCTTTCAGTCATTCCTCAAACCATAGATGCCAAAGAATGGGGAGCTCAATTATCAGAGAATTGTCCGTCCGGTGCAATTATTTATCGGGAGAAAATAAATGCCTAAAACTTATACCTTTCCGATGGGTGGAATTCATGTTGATAAACATAAAATCACTTCCGATTCATCAATTGAATTTGCCGGATTACCCGAATTTGTTACCATACCTGTAAAACAGCATATCGGAGCTCCTTCGAAAATTATTGTCAATAAAGGTGATAAAGTTAAAGTAGGTACATTACTGGCTGATTTTGATGGAGTAGTTTCCTCCGATGTCCATTCTTCCGTTTCCGGTGAAATTGTCAAAATGGAAGCAACTCCTAATGCCAACGGTTACTATGAGACCATGATAACCATCAAGGTTGAAGGCGATGAGTGGGAAAAATCAATTGACCGCTCTCCCGAAGTTGTTCGTGATATTAATTATACAGCGGAAGAGATTGTTCAAAAAATTCGTGAAAGCGGTATTGTCGGTATGGGCGGAGCAGGGTTTCCTACTCCGATAAAAACCACTATTCCCGAAGGCAAAAAGGCCGAAATATTGATTATTAACGGTATTGAATGTGAGCCGTTTTTGACTGCTGATGATCGTCTTATGCAAGAATGTGCCGAGCAGATTATAATGGGGGCTCGAGTGCTCAACCGAGCTTTGGGAATTCAAAATGCTGTTATTGCCATCGATGAAAACAAACCTAAAGCCATTGCCGAATTGCAACGTTTAAGCAAGCTCTATGTCGGAGTTAATGTGCGGGTATGTCGCACCAAATATCCGCAAGGTGGTGAAAAGCAGCTTATTCGCGCTATTACCGGCAAAGAAATTCCTTCCGGAAAATTACCGATTGATGTAGGTTGTGTGGTACAAAATGCCGGTACGACTTTTGCCGTTTATGAAGCTGTCTTAAAGAACAAACCTTTGTTTGAGCGTATTATAACCGTGTCAGGCAATGCTTGCACTAATCCGGCTAACTATCGCGTCAGAGTAGGTACTCCGGTTTCTTATCTTATCGAAAAGACTAAGACGGATATATCTGATGTGGAAAAAGTTGTTTTAGGCGGTCCGATGATGGGAACTTCCATTACCAATATTGACGCTCCGACGACTAAACTGACCTCAGGTGTACTGCTGTTAAAGGGCAAAGAGTTCGGTAAAAAATATCAGACCAATTGTATCCGTTGCGGTAAATGTGCTACCGTATGTCCGGCCGGGCTGCGTCCTTTTGCCATCAAAGATGCTGTTTTATATAATGGAGGTGTTGCCGAATTGAAAGAATTGCATGCTATGGATTGCATCGAATGCGGATGTTGTGCATATAGTTGTCCGGCGCATTTACCATTGTTGGATTATTGTAAATTAGCTAAACAAGAACTACGAAAGAAATAAGATCATGTTAAAAGTTTCGACCAATCCTCATATTCAAACCAATCGTGATACTAAATCACTAATGCTTGACGTCGTTATCGCTTTAATGCCTGCAGCTATAGCGGCAGTATTGTTTTTCGGCGTTGATGCTTTAAGGGTAATATTAACATCGGTTGCTGCCTGTGTTATGTTCGAATATTTGGCTTGTCGTTATTGGCTTAAATGCGGCAACACTACTTGTGATTATTCGGCCATTATTACTGGATTATTATTAGCTTATAATTTACCTTCTACAATGCCGTGTTGGATGATTTTAATTGGAGCTTTTGTGGCGATTATAATTACCAAAATTTGTTTCGGCGGATTGGGGTGTAATATATTTAATCCGGCCTTGGCGGGACGAGTATTTTTATTTATTTCATTTCCGGTACAAATGACTGTTTGGCCTAAGCCGTATTTTCTGCAGATGTTTTCTCCCGATGGTGAAACCGGAGCTACCACATTGCGTATGATAAAAAGCATTGGCAAAGCCGGCGAAACATCTCAGTCTATGTATCTTCTTAACGATTTGCCTGAGTATTGGGAAATGTTCTTAGGCAATACCGGAGGATGTATCGGTGAAGTTTCAGCTTTAGCAATATTGCTTGGGCTTGCGTTTATGCTTTATCGCAAGGTTATCAGTTGGCATATTCCCGTATATTACATCGGAACTGTTGTCTTGCTGACTTCACTTTTATATTGGCTGACCGGTAATGTTCGGTATTTACCTTTGGCTCACTTACTTTCCGGAGGTTTGATGCTAGGTGCTGTGTTTATGGCAACTGATTATACCACATCTCCGATGACAATCAAAGGACGAATTATATTTGCAATAATGTGCGGAATTTTGACGGTAATAATTCGTGCTTTCAGTGCTTACCCCGAAGGTGTTTCTTTTGCCATACTGGTTATGAACGCATTTGTTCCGTTGATTGATAAATATGCTGTTCAACGGTATTTTGGGGAGAAAAAATAATGAATAAAAATATATTAAAACCAGTAATTGCACTTACCGGCATAGCTGTTGTAATGGCTTTAATTTTAGGTAAAGTCCGTCAAATTACCCAAGAACCTATCAGTAATGCTAAAAACAATCAGGAGTTAGAAGCTATTGCAATGGTTACCGGCGAATTTGACAATGATCCTTTTGCTGAAAAAACCGATATTTTCACTCCCGATAAAAAAGAAAAATTTACCATGTATCCGGCACGCAAAGAGGGAAAACTTAATGCCGTAGCGATTAAGAGTTATACCAACACGGGATTTGGCGGTAAAATAGAAATTATGACCGGCTTTAATGCAGACGGCTCAATTAAAACTTTTAAGATAATTACTTCTAATGAAACTCCGGGTTTAGGTTCCAAAACCGATGAGCCTAAATTCAAAGAGCAGTTGAACGGATTTAATCCTGCAAAACAGGTATTAAAAGTAAAACAAGATGGTGGGGATGTCGATGCAGTAACAGCCGCAACTATCAGTTCACGTGCGGTATTAAGAGCAATTGAGCGTGCTTTTGCTGCTTTCCAAAACTTTAACAAGAGGGATGAAAATGAGTAATAGTTTTAATAATCTTACCCGAGGCATAATCAGAGAAAATCCCGTTTTGGTGATGCTTTTGGGTATGTGTCCTACTTTAGGTGTAACCACTTCGGCAATTAACGGACTGGGTATGGGTTTAGCGACAATGTTTGTATTGCTGATGTCAAATATGGCGATTTCCTGTGTTAAAAAAGTTATTCCTGATATAGTTCGTATACCTTCATTTATTATAATTATTGCTTCGTTTGTTACTGTTTTGGAAATGTTGATGCAGGCTTATACTCCTGAATTATATGCCGCTTTGGGAATTTATATTCCTTTAATAGTCGTAAATTGTATAATTTTAGGGCGTGCTGAGGCTTTTGCTTCAAAAAATACAGTCTTTCAATCCCTGTTAGATGCAATCGGTATGGGATTAGGCTTTACTTTGGCTTTGCTTTTGTTGGGCAGTCTGCGTGAAGTTTTAGGCAATGGCTCAATTTTTGGATATTCTTTCATTTCGGAAAATGCCAGTCCGATGTTATTATTTATTATGCCTCCCGGAGCATTTTTGGCTTTAGGCGGAATTATTGCGGTTGTTAACAAATTAAGAGGGGTAAACTAACATGACATATTTAATGATTTTTATTACCGGAATTTTTGTTAATAACATTATTCTTTCGCAGTTTTTGGGAATTTGCCCTTTTTTAGGGGTGTCCAAAAAAATTTCTACAGCCTTAGGTATGGGAATGGCGGTTACTTTTGTCATGACTTTAGCCACGGTAGTTACTTATTTGTTATATTACACATTTCTTCAACCTTATGGTTTAGAATTTATGAATACGGTAGCTTTTATATTGGTTATCGCCTCATTAGTTCAAATGGTCGAAATAATATTGAAAAAAACTTCTCCCGCATTATATGGGGCTTTGGGGATATTTTTGCCTTTAATTACCACTAATTGTGCCGTTTTAGGGGTAGCTCTGTTAGTTATTCAAAAGAATTTTACCTTAATGGCCGGTATTTGCTACTGTTTAGCTGCAGCTTTAGGTTTTACCTTAGCCATAGTAATATTTGCCGGCATCAGAGAAAGACTTGAACGCACCAATGTTCCGCCATTTATGCGCGGAACTCCGATTGTACTGATAACTGCAGCTCTTTTATCCATGGCATTTATGGGTTTTGCCGGAATGTCTTATTGATGCCTATTTTTGCTTTATAACTAAATCTTTAACTACAATCCCTATATATGTAGCATTTACTTTATCTATTTTATCAAGATACAAGTCGTTGGCGCTTTCTTTTGTCTCTTTCCGAATTTTTAATTTTATAGTATTATCTTTAGTAACTAAATTTTTATCAATTTCAAAAGTTATGTTGCGGAAATTTTTTTCAGAAATATCACAAACAAATACATCACTACCATTGACATTAAATATGATTTTTATTTCTTCATCCGTCATTGTTTCAAATTTTAATTCCGCCCTTAAATTCGTTTGAGGTTTGGAAGCTAATTTGAAATTAAGCTCATCTACATAAATTTTATTAAGAACCTCCTCATAATAATCAGTCCAATTTAGAACATCTTTACCGGAAATTTTCTTTCCTAACGTATAGAGGTTATATTTCGTTTTATGCTCCGGTGGTGTTGTTAAAGATTCATAAAAGTCAGAATATGATATCAAATGATAATAAAAAGCGTTTCCCATTTTTTCAATCAATGTCTTACTTTCAGCAAAAATCGATCGTCCTAATCCGAAAGAGCGAGGAGATAATTTAATTTGTAATGCTTCTAAAATTGTCGGAGCTAAATCAAAAGTTGTAAACTGTTTATCTTGATTTATTGATAATCCTTGCGGCAGATTCAAAAAAACATTATAAATTCCGTGATTGGAATGATCTTTTTGGGATAATACTATAGGTATCTTATGATCCCCTAAAACAATAATAGTCGTATTTTCTGCAAAAGGTTGTTTTTTTAGCCAAGTTATAAAATCATAAACTGCTTTATCACTACACATAAAAGCATCACGTAAATCATTAAATTCAGCCTTACATGATTTATCTAAATGATAAAATCTTCCATGTGTATCAAGCGAAAATAATGTCAACACAAAAGGTTTATTTTTAGCCATTTTTTGTAACTCTTTTTTTGCAGCTGTAAATAAAGCTCTATCATTCAAACCGTCAAAAGTTCCTTGATGTTGAGGCTGATTAAATTCCGGATATAATTTTTTTAACTCATCTTTTCCCAATACTTTTGTATAACCATGTGTTTTAGCAAAAATATCAGCATGGGTGTATTTAATATCAGCTGCCTTAATAATCTCGGTATGATAACCGTTGTGCTTTAATATTTCCGGAAAACATATCGCATTCGGCAAAAAATATTTTGAATATCTTATATCATTATTTTTACTCAAGCGATAGGGAATACCGCAATGCATAGCTGTCAAAGCGGTAATTGAAGCTGCGGTTAATCTTAGCTGATGATTATTTTTGCTGTGATTATTTTCATTTTGTAAAGATATTAAATTAGGTATAAGATTTTGCGAGTAATAGTTTTCATTGCTGAAATTTTGTTCAAAGCTTTCCATAATAATCAGAACCAAATTACGCTTTTTTTTCGGAAAGTTGAATTCAATCTCGGAGGGATTAACATACTCATCCTCATATAGCGTAGTTTTTTTAGTCATATAATATTGATATTCGGCAAATCCTGAAAAATAAGCAATAAAAATCAAGTCAATTATAATAATCAAAACTTGTTGGTTAGAAGTTGTTTTCCATAAAATTAAAGGAAATGCAATGGCAAAAAAAGATAACCCGATTATATAATCTTTTAATGAAATATTCTCTTCTATAACATCAGGAGTTAAACTGGTTATAACTTGTAAAATCTGTTCAAAAGAAACATAAGGATACAACCATTTAACATAAATCAGTATTGAGGTTAATAACAAACATATTCCAAGTAAAACAGCTAAAATCTTATCTGTTTTCATAACAAAACCTCTTTAATTTTTTTAATTACCTCTGCAAACATTTCTTCGGTTAAAACTCCGGTATTAATATTATAGCGCGAAGTATGATAAGAATTAATCATAATCAAATTATGTTTATCCAAATGATGTATGGCACCATGAGCAAATTTAAATGCTGATTTTTTATATCCCAAAACTCCCAACACCGCATTATGTGCAACCGCACCCAAGGTCAAAATAACTTTGAGATTCGGCATTGCGGCAATTTCTTGAATTAAAAATTGTCCGCAGGTTTTAACTTCATCACCGGTAACTTTATTTTGCGGCGGCACGCAACGCACCGAGTTGGTGATTCTTACATTTATCAGCTTAAATCCGTCATCGGCTCTTTTGGCATAATTACCTTCGGCGAGTTTGAATTTTTTTAAAGCCGGATAAAGAATATCTCCTGCATAATCATTGGTGAAAGGCCTTCCGGTTTGATTAGCTCCGTGAAGTCCCGGTGCTAAACCTACTATCAAAACTTGTGCCGATAAATCCCCGAAAGAGGGTACTGGTGCATTGTAATAACTTGGAAATTTTTTCTTATTATCCGCACGAAATTCCAGCAAACGAGGACAAAGTGAACAATTTTTTTGTGGAGCACAATACATTGAGTTTCCAATCTTTCTGTAACAAATATCACTACATTAGCAAATTTATGTAAAAAAATATTTAATAACCACTTTAAAATTCTTTTATGCGGATTATCTAAATTTTGCCAACCGAATTTACGGTTCGGTTCAGAATAGGACTTTTGTTAAAAATAAACCTATTTATAAATGGAGTTTTAAATACAATGAAAAAGACATTATTACTTGCAGGTGTAGCCTGTGCTTTATTATCAACTCAGGCTCATGCAGCCAACTGGTACAATACTATGACTAAAAATACCAAAATCTATGTCGGAGCTGATTATGCTTTTGACAGTGTTGATTTCAAAGGTGCATTGCGCGAAGCCAAGGAAGATTATAATTCCGGTATTTTTAACATCGGTGCCCGCATGGATTATATGGGCGTTGAGTTTTTCGGTCAATGGGGCTGGGGTGACAGCAAAGATACCCCCGATGGCAAGTTGAAAACCAACTTAAATGCCTATGGTATGGATATGTATGGTTATATGCCGCTCGGTTGCGAGGGAAAATATGACATCATCGGAACCGTCGGTATTGCCGATTATTATTATAAAGGCTTCATGGGCAACCAAAACGATACCAATAATCATGTCGGTTGGCGTATCGGCGGCGGTGCCATGTATAATATGACCGATCATATTTCCGCTCGTGTTGTCGGACGTTATGCATATATCGGGGCTTCGGATTTGAATCATGTTGCCGAAGTTACCGCCGGTATGCGTTATAATTTCTAAAACTTGAAGTTTAATAACAGCAAAAAACCTTGTGCTTTTTTTCAAGCACAAGGTTTTTCGGCATGCTACAACATTTATGCCGCAACATATTGCAATAATACCTCAATCGTTGCGGGTAATTCTTCTGCTGGTGTCGGGGTTATGTTTACCTTGGGGTTTCTTAAGATCCCCATGCGAAAACCTTTCATCGACATATAATGTCTGATTAGGCCTCGTTCTTCTTTGTTTAAGCCACACCCTTTCAGGTCAGCTTTGTTCATCATAAACAAATCCAACATCGTGGTTATATTATGATTCTTAAGATGGGAAGAGAAGGTTTCACCTATAACCCCGTTAATCGGGTACCGGCATTTTTCAGCCGTTTTCGGGGGAACAACTACCACCGACTGACCGAAATATACCGGATCATTGTCGAGGCTATAAGCTAAAACTTCTTTGGCAACATTGCGAGCCAATGTGGCTGTGTCAACATCCACATCGCCGCTAAAGAATTGCGTAGGACCCAACATATACAAAGTATCACTGGTCCTCACAATGCCAGCCAAGGCAATTATTCGCTGTCCAGCCGGAACCGTTGCAGGCAAACCGAGCAGAAAATTTCTTATTTCCCGCTCGAAAATTTCTTGATTTTTCATCATATTGAATTTTTTTTATTTATTAATAATTATTTATCAACCATAGAGATTATAGTATTTTGTCAATTTGTCAATAAAAAATAGCAAAAAATCCTCGCGGTCTTTATTCAAGACGGCGAGGAACAGTTCTCAACTTTTAATCACAACTACCAATTCAATAACACAGTCGTTGATGGGGACATTAACTTCTGATGCAAACATTCCGAGCTTTGCCTCGTGATTTTTCAAGGCTTGCCTGATTTGTCCCAACAACTTATTGCCGATGTTGGTCAGTCGGTTCAAATTACCTTCTGAAAAACAAAGCAGTTCACCTATCTTATTGATGTTGCAGGAGTTTAACATTTTTTCTGCAATGACGGAAATATTCCTTTGGTTAAAATCTTCTTTTTTGAGAAAATCGGCGATGTTAAGATTCAACAAATCGGAAACATTGTGGGAACATTTGACCGCATTGCAAACGAACATACAATCTCCGTTTGCTTTCTTTAGTTCGCTGATATCCAAAGCCAATTGTCCCGAAGCAGCCAAAACTGCCCCTAATGTGTTTTCACTTCGTTTGTAAACCATGTTATTGGCAAAACGACTTTTGTGAACAAGATCGGGAAAAGAAGGATTATGATGCAAAAGAATAACCCAACCTAACATTTGGTCAGATCCTACTTTAGCCTCCAAAAAACTGAAAATTCTCCGTTCCATTTGTGAAATGTCCTGAGAAACTTGAATTGTCATAATAATAAAATTTATCAAATTAATAATATTAAAACGATGCTATACAAACACAATCTGATTTTTCTGTCAATTATAAACGCCTGATAATCACCAATTATCGGTTTAAATATTAAAACAGCAGATAATTAAATCGGCTTTTTTTACTCATCACCAATTCGCAAAGCCTCAATAAATGCCGATTGCGGGACTTCCACCTTGCCGAATTGACGCATCCGCTGTTTGCCTTTCTTTTGTTTGTCCAGCAGTTTACGTTTGCGGGTAACATCGCCGCCATAGCATTTTGCGGTAACATCTTTACGCAAAGCCGATATGGTCTCGCGTGCCACTACTCGTCCGCCGATACAGGCTTGCAACGGAATTTTGAACAAATGCCTCGGGATAAGGTCTTTCAATCTTTCGCAGATTTGTCGTCCGCGTGCTTCTGCTTCACTCTTATGGCAAAGAAAAGCCAAAGCATCAACCGGCTCTTCATTAATCAAAATCTGCACTTTTACCAAATCCGAGGTCTGATAGCTGGTCAATTCATAATCAAAACTTGCATAGCCGGAAGTTATTGACTTTAAGCGGTCATAAAAATCAAATACGATTTCATTTAACGGAATTTTATAAACCACCATTGCCCGTGAGCCGACATAAGTCAGTTCGACCTGTTCACCGCGACGCTCGGTGCAAAGTTTTATTACCGAGCCCAAATATTCATCCGGCGTCATAATCGTTGCTTTAACCATCGGCTCTTCAATCGAGGCTATTTTCGTCGGATCTGGCATATCCGCCGGATTATGCAAAGTGATAACTTCGCCGTTGGTCATGTGAATTTTATAAGCCACTGACGGAGCTGTGGTAATTAAATCAAGGTCAAATTCTCTTCCCAAACGTTCTTGGATAATCTCCATATGTAACAAACCCAAGAATCCGCAACGGAATCCTAATCCCAAAGCCGCCGAATTTTCATTTTGATAATCAACACTGGCATCATTGAGTTTAAGTTTGGCTAAAGCATCTTTTAGGGCACCGTATTGACTGGAATCCACCGGGAAAATCGAGCAGAAAACCACCGGCACCGAAGGCTTAAAGCCTTTTAACGGTTCGTCGCAAGGTGATTTGTCGTTAGTAATGGTATCGCCGACACTGCAGTCGCCCACACTTTTAATGCTGGCGGTTATAAAACCGACCTCGCCGGGGTAAAGTGCCTCCACATCAGTCATCTTAGGCGAGAATACTCCCACTTTGTCCACCAAATAAGTCGCATTGTTGGACATCATGCGAATAGGTGTTTTTTTGCGTAACACCCCATCATAAATACGTACCAAAATAACTACCCCGAGATAGCTGTCATACCAACTGTCAATCAATAATGCTTTCAGCGGTTTGTTTTCATCTCCTTGCGGAGCCGGGAGTTTGGTTACGATTTCTTCCAACAAATTGTCAATACCCAATCCGGTTTTACCCGAAGTTTCAACCGCTTCGGAAGTATCAAGCCCGATAACATCTTCAATCTGTTGTTTAACTTTTTCAACATCAGCAGACGGCAGGTCCACTTTGTTTAAGGCCGGTATAATCTCGTGATTGTTGTCAATTGCCAAATAAACATTGGCTAAAGTCTGTGCCTCAACGCCTTGTGTTGCATCAACCACCAAAATCGAGCCTTCACACGATGACAACGAACGCGATACTTCATAAGAAAAATCCACATGTCCCGGAGTATCAATCAAATTGAGTTGATAAGTTTTTCCGTTTTTTGCTGTATAATTAAGCCGCACGGTTTGCGCTTTGATGGTAATACCGCGTTCGCGTTCAATATCCATATTGTCTAAGACTTGCTCCGTCATCTCACGCTTATCCAATCCGCCGCAACGTTCAATCAAACGATCGGCTATGGTTGATTTGCCGTGATCAATATGGGCAATAATTGCAAAATTGCGAATTAAATTTATATCATGATTACTCAATTTTTCCTAACTCCAAATCAAACAGTTACTTCAACATAAACCAAAATAAAATTTTCGCAAGCATTTTTAGTTTGACTAACCGTTTAAAAAGGCGCATAATAAAAAATCATACCGTAATTATTAAGCAGAGGAGGTAACAGATGAAAAAAATGATTGATATAGAGTTCGGCTCGCACCGTTATGATGAATTGGTCGAACTGCGTTATAAAGTTTTATTGGAACCTCTCGGCTTAAAATTTCTCGATTCTCACCGCTCGCAAGAAGCCGGGTATTTACATGTCGGTTGTATTGAAAATCTTGATGATAAATTGGTCGGCGGTTTAATGATGGTGCCGCTTGATGATAAGACCATCCGCCTGATGCAGGTTGCGGTTGACGGCAAATATCAAGGCGAGGGTGTGGGAAGAAAAATGGTTGAATATGCACTTCTTCGAGCCAAAGAAGCCGGTTATGAGGTTGTAATTATGCATGCAATGCTTAATGTAGTCGGCTTTTATGAAAAACTCGGCTTTAAACAACAAGGCGATATTTTTGAAGAAGGCGGCGTAACTTTTGCCAAAATGCTGAAGAAAATTTAAACTGGACAAATGAAATAAACCTTTTAATCTGTTCAGACCTGGTCGGAATTTTTTTTAAAACATAACATAATACTCATCAAATGATTAACAAAACATAAATATTTATTGCAAAATTTTATAATGATTATATTATAAGGCAAATTATTGATAAAGCCACAGGAATTCTTTTGCAATGAATAAAAATTTTTGGTTACTGTTGTTTTTTATTTTATGTTGCCCGGTATTGACTTATGCCGGCATAAAAACGATTAATGATACGCCTTATGCCAGTGGCAATTCTGCGACGGTTTCATCCGGATCTTCCGATGATAATTCGTTATCTGCAAATTCCCCCAAGAGCCAAAATCTTCTTAATTCTTCCAATAACAGCAATGATTCGCAGTCTGATTCCCAAGCTGATGGGGACAGTGACGGAGATGGCGATGGAAACGAAACTTATCCTGCCTGTTATTTTTCCGGTTGTGAAAATTATTCTTCTTGCCAATATTATGATATAAATAGTTTGTCTGTGGCAAGCAATTATTGCAGTTGTGCCGCCAACAATACGAATATTGCCTTATGTGATTCGCAATTACATTATCACAGCACGGTAAATTACAGCGGCTATGCACGTGGTTTAGGGGTGAGTGCCGACAGTTCACTGACTTTAGTTTCTGGACAAAACAATTATTATTACCTTTCGAATGTAGATTATTTTTGTCCGGTTAAGTTAAATCTTGCAACTTTGGGATATACTCTCAATCCTCTTTCCCAAACTTATTATACTGCAGCCCGTAGTCTGGATTGTGATTATGATTCATCAACCGGAGTAAATTTATTTAGTTACACAGGTATTAACTGCATTCGCCCCGGTTATGGCATCCGAGATGAACAAATAGTCAATCTTTGTATTTATGGGTGTGAAAACAATCCAAACCCTTATGATGATATGTTAAATTATGAGAATCGCCCCAAAGGATTGCAGTTTTGTGACGCATTACGCAATCAACGAGATACATCATCTGCACGTAGTTTTTATTCAATGGATAGTTATGATGATTTGCCCGCTGCCGCCTCAACCAAATATTATATGTATCGTCCCAATGTAGCCGCGGCTCCTGATGATTTTGATTATCAACTTGCTGAATGTGCTATCCGGTGCGGGGTGTCCGGAAATGCTGATATAACTCCTATTTGCCAAGGGTGGTATTATTTGCAAAATTGCAGTTCTTTCACTGCAGCGGAAGAAGCGGCCGGTTATTATATTTCTCCGCTATACAATTCCTATGCTGAAGCTGTTGCCGCGGCTTCACAAATTTCCTCATTTGACATTTGTTACAATTTTGATTACATATATCGCAAATCAACCTTTATTCGTTGCGGAATCAAACATAGTGCCGACGCAACCAACGGTGTTTATTCTGAAACCGAATGTCGTACCAACAACGGCGTTTGTTCTGATACAGAAGGCGACAATTATACTTGCGGTGGCGAAACCTATTGCAAACGCTGTGTTTGTCAAAGCGGATTGTATACATTAGCCGAATGGTGTGCCGCCAATAATATCACCGAAGATTGCGATACCGAACATTATAAGGGGCAGGGGAACGGATGTAACTATGACGACACCAGCAGCGACTTGAGCGGTGTTAAATATGCCTCTTGGATATTAGATCCTGATAATCCCGATAATGTTTGTCAGCCGGAAGGGCAATATGTGGCATTAGAGGACATTTCCGCAGCGACTGTTGACGAGTTACACAACACTTATGGTCCTTCTGCCCAAATAAGCAAATGTATATCCGACAACACTATGAAATGGCAGATTACCTGCAGCAGCGACTATGCATATATTTGCGGCATTGTTGATACTCCGAGCAATTGGTGCACCCATGGACATGATTCTTCCACCACCATGCGCAGTGAGGCGGCTTCTTCATCTCCTCACAAATATTGCACCAGCGGAACGCTCAGCGGCATTTGCGGAGAATCGATTATAATCTCAAACGGCTCGGGAAGCAGTTTAATCCCTGCCTCTTATGATTTGAGAATTTACGAAACGGAATCGCCAGAGCAGTGTTATAACAGGTATGGACGTGCGGCCTCGGTTCAGCCCTGTATTTCTATTGATAATTACGGCTCCAAATACAATTGCTACTATGATTTGCGAGAATACATTTATTCCACAACCAATGATAACGGAGCGGTAGTCTGTCCGGTTCGCCATGATCTTACCGGAAATTATATAGTTCTCAATGGGCAGAAGCGATGGGCGGAATGCAATTGTATGGGGCTTTACGATTACACCATTTACACATGTTCCGGCAACGCAACCGTTATGGGCAAGGCTTGCACTCAGAATTTATCAAATGTAAATTCATCAAATACGTTAATCAACAAATGGAAAGATAAAGTTCCATATGATCAGGTCAACAATCGCATTTTGGTAAATTCGGTTGACTTATATCCGTATTGCCAATGCGATGAACGCTTCAAATACACTTGTGATGATAATGAAAGAACGTCACCGCTACCTGACAGTGCTTATTGTCAAGTTGATGGACGCTATTATTATGAATCTTGTCAGTGTACCAAAGATAGCTTGCCGGATCATTGGTCGGATAATTATTTCAATTGCACTTCCGGCGCACAACCGACCGGTATCTGGAAAGAAGACGGATGCGGCGGCAAGATGTACCAGTGTTCCGATACCATAGTATGCACGTCCGAATATACTCAAACTTGCAACGGCACCGGACAAATTGGTGTCAGCGGTTATGGTTGCCAAGATGACGAGGGTGCGTATGTTAAATGGAAAAAGTGTCAGTGCGATACTGCCGGCGGATGGCATACTTGTTTAGAGGATAATCAAAGCGGTGTAGGTGATCCCTGCATTTCCGGAAATGTTAATTATTATCAGTCTTGCTCATGTCCGTCAGGTTGGGCAACTTGCGATGACGAGCATATACCGGATTCTTCGGTGCAATCATGTCAAACTGACGATGGGATAATTGTCTATGCCTCTTGCGGCTGTAATAGTAATTACAGCGAGTGTAGCGGCAACGGACAGGTTGGAGACACCTCATCGGGCATGTGTACATTAAGCGGCGGCACTACTGTTTATGAAAATTGCATCTGCAAGAGTGAGTATGACAAAACCTGTCAAGCTGATTCCTCCAATCACATCCGCGGTGATGACAGCGACGTATGCACCATATCCGGTTCTTCCGGTGAAACCGAAAATTATTACAAGAGTTGCCGGTGTGAAGATGGCTATATTTTGACCTGCAGCGCTTCAGATCATTTGGTACCGAAAGACTCGGCCGATTATTGCCAAACTGCCTCCGGTGAAACCATGTATTATAACGAGTGCGAATGTGCATCCGGATATGATAAAACTTGTGAAGGTCAAACTCCGGCGGATATTAATGATTATTGTTCGCTTAACGGTGTAAGTTATTATACGGCTTGCACCGGATGTGATGCAGCCAGCGGTTGGATTATCTGCAGCGGAGCCAATCAAATTGGTGACGGACAGACTTGCACCTTCGACGAAACCACATATTACCAGTCTTGTATATGTCCTTCCGGTTGGACGGTTTGTGACGAAGACCATCAGCCTGATTTATCGGCACAGTCTTGCCAAACCAGCAGCGGAACCACCTATTACGAAAGTTGCATTTGCAACAGCAGTTATACCGAGTGCGGCGGCAATGGTCAGGTTGGCGACACCTCATCGGGCATGTGTGTTATTGATGATGACACCACGGTTTATGAAAGATGTATCTGCAACAGCGAGTATAATCTGACCTGTCAAGCTGATTCCGGCAATCATATCCACGGCGATGCCGATGACGTATGCTCCATATCCGGTTCTTCCGGTGAACCCGAAAATTATTACAAAACTTGCCAATGCGACGATGGCTATACTTTGAGTTGCAGTGCTTCAGAACACTTAATTCCGAAAGATGCGGCAGATTATTGTCAAATTGTTATGGATGGAGCAATCCTCTACAACGAATGTCAGTGTGCTTCCGGCTACACTTTGACTTGCAGTGACACGGACCATTTAGCTCCGAAAGACGATAGTGATTATTGCCAAACCGCTTCAGGCGAGACCAAGTATTACAACGAGTGTGAATGTGCTTCCGGATATGACAAAACCTGTTCGGCTGCTGACGGCTTATCTCCGGTTGATAGCAGTGACTATTGCTCGCTTAACGACGTAAGTTA
Organism: uncultured Pseudomonadota bacterium; assembly: GCA_902761535.1. Classification (GTDB taxonomy): domain Bacteria; phylum Pseudomonadota; class Alphaproteobacteria; order RF32; family CAG-239; genus CAZU01. The sequence continues at coordinate 173,908 of CACWKS010000002.1, forward strand.
TTACACGGCTTGTACTTGTGATACTTCCGAGGGGTGGGTTATTTGCGACAATAATCAAATCGGCAATGGACCTGTTTGCACCTCCGGCGGCACCGATTATTATCAGTCTTGCTCTTGTCCGGAAGGATGGGTTACTTGTAACGGCGACCACCAAAGCGGCAACGAACCGGCTTGTATTTCCGGCGGCACCAGCTATTATCAGTCTTGCTCTTGTCCGGCGGGGTGGGTTGCCTGCGGAACTAACCAAATCGGAAACGGAACGCCTTGCGTATTGGGCGAAACCGAGTATTACCAGTCTTGCTCTTGTCCTTCCGACTGGACAATCTGTACCGATAACAAGGTCGGCGATCCGTCGTTAGGTTCTTGCACCATTGGCGGCACCACTGTTTATGAAAATTGTATTTGCCCATCTCACTGGATTACTTGCGAAACTAACCAAAACGGGGTAGGAGAGGTTTGCACCTCCGGAGGAATTGATTATTATTCGTCTTGTATATGCCCCATTGATTGGACGGCATGTTCCGGCAATCACATCATTGGTGATCCGTCATCCGGTGCTTGTGCCATCAACGGCTCCACTGTTTATGAAAGTTGTGCTTGCGATTCCGGCTATACCGAAAACTGCTTAAATCAAGCTCCGGTTGATGAAAATGATTATTGCTCGCTCAACGGTGTAAGTTATTATACCGCTTGCACCGATTGTGGTGATGTAGTTAAGAGGTACGATTGCGGAGAGCGCGACGCAGGTCCGATTAACTGTATTCAAAGTTATTGGGATGGAACTATACAGACAACTTACGCTTCTTGCGATTGCTCAATACCGGAGATATATGATGGTCGTAGAAACACTGAGGCAATTATCAGAGAGACTCCCCGTGGTGAATTTGCAGCTGATGTCGCTTATCAATATCATCCTTCAAATCTTTCTCTATTGGATAATAATTTCGGTATTGGCCGTTGGTATCTTCCTGCTTATGGAGAAATGTATCAAATGGTTAATGTTATAGATACCGTTAATTCAGGAATTTCAGCCGTATCCGGCGAAGTGATGTATCCAGATATATCGTATTGGAGCTCATCTGAAGTCGATATGTGGTATAGTATCAAGGTTTCTAAACAAAATGTAACATATCATTATGTTGATGAACAAGAAAAAAGAATACCATGCATATTTCGCATAGTTACTCTCTTAGAAAACAAACTGCCGGCAACTTCTTTATCTAATATTGCCGGTGCCGCCGTCGGCGATGTGGTCTATAGTGACCTGACTTATGACAGCTATACCAATCCTCATTCTGACAAAACTCCGGTCGGAGTGGTCTATTGGGTTTCCTCTGACAAATCTCGTGTGCGTATAGTTTCTCCTAATCAGCCCAAAATGCTGCCCTGGGGTTGGGGTGGATTTTATACTTACGTGAAGCTGGAGGATGTACCCACTGAAGTAGGTGAATGGGAAATGGAAAGTCAAATGTGTTGGGACGATAATCAAAATGAATATGAGTGTTATGAGGTTGATGGTGGTATAGATATCACAGGTATTAAGAATTTAGGATCGAACATGTTTAACGACGGTATAGGTTGTACTTCTACGGAAATTCTTGACAATCTTTAGTTAATGCCCTCTGCCCAAATTATTAACCTGTCATGCCTGAGCAACTGAAAGTTGCGAATAAGGCATCTTCGAAAAAAAAACTGTCATGCCTCAATCGGCGAAAACAAAACGACCAAACCTGTCATGCCTCAATCGGCGCCAGTCCGATTGATAAGGCATCTTCGAATTTTTTAAAAATTCGTAGCCCCCTTATTCGCCTCATTTTATTCGGCTCAGGGGTGACATTTAAAAAAACTGTCATGCCTGAGCGGTTGCAAACCGCGAATAAGGCATCTTCGAAAAAAAAACTGTCATGCCTCAATCGGCGAAAACAAAACAAGTAAGGGGATAAGAGGGGATAAAATACTTCCTTTTTTGCTTTATTAAAAAAAATAATTCGAAGATGCCTTACTCCACTCACTTCGTTCGTTTCGGGCATGACATTTTATATTTAAACTGTCATGCCTGAGCGGTTGCAAACCGCGAATAAGGCATCTTCGAATTTTCTCTTGTAAAAACCTATTTTATGAAATATAATCAACTTTATGAAAGAAATGTATGTTTATATAATGACCAATAAAAATAATACCACATTATATATCGGTGTTACGTCTGATTTAGTCCGTCGGGTTTATGAACATAAAAACGGCATTTTTAAGGGCTTTACTTCTGAATATAATTTAAATAAGTTGGTGTACTATGAAATAATTGATGGTGAAACTCAAGCCATTGAACGAGAAAAACAACTTAAAAAATTTTATAAAGATTATAAGAAACGTCTTATTACAGAAAAGAATCCTTCATGGCAAGACTTATATTCTGAAATTTGCAGTGAGTAGTAAAAATAATTCGAAGATGCCTAACTCCGAAATATAACTTGTCACCCCTGAGCAACTGAAAGTTGCGAATAAGGGGTCTACGAATTTGCCCTTCCCCTTGCAAGCAAGGGGATAAGAGGGGATAAAATACTTCCTTATTTTTACTTTATTAAAAAATAATTCGAAGATGCCTAACTCCGTTCGCTAACGCTCACTACGGGCATGACATTAATATTTTTTCTCAGGGTTTGGGATTTATGAGTAAAGCGGAAAAAGCAAATATTAAATCGGCTGGCAGTATTTCTTTATGCGGCTTACGTCGCGCGCTTTAGTGTGTAAGTTAAGCCGCAGCCTTATGCCGTTTTAATATTTGCCCGCTTTGCGAATATCCCAATGACTTTTGGTTACTTTTTGTTGCCAAAAAGTAACGCAAATATAAATATAAAAATAAAAATAATTCGAAGATGCCTTACTCCGTTCGCTCCGCTCTCTTAAGGGCATGACATTAATATTTAACCTGTCCTTCCCAAAAACAAAAATAAAACTTATCTGATAAATTCTTTAGGTCTGGTAAAACTCGGCATCTGTTCTTTATCATCATTTTTTGCCGGAGCCGATATTGAAATATTACCGTTAAATACCGTTTCTGCCTGTTGTTTGCCGATTGCAATATAAATATCACTCATACCTGATGCCGGATAATAATATTTATCCAAAGCCGGAATTTTTTCATTTTTTCCCAGTATCAAATAACCGCCTTGTGGTTGTCTTTCACTCAAACGTTTTAAAATTTCATCTTGATGTTCTGTATCAAAATATTTTAATAAATTGCGGCAAAATACCACTTCAAACTTATTGGTTCCGGCAATGTCATCTAAAACATTATAATGACGGAAATCCACTTTATGTCTTATTATATCTTTCGCCAGCCATTGCTCTCGGTTGATTTCAAAATATTCCAATATGTCATCAATACTTAAACCGGTCTGAATTTCAAAATTATTATACAAGCCGCGTTGTGATTTATTGATCGCCACCACTGATATATCCGAACCTGAAATATTTATCTTCCAGTTTTGAAAATTCTTTTTGCATTTATCAAATATAATTGCAATACTGTAAGTCTCCTGTCCGCTTGAACATCCGACACTCCACACGTTTATTTCTTTGCGTGAACGACATTTGTCTTTTAGTTTTGGCAAAACTTTATTTTTAAAATCAGCAAAAACTTCAGCGTCACGAAAAAACATTGTATCCGAAAAAGCTATTGTTTCCACCACTTGATTTATCAGAGTGCGATTACCTGTCCTCAGCTCGTTTATCAAATCTTCTTCCGAACCGTAATTTTTACCGCGGATAAAATTAGCAATTTTTTTCTCTATAACAAAATAATTTTTTTCATCAAACTGCCATCCGGCATTTTCTTTCATCAGCTTCAATAAAAAATTAAAATCTTTTTTTAACATCAGATAATTCCTTCATTTTTTAATAATGCCAATTTTAATTTTGAAGCAATAATATCTTCATCAAACGGCCTGATAATAAAATCATCTGCTCCTCCATCCAAAGCCTTTTGTAAAATATCGGTATCTTTAACATAAGCACAAAACATAAATATCGGTTGTTTGACTTTTTTATCGTTGCGAATTGTATAAAGCACATCAAGACCGTCAACTATCGGCAACTCCCAATCGCAAATAATCAAATCCGGTTGAATTTTCATATAGCTCTTTAACAGTTCTTCACCGTTTTCTGCTTCAATAGCGTTGTAGCCTAAATTCTTTACTATTTTTCCTATCAGCATACGCATAATTTTTGAATCGTCAGCTATAATGCAATTCATCTCAATTCTCCGTAATCTTCAAATAATAATTTTCTTCATCTTTCGCCAGAATAACCCTTTGGATGCCGTATTTTTCCAACAAAAGTGCCAGCGGTGCTGTGTTAGCCGTAACTGCCGTAACATCACCATCCATCATTTTTTGCAAATTTTGCCATTTATCAGCTGATATTTTATTCTCACAATTTATTTGTACACGCAAAACATCACTTAAATTTTGCACTTTAACGGTTCCGCCTCTCACTAACAAATCAGCCATAACCATAATCGCAACCATGGCTGTCTTAATTTGCTTAATACTTTCCCAATCCGCCTGTAACTTAATCGGATAATCGGAATTTCCCAAACTCGCTAAATAATTATCACATGTGGTTTTAACCAAATTCAAATCACTGAGAGCGTTATTATCAAGCCCGAAAGCCATTCTGAAAAATTTCATTCTTGCAGTCAAATTAAAAGAACTGGTTCGTAATATGCTTTTTATATCTTCCAAAAAATCCAAATCTCCTTCTTCCAACAGTTCGGAGGCGTTAGCTACAGCACCGATGTTTCCTATAATATCATGACTTATACGAGTGCATATCAATTCAGAAACCAAATTTTTCATACTTTCATCCTTAAAAATTATAAAAATCACTACTGACAAAACGCCGGTCTTCTTGAACCATCTTGTCATAATCTAATTCAATAAACATCGGATCTACCAATTCTAATTTTCCGGTAGTAGCTGTCAGATAAGGTTTATTACCGCCTAATCCCCAGGTAACCGTATTCTTATCATCGGGAACTCCGTACTTTCTGTTTATTTTTTTCCAAAAATCATATATTTTCAGATTGCGCAGATACGTAGCTTTGGGTGAATTTCCGTTTATCGCTACAATATTCGAAGTATAATAAATTTTATGAACCCTGTTACCGGTAAAATTACTGGTAAAATAAACTTCAATTTCTTCTTTGGTTTCAAACTTGGCGAATTTTATATATTCTACATATTCAAAACCTTCCTTTTTAGCTTTCTTTAATACGCAAGCCTGCAACCTTTCATATCCGACAATTCCCGAGTTGCGACAAATTTCTTCGTTTCTCCATTTAATAAAATTCGGAACTTGATACCGAGCATTAATTTTTTTGAAACCATGCGTTAACAAAACATCTTCCGCTTGAGATACATTCATTCTCAACATAACTCCTGCAATATCAAAAATTGCCGCATTAGAGCGATTGTTTTTGGCATTTTTGCGAGAAATATTCATCATATTATCAATATCGGCATCTTCTTCGGAAACTTCTGCTTCTTTATTATCAGATGATACTTTAGGGCTGTCATTGTCACCGCTCAACAATTTGCTGGGTGACAACTCGCTTATTTTTTCAATCCAGGTTCCGTCCAGAATGCTTTCGTTTTTATTTTTAGGATCACTTTGTAATCTCTCGGTAAGACTGTCTCCCTGAGGCGTGGTTGGTGATTTTTGCAGATCATCGCTAGCAATTTGATCTAAGCTTTTAATTGCAGGCCGCTCGGGAATAAACAGAGTTTCATTATCCTGAGTTGTTTCTTCGGCAGAAGGATTATCTATGCCGGAGGAAGATGGCACCTCATCTTTTGTTTCATTTTTGGGGTTATCCCAATCGGATATTTCATAATCGATTGCATCATCGTAAGCCTCACCGTCCTCACTGGCAAAAGCCGGTGAGACTAATAATAATGCTGTAATTAATATTTGTACCGTTTTCATTTTTTTATTTTAATTGCAATTACTCGGCGATTCTATAATTATTTATTGCGTTTGGCAAACATAATAGCATACTTATGAACGAAGTTTTTATTTACATTTCAAATTTAAGCGATTATAACCTCTTTCAAGCATATTTGATATTTTGAAAGGGTTAACATAATTGTCGGTTAAAGAGGTTCATATAATAGGGGCGGGACTAAGCGGAGCCGAAGCAGCTTGGTTTTTGGCTCAAAGAGATATAAAAGTGATTATACACGAAATGCGTCCGCAACACTCCTCTCCGGCTCACAAGACAGCTAAAGCTGCAGAATTGGTCTGTTCAAATTCCTTGCGCAGCGATGACGCTTCGTCAAGTGCCATCGGTTTACTTCATCAAGAGATGCGACAGCTAGATTCCTTGGTAATGCAGGCCGCAGATGTTGCTAAAGTTCCGGCAGGCGGAGCCTTAGCCGTTGACCGCGAAGGTTTTTCATCATTTATTGACGATAAATTGCATCAACACCCTCTAATTGAATTTTCAATTCAAGAAGTAGCCGAATTTCCCGCTGAAGAATATCCGACAATTATTGCCACCGGCCCGCTTACTTCACCGGCATTGATAAAAGCCGTCTTAGATGAAACCGGCGGAGAATGTCTCAATTTTTTTGATGCTATTGCTCCGGTTGTCTATAAAGAAAGTATTGATTTTGATAAATGTTGGTATCAGTCGCGCTATGACAAAGGTGACAAGTTTGATTATATTAACTGTCCGCTCACCCAAGATGAATATTACGCTTTTGTTGATGCTTTACTGACAGCCGAAAAAACGGAATTTCATGATTTTGAAAAAGATATCGGCTATTTTGACGGCTGCCTTCCGATTGAGGTTATGGCAGAACGGGGCAGGGATACTTTGTTGTTCGGACCTATGAAACCGGTTGGCCTTACCGATCCGCACAATCCCGATATCAAACCTTATGCCGTTGTTCAATTAAGGCAAGATAATCATGAGGATACTTTGCGTAATATGGTCGGTTTTCAGACAAAAATGAAATATGCCGAACAATTAAGAGTATTCAGAATGATACCGGCTTTGCAAAATGCTGAATTTGCCAGACTTGGGGGTATCCATAAAAATACATTTATCAAAAGTCCGGTTGTTTTGGATGATTTACTGCGGCTTAAAACAAAACCGCATATCAGTTTTGCCGGTCAAATCACCGGCTGTGAAGGCTATTGCGAAAGTGCTGCCATGGGAATTTTAGCCGGTTTGTTTAAATTTTGCGAGTTAACCGGCAATTCTGTGCCTTTTCCACCGCAATCCACTGCAATCGGTGCAATGTATCAGCATTTGCGTGATGCTACCAATGTTCAAGATTACCAACCGATGAATGTTAATTTCGGGCTTTTTGCTCGGCTGCCGTCGATTATATCAACCCGAGGAAAAAAAATACACTTAAAAGGTGTACTGCGTAAAGAGGCTTATTGTCAAAGAGCCAAATCCGATATTATTCCGTGGCTTAATAAAATATCATCAATGTTATAGGTTCGTTAATAATTTGCTGGTATAATATATAAAATTGCTTTCATGTGTAGGACTTTTTATGAGCAAACTAATTGATAAAATGATTAAAAAATCTGATTGTACAGCCTATTACTGCTTGCATGTTATGTCATCACGCCGGCGCAATGCCTTATATGCGATTTGTGCTTTTGCTAAATGCGTGATGGACATAGCTTCAAGTACTGAGAAAACTTCTCGTAAAATCGATTTGCTTAATGCATGGCAGCAGGAATTGGATAATATTTATCAAAATAAAGCCCCGATATCTCAAATTGGACAAGATATTTTTGCTGTTTTACAAAATTTCAATCTTCCCCAAAATGAGTTTATGATGTTGCTGAATAGTATTCGTAATGATTTAATTAATCCGCCGTGCGGGTTGAGTGAACAGGTTTACGGACAATATTGCGATGAGCGTGCCGGTGTGTTTATCAGACAGGCTTTGCGAGTTATGGGATGCGGTGATGAAGTTTACATCAACAACCTTTCAAATTGTTTAGGCAAAGCCTTGCAAACAACTTTATTTTTGCGTGATATTAAAGAAGATGCACTGAGCGGAAGGGTTTATATGCCGATAAATTACTTACATGAAGCCGGAATTAAATCAAATGATCCGACCGAAATTCTTATAAATAATAATTTAAGTAAAGCCCGCAGCAGTTTAAGTAAAATTGCCGAAACTAATTTTGTTAAAGCTTTCGAAATATTAAAACATAGCGATAAAAAAACGGCATTCAATTTGAAAACACTCATTTATCCTTATAAATATTGTTTTGATATAATGAACAGTCGCGGATGGGAAGTAATTACTCCCAAACCTGATATCAGCGCTTTTACCAAAGTAATGCTGTTTATCAAGGCATATATGGAGAAAGTATTTTGAAAGAAGTTGCAATTTGTCATATCATCGGCGGAGGAATGAGCGGATTAGCAACAGCCTTTTTCCTGAAAAAATATTGTTCTGCAATGTATACGGTAATCTATGAGGCAAATCAACATTTAGGGGGGAGAGCTTTTAGTCAATATGATGAGGCTTGGGATGCCAATCTTAATAATTCGCTTCATACAATTTTTAACACCGACCGGTTTATGAGTAGTTTCGTTGATGAAAACGAATGGCGTCATAATATGTTTTTTATTAATATGCAAGATATGAGCGGAAGTTCATCAATCAAAGATAATTTTGATATAATCTGCAAAAAAATTTGTCAGACTCCTAATGAAAAAATTGCTGTTTCTATAAAAAATAGTTTATCTCAATCATTTGAAAAAAAATCTTTTAATACCTTAAAATTTTGCGCTTCTTGCAGTAATTTTACTCAAAAAGTCATTAATGTGTTGGCTCCTTATGCTGATGAAATTCACTGTAGTTGTAAATTAAATAAAATAATTTCACGCAAACAGCATATTACTTCACTTTATTTCGGAAACCGAAAAGTTAAATTAGGAACAAATGATAAAGTTGTATTTGCTCTCAATAATTTTTCAGCCGGTGAGTTTTTAGATATTAATAAATTGAAATATAATTGTTCCGTTAATATTTCTTATTATACCTCACAAACAATATTTTTGCCGCAAGGTGTATCATTTGTCGGTTTAAGAGAAGGCGTAGCTGATTGGCTTGTTGCCTCTCCTAATATATTGTCGGCTCAGGTTTATGATTATAATAAACAATTTACCACTTCGGATAAGCTGGCTCTGCATGTATGGGATGAAATATCCCGTATTCGTGGTGTAAATTCGGCTTTTATGCCTTCATATAGGCTTGAAATTAACGAGCAAGCCTCGCTCAAAATGACCGAAAACAATAATTCGCTTCGTCCCGATAATGCGATAACGGAATATGACAATGCCTTTATATGCGGCGATTGGACAATGAAAAATAGTCCTTGCACTCTCGAAGTTGCGGTTGCTTCAGGTAAACGAGCCGTAAAAACAATGCTGAAATCTTAATATAAAAGGATAAGAACTATGGATACATCTATTTCAACTTTAACTAACGGATTAAGAATTATTACTCAAGAACGACCGAATTTGGAAACGGTATCTTTAGGAGTTTGGGTTAAAACCGGCTCTGCTTGTGAAAATTCCGGCAATAATGGCATATCTCATTTTCTTGAACATATGTCGTTTAAAGGAACCAATACCCGAACCGCTTTACAAATAACCGAGGAAATTGAAAATGTCGGCGGCCAGTCTAATGCCTACACTTCGCGTGAATGTACGGCTTATTATGCCAAAATGATGAAAGAGGATGCCGAGTTAGCCGCAGATGTTTTAATCGATTCGGTAAAAAATTCTACTTTTCCGCAAGAAGAATTGGTTAAAGAGCGCGATGTTGTCATTCAGGAGATAAAACAAACCATTGATACTCCCGATGATATAGTTTTTGATTATTTTCAGGAAACCGCTTTCCCCGATCAGGCTTTAGGTCGCTCTATTTTAGGTCCTCAAAAATTAGTCAGAAACTTTAGTCGTGAGGATTTGTTCAGTTATATTAATTCCAATTATGCTGCCGAAAACATGGCTGTTTGTGCCGTAGGCAATATCAAACATGATGATTTTGTTAATATGGTGGCAGCTCGTATGTCTGATTACAAATCCAAAGTGTCTTTTACTCAAGATGAGCAAATTTATCACGGAGGCTTTTGCTCTCATAAGAAGGACATTGAGCAAACTCATATTTTATTAGGTTTTCCCAGCTGTTCTTATAAAGATAAAAGACATTGTGCCATGGTGTTGTTATCAGCTGTCTTGGGTGGAGGAATGTCATCGCGTCTTTTTCAGGAAATTCGTGAAAAACGCGGTTTGGTTTATTCGGTTTACAGTTTCAATTCCATGTTCAGCGGCAATGGTCTGTTTGGTATCTATGCCGGAACAGAGGCCAAAGACGTTCCTCAGTTGATGCCGGTAGTGATTGATGAAATCAAAAAAATATGTAATGAACGCATCACCGAAAAAGAATTTATCCGTGCCAAGACTCAAATTAAGGCCGGTCTGAAAATGGGTTTGGAAAGTTCATCTTCCACTGCCGAAGTATTGGCTCGTCAGCTTTTAATGTATGGGCGCACTTATTCGGTGTCGGAGTTGGTTGAGAAATATGAAGCCGTAACTTTTGAAGATATCAGAAATGCGGCGCAATCGATATTTTCTGCAACTCCTACTTATACATTATTGGGGGCGTTTGATAAATATATGGAATATGACGAATTACAAAAGGCATTAGCATAAATTTAAATATTACTCGCTATAATAAATTTGAATTATGGAGGAATAGATGTCGCGTGCGGAAGATATTTTTCAAAAGTTGGTATATTTCGGTGAAGATGCCCTTGATGAGTTTATCATTAATCATCAAAGCGAAGAGCTTTTTCTCGATTTTAAGCAGGCAGCCTCTGACGGCAAAAATTATAACACACTTCATAAAGATGATCGTCGCAATTTAGCCAAAGCCATATCCGGATTCGGTAATTCCGAAGGCGGAGTTGTCATTTGGGGAATCGAATGTTCGCGTGATGTTGAAATCGGCGATGTTGCCAAAGCTAAGGTCAAAGTTAAAAATGTTCACCGGTTTTTGAGCTGGTTGGAAAATGCCATTTCCGGTTGCACAATTCCCAGTCACAACAAGGTTCGCAACCATGTTATCAGCGTTGACGAGGCCGGTGACGGTTATGTTGCTACCTATATTCCCAAAAGCGATGTTGCCCCCTTAATGACTTCGAGTAATCCTGCGATATATATTCGCTCCGGCTCAAATAATGTTCCGGCACCTTACGCGGTAATTGCCGGAATGTTCGGGCGTTATCCTCAACCGAATATTGAAATAAAAGTTGTTGATAAAAAAATTGAAGCCTTATCAAATCAGGATGAAGATATTTTGTATCCCAACAGTATTGATAATCCCCCCGAACAATATGTCAAAATTTCATTTTCAATCAACGGCGAAAATCACTCTAATGTTATTGCCCGAGAGATGTTTTTATCTGCCAATGTTATTAATGATGGCGGCGAATATAATAAAGTGCGCTTTTCTAATTATAATCAAATGGAAGCAATCCCCGGTATTGAAGGGCAGTTAAACATTATCACTCGCCCCGAGTTGAGGTTGCCTCCTCGTGGAACGATTCGTTTCTGCACCTGTGAGATTATTTTATCTCCTTATGCCGAAGATGATTTTCAGCTTGAGGGAGTTATCGGAGCTAATATGGCCATGCCGCGCGATTTTCGTATTTATATTCCTAAAAATCGTCTAAGGTCTTTTGTTGCTAAAGTTATTCGCGGGGAAGAAGATTATAATATGATTATGAACGAATTTTTCCAAGACTTTTTCCGTGGAGAGTTTTAAATGCCTGAAGTTGAAATTTTTACCGATGGAGCTTGTTCGGACAATCCCGGAGCCGGAGGGTGGGGCGCTATTCTGCGTTGTAAAGGTGTCGAAAAAGAATTAAGCGGCGGAGCTGTTAATACCACCAATAATCGCATGGAGTTGACCGCGGTTATTGAAGCACTTAAAGCCCTAAAAACATCTTGTAATGTTACCGTTTGTACCGATAGCCGTTATGTTATGGACGGCGTTACCAAATGGTTGCCTAATTGGCTGAACAACGGTTGGCGTACAGCCAATAAAAAAACTCCGGTAAAAAATGTCGATTTATGGCAAGAACTCGAGTCGCAGCTTAAAAAACATAAGATTAGTTGGATTTGGGTTAAAGGACATAACGGTCATGCCGAAAATGAGCGGGTTGACGAGCTGGCGCGAATCCAAGCAAAATCTATGCTTGAGGACTGATTGTAAAATTTAGCTTGATTTAGACAAAAAAACATGTTATGTTCAACATGGTTTTAACAGTTATTGTGATGTTACATGGTTAAACAACGAATACAACTCGCATTTTCTGGATATAATAAAAAAAATGATAAACGAATATCCCTCAAAGGGGTGTGTGTCTTTGACACTAAAGAAGAATTTATTGCCCATTTAATACGCACCGAACAAATCCAAAAAGATACCCATCCCTCTCCAGACGATGGGTTAATTCATTTAAAAGGTGTATTAAAAATTGATAGTCGTGTCAAATCAGGACTTAATTGGAACGATGTTGTGGTTACTTCTGCCGTGGTGGAAGAGGGGAAAGTAAGTCGTTACCAATATCTGCCCTTGACTTATAAAGGTGTTACTACCGATCTTAAGGCCCCTGATTTACAACAATATATGCAACATAATAATTATGGAGCTGTTTTTAAGGATGACATGTGGCATGTTGAGGTTTTACGTATTCCCGAATCGGCAACTCACCTCAATTTTTCCAGCGTTAAATCACAGTTAACCTTGTTTTACGGTCAACAAATCAATTTATCTGATTTGCCTTATTCACGGAATTTATTCGGGCTAAGTCCTCATCGTCTGGGAGTTGATTGTGTAAATGCCCGCAGAATAGCTCAACAGAAGGGGTGTGGCAAAGAAATATTAAAACTTCTTCCGCCGTCCAATTCTTGGTTAGGTTTTATCGATTTTGGCAGTATTTTCGGCTCCGGTAGGAGATGATAAAATATTTATTGTCAGTTTTTGTAAAAAAATAATTGCACCAAATTGTAAAAATTGCTAAAAAAGAATTGAAACTAATAATTATTAAATTATAAAACTATGCCTACAAAAAGAAAACAAGAAATTCCCATGTTACGTAATGGTAAATGGGTCGGTCCGGGCGCAGAAGAGATGAACGGATACAATGAAATACCGGATCCGGTCAAAAGAATTCTGCAATCTGCCGCTACAGCCGCTACAAGAAAAGCGGCAAAAGCCCGACAAAAGGCATCACAAAAAGCATCGTCGGAAGACGAAAGAAAGTTCCGGCGTCGTCTGAATGGTTGCGGATGCATTGGCTGCCAGTTTCCGTCTCAATACGTTTTTCATGAGCGTAGCGCTTTTGAAACTGTTTTGTGGGATGGAAAAATTAATGGCATGGCCACAGTTGTCTGCGATTATTTCGGACACCCCAAGACGGCTTACGTGTTTCCCAAAAAATACAAGGGGAGATACGCTCTTGTTCCGTTAAAAAAGAGTGACTATATCTTTACTGCAAGGTATGTCAATCAACGGAGAAACAAGGCCATTCGGTATTGTGTATATCGAATGGTAGGTGAAAAAGACGGCATGATCATGTTACAATTGATCAATGTATGCCTCAACACCGTTTGGGCATACACCGAAGGCCAGCTGGACGGGCGTATCGGAAAAGAGTGGAACGGAAAACTTCCGCCACGTTTCCAAGATGCTTTTGCAGCGGTTGCCGCTCATCTCAAAGGGTCTAAACTGCCTTTTGCAAAAAAAGAATTGTAATTAACTCTATAAAGCGTCCCACTTAGGTGTGGGACGTTGTTTTTTTATACAAATAAAGAGCCTTTGAAACTTCAAAGGCTCCTCTTTATCTGTTGCAATATTTTTATAACCAAGACCTCGGAGGTTTATTTGGAGATGTGACTATGGTCTTAAATTATAAAATATCTTGGTGACAGATAAAACTCTTGTTTAATCACATTCCGAATCTGTTTGACAAAATTCTGACACATTTAAAAAAAATGTCAATAGTAAATCATAATTATTTTATTTTTTGCATAAAAATCAATGAGTTGAATGTTTTGCTGCTTCATGTTCATACTCACTGATAATATCATCTTGAAAATCGGTAATTTCCTGTTCATGCTCCAGTTCGTCATGCAGAATTTTCACGGCCAATCGATGAGTTTCATAGTCTTTACCGAAAGTCATCTCACAAATTTTTTCATAACGTGCAATTGCGCAACGTTCCGAAATCAAATTTTGTTTTAAAAGCTCCGTAATATAAGGATTACTCGGTTCTTCATAGCGGCAAATAGCGGTTTCTCCCCATTTTTCCGGACTGAGAATCGGGGTTCCGCCTAACTCGATAATCCGATTCGCTAACCACCCCGCATGCTTTAACTCTTCATTGGCATGTTCAACAAATTCTTTGGTAATTGAGGTGCGATGCGGTCCTACCGCCACCAAAGCCCCCAGCCAATATTGATAATAAGCCAGCCATTCTTCGGCAAAAGCGATGTTCAGCGTTTTAATCAGTTCATCATAATCGATTTTTGCGATTTTTTTAGCCATTTCACCCATTTTTTTATTCTCCTAAACTGTTAATCACTTTGTAAATAAGCATTATTACTGACTGTTCAAGTTGCAGCGAATCGAATTTTATGTTTAACCTTTCTGCCAATTAACATTTATTAATATTATGAGTTGATTTAGTATTTATTTCGGTTTAATATAACCTTGGGTTGTAATTATTGGAGTTTAGCGATGATTAAAATAGCCCCGTCTTTGTTGGCGGCCGATTTTTCAAAGTTAGGAGAACAGATTATTCATCTTGAACAAGCTGAAGCTGATATGCTCCACTTGGATGTTATGGATGGTCATTTTGTGCCTAATCTGAGCTTTGGTGCCCCTTTAATTAAAGCATTACGTCCGCATACCCATCTTCCTTTTGATGTTCATCTGATGGTTAATCAACCGGAAAAAATGATTGAGTGGTTTGCCGCTTCCGGTGCCGATTATATAACCGTTCATGCCGAAGCGGTTGAGGATGTATCGACAGTTATTGATTTAATTCATTCCTTTAATATCAAAGCCGGTATTGCCTTAAAACCGCATACCGAAGCCGACGTTCTCAGTCGGGTTATCGATAAATTGGATTTGATATTGGTAATGACGGTCGAGCCCGGTTTCGGCGGGCAGAAATTTATGGAAAATCAACTTGCTAAAATAAGCAAAATTCGTAATATGATAAATGATTGCAATATTATTTTGAGTGTTGACGGCGGTATCAATGCTCAGACGGCACTTTTAGCCAAATCCGCCGGAGCCGATATGCTGGTTGCCGGAACTTATGTTTTTCAAAGTTCTGATTGGTCACAAGCTGTTGCCTCACTACGTTAAGGAGAGTTAAATGAAACATTTGATTATGATTGTTGAAGATGAAGAAGCCTTGTGCTTGGTATTAAAATATAATTTGGAAAAATCCGGTTATGATGTAGTGATAGTGAATAACGGTAACAAAGCGATTGCTGAGATTGAAGCTCATAATCCTTCGGTTGTTTTAATGGATTGGATGTTACCGGAGATTTCCGGTCTTGATTTGGTCAAACTTATCCGCTCCAAACCTGATATTAAAGATACTCCGATTATCATGCTCACTGCCAAAGGAGAAGAAGAAGATAAAATTCGCGGACTTTTAGCCGGCTCCGATGACTATGTTACCAAACCTTTTTCTATTCCCGAATTATTAGCCAGAGTTAAGGCACAAATCAGGCGCGCTCCCGAAAAATCGGATGTTGCAGAGTTGAATTTTGAAGATATTCGTATGGATTTGGTTGAGAAAAAAGTTTTTCGCGGAGAAAATTACATCCATTTAGGACCGACGGAGTTTCGCTTGTTGAGATTATTGATGGAAACTCCCGGCAAAGTATTTTCACGCGAATATTTGCTCAAAAATGCTTGGGGTGATAATATTTATGTCGAATCTCGTACGGTAGATGTTCATATCCGTCGTTTGCGTAGGGCACTCAATGAATATGGAGCGGACTACATCCGCACGGTGCGTGCTAACGGCTATTCTTTGGACAGTTCAATAGGAAATAATGAAGATACGTTAACGGAAGAATAAAATAGATGGCACTTAAATTTGAATTACTGGCTCAAGATGGCAAAGCTCGCCGCGGCAAGCTTCACACCGCCCATGGTGTTGTAAATACTCCGGCTTTTATGCCGGTAGGCACATGCGGCACGGTTAAAGCTATGATGCCTGAATCGGTAGCTGCAACCGGTGCTGAAATTTTATTAGGCAACACTTATCATCTGATGTTGCGTCCCGGAGCCGATTTGGTTGAAAAAATGGGAGGACTTCATCGTTTTATGAATTGGGATAAGCCGATTTTGACCGATTCCGGCGGTTTTCAGGTTATGAGTTTATCCGGTCTTCGCAAACTGACCGAAGACGGCGTTGCCTTTTCTTCGCATGTTGATGGCAAAAAATTCTTTCTCTCACCGGAAGAATCTATTAAAATTCAACATAAACTTGATGCCGATATTACTATGTGTATGGACGAATGTGTTAAACTTCCCGCCGCTCACGAATTGGTCAAAAAATCAACCGAAATGTCGATGCGTTGGGCAAGACGTTCACGCGATGCTTTTATTGATCGGGATGGTTATGGCATATTTGGTATCCAACAAGGCGGAGATTATCGGGATTTGCGAGCTTATTCGGCTGAACAGCTCAAATCAATCGGCGGATTCAGCGGTTATGCTATCGGCGGTTTGGCGGTAGGTGAGGGGCAGGAAAAAATGTTTGAGGTTTTGGATTATGCTCCCGCTATGCTTCCCTCAGACAAACCGCGTTATCTGATGGGAGTAGGGCGTCCCGATGATATTGTCGGTGCGGTATGTCGCGGAGTGGATATGTTTGATTGTGTTATGCCGACACGTTCCGGTCGCACTTCACAAGCATTCACCGCTCGTGGTACTATTAATATTCGCAATTCTCGTCACCGCGAGGATAATCGTCCGCTGGAAGAAGAATGTGATTGTCCGCTTTGTCGCAATTATACCCGAGCCTACATTCATCATCTGCAAAAATGCAACGAGGTTTTGGCAGTTATGTTGCTCACTTGGCACAATATTCGTTATTATCAGCGTTTGATGCAAGGTTTGCGTGATGCCGTAGAACAGGGAAAATTAGCTGATTTTGTTAAAGATTTTTATGCTAAGCAATCGCTTGGCGATATAGAGGAATTGTAAAAAAATGACAGATTGTGAAGTAAAAAAAGATAATTTACGCGTTTGTGTATCCTGCGGTCATTCTGCCGGTAATGATCCGATTTATGAAGAAGAATCCTATCAAATGGGCAGATTGATTGCTCAAATGGGATTTTGCCTTGATTATGGTTTTTCCAACAGTGGTATAATGGGAGCGGTTGCTCGCGGTGTTTTGGATGAATGGCAAAATCATAAAGAGCAATTTTATCAAAACATCAGTCCGATTGTCGGTATCACCACTCAGGAATATTACAGTCTTTATCAAAAAGACGAAGTTTTGGAAAAAGTCACCAATGTTGTTGTAACCGATACAATGGAAAATCGCAAGAAGAAGCTGTTTGACGCTGATATTATAGTTTTTGCTCCCGGCGGGGTGGGAACTTTGGACGAGCTCGCTTATGATTGCGTCGCCATGCAGGATGGGTTTATCAAAAACAAGCCCTTTATCTTTTACAATCTTAACGGCTTTTTCTACCATATTTTGGAATTTTTAAAAGAGATGGTAAATTCCGGATTTGCCGAGCCTATTCCTTATATTGTGGTTGACGATAAAGAGGAATTGGAGATTGTTTTCAGGTTATTGAAATTACGCTATAACGGTTGTGAGAGCTTTAAGGAAGCCTATTATCACGCTCGCAGATTAGCTTTTGAAATGCCTTATTTCATTAAAAACAAAACTCCTGATAAAAGCTTGGAGGATATGATTACCGAAATTGATAATATTGAATTATCCGGTGATGCCGAACTCAAAAATAAACTAAATCATCAAGTAGAGCAGGCTTATCTGGAAAAAGAGATTGAACGTATGTATGAACGTTTAGCCAAGGCCGGTCGAGATACTGCAGTGGTCAGTGATAAATTGAGCGAGTTAAAAAAATCGCAACATAATAACTGATATTTTAAAGGACTTAATTTATGTTAAATTGCATCTGGGCAGCTTTTTTTATTTTTGCTTTTATTGCCGCAATAATCCAAAGCCTAAATGGTAATAATGAAATATGGAAACAAATCGTGGACAGCTTGTTTTCAAGTGCCGACAGCGGTTTTCGCGTAGCTTTAGGCTTGACCGGAGTATTGTGTTTTTGGTTAGGCATATTAAAAATTGCCGAGAAATCCGGTTTAACCGAAGCTCTTGCCAAATTATTAAAACCTTTTTTTCGTGCCGTTATGCCCGATCTCAAACCTAATTCTCCGGCATTCGGCTCAATCGTAATGAATGTTGCCGCCAATGTATTGGGTTTGGATAATGCCGCTACTCCTATGGGAATTAAGGCTATGGAGCAAATGCAAAAAGAAAATCTTTATCAGGATAAGGCATCTAATTCTCAAATTCTATTTATGGTATTAAATTCTTCATCGCTCACCTTATTGCCTGTTACCATATTGATGTATCGCTATCAGTTCGGTTCTGCTAATCCGGCTATGGTATTTATTCCGATATTATTGGCTACTTCCGTTTCCACTTTAGCCGGCTTTTTAGCAACAGCTTTATGGTTGCGTATCAATATTTTCCGACCGGTAATTTTGGCTTATTTAGGGTTTGGCGGTTTGCTGATAGGTTTGATTGGTTATCTGTTTACCCGGCTTAATTTTGCCGATAAAACCACTGCAGCAATGATTATGAGCAATGCATTGTTGTTTGGTCTGGTAGCCTTTTTCATATTGTGGGGGTTGCTCAAAAAGCAAAATGTCTACGAAAACTTTATTGAAGGCGCCAAAGAAGGTTTCACCATCGCCGTGCAAATTATTCCTTATCTGGTCGCAATGTTGGCTGCAATCGGTATCTTTCGCGCCGCCGGAGGAATAGACTTACTTTGTTCGGCTTTGGAAAAGTTATTAAGCCATTGGGATGTTGATTACGAGTTTGTCAAAGCTGTTCCTACGGCCTTAATGAAACCTTTATCCGGTAGCGGTGCCAGAGCTATGATGCTTGATACATTCAAGACTTACGGTGTTGACAGTTTTGCCTCCTTTGCCGCTTCGGTAGTGCAAGGTTCAACCGAAACCACTTTTTACGTTCTGGCTGTTTATTTCGGTGCCGTCAAAATCAGCAAAACCGGAGCAGCCTTACCTTTAGCTTTGTTTGCCGATATATGCGGAATTATTGCCGCAATTTCTTTGGCTTATGTTTTTTATCAGGAGTAATAAATGAGCGAATTAGATAATAATCAAAGTGATAATATACCTTCTGCCGACGACCAAGTCGATGCTATAGCGGCTGCTTTGGATATCGGTGATCGAGCCAAAGCAGTTGAATTAAATAATATATTGTGGAGCAGCGGCGGAGCTTTATCACAGGATTATAAAAATTTTTATATTGAATGTCTGCTTGATATGGGCGAAATAGAACAGGCATCTTCATTATTAAAACCGATAATGAACAATTTAATCATATATGTCGGTGATTATTGGCCGGTTTTGCTCAAATATGCATTTTTATCGGCTAATTTGTCTTTAGCGGTATCTATTGGCGAATATCCCGATATTCATCAACAAATGGAACCGATATTCAACTGGTTGAAAACTCATCAACAAGATTATACTCTGCGCCATTTTAATTATATCTTGCATATGGCAACGGAAGCTGTGCGCGGTAAAATGTGTGCCTTTGATTTGTTGGCACTTGATGACGGCAAGATTGAATGTGTATTTTATTCAACGGATGACGATGAACAAAACCGTCAAACTGCCGCCGATATAATCGAACAAGCCACCGAATATCTGGATAATTTGGGAATCGCTTTGCCTGAGGATTGGATCTTAGCTTTCGATAATGTTGCCAATCGCAATTTATCGCTCTAAACTTTGAGCCGGTAATTTTTGACTTTGTTGTGCCACCAATCGCCGCAAATTACGCTGAAGCAATGCATAATTTTCCGGATTCTGTTTCAATTCATTTAACGATAATTCCAGCTCCGAATTTATTTTTTGCGAATGACGTTTCAGTGTTTTGTACAAATTAGGTTTGTACACTTCAAGCCCTTTTTCCTCTTTTTGCATCCTTTCTGAGCTTATGGTATTATATTTTTCATGAAACATTCTGTCACTTTCAACATGTCTTTTGTACATCTCATCATATACATTATATACATCAGATATAGGTTTGTTATCTATAATATTCAATATAACTCCATTATATGCTTCATCTTTATTTTCACTAAAAAATTCAATAATTTTATCAACATCTTTAGTTTTTAATATATCAACCAATCTGATAATATAATAACTCTCATGTTCTAAGTGACCTTCTAAAGAACCATAATGGTCTGCATTATAACTTGTTGCATTGAATCCGGCTTTTTTGGCAGATTGTTCAACCAATTCAATTCCTCTATCAGGATATGTTAAATAAAATCCCATTTTGCCTGCAGCCTCCTTAACAACATAGTCGCGCAATAATTTATTTAGTATAATAAACCTGTTTTCTTCAAAAATTCCGCGCATAAAAGCCTTTTTATCTTTTGACTTATTATAAACATCTATTAGCTTTTTATCATAACCTAATGCTGATTGTGCCTCAACTTCGCTGACATCACCGCTCAATAACCTGTAAAATTTCTCTTTATCAGAAGAATCACATGATAAGATATATTCTTCCTCTTCTTTGGTGTAGTTATCGGTTTTATAAGTTGCACTATGTTCTCCGATTTCAAACAATTTACCGTTATTATCTCCTGGGCGGATGATATAAGTGCTTTCGGGTAACACCAATCCTTTGTCGGGATCCGGCTCAAAATAAGTATCTATCATGCAAACCATTTCAGGTTTGGAGTTTTTTTCAACAACATCATTAAAAGGTGCTAATACAACAATACCTGCATCATCCCAATTTCCATACGCGTGACTGGCAACCACATGATTTAAGGTAAAATGAACTGTTGATCTGACTGACCTGTAATCAGTTGCCATAGCTGTCGTTTCAACATACATCTCGCCGTCAGAGTTCTTTTTCGGCTCATAACTGGTTGCATGAACACATAACCAATCATTGGGAGAACTCATATAGGGAGCATAACTTCTGGTCGGCTCATTGGACAACATCGGTTCCTTATCTGACGAAGATGTTTCACCAGTTTCTGAAACATTTGTTTCCTTAGGGTTTAATCTGTCTTTAATCCTTCTAATCCGCTCGATTAATTCTTTTAATCTCTTATTCATTAACAGCCTCGTTGGTCTTTGTTGCATATATTATTGAACATAACATTATAATATCATAAATTACAAATTATGTCAAAATATTTAAAATGGTGCGGCAATCAGTCCGTTACCATTATCTAGCATCGGAACTTCAATATGTGATGAAATTTTTCCCATTCCGCTGGAAAATAGTTTTACTACCAGTGCTGATGCGATTTTTTGGGCATCATCTTCTGCCGCAAACAATATAAAGCGGTTTTGATGTTCGGTAATGCTTTCTCCGGTTTTGGTATCGGTCAAAGTCAAAGCTACCACAACTTGTAAACGATGGGTTGCTGCATTAAGTTTATCCACTTTTGCTTTTAACACTTTTGTCTTTAAGATATAATCAGGATTATCCTGCTTATCGGTAACTTCTATTCCTTGAATTTTGGATAAATCTTTTTTCAAATAATCAAAAAATTTACCTGTAGATGTTCCGTCAAAAAACTCGGTTCGGTCAACAAAAATCTGTTTACTTCGTCCGCTTATTTTTATCTTTTTTTCTTTAGCCGGCTTTTCTGCATAAGCAATATCTTCATTAATGGTAATATTCGGCTTGGGCGGCAATTCCATTTCAAAATCATCTGGTTTGTTATCTTCGGTTGTTGAAGCAAGTACAACATTCGCAAAAGTTTGATTTATTGCCGATTCAGATAATAACGCATTTACTTCCACGCATAATTCTTCAGCTGTTTGTTTTAAGGTTGTGATGCTCAAATCGTCAAGCTCATCAATTAACCGAAGTATTTTATTTTCGAATTGACTTTTATCCATATTATCTTGATATTTTTTCAATTCATCTAAATTGCGTAAAGCAACAAAAGCGGCCTTATCAGCCGCCTTCATTCTTGCTGCAGATTTACTCGAATCTTCGGCAATTTTCTCACAATATTTGCCGACAATCGTAAAACTGCCGTTTGATACATCATAATTTTCTTGAGCATAAACACTAGGAATCGTTAAAAACAAAGTTCCTAAAATGCCCGTCAATAAACGCATATTTCCTACCACCAACTTCCGTCATCGTTTTGAACTTGACGAACCGTATCCGACCAGCTGTTCAGCATATTGCCGTTACGATCCATCAAACGCATCTCATAAGAAATGACCGGAACTTCAGGTGTATTTGAATTGGTAAGCGAGCTTTCAAATATATATTCAGCTGCATTAGGATCTTCTACAATATTAAACATTTTTGAGTTAACTAAAATATCGCGGGCTGTTTGACCTGCCGAGTTTGGTCCGTCCGGCAAATAGCGGTCAATTTGTACCATGTCGGCAATATAAATCGGCGCATTGGGATAATTAACAAAAATAGCCGGAGAATCTTCCAAAACTTTACCTGCAACTCTTGATGCCAAAATACTGTAAACTTCCGGAGTGATTACATAATCAGCCGAAGCATAACGTTCACCGCGTTTAGGCAATTGATAGCCCTCAACTTGTTGTTGAACACAAGTTGGTTGTCCGCAATTTGTTTCGGTATAATTGACCTTTTCCTCTGTCCTGACATCAATATATTTAACATCGGGTTTGGGATTACGGCACAACCCTGTCATGCTGCACAAATCAGGACTTCTGACTTCGCTGCAGGCACACAAGGCTAATAAACTCATTCCGGCTAATAAAGACTTTTTCATTGTTCAAACTCCATAACAAAAAAACGATAAGGTTATTATAAAACATAATAAAAAAAATAAAACACATTTTTCAATTATTCACTATTTACTTTTTATGATAATTTATATTAAAATCACGTTAATTTTAATTTTAAAAGAAAGTTTTTCTGAATGACAATAGCTTTTACTTTCATATTGATAGGTTTAGCGGCGGTAATATATCCGTTACGTTACAATCGTTTTTACCTGTTGAACGCGGCTTTGGTCATAGGTTTGTCTTATTTTACCGAAAACTATGTTTTCAAAATAAACCCGCATCATTTCTTTTCGGTAAAAACTTTGTTGCTGTTTTTGGTATTTCACTTAGTATGTATCAATATTACTACTTTTATTGCTTACGGGGTTGATAAACATGCAGCAGTCCGCAAGCAGTGGCGCATTCCCGAAAATGATTTACATACATTGGAGTTCTTAGGCGGGTGGATAGGGGCTTTTATCGGCCAAAAATTCTTTCACCACAAAACCGCCAAAAAAAGCTTTCAGCGTATGTATTTATTGATGATATTGCTGGAATTTTCAGCTGTATGGTTTTTAGTGTATTATTTGGGAATAAATCGTTATTTCTAGCCGTTTAAGCTTTTTCTTTGCGTTGCTTTTCCAGTTTTTTCAGCAGCATCTGTCTTTTCAATCTGCTGATGTGGTCGATGTATAAAATGCCGTCTAAATGGTCAAGTTCATGTTGCACCGCTACAGCCAAAAAATCTTGAGCCGACAACTCTTTTTCTTCACCGTTATAATCAATATATTTTACCTTAACAGCTGCCGGACGTTCTACTTCAGCCCGCATTCCCGGAACTGACAAACAGCCTTCTTCACAAACTTTTTTTTCATCTGAACTCCATACAATTTCCGGATTAACCATATACAAAGGATCGGGCTCTTCATCTTCTTTGGCTATATCAATTACCACAATGCGTTTGGATATTCCCACTTGCGGCGCAGCCAAACCGCAACCGTTGCACTCATACATCATCTCCAGCATATCATCCAGCAATTGCCGTAATCCGTCATCAAAAACTTCTACTTTTTGTGCTTTTTGCTTTAATATCGGGTGAGGGTATTCATATAAAGTTAATCTGCTCATGATTGTGCCTATCTGATGCTTTTGGAAATGCTGTCTAACAAGGCATTGACCATTTTAGGTTCACCTTTGGAGAAAAAGGCATAAGCCAAATCAACATATTCCTTAACAATTACTGTTCCGTCAATATCGGTGGTATTAACCAATTCATAAGCCGCACAAAGCAATAATGCTCGTAAAGTTCCGTCAAAATGCTCAAAAGTCCATCCTTCTTTCAGATATTGAGTTAAAGACTTTTCTAAAGCTTCTTTGTTTTTCTGCACACCTTTAACCAGTTTGGAAAAGTATTCATGATCCGGCTCTTCGATTTCAACCATTTCTTCCAATATTTCAAATCCGTCGCTTTGCTCTTCAATGGCATAACGTCCTATCTCTCCGTTAATAAAGTCTTTTATAACTTCATCAACCGGCAATTGACCGAATTCAATCATATATGTAGCTTGCACGGCGGCCAAACGAGCCGCTGATTTCTTTTTAATTTTTTCTGAAATAAATTTTGCCATTTTATTATTTCCCTTCAGGTTTTGCCATATGTTCCAAATCCGCTAAAAATTCTTCAAAATCTTTCGGTTCGCGAAAATCTTTATAAACCGAAGCAAATCTTATATATGCCACATGGTCTAAAGCCGCCAGCGATTCCATAACCATTTCCCCGATTTGTGTTGATGGTATTTCTGCTTCTCCGGTGCTTTCCAACCGACGTTGAATTGAATTAACGATTTTTTCCACCTTTTCCGCACTTATTGGCCTTTTCCGCACAGCCAAATAAATTGACTTCGCCAATTTGTCGCGATCAAACATCACTCTTTCGCCGTTTTTCTTCACCACCGTCAAATCACGTAATTGCACATGTTCAAAGGTGGTAAATCGCTGTCCGCAATCCGGACATTCTCTGCGACGGCGAATAGCCGTATCATCATCGGTATTACGCGAATCTTTAACTTGAGTGTCATTACATCCGCAAAACGGACATTTCATCGGTTAACTCCCTTGTTTTATCAAACTTTCGGCTGTTTTATACATCAGCGAAGAATATCTTGCCCCCTTTATAAGAACAATATCGCCGTTTTGCAAGCATTTATTTAATAAAAAGTCATCTAACCCGACATAAGAGTCAAAATAATGCTGTTCTTTCTCCGGTGGCAGTTGTGCCAACATATCGCGCATTTCTTCACAAACTCCGATTACCACGTCAATATCGGTTGCGGCTATTGCTTTTCCGATTTCTATATGCCGTGATTTTGAAGTGTCGCCCAATTCAGCCATCTTACCCAGCACCGCAACCTTACGCCCCGTTGTTTGCATCTTGCCTAAATTGGCAATTGCTAACTTCATTGCTTCGGGTTGTCCGGAATAACTGTCATCAATCAAGGTAAAAGTTCCGCCTTTGGGCAATTTCAGCAGATGTTTGGCACCGCGCCCCGCTAATGGAGTAAAATTATTCAAAGCGGGCAGGGCTTTTGCCTCGTCCAGTCCCAAAGCCTCAATGGTTTTCAATACGCACCAGGCATTATAAAGATTATGCTCTCCGCTATCCTGTAAATTCAGTTGAGCTTGCGAATGATGATTTTTGCCGAATTTGAAAATTTTTAATCCGTTTTCTAAAGCGCGTTTCTCTAAAATCTCGGCAAAATTGGTATCTTCATTGATAATTGCCGCACCGTTTGCTTTCACTCCCTTAAATATTTCCGCCTTCGCCTCGGCAATACCTTCAAAACTGTCAAAAAATTCAATATGCATCGGATAAACATTGGTAACAATCGCCAAATCCGGCTGTGCCATCTTTACCAGATTTTCAATCTCGCCTTTGGCACTCATACCCATTTCCACCACCGCAAAATCCGCCGTCATGTCTAAATTGCATAAAGTATTCGGCACACCCACCTGATTGTTAAAGTTTCCTTGCGTGGCATAAACTTTGCCGTATTGCGATAAAGCCGCTTTCAGTTCCTCTTTGGTGGTGGTTTTGCCGGATGATCCGGTCAAACCGATTACGATTCCTTTGAATAATGAGCGGTTATAGGTCCCGATTCGCCCGTAAGCTTCCAAAGTGTCTTTCACTATAAACTGTCTGTTTTCCGCAATATCATCGATTCGTTTTTCAACCACAACTGCAACCGCGCCGTCTTTAATTGCTTGGGCGGCAAAATTATGTCCGTCAAATTTTTCTCCGCGTAGAGCAATAAACAAATCGCCTTTTTGCACTTGTCGTGAATCAGTTGTAACCCTGCAGATTTCCTCATTTTCATAATTTTTTTCTTGCGCTAAAATTTCGCTTAATTTGCTCAAACTTATCTTTTCCATAGTCAGCCTCTTGCCTTTTTTTGAAACATTTTTCTCATTATAAAAACAAAAGTTAAATAAATTATTTATCTTTTGTCGACGAATTTTCTTGCAAATTTTGTCTTTTTGATTATAGAATGACCGCAACAAACTTTATTATTAACCTTAATATTATTAATCATGAAAAAATTTGTTTTTTGCGCTCTGTGCGCACTTGCCATTTTGGCAATTGTTGGCTGTAAAGGCCGTAATTACAAAAGCCAAGTTATGCTTGGCAATGAACCGACAAACTATTACCATTGGACATGGACGGCTCAAGACGCCCCCTGGGGTATCTGCGATAAGGACGGCAACACCATCATCCCGCGGGTTTACCCCAAGTCGGTAGCCTATTACGGCGATTACTTCATCGCCGACAGCTTAACTAAGCAGGTACTTTACTCAGTGGATGGAAAACGTCTCTATGAGGCCGATAAAATCGAGCGGAGCGGTTTCAAGTACTTTGTCATTGGAGTCAACAATGGTAAACAGTCCGTGTTTGATTTACGTACCGGAAAGACGGTCGACGGTTTCGACCAGATGCAGGTTTTCGCTTGCGGAGGTGAGGTGTTTTACCTTGTAACCGTGGCCGAGAAAAAAGGTGTTACCGATACTCAAGGTAACATTGTTATCGGCCCGCGTTACGACGAGGTCATCGCCATCACCGACATCATCAAAGGCAAGAAGAGCGGTTTCTTCCTCTGTTGCAATAGCGGCTTATGGGAGAAACGTGACCTTGCCGGCAAGCAGACCGGTAAGCCCACCGCCAAACAAGTTGCGGCGGAAAAGAAAAAGACGGCCAACAGCCGAACGGTGCAGGAGTTTTGAATCTCTAGCACCAAACCAAAACCGCAGTTCATGTCAGAACTGCGGTTTTGTTGTTTTTAATAAATCGGGAAACGTTGACACAAAGCAACGACTTTTTGCGTCACTTCTTCAATCATTTTTTGCTCCTTATCGGTTCCGACTGCTTCAATCACATCGGCAATCCACTCGCCGACCAAAGCAAATTCGGTCTCCTTAAATCCGCGTGTCGTTCCGGCGGGAGTTCCGACTCTGATACCCGAGGTAATCTTGGGCGGCTGCGGATCAAACGGAATAGCGTTTTTATTTGCCGTTATATGTGCCTTATCCAATGCATCGGCCGCCTTATCGCCGGTAACTCCTTTAGCCCGCAAATCCACCAACAGCAAATGCGTGTCGGTTCCGCCTGATACCAAATCCAGTCCGCGTTTTTTCAATGTTTCGCCCAAAACGACAGCATTTTTAACCACTTGCGCGGCATATTGCTTGAACTCATCACTCAAATCCTCTTTGAAACATACTGCTTTGGCGGCAATAACGTGTTCCAAAGGTCCGCCTTGAATACCGGGGAATACTGCCGAATTTATCTTCTTGGCAATTTCTTCATTGTTGGTCAGAATCATTCCGCCGCGCGGTCCGCGCAAAGTTTTGTGGGTGGTAGTGGTAACCACATCGGCAAATGTGAGCGGATTGGGATGCACTCCGCCGGCAACCAATCCGGCAAAATGCGCCATATCTACCATAAGGTAAGCTCCGACTTTATCGGCAATTGCTCTGAATTTAGCAAAATCGATTATCCGCGGATAAGCCGAACCTCCGGCAATTATCAGTTTCGGTTTATATTCCGTTGCCAGTTGTTCCACTTGAGCATAATCAATCAAACCGCTGTCTTTTTCAACCCCGTAGCCAACCGAATTCAGCCATTTTCCCGAAAATGATACTTTTGCCCCATGGGTTAAGTGTCCTCCGGCATCAAGGCTCATTCCCATAATCGTATCATTAGGTTGGAGCAGGGCGACATAAACCGCCATATTAGCCTGTGATCCCGAATGCGGTTGCACATTGACAAATTGTGCATTGAATAATTTTTTGGCGCGTTCGATAGCCAAAGTCTCGATTCCGTCAACAAATTCACAACCGTGATAATAGCGTCGATTCGGATAACCCTCGGCATATTTATTGGTCAAAATCGATCCTTGAGCTTCTAAAACTGCTTTAGATACAATATTTTCCGAAGCAATCAGCTCAATTTGATTTTGCTGGCGCCGTAATTCTTTATTGATAAGTTCGGCAATTTCAACATCTTCCGTAACTAAATTTTGTTCAAAATCCATTTTATTCTCCTTGATTATCCAATTGTTTGATTCGCCTGATATGACGTTCTCCGTTTGAAAAAGGTGTTGCTAAAAAGATATCCAGATACTTTAAAACTTCTTCCTTTGATTGAGTGCGACCGCCGAACACGGCAATATTGGCATTATTATGTTCTTTTGCCAAAGCGGCAACTTGTTCATTATAAAGCAAAGCTGCCCGGATTCCTTTGTGACGATTAGCCGCAATTGATATTCCGATTCCGCTTCCGCAAACCAAAATACCTAAATCGGCTTTTTTATTCACAATATAATCAGCCATTTTATCGGCAATCAGCGGATAATCACAAGAATCGGTATTGTGGGTTCCCAAATCTTCCAAAACCAAACCTTTTTTGGCACAATGTTCAATAATCTCAGCCTTTCTCTCAAAACCGCCATGATCGGAAGCAATTGCAATTTTCATAATATCAACAACTCCTTTTTAATTTCTTTTGGCGCTATCATATAATAAATTTTGCAATAAAAAACAATTTTTTTAAAAAAATCTATTGACTGCGGAAAAATTTAATGTATATATGTCATTACCGATTGAGAGAACGGTAACCCGAATGGCCGGTTGGCAGAGTGGCTCATGCAGAGGACTGCAAATCCTTGTACATCGGTTCAATTCCGGTACCGGCCTCCAGATTTTTACCGTATTCCGGCTTAGCTCAGCGGTAGAGCAATCGGCTGTTAACCGATTGGTCGCCTGTTCGAATCAGGCAGCCGGAGCCAATAAAAAAATACTCACCCTTGTGGTGAGTATTTTTTTATGTCCCGTCTATCTGATGCGGATAGGCGAGCAAAGGGAGCCTGTTTGACCGGAGGTCGGCTTTTGTATAAGTAAAAGCCGGACGAACGGCGGCTTTAGCCCATCAGGCAGCCGTCCTTATTTTACTCACCCTTGTGGTATTTTTTATGCTATTTACTTGCTTGTTTTATTGTAAAAACACAATTAACACACAGAATAAAGCTAGTCAATTTGATATTTTAATATTATTGTAATAATACAATATATGCATTCAATTATTACCGCCAATATTGAGAATATCTTAAATCCCTTGAATAATACCTTAAATCAAGGTATGCAGTATGCTCAAAATACTTTAATCAATGTAAAAAACGATGCCGTACAATTACCTTAGCGAAGGAGCCGGTGCTGTAAATAATTATCTTAATAATCTTGTAAAAAATCAAAATGGACGATACTATATCAATTACGATGGAATATCCGATAATAGATTATCGGATATGTTTAAACGGATTGAAACAAGGTTGCGTAATTTTGAAAAATAAACTTTTTTTAATATTGTTTACAGTCTTTTCTTGCGGTAAAGTTTACGCTTTGCCGCAAGATTGGCCATGTAAGGATTTTGTGCTTAATGAGTACCAAAGAATAGAAAATGGTGAGTTTACCATAAATAGCATATACCGCGGGCAAGATAATGACTATGCTTTGGAAGTAAATATGTATTGGCAAGCGGAAAAGGGAATTGCCGATTGTGGAACATCCGGTTGTTTAGGAACGATTAAAAATACCAAAACCGGAAAAGTGGAAAGTTTAAGGTTCTTTTGCGAAATTTTAGAAGATAAAAAATATGACAAAGCTAAGTGTTATATCGGCGGTATTTATGAATATATTTTTAATTCGGATGAAAAAGGAAATTATATTGTTCATTATTGTCCGGATGATATGCAAAAAACTTTGCGCTTTAATAAAAGCAATTGCGATAAATGCCATTGTACAATGTATAAGTATGATAGAAAGATAAAGGATAAAAACAGTCATTATGAAATGGCTTGTAAAAAAGAGGAAAACAAAGCACATTGTTTTAATTATTACGAATATGAAGTTTGGCGTAATTTTGAAAATGCTGATAATGACTATCAAAATTGTGTAGGACTAGATTTTTATTAGCTGAATATTCTAAGAGTGCTCAACATAAAGCAGCCCCGCAAATTGTAAACAAAAACGGTATAGACAGTTAAACAATTGGTCGCCTGTTTGACTGGAGGTCGGCTTTTGCGGCTGTAAAAGCCGGACGAACGGCGGCTTTATCCCGTCCGGTAGCCGGAGCCAATAAAAAAATACTCACCCTTGTGGTGAGTATTTTTTTAGTCGTCGTAAGACGGAATGTGTTTTACCAGAAATTCCGGAGACCATACGCCGGTATACCAACCTTTTTTGTAATAAAAGGTAATCACCTTTAGATGACCTTCGTCGTCGTGGATTTTCTTATCCAACGATTTAAGGCTGAAATACACAGCCATATACCCAACAGCCGCGACAACACACATCGCAAGCAAGATCATGCAAGGAATCATGTTATCTTGCACCATCTGCAAAAAGGCGTAGATCAAACCCAAAACAACAAGAAACATCAAAATTATGGCACTTTCCCATGCCTTATGCATGCGGTCTTGGTGCTTGACATAGGCTTTTGCCGTCTCCTCATCTTCGGCAAAGATAACAAAAACCATTCGGCTGAAAAAACCGAATCTCGCCGTTATTACACCATTAAGTCCTGCCTCATCGGGGCTCACATTAAACTGACGAGAAAAGATACGTATTGCCTTCTCTCTTAATTCTTCATTATTTTTCATAGATAATAAATTTAATTGTTTAACATAATAATTTTAATTGTGCGGCAAACTAACATAGAAATTAAATTTTTGCAAGTTTTTTATTGCTTTTAAATTTTACGCTTTTATACTTATTACTGTTGGAATAGCCCAAATTCTGACAGGGATGTGACAGTCCTAATCGACGTGGGCAATAAAACTTTCGGTTTATTGAAAGTCTTTTGTTAATGGGCATCTGCCTATACGGTGGATGTCAGCGATATAAGGCTTGCTCGAATAAGCTGGACTATTCATCATGTCGATTATAGTGTCAACATCCACCGCCCTCGTGCGGTGTTTTTGTGTGGGCAGAAAGGAAGGTTGATTTGAGCAAAATTTGTGCCTTTTTCGGACACCGCGATACTCCTTATTCTGTTGAGCTTGAAAACCGACTTGAACAAACCGTTCGTCAACTTATTGCCGAAGGATATGATGAGTTTTGGTGTTGTGAACAGGGAACTTTTGACTGGATGGCGCGTAGTATTATGCTCAAATTAAAAAAAGAATTTAATTATATAACAATATGTTATATTTGTGCTTACCGTTGTTCTGCAAGCAAGTTTAAATGGTTGGAAGAGCATTTTGATATAATATATCCTGACGAAGTCGCCCAATGCCCGCCTAAATCAGCCATTCTACGCCGTAATTGATATATTGCCGAAAATGTTGATGCTGTTATATGCTATATCACTCACAATTCCGGCGGTGCCTATCAAGCTATGCAATTTGCCACCCGAAAAGGCAAAATTATAATCAACCTGTACTAAATTTTATTTTATTCGAAACTATTGTAAAATAGGTTTACATCCTTCCGATTCGTTTAAAAAAATACCAATTTTAAGTGTATTTAATGGTCATATGAGCTAAAATTCCCTTAAATTAGGGAAAAATATACACAAAAATGCATTTTTATTCACATTTTATTTGACTCTTATATATTATATACTTCAAAATCAACTGCGAAGGCCACGCTTAATGCGCCTCCTTGTTAAAATAACCATGAAAGGAAAATTAAAATGAACAAAACAGAATATTTAGATGCAGTTGCTAAAGCTGCCGGTGTTTCTAAAGCTCAAGCTTCCAAAATTTTGGCTGCTGAAATTGCTACCATTACCAAAGCTTTGAAAAAAGGTGAAACCGTTCAAATTACCGGTTTCGGTTCTTACTCTGTAACTAAGCGTGCAGCTCGTAACGGCCGCAACCCTGCTACCGGCAAAACTATTAAAATTGCTGCTTCTAAAGCTCCTAA
This sequence comes from uncultured Pseudomonadota bacterium, assembly GCA_902761535.1. GTDB lineage: Bacteria > Pseudomonadota > Alphaproteobacteria > RF32 > CAG-239 > CAZU01. Next base: position 206,562 of record CACWKS010000002.1, read on the forward strand.
ATTCAGAGCCGGTGCTTTGTTGAAAAAGGCTGTAAAGTAATTTCTGTTTAAGTGTTATTTTACTAAAAAACCTCGTCAGCTTTTGCAGGCGAGGTTTTTTTGTTTACAAATGACAAAGTGTTATCCGACAAATTTGAGGTAATTACTCATAATTTTTTTGATGCCTCCGCCGTTTTCAAAACAAACTTGCACGGTGTTACCGTCTTGTGCCACAATTGTCCCGTAACCGAAAGTTTGATGTAATACTTTTTTGCCTAAATTATTGTTTTTATATTTCGGACGGGTGTAACTGTATCGATCGCTGCCGTCTGAAAAACTTTCTTCATAATCATCATTATAATGATTGGTTTTGCCGTAATTAGGAGTAAAACTCGAGCGATTAGCTCCGAAATAAGAGCATTTGTTAATCAATTCGATATGTTCTGCCGGCAACTCATCAATAAAACGCGAGGGCAGGTTGTTTTTCCATTCGGCAAACATCTTGCGATTAAAAGCCATCGAAATAAATAAGCGATGTTTTGCTCTGGTTATTGCCACATAGGCCAATCTCCGTTCTTCTTCCAAAGCATTTTCGCCCTCATCAAGTGCACGTTGATGAGGAAACAATCCTTCTTCCCACCCCGGTAAAAATACCACTTCAAATTCCAAACCTTTAGCCGAGTGTAAAGTTATCAGTCTTACTTTGTTCTCATTGGAATTTTCTTCATTATCCATCACCAAACTGACATGTTCCATAAACGAGACCAAATCGGGATATTGCTCATGATCACTCATCACATTTATCAATTCGCGCAAGTTATCCATTCTCCCCGGAGCTTCGGCCGAACTGTCATCTTTAAGGCTTTGCCAATATCCTGAATCTTGAATAACTGCATCAGCTAAATCATTAGGAGCTCCATTTTTTGATTGTTCGCGCCAGTTGTTAAAATTATCCCATAATTCACCGATCGAATTTTTAACCTTGCCGCTTAACGCTCCGTTTTCCAGCATTTCACTGACAGCTTGATACATTGAAATATGTTTACTTCGAGCATATTCTTGGAATTTTTCCACTGTTTTGGCACCGACACCGCGCGCCGGCTTATTAATAATACGTTCCAAAGCCAAATCATCATCCGGTTGCAAAATTACTCTGAGATAAGCAATTATATCGCGAATTTCCGCTCTTTCATAGAATTTCTGCCCGCCGATAACCAAATAAGGAATAGCTTCGGAAATAAATTTCTCTTCCAAAATGCGCGTCTGAGCGGCGGTGCGTACCAAAACTGCCATTTGTGCATAGCTATAACCGTCATGACGAGCATTTTCAATTTCTTGAGCAATAAATCCGGCTTCTTCTTCGCCGTTATAAGTGCTGACCACTTTTATTTTGGTGTTATCAACTTTTAAGGCCGGAGAGTTTTCCGCGACTTTAAGATTTTTACCCAATCTTCCTTCATTATTGGCGATTAAATGTGAGGCAGCCGCCAAAATATGTCCGGTAGAACGATAATTACGCTCCAATCTGATGGTTTGTGCATCATTAAAATCATGATTAAATCGTAAAATATTTTCAATCTCGGCACCTCGCCACGAATAAATCGATTGGTCATCATCGCCGACACAGCACAAATTGCGATGTTTTTGACATAGCAAACGTATCAGCATATATTGGCTGACGTTGGTGTCTTGATACTCATCAACCATAATATATTTAAAACGATTCTGATAAACTTCCAAAATATCTTTGTTGTGTTGTAAAATTTGCAAGGTATAAAGAATGATATCGCCGAAATCAACACAGTTCAATTCTTTTAATCTTTGTTGATAGGTTGTATAAATTTTTGCCAAAGTTGTCTCTTTATGTTCGGTAACAATTCTTTCCGGTGTCCAACCTTTATCTTTCCACAACGATATTTTTTCTACCAAAGCTTGAGGTGGATATTTCTTATCATCAATACCGTTTTCCTGACATATTTTTTTTAGTAGTCGCTTTTGGTCATCTTCTCCTAAAATAGTGAAATTAGCTTTTAAACCGACCAATTCGGCATGAGAACGCAATATCCTCACGCATATACTGTGAAAAGTTCCCAGCCAAACCGCAGACGCTGCTCCGCCGATCATGGCAAAAACCCGCTCTTTCATTTCATTTGCGGCACGATTGGTAAAAGTTACTACCAAACATTCTCTTGGTGTCGCTAAACCTTTGGCTAATATATAAGCCAATCTGGTGGTCAAAACTTTGGTTTTACCGGTTCCGGCACCGGATAACACCAACAAAGGTCCTTGTGTCGTTTCTACTGCTTTACGCTGTTCAGGATTAAGTATATCCAACCAATCAAAACGCGGCATTAATTGTTCGGAATTACGCAGTGACGCAGTTTGAGGCATTATATCCGTATCATCTAAAGAAAAAATATCATCCATGTTTCAATCTTCTTGTTTTTTTAACTTTTAATCAATATATATAAAGTATATAAACTTTAAAATAAAGAACAAAATTAGAATTTTTATCAAAAAAGGCAGGTTAATTAAAATGGCTGAAACTAGAGAAAAAATTGTTGAATTACAAAAAATAATGAACAACAAGATTTTAGGGCAGAGCGATTTAGTCAATAAATTACTGATAACTCTGTTGGCAGACGGCAATGTTTTGGTGGAAGGTGCTCCCGGTTTGGCCAAAACCAAAGCCATTAAAACTTTGGCATCATTAATTAAAGCCGACTATAATCGTATCCAGTTTACACCCGATTTGTTGCCGTCAGATATCACCGGCAGCGATATATATATCAGTAGCACCGGCAAGTTTGAATTCCGTCAGGGACCGGTTTTTGCCAATTTGGTCTTAGCCGATGAAATCAACCGTGCTCCGGCCAAAGTTCAGTCTGCTTTGTTGGAAGCTATGGCCGAACGTCAGGTCAGTATCGGCGGAAAAAGATATCAATTGCCCGAGTTGTTTATGGTTATGGCTACCCAAAACCCGATTGAACACGAAGGAACTTATAATCTTCCCGAGGCTCAGTTGGATAGATTTTTGCTGTATGTAAAAATCAATCAACCCGATGCCGATTCCGAAAAAGCAATTTTGCGGCTGGTTCGCGGCGAGGTTATGCAGCAAGAGACTAAAACCGATTATGCCGTAACGATTGATGATATTTTAGCCGCACGCAAAGAAGCTTTACAAATTCATATGAGTGAAGCTTTGGAAGAATATATTGTTCAGTTGATTATTGCTACGCGGCAAATCGAAAAATACGATTCTTCGCTTAAAAATTATATCAGTTTCGGAGCCAGTCCGCGTGCCACTATTGCCCTTGATCGTTGCTCGCGTATTAATGCTTGGCTGAAGGGTAAAACTTTTGTAACTCCCGAAGATGTTCATGATGTGGTTAAAGATGTGTTGCGTCATCGTATAATCTTGAGTTTTGAAGCTCAGGCTGAAGGTATTACTTCCGATGAAATCATCGATTCTATTTTGCAAAAGGTTGCATTGCCGTGATAAAATTCAACAAAATCAGCGAACTGTTTAAGAAAAAAGATTATGAAAGCGGCAACGGACTTTATGCTGATTTGTCCGAGCTTATGGCTATGCGTCGTTATGTGCCGATAATGCGTAACAGCCGCGACAAAAAAGCTTCATCTATTGACAGCGGCGGTATTCGTTCGGCTTTCCGGGGCAGGGGAATTGAAATGGAAGAAATTCGCGAATATCAATTCGGCGATGACGTTCGTGATATTGACTGGCGTGTTACGGCACGAATGAATAATCCTTATACCAAAATTTATACTCAGGAACGCAATCGAGAAATTTACGTTTGGCTCGATTTATCGCCGATAATGTTATTCGGTTCGCACCAAGAGCTGAAATCGGTTACCGCTTCCAAATTAGCTGCTTTTTTAGGTTGGATGGCTCTGGATAACAAAGACCGATTCGGTTGTGTAATTTTTGACGGAGCAGATTCTTATGTGCTTAAATCCGGCAATGACCGTGCTTATATAGCCGCAATTTGCAAAAAAATATCCGATATCGGACAACAATCATTGAATAATATGATAAACGATAAGGAAGCACGCCTCAAATCACTCAAATTATTGAGCCGCAATGCCCAAAGAGGCGCCGGAATATTTATTATCAGTTCACTGATGTTTTGGGATGATGGTTATAACCGAGAATTAACTTATTTAGCAAAAAGTAACCAGTTGTTTTTGGTTAATGTTTTTGATAATTTGGAAAAGGAATCGCCACCGGCCGGTCAATACAAAGCAGAATTTTCCGGAGAAAAAATTGTTTTTGATACTTCCGGACGTGATTATATCCAAAATTATCGCGAATATTTTGCCGATAAAAATCAGCAGTTGCATGATTTTAGTAAAAAAATCAAGGCTCAAATAATTGATTTTTCACAAAATTATAGCTTATTGGGAAATTTTAAAATATTTTAGAAGGAAACTTGACAAAAAAATATTAATATGGTAGATTAACAATTGTAAAATTATTTTGAACATTATGAAGAGAGAAAAAGAATGGTTAAATCAAACGATAATGCAGCATATAAAAGAGGACAAGAGCTTCTGGATGTTGGGCAATATGAGGAAGCTATTGTACAGTTTAATAAAGCGATTGAAGAACAGCCCGATTCTTGGAAGTCGCTCAACTCTAAAGGATTTGCTTACCAAAAACTGAGCCGCTATACCGAGGCGGTTGACTGTTTCGATCAAGCTTTGTTGCTTAATCCCAAATCTGTTGAAGTACTCAATAACAAAGGTGTTACTTTAAGTATGCGCGGTTTGTATAAAGAGGCAATAAAATGTTTTGATGAGGCTATTGCTACTGATGTAACTTCGCTGGAGGCACTCAACGGTAAAGCAATTGCTCTACAACATATGTTTGCTTATAAAGAAGCCTTGGATGTTTTGGAACAGGCTATGAAAATTGATAACAAGCATTCGCAAACCTTGTTGAGTATTGCAGTGACTCTTCAAAAACTTAAACAATATGAACGTTCTATTGCCTTTTTCAAAAAGGTTTTGGCGGCTGATAAAAATAATATCAAGGCATGGAATGGTATCGGAGTAACTTATCAGCTTATGGGAGATAATAATTCCGCTATTAAGTGTTTTACCAAGATCTTAAATATCAACAGTCGTGAAATTCAAGCTTGGATTTCCATCGGTTTTGTTTATCAAAAAATGATGAAATTCGGTGACGCCTTAAAATGTTACAAAAAAGCACAAACCGTAATTAATAATCGTTACCATCACAAATTGTATGATGGTTTGGCTTCATGTCTGACCAAGTTATCCGAATTTGATCAGGCCAGTGAAGTTTATCAGCAAATATTCCAGCACGAGGAAGGTAAAAAGAAATGGGATGCTCAACGTTCCCTAAAGTTTGTCAATAAATTAAAACGTAAAAAGGCAATGGGGGTTTTACCATCGTTGGTTCCTGATGAAGGCGAGGGCGAAACACCTAAACCATCTGCTTCATAACTAAGTTCAACATAAAAAAACGGCGTTAATCAACGCCGTTTTTTATTGTATTATATTTTTTCCAGAAACTTTTCCAATTTTTTCAGCACTGCTTCGGCGAACTGTTCTTTCATCTTAATCCTCGGAGTATTGCTGGGTAAATTTACCTCAAAACTGACTTGCTGACCTAAACCGCATATAGTCGAAAACATTACTCCGGCCGGTTTGCCTTCTGCTCCCGATGGTCCGGCGGTTCCGGTTGTTGATACACAAATATCGGCACCGGTAATATTATGCAGTCCTTGTGCCATTTCAATCGAGCATTCCTGACTGACTGCGCCGAATTTGCTTAAAGTTTGATTTGAAACTCCCAAGATATTATGTTTAGCTTCGTTGCAATAAGTCACAAAATTAAGTTTAACATAATCGGAACTTCCGCTCACATCGGTTAATTTGGAGCTTAGTAAACCGCCGGTGCAAGATTCGGTAGTGGCAATGGTTAAATGTTTAGCTTTTAATATTTGCCCGATTTTTTCTTCTTCTTTCATTTATTTAACTCCCGATGATCCGAAACCTCTATCTCCTCGTGCAGTATCGCTTAACTCTTCACAAGCAATGGTTGCAGGCTTAAAAATCGGACAAACTACCATTTGTGCAATCCTGTCGCGGGGTTGAATAACCACCTCATGATTGTTAAAGTTAAATACATTAACTTTGATTTCACCGCGATAAGATATATCTACCGTGCCGAATTGAGCAACAATTCCCTTGGAAGTAAGCCCCGAACGCGGTCGAATTTGCAGTTCTGCCGAACAACCTTGCGGCAAATCAAACTCATCAAGTTCTACACAAATTCCTGTCGGTATGGTAGCAATTCCGAACGGTGCTATTGTTAAGGTATCATTGATATCAGCACGCAAATCATATCCCGAATCACCTTCTTTGGAGGTTATTTCCGGAAGATTTTTATTCAAATATTTTATTTTTAATTTCATGATTAAGTCCTTCCGATAATAATAGCACCTTAGCAAAATAATAGTTTTATGCAAGAACATTTGTGTAATTTTGCTTGCTTTTCTTATCGCAAAAGTTATTATCGCTATGTGAGGATATAAGCATATGAAGATAAACAAAACTCTTAGCATTTTTTTATTATGTCACATAATTATCTGGTCGGTATTACCGATAATTTTACGTGCTGATTTGCCGATGGATTCTGCCGAGGCTCTTATTTGGGGAATTATTGGTCAGTGGGGTACTTATAAACATCCGCCGCTTTCCGGATGGTTAGCGGATTGGGCTTGGCAACTTGGTGGCCAAAATCCTCGAGCATTATATGTTTTGAGCCAAGTATTAGTAATCAGTGCTTTGATTTATATTTATAAATTAGCCCGCTGTTTTCTCAGTCGTGAAAAGGCTCTGTTTGCAACTGTTTTAATGGAAGGTGTTGCCTATTACAATTTGGTTACTCCCGAATATAATTGTAATATTGTTGCTCTGTTATTGTGGCCGGCCTGCACTTATCATTTTTACCTCGGAGTTAAAGATAATCGTTTGCGTGACTGGCTGCTTTTCGGCCTGTTTGCCGGATTAAATCTGCTTAACAAATATGTTTCCGGAGCTTTGTTGTTTAGTCTGGGGCTTTATTTATTGTGTTGCCGTCAGGGAAGGTTACGTTTGTCCTCGTGGAAATTATATATCGGAGCTTTGGTTGCTTTGACTTTATTTTTACCGCATTTTGTTTGGCTGTATAATCGGGATTTCTTTGTTATTGATTATTTTTTAGGCAGAGCTTCCGGTCATAATTTACCTTATGGTTTAGGTCATATTGTTTATCCGTTAAGATTCCTGTTGGCACAAATTTTAGCTGCCGGTGCTGCTTTGTTGGTATTGTGTTCTGCTTGGTATTTTGGTAAAAAGGAAAAAAGTAATTGCAATAAGTCGGATAAAATTTTTATCTTTTTCGCCGGAGTTTTGCCTTTGCTGATTATGTTTCTGGTTCCCGTTATCAGCGGTGCCAAACTTAAAAGCATGTGGGGTTCGCCAGCACTTTATATGCTTACCATAATTTGGTCGGTTTATTTACCTTTCAACTTATCTCAAATTCGCACAAAACTGTTGATAACGGCTTATACTCTTATGTTTGTTTTTGCAATCGCTTTTAGTTTGCAATGTCTTGCTACCTTGAGTGCTAAGTTTAATCTTAACGCTGAAGATTTTGTTGCTCGGGTTGATGAAAATAATACTCAATATGTAGCCGGTAATATTTGGCTTGCCTCCACCGTTGGTGCATATAGTCCAAACAATCCGCAAGTTGTTTTTGAGCTCAATTTTGCCAACAATCCGTGGATTGATATGAAGGATGCTCTAAAAAAAGGAATTTTGGTAGTGGAAGAAAATTTAAGTGTTTACAAGTCCCATCAAGCAGATTATCCTCAGCTGAAAGATGCGAAAGTTTATAAATTAAATGCCCGAAATATTTTCGGTAAAACTAAAGAATATAATTTTTATTACGGTATTTTGTCAGGAGAAAATAAATGAAAGCTTCCGTCAGTATAGTTATTTCGGCTTATAATGAAGAAGACAGCATAGATGCTTTGTATAAAGAGCTGACAAAGGTGTGCGGGGAATTACCGCTTAAAAATTATGAGTTGATTTTTGTTGATGACGGCTCCAAAGATAAGACTTATATCAAATGCCAAAAATTACAGGAAAAAGACGCTCATGTTAAAATTGTCCATTTTATGCGCAATTTCGGTCATGAAATTGCCATGACTGCCGGTATGGATTATGCCCAAGGCGATGCGGTTATATTTATGGATGCAGATTTACAACATCCTCCGGTTTATATCAAAGAAATGGTAAAAGAATGGCAAAACGGCATGGATATTGTTTTAACCAAGCGAGTTGAAAATCGTGCTACTTCCAAGCTGTATGATTTTTGTGCTTGGGCTTTTTACAAAGTTTTGAATTTTCTTTCCGATACGAACATTCCCGCCAAAACTCCTGATTTTCGCCTGATAGATCGCAAATTTGTTGATTTCTTAAAGCAATTCAACGAACATGACAGACTGTTTCGCGGTCTGTTGAGTTGGGCTATGCCTAATGACAACGTTAAAGTGATTGATTTTGTTGCTCCGGAACGCTTTGCCGGTGAATCTAAATATAATTTTCGTAAATCTTTTGGCTTAGCCTTAAACAGTATTGTGCAGTTTTCCACCAAACCGTTGCGTTTGTCGATTTATTTAGGGCTGTTGACTGCTTTTATTTCCGGTATTTTGGGACTATGGGTAATTATTGAGCATTTCATCATGAAACAACCAACTCCTGGTTATGCTACGATTATGACCACAGTGATTTTTATCGGTTCGGTTCAATTGATTGTTTTAGGGATTATCGGCGAATATATCGGTAAGATTCATATGGAAGTCAAAGGTCGCCCGCTTTATATCGCCGAATATAAGGAAAAGAAAAGCAATGATAAATAAAATAATCTTTAATGCCGATGATTTTGGTATTTCTCAAGGAGTCAATCAAGCCATTGAGCAGGCTCACAAGCAAGGTGTGCTTAATTCCACCAGTATAATGATAACCTTAAAATGGGCAGAGCAGGCGGTTAAAATGGCTCAATCAATGCCTGAGTTAAATATCGGTCTGCACATTAATCTCACCAATCAACAAGCTGCTTTAGCTCATCATGAAATTCCGTTATTAACTGATGATAAAGGTTATTTCAAAAATGGTTTTGTAAATCTGGCAATTCTTAATTTGCTGCACCCTAAGGAGCTTAAACGTCAGGCTAAAGCTGAAATAGAAGCCCAAATTAAACTTGCTCAAAATTCTGGTATAAAACTCAATCATCTTGATTCACATCGTCATATTCACATGATACCTGCGATTTTTAAGGCTTCATTAGAGCTTAAACAACAGTATAATATTCCTCGAATGCGCTTTATCAACGAGAATCCTCTGCGCACTATCAGACAAACTCAATCTAAAGAATGGCTCAAAGACGGAGCCTGGCTCAAAAGTCTGATTTTAAGTACTTGCGCTGTTATTGATAAATTGTTTTTTGGTTATAAATCAGATACTTATTTTTATTCCATCATCAACACTTGCAAGATTTCGCGAGATAAACTGCGTCAAATAAAAGTGCCTTCGCAATATCAGGCAGTTGAAATTATGCTCCACCCCGGAAAACCGGAAGTTGACAAACAATTTCCCGAAGATGTGTTTGATGACAACATTCTGAAAGATTGGCGAGCTAAAGAGCTTGCAGCTTTGTTGGATAAATCAGTCAAAGATGAATTTATTTGATAAAAGAAAACCCTTCAGAAATCAATCTGAAGGGGTTTCCTTATTTCCTTACAACGTACCTGGTTTGAGCATGCACCATCGAACAATAGGTGATCTCACCTTCTCCAATCACCCAAATACTATTCCTTCCGGCGTAATAGCTTCCGGAAAGTTGAATTCCATTCAGGCGTGTTAATACCCGGTTGAGTTGGTAAGTTATCTTATCAATGGCAGCCCAAAAACCAACGGAAGGCAATTCTTGACCGCCTTTGCAGCGAGATACAGCTTCTTTTCGCTGTATTCCGTTTTGTTCGGTCAGTTCTATATAGTAGTTACTATACGGACCGTACTTGAAGGGGTAAATTCCCATCGGGTGCATTTCTTCTGCCACAATCAGCGGCAATCTGCAAACCTTGCCATCAAGAATTACGGCAACGTCAAACTGTTGCTCAGCCGGCACTTTGTTCTCCAAATACTCATTTACTTGTGCCGATGTAAGACCATTCTCACACATTAGGCGTGAAATTTGAGCTAAAGCTTCATTTTGGTTCATAATCATAATATTTAGTTAATAATATAAAGCGTCCTGCCTTTATATCATTACAATAAATTTTGTCAATACTAAATCTGTACGATTCCGCGCACTAAAGCATAGATTGCCACCAATGCCACCAACATCAATCCGCAAACCAAGCAACGTTCCGATTTCTTAAATATCGGCTCGTCAGGGGCATTTTGTTTGCGTGCTCTGATATAAACCGGAATTCCTAAAGCGATGATAATTACCGCCAACAATAAATATTTCAAACCGGCGGCATAAATCAGCCATAATGCATAAACTGATCCGGCTATTGCGGTAAATAATGCTCCTGCACGGCTGTAAATCAATCCTTTAGGGTATTCTCCGTCTTCGCACAGCTTCCACAAATAAGCACAAGAAGTCAGATAAGCCGGCAATACCATCACTGAAGTAATTGAAAGCATAGTGTTCCAAGCATTATTGGAAAAATATACCAACAATAAAAATAATTGCATGGCTGCCGATGTGGTAATTAAAGATACACTCGGGGCTTCTTTGGTATTTTCTTTGGCAAAACATTTGGGAAATGTGCCGTCAACTGCCGCTGATTGCGGAATTTGTGCGGTTATCATTGTCCAAGCCAGCCAACTGGTTAATACCGATATAACCAAACCGATATTCATAACCCAAGCTCCCCATTTGCCGACTGCTTTTTCCAAAATTCCTGCGGTTGACGGGTTGGCAACTTCGGCCAATTCTGCTTGATCCATATAGCCGAACGGCAACAATGATAACAGAATATAAATCCCCAAACAGCCCAAAAAGCCCAACACTGTTGCCGGTCCGATAATTGATTGCGATTTGGCTTTATTCGACATCACCACCGCACCTTCAATACCGATAAACGACCATAAAGTAACCAACATTGTGCTTTTGATTTGACTGCTCAAATCACCGAGTTGGGCTTTGGTTTTGATTGCTTCACCCCAAAAATCCAACTCAAATTTATCTAAGCGGAACAAAAACAGCATTATTAAAATAAACAACAGCAAAGGAACAATCTTTATTATGGTTCCGATGGTATTTACCACGCTGGCCTGTTTTACTCCGCGTAATACTAAGCAGTTGAAAAACCAAATAATGACAGATCCGCCGATGATTGATGCTAAATTATTACCGCCGGTGAAATATCCCGGATAAAAATAATTCAGGGCATCCATGGTAATCACCGCATAGCCGACATTGCCGCATACCTGACACAGCCAATACGACCACCCGATAATAAATCCCATATAAGCTCCAAAACCGGCTCTGCTGTAGGAATATATGCCGGTAGTCAGTTCCGGTTTAGCCATTGATAAAATTGAAAAGGTACGGGCAATAAAATATATGCCTAATCCTGTAATCACCCATGCCAACAACACCGCACCGGCAGAAGCTCCTGCCGCCATATTTTGGGGCAGGGAATAGATACCACCGCCGATCATGGAACTTACTACAATTGCAGCCAAAGCCCACATGCCCAGTTTATTGGATTTTGGAGTGGTATCATTTATGGAATTTGTTTTTTTCATTATTAATATTCCCCGCGATTATGTTATAATTTTACCGGTTCGGCCTGTTCAAAGTTTAAGAAACCCATAGCGGTCAGACTATAACCGAATTGATGAGTTATATTCACATAATTATGCCACATCTGAAATTCTGAATGTCTTTCCACTCCGCGAATTTCCAGCTCATGTTTCAGCGATTTGTTGAGCCACATCTCGGCATGACCTTTGGCAATATCATCATCGATTTGTGTGTCGAAATATTCTACATATTCGGCCGCCCAACCGCCGATTAGCTCGCCTTTACTGTCTTTACCCCAACATACTCCTATACCGGTGGCAATTGCTTTATGATCATCACGCGAAGCTCCGTTTCCGGCAATAATGGTTTCCAAAACTGCACCATGTTTGAAATGTTTGATAATTTTATCATCCAAAGGCACGATATTACCGAATAATTCTTTGGGTAAAACCGAAGTATACGGCACAATATTGAAGTTTTCGATTTTGGCACTCATCAAAGCCGAATCATAACAAAATGTTTCAAAAGGTTGCGGCGGGATTCCGTCATCGGCTTGACCGCCGCCGGAAGTGATAAAAGCAAAAGTAGGATACCTAACACCCATTGTCATAACAAATCTCCTTACAAATTATATGATAAAAAACAGCTCTGGTCGAGCTGTCATATAAATAATTGCGGAAATCAGTCTTTCAACAAAACAAAACCCTATCACAAAGGATAGGGTTTTGCGGGATAATTATCGAGATTAAACCTCTCCGACATAAATTCCCAATACTTTAGCGGTTGTAACATATTTTCCCTTAGGATTAACAAAGGTAGTTCCGGCTTTCACCACATCAGCCAAAGGAACGGAAGATATTTTGCCGTCTTTCCAAATAACCATACGGCGATCTTCACCTTTATCCAACAGTTCTACCGCATGGGCTCCGAACAAATAAGCCAACAATCTGTCGCGAGCCGAAGGCACACCGGAGCGTTGCAAATGTCCCAAAGTTACCGAACGGAATTGCATACCGTGATAACGTTTGGTTAATTCGGCATTCAAATACTCGCTTATACCTCCGTAAACTTTTTCGCCGACCATATTGGAATGTTGAGAAATGGTATAACCATCTTCGGTTTTGCACCCCTCCGACACAACAATTACGGCATGATTACGCCCGCGAGCTTTAATTTCTTTAAGTTTTTCAATTATACCGTCAAGCGAATAGGGCACTTCAGGAATCAAACATACATCAGCCTGACCGGCAATTGCCGAATGAATAGCCAAATGACCGGCATCTCTGCCCATAACTTCAATAATCATTGCGCGATTGTGCGAACGAGCTGTCAGTTCCAAACTGTCAATTGAAGTTGTGCAATATTCCACTGCAGTCTGAAAACCTACTGACGATTCGGTAATCGGGGTATCATTATCGATGGTCTTGGGAATGCCGATCATCCTTACATTTGAACCGCGGCTCATATTGGATACAATATTCATACTTCCGTCGCCACCGACTAAAACAATTCCGTCTAATCCCAAATCTTTAACCCCCTTGGCAAAACGTTTGGAAACTTCTTCCAAAGATTCGATTCGCAAACCTTTATTCAACGAGCCGAGATAAGAACCGGACAATCTCGGCCAGGGAGAATCACAAAAATCCTTCAGAGTAAGCAATTGATAGCCATGGGGCGATTCGGTAATACCTTCTGTTCCGTTATGGATTCCGTAAACTTCCCAGCCTTTCTTTCCTGCAGCGGCCACTACCGAGCTGATTACCGAGTTCAATCCGGCACAGTCTCCGCCGGAGGTTAAAATACCTATCCTTTTGATTTTTTTCATTTTTCTATACCCTCATTTTATTGTTGCAATTTTATGAATTTTGCTGTATAATATTACACATATTGGAACATTTTCCAGTAAAAAATACTACTTATGGGCACTTTTATTTGAAAGGTCACTTAACATATGTTCAATCAAAATGCTTCCGCTAAGTTGTTGCAACAGCTTTGCGAGTTAAAGTTGGAAGAACGACGTGTATCTTCCGACATTCGCCATTTAGTAACCAATAGTCGTACTATTGATTTTTACAAGGCTAAACAATTGAACAATCTTCGCAGCGGAGTAAAAAGTAAGATTAAATCAGTTGAGTCTAAAATAACTCCGAACATTATAGCATAATTGTTTTTTAACGTTTTTTTAAAGAATCTTGTATTATAATCAAGATTCTTTTTTTTATGATTGACAATCAGATTCACCGTAATATTATACCAATGATTCTTAAATCAGCAAAGGGTAATAATATTATGAAAAATAAAAATGTTTTAACCATTCTGCTAGGAACTACCTTTCTGACATCACCGGCTTTTGCCGATGGTGCCGAAGTGACTGCAGATTATCTTAATTCTCTGAGTTTGCCGCAAATAACTTGGAATACAGTCAGTACATCCGGTAGCACGGCGGTTGAAATTGACGGAAACACTTTTTATTATACCTATGACAATACCAAAGGTTATACTGAAGAAAGTAACCAATATTCGTCTACCAGTACTACTCCTCCGGTATCTTCCGATGATGTCAGCGGTAAGCTGTTCCGTAATGTTGATAGTAGTAATATAAACGGAGCCATTGGTCTCAAAGGAATAGGTGACCAATCTTCTGTTAGTATTATATCAGATTTTGTTAACAATCATTCCGGCGAATATGGTGGTGGAATTACCATATCTGCTTCTTCTGCTGAGATTATAAGCCTTGGTGATATTTCCGGAGTTTTTGCCGGCAATTCTGCTTACGGAACGACTCATGGTTTAGGTGGTGCTATCTATCTGGAAACTATGTCTGGTAGCACTACTGCCAATATGGATGCGACAGTAAACAAGATCAGTGGTAATTTTATCAATAATAAAGCCAGTGCAACCGGTAGTGATAAGTGGACTCACGGTGGTGCGATTGATAACCACGGCAGAATTCAGAGTATTGACGCCAACTTTATCGGTAACATCGCCGAAGGTAGCGGACAATATGTTTATGGTGGAGCCCTCAACAATGGTAAAAATTACAGCGGAGGCTATATCGGTTCGATTCACGGTAATTTTATCGGTAACCAGGCAACATCCACCGGCAGCAGTGCAACCGGAGGGGCGATTCGCAATACCGGAACAATCGACGATATAGTTAACTCTAACTTTTTGTATAACGCTGTATCCGGTAATTCGTCCTCAACTGGAGGAGCAATTTATTCAACTAAAGATTTAAAAGTTTCGGCCGATAATGGTACTTCACTGTTTGAAGGCAATACGGCTAACGGTGAATCCAACGCGATTTATATGTTGGGCGCCGAAACAGGAATAGTTGATTTAAATCTTCGAGCCGAGAACGGCGGAGAACTCACCTTTAATGACGATATTGACGGCGAATACTATGATATCAGCATTAGCGGTGATGACAGCGGTGAAGTTGTCTTCAATCAAACGGTTGATAATGTCAATAATATTGACATTGACGATGGCGGCGTAATGAGAATGGGAACCGAAGCTTTAATCAATACTCAAGATTTTACGAGCACAACCGATGGATCCCATACCATCAAAGTAGATATCGAAGTTGATCGTGCCAATGAAGAAGTTAAATCCGGTTTGATCAATGTCGAGGGCGAAGTAAGCGGCGACTACAAAGTGATAGTTAATTCGCTCAATCGTGATGGTTATAAAGATGCCAACACAATATTCTTGTCCGCCCCGAATGACAGCGATGAAACTGATGAAAGTTTCATGGTCAGCCGCGTAATCGGCAACCCCCATCAATGGGAAGCCTTACGTAACTACGGCGGTGAAACCTCCGGTTCAAATTGGTATTTAGGTTTAACCAGATACGAAACTCCTGAGGTTATAGCAGCTATCGGCTTGCATCAGGCGGCTATTGAACAAACTCGTAGCGTAACCCGCAACATCGGCAACAAAGTTGCCGCCGGCAGAGAATATTGCCAAAATTGCGGTGTATATGACTACAATTGGGACGGCGAGAAATTGCGCAACCTGTGGGTATTGGTCAACGGCGAGAATGCTCAAATTGACAAGCATATTGATATGGAAGCCAAAATCTGGGGTATTGAAGCCGGATTTGATATGCAAAAAGATGATCCTAACAATACTTTAGGTGTATTTGCCTCCTATCGTCGCGGTGACTATGATTTGTCCGGTGATGGTGACGAATATCGTTCATCTATCGGCTCTGATATCGATATCGACAGCTATCTGGCCGGTTTATACTACCGTTATGATCGCAACCTGAATTGGTTGTTTGCCACTATCTACGGCGGTCTGCAACAAGCCGAAATCAAAACTAATGATGGTGTAACCGAATTTGATACCGATGGTGTTGAGTTAGGTGCCGGAGTAGAAGTAGGTCGCACCATTCCGCTCAAAGAAACGGTAACTTTAACCCCGAGTGTAGGTTTATACTACAATCAGGTCAGCTTTGACGATGCAGATGATAATATGGGCAAGCACTATGATTGGAGCACCATTCGTCATCTGGAAGCTGAGGCGGGAGTTCGCTTGGAGAAACAATTTGAAGACGGTAAATTGTATATCAAACCGAGCGTAATCCAAACCTTGACCGGCAATGATAAAGTCAAAATCACCGGCATGGATGAGGCTGATACCTATCATGACCAAACTTTAGGTCGTATCGAGGTAGGCGGACGCTATGGCTTCACCGATGCTCTCTCGGGTTGGGCTTGGGCCAACTACACATTCGGCAACGCTTATAAAGCAACCGGAGCCGGAGTTGGTGTAAGCTACGCTTGGAAATATTTTAAATTTCCATTGACAGTACAATAGAAATTTGTTACCATTAACATACATTTGGCTAGCTTTTAAACAACATAATATAGGAGTTATTATCATGAAACGATTATTACTGTTAACAGTTTTTGGAACTTTAGTTTATTCAACTAATGCTTCAGCTATTCCTCTTCCGCCTGAAGATGTTAACAACAATCCTTTGACAGGTCTTCAACGCATGAATAATTCAAACTCACAAAATGAAGAGGATATGGTTTATTGTAGTAATTTTGGTGAGTATGATAGTGTACCGAATGGAAAAATTTGTGAAACCTCCGTTCATGGTAATTTAACCTGTTATAAAAACTGTTGTTCGAGCAGTTATGTGATTTGCGGTACTGGAGCAGAAGGTAATGGTGCTGGTTGCACAACTGGCGGTGTGGAAAGATTCGTTTCTTGTAGCTGCAAAGCTAATTATAGACTTTGCGAAAATAGTGAAGGCCATGATGAGAATGAAAGTCCTTGTACGGCTGATGGAGATAGTAAATATTCCACTTGTTCCTGTCTCCCGAGTTACACAGAAGCATGTACAGGCATAGGTGAAGAGGGAAGCGGCGATTTCTGTGCCGTTGATAATGAAGGAACCACTGTAAAAAAATACTCTTCTTGCAAATGCAAAAGCAGTTACCGCACATGTGCTCAAGATACCGGTCGAGGTGAAGCTTGTACTGCCGATGGCGGTAATAAATATTTATCTTGTCAAACCGGCGGTATAAGCGAAAATTGTCATCACATTAGCGACATATTCAATGGTCGTAGCAATACTCAAAAAATGATTGACGGTTGGGGTGATGTTGCTTTAGCAGCCCAAGCAGCTAACAAGTTTTATGTCGGTTCTTCCAATGACGCTTATTTCGGTGCCGGTAAGTGGTATCTGCCCGCCATTGGTGAGTTGATGGATCTTTATGGTTGGGACTGGAATACAGCCTACAATATGATTACGACTGGTAATGGACAATATGAGGGTGAACCAGATGGTACCGGCACTACTTTAACTGCTGTAAATAATGCCCTCAACTCTTTAGGTTCTACTAAAGCGGCCAAGATTACTTTTGGTGCAGATAGTAATACTACCCATTATTTTAGTTCATCGCTTTCGAGTTGGAGTAGAGTAAGTGCGAATTCAATTCAATATTATTCAGAAGCTTTAGGCCAAGGCGAGGTTATCAGCAAGGTTTCGACCACTAATGGAAAGATTCGTGTATCAACTTTTCTTGAGAATGTTTTCACTAATAATGCTACTAAACCTCAAGTCGGTAACATTATGTACAGCGATTTGACTTATGGCGGGGTTAATAATAACAAAACAGCGGTCGGTGTGGTCTATTGGGTATCATCAGACGGAAACTCGGCTCGTGTGATTAACCTGAAAGATCTCAAATTCAGTAATGCTGGCCAAGCTGAAGGTTTTAACCCTTCCACTCCTTATACCGGAAGTATTGCCTATTATAGAGTAGTTCCAAGTAATAGCGTTGGACTTATTGATAATATGCTGTATTTGAATCAGAAAATTTCGTCTTCGTACGGCTGGAAGACCGGTGTAGGTTTATTAGACAGAATTGGTACCTGCAAATGCAACAGCAGTTGGGTAATCTGCCCGAATGATGACGGTGTCGGCGAGGCTTGTAGCGAAGACGGACGTAAGAAATTTGCTTCCTGTAACTCTACTACCTCTCAGCAATGTTCCGGTATCGGTGTGTTGCACAACGGTTATGATAATACCCAAGCTATTGTTAACCAATTGGGTAATAAAGCTTTAGCCGCTTACGCCACTACTCAATTCTATGCTCCGGGAGTTAGTGCAAACGATTCTAACTTCGGTCAAGGCAAATGGTATCTTCCGGCAATCGGCGAGGCAATTGATATGCAGGGAATGAATTGGGATGCTATGATCTCATTGTATACAAATGCAGATGGTATGTGTAATGTCGATTTATCGTCTAATGATCTTGATACTCCTAATGCTACGACTATAAAAAATAGCCTTACCGCAGCAGGTGGATCAGCTGTTTCTAGTTTGGTTACTTCATCTGAAAGTAATAAAGATCATGTATTAAAGACTGAGCGTTACGGCATACAAGGTTCTTATAGCAAGACTGGGACATCATTTTATGTACGCCCGACAACCTTGCTTGAAGGTGCCTTCACCGAAGAGACTACCAAACCTCAGATCGGTGACATTATGTACAGCGATTTGACCTATGGTTCCGAGTATGACAATACCAAAACAGCGGTAGGTGTGGTCTATTGGGTATCATCAGACGGAAACTCGGCTCGCGTGATGGCTCTTAAGAATTTGACTTTCACCTCCAATAACCAAGTTGGCAATTTTAATCCTGCCAATCCGTTTGGTAATACGAAGCCCACAAGGTGGAGTACTGTAGCAGTTGATGTAGAAGCAGTTGAAAACATAGTGTCAGAAGACAACACTGCTTGTTACTTCTCAATTCATGCTGCTGAGCGTTGTCCTTATGCTGACTAGCAGTAACTCACCTAAAAAAAAGGAGCCTCACGGCTCCTTTTTTATACGCTCAAGGCATGATATTAATTGTCACCCCAGAGCGGAAATATAAATTGTCATGCCTCAATCGAAATATAACCTGTCACCCCTGAGCCGATTGAAACAAAACGACCGAATATGTCATGCCTCAATCGGCACTAGTCCGATTGATAAGGCATCTTCCGTTTTGTCCTTCCCCTTACAATTAAGGGGATAAGAGGGGATAAAATACTTCCTTTTTGCTTTATTAAAAAAAATAATTCGAAGATGCCTAACTCCGAAATATAACCTGTCACCCCTGAGCAACTGAAAGTTGCGAATAAGGGGTCTTCGAATTTGCCCTTCCCCTTGCTGGCAAGGGGATAAGAGGGGATAAAATACTTCCTTTTTTGCTTTATTAAAAAAAAATTCGAAGATGCCTTACTCTGAAATATAACCTGTCACCCCTGAGCAACTGAAAGTTGCGAATAAGGGGTCTTCGAATTTGCTCTTCCCCTTGCAGGCAAGGGGATAAGAGGAGATAAAATACTTCCTTTTTTTGCTTTATTAAAAAATAATTCGAAAATGCCTAACTCTGAAATATAACCTGTCACCCCTGAGCAACTGAAAGTTGCGAATAAGGGGTCTTCGAATTTGTCCTTCCCCTTGCAGGCAAGGGGATAAGAGGGGATAAAATACTTCCTTTTTTTGCTTTATTAAAAAAAATAATTCGAAGATGCCTTACTTCGTTCGCTTTCGCTCACTACGGGCATGACATTATTGTTTTCAGGGTTTGGGATTTATGAGCCAAGCGGAAAAAGCAAATATTAAATCGGCTGGCAGTATTTCTTTATGCGGCTTACGTCGCGCGCTTTAGTCGCGTGTAAGTTAAGCCGCAGCCTTATGCCTTTGCCCGCTTTGCGAATATCCCAAAGTTTTTTGGTTACTTTTTGTTGCCAAAAAGTAACGTAAATAAAAAAATTATAAAATATCGAAGATGCCTTACTCCACTCACTTCGTTCGTTACGGGCATGACATTAATATTTAACCTGTCACCCCTGAGCAACTGAAAGTTGCGAATAAGGGGTCTTCGAATTTGTCCTTCCCCTTACAAGTAAGGGGATAAGAGGGGATAAAATATTTCCTTATTTTTGCTTTATTTAAAAAAATAATTCGAAGATGCCTTACTCCGTTCGCTATCGCTCACTTAAGGGCATGACATTTATTATTAACAACACTTTTCTTTAATTGAGCCTTTTTATATAAACAGATGATTTTTTCCTTGATTTTTAGGGTAAAATGTTCTTTATAATCACTCGAGGTATAAAAATGCAGTTGATTGAACAAACTTCCGATTTGGAAAAATTATGTAACGAGCTTAAACAAAAACAATTTGTTTGCGTGGATTTTGAATTTTTACGCGAACATACATACTTTGCCAAACTTTGTTTAATCCAAATCGCCGCCGACGGCATTACAGCCATTATTGACCCTTTGGCAAAAGATATTAATTTGCAGGCTTTTTTTGACCTGATGCAAAATCCCGAAGTCGTCAAAGTGTTTCATTCCGGCCGTCAGGATATCGAACTCATCTATCAGCAAGGGCATTGTATTCCCACTCCGCTTTTCGATACCCAAATTGCCGCTTCAGCCTTAGGCCTTGGTGAAGCAATCAGTTATGAACATTTGGTTAAGCATTTTCTCAATATATCTTTAGATAAAAGCTCACGTCTGTCCGATTGGAGCAAACGTCCGCTGTCGCCCGAACAAGTTGAATATGCCGCCGGCGATGTCAGTCATTTGGCCAAAATCTATCCGCTGTTGGTCACTCGTCTGCAAGAGCAAAACCGCACCCATTGGATTGATGAGGAATTACGCAATTTAAGCAGTCCTTTTCTCTATGATATCAATCCTGATGAGATTTGGACCAGAATTCGCCATCGTTCCCACAGCCCGAAATTCTTGACGCTTTTGCGCGAATTGGCATGCTGGCGTGAAAAACGTGCCATTTCCAAAAATACTCCTCGACAGTCTTTGATTAAAGATGATATTTTGCTGAATATTTGTGCCGCTTGCCCCCAGAGCAAGGAAGATTTGGCAGCGGTACGCGGCATGCGCTCCGATTTGGCAAGGGGTAAAATCGGAGATGAAATTATGGATATTATGCAAAATTTCAAAAATCTGCCTAGAGATAATTATGTTCATATTTCCGAGCCGGATAACAGTTTTGCTAATCTTGACAGTTCTTTGTTGGAGTTGTTGCGGATAATCTTGCGTATTATTGCTGTTAAAAACGAAGTTTCTGCCAAATTGATAGCCTCTGATGATGATCTTAAATTCTTTTGTTGCGGACAAATTGAAGATGCTCGTTTTATGCAGGGTTGGCGTTATGAAATATTCGGTAAAATTGCCGAACAGGTATCATCAGGCAAAACCGCCATTACTTACGATGCCGACAAACACAATATAAGTCTTTTGAAAATTTAAAAAATTTGTTTCAGCAGTTCCATTATTTTGCGCACTTTCTCATCTTTAAGCTGATAATATATGGTTTGTGCAGATCTTCGTGTTTTAACAATATCATAATTGCGCAATACTGCTAAATGCTGTGATAATGCCGATTGGCTCAAACCAACGGAATCTTCAATATTTCCTACACTCAATTCTTTATCGCTGATTAAATACAAGACTTTCAAACGATTGACATTAGCAATAGCTTTTAATTTTTGAGCGGCAATATTTATAGATTGATTTTTCACGGTTTTATTTCCTTATGATACAAAATTATTATGCTGTAATTTAATCATTATATTCTTGTTTAACATCTATACTTAGGTATTGCTAAAATCAAAATAATCATTTAACCTTAAGAGACATAATTAGTTAGGGAGCAGGGTATATGGCAGATGAAAATTTATCAGAGCTGAGTTTTGAAGAAGCATTAGCACAGTTGGAAAAAATAGTTCAGGAGCTTGAAAGCGGACGGATTAAGCTTGATGATGCAGTCGCTTCTTATGAAAAAGCCGTTGCATTAAAAAAATTATGCGAGGAAAAATTGCATTCGGCACAGTTAAAAATTGAAAAAATCGAAATTACTCCTGATAATCAGGTATCTTCTTCCGAATTTGCGGTTCCCGAGGCTTAAGATGTATGATTTTAAGAATGATTTACAGCAATTTACCGAAAAATTTAATCGGCAGTTGCCAGATTTTTTTGCTTATCCGCAAGGATTGGAAAAACGCGTCAGCGAAGCTATGTTTTATTCGCTTGCCAACGGTGGCAAAAGGCTGCGCCCTTTTTTAGTATGTCGCACCGCCA
The DNA here is from genome assembly GCA_902761535.1 of uncultured Pseudomonadota bacterium. Lineage (GTDB taxonomy): Bacteria > Pseudomonadota > Alphaproteobacteria > RF32 > CAG-239 > CAZU01. The sequence continues at coordinate 229,022 of CACWKS010000002.1, forward strand.
ATCTTTTTGGCATTACCGAAGCTGATGCTCTTGCCGTAGCGGTTTCTTTGGAAATGTTGCATACTTATTCGCTTATCCATGATGATTTACCGGCAATGGATAATGATGATTTTCGCCGCGGTCACCCAACGTGTCACAAACAATATGACGAAGCAACGGCTATTCTCGCCGGAGACGGATTGCTCACCTATGCTTTTGAAGTTTTGAGTAATGCTCCGCATATTTCCGATAATATTAAAGTAAAATTATGTTCTCTGTTGGCACGTCGAGCCGGAGCTTTTGACGGCATGATTGCCGGTCAAATGTTGGATTTGACTACTGAATTGTCGCCAGAATTATCTTCCGCAGCCACAGTAAAGCACATCGAAGAGATGAAAACCGGATGTCTGCTGGCTTATGCCGTGCAATCAGGAGCCGTTTTAGGTAATGCTTCGGCCGATCAATATGCCGCTCTTACCACTTATGCGAGAGGAATTGGTATTGCCTTTCAAATAACCGACGACATTTTGGATGTGACCGGCGATTCGGTTAAAATGGGCAAAACTTTAGGCAAAGACCAACAACAGGATAAAATGACTTTTGTTTCGCTGTACGGGCTTGAAGCAGCTAAAGCCAAAGCTGCTGAGCTGATTGCTCAAGCCAAAGATGCATTAAATATATTCGGTGAGAAGAAACAACCTTTGTCGGCTCTGGCTGATTTTATTTTATCAAGAGATCACTAATCAATATCAATAAAAGTCATATAAACATATTTCATGGTCGGTGCCGGATTAGATACCGATAATGTCAGGGGGACTTTTTCTCCGGCTCTCACAATCTTATCTCTGAGCGGATTGTTTTGGCTTTGTAACATTGCCGTTTCTTTATCCAAAATTTCAATATGAACAACCGGAATGACTATATCTTTTTCGGTCTTATTAAATACAAAACCTCTGATATCCAGTCTGGTCTTATCATTCTCTTTTTGCAAATCCCAACTGATGTTCTGAAATTCCAAGCCTTCCCCGACGATTTTAGCCTTAATTCCCAGAGTCTTAAAAACAACGTTCATCTGCGGCACTTTTCTAACTATATCATAACGATTGTTATATGTCCAAACACTTCCGGCAATCAATAGGGCAATTGTTGCATATTTCCAATTAATTCGGAATTGCAGTCCCAAAATGTTGTGTATCCATAACCATATTTTTTTGTAAAACGGTAATTTTTTTTCTTCATTAATCAAATTTTCGGTGCGTTCGGACAATCTCTCAAAAATATCTTCAATGTCTATTGCAGCTTCATTTTCATCGGCATCACCTTCGGTATTTTCACCGTTTTGGGAGGTAGCTTCTGAAGAATCATCGATATTTTCTCCGTCAGCCATTGCCTTTTTAAGACTATCCAAAGCCGACTCTCCTTCATCTGCGGAGTTTTCTGTTTTATCCACAGTAAAAATTTCACCGCAACTTCCACATTTTAACCGCCGCGCCCGTACCTTAATCAATTCATCATTAATTTCATAGCCGGTACCGCATTTAGGACAAAATACACGCATAAAACTTCCCCTGATTTCAACTATCCTCAATATAAATTGAAAAAGATTTTAATCAAAGAAAAAAAACACTTTATTAAATGAATAATTTTTGTTATCGTCACTATCGGTTAAATTGGCAAGAGAGGCACAGATTGATTAGAAACAATTCCAATAATAATATCATTGAGATGGATGGCGTAGGGATTCGCTATGATCAAGGTCCGGAAATATTGAGCAATGTACGATTGGCTTTACCTAAAGGGTCATTTCATTTTCTGACCGGTCAAAGCGGTGCCGGTAAAACGTCATTGTTAAGCTTGATGTATTTGGCTCAAAGACCGAGCCGCGGCAATATCAGCATATTCGGACATGATATTAATTTTGCCAATCGCAGCCAATTAGCATCGTTTCGTCGTCGTATCGGTGTAGTTTTTCAAGACTTTCGATTACTTGAACATTTATCGGCCTTTGATAATGTAGCTCTTCCTTTAAGAGTATGCGATATGGATGAAAAAGAGATTCGCAAACGTGTTACCGAATTTCTGACATGGGTTGAATTGGATCATCATATGTATGATAAAGCCTCAACTCTTTCCGGGGGTGAGAAACAGCGAGTGGCTATCGCCCGTGCGGTAATCAATCGACCGGATATATTATTGGCAGATGAACCGACCGGTAATGTTGACAGCATTATTGCCGGAAAATTAATGAAATTATTTGTAGAGTTGAACAAAATCGGCACGACTATAGTCATAGCCACTCACTCGGATAAAATAATTAATGATTTTCATTATCCCAGACTTCATCTGCAAAATCGTTCGCTTCATATATATTATCCTGAATCAACCTTAGTTTTGGGAGATTTAAATGTCTAAGCCGAATTTTGTTCCGCGTAAACAAGAGTTGCAACTCAAAAGTGAAAATACCTCACTTTTTTTGCAGGTAATTATATCTATTGCCGTATTTATATTTGCCATAACTTTGTCAGGAGTATTAGCTGTAGATTCAATGATAGATAACTGGAATCGCAGTATTTTAGGCTCTCTGACCGTTCAAATAATCCCCTCAAACAATCTTAACAAGGAAAAAGCAGTCGCCGAAACCTTAGCTCATCAGGAAAAAGTTGTTGATTTTTTACGCTCGGTTAACGGCATAATCAAAGTAACTCCGCTTAGTGATGAACAGTTGGGAGATTTACTTCATCCTTGGTTAGGAGATGATGTAAGCGTATCCGAATTGCCGATTCCGCGAATTATTGATGTAAAAATTGACTCGAGTGTTAATATTGATTTTACTCAGCTGGCCAAAGATTTATCTACCGTTTCGCCATTAGCTTCACTGGATAATCATAAATTATGGCTTAACAAGCTGATTGCTTTTGCTGACGGTCTCAAAATGATTGCCACCACCATATTGCTCTTGGTTTCATTAATTACCTCCGGTGCAATATTCTATACCACTAAAATGAGTTTGGGATTGCAACATAATGTTATTGAAATACTTCATATAATCGGGGCCAAAGATACTTATGTTGCCCAACAATATGCAAAACATATGGGAACACTGGGATTTATCGGTGGATTGGGCGGAATTATTTTTGCAGTTCCGGCTATTTTCTTTATCGGTAATTTGGCCGCTTCGATTGAAGGAGGCATTATCAGCGATACTTCCCTTACCATATGTGATTGGATAATTATTTTATCTTTACCGGTTTTTTCTATGATAATAGCCGTTATAACCGCTTACTATACTGTTAAACAAACCTTAAAGAAGATGTTATAATGAAAAGACCTTTGTCCTTTATTTTACTTTTTATAACAATAGTATGGTGTGCCGGATTGGTTTATTTCGGTTATTCAATCAACCATTATCATAACGATGTTAATACTCACACTGATGCCATTATTACTCTGACCGGAGGACGTAATCGTATTATCGAAGCGGTAAAATTACTCAATTCAGGCAAAGCTGATTTTTTGTTTATTTCCGGTGTTGACAAGCATACCAGCTTAAGGAATATCCAAAAAACTCAAAAAATCAAAACTTCTATGTTGCATCGCATTGATATAGGTCATATGGCAACTAATACCGAAACCAATGCCGAAGAAGCTCAAATTTGGATAAATACCAAACATATTGCTTCTGTCCGGTTGGTTACTTCTAACTATCACATGGCTCGTGCTGTTCTCGAATTCAAGCATCTTATGCCGGAATTGGATATAATTCCGCATCCGGTCTATTCCGAGCGGATTGAAAAAAAATGGTGGACGAGTTGGCAAACTTTCTCGCTTATTTTTAAAGAATATAATAAACTCGTTTTCAAGTTGGTTAAATATCAATTATATTTGTGAGGAGCTTAATAAATGTTGATAATTCGCTCGCTTATATTTAACATTGTCGGTTATTCCATTATCGGAATTGGTTGTGTAATAAATTCTTTATTGGGAGTATTTTCACCCAAAGCAACCATTAAAACATGGAATTATTTTTTTATTCCTTTATTTATATTTAGTTTGCGTTATATTGCCGGAATCAAAATTGAAATTCGCGGAAAACAATATATTAATCAAAATCAGGGAATCTACGCCGGTAAGCACGAATCAGCCGTTGAGACTTTTGTTTTAACTAACTATATCAAAAAAGCCTCCTACGTTTTGAAAAAAGAGTTGATTTATATTCCGTTTTTCGGCTGGGCGCAGGCAATGTACGGTATGATACCGATTAATCGTTCAGCCGGATCTGCTGCCATGAAAAGCATGTTGCGTCGTGCTAAGGAAGTTAGTGCTTCTGGTCGCCCGATTATCATTTTTCCTGAAGGAACTCGTAAAGCTCCCGAGCAAAAACCCGACTATAAACCGGGAGTTGCTTTGCTTTATCAACATCTTGATTTACCGGTTATACCGATAGCTGCTAATACCGGTTTCTTTTGGCGGCGTAACTCTTTTATGCGCTATCCCGGAAAAATTATTTTTGAATTTTTGCCTCCGATAGTCCCCGGTTTAAATAAACAAGAATTTATGGAGAAATTGCAAAATACTCTTGAAGCTAAATGTCATGAGCTTAATATGGAAACAATTAAAGAAAATCCGCAATTGAAAAAAATGCTTTCACCAGATTATCAAGGATAAATTCCAGTGCTAGGATTATTAAAAAAAATTATGCTTTATTTCGGTCACTTATGGCGGTGTTTCAGCACTTTTTGCCACAACTGGAAGAGTGGCATTATCAGCTTTGTATTTTCTTTTGTTTTAGTATTTTTATGTCTTTATATACTTGCCCATCGCAGTATTGTCGTAAAAAGAATTCGTGTGCAGTTGCCGATGGTAATATCTTCCCTCAATGAATTGGGCATTGATTTAGCTTATAATGAAATTAAATTCAATCCTATGGCTTTTTTCCCGATTGTCAAAATAGAAAATCCGCAGCTTTATTCTTTAAACGAAGATAATTATTGGAGTTTGCAGTTTAATGATGTGAAGGGATATTCCGATATCTGGGGCTCTCCTCAAATAAAATTTAAATTTTCTCCCCAAGGACAGCTCATCATTAAAGATTATCTTTATGATTTAGCCGCTGACAAAGCTGATTTTGAAATAAAAGCGGGACAGCAACAAAAGTTGGCTTTGCGTTTTGCTGATGTCAATATTAAAAATCTGGCTTCAATTAAAAAAGCCACATTTATTACTACTTCGCTGGAAGTTCCGAACGAATCAGTCAAAGGTTTTCCCTCTTATAAATCTAAATTATCGATTCGAGATGTAAAAATTAACGGTATGGTAAACTATCCGCTGACATCTTTTATTGATCGAATTACCGCTCAGTCTGAAATAATCGGGCAATTTAAATACAAAGATGATTTTTTAACTTCGATTGAAACTTGGGTAAAAGACGGAGGTTTTATAGATGTTCCGCGTCTGGTTGTTCAATGGAAACCTTTGACTTTAGTGGGAAGAGGGCACATTAATATCCAGGAAAATTTACAACCTGAAATCACTTTTAACACATCATCCAAAGGTTTGTTAAAACTCATTAAAAGTCTGCAGGATATATCATGGCTTACCAATTCTAATGTTTATGTTGCCAATATTTTATTGAGTAACAAAGCTTTTCGCCTCAATCCCGAAGACGAAGAACTTACTATAACTACCCCGATAAGCTATTCTAATCGGCGTATCAGCATCGAAAACTTGATAATTAAAGACTTTGATAAAGATATTCGGCAATAACCACCTTTGCCAAACCATAATGTCGTTCATCAACCAATTTGTAGTCTGTCGGCAAATTACATTCTTCGTTTTTTTCAACTTCAATCAGGCATAAAGCTCCGGTTTTCAACCAACTTGACATGTTAGCCAAAGCTTTTTCGGTCAAACCTTTATTATAGGGAGCATCCATAAACATAACATCAAACCTATCAGTTGATTGTGCTATCTTACAAGCATCACCTTTAATCAAACTGATTTTATTTTTTTCTTGCGGTAGCAATGCCGCATTTTTAGCTGCTTCGCTTGTATCAATATCAATCATTGTAACTTGGGCAAAACCTTGGCTTATTGCCTCCAATCCGAAAGCTCCCGAACCGGTAAATACATCTAACAATTTCAATTTACTGAAATCATTTCCTAATCGTGAACGTAAAATATTAAACAATGCTTCACGTGCTTTATCCGAAGTCGGACGCACCGCCGGAGATGAGGGCGAAATCAGTTTTTTACCGCGATATTTTCCGCCGATTATCCTCATAATTCAAAACTGCTTCCCAGTTGTTCACGCAACACTTTTTGCGGAATTTCTTTTACTTCGCCTTTTTTCATTGCTCCCAGTTGAAAAGGTCCGTATGACAGACGAATAAGCCGCGACACCTCTAATCCGAAATATTTCATAACTTTGCGAATTTCACGATTTTTTCCTTCGGTTAAAGTAACCTTCAGCCAAGTATTAGCTCCCTGAGCGGATTCAATTTCCGTTTTTATTGATCCGTAGTTAATCCCGTCAATTGTTACTCCGTCACGCATTTTTTGCAAATCTTTATCTTTAATCTGTCCGAACACTCTTACTTTGTAGCGGCGTGTCCATCCGTTTGCCGGCAATTCCAGTTTATGAGCCAACTCACCTGAATTAGTCAACAACAACAGCCCTTCCGAGTTGAGATCCAAACGTCCTACTGAAATCACGCGCGGCAGAGTAGGGGGCAGATTATCAAACACCGTATTGCGCCCTTTCTCATCTTTGTGAGTGGTAACCAATCCTGCCGGTTTATAATAGAGCCACAGACGCGTATTTTCTTTTTCCGGCAATCTTTCTCCGTCCAGTAATATTTTCTCCTCACCGGATACATTTATTGCCGGAGAGGTTATAGTTTCGCCGTTGACGGTAACTCTTCCTTGTCTGATAAGTTCCTCGGCATCACGCCGTGAGGCAACTCCGGTCTGAGCCAAAAATTTTGCAATTCGCATCATGGTATGTTTTCCTTTTTTTTATAAAACCTAGCACAATTTGTTAAAAATACAATCAAAAAAACATCAAATTATCAAGAATATAAATACCTGTCTCAAATAACATTTTCTCATAAGCGGTAATGTCATAATATGACATATCTGAAAGCAAATACTCTTGTAATATAAGATATTCAATGATAAAATGAAAAAAAATTGGAAAGGATAATAATTATGCCGGAAACAAAAAAAATTATATGTCCGTGTTGCGGAAGTAAAAATATTGCCAAATATCTTTATGGTATGCCGATATTTGATGAAAAATTGATGCAGGAAGAACTTGAAGGAAAAGTCATATTTGCGGGCTGTATTATCACGGATAACGACCCGAAATATCATTGCCATGATTGTGGTAAAGATTTCAACAAAACAATTAGTGAAGCGGAAGAAAAAATTTTAGAATTTGCTAAACAATACAACTATGAGGCTATTGATTTTATCGGTAAATGGAATGGATATCATGTGTATGCTGTTATAAAGGAAAAATATCCTAATCCGTTCAGGGAATTAACGATTGGATACCCTGCTTATATTCTTGTGAAAAATAAAGAAATTAAATTTTTCTTGGATGATAAATTGGAAATAACCGACTTTTTTTATTCTGAAGATACAGAAGAAGATGATGACGAAAATATAGACAGCCGACTAACTCCCAAAGGTAAATATTTATATTATTTACTTAAACAAATTAAAGATGATTGGAATTTTTATGAAGAAACGATCGGATTGTTAAATAGTGATGAAGAAATGCAGGAAATAATCGATCTGATTGAATATGATGGTGAAAAGGATGAAAAAATAATCAAATTCTGTGTTAATGAGATATTTAATCGAAGACTTCATAATGCTAAAACGCAGACTCAATCCTGAAAATACTTTGATTTTGAAATTGCAAACTTGCGTTTGTTGAATTCTTTGAATTGAATAAGCTTTACATGCTTACCCGAATATAAAGAGGCCGTTCCGATATTCATGTATCGTCTGTATGGAATTTAACATTCAAAGTAAATTGTGCTTGAAAAATATAATTGTATAATATATGACTGAACCATAGTTAAATTTAAGATCCCTTTCTTATATATTAAAACATTAAAATTGTCTTAAAAATGAAATTATCGATCTAAAAAAAGGAAGTATAACATGAAAATAATAAAAAAAGTAAAAAAGGATAATGGTAAAAGAATTATATATGTTTTAGGAAAAAAAGTGCTCAGTTATAAAAATCATACTAATTACAGTCATGATTTGGTGGATAAGTATAAGAATAAGTTTTCTAAAAACAATTATAATGTTGCTAGAATAAATAATAAAATAAGAATATGGAATGATAATATAACTATTGAAGGCAATGCAGATAATACTTTATGGACTGCAGCTTCTGTTTTTTGTCATGATGAATATCATTTTGATATAAATGATAAATATGTTATGTTTGATATTGGCTTTAATTTGGGTATGACTTCTCTCCATAAAGCTCAAGATAGAAATTGTGTAAAAATTTATGGGTTTGAACCATTTGTTCCAACATTTAAATTAGCTCAACATAATATGGAGTTAAATAAAAATTTATCTCAGAAAATCACAGCTTTTAATTATGGTTTAGGCAATAAAGATGAGAGTATCGATATAAATTATAATCCAGACAGACCCGGAGCAATGAGTTCGGTTAAAAATATTTTCAAGGAATGTGCAGCAGTCGAAAAAATACATATTAAAAAGACGTCTGATGTTTTAGCTCCATTGTTTGCAGCACATAAAGAAAGAGTCTTTCTTAAAATTGATTGTGAAGGGGCGGAAAAACAAATTCTTCCCGATCTTGAGGAATCAGGATTAATTAAAAGAGTAGATGTGATAGTGATGGAATGGCATTTTGAAAATCCTCAATGGGCCATAGATTTATTGGCAAGAAATGGTTTTGTTGTTTTTTGTGTTCATCAAAACATAAATGAACTTGGTATGATTCGGGCTTATAGAAAAGGATAAAACATAATAATCCTTAAGTAATACCATAGGCATATTTTAACACTAACAAAAAAGCCACCCTTAAAGGGTAGCTTTCTTATTGGTACGCGCGCAGGGATTCGAACCCTGGACCCACTGATTAAGAGTCAGTTGCTCTAGCCAACTGAGCTACGCACGCATAAGTCCGTTTAACTTATATTTTGCAAGCATTTTTTTCAATTATTTTGCATTTTCTCCTTTGGTCTTATACATTGAGAACAAAATTCCACCCAATAACAACCCGAAAGTAACAATCAGCGAGTGCATTGCCTCAATTTCAATTCCCAATATCGCCGGTGCAAATATCTTTAACCCGATGAAGATTAAAATAATCGCCAAAGCATATTTAAGATATTTGAACTTGTAAACAATCGCTTCCAGCAAGAAGTATAATGCCCGCAAGCCTAAGATGGCAAAAATGTTACTGGTATAAACCACAAACACATCTTGAGTAATCAAAAATATCGCCGGTATGCTGTCAAGAGCAAAAACCACATCCATCAATTCAATCACCAACAGCGCAAAAAACAGCGGAGTTATGTAATGCTTACCGTTTTGTTTGATGAAAAAATGTGCTCCGTGAACTTTACCTGTTACATGAAATAATTTTGATACCAATTTGAAAATGCGAGAATTTTCAAAATCATTATCTTCTTTCTCTTTGCCGAATAACATCTTGGCACCGGTATAAACCAATATGCCGGAAAATACATACAACACCCAGTGGAAATTGCTGATCAGTGCTTCACCCACACCGATTAACAATGCCCGCATAACTATCGCGCCCAATATTCCCCAAAACAACACCCGATGTTGATATTCCCGTGGCACCCCGATTGAAGAAAACACCAGCGACATAATGAATATATTATCTAAAGATAAGCTCTTTTCTACCAAAAATCCGGTGAAAAAATCCAGCCCTTTTTCGCTTCCTTCTTCATAAATCACAAACAACCCGAAAATACAGGCCGCCGCAATATACAATATGCAAAGCGTCAAAGTATGTAAAAAATTAGGAACTTCGTTTTTACGATTAAATAAAAACAAATCAAAAAACAACAACGCCAGTACTACAATCCCGAAAATACTCCACATGACCACCGGTGAAAAAGCCTGATGCGGTGCTGTCAAAAACTCCCAAATTCCCATAATCTTAAACCTCAAAAATAAAAAAGGGCAGAGAATTATTCTCTGCCCATAAAAATATTAGTTAGCCGCTGTTCTCAACGAATTGATGATTGTGGTCGCTGAGTTCAAAGCAGCCTCATCCAAGCCGGCCTTTTGCAAAGCTAATTTTTTGATACAACCTTGCGAAATATCTTTAGCTATTGCCATAACACCGGAAGTAAACAAAGTTCCGTTGGTTAATCTGGTCTGAGCATCAGTCATAATACAGGAATTCAAATTGCCCATATCCGAAGATTGCAAAGCACTCAATGTATCACAAGCGGCCAAGCCCAGCACTGCAGCCATAATAACATATTTTTTCATTATTTTTCCCCTTATATAAAATTACCCTTATCGCATAATGTCTAACACTCAGACAAATTGCTTGCAATAAATTTACTCAAGTTATCAGTTTATTTTTTTCGTCTTATTGTAATCTTAACCGTTTTAGGCAGACTGAAATAACATTCTATCGAGCTCAATAATATTAGCAAATATCCCATTACTTCACATGCTTCTTCAAACATTTCCTTAATATCGGCAACATCTTTTATCTGTAATACATTAACTACAAACGGACGATGTCCTATGCATTGAGCAATCGGTATGATTATAACCATAGCACAACACATCATATAAAATGATGGTGATGTAAAAAAACGCACTAAAGTTTTTTTCAAACAATAACGATACTTCCAAGCCATATACAAAGCAATTAACGGAAATATAAAACCAATTCTCCAACTTATTACCGGCAGCAATTCGTCCAATACCTTATCTAATTCTCTGGCTGCTCCCAAAAAAGAGCAAGATGCAAGCAACCACAGCACCGGGGCATATTCCGGTCGTAAAAACAACTGTAACAAAAATATTAATCCGGAACTTATCAACACCCCCAACTGAATACCTTCAACTATTCCGTTTTCGGCAAAAGTTTCCTTATGATAAATCGAAGATAAATGGTATATAAAGAATATAAAACCCAAAATAATGCAAAAATAAACAAACTGTCGAATTACATTATAAACAATAGTTTTCTCTGCTTTTGAAAAAAACATACGTCCTGACTCCTAAAATTATTTGCCGAATTTATAATAACAAAAAAATAATGTCAAACTAAAATAAACACTTGCTAAAAATGTTTTTCTTTAATAAGTTACAAAAGAGCTTGTTAAGCTGTTAAAGTTTTTTTTACGGGAGATATAATATTATGAAATTTATTAAATACACTTTGTTGGCGCTGTTATTGATTATCATCATAGCTGTTGCCGGCGTATGGTTTTATTTGGATACCATTGTTCAAAAGGCGGTCAATAAATATGGTTCGCAACTTGTCGGAACCGAAGTTAATTTGGAGTCTTTCACACTCAATCCGTTTAAGGGTATGTTAAAAATCGGTGGTTTGACTATTGGTAATCCCAACGGCTATTCTTCCCCCAAGTTATTAACCTTGGGCGGTATCAACGTCAAAGTTGATCCTAAGAGCTTGTTCAGCGATACTATCGTGGTTGAAGATATTACCATTGATAATCCTACTATCACTTACGAAATGCCTGATTTCTCAACCAGCAATGTAATGCACATTCAGCAAAATGTTGCTCAAAATTCTGCTGCTGAGGATAAAAAAGTTGCAGAAGAAGCAAAAGAAGATGATGCCGGTTCATCCAAAAACGTTGTCATTAAAAAAGTATCTGTTGCCAATGGTGCTTTAAGTGCTATCACTCCGTTGCAAAAGAACGAAACCGCTTTGAGTATTGATTTACCGGCCGTAGAAATGTTGAATCTCGGCGGTGAGGGGCAAAAACTCACCTTAAAAGATTCGGTGGTCGAAATCTTCAATAAGATTTTGTTCAATGCCATTTCCACGGTAACCAAGGTTTTGGGCAGTGCCAAAGATATGGCTCAAAAAGCTGCCGGCGCAGCGATCGACAGTGCCACCAACGTTACCGGTGAGGCAACCGATAAGGCCGGAGGTATTCTTGACAGTCTGAAGTTTTGGGAATAATAACCCTAAAACGATATCTGAAAGGCGGAAAATAAAATTCCGCCTTTTATTTTTGCAACAATTCTTCAACAAAAGCGGGCAGGGTGGTGCCGGCCGGCCCTGTAATATGCTTATCGAAATAAAAATTATTGGAAGTTTGTTCCAGATTAAACTCAACCGTATCTGCCCCGTAATATTTTGCGGTTTGCACAAAAGCAGCTGCCGGAAATACTACACCGGAAGTCCCGATTGATAGAAATAAATCACATTTTCGCAGTAATGTATCGACTTCATTCATATAAAGCAAATCCTCACCGAAAAACACAATATTAGGCTTCATCATTCCTTGCACTTGGCATTGCGGGCAAATCGTTTCGGTATCCACATCACCCCAAGTCTCCAAGATATGTCCGCAATTTAGGCACACAGCTTGATTGATAACTCCGTGAATGTGATAAATATTTTGATTGCCTGCTTTTTCATGAAGTGTATCAACATTTTGCGTAACTACAGAGATATTGGCCCCCGTATATTCTTTTTGTAATTTAGTGATTGCCAAATGTGCAGGATTAGGCTGTGCTTTATTTAATTCCAACTTCAATTCATTATAAAAATCATGCACATAAGCCGGATTACGTAAAAAAGCCTCGTGAGTGGCCACATCTTCCACCTTATGATTATTCCATAAACCGTTAGCCGCCCGAAAAGTTGCTAACCCCGATTCGGCGGATATGCCGGCACCGGTCAAAATAAAGATATTGCCGTACTTTTTCATAGTATAATTCCCAATTATCACTTGCTTTAATTCGATAATATGACTATAATCCGAAACCGAATTTGGTGCAATAAAAAAGGAAAAATTAATGAAAAAATACTTACTCAGCTTATTTTTAGTACTTAGCTTAACTGCTTGCGGAAATAAGGCAGATGAGCAAAATACCAATCAAAAACCGGTTGTTAAAATCGGAAATGAAAAATTGGTTGATATAAAGGAGTAAAATTGCGATTTCTTTTGCTTTCATGTTGTGCCCCTTGTTCTTGTGCGGTTATAAAAACCTTAGCCGAGAGAGGGGAAGATTTTGCCGTTTTGTTTTATAATCCTAATATCCGCCCATTGGAAGAATATCAAAAAAGATGTAGCGAAAACAAGAGATTATGTGATTTATTTAAAGTAAAATTTATTGAGTTGGAATATGATAACGAGCGTTGGTGTGAACTGACTAAAGGCCTGGATGACTTGCCCGAACGTAGCGAACGTTGCTCAATTTGTTTCGGTATGCGCTTGCGTCGTGCTTTTGAATATGCTCGTGCTAACGGCTATAATGCCGTTGCCAGTGTTTTAGGCGTCTCACGTTATAAAGACTTAAACCAGGTAAATCGTGTTGCTCATGAAGAAGCCGAGCGCGCCGGACTGCCTTATCTCGAAATTGAGGGCAGAAAAGGGGGGATGCAGGAACTTCGTTCATCACTTATTAAGGAATTAGCGTTATATAATCAAACATATTGCGGATGCAAACCCAAATAAAGGAGGCGAAATATGTTTTTTGAGAATTGGTTCACCCCGAAACCTTTTAACAGCGGCTATTTACCGGAAGTCAACGGGCACTTGGTTTATTATGCCGAATATGGCAACTCTCAAGGCATTCCGGTTTTGTGTTTTCATGGCGGACCGGGAGGATCAAGTAAAGCAAAATATGCTAAAATAGCCGATTTGAAAAAATATCGTGTTGTAATGTTTGACCAACGCGGTTGCGGAAAATCAACTCCTTTAGGAAAAGTTGATAATAATACCACCGGCGATTTGCTTGACGATGCCTCACGTTTATTGGATTATCTCAGAATCAATCAAAAAGTTATTGTTCGCGGTGCTTCTTGGGGCTCAACTTTGGCTTTACTCTGGGCTGAACGTCATCCCGAACGTGTTGAAAAGTTGTTACTGTCGCAAATCTTTTTAGCCAATGATGAATCCTCACGCTGGGAATTGGAAGATAGTGCCTATTTCTTTCCGGAGTTTGTGGAATATATGAACCATGCTTCCCAAGATAATATTGTTGCTTATTATAACCAGTTGATTCAGTCTGATGATGTTGCCAAACAATTAGATGCCATCAATCATGGCTGTTGGTATGAGCGCATTTGTGGCAGTATGTCACCGCAATTTGCTTCTTTTAAGGAAGTGACCGAAAAACAGCTTACTTCTAACCGTATATATATGCACTATGAAGCTCACAAATTTTTCTTAAAATCCGATACCATTCTTGATAACATTAACAAAATCAAGGATATACCGACGATAATTATTCATAATCGTCTCGATATGGTCTGTCCTTTCAAAGGAGCCTATGATTTGCATAAAGCCATGCCTGATTCGCAATTGATAATTGTGCCGGAGTTCGGTCATTGCGGAAAATTGTTACATAAAACCATTAAAAAGACCTTTGCCGCTATATTAAAGTGAGATAGAAAATCCTTGCTTTTTATCAAAAAAAATATTACAATCACTCAAAATTAGCAGCGGATGTAATGAATTATGCCTAAAGATTTTTATATTTTTCGTCACGGACAAAGTACTTATAATGTTGCAGGGCGCACTCAGGGATGCACTAATGATTCGGTTTTAACCGAGTTGGGCGAAGAACAAGCTCGCGAAGTCGGTCGAAAACTGGCAGACTATCAAATAGATGTAATTGTATCATCCCCCTTAAAACGTGCCCTACAAACTGCTGAATTAGCTAATGAAACTCTCAATGTTCCGATAGTTGTTGATCAACGTTTTATTGAAGTAAATGTCGGAGTAGTGGAGGGGATGCATTATACGGAAATTCAAAAGCAATATCCCGAGATATTTGCTCAACTTCATCAGCCCGAAATTGATAAATGTTTTGATGTTTGCTATCCCCAAGGTGAGACCAAACGTCAGGTACAACAACGACTTTGGCAAGGGCTTAACGAATGGGGGCAAAACGAGCAAAATTATCATAACATTGCCGTTTCATCTCATGGCATTGCTATTTCATTGGTTTTACATTCACTTAATATCAATGTTAATGATGTTAAAAACGGGACAATAATTCATTTAAGAGAGGATAACAACCAATGGTCGTTGATCGAAATGATATAAACCAACTGGAACAAGATGCTAAAATGGAAGAGATTTACTACATATTATTATCTTTGTGCCGAGAATATTCGCTCGAAATGATGAATGGTGCAATCACTCAAGAAGATTGTTATACTAAACTGAAGATGATTAAAAACGACATGAAACAACTTGATAAACAAGAGTTGATGAATAAAACTAAACAAATATACCAGCCAATACTTAAGAAATTAAAGAAGAAACATTATGACACTTGAAGAAAAAATTGATAAATACCGCTTAAATGATGAACAAAGAGAGTTTTGGTATGAAAATGTGTTGAGACAAGTTTTCTTAAGTGATACATCTCCCAGCCAAACCCGTCCTGTGTTTACCTTATTGACAGCACAGCCCGGATCAGGCAAAACTACTGCGGCAGTTAGAAATGCCCGGCAAACTAATCCTTATCCGGTCAGATTTGGCGGTGACGACATACGCCTGACTTTACCTTATGCCGATACCGTAATGCATGAAGATGCTGATAATTATTCATTTATAACCCGTCCGGATATGTCTTGGGGCAGAGAAAAATTGGTAGATGAATGTCTGCACAACCATTACAATTTGCAAATTGACAGTATTTTGATTCATGCCGATGATTATAAAATGGGAACAATTATGCGTGCCAAAGAACATGGGTATAAAATAGAATGTGTGGTATTGGGTGTTCCTGATTTTTTAAGTATGGTTTCTATGTATAATCGTCGAGAACAACAAATACTTAAAGAGGGAGTAGGTTTCCCCGTAGTTATAAAAGAACATGATTATGCTTATGATATATTGCCCGACGTAACAGCTAAAATGTACGACTTGCAAATAGCTGATCGGGTTCGGGTTATCAATCGTCAATTTAAGGAATTTTACGATACGGATAAATCGCCCCATCCGAATGGTGATGAAATTAAAGAGGCAATTAACCAAGCTCGCCAAAGTTATGTGCAAAGAACCTATTTGGCATATACCAACACTTTATGGAAATCCATTTATCAAAACATGAAAAGAAGAGGGGCTTCCAAGGAGCATTTTTCTGCCGCCGATGAGCAATATCATAAATTTGAACAAATTTGCCGTCAAAATGGATTATATAATCCGCAAACCGATACTATTTACCAATCTAAACTAAAAGAAAAATCATAATATAAAAAATACCAAGCCGGCATTGGTTAAATCTATAAAACAAAAAAGGATAAATGCTAAGCTTTCTTAAATCATTATATTTTATTGTTTACAACATAACATATTTATGATACAATTTAAACCAATTGGTGTTTTATGCATAAAAGGTAGAAAAATCATGACCAGGATCCTTGAAGATGATTATTTTGAAGAATGTCGTTTATTTGATGAAAATTCTCTGGTTAATCAATTAGCAGCTGCGAAAATTGAAACTATTTTCAGAAAATTATTTCAAAACACCAAAGTTGATCCTGATGAATTTTATTTTACAATTTTTGATGATGAAGATAGTAATGCCTTTTTCATTAATAAAGAACAAACGATTGAAAAGAAGAAAAATATTATTGCCATATCTCGCGGTCTTATAAAAGCGTGCCATAATGAAGCCGAACTAGCCGGAATAATAGGTCATGAAAGCGGGCACTATCTTTGGAAAGAACTTTTAGGCGGCCAAAATAGCATTTTTCAAGAACATGCGGCTGATTTATATGCTATTGATTTGTTGCGCAACGGAGGATACAACCCTCGGCATCATTTAGCTGTTTGTGAAAGACTGTTTAGTGATTATGGAAGAGTAAAATATAATCATATAAGTTTAGGAGTTCATGGAAACGGACTTCTTCGTAGTGATGATATCAAAGATTACATGACCAAAATTGCCAATGAAGAAGGCGATTTTCCACCCTTGGATAACGTCGAGGATACTGACTATAAGTCATTTCAAGAGGCGATTGCTCAAGCATTTTCCAAAGAAGGATACTATACCTACATCGAAAAATGTTTCCAAAAAGAGTTGGGAACCAAAGATTTATCGGAAATTCCCGTTCAAGATGCCTTGCGTATAATGTTGCAAGAAATGCAAAATAATAATATAACTATCGATAAAACTGTACGTTTTCAGCAAATATTTAAAATCATCGAAACTTATGCTCAAAAAAACGTATTTTTGAATAAAACACCGGAACTAACAAAGTTGTGTCAGGAATTCTTTTTAGAAACGACTAACCAAATAAAAAATATTTCAGCCCAAAACAATTTACAAACTAAACTTAATATAAATGAGTATATGAAACAATTAATATCAAATAATTATCAGATGTTATATAATTTCAAATTGAAAAAATTTGGTGATTTTGTAACCCAAAGCGAAAATATTGAACATTTTGTAAATTTCCAAAACAAAGAAGATGCTGTTCACTGGGCAGAAGAAATGTATAAACTTAGCTGGACACTTGAATATTGTCACGCTTTTACAGATGATGAATACCCGCATTGGACAGCTAAAAAAGAACAAAATATCGGTCACCCCTTACCTTGGAATGAAATACTAAACTTTATTGTTGCAGAAAAAAACAATGTAGCATTGTCTTGGGCTTATGATAGTTTAATTTATGATATACATAATTATAATAGAAAATACTCAACACAATATGATGATAAAGACTATATAGGAAATTTATATTTTTCAGATAAAAATAAAATAGTTTTAGCTTATGGTGAAGAAGCTAAAAAAATGCATAAAGATGCAGAATTAGCCAATGCAATTATAAATTATAAGGAAAAATGTATCTTAGAACGACAACAATTTCAAAGAAATATGAATTTCTACAATGCCTTAGCTCTATTTGCAATGACTAATAATAAAGAAGAAAAAATACAACATATTTCTACTATACTTAAAACGATACAAGATATTTCAATTAATTATATTGTTGATTATACTGAAAGTCATCCTGCTTATATATGCAATCCAGAAATAGACGAAATCAAACAGATTTGGAATGATTCTCCTGCACGACAATATTTTGATAATATATATGATGCAGATGTCATTAATTTAGCAAAAATGACTTATGAAAATAAAAACAAAGAAAAAAACATAAAAGTACTTTCTGAGTTGCCGGAAGAAGATAAACCAAAATATCTTTCAAATGTTGAAGATAATAATGCTATTGAAACGATAGCAAGATCATTCAGATTATCGACCAATATATACCAAAAACAAAAGGTTGTTATAGCACTTTTACAAGTAGCAAATTATCTTGAAAATATGGATGCAAACAATGAGTATACTGCAGAAATTTATAAAATCATAGGCGAAATAATTAGCGTTAATTGCCATATTAAAAATTATTTGTTACAAGTTCCTGAAAAAGAAGTAAAACTATATGCTACAAGATATGACCTGTTAAATAATGATCTGATTAAATACTATAATTATAGTATTGCAAAATCTGCAAAAGCTATAAGAACAACCTGTAATTCATGGCACGATTATGAAACAATAGTACCTTCAATTGTTAGCGTTTCTCTTAAAGAACTGGTAAACCCTAGATTAAAATCAAGCCCTTTGTTAGATCAAATTATGGAAACTATGGGATTTGATGCTACTTTATCTTATAGTGAAAATCTTTCCAGGCTTGATAATTACATCGGAAAAGAAATAATACTCAGACACAGCTTTGATTTTGGCTCATCAGAAAACAAACAGTTAAATAATTCTATATATGATGAGAAATATATAGAATATAGTATTATAAAGAATCAACCATGTTATGATTTTATAAGATTTCATAAAAAATTCGGTGTTTTAATATTAGCTAACAATATTAAACGAAACAATTCCTGGGATTTGAAAGAAGCTATGAAATATCTGCGATTATCCGACCACGCAGACTATCACCATCCGTTTGTTCCTGATATGCTGGCTGAAAGCATACAGCAGGGAGATAAATTTAATCAATTATCTTTAGCCGATAAAATATATGTTTATGATGTTATGGAACATCTTGATTTATTCTCGGAAAAATATGCTAATAAAGAAGAATTTCTTCATACCATAGTTCGAGAAATTACAAACTATCCGAATCACGATAAGGCAATGGAATATGCCGAAAAACTTTTGAGTGGTCAATATGTTCATTTAGATATAGCTCAGAACGAGCGCAGAAATATCGAATTTGCTCAAGAAGTACAATTGCTGATCAAATTCTACGCCAAAGGCAAATCTGATGAATTGGGTATTGATGACGGAAGTGATGAATTTTTTGCTAAAGCCGAAAAATGCGCAGATACAATATGCGCCGATATTCCCATGTTAGATTATTTTGGGCAATCGAAAAATAATATTAAAAAGTTTTCACCTTATATAACCAATCAAATTTTGAATGAAATTTCTAATAATATTGTTTCTCAAGAAATGACTGCAAAAATGCTGGCAAATAAAGGATTGGTTCAATTTTCCGGAGACGATGCGGAAAAATATGATATCTATGCACGAGGAGCTTTAGCTTTGGTTAGTGCTCTGGCTAAAACACCGCAACATGCAAAAATATTAATAGATTTCTTAAATTCTAAATTTACGGATAAATCAGTTGAGAAAGTATTCGCATCACTTCCTGCAAGATATGATTTACAACGTGGATGCAAAATATATATTCAAGAATTTAATATTCAAAAAAATTTTGTTTATGACAAAGCAAGCTTACAAATGTTGCATAAGAATTTTTGGTCAGCTAATCTTCCTGCAAGGGCCTATATTATGAAAAGAATATTGAACGCCTACACTGCTGACGAATCCACCGAAGAAGGAGTAAAAGCTAAAAAACTTAATTTGGTAGTTGATATGTATTTTGATAAAAAATCACCTTATTACAACGATGCCCAAAAAATCATTAATGCTTTTTATAACAACCTTCAGGATTATGAGCTAGACTTGATTTTTGGTGCATTAGTATCCGCAAATCAA
This sequence comes from uncultured Pseudomonadota bacterium, assembly GCA_902761535.1. Lineage (GTDB taxonomy): Bacteria > Pseudomonadota > Alphaproteobacteria > RF32 > CAG-239 > CAZU01. The sequence goes on from CACWKS010000002.1 coordinate 249,248, forward strand.
AAAGATGATAATAATAAAAAAATCGGTGGTGAACTAATAGGTGAGGGGTTAAAGATGTTCTTTGAAAACAAAGGCCCCGCATTCGTAAAATTTGGACAAATGCTCAGCTATTTACCTCAGCTTGATGCCGATATCCGAAGACCTTTAGCTAAGTTGAGAGATAAAGCCGATATACCCACACGTGATGCTTTGTTTAAATTGCTTAATGAAACACTGCCAGATGAAGAACTGAAAAAAATTTCTCGTGTAGATAAAATTCTTGGCGCCGGTTCGTATTTTATTATTGCCCAAATCACCTATGAAAACAAAGACCATGTAGTTGCATTAATGCGGCCACATGCCAAAGAACTATCAGCTTCTGGAATGAATACGATTAATAACACCATTGCATATTTGAGCGAACAGGATAATAAATATAAAGTTTTGCAAAATGTAGCTTATCAAGCCAAAATTTCTTCCGAAAGCGAAACAGATATTGAAAGTGATTTTCAAAAATATTTAGAAGCAGTAAAAATTTACAACGATATAAAAATAACTACCCCAAACGGAGAATATACTCCCCGGGTTGCTAAGTGGAAAAGTTACGGATCAGGCAAAGACGGCAATGTCTATAAGATAATGGATATGGCCGAAGGTGAGGCTATGACATCAAATAAATTTAGTGAACAGGAAAAACATGATGCTGCCGTTGCATATGTAACTTTGGAATTATGTAATTTGCTTTCCGGAGCCAGATGGGATACTGACAGACACCAAGGTCAGCAAAATTTCAAAGCTGTGCAAGAACATGAAAATGGGTTTAAAAATTTCATTATCGGTATTTTTGATACTGGGGCTCAAATCCAGCATACTCCGAACAAAAAAGATAAAATCATGTTAGGCGAAATGCTTTACGGAATGGCCAGAGCAGCAAGAACAGGTCGTAGTTTTAGTGATTATATGATTAAAAAAGTAATGAAAATTGATAAAATCGGAAAAAAACTTAAAATTGATACTTTATATATTGATGAGGTACAAAGAGGGTTAATTACTTTATCCGATATAATCACTTATCAAAAAGAGTTAAAAGATGAAAATGGTAATATTATTCAAGAAGAAAAAAGTTTAACCTCAAAAGAAATGGGCGAAATTGTCAATTCTATTTTATCCTCAGGACTGGTTGATAAAACTATGATTAAAACCATAAAAGCAAAAGTTATATTAAATAAATTGCGGCCTTTACGCAAAGGATGGATAAATTCATTATCTGAAGGATTAAAGAAAATTGCTCCAACCATCAAAATAGAGAAGAAGAATCCTTCAGAAGATGATAATAATTTAATTTCACGCAAAAATAAACCGGTAGATGAGATAGAAAAACTTGCAAATCCGGATCAAAACTCATTAGGGGTTAATATAAAATATATAAAACCAAGTGTAAAACCTTCCTCACAATATACTTCTGTTGCTGTTGCTGCATTAAAAGATACCCAAAAAATATAAGACTGGCGTAAATTCTAACCCTTTCACATCACGCGTTGGTGAGGACGTCCAGAACGATACCAGTCATATTAAGATTATAAGCAAAAATAACGAAAATGTAAATAAGAAAAAAATTAGGACAATCAGCTTTTGAAAAAAATATTGCTGAAAGACAATTTTAACAGAAAAAATAGGGGAAAAATCCCTTAAAAAAATCCTCTCAATAAATTGTCGCATAATGTATATTATGTATACTTAAATAAGAGTAAAACAATAAACTTGACATTTATACAATATAATATTATCTGTTAAATAATCGTAAATTATTAATAAATTTATACAATTATGAACAAAGAAATCACAACGCAGTTGGATTTGGTTTATCGGCAACCTGATGGTAAAATGATAATCAAGTCAACGTTTGATCCGCGAGAGGCGGATAAGTTTGTAGGTATTATGGTGGAAAACATCATCTTTCTACCCAAAGTAATCTGCAAAGTTTCTCAGCTTCCTCAAGGCTGTTACCCGGCTACTGAGGTTGAAAAAGAGATTATCCTGCATCGCTCCACGGCTTGGGATGCGACAGTTTCCGTTTTGATGGAGGCTCGCATCAAGTTTCCCAATCAAGGGGAAATTAACGGCGCAATTGAATTTGCCTGTGACAACAAACTTAAGTCACTCGGGTTTATTCAAAAAAACCAAGATCCGCTTGACCAGAATCATTGGTATATGGTTTGCAAAGAAGCCATTTGAAATTAAGCCCCGAAACTCATCGGGGCTATTTTTGTATTAAAATCAATGAGATGTAAAGTATTGACAAAAAATACAATGAATTTACAATATTGTTAATTGAGTTAAATTTCTGCTTGATTTTTATAGAAAAATATCATATCTAACACATCATAATCTTAATCAAAGGAATTTTATAATGGAAATAAGTTTTATCAATGATGAGTATTCTTCTGCCCTTAGCGAAGTTTTGTCTTTTGCTCGCAAACATCAGCTCAAATATATTGAATTACGCAACATTAATGGTAAAAATGTTACCGATTTAACCGAAAATGAAGCACTTGACTATTCGTCTCAAATCGCCTCTGCCGGAATTTTGGTATCATCCCTAACCTCTCCTTTTCTCTATTGGCAACAAGCCGAACACAACTTTAATATTATGGGGCAATATATTGATTCAGAACAAGAATATTTTACAAAACTCATGGATTTAGCCGACATATTTGGCGCTCAACATATCAGCATATACTCTTATTTGCAAAATAACATCGATATTGATACTCTTGGAAAACAACTTGATGTCTATAGTCAAATGGCCCTTGAGCGAGGTATTGTTCTTTTGCTTAATATTGATAAAAACTGCAATATATCAAATGTCAACAAAATGCATCAACTATTTGAAAATTATAACTTTTCAAATATATATCCTTTGATTAACACCGGCAAAATCATAGCTGAACAAGACGATTATGACCCGCAACAATTACAGGATATTATCAATACTTGCACTTATTTTCATCTTTCTGATTATGATAATGATTTAAAACGTTATGTAGTTTTAGGTGAAGGCAACCTTGATTTGGATATGTTTTTACAAGATAAGAAAAATTCTTCTCAAACTTTCGTTTCGCTCAATCCGGCCACTTCTCACCCTGAAGACCTGACAATGTCACTCAACCAACTTCAAATATGGGAAGATTAAACAATCCGTCGCAATACTTCTTTGATATCTTGCAACCAATCATCATTACCGAGCTCATCAATTTTACGTTGAGCATAACCGGCAAATTCCGGTGTTAATTTTACGCTGGCCCGATTATTTTTATCATAATACGACGCGGTTATAACATTATCTAACTTATCTATTGCATTGATAAATATAGATTCTTTTGATGACTTATCTAAATATTCATTAAAAATACTTACCAATTTTTCATTATTTAATTCTTTTGCCAGTCTTTTAATTGCCGCCAATTCTTGTGCCGTTTTTTCTTCGTTTGTTATATTATCTTGCGGAGTATAATCACCACAATAAACTTCCGCTAAATCATGCGTTAAAGCCATTTCCAGACACTTTTTTTCATCAAGTCCTGCCGGCATCAACAACATAGCTAACAATGCCACGCTGAACGAATGTTCTGCATCAGACTCCGGATTGATAACTTTTTTAATCAACCAACCTTTTCTTTTCAAATCCTTAAATCTTCCGACTATATCAATAAGTTGATATAGATTATTTGTTTTCATTTTTTTCCTCGCCTAAATTCGCCGCAGTTATCAAATATTTTGTATAAGCACAATGCGGATGCTTGAATAATTGCTGTGCATTATTAACTTCAATTATCTTTCCATCCTTCATTACCGCAACATCATCAGCCAATGCCCTCACCGCTTTCATATCATGCGAAATGAATAGATAAGATATTTGCCTTTCTTGTTGAATTTTCTGTAATAATTTCATTATTTGAGCCGCAATTGTAACATCCAACGCAGTAGTTGGCTCATCTAAAAGCAATATTTCCGGTTCTACAGACAATGCCCGTGCTATGGCAATTCTCTGTCGTTGTCCTCCTGAAAACTCATGCGGATACTTATTAATACAATCTTCTTTTAATCCTACTTCTTGTAAAAGCTTTAACGTCCTTTTTAATCTTTCCTCTTCTGACAACTCCGGAAAATGCACCAACATTCCCTCTTCCACTATGTTACGAATATTCATACGGGGATTTAATGAATTATACGGATCTTGAAAAACTATTTGTATGGTCTTACGCAACTTCTTAGGCTGTATAGAATTAATTGATTGTCCGTTAATTTTTACCTCACCGCTATAATCAATCAATTGCGCCAAAGCAAAAGCCAAAGTCGTCTTACCGCAACCGGATTCTCCTACCACTCCTAAGGTTTTACCTCTTTTCAATTTTATTGAAACTTTATTAACTGCATATAAATAACGTTTAACTTTTCCCCAAAAGCTATGTTCTAATGGATATTTAACTACAACATTTTTAGCTTCAAGAATAAACTCGCTCTTAATATTATTATTTTTTTTCATAACATTAGATGATGAAATTAAAGTTTTAGTATATGCGTTTTGCGGCTTTGTAAAAATATTTTCCGTCTTTCCTCTTTCCACAATCTTGCCGCTTTTCATAACAATAACATTATCAGCAATTTGGCGAATAATACCCAAATCATGACTGATAAAAATGATTGACATACCCAACTTGTCTTTTAATTCCATCAATAATTTTATTATTTGTGCCGAAACAGTGACATCCAGTGCAGTTGTCGGTTCATCAGCAATCAAAATATCCGGTTTGTTGGCTATGGCCATGGCAATCATGACGCGTTGTCTTTGCCCGCCTGATAATTCATGCGGATAAGCTTTATAGCGTTGTGCTGCATTTTTAATTCCGGTCAAATTAAACAATCTTATAACTTCTTTACGCGCCTGTTTTTTATTCATTTTTTGATGAAGTATTAAGCTTTCGGCTACCTGATACCCTACTCTATGTAAAGGATTTAAACTTGACATTGGTTCTTGAAAGATAAAACCTATCCTCTCACCTCTGATGCTGTACATATCTTTACGATCTAACAATTCCTCACCGGCAAGTTTTATAGAGCTGTATTCGGCATGATAAGCTTTAGGATAAGGAAGAAGCCCTAATATTGATAACGCTGTTAACGATTTTCCCGAACCGGATTCCCCGACAATTCCTAAAATTTCACCTTTTTTTAATTCAAAACTGATGTTTTTTACTACATTGTAACGTGTACCATTAGCACCGTTAAATCCCAAGGTCAGATTTTTTACTTCTAACAATGCCATCAATGTGCCCTCCGACTGTCAAAAGCATCTCTTATTCCTTCACCTATAAAAATAAGCATACTCAAACAGCCTGATAATACTATAAAAATAGAAATTCCTATCCAAGGAGATTGCAAATTATCTTTTCCCTGCCTTACCAAATCACCCAATGACGGATATTCATGCCCTAAACCTAAACCGAGAAAATCTAAAGCAGTCAGTGCAACAATTGCCTCAGACATTATAAAAGGAATAAACGTAATCGTTGCAACCAAAGCATTAGGCAAAATATGACGCCAAATAATCCTTGTATCGCTTACACCCAATACTTTTGCCGCTTTCACAAATTCAAAATTACGTACTCTTAAAAATTCTGCCCTTACCACTCCAACCAACGAAGTCCAGCTGAAAAACAACATTATTATTAATAATGTCCAAAATCCCGGAACAAATATACTGGCAACGATAATCAATATAAACAATTGCGGCAGAGATTCCCATATCTCTAAAAATCTTTGCATTATTATATCTACTTTTCCCCCCATATATCCTTGAATTGCCCCGGCCAATATTCCGATTATCGAAGACAATAACGTCAATAAAAAGGCAAATGCCAAAGATAATCTTAAACCATATAAAATACGTGCCAAAACATCCCTTCCCTCATCATCGGTTCCCAGCCAATGATTTTTATCCGGAGCCGATGGAGTAGGAACAGTTAAATCATAATCAACTGTATTAAAAGAATAAGGTATTATCGGAAATATCATCCAACCGTTTTTATTGATATTTTCAACAACCAAAGGATCTTTGTAATCAACCGAGGTCGGGAAATCACCTCCGAAATCAGTTTCTAAATAGTTCTTAAAAATCGGAAATCTTAATTCATTTCCATATTTAACCGCCAACGGACGATCATTTGCAATTATTTCTGCAATTAAACTAAAAAACAATATCATCCCTAAAATAATTAGCGACCAATAAGCTCGGCGATTATGCTTAAAAGCTTTCCAACCTCTACCAGAAAAAAATGCCACTTTTCAAAGCCTTATTCAACAATTTCAATTGATATGGTATTGCCTGACATAATCTTTGCCTGACGCAACATTTCATGATATTGTGCCTTTAATTCTTCCGGTGAAAGTTTTTTACCGTTAGTCTCAGGTGCAACTAATATGCTTTTTATGGCTTCATCTTGTTTAGAAATTTGTTTATTTGTTGCAGCTCTCACCGGTTCAGCACGTTTTTCTATAACTTTTTGTTGAGCTTTTTCCGCCTCTTCAGCAGCTTTTTTATTAGCTTGCTCAATATTTTGCTGAGCTTTTGATTTTGCGTCTTCGATAGTTTGTTTCAAATCATATCCCAACTTAGGATTTTCCGGCAGAGTAGGTTTTGGGGCAGCTTTTTGAATTGGTTTTTCAATAATTGCAGGTGTCGGAACCTTAACCGTTTGATCTTCTTTAACTTCAATCTTAATAGTCTTATCTTCAACTGTTTGTTCTTCCGTAACATTGTCTGCTTTTTTGGTTTTATCATTATAGGCGGTATTTTCAACGTTAACTCCGTTATCAAACAAAGTGCTGGGTATAACTTCTGCTGCATTTTCTTGCAATTCGGAACTTTCCACCTGCTCATATTGGTTATCTGTGATATTGTTTTCTTCAATTATAACCGGAACAATATCTGAAGAATCATTTTCTTTTGCGGTTATAAGTTCTTCTGCAATTACTTCATCAACTGTTTCATTTATCTGACTATCTGCTTTTAATTCTTTTTTTTCATTTGCACTTTTCTCGAAATCATAATTATTTGTTTCGGACCAAGTGTCAAACCATTTACTAAAAAAGCTGTTTGCTGATATAATATTTGCTTCACTGAACATATCTGCCTTTATAGATTTTTTAATATCATCTAAATTTTTCTCGGTAGTTTTTATAGTGTTAAATTCTTTGCAAGCACGCTTATTAAGAAAATGCATATTTAATAATTCACCGGCATTACAGAAACGATAATCAAATTTATACCCGTTGGATTTTAGCGGTCTTATCGCTAAACCCACTTGTTGTAAAGCCTGAATTTTACGATAAAAACTTTTATCAGCAATATTTCCGATAAAAGAAGGATTATTCAAACCCACTAATACAACACTGGTATTATCATCAACTTCATTCTTTTTCAATTGCCGCATAAACTTATCTAATTGTCCGTAAAGACAAGCTGTTTGTTCCAAATATGCCTGCTGTTTTTGTGATGCTAACGATTTTCCTGACGCGGCAACCCAATTTTTAACTGGTTTCAAAACACAATATTCATCATAAACAAAAGTATCAGATGGTAAATCAATAATAGCAAAATAAGCCTGATTACCTTCCTTATATTTCATATCATTTATAATCATATTAAATACATTGAAAGAATTGATAACATCTAATCTGTCAACCTTAAAATCATAAGCTTTTATACCATTATAAGCATATCTGATAACATTCAAGACAGGATTAATATCCTTAACCAGTCCGGTAGAAACAATCCATTGTGATGCTAAAATGATAATTCTATCGGTTATTGAAACTTTATCTGCCGGCAAAACAATCGGATAATTTACTTTTTCATAACAAGAAGTAACCATATTTCCATTGCCAAGTCGACAAATGTTTATTCTGTTTATTTGATAAGCATTTATTTCATAGCCCTGATCTTTCAAAGCATTAAATAAAGAACTTTTATCTAAATAAGATTTTTCGGGTTGTAATAAATTAAAATCAAAATAAGCATATTGAGATATAAAGGAATCACCATGAGCATCTGTATCATTTAAATTATACAAATTATACAAATTTTGAAAAGGCTTTGCCGAATTGTCAACAACAGCATTAGGATAGATAACAAAATCGTTTCTTGTTAAAAAGGCTAATGCGTTTTGCCATGTTTTATCTGCTATCGGCAACTTATTATCTGATGATATATTCTTTAAGTTGTTGATTGATGTCAAATTGTTAAATGCTAAAAATACCAGATTTTTTCCTTCATTGCTTTTGGCTTTTGAAGCATTAGAAACAACTTGTCTGAACAACACTTTATTGGGGTTTAAATATGACTCTGATACAAGCCAACCGCACAATCCGCCTAACAACAAAGTCAAATAAAAAGCTCCGGAACGTTTTAATAGTTTAAGTAAAATAAAGGTAATCAGAAAAACTCCGGCTCCCGCAATCCAATAAAAATATTGATAAAGCAATGCGTTTACATCATTACTCAACCATTCCCCAACTAAAACTATCAATCCTGATTGTTTGTCAAACGTTGCAAATTGATTAATTATAGCAATTCCGGTCGCGGCAAAAACCGCACTTAATAATACATCTTCCAAAGGAATGATAATCATAAACAACAAAACAACAATAAAACTTATTGCCGCTATTCCGGCATAAATAAACATTGCTTCGATATTTATATCACCATAGTCAGTAAAAATTTTATAATTTCCCGAGTTAACAAACAAAGTAAAATCAATCGCCAATACTATACTCATCAGCAGCGATTTTATAAACCAATCAACCAAAAAACCGCCGAAACCGCGCTGTTTCTTTTCAACAACCTTATTTTTCAGTTTCTTTGCCGACTGTCTTCTCGGATCATCATCTACACGAATATCATCCATAATTACCAACCTTTTCAGATAATAAAAAACACCTGACAATAAGCTACATCATAATAATTTATATTAAAACAAAAATCCTCAGAGTTTGCACAACTTCTGAGGACTTTTGTATTGTAAATTGATTTATTATCTTGAGTAGAACTCGATAACCAAATTCGGTTGCATCTGTGAAGCATAAGGAATATCATCAAACTTAGGTACAAATGCATATTTTGCCGAAACTTTTTTGGCATCTAACTCAACATAAGCCGGAACATCATGAGCGGGAGACTCTAAAGCCGCCAAAACCATCGGTAATTGTTTTGATTTTGCCTTAACTTCAATCACATCACCGGCACGTAACATATAAGAAGGAATATTTACTCTCTTGCCGTTAACCAAAACATGTCCGTGGTTAACAAATTGACGAGCAGCAAAGATAGTCGGAACAAACTTTGCTTTGTAAACAATATTATCTAAACGCGATTCCAAAATACCTACCAAGTTTTCAGCAGCGTCACCTGAACGACGAATAGCTTCAACATAGTATTTATGAAATTGCTTTTCCGAAACATTACCATAGTAAGTTTTTAACTTTTGTTTTGCCGATAATTGCTCACCGTAATCGGTAGGCTTTTTACGACGTTGACCATGTTGACCGGGAGCATATTCTCTTTTTGCCACCGAGCTGTTGGGATTACCCCAAATCACACCATATTGGCGTTCTTTCTTTTTCTTTGCAGAAATAATGCTTTTCATATTAAATTTTCCTTTTATTAATTAACGTTATTGTCCCGATAGTTTTGCCTTATAAATCAAGACAAACGAGACCTGCCTTCAAGCCTGCTTTCTCGGAAGTACCCCCTTCTTACACTACAATTTTATAAATTGCAAGTATTTTTTTATTATAAATGGTTATTTTTCCACCTCTATCGGTTTTTTGTCCTTGATAACCCATGTTTTTTTCATAATACCAACACTTTCATAATAAACAAACTGGTACATATACTATCTTGAAACCATCATGATTGTATTTTTTTATTATATTGTTAATTAATTTACTGGATTTTTGCATTATTATTTGCTATAAAAATTCCTCATAAAACAGAAGGATAAAATTTTGACCGATTACAATGAATTGTTTCATCAAGCCGTCAAATTTTACGACAATGGTAATTATACCGCTGCCGAAGATATTTTACGCTCTCTTGATGATGTTGCTCCGGATAATCCCCTTATACTCAATATGTTAGGTTTGATTGCTCAAACACAAGGTTTATATTCTCAAGCCTGCTCTTATTTTTCCGCCGCCTTGCGTCTTAATCCATCCTCTTGCGAATATTGCTACAATTTAGCTTTCTCTCTCAAAAATTGCGGACAATATCAAGATGCTTTGCGTTATTATCAAAAAGTTTTATCTTTGCGCCCCGAAATCAAAGAAACTTACAACGAAATTGCCTGCCTGTATCAATCTCTCGGACAAAACGATCTGGCTGTCGATTGGTGGAACAAAGCCCTGCAATTAGCTCCTGATTATGCTATTGCCGCCATCAATTTGGCCAACCACTTAAATGACCATGAAAAATTAGTCGCTTTGAGCCGACAATATCCTGACGAACCGCTTGTGTGGTATGATTTAGCTCAAATTGAATATAAGCAAAATCAACTTAATGATGCCGAAATCCATATCAATCAAGCCTTACAATTATTTCCCGATGATATTGAGAATAACTATCTTGCCGGATTAATCTATGCTGCTTTGGGCAATCAAGCAAAATATTATGAGTATTTAACCAAGGCAGAACAGCTCGATGACAAGCACTATAATACCAAATTACGCTTAGCCGATTATTACAGTCGCTCAGGTCAGTTCACTGAAGCAGAACAGCGTTATAAACGTCTTATCGAACTGGATAAACATAATTTTGATGTTCATAATAACTATGCCGAAATGCTCTATCGCCAAAAACGCTTATCCGAAGCTTTGGAAGAATATCGAGCCGCCATTCTTATCAATCCTCAATCAGCCGCCGCCAATAATAACCTCGGTGCTATCTTAAAAGATACCGGTGATTATGATGAAGCTCTCGGTTTATTTTTCAATGCGCTGCACTATGCACCGGATATGGAAGAAATATCCCTTAATTTAAGCGAAACTTTAGTCTTGTTGGCACGTAACGATAAAGAAAAAGCTCTTAAAATAGCCGCAAATTGGCTAAAGACCTATCCGAATAATATTTATGCCGAGCAAATCAATCATGCCTTAAAAGGAGAAAAAATTGCGAATAATAATCTTTATACTGAAAGCCTGTTTAACGCCTTTGCTGATAATTACGAATTGGTTATGCAGAATTTGGGTTATTCAGCTCCGCTGGCTTTGGCAAAGTTTGCGGGAACTATGTCTGGGTGCATTGCGGATTTGGGTTGCGGGTCTGGGCTGGCTGGGCAAGCTGTTAAATCTGTTCAAAATAAAATTATAGGGGTAGACATATCCGCTAAAATGCTCGCCCTCGCCGCTGAAAAAAACATTTATTGCGAGTTGGTTAAATCCGATATCATCGAATTTCTTAAAACTCGACATGATTACGATTGGATTATGGCTGCTGATGTTTTATGTTATCTTGGTGATTTAAGCGAATTTACCAGCCTTTGTCGCGGCAAAAAACTAATCTTTTCCATCGAAGCCGACGAACACATCCAAGATTATCGATTGGATATTACTTCACGTTATAAACACAATCCGACTTATATCGAAAAACTCCTTAAAACCAACGGATTTACCGATATCAAATCACAAAAAATCACTCTTCGCCAAGAAGCATCTCTCCCCGTCGAAGCAGTTATTTTCATGGCGCAATAAACTACAAATATTCACGCAAAAAATACTCTAAAGTATCTTGAAGAAAAGGAAAAATTTTTAATTGTTTATGAGTGATTTTATCAATAATCAGATATGATTTTTTTTGCCAATCATAGATTAAATATTCCGTAAAATTATCACCTAAAAACAACTCATCTCTTGATGTAGTCCCAGCTATGGAATTTTCTTCAAAAATACCACGCACAAAACTATTCTTTTGACCTATTCCGAAAAGAGAAAGCGTGTCAGTCTGTATCCCATTAATCTTAGTTAAAAATTTTGCATAATCTAAAGGTATATTAGCCACTCCGGCATTATACAATTTTTTTTGATATTGTTCAATTTCATTAAATGAAACACCGTAAGACTCAATTAATCCCTTATTTCTCAGTAAATCAAATATATTCATTATTATTCTCCGCTTTTTAAGCCCTAGATTGACGTTTAGGATACATTTCTATAAATACAGATTTCTTATCATCTTTCCAAAAATCATAAGATGCTTGGCGTATATTACCATCTTTATCCATAATGGCACAACTGCATTCTCTCGGTCCTCCGTAATACACCACTTGTTCTCCTTCGTTTAATTTTACCGATGGTCTGGTAATAATCATCATACGTTTCATGCTTTTCCATTCTCTGTTTTTTAAAGTTAAATGACCATCCTTTTTTAAATAAAGATAGCAACACGGATTATCAAAGAAATGAAACGGATTATGCGAATGAACTTCCATATTGCCACCTTCATTATAATATGTGCGAGTATATGTATCATCATATTCATAATCATATCGCTCTTTTTCAACATATCCTGCTTGACGAATATTAAGTGTTATAATTGTAGATTGTTCATTGGTTCCACCTTGGCGCAATGGTTCGGCATGATGCAATGAACTTCTTAATCCGTAAATATTGGGCTTACCATAGTAATCATAAACAACAGGCATTCCATAATTTCGAGCATTTTTCCAAAACATATCTATAGTATCATAATCTATACCATAACGTTGCAAATCTTTTGATACAAATTCCACTAATTGCTCATTACGAGCAAATGCTTTCCACTTTTTCTCACGAATAGAACCATAAGCCTTAGATGATAATGCTTTCATCGAAATCTTATCTCCTCGCCTTTCTTCTTTAATTCGCTCAGCTAAATCTTCTGAAGATTTATCATCATATTGTGAGCTATGTTTCAAATTATACTTATCAAAAAAATAATTAACCAAAATATGTTGCAAATCCGTAGCGTTTAATTTTTGAGCAATCTCCGGAGGCATATGCAACTCAACAAAAGCCTGTTGCAACATTTTTATCGGCATTTTAACCCCATGTTTACCTAATGTTTCAAAAGCTTCATTTTCATGCAAATTATATTCACTTGGCTTAAAATCTCGACTGTAATCCGGTCGAAAATCTTGGTATTCTTGTGATAATTTACGATAGTAATGAGGATTTTTTTCAATATCTTCGGTTTCCGGATTATAGCTAACTGCACCTATTTCACTGTAACTACCATCAAAACGAATACGTAAGGCATCATTAACATTGGGATCAATATGCCAATACTCTGACAACTCGGTCTTAAGACCATATAATTGGCGTAAATTATTTAAAGCACCTAAATCTTCCGGTCTGCCGTTATTTACAAACCACTCCATTGCTTTTTTATCTACTTCAAACACCATATCTTCACCGGCAGCAAATAATAACTGCTTAAATTTATTTATTTTTTTATCATCTTTAGTTTTGACAACCTCATTTGCCAAATCAATAAAAGCTTTTATTTTATTTCCCGGAGGATTTTCTCTCAACAAAGTTCGGATATATATCGCTTCATTTTTTCTGCGATTAATTTGTCTGGTAACATATGATTTTGTCGGAAAATTTTCTAGCTTTAATATATCCTCAATACTCAAATTATCTAAAGCATATTCAAAATCCTTATCACTTACCAATCTTCCTTTATAAGCCACTTGCAACTCAGTTGCAATTTTCGGATATAAAGTTACAGTTTCTTCCAATGGTAAATGTTTCATACATGCTTTATAAAAGAGTCTATGATTAAAATCATCTGAAGATATTTCTTTTTTATCAAAAATCATATTATAAACTTCCAACGCTCTGCTGCATGCAACCTCATTATCTTCCTTTTTTAAATATTCAATAAGGTAGGGGGATACTTTTTCTTTATTATCCAATTTTCCTAAACATTTTTTAGCAAAATCAAAATCCGGATAACATATACATAACATAGCGACAAGTTTACTTTTGGAAAAATTTTCTAATGCCATAATTTTTTTTATATCTTCTTTAGTAAGTTTTTTTTCTAACTCAAGTATAAGGTAATGATCTACGACATTTAATCTATTATATTTAAAATTATAACTTACATTGTTGCGTAAATATAAAATAGCATCTATATTTCCCTCAAAAGCCTTTTTGTTTTTTTCCATAACATCAGCATAATCATTCCTGTGCATATCTGATAATGATTCTCTGATAAGATACAATTCATGATTATTAATCTCATGAAGAAACATATCTGCAAATGCAAACCATCTTTTTTTTGCATATTTTTTAACATTTTTTATCAGCTCAGGAGAATAATCTTGCTTTGCAATATATTGAACCATTCTTGAGAATGGTAATTCTAATCTACCACATTGTTTGTCAAAAAGTAACAAGCTTTCAATAGAAGGATCTGAAACCAATAATTGAGCCCAAAAATCCACATATCCACACTTAATATAATAACTTCTCTTAAAAAAATCATTAACCTCTTGTGTTCGATTCTTGTTCCATAAATCTAACATTATTTTATCAATCTTATCATCAGCATTATAATCATTTACTGCTGTACGTAAATAATACAAAAAATCAGCTGTATCTTGAGGAGTATTCATCATCCAATCTTTTTTATGGCTCTGTAATAACTTTGCCACATCAGTCTTATCAGCGACACATTTCTTAAACTTATCTACAAATTCTGATTTATCGGCATATCTTAAATTACCACGCTTAACGACCAATACCCTATATAAACCATAATATACAGGTATATTCTCCAAAAGATAATTAAGATGATTTTCTGAAACATTCAAATTGGTTAAACAATCACCGATATATTTAAAATCAGATCCATCTAAATACCTTGTTTTTTCATATATTTTTTGTATTGTTTCTTTACTTATATTAGAACTTAATAAATCAGCTATAAATTTCAAATATGCATCAAAATCATCGTTTATAGCAGGAAAAACTATTTCATCAGCCATAACTAACCTCTTAAGAAACCAAAACAACTAATATATTTTACCATCAAATTCATTAAAATACAGTTTATATTCTAACACAAATCTTATATTTTGTCTACGTTTTTTCAATAAAAAAGGAGAGAAATCAATCTTCTCTCCTTTAAGTTTTTTTTGCCAAAAAGCTTATTCGCCTTTGTTTTCTTCCTGAGTGTTGGCAGCTTTAACCGATGCATTCAAATCATCGGCAATACGAGCCGAACGTCCGCGCAAAGCACGCAAGAAATACAATTTTGCACGGCGAACCTTACCGATACGAGCAACCTCAATCTTGGCTACATTGGGAGAATACAAAGGAAATACTCTCTCAACGCCCTCGCCGAACGAAATCTTACGCACGGTAAACGACGAATTTAAGCCGTCATTTTTACGAGCAATGCAAACACCCTCATAAACTTGGATACGCTCTCTGTCACCTTCTTTAACCTTGGTGTGAACTTTTAAAGTATCACCGGGCTTAAAGTTGGGCAGATTTTTGCCTTCCATCAGCTTTGCCATCTGCTCTTTTTCCATATTTTCGATAATATTCATAGTTTTACCCTTCTCAAATTATCTGTTGTGTTAGCTCTTACACTAAAATTTATTTAAGTGCAAGATATTTTTTCCATAAATCAGGTCTGCGTTGTTCGGTTATAATTTCTGATTGAGTTTTACGCCAATCCTTAATTTTCTGATGATGCCCTGAAATAAGAACTTCCGGTATTTGCCGTCCTCTCCACTCTTGCGGTCTGGTATATTGCGGATACTCCAATAATCCGCCTTCAAAACTTTCATCTTGAACAGATTCGGCATTTCCCAACACATCCGGCAACAAACGAATTATCGCATCAAGCATAATCATTGCCGCCTGTTCTCCACCGGTTAAAATATAATCGCCGATTGATATATCTTCAGCACCATATTCTTCCAGCACTCTCTCATCTATTCCCTCAAAACGTGAGCATATTATATTAAGCTCTTTCTCTTGAGCTAATTGATGAGCCGTATGTTGAGTAAACGGTTTTCCGCGTGGCGACATATTGATAATCTTGCCGCTTTTATAGTTTTGAGCCAAAGCCTCGCCCAAAACATCTGCTCGCATTACCATTCCAGCCCCGCCGCCGGACGGTGTATCATCAACCGAACCGTATTTATCAAAGGCATAATCGCGGATATTTACCACATCCAAACTCCATTTGCCTTCGGCTAAAGCCTTACCGGTCAGTGAAACACCCAAAAAACCGGGGAAAATTTCCGGCAGAATTGTAAAAACCTTTACTCGCATAATTCGGCTTCCGCATCCTCATCTGATAACATCATCTTAATAATAATATAACCATCTTTAATATTTATGGTTGGAACAAAATCTTTGTTGAAAGGCAACATTTCCAAAGCACCCTCATTGGTTTTAACTTCCAAAATATCACCGGCACCGAAATTATAAAGAGCATTGACCCTGCCTACCGCCTCTCTTTCAAGATTACGAACTTCCAGTCCTATCAAATCGGTATGATAAAACTCCTCATCTTCCAACTTCGGTAGTTTATCACGTTCGATATATAAACCTGTTCCCACAAAAGTTTCGGCAGTATTACGGTCTTCCACTCCTTTAATTTTAGCACGTAACAAATCTTTTGAATGACCTACGATTTTTATATCCAAGGTTTTATCACCTTGTTCGTTGCTCAATGCACCATAAGCAGTCAAATGCTTTTCTTCATCACAAAAACATTTTATTTTGACTTCGCCTCTGATGCCGTGAACCCCGACAATCGCACCCAAACAAACTTTGTTCTTTTCCATTTTTTACCTAACGCATTCCTGAAATTTAAGCCTCAGCACTTGCTTCTTCAGCAGGAGTTTCAGAAGCAGCCTTAGCTTCGGCTTCAGCTTGAGCTTTAGCCTCGGCGGCAGCTTTAGCTTTTTCTTCTTTTTCTTTAATGCGCTCTAAGGCTTTGGCCTTCATAGCAGATTTCTTAGGTTGTGCCGGAATTGTCGGAGCTTTAACCAAACCCAGATTGGACAACAATTTTTCCAATCTTTCGGTAGGTTGAGCACCTTGTGACAACCAATATTTAACCCTCTCTTCGTTTATAGTAAAACGTTGAGCATTATCTTGTGGCAACATCGGATTGTAAGAACCCAATCTTTCTATAAATCTTCCGTCGCGAGGAGCTCTGCTGTCGGCAGCAACTACCTTATAAAACGGACGTTTTTTCGAACCGCCGCGAGATAATCTGATATGTACTGACATTTATTCATTTTCCTTTCGTTACATTTTTAAGTTATAGCAATTTCCTTAAAAAGGAAATTTACCGCCCATTCCTCCGAACGGATTACCGAACGGAGATTTTTTTAACATGGCAGAACCCAGCAGTTTTGTCATACCGCCGAACTTGCCCATTTGCTTCATCATGGTCGCCATCTGCTCATAAGATTTGAGCAACTTGTTGACCTCATGAACTTCCACTCCGGCCCCGGCAGCAATTCTCTTCTTGCGTGAGGCCTTTATGATATCGGGATTTTTTCTTTCTTTGGGTGTCATCGAAAGAATAATCGCCTCTTGTTTTTTAATAATTTTATCACCGCCCGCAGCCTCAACTGCAGCCGTGAACTTTCCCATTCCCGGCAACATTCCCATAATGCCGCCTATGGAACCCAATTTTTGAATTTGTTTAAACTGTGCCAACATATCTTCCAAGGTAAACGAACCTTTCATCATCTTAGCAGCTAACTTTTCGGTCTCTTCCTTATCAATATTTTCCATGGTTTTTTCAACCAATGAAACAACATCGCCCTGCCCTAAGATACGTCCGGCCAATCTGTCAGCATGAAATTCTTCCAACTCGTCTAATTTTTCGCCCAAGCCTAAAAATTTAATCGGAACTTGTGCTACCATTTTCATTGATAATGCGGCACCAGCACGTGATGAACCATCAATGCGCGTCAATACAAGTCCGGTAATACCGATTTGTTCATTAAATTCTTTGGCTACTGTGCAGGCATCTTGCCCGATCATCGCATCGGCACAAAGCAAAACCTCAATCGGATTAGCGATTTTTTTAACCAGTTTAACTTCATCCATCAAAGGCTGATCAATATGTAAACGACCGGCCGAATCAAGAATAATCACATCAAAACCGCCCTTTTTGGCATAATCCAAAGCCCGCTTGGTAATTGTTTCGGGTTTTTCCCCTTCTACAATCGGTAAACTGTAACCGCCGATTTGTTTAGCCAATTGTTCCAATTGCAATTGCGCTGCCGGACGATAAATATCCAAAGATGCCAATAAAACTTTTTTACGTTGTTTATCAGCCAAACGTTTTGCTATTTTAGCTGAAGTAGTGGTTTTACCCGAACCTTGTAATCCCACCATCAATATCACTGCCGGTGCCGGAGCATTAAGATTAAGCTGTTCATTTTCCGATGAGAGCAATTTTAACAACTCATCATGAACAATTTTTATCACCATCTGCCCCGGTTGGATGGAACGGACAATTTTCTCGCCTTTAGCTTGTTCTTTAACTTGAGCAATAAAATCTTTCACTACCGGCAACGAAACATCTGCCTCCAGCAAGGCAATACGAATTTCGCGCATGGTTGCATCAATATCTGCCTCACTCAACACGCCGCGCGAGGTGATTTTATTAAAAATCGATGTTAATTTGTCGCTCAAACTCTCAAACAATGTTACTGACCTTTGTTATATATACAAACAACTACACGCCAGTGTGCGAACCCTCGCTGACTGGCGGCACTCCGTAGAGTGATAAATTTTCTCTTGATTTAATTCGAAAATTTATTGCGTTTATAAAACCTTTTTTTCAACCTGTCAAGCATTTTTATTATCCTTGACAAATTTAATCAAAGCTGTTACTTGTCGAGACAATATTAATTTTTAATTTTTATAATTATGGAAATACCAAAAATTACGATTTCAGGTGCTAATGAGCATACTGATATTAAAGGTCTTATTGCGTTAATTCGCAAATATTACCATTCCTCAGGAATTGAGATTGAACTCGGAATTCAAGTATCGCCTAACAAAGCTTCTTACAATTCCGATCGTTACCAATGGCTTATGGAGTTACATAAGCAAGCTTTCTATACTAACCACACTCCGATTCGCGTGTCTCTCCATGTCAACCCCGGTTGGGTTGAACAGATTTGTGCCGGTATTTTTCCGCTTGAACTTATCAATCTTATAGGATTTTACGACAACGGCGGAGGATTGGATGTGGAACGTATTCAGCTTAATTTTCTTATCGGGCGCGAGCAAGCTCCCGATATGGATAAATTGTATTGGGTAATCAATAGCTTCAACTCTCGTCGGTTTATTTTGACCTACAACGAAGCCAATCGGGATTTCATCCGAAAGTATTACCAACGCTACGGAAATTGTTTTGACCTGTTGGTCGATGAATCCCATGGTGAAGGTAAAACTCCCGAAAAATGGGAACCGGTAATTTTCCCAGATGTATTTCAATCTTATTCCGGCGGTCTTTCACCGGATAATATTGAAACAGCTCTGGATAGCATCTTTGCTGTCAATGAACCGGATGCCAGGATAGGGGTAGATGCTGAAGGAAAACTCAAAGGTGATGATGGTCATTTGAGCCTTGAAAAAGCTGATGCTTTCGTGAAAAAAATCCAACAATGGAGTAACCGAAACAGTGACTGTAATTAATTACGGTCACTGTTTTTTTATACCTTAAATTTGCATAAAATATGACTATTTATACATCAGCCAATTTAATATAAGGAAAAAATACCATGCATATAGTCATTATAGGCGGTTCGCTTAATGCCATTACCGCTGCCGCTCATCTGCGCCGTGAAAATGAAAAAAATCGCATAACTCTTATTGCTAAATCTGCCGAACTGGGAAATGCCGCTTGCGGAATTCCTGACTTTTTGCAAGGTGCCGTTACCGATATCAGTGATTTAAAAGCTGCCTCCCCAAAACTATTACAGAAGGTTTTCAATCTAGAACTTTTGCTGGATATTGATATCTTACAAATCAACAGTAAAATTAAAATTCTTCATTTAAGTAACAAACGTAAACTTCCCTATGATAAACTGATTTTTGCCGCCTCACCTTTGCATTTACGACCTGATATCAAAGGAATTTTAGGAGATAACATATTTACACTGCACAATACCGAAGCAGCTCGCAGAGTTAACGATTATTTTTGGGGTATGAAAGCTCAAAAAATACTAATTCTCGGCGGTAGTCGTCTGGGTATTCAAACCGCTACCGCTTTTGCCGCCAATAAGGCACAAGTTACCATTATCGAAAAATCATCCCATCTGTTGAGTTATGTTGATGCGGAATTTGCCTCATTGGTGCAAAAAAAACTCATCGAAAATTCGGTTAAAGTATTAACTTCAACCACTGTAAAAGAATTTTACCCTCATTACGCTATATTATCAGACGGCTCACGCTATAACTATGATATGGCGATTATCACCACCGGATCGCATAACGAAGTCCGTCTCCCTGTTACCACCGACATTAAACTGGGCGAAAGTGGCGGAATTATAGTTAACGAAGTTATGCAAACTAATATCAATGACATATTTGCTTGCGGAGAAAATATCGAATTACACAATTCTATCAGCGGTCTTCCTTTTCGTATCCGCAATGCTTCGTTAGCTGCTCAAACCGCTAAAATTGCTGCCGATGGCATAATGAAAAATCCATCTCATCTACCATTGATTTTTAATAATGAAATTATAGAGTTGTTTGATAACTATCTGGGAATTTGCGGCTGTAGTGAAGAAGAATTAAATAAAGCCGATATTTCTTACCATAAAGTTTATTTAAATACCGAACTTTGTGAAAATTATATTTTACCGCCTTATTCAGTCAAAATGAAACTTCTTTTTAATAAACAAGGCAATATCTTAGGATTCCAAATTTTTGGCTCTCGAGGAGTTTTCACTCGCCTTAATATTGTTGCTGCCCTAATGCAAAAAAAAGGAAAAGTTTCTGATTTGACGGAATTTTATCCGGCTTATTCACCGAGTTTGGCTCGTACTAAAGACAGTCTTAATATTATCGGATCATTAGCTTATGCTATTCAAACCGGAGACCTTAAAATCATTGATTTTAAAGACTTGCAAAAGGGTAATATTCTGATAAATTTAGGAGCTTCTTTATCAATAAATCCGCTCTCTTCCATTGACATTATCAATCTTCCGTTTGCTCAATTTCGTTCAAAAGCTGCTGCCTTGCCTAAAAATCAAATCATTGCTCTGTATTGCCGCAACGGTTATTCGGCCTATTTAGCTTATTGTTTGCTGTATTCTTTAGGTTTTGACAATGTGTTTTTATTAAATTCACCATTTGAATGGTAAAAAAAAATCCTGCCGGAAAGGAGAAAAACGGCAGGACTTTCTTTAAGCGTTGGCAAATACTCCGGGAGGTTGTGGAATTGCCAACTGATGATACATACCATACTTTGTCTTATATTCTTGTAAATCATCCGCAAAATTCTTCATCAAATATCCCATCCTCATATATTCTCCGAGAGCCACGTCAACGAAATGACTTTCGTTTACTATTCCGGCTCCCTGAGCAATCAATCTGCGAGCTTTTTGCGCATTAAATTTTATAATCACATCTTGAAAAAAGACATGCTTGACATTTACCGCATCACTACATCCGCATATTTCAAATAAGGCCTCAAACAACTGTTCTTTAGTCAAATCGGGTCGATCCATAATCTTTAGGAAATCCAGCCCTGCTTGTTTAATATTTTTCATTGCAGCCTCCTCTTTCCTGTCTACTCTGTTTATATTTTTCATTATAACACATTTTTAATCACAAAACAAGCTTTTTGTAATAAAATTGTAATATTTTATATTTGGTTACGTTTGGCGAAAGAACGATAAATTCTTTTATAGAAAGGCAGTTTTCGCCAATTAAATCGCACATCATTGAAATAATAATTAACATGATTGCTGTCCGACAAAGCATCAACCGATTTTACATCTCCGTCAATATACAAATCATTATCAACGCTGGCTTGTAATAATTTTAAATTTCGACACCCCTTTACCGTTATTTTTCCGCTTGCTCCGTATTCTACAAAAATTTCATTGATTGCCGAAGCTCCCAAATCAATATTGCCGTTAAAATAACGCCCTATATCAACTCTGTTTATCGCTGTTGCATAAGAAGCTATTATTTTACCGACATTTCTCACCCCGCAAACAATATGTTGCACGCTATTATCACCTGATAAATTTATATTCCCGGCAAAATCATCTCCTAAATTCAATTCTTTAATTCCGGTATTAGGACTTTGGTTGTTTAATTTCAGCCACCCTTTAAAATCAGCTCCCGTTTTCATCAGCTCACAACTCTGATTTGTGGCATAAATTCCGCCGCGAAAAGAATCTCCGATTGCAATTTCTTTTTTTATTACATTATTTGATAACATTATATCGGCATAAGAATAATACCCTATAGATAATGCATACAAACAACTGTTTATTATATTGATGTTGCCGCTGCAAATATCGGCAATTTGTAAATTAGGACACTTTTTTGAATCGCTTAATGTTATATTACAACGACAATTATTGCCGATAAATATACTTTCCAGTGTAGTACGCGACAAATTAAGCGTACCCGAAAATTTATCTTTAACGGTTAAACTTTCAATAAATTCATTATCTCGCAAATCAATATTAACCGAACAATTTTCGCCCACATTTAGCTTAACAATTTCGGCTTTATTTAAATTATAACTGACATTACGCGTATATTCTTTAATATCTAACTGATAAATCTTCAATTTTCCTACATAAACTTTAGCGAAATTTATTCCGGACGCTACTCTTTTTAATAACAACCTTTCCGAAACATATTCTTCTCGACCGTCTTCATATTGGATAATCGAAATATCTAATTTATCCGCAGCTTCCTTGGTTAAAGTATATTTTTTAGCACGAATAAATGTCAACAACAGGCCTTTCTCTTCTTCGTTTAGATCTTTTTCGGTATTAACCGATATATTACTGATAATTTTTTCACATCCGTCCAAAGTGGCTCTCAACACATTTTGCTTATTTTTAAAAAACAAAGCACATTTATTTCCACGTAAACTTACAATACGGTATTCTTTATTAAGATTATGGATTTCGGCATCAGTATCTGTATTCATATTTATCTCCGTTATATTTGACTGTCTTGCCAAAATGTAATATCAAATTCGATTAAAACCACCTCAAATGAAAAAAATATTAAATACCTCTTTATTTTTGTAATATTTATGTTATCATAACCGCTATTGTTAACAATAATAGTTGGAGATTATGTTTTATCTGATATTTTTTGCGGCACTGGCCGTGATTATTTCTTTTATATGTTCGGTATTAGAAGCATCTCTTTTATCAATAGTTCCCAGTTATATTGCCCAATTGGAAGATAAAAAGCCTAAACTTTTTAGCAAACTTTCTGATATGAAAGAACATATTCAAGAACCTTTAGCTGCCATTCTTTCGCTCAACACCATTGCCAACACGGTCGGTGCTACCGGAGTCGGCGCGGAAGTTTCTCGTCTTTATGGTCAAAATTATATCGGTATTGCCAGCGGTATTATGACTTTTTTAATCCTTACCCTGTCTGAAATATTACCCAAATCAATCGGTGCACGTTATTGGAAAAACATCATCCCCGTACTGGTACCGACTTTAAGTGTTTTGATTATTATCATGCGTCCGTTTATATGGCTTTCCAACCTTATAACTCATGGCTTTACCACCCATGATGATTGTTCAAACACCAGAGAGGAAATCAAAGCTCTCTCCCGCATGGGACAATCAGCCCATGTAATTGACGACGTCGAGTATCGTATTTTAACCAACACCATGCGACTTAAACAAATTAATATTGAAGACGTTATGACGCCGCGTACGGTTGTTCGCACGGTTAAACCGGATATGACTATCAAAGAATTTGATAATTTTTTAAAAACCGCGCCTTTTTCACGTTTTCCGATTATTGATGAAAGTAAACAAATATTCAAAGGCTATATTCACAAATCCAGTTCTTTTAAAGCCAAAGATGATGATAAAGTCAAAAAATATTCTTGCGATATGCGTTCATTTTCACCTGAAGCCAAATTGCAAGATGTTTTATCGGCCATGTTGGAAGACCATAACCATATGTCCTTGGTTGTTGATCAATTGGGCAACTGGATAGGTATTATCACATTGGAAGACATCATTGAAACTATTATCGGAAAAGAAATTGTTGATGAAACCGACACTATCACCGACATGCAAAAGTATGCAAAATTACAATGGCTTAATCGTTGCAAACAAAAAGGCAACAATCATGATTAATTTTCTTTTTTAACCTTGAAAAATTTGGCCGCAAGATTATCTGAATCAGCGGTCATTTTTATAAGGAGAAAATATCATGAATAATCAACCGGCAACTACCGGATCTCGCGCCGACATTACGACGCCTCGGCATAATTTTATGACTAATCTGTTTAATATTTTTGGCTTACGCCAACACAATAATTTTGCCGATTTAGATCCCAAAATTGAAGTATCTGAAAATAAAAACAATATAATGGTTACCGCCGAACTTCCCGGAATTGAACAAAACGATATTGACCTTGAAATATCGGCTAATGGTTATTTAACCATCAGTGGTGAAAAACATCACGAAGATGCTGCAGCCTCACCAGATGGTTATTTTTCCGAAATTGCATATGGTTCATTCAGTCGCACAATTCCTTTACCTTGGGATTTGGAATATTCTAAAGCTTCTGCCGATTATACCAATGGCGTTCTATGCGTTACAATTCCTAAGACCAAAGCCGAACAAGCCAATCGTCAAAAAATTAACGTCAGCAGCGAGAAAAAAGCTAAACGAAAAACTTCCGCCAAATCTAAAAAAGCTTAAAAAAAAACCGCCGATACTCAACCGGCGGTTTCTTATTTTACCAATGTTCATAATGAACTTTATTCGGATTAAACCTGTCTTGAGGCTGTGTCGGTTGTTTCAGCGGATATCCCGCCACCACCAAGGCATTAGGTTTAATATATTCCGGCAAACCCAACAAATCCTGAAAAGCTTTCATCCTGTCGGCATAAGGATAAATTGCACACCAACATCCGCCCAACCCTTTACCATGTAGCGCTAACAACAAATTTTCGATTGCAGCCGAGGTATCAACCAACCAAAATCCGTTATCACATTGTTCTTGCTCATTACCGCAAACCACGATTGCCGCCGAAGCATCGGTTAAAAATTTGGCATAAGGATGTAATTCGGTAATTTTAGCTTTTTTATCTTCATCTTCCACCACAATAAATTCCCATGGTTGCTTGTTGCAAGCCGATGGTGCATACATTGCTATTTTCAATATATCATTCATATCCTCTTTGGCTATCTTGCGCCCTTTTTCAAATTGACGCACCGAGCGACGGGTTAACAGTCCGGCTTCTAAATACATCTTTATTCTCCTTCAAAACACAACACTATTATTAAAATAACCGTTTTTTTTCCGAAAACAACAAAAAACTTGTATTTTTGATAAAACGAGATTACACTCCGAACAAATTCTATAATTATAAAATAAAAAATTATTATCATGAGAGAAAAGAAAATCATTCTGTCAAAAACCAACAAAAGACTATTAAAAATAAGCTGTTTCATCAACATGTTATCAGTTTTTTTAATTGCGATGATGTTGGTACCGTTTACCCAAAACGATGGTCAACTATGCCTACCCAATTACAAATATGCCTTGATAATATTACTGGTATTATCTTTCATGGCAGCATTGTTGGCAGGAATTGCCCTTGACCGCATCGACAAAGAAACGCGTAACAGCGTTTCCTAACCTCAAAAGCCTCTCACCAGAGAGAGGCTTTTGCTTTTATCTAATTTTAATCTTTAGGCCAAATAATGAGCCAACAAATAACTTCTACAATAAAATCCAACCATCCCTTTTTTTCTTCTTCCCTTTTTTCCATAGTACCTCCTCTTTAGTTAAAATATAATATCTTATCTTTAACTTAACACAACTTGCTTAGAAAAGCAATATTAAAAAAATCCTCTCACTTCCGAGAGGCTTTTTTTGCTTTCCACAAAATAACTTGACATTAAATTAAAAATCTATTACCGGTTAGACAAACCTTATTATAAATGAATTATTAACCTTAAAAATAATATTATGAAAAATAAAAAGTATTTGAGCAAAATATTGCCCTATGGAGTTGCTGTGTTTTTTGCAGCCTTTATCTTTTGGGCATTATTAGTAAAATTCGTCGACCTTGCTGAAGGTTATCGGTATTTTGCCCTAATTTCTGCCTTTATTACTCTGGGCGGAGATATAGCTTTACTGGTTAACTATCTTAAAAAATCCTCCAAAGCCTGGCTAATTTTTCCAATCATAATTATCTTTATAAGTGCTATTCCCTTAGGTATATTTATTGGATATACAATTGTAACACACACAATTACTTCAATAATTTGTATAATTGCATTGGCAATTTATATGTCATTAAACTTATTTATCTTCTTTATTGAAAGTGATAAAGAAACAGACCTAAGTTTTGCCGAAATGAATAGAAAGACTAATGAAGACATTGCCGAAATGCGTTGGAAAACAGATAAAGCCATTGCCAAAATGCGGTAACGAACAGCAAAAACCGACGAAAACAGCTAAAAAAATCCTCTCAACCAAATGAGAGGATTTTTTCTTTTAACAATATTTCTCTGTTTTGTTATTCATTCTGTCAACTATCATCTGATAAAAGACATCATCTTGAGCTTTCGCTTCAGCTTCCGATTTTGTAATTTCATCTGCTTTCAGCACCCGTCCGGTCATCAATTTGATAACCCCTTGTGCCACATCAGCCACTCCCGATGAAATATAATATTTGGCAGTAGGTTTCAAATTAGCATCCAATAATTGCACCAAACCATAGTTCAGTGCAAACACACTCGGTGCTCTCTCCGACAATATGGTAACATCACCGGCTACTGCGGGAATAATCACCGCATTTGCCTCCATCTCAGGCATCACCGCACTCGGCATCTCAATTATCAATTTTACCTTATCTGCCATTATTATTTTCCTTTATCTTTAAGCCGCCTTCATACTTTCGGCTTTTTTCAAAACATCTTCAATCGTTCCGACCATGTAGAATGCTTGTTCCGGAATATCATCATATTTACCTTCCAAAATACCCTTAAAGCCTTTGATGGTATCTTCCAACTTAACAAACACACCCGGAGTTCCGGTAAATACTTCCGCTACATGGAAAGGCTGTGACAAGAACCGTTGAATCTTACGAGCTCTGTTTACGGTCAAGCGGTCATCATCAGACAACTCATCCATACCCAAAATCGCAATAATATCTTGCAACGATTTATATTTTTGCAAAACTTCTTGCACCCCGCGGGCAACCTTATAATGCTCTTCACCGACTACGGAAGGATCCAAAATACGACTGGTTGAATCCAAAGGATCCACAGCCGGATAAATACCCAACTCGGCAATTTGACGCGACAAAACGGTTGTTGCATCAAGGTGAGCAAAGGTTGTGGCCGGAGCCGGGTCAGTCAAGTCATCGGCCGGAACATAAACCGCCTGCACCGAAGTAATAGATCCGTTTTTGGTTGAAGTAATACGCTCTTGCATCGCACCCATATCCGTTCCCAAAGTCGGTTGATAACCCACGGCCGAAGGAATACGTCCCAACAAAGCGGACACCTCAGAACCGGCTTGGGTGAAACGGAAGATGTTGTCAACGAAGAACAACACGTCTTGGTGAGCCTCATCACGGAAATATTCCGCTTGAGTCAAACCGGTCAATGCAACACGAGCACGAGCTCCCGGCGGTTCATTCATCTGACCGTAAACCAACACTGTCTTTGACTTATCACCTTTCAAATCAATAACGCCTGATTCGATCATTTCATTATAGAGGTCATTACCTTCACGAGTACGCTCGCCTACACCGGCAAACACCGAATAACCGCCGTGACCTTTAGCAATGTTGTTAATCAACTCCATAATCAAAACGGTTTTACCGACACCGGCACCGCCGAACAAACCGATTTTACCGCCTTTGGCATAAGGCTCTAACAAGTCAATAACCTTAATACCGGTGGTCAAAACCTCTGTATCAGTCGATTGATCAACAAAAGCCGGAGCTTCACGGTGAATCGGATAATAATGTTTGGCTTTAACTTCACCTCGGCCGTCAACCGGCTCTCCGATAACGTTAATAATACGTCCCAACATTTCCGGACCTACCGGAACTTCAATCGGCTGATGTGTATTTACAACCTCTTGCCCGCGAACTAATCCGTCGGTAGCGTCCATTGCAATACAGCGAACTACATCTTCGCCTAAGTGCTGAGCAACTTCCAACACCAATTTACGACCATTATTATCACAAGTTAAAGCGGTCAAAATAGCCGGTAATTCTCCGTTGCTGTCAAACTTAACGTCGACAACCGCACCGGTTACCTGCGATATTTTTCCCATATCACCGCTATTATTTTTTGTCGTTTTTGCTTTGACCATATTCATTTTCTCCTGTTTATTTTCACTACAAGGCTTCCGCACCCGAGATAATCTCAATCAACTCGGTAGTGATTGCACCTTGACGCAAACGATTGTATCTTAAAGTTAACCTTGATATCATATCTTTGGCATTACGAGTGGCATTATCCATCGATGTCATACGTGCACCATGCTCACTTGTTTGTGAATTAACCAATTTTTGAAACATCTCGCTGTTCACAAACAAAGGCATAACACTTTGCAATAAAGCCAATTTTCCACCTTCATAAGCATAGAAAGCATCGCCTTTTTTAGCGGAAAATTGCTCATCGTTCTCATCAATACCAAACTCAATCGGCAAAAACCTTTCGGTTCTGACCTCCCGATTAATTGCCGAATTAAATTTGGTATAAACCACCTCACAGATATCAAAATCAGTTCCCAATCCGGATAACAACTTATCAACCAATGCACCGGTCTCTGCATAATCCGGACCTTTAGCGGCAAAATCCATAATTTCGATATCCACATTATTGCAACGTCGACGTAAAGCTTCTCCTGCCTTTTTACCCAAGCTCAAAACTTTAACCTGTTTACCTTGAGCAAGCAATTCATTCACCCTTCTCAGGCTTTCTTTCAATACATTGGCATTATAACTGCCGCACAGCCCTTTATCCGAAGAAAAAATTACCAACTGATAAACTTCTTCTTTCACAGCTTTTTGCATCAACTTCGGCCAAGCATAAGCTATACCTTTATCACGTTCCTCACGACGCATCTCACAAACCACACGTCCGATAACCGCGCGCAAATCATTGCTGTAGGCTTTGGATTTATTCAGCATATCTGTCGAGCGTTTCAAACGCGCCGCCGCCACCATCTTCATCGCTGAAGTAATCTTCTGCGTTGAAGCGATGGAAGCGATACGCGTTCTAAGTTCTTTCAAACCTGCCATATTTTACGCAGCCCTTTCTAAAGTTTTCATAAAATCTTTGCTGAAGTTCTCATAGAATTTAAGCATTTTTTCTTCCAATTCCGGAGAAATCTTTTTCTCTTTAGCAATTTCTTTCAAGATATCAGAATGGCTTGCTTTCAAATTCTGCAAAGCTTTTTCCTCAAACTCATGAACTTTATTCAACGGCAATTTATCTAAGAAACCTTTAACTCCGGCAAAAATCGCCGCAACTTCATCTTCAACTGCCATCGGCTTGTATTGAGGTTGTTTCAACATCTCGGTCAAACGAGCACCGCGCTCCAGCAAGTTCTTGGTTGATTGATCCAAATCCGAAGCAAATTGAGCAAATGCCGCCATCTCACGATATTGAGCCAAATCCAATTTCATTGAGCCGGAAACCTGCTTCATTGCTTTAATTTGTGCCGCAGAACCAACACGAGAAACCGAAATACCGACATTCACAGCCGGACGAACGCCTTGATAGAACAACGAAGTCTCCAAGAAAATCTGCCCGTCGGTAATTGAAATAACATTAGTCGGAATATATGCCGAAACGTCACCGGCCTGAGTTTCGATAACCGGCAGAGCAGTCAACGAACCGGCTCCTTCGGCATCACTCATCTTAGCCGCACGTTCCAACAAACGTGAGTGTAGATAGAACACATCACCCGGATAAGCTTCACGTCCTGGCGGACGACGAATCAACAAACTCATTTGACGATATGCCGTTGCCTGTTTTGATAAATCATCATAAAAGATAACCGCGTGCATACCCTTGTCACGGAAATATTCACCCATAGTGCATCCTGAATAAGGTGCAATATATTGCATCGGGGCTGAATCCGAAGCAGTAGCAGCAACTACAATGGTATAATCCATAGCCCCGTAGTCTTTTAATGTCTTAACTACTTGAGCAACCGTCGAACGTTTTTGACCAATCGCAACATATACGCAGAACAATTTATCTTTATCCGACTTAGCCGCATCATTAATTTTCTTTTGATTGATAATGGTATCAACTATAATAGCCGTTTTACCCGTCTGGCGGTCACCGATTATCAATTCACGTTGCCCGCGTCCGATCGGAATCAACGAATCAACAATCTTAATGCCTGTCTGTACCGGTTCATGAACAGATCTGCGTGCAATAATACCGGGAGCTTTAATATCCGAACGTCCGGTTTCTTTGGCTTTAATTTCGCCTAAACCGTCAATCGGTTGTCCCAAGGCATCAACCACACGCCCTAACAACTCTTTACCGACCGGAACACTCACGATAGAATGAGTACGTTTAACAATGTCGCCTTCTTTAATGGCCTTATCTTCACCGAAAATAACCACGCCGACATTGTCCTCTTCCAAGTTCATTGCCATACCTTTGACACCGCTGGAAAATTCCACCAGTTCACCGGCCTGAACCTCATCAAGTCCGTAAACGCGCGCTACACCGTCACCGACCGACAAAACTTTACCAACTTGAGCCACATCCATTTTTGACTCGAAACCGGCAATTTTGTCCTTGATAATTGAGGATATCTCAACAGCTGAAACAGACATATCAGTTACCTTTCATAATATTTTCTAAACAATTTAATTTATAGCTTAACGAACCGTCAAACATTTTTGATCCGCTCATAATACGCAAACCTCCCAATAAGTCGGGATTCTCTACATATTTAATCACAACATCTTTATCAAATTTCTTGGTTAAAACCTCCCGCAATTTTTTATCCTGCGTCGTTGTCAACGGTTTAACCGTCTCAACACTGACTTCGGCAATATTTTTACCGACATAATATAAATGGATAAAATCAGTCATAACCTCGGCCAAAACATCGATTCGATTATTATCAACCAAAATATCCAAACATTTTAATGTTTCCGCATCCAATTTGGCTTTTACCGCCACTTGTTGCCACACTTCCTTCTGTTGCTCATCGCTCAACAAAGGACTGGAAGATTTTTTAACCAAATCTTTATTTTGCTGACACAATTCACTTAAAAACTCAGCATCCTTTTTAATTGCATCCAACTTTGATGAAGCAACTGCGACATCATACAATGCCGATGAATAAATGCGAGCTGTTTTTTCTTTCGAATTTTTTTTCAACTTAGTAACCTTATTCCAAATTCAAACGATATAAACTAAATAACGCAAGATAATTTACATAACAACCAGTTTATTTTTTATTAACAACTATTTTTTTATTTTCAATAAAACGAATACGGATCAATATCCGTCTCAACTCTGACATTTGACGGGATTTTCACCCTTTTAAGCCATTGTTTTATCACATCTTGAATATTGATATTTTTTGCTGTTTTTATCAACAGGCGATAACGATATTTTTCTCTGAGCACAAAAATCGGAGCCGGAGCCGGACCTAAAGTAGTGATATTTTCACAATTAAAAGCCGCTTGTCCCAGAATAATTGCTGTTCTTTCGGTAATTTCTTTATTACTTCCGGAAACTATTATTGCTGCTAATTTACCGAACGGCGGCATTTTCATTATGCGTCTGGTCTGTTTTTCCAATTCAAGGAATTCATCGGAATTTCCTTTAACCAAAGCTTGTAAAACCGCATTTTCCGGATGAAGCGTTTGTAAATACACCTCTCCTTTTTTAACCCCTCTGCCGGCTCGCCCGGCCACTTGTGATAATAATTGATAAGTTCTTTCTGCTGCTCGCAAATCACTTCCCATCAATCCCAAATCGGCATCAACGATTCCCACTAATGTCAATTCCGGAAAATGATGCCCTTTTGCCAATATCTGAGTACCTACCAAAATATCAATTTTATCTTCTTCCATTTCTTTAATAACTTGCTGTACTTCTTTGAAATTAGTAACAAAATCAGATGATAAAACTTTTACTCTGGCCTCAGGTAATCGATATTTAACCTCTTCGGCAATTCTCTCTACCCCCGGACCGCAAGCACTCAAACCTTCTTCTGATTGACAATTAGGACAAACCTTCGGTATATCTGTCATATAACCGCAATGATGACATACCAACTTGCCTATACGCAAATGTTCGGTCAACCAGGCACTGCAATGCGGACATTCTATTTTATAACCGCAATCACGACAAATAACCAGCGGAGCATATCCTCTGCGGTTCAAAAACAATACGCTCTGCTCGCCCTTATCAAAATTTGTTTGCAACTTTTTACACAATGACGGAGCCAACCACGATTTTCCCCAATCTCCTTTTACCGGCTTATCTTTCTTCAAATCAATAATTTTTACCTCCGGCATTTGTGCCGCTGCATAACGAGATTGCAATTTTACTTCACCATATTTACCCGATTCGACGTTGCAAATTGTTTCCAAATCCGGAGTAGCGGTCGATAATATAATATGCAGCTGCTCATATTTTGCCCTCACAATTGCCATATCTCTGCCTTGATAATTAACCATATCTTCCTGTTTAAATGAGGCATCATGGCTTTCATCAACCACAATCAAACCCAAATCGGCAAACGGCAAAAACAATGCTGAACGTGCACCGATTATAATCTTTACTTCATTATTTATAACCGCTTTCCAATTATCGATTCTTTCTTTTGGTGTCAATGCCGAATGCCACTCGCAAGGTCTCACTCCGAACCTTTTTTCAAATCTGCCCAACCATTGCGAAGTCAGCCCTATTTCCGGCACCAAAATTAACACTTGTTTTCCCGCTTGAAATGCTTTTTCTACCGCTTCAAAATAAACTTCGGTTTTTCCCGAACCGGTAACACCGTTTAACAAGGTAACTCCAAATCCTTCTCCGTTTTTTGCACACAAATAATCAGCAGCCTTTTGTTGTTCATCATTTAGCTTAACTTTTTGAAATCCGCAAATCGGTTGAGCAAATTCTTTTTTGTTTTCAATCAATACTTCTTTTAAAATGCCGGATTCTATCATAACTTTAATGACTGAATCCGAAACCCCTGCCCCCAGAGCAATTTCACTGCGTGCAAAAACACGTCCGTCTTTTAAGAAGTCTATTACTCGCCAACGTGCATCGGAATTTTTCAACTTTGCTTCGCTTAAAGTCTTGCCGGATAGCTCATATAATTTAAGCATCTTAGCATCACCGAATACTTGTTTTACCGATAACACCATCTTAAGCACCATCCCTAACGGTGCCATATTATATTCGGCTACAAACTGCACAAATTTGCATATTGCCTCACTCAACGGCGGATAAGACAGCACTTTACCGATTTTTCGAATCTTTTTATCATCTAAATCGCTGGCAACATTTACCTGCCATACGACACCGACTGTTTTTTCTTTGCCGAACGGAACCTCCACCAATGATCCTTCTTTAATCTCATCATCGGTTTTATAATCAAACGGCTCATTCAAATTGAGCGGCAACAACACTTTAACAATCATTCAATCTCTCCGCTCTCCACCATAACAGCCGCTTTAATCTTTCTCAAACATCTTTACAATTTACACACAAAAAAAGCCTGTGATAAACCATTACTAATAACAGTTCATCACAAGCTTCTTTTCACTGAGAAAGAATTTCACATAACACCATGTAAGATCTTTCCTCAAAGGGGTGAATCAGATTGGCCGCAATACATTCAACCACACCTGAGCTCAACCTTCTCTCAGAAGAAACTATCTCCTTTTGAGCCGCTGAATCCCAAATACCTATTTGCTCGGCATAGTAGCGAATCTTACCCTCATCACCCGAGGACAAGAGCGCCACTTGTGACTTGGCTGACAAGCCGCCGAACTTTTTGAGATAAAACTTCAAAAAATCAATATCCTGAGAAACCAGTGTAATTTCATCTTCAGGATAAAACGGCACGTTTGAGTACTCAATCAAGTCGGATAAATCGTAAACTTTTGTATCCTCTTTGACAATAAGAGATAACAACCCTTGCGGGACAGGATGATGTTGCAAATACAACTTGCAACAGTACGATAAGAAAGAATTCTTCTCGACTTCCTCCCACACTTTCAGCCCCATTTTCTTTGTCACCTCATGATTGACAACGTAGAATACCTTATCCTTATCATCGGCGCTTTCCCAGAAACGATCCAACACAGAATCTTCAAATGTCCATCTTTGGATATAAGCCATAACCAGATTTCTATTCTGGATCATAATGCGCCACAACTGGCGATGCAATGTGAAATCAAAGGGAAAAACAGTAATATACATCATCAGCGCCCCAAATTGCCCTTTTTGGGCAAGCGCCAAAAGCTTTCTTTGTATATCAATGGGAATTTCCCTAAGTTTTCTTTCTTGATTGACAATCTGGCCAATCAAGAAACTAAAAGCATTGTCATCAGTGAGCACTTCATTCACTAGGGATTGTGGCAACGAATCCCCTCTGAAGCTTGCACGTCGAACGTTTTCTTCAATCCGCGCCAGCAATTGCACATGCGCTAACGCATTTATTTTCTGCTGTTCCATAAATAATATATTTAAGTTAATAATTAATTTTATAACCCACAACATATTAACCTAATTTGATTTTGTCAACAAATTATTAAATATTTTTTTGATATAATTCTTCATTATGAAAAATAAAATTACCTTCTCTGCCTCAAATGAGGTTAATAAGTATATTTCTTCATGGTTTGATTGGCTTGCTTCAATCAAAGGTTATTCTGTTCATACCTGTGATGCTTATATTCGCGATTTATCGATATTTTTTAACTTTTATACCGATTATCTCGGAACATTACCTGAATTATCCGACCTTGAAAATATTGAAGTATCGGCATTTCGTGCTTTTTTAAGTCGTCGCAGTGCTAATCACATCACTAAAAGCTCGACCGCTCGCGAGATGTCAGCATTGCGGAGTTTTTTTCATTATCTCAATCGTCAAAAAATTATCACCAATACCGTTCTTTCAATTATCTCATCACCAAGACAGGAAAAAATCATTCCCAAAGCACTCAATGACGATGATGCCCAAGATGTTATTCAAACTGCCGCCGAAAATAAAGTTGATTGGATCGGTGCTCGCGATTCGGCCATAATCACCCTGCTCTATGGCAGCGGTTTACGCATATCTGAAGCATTGTCATTGAATATCGGTGACATTTCCTCAAATGATTTTATTGTTATCAAAGGTAAAGGCAATAAAGAACGTATTGTTCCTCTTCTTCCGATATCCCGGCAAAAAATCGAAGAATATTTGCTGCTTTGTCCTTATCGACAACATAATGGCGATCCGATTTTTGTCGGTGCACGAGGTGAAAGACTGCTGCCGCGTATTGTTCAACGCCGTCTTGCTCAACTGCGGGAAAAACTCAATTTACCCGATTCGCTCACCCCTCATGCCCTGCGTCATACTTTTGCCACCCAACTTTTGGCTGAAGGTGTTAATTTACGTGCTATTCAAGAGCTTCTCGGACATTCCTCTCTTTCCACCACCCAACGTTATACCGAAGTCGAAATTGAACACCTCAAAAAGGAATACGCTAAAGCCAACTTATTAGAGCAATAAAAAAGCATTGAAAATATTCTGTGTTTATCTGCCTTTTAAGTAAAAAAATTTCTATATCACTATCGCAGATACGACCGGAACTTTTCAATGCTCAAATCAAATGCCTGAACTTTTGGACTAAACGTATAAACAGCTTATCGGTTGAACGATTATCTTCTTTAAACAAAATTAAACCGGCTGTTTCCAACCGGTTTAAGATACAATCTTGCAGAATCAATTACTTTAATTTCTTTTCAACGAACTCTTCATGTTTTTTTGACTTCTTGTCATATTTCTTCAAAGTCAATTTTTCCGGATGAGTTCTCGGATTTTTTTCTGCCAAATAAAATGTACCGGTACCAGCTGTACTTTCCAATTTAACTTTAACTTTTACTGCTTTAGCCATTTCAATACTCTTTATTTAAGGTTAAAATTCAAAACATTTATGCGTAATATACATAAATTTTGCCGCCTGTCAACACAATTTTGCTTAAAATTTTATTTTTTTAATCAAATCTGCTATAACAATCCTGAATTATGCTTTCTTTTTTGCTCCGGCTTTCTTTGATGCCGCTTTTTTAACAACATTTTTTTTGGTTGTTTTTTTATTTACTGCTTTAGATGCGGCAACTTTCGAAACCTTCGATTTTTTAGAAACTTGTTTGGCTGCGGATTTAGCTTTTGCCTTTGAAACAGCTTTTACTGCTACTTTATCAGCAACAACCTTTTTAACCGATTTGGTTGAAACTTTCCTATTTTGCTGAACTTCTTTTTCCGTATCCATTTTAACCGGTTTACTCTTAAGTAAATCAACTGTTGGCAATTTTTTGACGTCAATTAAATTATATTTATCATCCAATTGACCGGCAATTGATTTTCCATACACCAAAACTGCAACCAATACTGCAAATACTATAACTACAGTCAAAAATTTGCGTAAAATTTCCACTCCGACCACAATCGTCATTACTTTTTCCAAATATTCCATTTCAACTATGGCAAATATTGAAGCAATTATTATCATAACCGCTGTAAAATATGGAATCCACCCTACCGATGCCAACATAGTGGCTGTAATCGGATGTCTGATCATCATATTATCAATTCTTTTAATCGGCACCAATATATTAAGCGGCAGTAAAAACAGTAATAACAACAAAGACAAAACACAATCCGTTATCAATGCCCCCCAACTTCCCTGCCAAATCAAAACCAGTGAAAATAACCAATAAATACCGCCGATTATCAAACTTTGCTTCCAATATAAACTCATTTTTTGCTCCTTTACCTTCTTAATAAAAACTTCTTCCGCTTATATAACCTTCAGCCCCTAATTCAATCAATTGACCATTATCCAACTTAACCTTACGATCCATCTTATCTGCCAAATCAAAATTATGTGTGGCAACCAATGCACTTAACCCGGTTTCTTTTACTATACTTACTAATTCAGCAAACACAGCCTCCGAAGTTTTAGGATCCAAATTACCGGTAGGTTCATCGGCTAATAATAATTTAGGCATATTAGCCAAAGCTCTTGCTATTGCCACTCTTTGCTGTTCCCCTCCTGACATTTCAGCCGGACGATGGCTCATTCTTTTCTCCAATCCCATTCTTGACAGCAACCATTTAGCTCTTTCTCTGGCCTGTTTTTCTTTAACTCCATCAATCAATTGCGGAATCATGACATTTTCCAAAGCACTGAAATCCGTCAAAAGATTATGATATTGATAAACAAATCCCAAATAATCTCTGCGCAACTCAGTACGCAAGGAATCACTGGCACCGGAACATTTTTGTCCTTCAATATAGATATCTCCTTTGGTCGGCTTTTCCAATAATCCGGCCAACTGCAGCAATGTTGATTTTCCCGAACCTGAAGGTCCAATCAAAGCCACAATCTCGCCTTTTGCAACCTCTAAATCCACCCCTCGTAAAACCTGCAAAGTCTGATTACCTTGCTTAAACGAACGATAAACATTACGCAATTCTAAAATTGGAGTTTTTAAATCATTACTCATAGCGCAAAGCCTCCACAGGATCCATTTTAGCGGCACGCCATGCCGGATACAAGGTCGCCGCAAATGACAACAACAAAGCCACGGATACCACCACGGCAACCTCCGCTATATCAACTTTAGCCGGAAGCTTTGACAGGAAATAAATTTCTGCTGAAAACAAATCGCGCCCTAATACTCCTTGTAAAAATTGTCGGATTCGCTCAATATTATAACTTACCAACAAGCCTAATGCGACCCCTATCGAAGTTCCCACAATACCGATAAAAGCACCATCCATAAAGAAAATTCGCATTATCATCCCTTTAGTGGCTCCCATCGTCCGCAAAACCGCCACATCACGCCCTTTATCTTTAACTAACATTATTAAACCGGTAATGATATTAAATGCCGCCACTACAATAATCAAAGTCAAAATCACAAACATCACATTGCGTTCTACTTCAATTGCATTAAAAAATGCCGCATTACTCTGTTTCCAATCATAAATATAAGCATTACCGCCGATACTCTTGTCTAAAGCATCGCGAACAGCTTCCAAATATTTGTCATCATCCAAAGTAACATCTATATTGGTAACCGCATTTTTCAATCCGAAATAAAGCTGTGCACTTTCCAATGGCATAAAAATAAAGTTGGAATCATATTCAAACATTCCCGAATCAAACAATCCGATAATTTGATAAGATTTCATTCTTGGTACTGTTCCGAAAGCGGTTATCTTACCGTTAGGTGACAACAAAGTTATTTTATCTCCTTCAGTCAATCCCATCTTATGAGCCAACCGTACTCCCATTATAATTCCGTCATCGCTGTAATATTGCATATCAACACCGGCTACCGCTTTTGCCAAAGCTTGCTTTTTCAACAAATCCTCTTTGGCAATACCGCGTACCATAACCCCTTCTGCCGAACGTCCTGCCGTTACCAATAATTGATTTTCAATCATTGGTATTACCGTAGTTATATGTTCAATCGACGAAATATCTTTTATTGCTTCGTGATAATTATTAAACGGATAACTTGTTGGAGCCATAATACCTATATGACCGTTAATCCCTAATATGCGACTTAACAATTCATGCCTGAAACCGTTCATTACACTCATTACAATAATTAAAGTAGCCACACCTAATGCTATACCGGTAAAGGCAAATCCGGTAATCACCGAAATAAAACCTTCCCTGCGTTTGGCTCGCATATATCTTCCCGCCAATAATCTTTCAAATTTACCAAACAATTTCATTCACCTGTATATCTTAACAACTCATTGCCTTTTTATATTACCTGAAGATATTTTTTACAACTATCATCAATAACTTATACAAAAGAAAAAGACCTTTGGTACCCCGACCTCAGGTCTTTTATTTATATCAGCCTCACAAAATTATCTGTGTCCGATTAAACCTTCAGAAATATGACGATTGATGTTAATTAAACTATTCAATAACTTATCATCAATATTATCCAAATTCTGTCCTACTTTAATGGTATTAGCTGCAACATAATCGGCCAACTTAATCAAATTATCACGAGTCTCTTGAGGTAATTTAGTCTTACCTTTTTTCATCAATGTTTTAATCATAATCCATAATTTTTGATTGGTATCCAATGCTTGAACCAATTGCGTATTATCTTTTGACTTATAAGCCTCTGACAAATTCAAACCGCATTTGGCCAAATAATAGGCTTCTTGTTGAGCCATATTAGTATTAACCGATTCCCTCAATCCTTCCGAAATCTGACGATTAATAGTAGCCAACGAGTTAAAATAACTGGCGCTCATATTAACACCCTTACTTAAGGTAACTTGCTCAACATACTGCGATAATTTATACAAGTTATCTTTAAGCGGTTGCGGCATAATATTAGCTTTACTTTTAGTAGCAGCACCAATAGATACCCACATTTTCATATTATCATCTAAGACCAATACTTTATAAGCACTATCGTTAGAAGTAGCCGCAGTTTCCAAATAACCAGCATACTCTTGCAAAAGATTTGCCTCTTCTACAGCTCCGTCAAGTTGTAATTCAATATCATTATTATTTTCCGTCATACGTCTTTTCCTTCTATATAATATTAAAAATAACTAACAATACCCGACCTATTGCAAAAGAGAGGATGCGTCACGGTCTTTGGGGATATCGACCATAATATAGACGTCATCCTCTCCCCAGTCAAGTAAAATACAATATTATAAACCGTATTGTATTTTTTTTGTTTTTTTAAGAAAAAATTGGGGAGATTTTCTGCTTAAAAAAACTTTTACACATAATAATATTAGGGAAAACTTATCCTATTCAGCCTAAAACGGTGCAACTATATCCAATATCTGCCGCCCGTAACGCGGTTGTTGAACATCGGAAATAACCCCTTTGCCTCCGTATGAAACACGCAATTCAGCAATTTTGCTCGATTCTATAATATTATTTGATGAGATATCGGCTCTTCTGACGATTCCGCGCATATAAAGCTGACGCACTTCATAACTGATACGAATCTCCTGAGTTCCCTCAATTACCAAATTACCATTCGGTAAAACCTGAGTTACCACTGCTGCAAAAGTAACATTTACACTTTCTTTACGATCAATCTTGCCATCACCCTTTATTTCACGATTAGAGGTAATGCCAACAGCATTCTCATTTTTATAATCCCCCGGCATTACATCTTCTAGAAATTTCTCAAATCCGAATGCCGATCCGATACTCAAAGAATCATTATTATCATCACGATTCTGTTCCATCTTATTTTCCATTAAGGCATTATCTCTGGTAGAAATCTTAACCGTTATAATATCTCCTACTTTTGAAGCTCTTTGATCTTTGAAAAATCCGTCTGAACCTTGCCTCCATAATGAATTAGCGGCATAAACACCTTCCTGTCTTTGCGGCATCGGCATTGATACCGGTTCATACCCTTGCATTTCCACCGGATTAGATATCGGCGACAAGGGCGGTTCTTTTCCTACATCAGACAAACGTGAAAATATTCCGCATCCCGATAGCGAAGTTGCCATCAGCAACAACGCCGTACCTTTTATAATTTTTGTAGTATTATCTTTCATGTTAATAGTTCCCCTGCTATTATTCATTACTTATTTCCACCAAGCCGGCTCCTTTTGCTATGCCGACAATTTCTTTTTTACTGCCCAAATTAAGCAATTTCACGACCTGTCCCAATGCGGCATTATCCAAAGCCTGCATTTTAGAAGTTATTTGCAAACCTTTCTTGCTGTAAACAACTGTAACTGCCTGCCCTTTTTTTACCACTATTTCAGCTTGTAAATCTCCCTTCTCAATCAATTTACCCGCCTTCAAATTCTTTGCTGCCTGTTTACCGATTATATCCGCTTGATTCTGCCATGCACCGCCTTTTAACCGTCCTTCTCTTACTGTTATTTCTTTCAAATCATCTTCTTTAATGATTGTATCCTTAACAACATCTTTGACCGGAACCCAAACTTTAACCATTTTATAATAACGACCGGCTAATTTTGTTTCCGTTGTCTTTTCTCCGTCGGCAAAAATTTCCGCATTGGCATTAAACTTTCCTTGTTCTTCATCTGTCTCCAGATTACTCAACATAATTTTAGCGTCATTGGCCTGTTCAAAATAATAATCGGTTTTACCTCCGAAAATTTCTATTTCAACCTCATCACCAAGCCCCTGCTCAGCAAATTCCTGCTTAACAGCTTCTGTCATATCGGCTTTAGTCAACCGATATTCTGCCTGTGCCTCTGCTAAAGGTAAAATCATCATCAATGCCAAACTTGCCAATTGCCGATACATAATCAATCAATCCCCTACTTCATCTGATTAATGGTATTAAGCATGGAATCCGAAGTAGTAATCACTTTGGAATTCATCTCATAAGCACGCTGAGCCGAAATCAACTCGGTAATTTCCGTAACCGGATTAACGTTGGATGTGTTGAGATATCCTTGCAAAATTGAACCGAAACCTTCCGAATCAGGGTTATCAATAATCGGATCTCCGGAAGCCTGGGTTTCAATAAACAAATTATCTCCGATAGCTTCCAAACCGGCTTCATTAACAAAGGTGGCCAATTCTAACTGTCCGACATTAACTTCATCAACTTCACCATCTTGTTTAACCCAAACCTCACCGGATGAGTTCACATATACTTCAACCGCATCTTCGGGAATGGTTATCTCCGGTTGAACAACATATCCTTCATGAGTAACGATGGTTCCGTCGCCGTTACGTTGAAAAGCTCCGTCACGAGTATATCCGGTTCCTTTCCCTTCCGGCAGTTGAATGGTAAAATATCCTCTTCCGCGAATAGCCAAATCCAAATCATTGCCGGTTGAAGTAAGCGAACCACCCTCGGTAATACGATAAATTGCCGAAGTTCTGACACCTAATCCCATCTGTACACCGGCCGGAACAATAGTATTATCTGCCGTTGAAGATGATCCGGGACGTACCACGTTTTGATATATCAAATCACTGAATTCTGCCCGACGCTTGGTAAAAGCGGTGGTATTCATATTGGCGATATTGTTGGATATGGTATCAACATTGGTCTGCTGTGCCAGCATTCCGGTTGCGCCTATTTGTAATGATCTCATTTCTTTTCCCCTTATAAATTATGCCAAATCGGCAAAAGTTGAAATTGTATTGGTCAGACGAGTATGTTCCTCATCTATCATTTGTTGCACATAATCATAACTGCGTTGTATTTTGATTAAATTAGTCATCTCGGCAATTGCGTTAACATTGGAATTTTCGACCATTCCTTGAATAATTCTAGCATCATCCGAACCATAATTAACAGCATTACCTTCAACGTTTTCAAACAGCACTCCGGCAGTTTTAAGCAATTTTCCCTCATCGGCAAAATTGGCAATTTTCAACCGTCCGATAGTACCGTTTTCTGTCATCACATCGCCGCTCTCCGATATCACTACTTCTCTTTCCCCCGGAGCAAAAAACAACGGTGCATTACTTTCGCTCAAAACTATATCCCCATCGGTTGTGGTCAAAGCACCTTCTTCGTTTATGGTAAATTGTCCTTTGCGGGTATAACGTTCACCGGCAGCTGTTTCAATACAGAAAAACCCTTTGCCGCGAATTGCCACATCTAAGTCATTACCGGTTTCCTTAAAACTTCCTTCACTGAAATCGGCATAATCACCGTAATCTTGTGTAAAATAAATCGGATTTGCCCCAATTCCCTGTGCCGACGGCGTCTGTTGCAGATAGCTTGCAAACACTGCATCATCTTGTTTATAACCGGCAGTATTCATATTGGCGATGTTATTGGAAACAATATTCATCTGTTTCCATAATGCCATTTGGCGCGACAAGGCCACATAGTTGGTATTATCCATTTATATTCCCCTTTTCTTTTCGGTGCTTTCCCTTTTGCACCTCGGATAATTTTTCACTTATGCCAAACTATATGCAAAACCCGTGCCAAATTTTAAAAATATAAAAAAAAGAGAGCCTTTTCAGCCCTCTTTCATGAAGTTAATCTGATTATTACTCTCTTTCACTACCATTTTGTTGTCTTACGGGACTATTTAGCGCATTATTATTTTGCGATGAAGGTGCTTTATTATTTGTATTATCGTCCTTACCATTTCTACCGCTCAGTCTGCTTAATGCTGCTGCACCAACAAAACCTGCTACTAATCCTCCTCCGGCAACAACCGCACCTGTAAGACCATCTTTACTGCTTTCATTAGTAAAATTTCCGTCCAACTCCGGATTTGAAACAACGGTAGAATCTGCAACGGAAATATTAGAATCAGCCAATAATCCGGCATCAGCCAACTTCTCGGTAGTAGTTCCACTAATCGAATCGGCCACTCCTTCACCTGAGTTTCTTGCAGCACCTCTTAAAGCATTTATTTTATCTTGAGCTGCAGAAGTCTTATTATCGGTATTGCCCTGTTGTAAATGCTCTCGAGAACCTCCTTGCGCTGTTGATCTAGCAATTCC
The DNA here is from genome assembly GCA_902761535.1 of uncultured Pseudomonadota bacterium. Taxonomy (GTDB): domain Bacteria; phylum Pseudomonadota; class Alphaproteobacteria; order RF32; family CAG-239; genus CAZU01. The sequence continues at coordinate 293,266 of CACWKS010000002.1, forward strand.
TTTATCGGATTGATCGCGACTTTGAGTAGAATCTGCATGATTATTTGCTTCATTCTTCGATTGTACTGCACTTTCTTGATTAATTAACTGTTCGGTTCCGGTCAAATTGCCGCTTGCATCAAAATTACTACGCACTGCACTAATCTCCGCACCTTTATCATTATATTGATGATTGATAGTACTGTAAGAACCGTCACGATTGATAATTTTATCACTTTCAATCTGCCCGTTCTCCGATACCACCGTTTCTTGATGATAAGGCTTGCTATCATCTGCATAATTATCCGTGGTAATAATTGTTTTACCTCCAATAACTTCCTGAACTTGTTGATAATCAACACTTTGTCCGTCAGCAGAACGAATGATGTCAGTAGAACGAACAAAATTATCATCTTTATCATAAATATTCGTTTGTTCGGCTATTATGTTTCCATCGGCATTTTTCGTAGTTGCAATATCAGCTACTTGCCCGCTTGCCTCATCAATCTTTGATGTCCATTCGGTCTTTGATACCAAATTTCCGTCAGCATCTTCCCGAATTTCCGATATCGGATTATTATCTTTATCCGCTACATATTCGGTGCTTCCCAAACAATTACGATTTCCGTCATATTCCATAGTATGAACAACATTATTACCAGAAGGATCATAAGTAAAAAGCTTGTCTTGATGAAGTGTCAAATTACCATCTTTATCATAATAATCACTGGTTTCTTTTTGCTCATGTTGTGCATTTTCCCAAACATCATTTTTAACACTTCCACCATCTTCGGTCGGAGAAATAACAACATCATGATGTTCAACCAATACACCATCGGCTCCGAATTTATCAACCATTTGGAAAGTCTCATTATTTTCCACCACTGTACGTGTATAAGCAGTTAAATCACCATTATCCGTCGAAACTGTTGTGATTTCCGGCTTAACATCTTCAAATACGATTCCCCGTGCATTGACCTCAGCAAGATTTTCAGACAGCGAGCCGACAGTCTCGGAAACCTCTCCAACACTTTCTGATACCCCCCTAGCCGCATCCATCACATCTTTAGATACAAATACCCCATTGGGCACAACCGGTCTGTCCTCAACAACAGTTTCTTGAATTACGACAACTCGTTCTCCATGACCATAATGATGAGCGTAAGGATGACCGCCATGCATTGCAGCGTTTATATCAGGAGTATTCATGTCTCTCATCACAGGTGCTGCTTCTCCTTGATAGACCATACCTTTCATTATATCTATTGCATCTCCTTGATAGACCATACCTTTCATTATATCTATTGCATCTCCTTGATAGACCATACCTTTCATTATATCTGTTGCTTCTCCTTGATAGTCCATATCTCTAGTATATCCAGCTGTTTCTTGATTTTGACCATAAGTCATCGAATCTCCAAATGCGGCAGAAAAATTAATACCTCTCGTATTTTCCGGATTGGAAACCAAATTATTTACAGCTCGAACTTGTGCCTCTTGGTAAGATGTAGAGTAAATATTTTTTGTTTCTGAGAAACTTCCTGACGCAGCCGTTCTGTGACCGGCTGAATTTATGCCATTTCCACCGGCACTACCGCCTTGACTGCTTCCTTGATTGGCTGAATTTACGCCATTACCGCCGGAAACACCGCCTTGACTGCTTCCTTGATTGGCTGAATTTACGCCATTACCGCCGGAAACACCGTTTTGACCGCTTCCTTGGTTGGCTGAACTTCCGCCATTACCGCCGGAAGCGCCGTTTTGACCGTTTCCTTGACCGACTGAACTTCCGCCATTACCGCCGGAAACACCATCTTGACCGCTTCCTTGATTGGTTGAACTTCCGGCATTTTCACCGGCTGTACCGCCTTGACTGTTTCCTTGACCGACTGAACTTCCGGCATTTTCACCGGCTGTACCGCCTTGACTGCTTCCTTGATTGGCTGAATTTACGCCATTACCGCCGGAAACACCGTCTTGACTACTTCCTTGATTGGCTGAACTTCCGCCATTTCCACCGGCACTACCGCCTTGGCTGCTTCCTTGGTTGGCTGAACTTCCGCCGGCTTGACTATTTGTATTATTATTGTCGAAAACACCGTCTTCTTCAGCCGCATTTTCAATTTGTCCACCAGTACTACCGTCTTGGTTATTTTCATGACCGGCATAACTGTTTTCTTCACTGTTTTGCCCAACATCATTGCCTTTAACATCTTCAACCATTGTTGATTGATTTGAACTTTCCGCCGTCATATTACTATCTAACCCCATATCGGTACCGGAAACAAAATCACTGTCAGTTAAATAGTTATCTTGTATACCATAAATAGTACTGGCAACATGTGACATATTTGTCACATTATCTGAACCGGAGGCAATCTGCTCTCCTCCGCCAAAAGAAAGTGCACCGCTTTTCCCTAACATAATAGCTCCACCGGTAACCAAAGCCTGACGCCAAACTTTCCATTTATCTTTACCTTTCGGCGGAACTCTTTTACCGGTCCTTTTATCTAAAGGACCTTGCAATCCGTCACCCAATCTGCCGAGTGTTGCTGTAAGTGCCAAAGGAAGTCTGACCGCCATTGCATTTTGCATTTTTTGTGCAATCGGATTATTGGCCATCCCCGGTAAACTTGCTGTCAATCCGACTGTTGCTACCGTACTTGCCAACACGGACGCACCTTGAGCAATAACTTTAAGCTTGTTTTGTTTACAATACTGCTTAAAAGACAATTTTTCTTTGGTATAAGGATTATAACGCTCATTCTTAAAATCTTTAATCATTTTTCGTGTCGAAACAAAAGCACTTTTTGCTGCCACATAGGTAAACACAAAAGGTGCAACCTTCGGAGCAACATATGCAAATCCAGCCATTGCTGCCATAGTTCCGAATGTAGTTAATGCCGGACATTTATCCGCAAGCTTTTTATAAGCTTGATCACCTTTTTTATACAACTTTATGAATGGATTGCTCGGCTTTTTAAGACTTTTTTGCAAATCTTTTGTCTGTTGTTTATAACTGTCAAAACGATATTTATGACAATCGCAAACCGCCGCAAAAACTTCTTGTTTTATAGTCGGATTTGTCTGTGCGTAATTGTAAAAATCATCACTCCCCTCTTTAGTAAGTTCCCTGATATCTGCTTGTATCTTTAATTTTTCTTCATGCGAAAGTTTTTTATAATCAAAATTTTCCCCTTGTTTTTCTTTTAGTTGTTGTGCCTTATCATAAGCATATTGCGTAGCCAATAATTCCAATTCAAAAGCTCCTTTGGCAGTTATAATACTACCTTTATAGCTTTTCTTTTTCTCATCTTCCTCAGCACTTGAGAAATTTTTATCACTTAATAGTTCAAGAGTTGCATCATTTTTAATTAAGTCCTCAAAAGCCAACTGGAAATCAGAATTTACCAAATCTAAATCGGCAAGTTTTGTATCATATAATCTTTCAACACTTACCCCGAGCTTCAACTCTTTACTATCAACCAAACCCTCTTGTTCAAATTGATTGATTTGCTCAATAACTTCTTCACACCTTGCCAATTCTTCTGCGTTTTCAGGAATAACAATCCCCAAAAGCTTATTTTCTTGTTCCTTAGCATTGCCGGCTGTAAAATGATTTAATTCAATTCCTCGATTATAGGCATAATCAGCGACGTCCCTTTTATGAAAATCATAAACAGCTTTTGCTACATCCCAAGATATATTACCAGAAAAATTAGCATCATACTTATCCTTATAAGTTTCACGAATTTTTGCAATATCGGTGATATCTTCCCCGGGAAATTCGTTTCTGAACAACTGTAATAACTTCAAATCATCTGCTATTTCTTTATTTTTGTCATTAAAAATATCTTTATAACCATCATTTTTATTCGGATCTTCGTAAAAAGATTTACTCGCTTGTAATTTCGCTAATTCATCAAATCCCTCATATCCGTTATTAATCGGATCATAAATAATATCCGTATAACTTAATTTGCTCACATCACTGTCGCTTAAATCAAAAGTTTTCTCACCATTTATGATTTCATCATAATACTTTCCATTTTTAGCCATTTCATCCGCATAACTTTTTCCTGCATCAGTCAAAAAATCTTCTAAAGTTTTATCTTTATTTTCTTGCCTCCAAGCTTCATATGCCAGCCAGGCTTCCCACCCCAAAGCTCTCAAACTATCTTCTGTCCACGCCATAATTTTATCCCCCGATTAGTTTAACTCATAATCTAAATTTACCACAATTTTGTCTAAATAGCAACATATTTTTTATTATAAAATACTTTTTTTAACAATAAATTAAAAAAACAACTAAATACAAAAAAATACTGCCGATTTTCAGCAGTATTTTTTTTACTTTCAAAAAAACTGGTGCCGCTTGGGTGACTTGAACACCCGACCCACGCATTACGAATGCGTTGCTCTACCAACTGAGCTAAAGCGGCAACCGACAAAACACCACTCTTTTATTCCATATTTTTTTATTTGGCAAGCTTTTTTATACAATTAACAAAATCCTCGCCTCTTGCTTCAAAATTCTTATACATATTATAACTCGGTGCCGCCGGCGATAATATTATCCATCCGCTTTTTTTACTCATCTTCCAAGCCTCAGCAACCGCCTCGTCCATATCTGCTGCATTTATGACCAAAACCCCCTTAATTTTTGCTGCTTGACCTAATCTTACACCGGTATCCGGCAAAGTTATCAAACTAACCCTTTCGCCTAATTGTGCCAAATATTCTGCCAATTCCTTATAATCTTGTCCGCGGTCAAAACCTCCTGCAATCAATATAAGTTGCTGTCCCTTATCTAATGCCTTCAATGCCGCAATTGCCGTTTCCGGAGTGGTTGAAATACTATCGTCAACAAAAGTCCTTTCATCTTTTTCCGCTACAATTGTCAATCTGTGCGGTAAAGCTTTGAAACTTTTGAAAGCTTCTTCACACTCTCTTAAATTCTCGCCCGTTAATTTTATCGCACTCAACACTGCACAGGCATTTTCGGCATTATGATCACCTAACAGCGGCAATACATCTTTTGCAAACAACCTCTGCTCGCCGTCATAAAAACTTCCGTTTTGCAAATGTATCCCGTTATCATTATTAAACCACTCAGCCGCCACGCCTTTTGTCATTTCCATAATTCGTTTATCTTTAAAATTAAGCAGTTTAGTTTTTGCCTGAGTTATCATATGCAATTTATCAGCCCAATAACGCTGATGACTGCCGTGCCATTGCAAATGCTCGGGATATAAGTTCAACAGGATTCCTATATCGGCTGATCCTTGACAATCAGCACATTGATAACTCGACATTTCTGCAACCGCCCAATCCGCATCACTGTCAACCAAATCCACCAACGGACGCCCGATATTTCCCCCTAATTCGACTTTTTTACCTAATTCTTGCAAAGTATGATATAACAAAGCCGAAGTTGTGCTTTTGCCTTTAGTTCCGGTAACGGCAATCACTTTCAGTTTATCCGGTTTATTGGCAAAAAACAAATTTGTTCCCGATGTAACAACTATTCCGTTTTCAACCGCCTTTTTTATTTCATCACGATACAGGCTCACCCCCGGCGATTTTATCAAAACCTGACATTTTGCAATATCTGCCGTGTTATCCTCGTTTATATTCACTATCTCAAATCCGGAACAATGCTTGGCTATTGCTTGCGATGCCGCCAAGCCTTCTTTACCTTGTCCCCATATACCGATAACTTTATTGTCTAAATTCTGCCATAACATTCTTAAATCTCTTTGGTATTAAATGCTGATGATTGGGAATAAACAAGCCGAGATTTTTCTGATAAACTTTTGGTGTCAGATTTTTAACGATATAATCATTTTGCCATTCCGGTCTTTGTGCCAGCTGTTCCAATGCCCAATTTGATTCCTTAAATTCGCCCACACATTCAAAAGGTTTATGCCCGCTCAAACCCAACAATTCTCGATAATTATCAATTTGTGTAACATCATCTAAAGGATTTTTTCCCACAATCTCAATTAATTTTTGTTTATCCATAAACGGAGCCAATATCAAAAATACAAAACGACATTTGTCACAACTGCCGCACCAATGATTCAGTCTTTTATTCTCATCTAACTTAAAAGCCTTATTACAGCTGGTAAAAATATCAAAATAATCTCCGCATTTTTGTGTAAACAGCTTGGCAATATGAATTTCACTGATCGGGCGCAATAATGAAAAATAGCGAAAATCCGGTGTAATCTTTTGCGTCAGTTCATAAAAATCCTTTTCAAAATCAAATGATTTACTGTATTGATGATTGATTTTAACTCCGTCATAAGTCATATTTCCCGATGAAGCCGAACGCTCACAACTCATCACCACATATTTCTTTTCATAAATTATTGCCGCTGTCCAAAGCATAAAAGCTAAAATACCGGTTATCGGCACATGCCCGTTATAAACTTTTCCGCTTTCATTAAGTTTCAGCAATTCCGGTGCTATCTGACGTTTTACGATAATTTTGGGATTACCGGCTCTGTCCATCACCTCGGCAATCGGTTTAGGATACCCGCAAGCGATTGTTGTTGCTTTAATATTCATATCTTTTAATAACTTTAACGCCAAACAGGAATCTTTTCCTCCGCCGATCGGTACCAAAGTCTCATCATCCAATTTTATACTGTAAGTTTGACGTCTGGCATCTTCGCTGTATGGAAAACTGATTTTATCAAAAAAATGCAAGCTGTTACGCACCGCAAACTCGCCCAAACCGTTAATATAAAATTTTCGGAAAAATTCAGCTTCAGCTTTGGTCAATGTATAAATATCCGTAACCGTTTTTTTAGGCAAAAAAGCTTTATAATAACTTATTCCCGCAGCCAAATGCCAATAACGCAAAACTTGAGTTAATGCTTTTTTTTGATTTTCACTTAATACAAACGGTGCTCCCGGAAATTTAAATTTCTCGGTAAAATCATAAATTTCATCAACAGCATAGCCGAATTCAACCTCACCGTTTTCTAACGAAAAATTTATACTCTTAAAGTGAAATTCATCATACACCGCTATTATCCTTTATTTTTCAGCCTGATGCAATACGATTTGCGTAAACGGAATTTCAATTCCCTCTTCTTCAAAACGTTTATTTATGGCAAAACGCACATCGCTGGGCGTTGTCCAACCGCTCCAAATATCATTGACATAAAACCGCACTTCAAAATCCAAACTGCTTGATCCGAAATCTTGGAACAATACATAAGGTGCCGGCTTTTTAGAAACTTTAGGATGCGAAGCCGCACATTCCAACAAGACTTTTTTAACCTTGTCAACATCTGTTCCGTAGGCAACCCCGACCTTAACTCCGTAACGAGCCCAACTGTTTTGGTGAGTAAGATTGGTAACCGAATTTGATAAAACTTTAGCATTGGGAATTATCAGGCTGGCGCGATTAAAAGTTTCAATTTCGGTTGAACGAATATTAATCTGTTTAACCTGACCTTCTTCGCCGTTTATAATTACCCAATCCCCGACTTTTATCGGCCGTTCAAACAACATGATAATGCCGGAAACAAAATTATTGACAATATCTTGCAAACCAAGTCCGATACCTACCGATAATGCGCCGGCGATTAAAGCGATGTTGGTAAGGTTGCCTCCCATAATCGCAATCGCCAACAAGGCCGATAACACATAACCTATATAAGCAAAACCCGAAGCCAATGAATGTTTGGTTCCTGTATCAATCGAAGTTTTTTCCAATAATTTAAACTCGATTCGGTCTTGCAAAAATCTTATCAACCACAAGCATAATACAAAGGCTAAAATTCCCCAAAATATCGAAATCAGAGAAATTTTTACTCCGCCGACCGTAAAACCGGAAACAGCTTTATAAGCAATGTTTTGCAACACATCAATCGGCATTCCCCATAATATCAACAATCCGGTGATTAAAGCCAGCACCATCAGCGGTTCAACTGCCAATCCAAACCAAAAATCAACTTTACGCAGAAAAATACGACGGACCCGAAAACTCTTCACCCACAAAGCCATAAATAAAACTCTTCTCGCCACATCATAGAAAAAGCGCCGTAAAATTGAATAAGCAAATATTGCTATCAACGACAATAATGTTCGATTAACCGCAAAAAATGCCAATCTTGCATAACCGCAAAAAGCCAAACCTATCACCACTGCCGCAAACAAGGTAACCAATACCCCTATACGTGATGCTCTGGCCTTAGCAGCTGATGCGGCTTCATCACTTTCTTTCTTGTCATTATCACTGGTAAAATAAATATAAGCCAACCACACCATACAAACGGCTCTAACCGTTGCAGACAAGGCCATTAAATATGCCAACAGCTCTATCGAATAATTTTGCTTGGCTACAATCGCCAACAAAATTGAGAATATACCCACCGTATAAATTGTAAAGTTAATAGCCTTAAACAAACGCTTGGCTTTATAAGTTGACATATTTATCAACCGCCATTTCTCGTTATAAGGCGTCAAAACAACACGCGCAATTGCCCGTCCCATAATCACAAACAACACATAATATAAAGTTGTCCGCAACACCATTTTAAGCAAATCATTATTCCAAAATGCAATCTGATTAAGATGAAACCAACAATATAAAACTATTGCTGTGGGAATAATCCCGTAAGCACACCACACCGATACCGAGGCTGCAATCTTATTTCCCAAACGAATATTTTCCAATTCTTTGCGATAGCCCCAACGTTCTATCATCCAACGCCTTAAATAATACCCTACAATTGCAATAACGATTAATAGGCTCAAAAACTTGAATACCGCCACTCCGAAACCGGAATTTTTATCTTCTTTATACTCATCATATGCCGAAACCGGTGATTTAACAATATCAGCTAATAATCCTACCAATTCACGATTAACCCGCCACAACACTGCAGGGTTAATCAACCGCAAATCAGATTTCAGCATATTACCCCACAGCATTTGATTACGTGCTTCAAAAATACGCAAATTTATCTCTTCGATTTTGGCCAAAAGTATATCTATTTCCGATAATCTTGCTTTTTCATCTTTCAATTCGGCACTGAATTCTTTACGCTTTTGGGCTATAACTTTTGACTCACCGGTTTCCTCGTTTTTATCGCCTAAAGCATCCAATCTTTTTTCTATAAGTTTTACTTCCAAATCAATATTTTGGCGTGATGAAATAAGAAGCGAAAAAGTCTCGTTCAGATACGAAGTTTTTTCGACCAAAGCTCTTATATCGGGAGCACTTTCTTTGGTCATAGCTTCAATAGATTTAAGCTGAGCCGATATTTCTTTATAACTCAGCTCATCACCCAAATTATCGACATAACTATTTTGCGCCCAAGCATTGCTCCATAATAAAATTGCAATAAAACAAATAATTAACTTCTTCATTTCATTTCTTTCTTTAACATTGTGATTAATTCAACCAAATTTGCCGCTGTTGTTTTTTTGACATCACCGGCTATCCAAAAACTTACCCCTTTATCACTTCCGTCATCTTGCCTTATCCTGCTGATAAAAATATCTTTCTCCCCCTGAACATCGGTCAAAGCCGCATAACCTCCGTCTTTTTGCGAATCTACCACCAAAAATCCTTTTGCCTTCTTAAATATATTTCTCACTTCTTCCGGCGTAACATCTCGAGCACATTCAATATTGACAAATGCTCCCAAGCCGACAAAAACCGGCACAATTGCACAATTGACATGAACTTTAAGTTTTTCCCCTAAAATACGTTTAATATCAACCGCCAATTTCCATTCTTCTTCAGTTTCCTCACCGATAAATCCGCCAACCTGAGGAATAACATTAAAAGCCAAAGTTTTTGGAAAAACTTTTTTATCGGCAGGTTCTTCGTTCATCAAAATTTTTCTGGTATGATTATACAATTCACTCATACCGTCCTGTCCGGCAATATCAGCTCCGCTTAAAACGGTTAATTTTACATCTTTTATATTTAAATCTTTTAATGCATATATAGCCTTAGCCAAAGGCAAAGACAATCCCCCTATTGTATTGATTATATTATATCCTTTAATCGGCATAGCAGCAATTGCCCAGGGAATCTCCTGATAATCACTCAATGCCTCGGTAGCGTTAATTACTTTAACACCGGCATTTACCCAATCGTGAGCATATTCTTTAGCCAAACGTTCATCACCGACAAATACCGCCAAATCATAATCTTGTGCTTTTGCCTCCTCAGCATTTCGCACCGCAAAAATCTTATCAACACAATCTATTTTTTCTCCGACCTGCGGTCTGGAAGCAAACACCTCGATATCAAAATTTTTGCCTTTTTCAATCAAGGCTTCCAACACTTCTCTGATATCGGCAGTTATTCCTAAAAGAGCTATTTTCATCATTTTTTCAACCTTACACTACCACACCAATCTAATTTCTTTTTCAAAGATTAACAATAAAATCTCATCTGCTATTAACAAGTTTCTTGACATCATCACAAAAATAGCGTTTAATTCATGACGATTTATTTAATTAACAATAAAGGATATATGACAATGACTGCACGCACTTTGCAAGGTTTTATGGAACTTTTACCGCAAGAACAACTGGTTTTCAATCACTTAAAATCGGTCATTGCCCATACTTACGAACTGTTCGGCTATGCTCCGTTAGACACTCCGGTATTGGAATTGGCCGAAGTTTTACTTTCCAAATCCGGCGGAGAGACCGAAAAACAAATTTACGAATTCAAGAAAGGCGATACTGATTTGGCTATGCGCTTTGATTTAACCGTGCCTTTAGCTAAATATACCGCCCTTTATGCCAATGATTTAACTTTTCCGTTCAAACGTTATCAAATCGGCAAAGTTTATCGCGGTGAACGTCCGCAAAAAGGTCGTTTCAGAGAATTTTATCAATGCGATATCGATGTTATTGATCGTGATAATCTGGATATTGTTTATGATGCCGAACTTCCGGCGGTAATTTACACTATTTTCAGCCAGCTCAAACTCCCGTCATTTAAGATTTATATCAATAATCGCAAATTGTTGAGCGGTTATCTGGAAGCTTTGGGTATTGCCGATAAAACTACCGATGTTTTGCGCTTGGTTGACAAGATTAAAAAGTTACCGGAGGAAGTATTTTTAGCAGAACTTAAGGATTTAGGGCTTTCGGAAGATCAAAACAATCAATTGTTAAAATTCATAAAAATCAATGGATTAAATAATGAAATTATAGCAAAACTTAAAGAGCTAAATATCAATAATCAAAATTTTAACGATGGTCTCAACGAGCTTAAAACCGTGGTTGAACAAGCCATCGCTTTCGGAGTTCCTGCTGATAATATCCAAATTGACTTGAGTATTACCCGCGGCTTAGATTATTACACCGGTACGGTTTATGAAACATTTTTTGATGATTACCCGCAATTCGGTTCGGTATGTTCCGGCGGAAGATATGATAATTTGTCATCGGTATTTTCCAATCAAAAACTCCCCGGTGTCGGCATATCGATTGGTTTAACCCGTTTGTTTGATCAGTTAAAAGACAACAATTTGTTGCAATTCCCAGCCCTTACCCCTAACAAGGCCTTGATAATCACTCAAGCTGCGGAATTTGATTCGACGGCGGCTCAATTAGCCTCACAATTACGTCAAAATGATATTGCTGCTGACGTAATGCATCGTAATTGCAAATTTAAGAAAAAAATGGAATATGCCAACAAAATCGGCGTTCCTTATCTTATTATCATCGGCGAAGAAGAAGCACAAAGCGGAATGTTTGCCGTTAAAAATATGACCTCCGGTGAACAAACCAAATTACCTAAAGAAGATATAATCAAGCTGTTGGCTTAAATCTTTACTCATTAAAAAAAAGCACCAATAAAAATTGGTGCTTTTAATTACAAACAACACAACAAACGACTGAGAAACGGCAAATTATTTTGATAAAAAAGCAATGCAACCCGAAATTTAAACTTCATACAGCGAAAATCAAACTCCCCTGAGTTTATCAAATTATCGATATATTCCTTTGTCTGTGCAATATCTTGTTTTTTGATAAAAGGCTTAAATATTTTTTTAAAAAATATAATCTCTGCTAAATACCGTTCAAAAATTTTCATTCTTTCAAGCGAAAGTTTTTGCTTAATCAGTCTGTCGCGCATTTTCACATAACCATTAACTTCCTTGCGCAAATTATTTTTCACCTTGCCGACATCAAGACTATGCATAATTGAAGCCTGATGTTGCCGATATAAATATAAATTTTCTTTCAAATGTGCCAACTTATTTATCTTTGCTGTTATTTCCAGCGTAAATAAATTATCTTCTCCCGGAAACACACCCGAAGTAAAATTTGTTTGTTTTACATATTCAGATTTGTATATTTTACCAGCCACAATGCCACACATACGATTTCTTCTGTTTGTGAACCACTTTGTTTTTATTGCATAAAATTTAAATGGATTGTTATATATTTTTATTCTTGAAAGATGATTTATTTTACTTTGCTCAACATTATCTCCATCTGCAAATTTCTTAACATCAAACCATAAAATATCCGCTTTTGTTTTTTCTATACTATTATAAGCCAACTCCAGAGCTTGATAATGCAAGACATCATCAGAATCCAAAAATATTGTATAGACAGTATCAACATATTTGTATGCCGCATTTCTTGCTTCGGATAATCCTTTATTGGTTTGATGTATCACCTTTATTCTATTATCTTTTTGAGCATATTTATCCAACATATTACCGCAATTATCCGGACTACCATCATCTACACATATAGCTTGCCATTCTTGAAAAGTCTGTGCTAATAAACTGTCTAAACATTGTGGTAAAAATTTCTCAACTTTATAAACCGGCACTATTACACTGATTTTATTCATTTTGCAACTCTCAACCTAATATTAAAAAAACCACCTTTTAAGCTGAGGTGGCCGGAGAGTTAAGAAAGACATACATCGCTAAGTGCCCCCTTAGGTCTTTAGGATATAAAAATCCCTGAACATACACCTAAAGCTCCCCGACCTTTGCAGTCGGGAATATATTTATCGCTTTCAAAATTTAAACAGCGACTAACGATGACATATTGCATCACCGAGCAATGTAAAAGAGCTTCTTACGACTCCGCACCTACCTCTAGGTGCTAAACCGAAAAATCTTTTCGGCTCTGCCCACAACATTAATGATGTTTTGTTTTGATGTCAATCTTAAATTATCAAACAATTCTCATGTTTGATAATTTTTGTATTCAAAAAAAAAGCATTGACCTTTCAATCAATGCGTTTTTTGTAATTTGCTTTATTATCTTCGACATTCACGGCCTTGTGTGATAATATTTTGTTGTTCTTGTTGTTTTATTTTACAACATCCTTTTATAAGCCGAGCTAAATCAGGATATTTTTCTTCCATAAAACCATAGCATGCCGGACTGACCTCATCTTTTTCAAAATACTTTAGGTTCATTCCTAATTCATTCATTGCATTATTAAAATCTTTAATACTATTTTTTGGAACCCAAAAATTAAAAACTTTCTTATCTCCATCAGAACTCCTTTGGATTAAGCTATTATCCCAACGCACTACTGAAGAATAAATCGTTTGAACACATTTTCCATATTTTTTAGCGTCATCTATAGTAATATAATTATGCCTCATCAATTCTTTTATTAAATTTTCATCCATAATATGTCCTTTCTTGTTATAAATTTAAATACGAATTGACAGTATCACAAAAATCATCGCCCGTCAAGCTATATTTGACAAAAAAAGAGAAAAAAATAACATTATCTGATATAATGACAAAAAATTAGCTTATTTTTAACCCGCGCAGATATTTTACATCTTTCACCCATGGAGACATATCTCGGGGCAATCCGTGACCTGTTTCCATAGTTATCAGACTGTTATCCGGACAATAGCTTAACAATCTTGCCAAATCATAATTTCCTTCACCGAAATGTTTATGTTCATCATTAGTACCGTTCCAATCGCTATCGCATAAATGATACATATCCGGCTTCAAAGCTGCATAATCTGCCACATCTTGCCACCTATCGCGTCCGGCAGCACAAGACGCACAAACTCCGTGACAAAAATCATAACAAAACTTACAACCGGTTTCAGCTTTTATTTGCGCAATTGCAGCCGGTGAATTACCTTGAAAATACACCCCTCGTTCAATCCAATAATAAGGCAGATTTTCCAATGCAATTCTTTCATCTGCAATCATACGATATTGCCGAACAAGTTCATCAACACCCTCTTTATAAACACTTCCTCCATGCAATATAATGATTTCACTATCCAACAAATCGGCATACCTTTGTGCGGAATCCAATAATTGTCGATTATGTTGATAAGCCTTTTTATTGCCAATATCCATTCCCTGCCCTTGATGCGGCGCATGAATCACCACCTTTATCCTGCCTTTAACCCAATCTGTTATCACGTCTTTAGTTACCGCATAACTATCCGGCAAAGCCATAATCTCCAAAAAATCAAATGTTCCGTCCTCAACCAATCGCACACATTCTTTTGCCAACTCCGGTTGATCAATAAAATTATTACTAAACAACTTAGCTCCGAATTTTAACATTTTCTTCCTTTCCGCTGAATTTTTCATCAAGTATTCAACCAAACCCTTTTTTCGATCAACTCACCTTTTTGTATCGGCTCGTCTTCATATCCCCCCACTTTACTCATAACTTTACACATCACTCCGTAAGAAGCGATATTTTCCGCATTACAAGTCAGCAAAGCTTGTTTTATCCCGATTTCTCGTGCCTTTTCCAAACACAATTCCAAACCTTTGCTGCAATAGCCTTTACGCAATTTTGAAGGACGAATTTGATAAGCAATATGTCCGCCGATTTCTTTCAAATTCGAGGTTAATCGATGACGTAAATCAAAAGTTCCGATATATTTACCATCTTCAACCAACCAATAAATAGTATCTGGAACATACCCCAATTTAATCCCTATTCCCAATTCTGCTTTTTCAACAGCCATAAAATAGTCGATAAAATTATTTTCACTTGCTTTCACCATTTGTTTAACCGCTGAAATAGCAAATCTTGACGGAAGCGTCTTATATTCCTCAATTGCTTCCAAAACGCTCGGCAAATATTTTCTGTTTGGTTTAATTAATTGCAACATAATATTCATCTCCTTTTTTAAGGCTATGTTAAAATATCGTCTATCAAAAGTAAAGCATTAAAAATAAATATTTTTTGTCGTTTTGTATTTTTTTGTCTTGACAGTATTTTAAAATAATGCTAGATTTCCTTGCACACTTGCTAAGGAAAAAGAAAAAATGATTGCTAATTTTGACGAATTTAATCATTATATTGACAGTTTGTTTACATCCGGTACTGTTTCGGATTTTGCAAGCTATCGTCAGGCTTTGGCATTATCCAAAAACAAACGCAAAGCCAAAATTGCTTCAATCTCGCAACAAATCAATGAACTATTGAAACTGATTGAACAAGCTCGTATTAATATCAAACAAGCCTCCTCTGATGATAAAAAATCTCAAGGTCAAGCTCTCAATGCTTATATCCAAAGCAAACAAGCTTTGATTAAGCAATACGCAGAGGCTAAAAACATCACTCTTTTCAGTGAACTGATCACAGATGCCAAAATTTATGCCTGCACCAAATCTTTGCTGTTGAAATATCTTCCGAATGAGCTTGGCAAAATTCCTTATTTATCCATGCCGCAAGATGAGCAAGGTAATTTAATTTTCGTTCCCGATAAAATCAAAGATACCCCGCTTGATCGCAATATTCACCATATCATTGATTACGTTACCTCTTATCTTGAGAACTATCCTGAAAAAGTCCGTGGTGCCAAGCATTTTACCGGTCTGCATAAAAAATGCACGGATATGAATGAATTAATCGAAGAAATTGATGCTTATTTTGCCAAACTTAATTCTCCTACTGAAAAAGAAACCAATCGCATTAAAAAAAGCCATTCCGGTTTTGAGGTTGTTATGAATATGCCTGAATATGGTCTGCAAGCCGTGCGTCTTTTGACCAAACCGGCTCTGCAATATGAAGGCTCGGCTATGCACCATTGTGTCGGCTCTTATGCCACAAAAGTTGAAAAAGGCGAAACCGCCATTTATTCCATCCGCTTAACAGCTGACGAAGCTCATGAAATGATACCTGTTGCCACGATAGAATATAAAGAAGGCAAATTAAACCAAATCAAAGGCCCTCATGATAAAGAAATTTCTTTTGCCTATCTGCAAGGAGTGAGAGATTTTATCCTTCGTTTAACCGGCAAAAAAGATATGGCTGAAATTGCCTCAGACGATACTGTTAAGGATAAGCAAAATATCGGCATAATCAAAGACAACACCGGAGTTTATCGTGACATTTATACTCTGATAGAAGATGAGAATTATTGCTTTGATAACATCTATATCGAAGCATCATCTTTGCCTTATATTCCAACCAATCATATGACCGTAAAAACTTTAACCGTTCATGGAAAATTAAAAACCGATGATTTAAAATATTTATCCGCCATCAATGTGCAATCAACCATTCATTTTCATGAATTGGATTTTGAGGGCAAACATCTTGATTTATCAAATTTCACCAATACGAATATAACACTAAAATTTAGTAGAATACCTAACCTGGAAATGATAACTTTATCTGATAAAGCTGAATCGTTATATTTATCCGGAGAAGCACCGAAGTTAAAAGATATTATCGGTGCCCCTCACTTGCATCATCTGGATTTGAAAGGAAAATATCTTTTACTCAAATTATCAATTAACAATTGGCCAGAATTAACTGATTTAAAAACAACTTGTGATAATTTTACCTCACCTGATGTAGATTTGCAAAATTGCTCTCACTTAAAACACATATCAATTGTCTCTTCAGAAAAAGGAAACAACTGTCAATCGCTAATCTTGCCGGATAGTGTTGAGAGCTTAAGTCTTAATGGTGATTTTCCTCATTTAAACCAAATCATTTCATCTAATTTGGAAGAATTAAATATGGGCGGTTCGTTCGAATTATTAACTTCACTTAATTTTTCGCAAATCTGCCCAAAATTAGAAGACCTTGACATGATGGACTGTAAAATGGCTAATTTGCGTGAACTTATTGCCTCTTCCAATATACTCTTTATTAATATGAATCAAAGTGAATTTCCCGCTTTAGAAAAAATGGATTTTTCCGCCATGCCACTCAAAACTTTTGGCCAAATCGACAGTAAGCTTACGGCAACGATTACCATCTCTGATCAACCCCAAAGTCAAGATCAAAATTTGTCACGTTTGCGCGGTGTAGTCCTCCAAGAAGCCCAACTTCCCAATTTGAGAGAAATTATATATCCGCAAGCTGTTGAGGTAATAGATTTTTCCCTTAATCAGTTTAATCCCCATAACGTTATTAACTTCAATGCTTATCCCAATTTACACACTATCGTAACACCTGATTTTAAAACTATTGATATGAGCAAACCAACTCAACCTGATACAACCGCCATTTTAACTCGGCGACAAGCCGTCAACTATTGACAAAAAGGTTTTTATCTGTTATTGCAAGATTTAAATGAAATTATTAATCAATTATAAAATTATAATACTATGAACACAGAAAAGCACGCGCTAATTGCCCAAGTCATCGAAGCGATGGGTATAACCGATCGAGATGAAAAAATCAAACTGGTTAAAGCTCTGATTGCCCAATGGAGCTTGGATTATTTCTCCGAAATCAGGAGGGAACAACCGGCGCAAAAGCCTAAAACTCCGACCGGCTTTGAGGTTATACCCCCCTCAACGAGCTATTCACTTTCCTATGCCAAATATAAGGGAAGAGTGATCGGAGTGGTGTTTTGCCTGGATGGCCGTCACTTCATTTTCAGCCATAAAAATGCTGAAGATGTAATAACGCTTCAAACGGCAAAAAATAATTTGAATCAAGGAAAATACGACTATGTGGGAGGGAACCCCTGGCAAATTCCCACGATTGAAATGTTCCTAGAGGTCAATCGAAATTTAAATAAATTCAATTGTACCATGGAGAAATTGGCAAATTGTGGAGCTGGTAAGATAGTCAAAAAAATATATCTTGACGCTTCCATGAAAAATTACAACCAAGTCGGCATCCTCCGCCTTGCCATGTGGGCACCATGGCTCGACTAAAACAAAAGCCTCAACTTCGGTTGAGGCTTATTTTTTTATAATCATTACTCCTCCCCTGTTTCCAAAGTTATGTATTTTGCCGGAATAATTCCGTCTTTTAACACTAAAAAATAATGTTTAATTGTTGTCCACGGCGAAAGATTATTATATTGATCTTGCTCGCACAAATGCCAATCGTTGGATGTTAAATCAATCTCGCTTAAATTATTTATTTTATAAATATTTTCTAAACTTGCATCTTGCAGAGCACTTTGACGATTATCTTTGCAATAAATTTCCTCCACAATTCCGTCTTTTAGCAATTGTTCCAAATCAAACGAAATTACTTTGGCATTATGAACCAAATAATTTAAATAAGGATGCTTATATTCTTCCATCGGAGCAACATCAGTTATCACACAAATTGAGCGCATCCGGCCCGTAAAAGTATTTTCCAAATAAGCCTCTATATCTTCTAACTTTTCCGATTTTGCACTGCTTTTATGTGTCAATAAAGCAACTTTATAATGCTCACTTTTCTTATCAAACATTGACAGCGATTTATATCCCTCTTTTTTAATTTGTTCATAAGCATAGGTATATAAATAAACTTTCATTTTTTCTCTCCGTTATTCTACCATATTATCAACTGATCAACTAAAAGCAATATCTTTTCTTTCTTAAAACAGATTAACCGCGAATAAATATTGACAAAAGCTATTTACCTGTTAAAAAGAAAATCAAATGAAATTATTAATTACTTAAATTAAATCAATTATTATGAAAGAAAAAGCAATTACCAAACTCTTTATCCAAATGATGCAACATAAGGATAAAGCTGGTCGCATTGAGGTGTTTCTTCGTCTCTTGGGAATATTAGGGATAAAACAAGCAGATCTCTATCATCCTAAAACCGAATCAGAAACCCAACCACCGACCGAATTGTCGGATGAATTTGATCTTCTTATCCGGACAAAAAAGGGAGAATTGCGGCGCGTTCCGTTTTCTCAACGGAATTTGGGAAAACCAGTTGGAATTTTTCCGATTAACGGCTCCCCGATGTATCTCGAGTTAGACGAGGTTGCAGACAAATGCCCCAACGATAAGGATGTTGACATTTTCCGTCTGCCTGAGGTAGACGAGCTGGAGCGAATTGACATTGCCAAAATCAATCCTTATTTGCAGGCACTCGACAAACCCACCTTAGAAGGATGTTACTTGGCTGAAAATTCGAAGTATATGCACCAGTGCGGCTGGATATATAACTTCGACAATCAAGGTAGTGATTACTACGGAGGAAATGAGCCGAGCAAACTCCGTTACGCGGGGTATTTCTATGACTAAACTACAAAATCCCTTGCAACTTCAAGCTGCAAGGGATTTTTGTTGCATGGTTATCGGCTGTTTCTTTCCTTAAATTTAATCATATTCTGCACGACAAGCAGTGCCGAATAAAATTGCCCCGACAAATAAAATCCAACCCAATTTTCTCATATCTGCCTCCTATAAAACAACTATGAATAGATATTAATAAAAAAAACACTCATGTCAATAATACATTTATGTTATAAAAGAAAAAAGCCACCTTGAGAAAGGTGGCTTGAAGTGGTGATCCCAGCTCGACTACTCTGCGCCATAAATGGCTTGAGTTGCAACTGTGCTCGTTCGCAATAAATTACTCACCGGCACACCCCCGTGTGCCTCTCGCTTGTTGTCAAACTCGCCCCCCCGCGAGTTCAAGTTCTTTGACTATACCCAATAAAAAATACCCTCATAAAGAGGGTATTTTTTATTGGTGATCCCAGCGAGACTCGAACTCGCGTTACCGCCGTGAGAGGGCGATGTCCTAGACCGCTAGACGATGGGACCTTTTATTTGTCTGTGCTATTCTATTACCATAAAAATTTTAACTTGCAAGCTTTTTTTTAAGCAAATAGTAAAAATTGCTTGCCAAAATCTTTTTTTAGTATATATTATTGATTGATTGAGCCCGCCTTGGCGGGCTCTTTTTTGTTGTTAATCTTTAATATATTGTTTAGCTGTTTCGTAATCTTCCGGAGTATTGATATCGGCAGGAACTCTTTTATCAAGGCGAATATCATCAACCAACATTGCTCTAATTTCCATACCATTTTCCAAAGCACGTAACTGCTCCAAAGATTCTCTAGCTTCCAAAACCCCGACCGGCAATGAAACCATTTTCTTTAATGATGCCGCTTTGAATACATAAATACCGATATGTTGATACAAATCCTGATTGGGACATTTCTCCGGATTACGCGTAAACGGCGCCGTAGCGCGGGTAAAATACAGACAGCGAGCTTCTTTTTCGCCTTCTCTCAATCCCATAACCGCCTTAACTACCGCCGGATTGGTCTTATCTGCCTCGTTTTTAATCACAAAAGCCGCCGTGGCAATATCACAACCGGTGCGTTCAACCATTTCAATCAACGGCAGATTAACCTGCGGATTAACATTGATATTGTCACCCTGAAAATCAACCACAATGTCATATTTGTCGCCATTAGGATCCAATACTTTTAAAGCCGCGGCAATTCTGTCTGTACCTGATGGAAGTTTGGGATCGGTCAAAATCGCTTTAGCCCCGAATTTTGCACACTCATCCACAATTTCCTGATCACCGGCGGCAATCGCAATATCGCAGTCCGGCAGATATTTTTTGACATTTTCATAAACGCGTTGCACCGCTGTTTTACCGTTAATATCCAACAAAGGTTTGTTAGGCAGTCTGGTCGAAGCCAACCTTACCGGCATTAAAGTGATAACTCGTGACATTTTTCATTTCCTTTCTTAATTTTGAACCGTATTATTTTCCAACCAATTTTTAAACTCAACCACATCATGAACTTCCGGCACATTTGCCAATTCCGGCGGCAAAGCGGAAGTAAACTCACAACGCATTCTCACCGGCTGAACACCTGCTTTGATAGCCGCTTCAATATTATAAATTCGATCATCAACCAAAATTGTCTCTTCTGCTTTCAAACCGTATTTATCCAAACAATATTTCAACATATCCTCTTTGGCGGAATCATGCATAAAAGCCCCGTGTTGCACACATTCAATCGTCAAAAAGTCACTGACTTCGGCAAGCAATTTATTGAGTAATTTTTTCTTGGTGGCAACATCAAAAGTCGCTGACATGGTAAACTGGCGATACCCTTTTTCATGCAGTTCTTTTAATACCTCAACCACATGCGGATAAAGCGGACGAGCCGAAAAAAACTCCCAACTGGCGCAAAAATCTTTATCCATTTCTACACCCATCTCCGGATGAGTTTTAAGCTCTAATGCCCCGTATTTAGGCACAATCGGTAACACTTTAGGCAAATCTTGCCATTGCATATTGCCAAACATCGGTTCATATTTGGGATGATTGGTCAAAAAATTAAAATAAGCCCGATTAAGATCAGCCAAAACTCCGTCCACATCCCAAAATATATTTTTAATCAATTTCTTACTCATATTTTACCTCTAACGACACTGCCAACCTTTGGCCGCCAAGTTCACTTTATCAAAATAAGTATTACGTCCTTCAACCGGCTCGGCAACCTCGCCGCAAACAATATTTTTGCCGGAACTTATCACTTCGGCAATTTCCCAAACCTTATTTTGCAAGCGATATCTGGCCATATCGGCAAAAAGACGTGCCTCCATATATTCACCGAATGAGGAATAGCGGACATTCAAACGACCGGACAACCTTGCTTGCAAATCAGCAAACATTTGCTTATGCTCCGGTAAAATTATACCTTCTCCTTGCAATAATTTTTTGAAATCATCCAATACCAAAGGATTTTTCCATCCGCCTCCAAAAAGAATAATTTGCTTTGGCAAAGCAATATTATCAGGTATTTGAGCCAAAGTATAAGCGGCAATATAAGCAGCCGAATATTCAAATGTGCGTAAAGCATCGGCAAAAGCAATATTTTGTTCGCTCACATATGCAAAAATCTCCTGCTTGTGGTAATAAGCGGGATCACCTGATTTCGGCAAAGGACCGCGATAAAATCCCTCCCCTTCATCAAATATCCTCTGTAAAAGCTTTTGTTTTATTTTGCCCTGACTGCCTAATTTTCCGCCTTCATCAAAAGATTGATCGGTATTAAGACGCACAAAAGCATCAATATATTCGTTAAACGGGCCGGAATCCGAACCTATAAGCGCTACATTGTTGCGTACTAAAGCAAAATTGGAAGTATTACCGCCGTTATAATAAATTCCGTCACCTTCACTCAAAGCTATATGAGCATTATGCGGCGGCACCAATGGTGCACCTTCAAATCCGTTCATCAACAGTGCCGAGCGAAAATCATACACGACCTTGATTCCCGTCAAATCAGCCAACATTTGCCCCGAACCCATTTGCAGAGTATAAGGAATATCCCCGTTGCGATGTGCTTTAGACGGAGGATTATGGTCGAGAGTTTTGCCGTGAAAACCGATTGCGTCAATATGCGTCTTATCTAAACGATTAATTTTGCACATCTCATTGACTGCTTCAGCAATACCGCGAATATATTCATCATGAATTTGATGAAACAACGGCAAAGACTCTATTTCCAAATAAGTTTTATTATATACTTGCCGGCGTAATTCTTCTATTTTGTTTTGCATTGCGGCACTGTAAGGTTCAGAAAACGTGCAAATATCGGTCATTTTATCACCCTCGAACTCTGTCAATACAAAGTCCAGTGCATCCATAGAATTGCCGGTCATATTACCGATAATGCGATATTTTTCCATTACTTAAAAATCCATAAACAAGTTATAATAATGATTAATCAAATACAAACAAACGGCGGCATAACCTCCGGCAAACACATCATCAAGCATAACCCCTAAAGCATTGCGTATTTTTTTATCCGCCCAGCCGGCCGGAAAAGGCTTGGTTATGTCAAATAAACGAAACAAAGCAAATCCTATCGTTAAAACCAATATTACATGGCTATTGCCTTGCATTACCGCCGCCACAGGCAAAAAGCTCAAACTTTGTCCGCATACCTCATCAATCACAATCAATGACGGATCATGTTTGGTATATTTCAAAACTTCGATTGAAACAACCCAGCCGACAATAAAAGCTACCGCAGCTAAAACCGCCACACCTTTGGCCCCGTAATTATAAGCACTCCACCAAACCAAAGGCAAAGTTACCAATGAACCGAAAGTCCCTGAGGCAAACGGAAAATATCCTGCCCCGAAAAAGCTTGCCAAAGCAAATGCAATTTTTTTATACATTATTACCTGTCCTGAAATTTTTATCTGCCTGAAAGCATAAAACAATCACAAAGTTTTGCAACAGCTTTAGGCAACTTTTGCGCAAATAATACTGAATATATTGTAATCTTTAACCGATGTTATTTGTTTCTGCCCAATTGCACAAAAATACTTGCATTTTATAATCTTTTATTTTACCATAATTTCCGCAACGACGTGTTGTCGCTGCGGAGTGTCGAAACTCCCTGTAACAAATATCTCTCCGAGAGGGGAGCCGACCTAATATATTGAATAAGTCGGACTGTTTGTTACAGCAGTTTCGAACTCCCCGCCTTGATGAGTTTGTCAAGGTGGTTGTTTTTTATTCAATAGGAGAGTATAAGTATGAAAACAACAACCTCGGACTATTCTCGCAATAAAAAAGCTCGTGGTCGTCAACCCAACGGAGAGCCTAATCCGGTTGATATTCACATCGGCAAACGCTTAAAATTGCGCCGTCAAATTTTACATATTTCGCAACAACAACTGGGTAAAATGTTGGGACTGACCTTTCAACAGGTGCAAAAATACGAGAAAGGACAAAATCGCATATCCGGCAGCAGATTGTGGGATTTTGCTTGTATTTTAGGTGTCGATGTCAATTTCTTTTATGCCGATATGGATAGAGAAATTGTTTCACAAAGTCCGCGTTGCCTTAACCATGTTGTTACTCAAAATCCTGCAATTACGCCCTATGATCCCATGCAGTCGGAACGAGCCCTCAAAGTAACTAAAGCTTTTTTACAAATTAAAAATCGTTCAATTGCTGATAATCTCTATAACTTAATAATCAACTTAAACACCAGTCAATATCTTTTAGCTAAAGAAAAAGAATGATTAACTTATAAGCTATCATTTGTTGATATAAAAAACGGACAAGTTGCCTCGCCCGTTATAACCAAAGCGGAAAATTATTATTTCTCCAACTGTTCCAACACCCATTTCTTTAAGGTAACATTATCCGCTTTGCCGGTGGCAAACAACGGAATTTCCTCCTTAAACATAAACTGAGTGGGAATATACAACTCTGACAAACCTTTGGCTTGAACCGCAGCGGCAAATTTATCACGAGTAACTTCCTTGGAATTGGAAACAAAAACTATTTGTTCGCCCTTAGACGGATGCGGAATGGCAACAACACCGCAATGAAATTCTTCATCCTTCCAAGTCTCACGAGCAACATTTTCTACGGCTAACAGCGATACCATCTCTCCGCCGATTTTGGCAAAACGCTTAACGCGGTCAATGATTTTAACAAATCCCAATTCATCAATCTCAACCACATCACCGGTATGATACCACCCGTCTTTGACCGGCACCACTTCACCCGGTTTATCGGCAAAGATATATCCCTGCATAACATTAGGTCCTTTTACCACGAACTCTCCGCCCTTCTCAATTCCCGGAACTTTTTCGATTTTACACTCCATTGCCGGAGCCAAACGACCGATAGTACCATATTTATTAAACAACAGAGTATTAACACACACAATCGGTGAACATTCGGTTGTTCCATATCCTTCCAATAACCGAACTCCCAAATTTTCTGCCAACATTTTGCGAGTATCTTCTTTAACCGCTTCCGCACCGGCATAGCAATAACGCACATGGCGAAAATCATAAGGATGTGAAATCTTGGCATAAGCCTTAAAGAATGTATCCGTAGCTACCACAATTGTTGCCCGCAACTCATATAACAACTCGGTAATTGTGCGATATAACAACGGTGACGGAAATTCAAAAACTTTAGCCCCGCTCAACAACGGAAAAATAGTACCTACCGTAAGCCCGAATGAGTGAAACATCGGCAACGAGTTAAACATCAAATCCTTAATGGTTGTATGCAAAAAGCAACAGGTTTGTGCCACATTGGCAATAACATTTTGATGTGAAAGCAAAACTGCTTTAGGCATCCCCTCCGAACCGGAAGTAAACAAAATATATGCTGTATCCGAGCTTTTTTGTTTAGCCGGCACTTTTTTGATTTTATAATACCACAAACCGCGCAACTTGTCTTTAAGAGTAATATTTTTGGCAATATCTTCCAAATAGTGAACTTTAATCTTGGCTTCTTGTAACTTCTCAATAACATTTTCTAACTTTGCTTTTTCCACAAAAGCTTTAGAGGTAATCACATTTTTAACCACAGCCGTCTTACACATACTGACAACTACCCCCTCACCCTGAGTGAAGTTAATCATCACCGGAACTCTTGCATAAGCCGATAAACCGAACAACGAAACCACATTAGCAATCGTATTTGGCAAAATCAAACCTACTCGTTCTTTGTTTTGAGTAAATTCCTTAAACTTATGCCCCAAAACATAACTCTTTAGCAAAATATCCATATAAGACTGAGGTTCGCGATTTATATCTTCAATTATCTTGCGACGGCTGAACAAACCGGTCTTACCGTAAATACGCGATGTACGCAACAGTGCACGAAACAAAGTAAGGTTGCTTTTATACAGTGATGCAAAGCGCATATTATTCATCATACGATAAGTCAAATCTTTCAAATAATCACGATTCTTACGCAACTCAGCATCGATTTTAATATTCTCAGGCTTGCCGACTTTAACAAAAATCTTCGGCAACGGACGATGCGGAACATTTCCTTCCGTTTCGGAAAAAACACTGTATTGCGCACCGCTTATCCAAATCGGTATCAAAGGAGATTGAGTCTTGTCCGCAATAATGGCGGGAATTTCGTAAATCTTCATAATATCTCCGGAATCACTCATCATTCCTTCGGGAAACATCACAAAATATTGCTCATCATGCAACCCTTCCATAACCTTTTTGGCATCGGCGGCATCAATATAATTATATTCCATCTTGCGAGCAAAAGTCATAAAAAAGCGCAACCACTTATTGCGATATAAACGTGAATGCAGCAAAAAAATCGGATTCTTCGGCAAAAATGCAAACAAAATCACCGGATCAAGCCAAGAAATATGATTGGAAATAAAAATACCGCGTTTGGGTAATTTATCTTCCTCAACCTGAAACTCAACCCGCACCTTAAATAACTTAAAAACACCCCTTAAAATCAGACGCACAAAGTTCTGCATAACAAACTCCTTATATAAATTAACTTGTCTTACACGTTACGACACAACATCCAATATATCATTTAACTTTTTTAATGCTTGTTAATTTATTGTTTTAACGTAAATTATTTTATAAAAATATCAAAAGCATTAAATTTATCTTGCCAATTTATTCTATATCGTTATTATGTAAAAAAACAAAGGATTTTATCATGAATGACATCAAATGTCCCAAATGCGGGCAATCTGTTAAAAAAAACGGTTTTGTTTTCGGCCTGCAACGTTACAAATGCAAAGATTGCCATTACCAATTCACCAAAGAACAACCTCATGGCAAACCCCGTAAAGATAAAGGATCAGCCATTGCTTTATGCAGTTTGGGTGTATCCCAGAATCAGGCAGCTAAAATACTCGGCGTCACCCCAACCAGCATTGCTCGTTGGCTTGATGAAATACCCCAAGAATTATCGTTTGAGCTTTCTCCGAAAATCAACGTGCAAAAAATTGAAGAAACCAACCTGCGCACTTATATTCGTCAGCTCTATATCGAAAACAAAGAAAATTTCTTAATGGTTAAAAATGATTATCCATCTGGATATGAAGTGAACATTTTGATAAAAAACCGCATTCCTTTAGATAATCTTCACCAACACAAATTGACGGTTTGTGCTTTCGGCGATTCCATTCTGCAAGGTGTGGTACATGATGCCCAAAACAACAAATATCAACTCTTAAAAGAAAATTTCATCGCCATCTCCGGCAAAAAACTCAATGTTGCTTGGAAAAATTATGCTCGTCACGGTGCTCTCATCAATGACGGAGAAAAAGAATTTTTAAAACATCTTAATAGTGTTAATGAAAGTGATTATATCTTTTTTTCTTTCGGTGGTAACGATTGTAATTTTGATTGGGATGCTATATCCCAAAATCCCAACACGCCTCATCTCCCCTACACTCCTTTGGATGTTTTCCATCAAAAATATGTTAACCTGATTCGCCGCGTTCAAGACAAAGGTAAAACTCCGATCTTGTTTTCGCTCCCCCCCGTTCATCCGCAAATGTTTTTTGATACCAACTGCCGTTATCGCAACTCGGCAAATATACTTAAATTTATGCGCGGTGATCTCAACACTATCTACCAATGGCACAGTATGTATAACATGGAAATTTTCAAAATAGCCAACGAAACCAATGTTCCGATTATTGATATTACCACTTTCTTTTTAAGCCGAATTGATTATAAAGACTTTTTATGCGATGACGGTGTTCACCCTAATGCCAAAGGACATTTATTAATTGCTTCGGCGGTTAAAGATTTTTATGAAAAATATTATTTATAATTTTAAAACAAAAAAGCCCGCATCAAAGCAGGCTGTTTTTTAATTTTGTTTTTTGCGAGAACTTTTTTGCGACTGTCCGCAAGTTCTACGTGGGTTTGATGTCACTGACGTATATCCGTCTTGTACAGCGACTTTCGAATCGTTTGGGGTAGGAGTACCATCACCTTCATCAGGAACAATATGTTCCACGTATTCAGGTATTAAAAATGCCCCAATACAATATTTTACTTTTTTCATGATTTATATAATTATTTGTTAAACATAATAAAACACTGCCAAATTAACCACATTCTTTCGACTTGTCAACTATTTTCTTAAACCACCTTTTCCCAATCAGCTTTCAACTTAGCCCAAATATTTGTATCCCTTAAGCTTTGATAATAATCACTCCAACGATCTTCCCGCATTACTCCTTCCAAAATATAACCGGATCTTTCAGCCACATGTGCCGAACGTAGATTTAAAGTATCATTTTTTATCACAATTCGATTAATCCCGGCATTAAATGCTTCACATTCCAAAGCCTTTACTGCCTCCTGCATATAGCCATGTCCTACTGCACTTTGAGCCAACCAATAACCGATTTCCCCGCTCTTTCTCTCTTCAGAAACTGGAAATAAATCAATAGTTCCCAAAATCTGACCACTATCTTTTGCCGTAACCAAATAAGCAAAACCTTCTCCTGTCTCCCAATGAGCTTTACACCAATTAACCAAATAATTTGTATATTCATCTTCGGGACGATTGGTTTTATCCACCCAATCTAACCATACCCGCAAAGTCTCTCTTGAAGCATCAATCGCCGCATATAGTTTTTCCGCCAGCTCAAAAGACGGAGTTTTCAAGCCTTTTAAGATTAACCTCTCGGTTTGAATTTCTTCTGGTAATTGCATAACAACCCTCCTTTTTCATATTTTAGTTTCAAAACAAATACATCCCGTTTCTACCCTTGAGCAACAAAATCTTTAAGATCTTCAATATCTTGAAGACTCAATTTTGATACCGTTAAATGTATCGGTGTCAATCTCGAAGGATAGGCCATATAATCTCGATACATATAGGTCAATACTCTATCAGGATTATTGGGAACCGGAATCTCCATATCCTCATATACCATTGTTTTCAAAGGGAAAATATCGTCATAGCCATAAAATATCGAAGCAGAAGTCATTGATGCTGAATCTAATCCCAAATAAATATCCGGATGATCTGCAGGATTTCCAACTTTTCCTTCCATTACCATCTTCTTATCCAGTTGCCTTAATAATTCATATTTTTTATCATTACTAAGCCTCTTACTTTGCGGTAAATAAACAGTGTTTTGTATTTTTTGTATTTTTTTAGTTAAAGCGCAACGCTCGTCAGCACTGTTAATCTTTGAATGATACAAATCATGAACAAATATATCTACACTGATAAAATTTATTTTTTGATGTCTGATTTTTATAATATTACAAGTAGAGCTATAAAAAAACTCTGCATAAAAATCCGATTTTGCTTCAGCATTAAATAAGCCAACGAACCTTTCATAATCATCTCTTAACATTGCGATATCAACATCATCATCCCATGGAATAAATCCTTTGTGTCGAAATGCCCCTAATAAAGCACCAAAATCAGCCCAATATGTTATATTATGCTTTTTACAAACCCTATCCACTTCTTTTAATATTATCAAACCTGCCAGTTGAATATCTCTCAATATTCCCATCGCCGGAGGAACCGTCGTTATATCAAATTGATAGCGATAAATTTGCGATAAAAACAAATTATTAAAATTTTTCTTATATTTAAATAATGTGACACCTAAAAATTTTATTTCTCTGCTATCATCGTTTTTTATTCTGCTAAAAATTTTCATGGTTAGTCCCCTTTAATTTTTATAAACACTCGCCATTCTACAACTATTGCTTTACCCTAAATACTTTTCTTACCGCCTTTACCTGATTTTGCAATTTATTATATAACAAAGCCGGTTTTGTTTGCATTTTACTTTCTCCGCTTATTTTTTATCCTGAATTCAATCCCCAAAAACACCAAAATCTTTTGTGTTTTGTCTTTTGAATTTTTGATTGAAAATATTCTTGCAAACAGACTATCCTCTTTTCCCTTTAATTTAATAAGTTTTCTGAGTTGTTTTATCTGTTTAAACTTTGACAATTCTTTTTTTGAATATTTTTTCTGAAGATATACCTCATATTCTTGCAAAAAATCAATATTCTTCAGTTTGTTTTCTAAAGTCAGTCTTTCATATCTGTAAATAAGGTTACAGAGTATTTTTATATCTATTGCCAGACGCTCCTCATTGGTAGATTTATTATAAAATTCTTGCTTAAGCAGATAATCTCTGATTAATAACTCTTTATCCAAACCATGTTGTCCGGATAAAGTTGAACCTTGACGATATATCACATAATAGTACAAACCTTCGTCAATTGTCTGTATTTTCGGATATTGTAACATCAGCTCAATATTAAATAAACCGTCTTCACTCAATTTTATATGTTCGACAAATCGCAGCTTATTATTTTCTATAACGGATCGTTTATACAATTTATTCCATACTAAACTGCCTAATTTCAACAATAAATATGAATAATCATTCAGCTTATTCTCTTCGATATTTATCGGCTTATATTTTGCTGTAATTCCATCATAAACACAGTAATTGCCAAATATTATAATATCTACATCCGCTCCCTTGATGGACTTTAGCAATTTCTCATAAGCATTAACATCCAACCAATCATCGGCATCCAAAAATGATATCCAATCCCCCGTTGCCACATCTAAGCCTTTATTACGAGCAACCGACACACCTCTGTTCTCTCCGTGAATCACTTTTATTCGTTCATCTTTTGCTGCATACTCATCTAAAATTCTGCCGCTGTTATCCGAACTACCGTCATCAACGCATATTATCTCTAAATTTTTATATGTTTGATTAATCACGCTATCCAAGCATTTTGCTAAATATTGCTCGACATTATAAACCGGAACGATTACGCTGATTTTATTCATTTTTTGCGCTCAAAATAAAAAAAATGGCGGAGCGTAGAGGACTCGAACCTCTGCATCGGTATTCCCGATGACGGATTAGCAATCCGCTGCATTACCACTCTGCCAACGCTCCACTCGGTAACTTTGATATGTTTATATTATCTTTTTTTAATCGTCAACAGTTTTTTGACTGTTTATAAAAAATAATCACTATAATTTTATTTTAATTTTTAACCCTAACAGTCTGACTTCATAAACCTTGCCGTTATAGCGAACGGAAAACAGCTTCTGCAACAATGACAGCTCTTTGGTATAATTTGTGTAACGACTGTATAGTTCATCTGTCATAATTGCTTTACAACGACGATTATATTCATCTATACATTCATCGGGCAACTTTCGATAATGAATAGCCAATATTCTTAAAGCAGGCTCCCAAAAATTATCGGCATAATTTTCATAACAATTATGCTGTAATAAAAACTGTTTTGTATCTGCAACAAAATTCGGAACCGTTAAATTCACGGCCGATTTTTTGTGAGTTATGGAACTTTTGCGATGCAAATAATGATAATAAACCTTATCGATATAAATAATTTTTGCCGCTGTTGCTCTTGTTGACACGGTAAAAATCATATCTTCAGCACAATAACCTGCCGAAAAACTTATTTTATTTTTTCTGATAAACTCGGCATTAAACAATTTATTCCAAACAGCTATATCATTACCGAACAAAAATTGCGGATACTTTTTCACATCAACAATTAAATCTTTATAAAGCTTATCCTTTATTTTAACTTTACCGTCCTTTTCCTCATGCACGGCAAAAGCAAATTCCGCCATATCGGCATTTTCTTTTTTAATTATCTGATACAACTCTTCATAAGCCTCAATCTCAACCCAGTCATCCGGATCAACAAAAGCAATATATTCTCCCTTAGCTGCAGCAATACCGTTATTACGTGCAACTCCGGGACCGGCATTTGCCTGATTGATTATTTTAATTCTTTTATCTTTAGCAGCATATTGTTGCAAAATCTGTAAAGTATTATCCGTACTTCCGTCATTAACACATATTATTTCTATATCTTCCAATGTCTGAGCTGTCAAACTATCCAAACATTTCGGTAAATATCTTTCAACATTATAAATCGGTAATATAATCGAAACTTTTACCATAACAATTTTCTCCTTTTAACCGATTTTCTGCTTAATGGTAAAACCAAATAAATCAATATAACGATGACGTCTGTCGGTAGAATATTCAATCCCGAATATTCTGCGCCACCATACTTTCTTTTCTCGGCCTTTGCCGGCCTTTTTAATCCCTATTTCGCTTTGCAACTGTTCATATCCTGAAACCAACTTGGAATAATCAAGATATTCACCCTTAAATTTATTACGGCAATCAGGATGATTGGGCTTAACTCCGGTAAAATGAACAATTGTCGGATCATCTGCAATACGTTCAAATTCAGCGGCATATGCTTTATCATATTCGGGATTATTGCTCCGCCACCATACCTGCATATAATCATAACTCGGTGACAGTCTTAATTTGCGCCCTTCGCTTGCTTTATTCAATGCATCTTGATCATTGGATATTTTTTGATCATCAGCAACAATTTTTTTCAAACAATCAAAAAATCCCACCTTTCTCCATGCCTCAAGATTGATATACATGACACCGGAATTGAAATAAAAATTATCTTTTAATCCGATATTTTGCGCCTTTTGTTTTGATTGCGATACATCTTCAATCACTCCGACCAAATTATCTCCCAATTTAATATTAAATAAATCCTTTAGTGATTTTCTCACTATCGTATCACAATCAAGATACAAAATTTTATCCATATCCGGCAATAAATCCGCTAACAAGCATCTGAACCATGCTTCCAAAGTTACCCAATTCGGACACGGAAAATCAACAAAAAGATTTTTATCTACTTTCAGGCAACGAAGTTTATAATTTTTAATGTTCTGTAAATTATCAAAAACTTTAAGATATTTATCCTCTAATCCGGCGTGCATAATCACAAATTCTATTTCATCATCTGCGTCAGCGTTTTTCAATACCGATGCCATTGATACCAAAGTCAACGGAATAAAATTCGTATCCGGTGCATAAGCTATTGATATTTTAGTCATAAAACCTCCGTCCCAAAAAATTAATCCTTAAAAACCATCGTCAGATAAGTCATGATAATAAAACCTACAAATACCGCCGCTGCTGACTTATTATTATCTTTAGTGCCGTAAGTTTCCGGTAAAATCTCGTTAATCACCACAAACAACAAAGTTCCTCCGGCCAAAGCCATACCATAGGGAATAAATCCGTAACCGAAATTCATCAAACCTAATCCCAATAATGCACCCAACGGCTGTACTAAACCGATTAAAAAGGCTGTAAATGCCGCTTTCCAACGTTTCGTTCCCGCAGCCATCAATGATATGGCTATTGTCAAACCTTCGGGAATATTATGTGCGGCAATACCGATTACCAATGAAATCGGATTAATAATTGTTTCTGCACCATAGGCTACACCGACAGCCAATCCTTCCGGTAATTTATGCAAAGTAATCGCTATTACAAACAACCATGCTTTTTTTATATCAAAATGCGGTCCGTGATGTCCCATTTCGTTATGCTCATGCGGAATTAACACATTAAGTGTCCAAATTAAAACCACTCCGCCGAATACCGCCAAAGCATATTTAAAAGCTGAAACATAAATATCATTACCATGCCGAACAATTTCATTCATCGATGGTACCAACAACGAAAAAAATGATGCCGCCAACATAACTCCGGCTGCAATATTAAGCAGTTGATTGATTTGTGATTTAAGGTAACGTTTTTTTAAGAATATACCCAAACCACCTACACCAGTGATCATTCCGGCCAAACAAGCCGCTAAAAAACCATCAATAAAAGTATTATCCGTCATTTTCTAATTTCTTTCAAATAAATGGGCTATATCACTCAATTTCATCTCCACATAAGTCGGTCGCCCGTGATTACATTGACCGGAACGCGGTGTTTTTTCCATATCACGCAATAAACGATTCATTTCATCAATATTTAATCTGCGACCGGCTCTGACCGAACCATGACAAGCAAAAGTAGCACAAACCAAATGCAATTTCTCGGTCAAATCAAAAGCCTCGCCCCATTCGGCAATTTGCTGAGCCAAATCCGTTACCAGATTTTTGATGTCTCCGTCTTTTAATAATGCCGGAACTTCACGCACCAAAACTTCCGTTGTGCCGAATTCTTCCAAAACCAAACCTAGCTTTGCCAGCTTTTCCGAAGCAGCTAACAATTTTTCTTTTTCAACTTCATTTAAGGTAACAATCTCCGGAATCAACATAATTTGCCGAGCAATATTATGACTTTCAAATCCCGCCTTAAGTTTTTCCATTACAATCCGCTCATGTGCCGCATGTTGATCTACAATAATCAAACTATCATCTGTTTGAGCTATGATATAGGTATCATTAATTTGTGCTCTCGCTAAACCCAAAGCGCCTATATTTTCATCATCTGAATTAAATGATGACGTTTCATTTTTAAACGAAAATTCTTGTTCAAGTTTTGGTAATATTGTTTGTTTAGGACGATAATAAGATGCTCCGAATTGTGCCATCGGCTCGTTTAATACCAATGAATCGCCCATTCTTTCTGCCTTAATAATATTTTGCAAATTCAAAGTATTAGAGGTTTTATTTGAAGCTCTGCTTAAAGCATTTTTTATTGCCGTAACCAACAATCCTCTGACTAATTGCGAATTATAAAAACGAACTTCCGTCTTATTAGGATGAACATTCACATCTACTTCACGAGGCGGAACTGTAAAATAAAGCGAGCAAACCGGATATCGCCCTGCTGTCATTACATCTTGATATGCCCCTTTAATCGCTCCCAACAATAACTTATCTCTCACCGGCCGATTATTAACAAACAAAAATTGTGATAACGAATTAGCTTTATTATAAGTCGGTAAAGACACATACCCGCTTATATTAACCCCATCTCTGCTTTCATCAATTAAAATAGAATTATCCCTGAAATCTCTCCCCGCTATGTCAGCTAATCTTTCTAATCTTTGTTGTATTTCATCGCCGATTGCTGCTTGATAACTGATTTTTCTTTTACCGTCTGCCGTAAGCGAAAAACTTATTTTGGGATTAGCCAAAGCTATTCGCTGTAAAATTTCAATACACGCTGCCGCTTCACTGACTGCTGTTTTCAAAAATTTTAATCTTGCCGGTTGAGCATAAAAAATATCCCTGACCTCAATACTTGTACCATAACTTCCCGCTGCCGGCTCAACCTCTGATTTTACACCGCCGTTAACTTCAATTTTCCACGCATTATCTTCATTTTGGGTGCGGCTGATTATACTCAATCTTGCCACTGAAGCAATTGACGGCAATGCCTCGCCGCGAAATCCCAAATAGCAAATATTAAATAAATCGTCATCCGGCAACTTTGACGTAGCATGCCGTTCTATAGCCGTTGACAACTCGTCTTTTGATATTCCCTTACCGTTATCCGTCACTTTAATAAGAGATTTTCCGCCATCTGTTAAATAAACATCTATGATTGTCGATCCGGCGTCGACGGCATTTTCAACCAGTTCTTTCACCACCGAGGCCGGACGCTCAATCACCTCTCCGGCTGCAATCTGATTAACTAAATTAGACGGCAGAATTCTGATAGTCATTATTTTCTCAATGACTTAATTAAAGATATTAAAGCGTTAGTTGAAGAATCGTGAGCCGCAGGATTGGCTTCACCTTGCAACTCCGGCATAATTTTCAAAGCCAATTGCTTACCTAGTTCAACTCCCATCTGATCAAACGAATTGATATTCCATATAACCCCCTCTACAAAAGTCTTATGTTCATATAATGCTATCAATTCTCCAAGTGCATAAGCATCAATCTTTTTAAATACGATTGTATTGGAAGGACGATTTCCCTTAAAAGTTTTGAACTTTTTCAAACTTGTAATCTTACTTGCACTCATTCCTTTTGCCTTAAGCTCTTCTGCTGCTTCGGCAGTAGTTTTGCCTTTCATCAAAGCTTCTGATTGAGCCAATATATTAGCCAACAAAATTTCATGATGATTACCTATTTCATTATGCGAAATAGCCGGAACAATAAAATCACAAGGCACAAAAGACGTTCCCTGGTGTAAAAGTTGGAAAAATGAATGTTGAACATCGGTCCCTGCTCCACCGAATATCACCGGTGAAGTAGCATAACTGATAAAATTATTATTAAGATCGACCGATTTACCGTTGCTTTCCATAACCAACTGTTGCAAATAGGCCGGTAACAAATTCAAATACTGATCATAGGGTACAATCACCTGATTGCGTATACCGAAGAAATCAACATACCAAATGCTTAACAATGCCAAAATTACCGGCATATTAGAAGCAAACTCGGTATTTTTAAAATGCATATCCATGGCATAAGCCCCATCAAGCATTTTTTCAAAATTATCATAACCGACCGCTATGGCAATTATCAAACCGATTGCCGACCACATCGAATAACGTCCGCCGACAAAATCCCAAAATTCAAACATATTCTCAACATTTATACCGAATTTTTCAACTTCAGCCGCATTGGTAGATACTGCTACAAAATGTTTTGCAACCGCCGGCTCACCCAAAGCATCAATCAACCACTTGCGACAAGTTTTGGCATTAGTCAATGTTTCAATAGTAGTAAAAGTCTTTGAACAAACAATAAACAACGTTGTTTCCGGATCAAGTTTATCCAAAACTTCTGCACAAGCTGTACCATCAATATTAGATATAAAATAAAAATTCATATCTTTGCGATGATAGCGTTTCAATGCTTCAACCGCCATCTTCGGACCTAAATCAGATCCTCCGATACCTATATTTACTATATTGGTCAATTTTTTGCCGGTATGTCCGGTAAAAGTTCCCAAACGCACTCTCTCGGAAAAATCTTTAATTTTTGCTAAGACCCGATTAACCTCCGGCATAACATCTGTTCCGTCCACATATATCGGATGATTGTCTCTGTTACGCAAAGCAATATGCAAAACAGCTCTGTTTTCGGTTAAATTTATTTTATCCCCCTCAAACATCTGCATGATTTTTTCTTTCAAACCGGCTTTATCCGCCAATGCCAAAAGATACAACATTGCTTTGCTGTCAATAATATTTTTGGAATAATCTAAATACATATTATCTAAAGAAATTGCAAAACGCGAGGCTCGATTTTTATCTTTGGCAAACATTTCTGCCATATTGACCTTTTGCATCTTACGAGCATATTTTGCCAATTTATGCCAAGCTCTGCTCTTATTTATATCTCCGCTTAATCCAAACATCAAAATTCTCCTTATTTGTTAATATTACCTATTTTACCTTTTATAAAATTACTGTCAAAGTAATCCTTTGCTGCCTGATTTAATTGACGCAAAGTAACATCTTTTACTAATTGATTGCGTTGATTTAAGAAATTCACTCCCAAATCATACTTTTGCATATAAGCTAACATTTCTGCTATTCCCGAGGTAGAAGCAAAACGCAAATTATGCGAAGAAATCAAATAATCTTTGGCATTTTGCAACTCATCTTCAGTAAATCCTTTCTCCCCTGCTTCTTGCCATATCTCTTCAAATAACTTTTCCGCACGTTCAGACTTATCTCCGGTTGCCGAAAATGAAGCCGTTAAGATATTTGCATTATCATTCAGATCCAACCACGAAGATACACCATAAGTCAAATTTTCTTTCTCACGCATTCTCTGATTAAAACGTGAATTAAGTCCTGCACCGCCTAAAATATAATTAGCTATATACAAAGGATAAAAATCTTCACATTTGCGACAAGTTCCTTTTGCTGCATATACTACTATATTTTGCGGAATATTTCTTTCAATATTAACATCCGGACGATGCCAATTTATATATGGTACACCTATCTCTCGGCTTTCTAAAATCGGTAATTTTCCAAATAGATTATCAAGCATTTCTTCGGCAGCTTCCTTTTGTATATTACCGACAATCCCTACAAACAACCTGTTTTTAGCCAGATTATTTCGAACAAAATTTACCAAAACCCGCCGATTGATTTTCTTTATCGTTTCAATATCTCCTATCGGATTTCTTCCATAAGCAAAATCGCCGTATATCGCTTGATTAAATTCTAATAACAATTCGGTAGAAGGATTTTCTTTTTGTGTCTCAATTGCTCGAATTGCTCCGGCTTTGGCTGTTTCGACATATCTATCCTCAAAATGAGGGTTCAACAACATCTCACGTAAATATTTAACTGCATTTTCTTTTTGTTCATTAGGAAAAGTCACTTGACCGGAAAAATCATCTTTCGAAACGGAAAATCCGATTTTAATTCCCGAACTTCCCATCAAATTACGCAACTCTTTTGCTGACCACCAACCGGCACCTTCTTTAAGAGTTTGAGCAACAATATTCGCCACACCGGCCTGCTCCGGATTTTCATAGGCTTTTCCTGATTGGATAAAAGTAAAACTAACCGAGGTTAAACCGCTTTTTTGAAACATATAATAAGCTTTAATCCCGAACTTGGGTGATACAATCTCCTCAACTCTTCCCTTAAAAACACTCTCGGAAATAATTTCTTGCCGCTCTTCAACAACCGGCTCCGGTTGAACTGCCGGTTTTGGCCGATTGCACCAAACTGCAATCAACAATAATGCCAGTAACGCCGACACCCAAAATACTTTACTGCCGCCTCGTCGTTTCAAATACATAGGTTTTTTACTCATTTCGGTCTCCTTTTAGCTGATATAGTATTCCGGAAACCTGTGGCGCTTCATTTTGTAAATACGAAACTGCCGCAATCACATCTTTCAATGTTACTTGATTAATACCTTTTTCATAATTTTTTAATTCCTGTAAATCAACATCTGCAGCCGCTATATAACCTACTAATTCAGCTATATCCTCCGGATTATCTTCCAAATAAATCAAATCAGCCAGCAATTTTTCCTTGGTCATAGCCAACTGTTCGTCATCTAATTTGCGTAAAGCATAATTCCACGCCCTGTCCAATTCTAAAAACAAATTATCCCGTTCAATATCTGTCGGAATCAAACCTATTTCAAAAACACCGTAACTGCGAGAAATGGGATTATATCCTACATTGATGTCTAAAGCTTTTTTATCTTGAATAACCAATTTCTGATAAAAGGGAGAATTTTTATCTCCTCCCATATACTCTGCTAAAACTTCCAATGCATATATCTTATCTTTATCTAAATTGTAAGATGGTGTGGCATAAATATTAGTCATACGTCCCAGTTTGACATCAGGCAATCTCATTGAGATTGAAGCCTTATAATTCTGCGGCAATGTCGGAAGCGACAAATCAGAAACATAATTTTGCGATTTTATATTTCCAAAATATTTTTTGGTTAATTCCTCAGCTTTTTCTACAGTAATATCACCCGACAACACCAATACTGCATTATCCGGAACATAATATTTACGATAAAAGTCCTCGGCATCAGTTAACCGTAAACTCAAGATCTCGCTGTCCTCACCGGTAACTTGGCGATTATAAGGATGATTCTGCCACAAAACTTTCTTTAATGCCTCATAAAATTTAGCCGAAGGATTATTGTCTATACGTTGCTTACGCTCTTGAAAAACTATGTTGCGTTCTGCTAAAAAATCATCATTGTTAATCTGCAAATTTTGCATACGATCTGCTTCCAACTCCATCATTTTATCCAAACGGCTCACATCAAAAAACTGATGATAAGCCGTCACATCTTGTGAAGTAAAAGCATTACTTATTGCTCCGTTACTCTCCATAATTTGATTAAATTGTTGCCCCGGAAAACGAGGAGTACCGCGAAACATTAAATGTTCCAACAAATGAGCCAATCCTCCCTTACCGATTGCTTCATTTATTGATCCGACCTTATAAAACAACATCTGCTTTACTATCGGAGCCTTATGGTCTTCAATCACTACCACTTGAAGCCCGTTATTTAATTTAAATTGATTTATATTCTCAAAAAAAGCATCGGCCGAAAACGCCGTCACAAAACTGCATATAAACGCAGCTACTGCATATAAATTAAGCAGTTTTTTATTCATCTGCATCAACCTTAACAACCGGACGAACATCAAATTCCGGCGGCAAAGACAAAGGTTTACGTTGTTCAACCACCGTTTCATCAGGCGACATATTAGCCATCCCCAACTCTTTTTTGCCCCAACCGGAACAAGCAACTGTCATTAACACTAAATTCAATATAATAAATATACGCATTTATTTCTCCTTACTTTTGTTTATCTGAATCCAAAATGCCTGAGCGATAATAATTGCCGCTCCGACACAAATACAACTGTCAGCAACATTAAACGCCGGCCAATGTGAATCATTGATATGAAAATCTAAAAAATCAAACACGGCTCCGAACCGTAATCTGTCAACTACATTTCCCAAAGCTCCTCCCATAATCAAACCTAAAGCGACCTGAGAAAGCCTGTTTTTCTCCGATTTAAGCCAACACAATAACATTATAACAATTACTATGGCAGCTGCTGATAAAATATAAGCGCCCAATTTGCCGTAATTATTAAACATCGAAAAACTTACACCGGTATTCCAAGCTCTCACTATATTGAAAAAATCACTTATCTTTATACCGACAAGTTCACCCAACCACCAATGCAAAACCGCATATTTGCTCAATTGATCAGCAACAACCACTACAAAAGCACAAAGTATTCCCAATATCAAACCAATACCCTCTCTAAAAAACTCATATTTCCTGCAAGTGTATGCTTTAAATTGCATCATCTCAAGATGATAGCTTAAGATACACACAAAAAATGAGTTAAAACATTTTCTTTTTTCGGAAAAACAGAATCACTAAAATTGTCAAAATAGTAGACGCCGTCACCACATACCAAAATCCCCACGGACTTTCCGTAAAAGGCAAACCTACATTCATTCCCCAAAAACTTGCCAACATTGTCGGTATAGACAAGATAATTGTAATTGCCGCCAAAAATTTCATCACTTGATTGACATTATTATTGATAACACTGGCAAATCCGTCCATCATACTCTCCAAAATGGTACGATGCATATCAACCATTTCTATTGCTTGTTTATTTTCAATCAAAATATCTTCCAATAAATCGATATCCGCCTCGCTGAATATTATTGATTTATTAAGCGTTTTAGTACGAACCATTCGCAATAATTTTTGCAAAACCAACTGATTATCACGCAATGCGGTTGTAAAATAAACTAACGATTTTTGAATTTCCATCAAAGCAAATAACTCTTTGTTATTTGTGGTATTGCGCAAATTATATTCAATTTGTTCAGTCTTGCGATTAATAATTTTCAAATATCTTTGATAAAACTGAGTTGATTTAAATAAAATTCGCAACATCAACTGCTCGGGATTCTTGGTATCAAAATAAGCGGCGTTTACTTTGGTAAACGAACCTAAAATACGATTCTCTCGTGAACAAAGTGTAACAAAACTTTTCGGAGCAAAAATCATCGAACAAGGTAAAGTGTCAAACTGCCCTTCATCATCAAGCAAGGGCAAATTGATAATTATCATAAAATTATCATTATCATACTCAATACGTGAACTTTCATCAATATCCAACGAGCTTTTTAAGGTATCAACATCCCATCTTATCCAATTGGCAAGCTTTTCCAATTCCTCATTGGACGGATTTATAACATTTATCCATGAACCGTTGTAAAGTCGATTTTTCTTTAATTTAACGAGTTTTTGATTATTGTCGGTTTTGCAAACTTTAAACATTTTCTTCAACCTCCCCGTCTAATTATAAGAAAAATATAAATTTAAATATAAAAAAAGCCTTATTTGGTGCGGCCAAAAGGACTTGAACCTTCACGGGAGTTCTCCCACAACCACCTCAAGGTTGCGCGTCTACCAATTCCGCCATGGCCGCTTGAGTATGTTGCACCATCTAAAGCTGTCAGGCAATAAAACACATTTTTTTTTATTTGGCAAGTATTTTTTGAAGGTGTTTATTTTTTTCTTGCAAAATTGTCTGATTACATATAATCATGATTACAGAAATATAATTATTAATTAAATCATTTATATTATGGAAAATTTATTTTCAGAACAAGATCAACGATTGTTGAGTTTGACAGAAGGAATAACTCGGCTTATGGTGCGAAATCCTCTTTTTGCACCTACCAAACGGCATCTGTTCTTTCCGATGCAATTGTTCAATTGGTACGACCGAGTTCGCCCTATCATGTTGGTGCGTGCCAACGGATTGGAAGCATGGGAGGTTATCAATCATGCAAATGATGAAACCAAAGCCATTAATTTGCAAGAATTCCCGTTGTTTCAAAAGTTCACCGTATTTTTCATTTGTTCTAATTACGAATTTGAACAATACGTCGGTCAAAATCAATTTTCCAGCTGGTTTTATGTCGAAGACATAATACCGGTTGTAAAAAACATTGACCAATTCAAAGAACTTGAACAACGTTGTTGGAATCAAAACAGTAACTACGACAACGCCATGCGACGTCTGGCATGGTTTTTCTACTACAACCAGCCCGACGAAAAAGGAAAATTCAAAGGCAGACCCGGTTTTCGTGGCGGCCATTTTAAAATCCATGACGACAACTATCCTCCTCAGAT
The DNA here is from genome assembly GCA_902761535.1 of uncultured Pseudomonadota bacterium. Classification (GTDB taxonomy): domain Bacteria; phylum Pseudomonadota; class Alphaproteobacteria; order RF32; family CAG-239; genus CAZU01. Next base: position 335,744 of record CACWKS010000002.1, read on the forward strand.
CAATGATCTTCGTGAATTATTCTTTGAATGACCTCCTCCCCGCGCTTAATCATAAGCTCGGGGAATTTTTTATGTCTCCATATTAACTATCAAAACTGCAGATAGCGTTTGCAAATAAAAGGCTTGAAAAATTTTAGCGTAGATAAGCCTACGTGAATTTTTATTATCCTCGTAAAATCGCTCTAAATATGCTGTTATACGAACGAAAAAGTTCGGAGAATAGTGCAGATAAAGTGATTTAAAAGGCTTGAAAAATTTTAGCGCAGATAAGCCTACGTGAATTTTTATTGTCCTCGTAAAATCGCTCTAAATATGCTGTTATACGAACGAAAAAGTTCGGAGAATAGTGCAGATAAAGTGATT
>CACWKS010000002.1:336126-374292 GCA_902761535.1 uncultured Pseudomonadota bacterium
TATGCTGTTATACGAACGAAAAAGTTCGGAGAATAGTGCAGATAAAGTGATTTAAAAGGCTTGAAAAATTTTAGCGTAGATAAGCCTACGTGAATTTTTCAAGCCGCATTAAATTGCTTTAGATGTGCTGTTATACGAACTTTTTAATTTTTTTATTGGATTTTAACCCTAACCCACAACAATGCCACATTTCCCCAGTTTTTCAACCCAGGCACATAAGCCGCTTGCAACGACATTGCACGTTTGTAATTAACTTCAGCCAAAGGAAGCGGCATCGGCACCGGAATATAAGCATATTCATGACGTTGCGTCATTCCTAAAGTATATCCCAAACCGACATTCCAATCATCACTCAAAGACCAGTTATACATATAAGCATAACCCAAAACCGTTTCTAACTTATAATTGGAGTCTTTAAAACCGAAAGCATACAATCCGCTCCAATTACCTTTTTCATCATAATGCGATTTTCCCAAACCGAAACCAAAAGCTTTTTCATTATATTTGTGAATATGCTCATCATCATAAGCAAAACGATTATGCCAAGCGTAAAAAGGCAAATAAGCATCATAATCACCATCATTCCATATTGTCTTAACATCTGCTAAAAAATCTTGGGCAAACTCTTCCAGCGATGCGGCACGAACAAATGTAGTCCAAAAAACACTTAATAAAATAATTACGGGAGCAATTAATCTCATCAGTCAATTTCCTCTTCTCAGTTCCAATAGTCCCTATATACCAACCCTGTTCATATAATCAATCACTTTAGTCAGCTATGTGTGTAACTATTACCATCAATAACCATCAAATTCAATATCATATCAAACGGCTCTTATCTATTGCCGCTTTAACAAAAGAAACAAACAGCGGAGCCGGATCAAACGGTTTTGACTTTAATTCCGGATGGAATTGTACTGCTATAAACCAAGGATGTTCTTTTATTTCAATAATTTCCGGCAACAATCCGTCCGGTGATTTTCCGACAATTTCCATTCCTGAACGTTTTAAAACATCGGCATATTTCATATTCACTTCATAACGATGACGATGACGTTCCGATATTTTGGTTTTGCCATAAATCTTAGCGGTTAATGAATCCGGAGCTAAAACACATTCATATGCACCTAAACGCATGGTACCGCCCAGATCTCCGTCTTTATGTCTGATTTGTTTTGCTCCTTCTTTATCCCATTCGGTCATTAACCCTACTACCGGCTCACAATTGGGATCAAATTCGGTAGTACCGGCATTTTTGATTCCGGCAACATTACGCATGGTTTCAATTACAGCCATTTGCATACCCAAACAAATTCCCAAAAAAGGTACTTTGTGCTCACGAGCATATTTAATAGCGGAAATTTTTCCCTCTGTTCCTCTTTGCCCGAAACCGCCCGGAACCAAAATTGCACTGACATCATTTAATTCTTCATCAACCGACTTGCTTTCCAGCTCCTCGGCATTAACCCACTTAATTTTCACTTTGTAACGATTTGCTATACCTCCGTGGGTCAATGCCTCATTAAGTGATTTATAAGCCTCCAGTAACTGGGTATATTTTCCCACCACTGCTATCCGCACTTCGCCCTCGGGATGACGAATATTATCTAAAATATTTTCCCATTTACTCAAATCTATCTCATTATTACACTCTATGCCGAAATGCTTGCAAACTTGTCGCCCCATTCCTTCGTTGGCATAAGCAATCGGTACTTGATAAATACTTGCCACATCTAAGGCCGCCAACACATTTTCTTCTTTAATATTACAAAACAAAGCTATTTTCCGTTTTTCATTTTGCGGAATAGGCATCTGTGAACGACAAAGCAACATATCCGGCTGAATACCGTATTCTTGCAGTTTTTTCACCGAATGTTGTGTCGGTTTAGTTTTCAATTCACCAGCCGTTGGAATATAAGGCAGCAAAGTCACATGCAAAAACATTACTCTTTCCCGCCCCAACTCATATGCAATCTGACGAATTGCCTCTAAATAAGGTTGTCCTTCAATATCACCGACCGTTCCGCCGATTTCGCACAAAACAAAATCCTCATCGCTGATATCTGACAAAATAAAATCTTTAATTTCATTGGTAACATGAGGAATGACTTGAATAGTCGCCCCCAAATAATCACCATGCCGTTCTTTATCAATAACTCGCTGATAAATTTTGCCGGTAGTAATACTATCGGTTTTATGGCAGGGAACTCCCGAAAAACGCTCATAATGTCCCAGATCCAAATCTGTTTCAGCTCCGTCATCGGTAACAAAAACTTCGCCATGTTGATAAGGGCTCATCGTTCCGGGATCAACATTAAGATAAGGATCCAGCTTTCGATTTCTGACCTTAAAACCTTTAGCCTGCAAAATACTGGCCAAAGATGCCGAAGCCAACCCTTTGCCCAAAGACGAAACCACACCGCCGGTAATAAATATAAATTTAGTTTTATCAGACATTTGCACCTTATCCTTTATATATTATTCAAACTTATTAAAAGTGAAAAAGGCACCTTCCCCATCACCAAAGAGAAGATGCCTTTGTCACTCCGTATCATCATATTATTTTTCCGCTACCGGCACAACCGGAACTTCATCATTTTGCGGAACTTGCTGTTCTGCCGCAGCTTTCTCGACAATAGATTCTTTCGGCTTGGCCTGACCGCGATAATAGAGTGCCAACGAAATACTGGTAACAAACAACAAGGTCGCCAAAACTGCGGTGGTCCTTGTTAATAAATTACCGGTACCGCGTGCCGACAAGAAACTTGACGCCCCCGAACCGCCGCCTAAACCATCTAAAGCACCTCCGGTAGAACGTTGCATTAAAATACAAGCTACCAAAAAAATACAAACCATCAAATGAACTACTAATAAAACTGATCCCATTTGTTTAACCTTTCTTAAATTATATTAACAACCTGCATTATCCGATATAGCTATAAAATCATCAGCCTTCAAACTGGCACCGCCGATTAAAGCTCCGTCAACATCTTCCAATGACAACATTTCTTTAGCATTACTCGGTTTAACCGAACCGCCGTATAAAATACGCATTTTATCGGCCTCTGATTTTCCTAACTTTTTAGTTAACACTCCGCGAATCGCCGCATGTACTTCTTCGACTTCTTGCGGAGTCGGAGTTTTACCCGTTCCGATTGCCCAAACCGGCTCATAGGCAATTACCGTATTTGCGGCTTTTACCCCTTCAGGTAACGATTCTCTGACTTGTTTTGAGCAGACATCTATAGTTTTTCCGGATTCTCTTTGCTCTAAAGTTTCACCTACACACACAATCGTCTTCAAACCGAAACTATGTGCTGCCTCCACTTTTTTACCAATCAAAGCACTGCTTTCCTTATGATCAGCTCTTCGTTCGGAATGCCCCAAAATAACATATTCACAGCCCAAATCACGTAACATTGCCGGACTTATATCACCGGTATGAGCACCCTTTTCTGCCCAATGGCAATCTTGAGCACCTAAAGCAATTTTCGAACCGCGCAATGCTTTCTTAACTAAACTTAACAATGTAAAAGGCGGACAAACCACAAACTCACAAGTCCTTTTTTTAGCTTTAACTTTATCGGTAATTTCTTTCGCCAAACTTACCCCTTCAGCAGTAAGCCCATTCATTTTCCAATTACCTGCGATCATCATTTTTCTGTTCATAACACTTTTATTCCCATTAAAATTAACCAAACTTTAAGTGTTTTTAACATAATCAAAAAAACTTTTCAACATCAATATTTGAAGTGTTGTACAAAATAATAAATGTATTATAATCCGCTTTAATTATAACTGTGTTTGCTATTTTTAAAGGTGATGCAAAATGATTAGTAAGATTAGAAAATATCAAGATTCGTGGCTGACTAAAGCTATATTAGCACTGACAGCCCTAAGTTTTATGTCCTTGTTTGGCATATCGGGATACGTCAACCGTGCCGGCAAGAATCGTGCGGTTATCAAAGTTGACGATATGGAAATTTTGCAAGATGAAATGAATATCAAACTGCAAAACAGTATCCGCAAGGCTCAAAACATGTTCGGTGGCAACGTGGAAATCACCGAAGATATTCGTAAAAATATTTTAGCCGGCTTGGTTAAACAAAATGCTCAAGATATGATTATAAAACGTCAGGCTCAAAAATCCGGAGCTGATATTTCAGATAAATTAATTGAAAAAATTATCTCATCGCAACCTGAGTTTATGGATGCTTCAGGCCATTTCTCTCCGGCTTTGCTCCATCGCCAATTAGCATATTTTGATATGACCGAAAATGAATATATTTCAGATCTTAAGCAAAATGTCTTAAGCCGTCACTTGGTTTATTCTCCGAGCGAAAAAATTATTTTTCCGAGTTTTATGAATAAATATGTAGTAAAAATTGCCAATCAGCAGAAAATTTTTCAATATATAAGAATTAATCCTGCCGATATGAAAATTGATCGCGACATAACTGAAGAAGAAATTGAGCAATATTATCAGGATTTTGCCCCGCAATTTGAGGCTCCTGAAACTCGCGATATTGCTTTTATCGAACTTAAAATTGCTCAATTAGCTGATAGCATTGATATTTCCGATGAAGAAATAAAAGCCTACTACAATGATAATATTCAAGATTATGTCATCCCGGAAAAACGCCGAATTCTTCAAATGGTATTTGATGATAAAGCTTCGGCCGAATCTGCACTCGCCGAATTAAAAAAAGGCAGCGATTTTTACCGAGTCGCTTCCGATAAAGCTCACCAAGACAAAGAAACAACTTTCTTAGGAGAAGTTACCGAAGATGCTTTGCTACCGGAAATTGCCGAGAAAGTATTTGATGCCGATGTGAATCAAAATATCGGGCCTTTGCAAACCGAATTCGGCTGGCATATTTTGCGCATAACCGGAATTATCGCTAAGGTTGAAACTCCTTTGGCAAAAGTAAAAAGTAAAATAACTTCGGATATTCGCAATGAACAAGCCTATGATCAAGCTCAAAACGTCATCAATTCGATTGAAGATGAAATCGGAAAAGGTGCAGATTTAAATTCCATTGCTCGTCAATATAACGCTAAAATTCAAACTATTCAAGGTCTTAAAGAAGATGGCTCTTTTAATTCATCATCGTCCGGATTAGCCAAAAACATTATTGCTGATTCTGACTTTGTTGAAACCGTATTTTCATACAATGAAAATGAAATAAGCCAACCGATTGAAAGCGAAAATGGTTTTGTTTTTGCCGAAACTAAAAAAATCCATGATGCCCATATTAAAAAATTATCCGATGTCCGTAATGACATCATAAAAATATGGACCGAAAACGAAAAATCGGCAATTGCTCAAGAAATCGTCAATGACGTGTTAGCCGAAATGGAAGGCGGTGATTCTCTGTCTGACATAGCAACAAGATTTAAGTTGTCCGTGAAAACCACCGCACCGGTAAAACGCAACGAAACTTTTGCCGGACTTAACAGTGCTCAATCCGATGAAGCTTATCACACTGCACTGGGCAACTATAAGTCGTTAAATTCTTCAGGTATTACCACCATTGTAGTTCCGACCAAGGTAATAAACCCCGAAATCGGAAATAATACCCAGAAAATGAAAGAGGCCAATCTTGGAATGAATAAAGAATTGGAACAAAATTTAGCTGAAGAACTTATCAATAGCTATGCCAAGGATATGGATGTGCGTATTAAATACAAATTGTTAGGCTTGGAAGACTAATCAAAAAAATCCCGTCTTAGCAATAAGACGGTTTTTTTTTCATCTATCATCGTTTATTTTCAAGCAATTTATTTACAGCTGTAAATCATATAGCGGTTAAAAACATTAAAGCTGTAACCATTGCCGTTAAAATTTGATGTTCCATTGGTATTACTCCACAATGTATTACCGAAAAATGTGGCATTTGCGTTAGCCGAAGATGAGCTTTGAGCATTAGCTTGCATCACTTGCCCCATATTATTCTCTGATGATTGGATAACTTCAAACCCGTTAGGACAATGTGCCGCCGCATCAGCCATACAATCCCCCATATCCAACATTCCGCCGTTGCACTTGGATTGATAAACCTGATTTCCCTTTTCATTGACATACAACATTCGATTCTGCACACAAGCAGCTAACAACAATAAACTCAACAATACATATTTTTTCATTTTCGCTTCTCACTTTCTTTATTGATTCAATAAAAAAGTCACCTATAAAAAGGTGACTGGAAGTTGAGAACTACGTACAGATAGTGCGGTATATTGACCGCTAAGGCTATTTTACCGCCTTCCAGTCAAATATGACCACAAGGCATGTAAAAGTTTCGCCTTTACATATAAGCGCTGTACGCGAGGTTCTCACACCCCAGACAACCTCTCGTTGTCCGATAATTAGTCTATAAAACTATCAGGTAATTGTAAAGCAAAAAAATTATTCTTGCCTTTTCCTGCAAAAAAGTTTTTATATAAGTGATAATTTAAGGACAACAACAATGACACCCGAAGATTATATGCAATTAGCCTTAGATGAAGCTAAAAAAGCCGCCGAAATTGATGAAATTCCGGTAGGTTGCTTGATTGTTAATCCTCAAAACGGCAAAATTATTGCTTCCGCTCATAATCAAAACCAACATACTTTTGATGCCACTGCCCATGCCGAAATTTTAGCCATTCGTCAAGCCTGTGAAAACTTAAAACAAAATCGCCTTTGGGATATGGATATGTATGTAACCTTAGAGCCTTGTGCCATGTGTGCCGCCGCCATATCTTTCGCCCGTATAAGCAACTTGTATTTTGGTGCTTATGATGAAAAAGGCGGAGCAGTTATCAATGGCCCCAAATTTTTTGAACAAAAAATATGCCACCATCGACCTCAAATCAACGGCGGCATATTAGAAAAACCTTGTTCGCAAATATTAAAGCAATTCTTTCAGACAAAGCGCTAACTTATTCTATAACAACTTTAACTGCATAGTCGCTCTTCTTTTTTATATCAAACTCTTCGTTATCGCGAATATAGTTAGCTGACACGATAATTTCGCCCGGTTTAAGCAATTTTAAGCGATAAACACCCTTACCGCTGTCCTCTCCAACACCTTCGGTATTCTCATTCGGAATATATTCTGCTTGCAATTCTTCAACTATATTATCTTCACCTACAAAAGTAACGAACTGCCAGTTTTTATCATCATTAGCGTTGCTTTCCAATTCAAGCACAATTTCTTGCCCAACTTTTGCATTAACTATTGCTCCTGCATTAACAGCTTTTAATTTTATTAAATTACCGTCACGTTCAACCTCAGCAACTTCAGCAACATCAGACGACACATCCTTTGCCGAATTTTTATCATTCGTTCCTTGTTCACCGCAGGCCGCTAACAACATTGCAATTAAAACCAAATATTTCTTCATAATCATCTCCTTATTCCGTTATACTACAACGATTTAATATTATGCTATATAAAACATTTTCATTTGTAAATCTAAAATTATAATATTTACCAAGAAATAACGATATAGCTTATTTAGCCAAACCCAACTCTTCCATAACTTGTTTTTTCAAGGTAACATTATCGGCTTTACCGGTAGCAAAAGTAGGCAATTCTTTATGTATTAATATAACTCTCGGCAAATACAACTCCGGCAAACCGTTTTGTTTGATATAAGCATGCAGTCTGTCAGAAGTAGCCTTTTTATTAGTAGTCACTAATACCACCTGTTCGCCTTTGGTTTCATGTGGCACAGCTACCACACCGTAATCAAACTCTCCATCTTTTTCAAAAGCTCTTACAATAGTTTCCAAAACCGCATTCAATGATACCATTTCCCCGCCGACTTTTGCAAATCTCTTTATTCTGTCGCGAATATACATAAAACCTATATCATCAATATCAACCACATCACCGGTATGATACCATCCGTCTTTCAGAGGCACCAAAACACCGGGATTATCAGGCATTATATATCCTTTCATAACATTAGGACCCTTAACACACAATTCTCCGCCTTTTTCGATTCCGTCAACCGGCAGCAGTTTATACTGAATCTTCGGCAATAATTTTCCGATTGAACCGAAACGATTGAAAATATGATTATTAGCACATATTACCGGAGAACACTCGGTAGCCCCGTAACCTTCTTTTATACTGACGCCTAATCTCTCGCCCCATAAATTGCGCGTATCCGGTTTAATTGCTTCAGCACCTCCCACCATGACTCTGACATGATTAAAATCCATAGGATTGGCAATCTTAGCATAACCGCGGAAAAAGGTATCTGTTCCCACCAACAAGGTAGTCCCGATTTCATAAGACAATTCTGCAATAATACGATAATGCAACGGTGACGGATATAAAAACAACTTACACCCTCTGAATACCGGAAACAATGTTCCTACCGACAATCCGAAGGAATGAAACATCGGCAAAGCATTAAGCATCACATCATTAACATTGCAACTGTATATACAAGATATTTGATCAACATTGGAAATAACATTGGCATGGCTCAATACTACTGCCTTCGGTGCTCCCTCAGAACCGGAAGTAAACAATACTACCGCTTCTTTATCGCCCCCCACCGGATGAGGTACCCGTTTAACTTTATAACGAATATATGCTTCCAATTTATCACGCAAAGTAATATATTTGCGCAAATCCTCCAAAAAGAAAATTTCATAACCGGCATCACGCAAATCATCAACAACGCTTTCCATCTTGGCATTACGAATAAAATTATAGGAAGTCACAATTAATCTGACTTTAGCCGTATTACACATCGAAACCATATTTTTGGCACCAACTGAAAAATTCAACATCACCGGCACCCGTTCATAAGCTGACAATCCGAAAAATGTACATACGGTAGCTAATGCATTAGGCAACAATAAAGCAACTCTCTCACCCGGAGCAGTTCTTTTCTTAAAAAATCGTCCTAATACAAAAGATTTTACCACTAAATCAAGATAAGACTGCGGAACTCGATTAATATCTTCAAAAAATTTCGGTCTGGTGAACAAACCGCGTTTAGAATGCACTTTTGCCGATTTCATCAACATACCGAATAGCGATATATCTCCGTTATTAATCGCCTCAAAACACATATCACGCATAATCATATAAATCTCATTACTGATGTGATCGCGTTGATGACGCAAATTATCTTTCAACTTAAACTTAATCGGCTTTTTAACCGTAATGGTAATTTTAGGCAACGGACGATGCGGCAATTTTCCTTTTGTCTTTGAAAAATAACCGAACTGTGGTCCGTCAATCCATACCGGCACCACCGGAGCATTTGATTTATCCGCAGCCAATCCCGGTGCTTCGTAAATTTTCATCAATCCGCCGTTTTCGGTCATTCTGCCTTCGGGAAACATCACACAACGACGTCCAGAATCAATTTTAGCAATCAATTCCTTCAAATCTGCCGGCTCAATCATATTAAACGGCATAATATCAGCAGCCCGCATAAAAAATCTCACCCATTTGTTCCTGTATAAATGCCCGTTAAGTGCAAAAATAGGGTCACCCGGCAAAAAAGCAAACAGCATTATCGGATCCAAATAAGAAACATGATTGGAAATATAAACCGCCTTGGTCGGCAATTTATTAGCATCAAATTGAATATTGCATCTTACTTTCAACAAAGTAAACAATAAGCGCAAAACAAACCTAACAACATTTCTCAACTTATAGTCCTCCGACAATTTTCGTTGTCCCTCTTCTACCCTAAAAACCATAGTCTGTAAAGCAAAATTTTAACTATTACCACATTGTCGGATTCGTTTTTAAGTCAATCGATTGATTTTATTATATTTTCGCAAAAAAATCCCTTAGTGGATAAAATTTTAGTTGTAATTTCAAACAAATAATACATAATACGGCTCAACAATTTAAACAGAGAAAAAACATGCCTAACGATTCTAAAGCCAAACTATTACTCAGCGCCTTCGAAGAATTTGCCAAAAACGGTTTTTTCGGGGCTTCAACACGTGATATTGCCGCCAAGGCCAATATCAATATATCTTCAATTCTTTATTATTTCGGCGGTAAAAAAGGTATCTATACCGCCGCCTTAAAAAACATTGTTAATGTAGTCAACGACATGACTGCTGATTTGACTGCCCAATATATGGTAGTTCAAAAAAGCGAAAATCAACAGGACGCAGCTCGTCTCTTAAAAGATTTTATGCAGCGTTTTTTGATGATTATTTGCTCCGAAACATTATCCATTGACATGAAAAAAGTTTTTTTAAGCGAATATTCTTGCCCGTCTGATGAATTTTCGATTCTTTATGATGAGCTGATTCGCCCCTTTCATGACAAGATTTCAACTCTGCTTCATTGGGCATCAAACAAAAAAATATCAATCAAAGATTGCTATTTCTATGTAATTACTTTATTTTCAACCTTTTTCGTCTTTGTTTCGCGCGAAGATAATATTTGCAAAATTATGGAATGGAATAAAGCCGATGAGAAAGTTTTGGACAAGTTATTAAATTATACCAACAAACAGATAGACTTTATTTTATCGGCATTTTCTCAAGATTCAAAAAATTAATTCAATCATTTGATTAAAATTATTCAATCGATTGATTGACATTTAATTTTTTTTAATTTATAACTCCTTTCGTACTTTGAAACTTTATAAGGAGTTTATAAATTGAAAAAATTAGTAACTTTTACTGCTTTAGCCAGTATTTTAGCCATTTCGACCAACGCAAACGCCGCAGGATTCCAGCTTCGTGAACAATCTGCCGCTGCTCAAGGCAATGCTTTTGCCGGTGCTACTGCCGGTGCTGAAAACCCCTCTTATGCCTTTTTTAACGTTGCCGGTTTAACCCGTCAAAAAGGCATTCAGGTCAATATCGGCGGAACCTATATTGCTCCTCAAGCCGAAGCCAAAAATATATCCGGAACCGGTCAAGGTGAAACCGGAGAACAACACAATATTGTTCATGCTGCCATTGCTCCTAACGGCACGGTTTCTTATGAATTGGATGATAAAACCGTTTTAGGTATAAATGTCAGCTCTCCTTTCGGCATGATTACCAAATACAACTCCGATTGGATGGGCTCTGCCCATGGCAACACCTCACGTGTTCACACTATCTCCGTTACCCCTATGGCTGCATATAAGGCAACCGACAAATTATCAATAGGTGCCGGATTTATAGTTGAAAAAGTCCGCGCCCGATTGACCAGCAAAGCCGGAGGAATGTTTGATACTGCCGTTTATGGTGATACTACCGACATCGGATATCAATTAGGTGCTATGTATGAGCTTAATGACAATACCCGTTTCGGTATTGGCTATCGCAGTGAAATGAAACACAAGATTAAAGGAAAAATGGATAGTTCTATACCTTCAAGTTTTTATAATCAAAATATTAACTGTGATTTAGACCTTCCTGCCACGTTATCATTTGGTGCTTATCACAAACTCAATGATAAATGGGAATTAATGGCAGAATATCAACGCACTTATTGGTCATCTTTTGACCGTTTGAACTTTAATGGTGAAGATATCCCCGGACGCATCAGCTATGTAAACGAAAAATGGCGTGACACCAATTTCTATGCTTTAGGTGCTTCTTATCAAATCGATAATCAATGGAAAGCTCGTTTCGGTATTGCTTTTGACCAAGCAGCTGCCCAAAAAGCCGAGCGCACTCCGCGTATTCCCGATTCCGATCGCTTGTGGTATTCCGCCGGCTTAAATTATCAATATAATGATAAATTAAGTTTTGATATGGCCTTCACCTATATCAAAGCCAAAGATGCGGTTGTTGATACTCAAAATTCCATCAACCAACACATCCAACCCCAAGTATATTCCGACTACAAAAACTCGGTTAAGATGTGGGGCTTGTCTTTGAACTACAAGTTCTAAGAAATATCCCAAGTCTCCTTTTAGTGCCTTTGACATCCCGTCAAAGGCACTTTTACTTTTTATTAAATTATAAATAATATTATCAATTTGTGACTTTATCAAACGGAGAACTATCAATGAAAGAATATCGTGTTTTTTTATATACCGAAGGCATTATATCAAGTATTTTCTTAAACGGAGGCAAAGTAAATCCTGTTCGTCTTACCAACGTACTAAACGAATTTGCTCGTGAGGGTTGGGAGGTTAAAACCATGGAACGCGAAAACCGTCGCACCTTACTGTTTTTTGCCCGCGAAGCCTTTATTTTTGTCTTGGAAAGAGAGATACAATAATGAAAATTTCACCATTTAAAATTACTGCTTTCAGCCTGTGTGTTGCCTATGCAATATTTGCCCTGATTGCACTATGGTTTGATGATCTGATCAATGCGGAGATATTTTTCAAAGTAACTGTGTCTTTTGCAATCATCGCCGCTGTTATGACAATATATTATCTGTTATATCACCTCAACTCCGAAAAAGAATTGAAAAAGAAAAACTACATCAAAGACTGACTGCAGGCAAACAATATTAAAATTATAATCAGCACAAAAGCAATTTTTCCCATATTGCTCATTAAAAATATCCCCTTTATGACACACCATAAAGGGGATATACGCTTGTTCAAACAATTTTCAATTTAGTGATAAGTTCTAATCAACGAGCTCAAAACACCTTGTATTTTTACCCTTCCCGCTGCCAATCTGCGCGTCTGATAAGCACTGTTTTGCGGGATTAATTCAATATAAGCTCCGCTTTTCTTAATTTTTTTCAAGGTTGCCTCGTTATTATCAACCAAAGCCACTACTATATCACCGTTATTGGCTGTTGAAGCACGTTTAATAATTACGGTATCACCATCCATAATTCCCGCTTCTACCATTGAATCCCCTTCTATGGTCAAAGCATAATAATCACCGCCATACACCAAAGCCGCCGGCACACTGAGTTTATCATTTTCATTAGCTATAGCTTCAATCGGTGTACCTGCGGCAATTTTACCATATAATGGTATTTCCATCGATGGTGTCGCTTTTTCTACCGGAACTGCATTGGTCGGTTTTACTTTAGGCAACCGCAAAACTTCCAAAGCTCTAGCCTTATGCGGCAACTTACGCACAAAATTTCGCTCTACCAAAGCATCAATCAATGCATGTATCCCTGATTTTGATTTTAACCCGATGGCATTTCTCATTTCATCAAATGACGGACAACAACCGGTTTCACGAATAGTCTTATGGATAAACAATAACAGGTTATATTGCTTAGGCGTTAACATTGATAAACTCCTTAAAATCAAACTTGTTCTACTTTAGTTCTGTTAATCGGTATTTGTCAAGCTTAAAATAATTTTATTTTTTATCTTTTACTCTTATCACCAAATTTGTGCATTTAGTAAAAAAAAATATTGTTTACAAAAATTAATAAGATAATATACCCAACATAGATTTGCTTTAAATTTAAGGAGAAAATACGATGAGTCAAACAAATACCTTACCTATCACAAATAACCAGTCAGGGCGTTCAATGATTGAAATGTTGGGTGTTTTGGCAATTATCGGCGTTTTGTCGGTCGGTGGTATTGCAGGTTATTCCAAAGCGATGTCAAAGTATAAATTTACTAAAGCCCAAGATCAAATCACCATGTTATTAATGAATATTCGTACTGCTTATGCTTCTTATCCTAACTATAGCGGATTAACAACTTCATCGGCAGCCGAGTTTAATTTTGTTCCCAACGAAATGGTTATTCGATCAGGAAGCTCCCATGTTACGATGAATCATGCTTTCGGTGGGGAAGGTTTTGTAGAATCATGTGATAGTAATAAAGTTGATTGCGGCAGTTATAATACAAATAAATATTTTGGCATCAAAATAACCGGTCTTAGTGCTGATGCTTGCCGCTCCTTAGCTTCATCAGATTGGGGAGCTGACGGTTTAATCAGCATGAGAGTAAATAACACCCCAAAATCAATACCTTTGAATATAGGAGATACAGGTTGTCTTACCGGTAATGCTAATTATATCACTTGGGTATATTTCTAGCACCGATGATTTACCATCAAACTCGCCGATTATTTTTTCGGCGAGTTTTTTTATATAAACTTTATTTGCATTTTTTATTTGAAAATAAAATTAGTTACTATTATAGTAAGAAAAGTTTTTTAAATAATGTTACAATAGGAATATGAAATGTCTAACGAAACTAACATTCATCGCGAATCTCGCTTAAACAAACTGCACAATTTACAAGAAAAAGGTTATAATCCTTATCCTTATTGCTTTAAGCCCAATGCTCAAGCTGCCGATTTACAGGAAAAATATAAAGATTTGGAAGCCGGAGCCGATACGCAGGATCGCGTCACCATTGCCGGTCGTGCTATGGCTGTACGCAACAACGGGATGTTTATTGATGTAAAAGATTACAGCGGCAAAATTCAAGCTTTTTGCCATAAAAATCATTTACCGGAAGAAGATTTGGGACGTCTTAAAGATTTGGATGTCGGCGATATTGTTGGTATTTCCGGTTACGTTCGTCGCACTCCGCGCGGTGAACTGTCCATTGCCGCCGAACATTTTGATATCATTTCCAAATCTCTTCAAGCTTTGCCGGAAAAATTCCACGGTCTGACCGATATGGATGCTCGTTATCGTCAGCGTTATGTAGATTTTATCATGAATGATGACAGCAAAGCTGTTTATCGCAAGCGTTGTGAAATTATTTCCGCAGTACGTCGTTATTTCGAAGAAAATAACTTCTTGGAAGTCGAAACTCCGATGTTACACCCGATTATGGGCGGAGCTTCGGCAAAACCTTTCATAACCCATCACAATACTTTGGATATGGATTTATATCTGCGTATTGCCCCTGAATTATATTTAAAAAAATTGGTTGTCGGTGGATTCGATCGTGTATTTGAGATTGGTCGCAATTTCCGCAATGAAGGCATTGATAAAACTCACAATCCTGAATTTACGGCATTGGAAGCTTATCAAGCTTATGCCGACTATAATGATATGGCAGAACTGATTCCCAACTTGTTGCGTTATGTTGCTCAAAAAGTTTTAGGCACCACCACAATCAATGTTAACGGCAACGAAATTGACTTAAGCAAACCTTTTGCTCGTAAATCAATGATTGATTTGGTAAAAGAAGCAACCGGTGCCGATTTTATGCAAGCCGCCAATTTGGAAGAAGCCGTTGCCATGGCCAAGTCAATCGGAGTCGATGCCTCAGCTTGCATTTCTTGGGGCAAGGTCATCTCTGAGGTATTTGATGCCAAAGTTGAACCAGGTTTAGTCCAACCGATTTTAGTAATGGATATGCCGCGTGATATTTCACCTCTTGCCAAGACGCATCGCACCAATCCGCGTTTAGTCGAACATTTTGATGCTTATGTCGGAGGCATGGAAGTAGGATGTGCTTATTCCGAATTATCCAATCCTTTGGAGCAACGTGAAAGATTTGAAGCTCAAACTAAAGATCGCGAAAAAGGCGATGATGAAGCCCAAATGCTTGATGAAGATTTCATAAATGCTTTGGAAAACGGCTTTCCTCCTACCGGCGGTATGGGTATGGGATTGGACAGATTGGCGATTCTCTTAACCGGAGCTGAAACCATTCGCGATGTTATAGCTTTCCCAACTTTACGTAAAAAAGATTAAAGCCTTGCCGAAACTGACCGCCTCCCAAATTAAATTACTGCTGATAAAATGCGCACATCTGTTAGCAGCGGTGGCGGTTTTGTTTTTCTTGGCAATATATTTTGACACGGAGGATAATTCGACTTCAATTTCTACACCTCCGACCGATAATGTATCACCTCCGCGTCCCGTTGATACTCATCAAGGATCTTTTATGGAAAACACTTCGCTGGAAAATATAATCTCAAGCGGAAATATAATCCTTAACGAAAAAACGCTGAATGATAATCCTTCGGATGAAATTACCTTAGCGGCAGAAACCGGAAGTTCAACCTCCTTGCCTTATCAAGGCGACACAGCTCAAATATATGAAGAACTCTACGAAGAAACCATCCCCGATGATATTATTGATGAAAACACCATCTTAAATCACACCGATGATGCTGCCGTCTCCCCTGCCCCTTTAATTCATAAATTACCGCTTATAACCATAGTAATTGATGACATGGGAATAAACTCACAAAAGACTAAAGAAATAAGTTCGCTCAAATACCCTTTGACAACATCTTTTTTAAGTTATGCATCAAATCTGAACAGCAAAATTGAATATTCCTTAGCGTCCGGACACGAAATTATGCTCCACGCACCTATGGAAGCGTTAGGAAATGTCAATTGCGGCCCCGATGCCTTAACTACTGCCATGTCATTACAAGAAATTAAAGACAACCTCAAAATAATGTTGGATAAAGTCAAACCTATCAAAGGTATCAACAACCATATGGGAAGCAAATTAACTCAAGATTCGGAACGTATGACCGCGGTTATGGAAGTTTTAAAAGAACGAGGATTATATTTTTTGGATTCTAAAACCTCGGCTCAATCAATTGCCGGCGATATTGCTGATGAAATCGGCATCCCTCATGCCTCACGCAATGTATTTTTAGATAATAATAATGATAAAGAATATATTTTAGGACAATTAAAACTCACCGAAGAAATTGCCTTGAGAAACGGCTATGCTATCGCTATCGGTCACCCCAAAAGCAAAACCATCGAAGCATTACAAGAATGGCTCCCCGCTCTTGCCGATAAAGACCTGGAACTGGTTCACTTGAGTGAAATAATCAATATATTAAATCTGTAATTGATTATGCTTTTTTAAATAAAAATAAACTTAACCTAAAAAAAACTCTTGACCTGTAAAAATTTTACCTGTATATAGCGTAAAGTCATCTTTGATGGTCCCATCGTCTAATGGTTAGGACATCACCCTTTCACGGTGGTAATATGGGTTCGAATCCCGTTGGGATCACCAATCGCAACACCCTCGATTGAGACTTGTTTATCCTTCATTTGCAAGTTCGAAAGTAAAAGCTTTAAAATCGCTCTTTTGGTTTCTATTCTCGAATTTTTGAAAATTTGATAAGCATTATTTCCCAATGAAAGTATTGTTGATATTGCGATAGAGAAGTTTTTATCAGCCTCAGTCAATAAAGCAGACTTTCCTTCTAGTTCGTATTGCTCTTGTTTAATGTCCTCATTCATATCCCGATATTCTTCGGGTGTAATATGACCTTCAAGCAGCAGTGAGCGCAACCGTTTAATTTTATCTTGACAATGGTCGTATTTTTGACGAATTGCTCGCACTTCCTTATTATGAGCTTCGTTTTGTTTATTGATAATTCTTTCCATATCTGCTTTGAGATAAGGCATAATTTCTTGAGGAACGTGTAATTTCTTTAATTCATTCTCGACAGCTTCTAATGCAACTTTTTCATTAATCTGCGGATTCTTGCAATTTTCCTTGAAATGCGAACATTTCAAATAGATATACTCCTTTCCGCTCGGTTTGGTCTTTTTATAACTGCTGATAGTACAACCACAAACACCGCAAGTCATCAATCCTCTAAATATAAAAGGCTCTTCGGTTGCTTTAAACGGTATTTTCTCTTCTGGTTTACGTCCGTGCAAAATATCTTGGCAAGTTTGAAATAATGCAGGTGCAATAAGCGTTTCGTATTGATGTTTATATATATTTTGCATATACTTCATTTCGCCCATATAAAATTTATTACTCAAAATACGGTGGATTGCACTTGTATTTAAGGGCTTTCCATTGTATTTACTGGTTAATCCCCATTCTTTACATTGTTTTACCATATCTTTGAGTGAATACAAACCAGTTGCGTATTGCTCAAAAAGCTTCTGTACAATCGGCGCTCTTTCTGTGTCGACAATAACATCGGCTCTACCATCAGGTTTTCTGACATTAAAATATCCCAAAGGGGCACGATACATACAAAAACCGTGTTCAGCTTGATGATGCATACCGCTGACAACATTATCACGCAATGAAAGAACATAATTTTGCGCCATAACCACATTTAAGCCCAAAATTGTTAAATCACCAGCCTTCGAGTTTTTATCAAGCACTAGATTTTCTTGTACCAAGTGTAGCTCCAGTTGACCGTTTTTTCGCATATCATCAATCATCGTATAATTTTTGAAGTTACGCATTAAGCGGTCGGTCTTCAAACAAACCAAAGCCACGCCACCTCTTTGCTTTTTACAAAAAGTTAGTATCTCCATAAAATGTTTGCGTTCACCACGAGTGGAACTTTCAACTAACTCAGCATCCTTGATAATATTTAAGTTTTTACAAGCGCAGTAATTCCTAAGAATTTCTTGTTGGTTCTGTAAGGAGTATCCCTCTTTTTCTTGCATTGTAGTCGATACACGACGAAGTAAAACAGCATTTTGAATCATTATTTATCTCCAATTGTTAAATAATAATATCATATAATTTTAGACAAAAACAAGCAAATTATTTAAGACTAAACTGATCTTTATGTTTTTGCTAATGATAGTCAATTAATATTAGCACTAGACCAGCCACTAATAATTTCCAAGCTAATAATAGATTTTACATAATTTTCATACAAGCCAATTGGTGGTTTGTCAGGTTCAACGCCTGTAAATTTTTTGTCCAAAAGGTAGTGAATGGAAAAGTTGGAAATTGTAAAATCGTGGTATCCGAATGAAACATTGTCCGGTGATGATGCTTCAAGAATATATGAACGATTATTACAATTTTTGCTGCTTCTTTACAATGAGGACAATCTGACAAATGAAAGCGAGGCTATTAATGAGTCAGGAAAAAAATAACCTTTATAAAAAAGCTAAAAATCAATTGGGTGAAATGCAAAAGGCATTCATCGAATTTGATAAAAGCTATATTCTTCCCAGAAATCACTTGAATTCAGCCTTAATTGGTTGTTATCAAGCTTCGATAGAATGGGAGGATGAGTTCATAGAAGAATGCTGTGAACAAAACAACATCAAATATACGAAGAAACGCTGCAAAAATATAGTGATGCTAGCTATGAAGGTCAGCAATGATTGCGATGAACGAACAAAAGCTCGTGTCAGAACTTATGTTCGCGTCTTAAAACATCTGCAAGAGTACGAGTACAATACCACTCAAGCAGAAGAACAACTGGAAAAATTCGGCATTGATTATTTTGCTAATCCAAGAAAGTCGAAGAAAAAAACGAAAAAAAAATCAAATTCTAAACAATATGAATCGGATTTAGATGATAATTATTCAAGAAATTCTTCGGATGTAGATGAAGACGATGTCGATACTGAAGATATAAGTGATGACGATCTTTCGGATAAAGAGGAAGAAGACGATGATGACAATAATGGTAAAACTAAAAACCGTAGTCTTAATCAGAGTCTTTCAAGATCAAACCCCAAAAAGAGATCATCATCAACTTTTTCAAAAGAGTTTATTGAGCTCTGTAAGAAGTACGATATTGATGATGAAAACTTTGTCCTCTGGATATGTGAGGATAACGTTCAAATGAGTACAGATAAAAAACTCATTAAACGCTTGGAAAAACAAAATTATGAGTTCGAAGACTTATAGTTTGGCTTTGAATAGAGGGAGATTATCGTCTCCCTCTATTTGTAAAAACGTTGTTGAACAACGTTTTGGATATGACGGTGTGGGGAACTGCACCGCTGTATACATAACAATTTCAATGAAAAACCAGTTAAATGAGAGGTTTACTATGAGAGACTATTTTTCGAGTAAGTTTGATGAATATGTTAAAGTACAAATTGGTTTACTTAATAAGGCTAATATCAGGTATTGTGATGATATAGAACAATTAAGTAAAAACCAAAAGTATATCGGAAAGAATAGTTTTAAGTTGATGCAACCACTAGCCTTAAAACCATTTGCAGAGATTATATACAAGCATCTTATTAAAGAAGTTAAGCCTAATCAAGAAGGTAAATATCTTATGTTTACTTTGGTTACAGGTTTTAATTTCGGTAAAGACAACTGGAACAACAACTATCACAAACTACAAGAGATAACTAAAAAGCTACTTAGTGGTTATGATTATTTGGCTACAGTTGCTTTAGATGAATTTCCAAGAGAGCGTTACATTAATGACGGAATATTGATGTCTTGGCACGTTCACGGGATTATTTTTGATAAGCCTAGTCGTTGGAGTATCAAGAAAATTAATGATAAAGTCAAAAGAAAAGGCCATAAAATAACTCCTTTTAAGACTTCTTCATATGAAAGATTAATTGATGCGATTTACTATGCTTTCAAAGGTCCGTTTGGTGGTAAAGTAAAAATCACAGATAAAAATGGCAACATTAGCTTTAGGCGAGTTAAACTAAGTCTTTTTTCGTACTATCAAAATTTAATGCGACTGAAAAATTACCCCATCTATTTTGGAATGTTTGCAGGAGGTAAAGGTGAAAAAGTATTAGATGATATTTTGGAGGAAATTAGTAATGATAAAGCTTAATATCCAACAACAAATGGCTGTCCAAAGCAATACTCGTATCACTTATGTTGATGCAGGGGCTGGGACTGGTAAAACAACAACTCTTATAGCGAGAGTAATCGAGTGTATTAAATTAGGCGTAAAACCGTGGAATATCGTTGTGTTAGCTTTCAATAATAAAATTGTTGAAGAACTGAAAAAAAAGTTTACAGAGGAACTTGGAATTAAAAGAGCTGAAAAGATTAATATTTACACAATCCACGGTTATGCTCGTAAAATACTTGCCAATAAAGTTTTTATAAAAAAAGAGTTATTTGATGAAGATATTTTTGAAACGTTTGTAAGAAAGAGTTGGAGCAAATTTAAGAAGATAAATAAATTAAAAGGCAAAAATCCTAAAGACACCAAGGATGAAACCTCTTTTGTTATTAGTATGGTTTCCAAATGTCGAGAAAATAATAGTAATGTAAAAGATTATGACGAAAAGTATAGATTATTTTATAAAGAATTTCAGAAAGAACTGAAACAAACTGGTGCTTATGATTTTGCAAGATTGTTAAAGGTTGCTAAAAATAAATTACCTCAAAGTACTGAACCTTTATACGTCTTTGTAGATGAATTCCAAGACACATCGGAAGCCCGGTTTAACTTTATAAAAAAATTGGTTGGCGATACTAATTACCTATTTACTGTGGGCGATGAAAACCAACAAATACTCGAATGGTCTGGCATTAAAAACATCAACACCGAGAAATTAAAAAAATACTATAAGCAAGAATTATCTATCTATAAACTTGAGTATAGCTATCGTTTAACTCCTCAATTGGCTGAAATATCAAATAAACTCCTATCCGTTATGCCTAATGGAACAACCAAAAGGTTGATAGGCATTAATAATGCAAAATCTGTGTTTGATATAAAAAAATTTAATGATGCCAAAAAAGAGGAAAACTGGTGCATTAATTATATTAAGGACTTAATTAGAAAAGACGTAAAACCTCAAAATATCGGTGTGTTATACCGAAATGAAAATATTATCAATCAAGCTATTCTAAATACTAAAGTTCATCTTTCAACGATCCATAAGGCAAAAGGGCTTGAGTTTGATTATGTTATATTACTTGGGTTGGAAGAAGGTGTTTTTCCTTATAAAAACAGCAATATTGAAGAAGAACTAAGAGTTCTTTACGTTGGTATAACCAGACCTAAAAAGTCTTTAATCATAACTTATTTACATAACTGCTATCGAAACAAAACTTATGTTAAAGGTTCAAGATTTCTAAGGTATATTACTTAGAATTATTATCATCGGTATGGGCTTGGTGTTCATACCGATTTTTTTATGCTTTTAATACTTGATATAATAAGCAACGACTAATACCATATTCTTTGGCTAAAGCTGTTGCATTGGTACTTCTATCACTCATTCTATTTTTTATTTCTTTTATTTGCTCTTGTGATAATTTTTTCTTGCGTCCTTTTGAGTAAGCACCCCGAAGTTTGGCACATCTGATACCTTCACGCTGTATTTCAAGTAAGTTTTCACGATAAAATTGATTTATAGCACCAAGCATACTTAACATAAGGTTTTGAAAAGGATCATTTTTATCGGGGGTAAATATTAAATGCTCTTTCTCAAAACTTATTGTAGCACCTTTTGAGGTAATTTCTTTTACTAAATTGATTAAGTCAGTTAAACTTCTTGATAGTCGATCCATTGATAAGCAAGTTATTTTATCTCCCTCTCTTAAATTTGATAGCATTGCTTGTAATTGTTCTCTATTAACATTTTTACCGCTTTGTTTATCACAATATAAGCGGTCGCATTTAACTTCTTGAATTTGTCGGTCAAGATTTTGGTCTGTCGTTGAAACTCTAGCATAATGAAATAACATTGTTTTTATCCTTTAGGTTGTTTATTTAACATTTTGTCGTTGCCAAACATTTGTAAAAAAGCAATCAAAATAACTTAAATAATACACTTTTTTTAGCCAAGTTTGTCGTTTAGGTAAGTTATACTTTATTTTTACACCGCCTCAGCTTTAACAACTATCGTATCTTCAACCGTTAAATCATAAATTCTGGGTATATTGGTCGTGCGTAAGTAGCGCAGACCGTCACTATCATTCAAATAGATTCTATCTGCGGTTATTCGGTCAATCACGCTCCAATGGTCGTGTACCCCTTCAATACCAATAATAACGGCTGTATTCGGCTGTTTTGTTAGTGTCGATATTTTTTTGATGGCTGTTACTGTTCTAGTTTTTTCAGTAAATGGCCTGTAGTAAGTCAGCGCAATATTATCGGGCAGTTTTTTGCGAATGGTTTTTATATATCGCTCGACAAATTCAACCGCAGAACCATTTTGATGTACAGACAAAAGCTTTTTAGCTAGATTTGAAACAATCTCTAGGTACCAGTTTTTAACTTGTTTTTTACTGAACTTTGCTAATCCTTCTGTCGATAATAAAGCCGCATTGATTGAAGCATAAACCCCGCACAAATTATCGCAATTGCCTTGAGAATATTTAGTTTTCATCAATATTCATCTCCTCTCATAATAGTAAGCACACGATTTGTTAGGTCTTCGTTAGTAGGATCAGGGCTCATATACAAATAATCATTGTCGTAATAATCAATCTTCCAGAAATATGTTGTACCTTTGAAGTCGATAGCCCCGAAATCGTGTTCTTGATTAGGATCATTATTTGCAGTGAATTTATCAAAAGTGCGAACTCGGTTTAACAACTCAGCACGGTCATTGTCATTTAGGTCGCAAACACCAACGGTCAACATAACTTTGCCGCCAGTGAAGGTCTTGCGAAGTTTGTCGTTCAATAGTCGTATTTTACCAACACTCATAGTGCAAGCTCCTACTCAACGTTAAACCAAGCCATAACAGTAGCTAGCAAGTGGTCATAATTCCCACTCGTTGCTTCTGCCATAAAAGCATCTATCTCAATTTGCGGAAGTTTTGCACGCTCCATCGCCTTTTTGCATATACCAAGTATGCAAAAAGCGTTACCGTTCTGCCCTATAATATTAACGGTGATATCGGGATATTTAATTTCAGTCATATTTTTACTCCTTTAAAATAAAAAAAAGAGCCAAGGTATTTAACCAAGGCTCTTAAAAGTTGAAGATTTAGGCAGATGGTATGCCCTGACAAAACCTATTTTGACGTTAGAATTGCAGAACATACCAACTCCTTTCACACCGACAAAATTAAACCTTTCGCTGTTTATCAAAAACAACGATAAAAAGGCTTAAAATGTCGATGATTATATATTCGAAATAAACGAATCGATTCGTTTTCGAATATGACTAATTATAACATAAAAACTAAGGAAAATCAAGCACTTAATTTGTTATTTTGGTTGATTTTTTGTATTAAAATCAATCAGTTATTACGGATATTAAGGAGTTAAAAAATGAACGAAATTATCGCACGCCTGAAAAAGGATATTACCAACCGTAACAACAACCTCGAAACAACTGCAACTATCGAAAACACCCCAGAAACGCATAAACAACGTGTCCTAGAGATTAACGAAGTCATCGCACGATTAAAGAAAAATACTATTGTTTCAGAGCCGATACAGCAATAGGCATCAGTTTTAGTAAAAAAATAAAAGCCCTGCCAAATAATGGACAGAGCTTTCAAACAAGAAAACTGAAAAGTAAAAACTATTTATCTTTTTTCAATTTTTCCATCTTCTGTTATTACAAAAAATTGTTCGTAGCCTCCATTCTCATTAGGTCCCTCCTTTTGAGCATCTTCAATAAAGCTTTTTAACTGGTCACACGTTTTTACAGTGGGATCAAAAAAATTATATTTGAAATTTTCTTTGGATGCTTCTTCTAAAGGAGCTTCATCTGAGAGATAATAAAGGGAAACACCTGGAATACATAGTTTTTGAGTATATGAAATATATCCTTGATTAAAAGAACTTATTTTTTCATAAAAAATAGGAAAGACTTTTTTGTATCCATCACTTAAATACCTTGTTGCTTCACAATTTGTCATAAAACTTTCGTCAACTTGTCTCATATCACAAATTGAGTATAAACTATCTTCAATAGGTGTTAATTTTACATCAGATTTATTGGATAACAAAGATATAGTCTTTTTTTGTTCTCTTATTTTTACAATTCTACTGTCAATTTCATACATTTTTGATCGAGGACAGCCATCAGAATAATTAACTCTGATACCTAAAGATACAAAATCTTTGGACTTTCTATCGTAAAATGAATATTTTTCACTATCATTCACATCGTAAACACACATTGCTGTATCAGGACTGCATAACATAACTTCAATATGTTTGGCAAACGTATTCGCATCACGAAGTTTTTCTTTAATTTCTTTTTCTTCATCTATTTCAGCCTGTTTCTTAAAGAAAACATCTTCACCTGAAAGTATATTATTTAAGACCTTACTAAAATTAATATAGCCTTCACCATTTCCGAAGGCTTTACTGGCTTTTGAAAAATAATCATCATAGTTCTTACAATTTATGTTTCCTTCTGTCTTGGCTAAAGTAACAGCACTAAAATTGGAACTTAGGCAGTAAGCTCCTATTTTATCCCCATCTTCGTCAATTATATTAAATTTTAATATATCTCTTCCCCAAGAACATTTTTCATTATCAATAAAATCAACTATTCTAACGTCTTCTATTGATTGTAATTCTTTTTTACAAACAGTTATATCAGATTCCATTAAAGATTCTTTGAATATCCCGAAATAAAAGAAAGAGAAAAACAGTATAAAAATAAAAAATATTCCTATCCACTGTTTGGGCTTTAATATCTTAACTTTATTTAAAATCTGCGATATTAAATTTTTCAACAATTGCTTAATTAAATCTATATTGTTATCCATAGTGCTCTCCAAATAAATCATTAAAAAACCACCTTGGCTTAAGGTGGTCGGAGAGTTCATCAATCATATAGTGTTAAATGACTCTTTTAGCCTTTAAAGTCAAAAAACTTCTGAACATACGCCAAAAGCTCCCCGACCATAAAGATTTTATGAATCGGGGATATATCTAATTGTCCGCTGAATGTTTGACAGCTAACAATTTGACGATGTTATACCCTAACACCGAACACTATAAGAGCCGATGAAAGCTCCGCACCTTATACAAGGCACTTGGCATAAGCGTACTTTGCCTAATAAAGACATTAAGCCTATATCAGTTAAATTACAATTAAAAACATCAACTTATCGTAAAATTATTTTGCTTTTTTGGTAAAGCATAATATTATGAAAAAAGTACTAACAGTAGGATTGAAGATAATGGATTTAGACAAACACGCAACTCAATATTTGGATATTATGAATAAACAAGCTCAGGAATTATCTTGTTATGAACAGCAATTCGATAATGCTGATTCTCATATGCTGCAACACGTAATTGACTATTCGAAAATGGCTATCAAATCACTTTTTTTATTAAACGGAACGGCAGCTATTTCAGTATTTACTTTATTTACATCTTCATCACTAAATATTCAAAAAGTTTTTCAGCCATTACTTGATGCAGTTGCAATATTTTCTTGGGGAGCTGTTATTTCGGTTATATGTATTTTTTTAGCCTATGCGGCACAAAAATTTTATCAAGATGAGTGTGCTTGTATAGGAAGAGAGAAAATATTACATATCAAATTAAGACAATCTAAAGAAAAACGAATATTTTTTGCAAAGGAAAAAGTATTAAATAAAGAAATACCCGTTGAAAAGGATATAGAAGCCTTAGAAAATGAGGTAGAAGATACACTAAAACAGAAGAAGTCAGAAGAAAAAAAGGAAAAAATATATGGTAGACTTGGAGATATTTTTACAGGTATCGCTATAATAGGAGTCATTTGTTCGTTGTGTTTATTTATATTCGGCGTCTATAAAGTAAAAAACGAATTTGTTCAATATACTGAAAATACGCATATTGAACAAATTAAATAGCATTCTATGATATACTATTAAAAATATCGTTTTTTAAATGAATTCTGGTCTTGCATAGCATTTCTTTTGTAATCATCTGCTATGTTATCCAAAATATCAGCTGTTCTATAATAGCTATACCTTAAAGTGTCAGCATATTTTTTATATTCTTCGTATGCATCCCACATATCTTTTGCTTGTGGTGTAATTTGTCTTATTCCTATGGAGTTGAATTTTCCTATGCATATTCCTCTATCTAAATCATCACTTTCTTCTTTTTCAATGATATCTCTTATTACTTTTAGTGGCCATATATTATCATTTTCATCTTTAGGACTTCTTCCAAACAACTCGCCGATTACAGACATTCCTGATTTTAACCTATCTAGACTAATTAATCGTTTTTTATTGTTCTCAAACCATGGAAGTATGGTATCATAATTATCGAAAATAAATGATGTTTCTATTTTCATTGTCAAAGTCAATGCCAAATCTCTAGCATTTTTTTGCGCCAATGATAATTCTTCTTCTTTTATTTTTTTACGCTCATCTGGAGGTAAAGAATCTTGAATATATAATTCTGAAATAATTTCTGTAAATAGAGAAGAGTTAGGATTAGACAATTCTTTTTTTAGAGTTTTTGGAAAAGGTTTATCGCATACTGTTAACACGTCTACATATTTAATTTCGAGTTTAATTAAATCATTTGAATTGACTTCATAAGCATAAAGTTTTTGGAATAATTGTTCAATGTAATAATATTCAGATGGATTACCTCTGCTTTTTTTAAAAAGTAATAGTGCAGTTAGGATATCATCAACACTTGCTCTCTCTTGATTAAAAAATACAGTTTCTAATAAAGCATTAGGATTATACTTTATCAATTTTTTACACGCATATTTGAATTCTTCTATGCCAAGGTTTTGACATATACTTATTTCTGACCAATATAAATCATCTATTTTATTCTGTTCTATCCATTGCCATAATTTTAAGGAATAACTAAAAAATTTAAGGATATTCTTCTGTAAATCATTGGACCATGTTTTTTTCCAAAAATTATCCAAAAAATCTTGCTCTTTACCATAAAAATATCGACCTACAAAGTAGCACAAAATGTCATCTATATTTTTATCGTAACCAAACGCATCTATGAGTTGTTTAAGTTCTTCTTCTGAAAAACTTATCATAGACAAAGTTTCTTTGAATTTATGTTTATTTTCTTTCAAATTTTTTGCTAATTCTAAAATGCCATTTATACCATCCGAATGCAAAATATCTCTCAAGGCTTCTAGGTATGTTTCATTATTCTCCTTATAAGAATAGACATCAAAGAGAGAAATATACTCTTGATATTTTTCATTGAATTTTATAGAAGTGGATATAATTTTTAGTTCATTAATTAAGTTGATGTCTATACTCTCATTAGCATCTTTTCCAAATTCTTCAAACCAATTTAATTTCAACTTGATTGATTTCTTTATTTTAAGTTTCTCGTCATCATTGTAAGCTGCAAAATTAGTTGCTTTTAATTTATCAACCAATTTATTTTGCTGGTAAGTAGATAAATTAAAATAGTTGTCAATTAATAAACTCCAATGGTGACTTATATCAATTATGGTTATTAATGTATCAAATACGAAGTTATAAAAATCATAAACCTCTGTATTTAGCGTAGTAATTTTTTTAGTATTTAAATATATAGGCTGACTTGATTCTATTATTGTGTCATTGCGACGAGGTTGAAGTTCATTTAATAATGCTTCCATAGATTCAATATACTTATCATTGTGAACACAAGTTAACAAAATCTCTTTTCTTTGTTCTAAACTTGCACCTGTGCTAGGCATCCAAGCACAATATATTTTTCTTAAACTATCTAATGGAGAATTAGAATAACCATCGTGTACCTGCCAATTCTCATTCATTTGTAATAGAGTATCAGTAACTTTTGGTAAATATTCTGGCAACCAAGCAAGACTTTCTAGTCCATTTAATATTCCAACATAAAAACAATCACCACCAAAACAAACTGTACTATTATCAATCATTTTTCTAAGAATAAGATTATTATTATTAAAAATTTTTTTTACTTGTCTTAACATTTCATCAGGTGCAGCTTCAAACAGTGATTGCATATAATGGTTTAAGGACATCCACAATTTATAATCACAGTCTTCAAAAATGTTTCTAATCATTTGCGATATTTTTGAGCGAATTGTGGCGTTGTTATCTGTATAATCAGTATAATTGGAAAATAATGCTAATCCTTGTGAAACAGAACTTTTTATATTAGAAGAATATTTTGTTTCTGTTTTATCCAAACTAAAGTTGTATAAAAAGTTTTTATTTTCTTCATCGTAATTTTTATCAATTTCGCTCAAAATATCTTTTATTTTATTAAGAAGTGTATCAAAGAATTCAGGGACTATATATGTTGACATATAATCTAAAATTAATTCAGGATTTGTAACCTGAATATTATTGTTAATCTGTTGTATAGGTGCACCTTCAACACTAATCATAGAAATTATGATCTTTTTTATATCACTGTAGGATTTATTTAGTACCGCTTCGACAACTCCTATATCTTTGGAATTAGAATTATCCCAAGAACTAAACATACTTAAAAATAAAAGCAATTCACTATTTTCTTTTGATACCCAATCCGGTTTCGGTAATGGTGTATCTTTCCGTCTTAATAACTGTTGTAGCAATAATAAACTACCATCACTGAATCTTTGATGTAAACTATTTTGGAATCGGTAATCTTTAATTTTTGGGTTCAAAATAGGTTCTAACAGATAATTATTAACATTTTTGAGTTCTATCCGATTATTTATTTGAAATACGTCGGTTGAGCTCAAAGGAAAATATATCTGATAATTTTTATCTTTTAAAACTGCTATTCCATCAGGGATACCAAACATAGGTACAAGAATTAAATTTTCAGAATGCTTGTTATCGACAATCCTTTTCCATTGAGAGTTGTCTTCCACAATTAATACTTTGGATTTTATTTCTTCTCTTTTTTCTTGATTAGCAATTTTCAGAATTGACGCTAGGAGAAATAATAAACTTTCTTTCTTACTATTAGATTTTACTTCTAGCAATCCCTTATCATACAAAAGCCAATTATTCATTTCTTTTTCATGAATATTTTCTCTTGCTAAAATAATTTGTTCATCCAAAGGAATAATTGTTGATTTACACCACTCGCTCCATTTTTTATCAAAGTCATATATACCGTCACTCGGCTTACCTAATACATCACACATCCAAGCCGCAGTGGCATAATCCTGTTCAAGCCAGTGTTCTAAATTATCTGCATCAAAAACTTTAATATTACCCCATAGGTTTGATTTTTGTATATTTTGGCGTGTTGAATCTACTAGTGTGTTTTTGTCTTTTATTTTTTGTGTCGTAATAAAAACGAATATAGCATCAGTCTTTTCTTTTAATTTTTCGGATCTTTTGATTAAATCACTAGAAAATTTTTTCTGATAATCATTATTCACTCCGCATTCAATATTATAAATACCAGATTCTCCTAGTATACTATCAGATTTAGTTTGAACTATCCCATCCATACCTGGTTTCCAGATACTATCTTCTGTAGGAATATCTATATATGGTATATATTTTTCAACGCTATTTGTTATTAACTTCCTTATCAATAAAGGTAATTTACCTTGAGCATCTCTTGTGTTTCCCCAATTTTCAAGCTCTGTCGATGTTATTCTCATAGTTCTATATCCTATACAGTATATTAACTTTTAGCCTCTTTAATAATCTCTTCGAAAACAATGTGAGCATTGGTATAAGTGCTATTATAATCAGTTAACAGCAAAGACTTTGCATTCTTTATAGCTTTAGGCAAATCATTACCAACAATTTCAAAAATATTTTCAGCACTCTTAAATTTGTCTAAATCTTCAAAATGTTGGGCATATTGTGAATTTATAGTTCTCATTGTTTCTCGACAACATTGTTCTGAATTGATAAATTCCTTTGCTGTTGATTTTGTATGCAACAACAACCAATATTCGTAACAAGGATTATTATATATGGTCGCCATAACACCAGACGCTTCATTTTGAGAAATAATATTGGTAATGTCTTCTATTTGATTTCTATCTTTATCAAAACAAGCTATTACTTTAAAACCTCCGGCATAAACATCTAATTGGTTAATTTCATCAACCTTAGCCAACGCACTATCTTGAACAGATTTTGCATCATTTCCTTTTTTAGCTTTTTCACTTTTAATAACTATACTTCTATTATTATACTTCTTTCGGAAGCCATTTACATAGCTCTGCATAGATTGAGCATCTTCGCAAACGAAATAATAAAGCTTATAAGGTAAAACACGTCCAATTTTTTCATTTTGTTTTCTAGTCACTGTTTCTCTCCCAAAAAGGAACAGCCCCATATATTCCTTCCATATATGCATTATAAAAGGTAGCATTTTTTCTGTTCAAATTTTTGAAATCACTTAACGAATACAAATCAGAATAAAATCCTTTATTTAGCTCTTTACTAGTCAACCATATTTGATCTCTTGAAAGATGTTCACCGTCCATTAAGTAATGTGCGTGCGACATAAAAATAAGTTGGGCATTGTTCGTGTTAATATTTGGATCGTTAAATAATGAAACAAGATTTTTTACCAAGTAAGGATGTAATGAATCATCTAATTCATCAATAATAAATACTTTTCCCTTTTTAATAGCTTCTAATAAATAACCGGATAAAGCTAAAAATCTTTTTGTTCCTAACGATTCTACGCTTTCAAAATCAAATGATCTGATTTTTCCATCTTCTGTTTTATGAAAACTTGTTGCCTCCAAAGCTTTTCCTTTGCCATGAGCCACCAAATTCAGCAAAGCTATTTTGGCTTTATCATTTAATTTTTCCTTTTCAGCAATAATCTCTTCAAGAGGTGTTTCTTTTACAGAAATATCTTCCAATCCTAAATCTGCTTTTTTCATCAGTTTTACGATGTCAGAACCATTGCCTTCAAGTATTTTTTTCAAAGAAAAACCATCATTCATTCTACTAGTATCTCTAACTAACAATGTTCGAGTTATCCAGTTATAAACATCTAAAACTTCTTTAATCGTACATTTTCTGTTATTTACGATTTCTGAAAGGAATAAACGATTATCCAAAGTTTCATTAGACCATGCCTGTAAAATGCCTTTTGATTTTTCAAATTCTATTTTTCCGTTAATATTGCTTCTTTCATAAATTCGATTTTGTTTTGCTGATCCTTCTGACGAAATGGGATAATAATACAAGCTCTCTTTTTGAACAACATTACGAAGAATACTCACATTATATTCATATAAGTTGCTTTCAACAATAAACTGAATACCAAGCGAAATAGGTTTATTTGATGAGTTATCTGCAAATGCATAAAATTCTCGAGGAAATTCATCGCCAACGACCGATTTTGCACTTTGCTCAACGAGAAATTGCAGAAAAACTAAAGCAAGTATAACATTTGATTTTCCAGAGGCATTAGCTCCAAATATGCCTGCTGTTCGGTATAGTTGGGGAACTTTTTTTAAGTTTGTATCAATGGTATTTGGATTTGAACCATTTTGTGTTAATGGCTCCATTGAAAAAGTTGCCTCTTCTTTAAAGCTTCTAAAGTTACTAAATTTGAATTCGACTAACATCTTAACCCTTTCTCTGTAAAAAAAACGCAAAGAATTAATTATTATTTATTTCATATTGTTATAAAAGTCAAGATGAGGTAAAGATTTTTATGCTATTTTTTATTCGTTGTTTTTCTGCACGGACAAACGGATTTGCCTTAAAACCGCACAATTACCATAAAAAATCGATCTCCGCACTCAAAACGCAGCAAAACGAAGGTAAACAGTATATGAGTAGTCAAGTAATTCTTGACTACTGCGAAAAATGTAAAAATGACAGCTTAATTTTCTTCTTTTTATCTCAGTTAACAAAAATTCTCTATGAGTATTATCAACTTTTAATAAAGCTAACATTTCAATAATATTATAGTCTTCATAATCTTTTATTCGTTTAGGATTATCAAGCATCCAATTAATAGCATAACGCCTTCTACCATATGACAAGCAATTATACATGCTTCATACCCATCTTTTTCTAATTTCAAAATGGCTTGTGCTGATGATAACATTTTTCGCAAAAAAGATACAGTTATGCATTGTTCTGGTGTACTTAAAAGAAAATTAACTTTTGCTACACTTTGTAGCATATTGACTATAAATTTTTGACACTCTTCTGTTTTCATATCTTATTAGCTATATCTACTCCATTGGCTTTATCATTGTTTCAATAGTATTAATTTCATCTTTCGACAAGTTATATTTCTTATATAACTGTTTATCAATATCTGTTAACTCATTTTCCCATTTAATATCAGAATTATCACTAAAATTTTGCAATGGAACTAATTGATATACATTTTGGCAAATATTGTTTGAAGATTTTAACAAACCTACAACAAAACGAAAGAATCTCGTCTTCATATACTTTTGTAAATTTATAGCTTCTTTCGCATTATCATATTCACCTATAGGAAATAACGAATCAGTACAAACTGTTAAAGGTCTACCAATATAAGGATATCCAATTATAGCTACTTCTTTTTGAGGTGTAAGTATGCCTGCAGCTCCATTAGATTTTGAAATAAAAATTTTCCATTTGTCAATCAAATGTTGGTTTCTGTTAATTCTTTCTCGTTTTATATAACGTCTATCATTGTGCGCACAGAAAACTTCGATGGCGCCTTCAAAAGGTTGATCCGTTGTCAATTGAGACAGTTCTTCTTTTTTTCCTATGATGCCAAAAGCATTTCTTCCACTTGTAATTGCATTAAAAGAAGTAAAATCGCTATGTCGCTTAATTTTATTCACAATACTTACCATTAAATTTAACGGTAAAATTACATCCAAACCATCCTCGAATAAAGGTCTCACCAGACAACTACGACCAGAATCTGAACAATTATAGAATTCTACGTTTCCATTAAAATCTTTATCATATAAAAAATAACTTATTGATCCGAGCGAAACATCACTAAATACTCCATTATTGCTATGGTGAAAAATTTTTGATATATGATTATGTTCTCTAATGTATTCTCTCAATTTAACAAATGAATGATCCTGAGCTTCTGCCGTGAACCATTTGGAAGGAGTAATAAACGAAACATATTTTGATGATATCTTAATTGCAGTCATAATAAACCATGGAAATAATTGTTTCCCTAAAGATTTATTTCTTTCTGTTTTACTAATATTTTCTTGATATGGTGGATTTCCAACAACTGCCTCTACTTTCATTTTATCACCTTCTTTCATAATTGGGGCATTTAATTGAATTGTATTAAACGTTTTGTTTTGCAAAATAATATTCGATATTTTTTGATAATCAATATTATTATCTGCGTCTTTAATCTTCAATAAATCATATGAAGTAAATCTTTTTGCAATACAATCTGTATTCAGACCTAAAACTTCATAAATTCTACGTGTAAATTCATAAGCAACTTTTGATGTAGGTATAGATAATATTGAATTTTCAATCAATGAAATATCAATATTAAGCTGTTTACACCTGTTACAAATAGCAATTGCATATTCGCCAGCCTTACTTGCTATATCTAACATCACAACATCTTTTTCTTTGAGCTTTGTAAAACTTTCATCTGGCAACAATGCAATCATATCCTCACAAACTTTCTGAGGTGTTGTTACTTCCGATGCCGACAACCGATTAAATTTATTAATTGCTCTAATAGCTCTTTCTATTGGTTCAATAGTCAAATCATTTGCTAATTTATTTATATTTTGAATTTTATAATCTAATTGCCGCAATACAAAAACATTTATATTATTTTTTAATAAGATTAAAATATTTTTTTGCAAATCCAAGTTTTCTGCAATTCTTCTATTATCAGCATTATCAATGACTGAAATCACATTATCTAAAGATGAAACATTGCTTTTTGATAAGAAAGAAAAAAACAATATACGAGAATAATAAGTCCTAAACTTGTTTCTAATACTTTCTATTTCTTTGTTTGTGTTGGGTTTGTCATCTTCTTGAGGAGTATTTTTAGGTTCTTTAGGATTTTCAGGAGAATCTGGGGTAGAAGGTGTTTCTAAATCTGTACCATCACCTTCTACTGCATCAATGGTAAAACCTTGATTAGAACCTAATTCACCTTGTTTTTCAATCTCTGCTTTAATTTCGGAAACATTTAAAAGAGATAAGTCAATAGGAATATCTCTTGCTTCATCAACAACACTTCTATTACTTGAATATTGACTGATTGCATTTAAAATATCGCTTGGTTCAACCTTATTAATTTTATCTTTATTGAATACAATTATAGGAGATATTCTTAAATCTTCTTCTAAACGCTCTTTTAACCGTAAATTACCTCTTTCATCAACATTGGCATTATATATTTGTGATTTGAGTTCTTGCATAACAAACATTCTATGTGGATCAAAATCAACCAATAGTGTTTGCGGCTTCATATTATATTTAATCTCTTCACCATCTTTATCTGCCATCTTCTTTATATATTGATTTTGAAGACGAAAAATAGCTTGGTCATACTCTTGCGGTGATGAGGTATCTTTGAGATAAATCATTGTATCCCATTGTTCGACAGTACTCCCAGTTAACATACGATTAACCGTTAGTGTTAGTGTCTTTTCGCCCTCTGTTTCGCATTTCTTTATTTTATTTTTAACATCAGTAACACTTTTATAAAGATTATACGTGTCAACACCTGAAATATTTATAATTTCATAATCATTCAAATTTTTAAATATATTTTTATTATCTTTTATCAATTGCTCTAAAGCATCACAAGAAGCACAATATGGCAAAACACAAACAATATGTTGACACATTTTGCCTTCTTTTATCTTAGCATAATCCAAGAAACTTAAGATATTATCATCTGTTTTACTACCGTCAATAACCTCAAATAATTCTAAGACTTCTTTTTCAAAAACGAATTTCTTATGGTCACCATTATCTGCTTTTTGAACGGATTTTGGTTTAAGCAATGCCGAAAATGCATAACTCACCCCTGATTGTTTTAATTCTTGTAACTTTTCTTGTGCAGCTTTACTTGGATTAAAAGCAAACCTAACCATTTGAGGAAAACCGTAGTATGGATTATCCCATTCTTTTATCGGTTTGCCACGTTCGTCCACATCCTTTAGTAAATTTTCTTTATCCCATCTCTCTTGCTCTTTAACTATATCAGAAAATTGACAAAATGTAATAATATCCTCTTTCGAA
Source organism: uncultured Pseudomonadota bacterium (assembly GCA_902761535.1). GTDB lineage: Bacteria > Pseudomonadota > Alphaproteobacteria > RF32 > CAG-239 > CAZU01. The sequence goes on from CACWKS010000002.1 coordinate 371,763, forward strand.
AACTCACTTCCCATTAAAATACGGTATGGCGTACCAGATAAATGCAATTTAACTTTTGCATTTATTTGCTTAACTTGTTCATCAGCAACTTCACTTTCAATATAATCACCAATATCTGCATCTGTTTTTGAAGAAGTATATTTATCTTTAATATCACTTTCATAATTTACAGGGGTTAAAACCTTTCCATATTTTTCAGCTCTTGCTCCATAATGCGTTTCATCTACAATCAACAAATCTATTTGACTTTCAAACACTTCTTTGTGCTTTTCTTTAATCTCAGGACCTTGTAAATCCTGCAATGTTAAAAAGATGACAACTTGTTTACCCTCTTTCAACGTATTGGTTATACTATTTTCTTCTTTTAATCGTTCGCTGTCCAAAAACTTATATTCTTGAAAATTATCTGCACTTTGGACTGTTTTTTTCCATTCTTCTCTAACATCGGCTTTTGCCGATACCACTAATACAATTTTAGCCCCTTTTGTACTATCTGATATTGGCATCTCTTTTGCACAGCACATAGAGGTAAATGATTTACCGAAACGCATCACAGCATACATTAGAAGATTAGTGCGTCCATTACCAACTGCTTTACAAAAATTATTAATTGCTTCTTGTTGATTTGGTCTTGGAGTCCAATAACCTGTAGACTTATATTCAGCAACAACAGGCATACTATCTGCTGTTTTATAATATTGATACTTATTTGGCGCAGACTTATAACTGTCAGTGATATCTACTATTGCATTTTCAATATCTTGCCTTTCTGTATCTTTAAAAAATTCACAGGAATAGTATATATCTTCTTTTACATCAGATTTTTGTAAACGAATTTTATTTAATTCTCTTTCAAGGTATTGATGAACAGCAAAATCTCTAAAAAATATTTCATTATTTACCGTTGCTTTATCTTCAAATTCTTTCTGTAAATCGGGAAAATGTTTTTTCCACTCACTAAGTCTATCTGAAACAGGGCGATATGTGTCTCCCACTTTCAAATAGTTAGGAATGGTATTGGTCTTAAAAGCATATATATGTGGTTCTACACGACCAACAATAATCTCATCTAAAACAGTTGTGTCCATTATGCTTTCTCCACCAAAGACTTAAATGTTATAATTTCTTTTGCACGCCAATCTTTGATTCTACAATATTGAGTGGTATTGTCTTTGTCAAAAAATGATAATTGCTCCTTTTTTTGAGCCATATCGCACATTGGAACAGTATAAGTTAAACCATCCATCTGCCATATATTCCAAGAAATTATAGTTGCGATTTCTTGTAGCTGTTTTGCATTAGGTAAAATATTAAACTTGAATTTCATATTGTCGATGAATGTATAAAGCAAGTTTTCTCGTGCTAACAGCAAATTATCCCCTTGATATTCAAATCCATAAATGCTTTGAAATGCACGAATTGTCCATTTATACCAGTCTTGTATATCCTCGGTATTTTCATTAACTACACGCAATTTTCTATCTAAAAGGCCAATACGTTTTTCAATTTCAATATATTTGCCGGTAACTGTATCATATCGACTAACTAAGTATGGAGCTTCACCACAAGTAATTTCCATACGATTACTATCAACATACTTCTGCCACGTATGTTTTTTATCATCAGGAAAGACTATTTTTTCTTTTGTTGCTTGCCATTGTTTATCTTTAGTATAATTAAAAACATTAGCTCTATCAAACCATTGCTCATCAACTAAATTATTTTGAGCATTACAAATCCAAGATGGTGTAAATACTTCGGCTTTTTCTCTGGTACGATTTATTTGATTATCACGTGATTTAGCAGCCCTTGGTCGAATAATATTATTTTTACTTCCTGTAATTAATGTCGAAAGAATCTCACAGTTTGAGCCGTATGCATCACCGTATTCTTCATAATCAGAAGTTGCCCATATAATATTACGCCCTGTTGTTCTATCTTTGATTAAAATATCTAATAACTTCTTGTTATATTGTAAAATATTTTCTTCGTTAACATCTATCTGCTTTTTAATATAGAAATCAATATATCGAGTTTTATCCACACAACTAAGTATAGCATTATACCTACTTTTAGTTATAATACCTTGATTTATATAACAGTCTACATCAGTTGCAATTTGCATACTCATTAATACTTACCACTCCATATTTACAAAGGTAATAGTATAATTGTTAGAAATAAAATTCAATGAAGTAATGAGTTATTTAACAACTTCTTTCACCATAGCCGTATTGATAGATAATCATTAAAGTTATTACCACTTATCATAGAAAGAATATTTTTCTTTTACTTCTTTGGGCTTGCTAAACCAATTACCAGCTGGATTCGCTAAGTCACCATATATTTCTGATAATAACAAATCAGAGGATTCTCTGCCTTCAATTTGTTTGAATTTTCTAGTCAACTCATCATAAATATATACTTCTTCTGGAAGCTGTTTTTCTTTATTGCCAACACTGACATAACCATCCGTTATTAAATGCAATAAACCTTTATTCCAAGATAATTTGTATTCTATCTTAAATTC
>CACWKS010000003.1:0-10043 GCA_902761535.1 uncultured Pseudomonadota bacterium
CAGGCAGGTTAAAAAAATGAAGATTGAAGAGCTTATAGATAATTTTGCATTTTTTGATTCGTGGGAAGATAAGTACCGCTATCTTATAGAATTGGGCGAAGCTTTACCTGAGTTGTCGCCGGAATTTCTTACCGAAGAATGGAAAGTTAAAGGTTGTCAATCTCAGGTTTGGTTGGTTCCGCAAAAAAACTCTGACGGTACCATAAATTTCTCAGGTACCAGCGATGCCATGATAGTCAAAGGTTTAATCAGTATAGTCTTATGCATATATAATGGCAAATCACCTCAGGAAATATTAGATATTGACATTGACAATATATTTTCTTCTTTAGGATTGCACGAGCATCTGTCGCCTTCACGACGCAACGGACTTGAATCCATGATTGAAAAAATCAAAAATTATGCAATTATAATGAAATAAGGTATAGAGTATGAACATACACGAATATCAAGCTAAGAAAATTTTTGCAACCTTCGGTATAAAAATTCCCTCAGGTCAAATTGCCTATACCCCCCAAGAAGCAATGCTCCTATACCCCCCAAGAAGCAATGCTTGCCGCCGATAGCGTCAGTAAAAGAGGCCCTTGGGTGCTTAAAGCACAAATTCAGTCAGGCGCCCGCCAATCGGGATATTTTTTAGAGAAAAAAGCCGAAAGAATAAGCGGTGTGCAAATTGTCCGTAAACGTAGCGAAATAGCCACCGTTGCCGAACAAATGCTGGGCAATACTTTGGTTACGATTCAAACCGGACCGCAAGGTAAAAAAGTTAATAAGATATATGTCGAAGCTTTTCAAAAGGTCAAAAAGAATTTTTATTTGGGATTGACCGTCAACCGTATAACTGCAGAGTTAGTGCTTTTGATTGCAGATGTTCCGGACGGTAATATTATTAAAGTTGCACTCAATCACCCAGAAGATATATTGCATCTTCCTTTATGTGCCGGAGATTCGGTCTCTTCTGCTCAAATACAAAATATAATGAATTTCTTAAAACTGCCCCATCGGTCGGCACATCATCTGGAAAAACTGGTTAACGGATTACATCGTGCCTTTTTGGATTTAGATGCTACCATGATAGAAATTAATCCTGTCGGAGTCAGTTTAAGCGGAGAATTATGTGCTCTTGATGCCAAAATATCTCTTGATGACAATGCTCTTTTCCGTCATCAAGATATTGCTGTCCTTAGAGATGACAGCGATTTAGGCGAACGAGAATTACAAGCAAAACGTTACAAATTTACCTATCAGGAATTTGACGGTGCAGTTGGTTGTATTGTTAATGGTGATGGTTTAGCTCTTTCGGCTATGGATTTGCTCAAAGAACACGGTAGCGGGGCGGCTTGTTTCATAAATGTCAAAGGCGGAGTTGACAAAGATAAAATAGCCAACGGCATCAAACTTATTATGACCAATCCGCGAGTTGAAGGAATCATGCTTAATATTTTAGGAGGGTTTGTCCGCTGTAATTTAATTGCCGACGGTATCGTGGCCGCAGCCTCTGAAGCAGGGTTAAATGTTCCGATGGTAATACGTTTTGAAGGAACAAATAAAGATATGGCACGTGAAATATTAAACAATTCTCATCTCCCGATTGTATGGTCGAATACTCAAGATGAAGCCGTTGAAAAATTGCTAAAATTGATAAAGGAGGCGGCATAATGTCTGTTTTTGTTAATAAAGATACAAAGGTCGTTTGCCAAGGAATTACCGGAAATCAAGCCTCGTTTCATGTAAAAAATTCTCTTGATTACGGCACTAAAATTGTCGCCGGAGTTGTTCCGGAAAAAGGCGGAAGTTTGCATTTAGGATTGCCGGTTTTCAACACTTTACGCGAAGCTGTTGAACAAACCGGAGCAGAAGCCACAGTGATGTATGTGCCGGCAGCACAACTAAAATATGCAATCAGAGAAGCCGTTGAAGCTGAATTAGGTTTAGCGGTTAGTATTGCCGCTGATGTTCCTCTGAGCGATATGCTTGAAATTAAAGCAATGTTACGCGGCAGCAAGACAAAACTCATTGGCCCCAATACTCCCGGAATCATTACTCCAGAAGAAGCGCGTTTAGGTATATTTCCGATTGATATTCACAAAAAAGGCCATATCGGCGTTGTGTCACGTTCTTCAACCCTAACCTATGAGGCTGTTTTAGCCATCAGTCGAGCCGGATTAGGTCAATCTACCGTCATCGGTTTGGGCGATGATATGCTAATTGGCATGGATTTTATTGAAGTTATTGACGCATTCAATCATGACCGCTCTACCAAAGCCGTAGTTATGATCGGACAGTTAAGCGGACCTTTTGAGGAGGTTGCCGCCGATTGGTATAAACAACAAATTAACAAAAAACCGGTGATAGCTTTTATTGCCGGAAATGCGGTTCCTTTCGGACATAATATGGGCTATGCCGGAGATGTGCTGACCAACGGCTATGTTTCGGTTCAAGATAAAAAAGATGCCCTTGCTGCCGCAGGTATGATTGTGGTTGACAATCTTAATGAAATAACCCGAGTACTTTCCGAACTGAAATGACAATATGGAAAAGCTTTATTAATTTTATATTACCGCCGCGTTGTGCCTTATGCGGGCATATTATGAAAATTGATAAGGGTATTTGTGATTCCTGTATTGCGAACATTGAATTTTTAAAACCTCCGGTTTGTTATCATTGCGGTCATCCTTTAGGTGAAGTAACTTCGCAATCAAACAAACATTTACTATGCGGACATTGTCTTAAAAACAAACGTCACAACTTTCGCTTTGTACGTTCAGCTTTTGCTTATGACGAATTATCCAAGAAAATGATTTTAGATTTCAAATTTTATGATCGTACCGATTTGGCAAATTTGCTGGCAAAAATGCTTTATATTGCCGGAGAAGATATATTTAAATCCGGTGTTGATATGATTATTCCCGTACCTTTGCATTACACCCGGCTTATAAAACGCAAATACAATCAGTCATCTTTATTGGCTAAAGAGCTTGGCAAACTTAGCGGAATAACGGTTGACAATTTCTCCCTGCGCAAAATTCGCCGCACCAAGCCTCAGGTCGAATGTAATGGTTCCGCTCGTCTTAAGAATCTTAAAGGTGCTTTTTCGGTCAAATACCCTGATAAAATCAAAGGAAAAAGGATTTTATTGATAGATGATGTTCTAACCACCGGCTCAACTTTGAAAGAATGTTGTGTTACACTCAAACGCGCCGGAGCAAAATCGGTGGATGGGCTTACAGTATCGCGAGTTTTAAGATAAATATTTTCGCACGCTTAAGAGCATAACAGGTCGTTTTTCAAAGATGCCTTTTTTCACTACGAACGTGGCAGATTATATTAACTCATTGACCAGAGCTGACATATGCAACTACCGACTTATTAATTGTTTCTTTATTCATAAGTAACAACAGATGAATTTGCTTGAGGAGTAACAAAATCTATTGATTTACCGTAAATTAAAATTTGTGCCAGCGAGTTGTCTTTGCCAAAAATACGCGGAGTTGAATATATAGTATCTGTATCAATCGGCTCTAATGGCTGATTGACTGTTTCAAAATATCGGTCACCGGAATCGACAACTTTTCCACCTTGAGAACTAACGCTAACTATATCCAATGAATGCTGATTCGTACCGTCTTCAAAAAAACGCACTTTACCGTTAAGTCCCTGAAATCCGAGAGGAGAAGTAATACTGTCGGATAAGCTGTCATTGGTTGATTTAGATAATTTGTCAGCCAGAATAACTGCGTCATAAGCTAAAGTATACAGACTGCTCGGTTTGTCGCCGAACATTGAATAATATTGAGTTACAAAATCTGATCCGCGAGCTTTAGTCAAAGACGGATAAATGCTTTGTTGCAAAGAACCCTCACGGTACGAAATACCGGCCTCCCACATTGAACTGCCCAAAAATTGCACATCGGGATAAGCTTTGTCATAATAAGCAAACATTGCACTTGCGGCAGTTAAAGCAATGCCGCCTTCGGGAATAAGCATAGCGTCATATTCGATGCCGGAATCGGTGATTTCTTTGGCTAAAGATGAAAAATCAGAAGTCCCTTGAGGATAAAAACCGATTAGTTTAATAGCTACATTATTTTTGTTAGCAGATTTAACTGCCGAACGTGCTACTGAAATTCCGGTATTGTTATCCGGTAATAACAAAGCAAATTTACGATGACCATTTTGCACAGCGTAACTCATTATACGATCAATTTGTTCATCAATCAAAAGACCAAGAGTATAAATAGTCGGCTGCAAAACTTCAGGTGAAGTCGAAAAAGCAATCACAGGAATACCTTGATAAATTGTTTCATTACTTATAGCTGAAACTTCGGTGCTTTTCAAAGGACCTAAAATCAGCTGGGCGCGTTGAGCCATGGCATTTTTAATAGCAACTCTTGCACCGGCAGGAGTGCTGGAAGTGTCATAATATTGGATAACCAGATTAGGATTTTTAACGTCATTCAATGCCAATAATGAGGCATTTTTCATACCCAAACCGTATTTAGAATCGGCACCGGTAAGCGGCAACAACATTCCGACACGAAAACTGCGCGAATTGGAAATTCCTATTTCGGTAATATCAGTGGTGTAACTTTCAGCTCCGCCCTCATCGCGGACTACGCTGGTTGATGAGCAGGCAAATAATACCAAACTCGCAAAAATGATACTAATATTTTTTAACACTTGCTTTTTGCCCCAAAATATAAAACAATTTGTTATTATGTTTCTATTATAAAAATCTCGGATTGTAAAGAGAGGGTTTTATGAAAAATGGAATTTATTTGGTAGCAACACCTATAGGCAATATCGGAGATATAAGTTTAAGAGCATTAGAAGTGTTGAAAAATGCGGAGATTATTGCTTGCGAAGATACCAGAGTAACCAAAAAATTGTTATCTTTATTACAAATTCCGCAAAAGGAAAAAATTTTTGTGGCTTTACATGACCATAATGAAAATATTATGGCACAAAAAATTATAGATGAAGCCAAAGATAAGATAGTTGTTTATATGTCTGATGCCGGTTCACCGCTTATATCAGATCCTGGATATAAACTGGCTAAGAGTGCGCGAAAAAATAATGTTTATATTACCACTATTCCGGGAGCTTGTGCGGCTATTTGTGCTCTACAAATTTCGGGACTACCGTCAAATGCCTTTATGTTTTGCGGATTTATTCCAAACAAAGATAAAGCACGAATCGATTTTTTAAGTAAAAACAAAGATGTTGATGCTACTTTGATATTTTATGAAAGAGCGGACCGATTACTTAAGACTTTAGAGACTATGGCAAAAATTTTTAATAACAGGGAAATTGCCGTAGCACGCGAAATAACTAAATTACACGAAGAATGCATAAACGGTTCGTCACAACAATTGATTGAGCATTTTTCCGTTAATTTACCCAAAGGAGAAATAGCAGTAATGGTTGCACCACCGGCAGAAGAACCTCATCCTGCGGATTATAGTCGTGAATTGTTTGAGGAATTACAAAAAAATAATCTTAAAGCGGCGGTTAAGAATATTGTTGAAAAGTATAAACTTAATCGTAATGAAGTTTATAAAAAAGCTTTGGAGTTAAAAGATAATGGGTGATTTTTCAGGTAAAACCGCTGAGTTTGCGGCTTTGCAATATTTAAGACTAAAAGGATATCACTTAGTGGAGCATAATTATATTACCGGACGAGGTACAGGTGCCGGTGAAGTTGATATAATTGTTAAAAATCAGCATACTTTGGTGTTTGTTGAGGTTAAAAAACGCCAAACATTGGAAAAAGCCGCTTATGCAATTACCCCAAAACAAATGCAAAGAATCAAACGAGGAGCGGAAGCTTTTTTAGCAAAACATAAGGAATATGCAGATTTCGATATTCGTTTTGATGCCATATTGGTGGAATCGCTTTTAAAAATACGCCATATTGAAAACGCTTTTTAGACTTATAAAAAAAGCCCTCGAAATTTATACGAGGGCTTTTTAAATTTCAGTTACGCTTATCCTTGATAACGTTTGGCCATTTCGCTCATCGGAATAACCTTTATCTTATCGGCATGACCGGCGGCACCAAAAGCTATGTAGCGAGCTTCGCAGACTTTTTGCATTTCCTCAATTGCCGGTTTGAGATATTTACGCGGATCAAATTCTTTGGGATTTTCGGCAAAAATCTTGCGAATCGCACCGGTAATAGCCATGCGGCAATCGGTATCTACATTGACCTTGCGGACACCTGACTTGATACCGCGGACAATTTCTTCAACCGGAACACCATAAGTTTGCGGAATCGCACCGCCATAAGCATTAATCAAATCTTGCAACTCTTGCGGTACAGAAGATGATCCGTGCATAACCATATGAGTGTTAGGTAATTTTTTATGAATCTTCTCAATTGTTTCAATTGATAAAATTTCACCATCAGGTTTACGAGTGAATTTATAAGCACCATGTGAAGTTCCAACCGCAACAGCCAAGGCATCCAGCTTAGTATCTTCGACGAATCGTGCCGCTTCATCAGGATCGGTAACCAGACGTTTTTTATCAATAGTACCCTCGGCACCATGGCCGTCTTCTTTATCGCCTTTACCGGTCTCTAACGATCCGATAACGCCAAGCTCGCCTTCAACCGAGGCACCGACAGCATGAGCACGTGCCACAACTTCTTTAGTAACTCTGACATTATATTCGTAAGATGAGGGAGTTTTACCATCAGCCTCCAACGAACCGTCCATCATTACCGAAGAATAGCCGTTAACGATAGCCGACTGGCAAATATCAACCGATGCCCCATGATCTTGGTGTAAGCAAATCGGCAATTCGGGAAACATCTCGATACCGGCGTGAATCATGTGGCGAATCATCGGATCGCCGGCAAACTTGCGTGCACCGGTTGAGGTCTGGATAATAACCGGAGCATTAACTTTGCGAGCCGCTTGCAACACGGCTATAATTTGTTCCATATCATTGATATTAAAAGCCGGAACACCATAGTTGTTTTCGGCAGCGTGGTCAAGAATTTGACGCATTGTGACTAAAGGCATTATTTTCTCCTTAAAATTAAACTAAAAAAACTGTAGTGCATAATAGTAAATTTGTTGTTGATGGGCAAGTAATTTTTATTTTTTTAACGCGACTTTTACCGCCTCAACAATTTCTTCTTTGGTTATGCCAAAGTGAGGATACAAATCTTTGGCCGGTGCAGATGCACCAAAACCATCCATACCGATGATATCGCCTTGAAGACCGACGTATTTTTCCCAACCGAATTTAGATGCGGCTTCAACAGCAATGCGAGGTTTGTTACCTAAAACCATATCCTGATAACTAAAAGGTTGCTCTTCAAACAATTCCTGACAAGGCATTGATACTACTACGGTTTCAATACCCTGTAATTTAAGATCTTCATAAGCTTCAATTGCCAAAGATACTTCTGAGCCGGTGGCTATTAAAGTAGCTTTACGCTTTTGCTGATTACCTTTGATAATATAGGCTCCTTTAGCAGTAAGATTTTCGGTTGCTTCATTGCGTAAAGTCGGTAAATTTTGGCGACTGAGTGCCAAAACCGAAGGGCGGTTTGTTTGCATTAAAGCAATTTCCCAAGCCTCGGCTGTTTCAACCAAATCACATGGACGAAAAGTCAACAAATTGGGCATGGCACGAAATGAGGCAAGGTGTTCTATAGGTTGATGAGTGGGACCATCTTCGCCTACACCTATCGAATCGTGAGTCAGAACATAAATTTCACGCAATCCCATCAATGCAGCCAAACGAATCGCTGGACGCATAAAGTCAGAAAATACTAAAAATGTTCCGCCATAAGGGATAATTCCACCATGAACCGCTAAACCATTCATTATTGCACCCATGGCATGTTCGCGAATACCATATTCAATGTAATTACCATCATAATCTTTAGCCGTAATGGTTTTAGATGCTGCAGTTTTAGTCATATTAGGACTGCTTAAATCAGCAGACCCGCCGACTAACTGCGGAAGATTAGGAACTATTGCTTCCAAACACATATTAGAAGCTTTGCGAGTGGCGATTTGCGGTTTTTCTTCTAGAGCGGAAAGCTTTAATTTATTAAGCTCCGAAGCCCATCCTTTAGGTAATTTACCGGCTATAATATCGTTAAACTCTTTGCCCTTAGCTTTGGCTTTTTCAGACCAAGCCTTGTTTAATTCTACACAACGCAGGCCTGCCTTATGCCAATTGTTAAGGATTTCTTCAGGTACTTCAAACGGCTTTGCTGTCCAACCTAAATTTTTACGCATTGCAGATAATTCTTCTTCGCCCAAAGGTGAGCCATGACATTTGGGAGAATTGCATTTGGTAGGAGCTCCTTTGCCGATAATGGTTTTAGCTGCAATCAAGGTCGGTTTTTCTGCAGTTTGAGCTTTTGTTAAGGCCTCTTCAATTTGAGCAAAATCATGTCCGTCAATTGAAATTACATCCCATTTATTAGCTTTAAAAGCAGCCTTTATATCGGTTGATGATGTAATATCGGTTTTGCCGTCAATTGTGATTTGATTATCATCCCATAAAACAATTAATTTATTTAAATGCAAGTGACCGGCTAAGGCTATTGCTTCCCAAGAAACACCTTCCATTAAACAGCCGTCACCCATCATCACATAAGTTTTGTGATTGCAAACATCGCTTCCATAGCGTGAGGATAAAATTTGTTCAGCTAAAGCCATGCCGACGGCTGATGAAATCCCTTCTCCCAAAGGACCGGTGGTCATATCAGTACCTAAAAAGTGGTTATATTCAGGATGACCGGCAGCCTTGGAGCCGAGTTGACGAAAGTTTTTTAAATCAGTTATTTTAGCATCTTTATAGCCCAATAAATAAAACAGCGAATAGAGCAACGATGATGCATGACCGGCAGACAAAACAAAACGATCACGATCAAACCATTTAGGATTTTGCGGATTGATTTTAATGAATTGAGAAAATAATATCGTTGCAACATCAGCCATACCCAAAGGGGCTCCGGGATGACCGGAATGTGCTTTTTCAATCATTTCGGCAGCCAAAAACCTAATGGCATTAGCCATTTTTTGCTCTTTTGCATAAGTTTTCATTTACAATAACTCCTTTAGTCACAGTTTTTATAATCAGAACCTTTTTTTACAACCACGGGACGACCTTCCTGTTTACAGAAAACAACTCTTTCATCAGGACCTATTTCCAGAAATTCCATATTTATTTTTTCTTCATGTGCATTTAAATCTTCATCTGATAAATATTTATAATCAATATCAAACATACTTTTGGATTTAGAATAAGCATAATCAGATAAATTTAAGCCCATTTCAATGGAAAAATCATCATACGGAGGCTGAGGAATACGAAGTTTTATCGGATTACCTTTAATTGTCTGTTCTTTTTGATCAACAGGAATCCGTAAAGTTTGTGCTTTCACCTGTTTATCCAAATATTTTTTTTCACCGATCGGTTTAATATAAACAGAAGTGTTTATCACGCTATCGGGAGAATCCTCCAAACGACGAACTCGAAATATCGGAGTAATTACGGCATATCTTTGAGAAGAAATTTCATCAGTATAACAATAACTCTCTTTGCCGCTTAAGGTAATTTGAAAGGCATCAAAATTAGCAGCGCTGATATATTGACGAGTGACATCACGAGGAATATTTACAGACGGACAATTTTGAATCTTAATATCATTGGTGGTGCAAGCCGACAATATGTAAAATATCAAACAAAAAACAAATATATTTTTTATCATCATTTTCCTTATTAAATTTATTTTTATAGTAATATAATTCAACATTTATTTTTTGTAAAGTTAAGGGATCTTGATGATTTTTTCTTGTGTATAAACAATCAGATAAAAAAATTCTTAGCGAATCGAAAAGCGTTTAGAGAATCTTAAGAAAGTCGAGTCAGACTCGATGACAGTAGAATCGGTTTTTAGGCTTGTAATAGGTCTAAAAATGTGATATAATTATTATGTTAGAATAACGCGTTTAACTAGAAAAAAGGAACTAGCAAGAATGTTAGTTGTAGGGTGGACATTTATGGGAACC
>CACWKS010000003.1:10103-85550 GCA_902761535.1 uncultured Pseudomonadota bacterium
AGCGAAAGCGAACGAAGTAAGGCATCTTCGAATTATTTAAAAATTCGTAGCCCCCTTATTCGCCTCATTTCAATCGGCTCAGGGGTGACAAGTATATCGGAAGGAGGGTGTTATGGCAGTTAACATAACATTGACCTCCTCGATGCGGAGCAACTTGTGTGCGTTGAAGAATCTCACCACCCAGATGAACAAGACGCAGAACAGGTTAGCAACCGGATTGAAAGTAAACACAGCAATTGACAATGCCAGCAGTTATTATCAGGCACGTGCGCTTAATAATCGAGCGAGCGATTTGGATGCTTTGTTAGACAGTATGGGACAGAGCATACAAATCATAAACACAGCGATAAAAGGATTAGAAAAATCGGGAGAGATGCTGGAGCAAGCGGCGGTGATAGCCGAGCAAGCCTATGAGGCCGCAATTATACCGGAGAAAGCATGGTTTGAAGCCCAAGTCGGACCGAACGGTGCGGTTGTATCAACAGCACAAGAATTGAAAGATGCGGTAAACTCTGGCAAAGAAACGATTTGTGTGTATGGTAAGATTGATTATTTTGAAGATCAAACTTTGACTATGAAAGCCAATCAAAAATTAGTGGGAACCGAATATTTTACCGGCTACACTGGCAACAAGAAATTCTCGGAAATTAATTTTAAGGGAACGCAACAAAATGCTATAAATACGGGTGAAAATAGCTTAATTTCTGATTTATGTTTAAATTTTGAGAGTAATAGTTTAACAACTTCAAATTTTATAGCGGCTAGTTCTGTTGAGAAAGTTTATTTAATAAACCTTGATATCAATCATAATGTTTATAGCTCCATTAATGGAAATTTGCAGGGAGTTATTAAATCTATTGATAATGCGAAAATAAATGTAGGGGGAATAGTAAATATTAATAGTTTAGGTGCAAGATCTGGATTTGCTTTAGATAATTCTGCGCAACTGACCATAGATGAAAATGCTAAAGTAAATATAATATGCAAAGATACTACTTGGGGAATGGCATTAGTCTATAATAATTCAGCTATTAATATATATGGTAAATTAAATGCTATGACAGATTATTATTGTATTTTGGGAAATAAAACGAATGGCGGTGCACAATTAAATATTTACAAAGATGCTGAATTAACAATAAAACATCTTTATGTAAGACTGGGTAAGAGTAATGAAGATATTTATAATAAAATTGATATAGAAGAAGGTGCAAAAATTAATATAAATGACAGCAAAGGAAAAGTTTATTTATTAAGTCGTGGTTATCAATATACTAATAGTACTGATTCTAATGTTAATATTTATTCTACGACTTTAAAAAATAGTAACAAATTTAAATCTTATAGTGCTGTTATAAATTGGGATAATTTTGCTAATACTGAGGTGGACGAGGCAGAAGATGAAAAAGTTTTAGCACAAAGCTTTGAGCAATACGGCACGATGATGAATTCGTTTGATGAGATAGTTGAAGAGAGCAGTTATTTGGGAGTTAATTTGTTGACCGGCGGGGCAATGACAACAATATTCAATGAAAATCGAGATCATAGTTTTGTGGTACAAGGCGAAGATATGAGAGCCGAGAGTTTAGGAATTACGATGAGAGAGTGGAACACACGCGAAGACATAGCAGCAAGCATTAAAGAGATAAAAGCGGCGATGGGCAAAGTTCGCGATATGGTAGAAAGTTTAGGTAATAATTTGAGCATAATTCAGACGAGAGAAAACTTCACCGACAAGCTGATAGATGTTTTACAGACCGGAGCTGATGATCTGGTTTTGGCAGATATGAATGAGGAATCGGCGAATTATCTCGCCTTGCAAACCCGCAACAATTTAGCGGTTAATGCTTTGGCTTTGACCGCACAAAGTGGAAATGCCGTATTAAAACTATTCTAATAAACAAAAACCTGTCATGCCCTTAAGGGAGTGAAAGCGAACGAAGTAAGGCATCTTCGAATTTTTTTAAATAAAGCAAAAATAAGGAAGTATTTTATCCCCTCTTATCCCCTTGCTTGCAAGGGGAAGGACAAAACGGAAGATGCCTTATTCGCGGTTTGCAACCGCTCAGGCATGACAGGTTTTAAATTTGCCGAGATTGCCTCGGCGATTTTATCGCCTCGCAATGACGTTAAAGGGGCGCCGATTGAGGCGATGACAGATTATAATTTGTAAAAAAATCTCGGCTTAATTGAATAAGCCGAGATATGTATATTGAATTTAAATCTTTTAAAATTTAGATTTTTAGCGACGATCGCCTAAAAAACGAAGCAAATACAAGAACAGATTGATGAAATCAAGATATAATTGCAAGGCTCCGCTTAGGGCTTTTTTAGAGGAAATTTCAGTATCGTCGGCAGGGTGATACATCAGTTTAAGAGCTTGGGTATCATAAGCAGTCAGGCCGCTGAAAATTACTACTCCGATAACGGATAGTGCCCAGTCAAATCCGCTGCTTTTAACAAACAGGTTAACTAACATGGCAATAATAAGTCCGATTAGTCCCATATGTAAGAAAGCACCCATGCCGGTTAAGTTACGTTTGGTGGTGTATCCCCATAGACTTAATCCTCCGAAAGCACCGGCTGAAATTAAAAATACTCGAGTAAGGCTGGCTCCGGTGTAAAGCAGTAAAATCGGGGTTAAGCTTATTCCCATAGTGGCGGCATAGCACCAAAAGAGAAGGCGTACCTGAGCAGCAGTGCCACGACTTATAACCCATCCGAAGGCAAAAACCATAATTAACGGAGCTATAAAGGCAATCCAGCCGAGCACAGACAGAGTTGCTCCGCCGTCGGGAGTGATGTTAAAAAATACTCCGAGTAGTGAAGTATTAGCGACAAGCCATGCACAAAGAGCTGTCAGGCAAAGACCGGCCGCCATATAATTATATATTTTTTGCATATAGCTACGCAGACCTACATCAACAGATGCAGAGGCTGTTTGAGAATAAATTTCGTTTTGCATAGTGTTAATCCTTATAGTTATGTTCATCCAATAATATAGTTTATCGATGATTAAAAATCAATAAAATCATAATAATTTTTGCTGATTTAGGGTATTTCCATCATTTGGGCGGTATTAGTCCATAAGATACATGTGGTGATTTTTTTGTCAGGGTATATTTCAGAAATTAACTTTTTATAGGCTTTTAACTGTTTGATGTAGCTTAAAGGAACGTCGGCCAAATTCTTAGCAGCGGGACGATTGGTTTTGTAGTCAATGATCATGACTTCTTGCGGAAGAATGACTAATCGATCGATTTGTCCGGATATTACACGATTATCAACTTTACCCATGACAGATACTTCAGAAAGACAATTATGAGAGAATATATCGGAAAATTGCGGAGAATTTACAAGGCGTAAAACTTCGCCAATAATTTTTTCTTGTTCCTGCGGCGAAAAATCTGTTCCTTGCTTATTAATATATGTGCGAATTATTTTTTCGCGTTCGGATGAATTGCGGGCGGGTAAAAATTGCAACAGTTTATGAATAAGATTGCCGCGGGCATAAAGCTTTGCGTTGTTTGTTGATGATAATGGTGATAGTGCAGATATATTTTGCTCATCAAGATGTGACGGGGTTAAGGGTTTTGACAAAGGAGTTTCTGTTTTGGGATTATTATTAACCCAAGGAGCAGAAATAGGAGAATGCGAGCTATTGTCAGAGATTTTGTTCGGACTGAGATTTGTTAAAGATTTAATGTCGTAAACAAAATTTCCGGAGGAGTCAGCGTTTGATATTTTACTTAAGCTTTGTTTGCATATTTCATACCAGGAATTTTCGTTGGGAGAATTTTTGCCGGTATAGCCGCAAATGAAAAGTTGTTCGCCGGCACGAGTAAGGGCAACATACAGCAATCGATTATATTCTTCTATAATGGAATTTTGTTGTTTGTTTTGCAATTGGATACATTTTTCATCGTAATAATCCTTGCCTAAAGGATATAGCAAAGAATTATCATCTTTTTGCCAGCCGGCTTCCTGTTTGGCAGTTTTGAAACGTACAGTATCAGGAAGAATAACTACCGGAGCTTGAAGGCCTTTAGAACCGTGTACGGTCATAAGGCGGACAGCGTCAATGTTATTTTGTTCTAAGCTGCGTTTTATTTCCATATCATCGCTATCCATCCATTCAACGAATGTTTGTAAAGTTGGTATTCGTTCTTGTTCAAAAGATAAAGTTAAATTAATAAATTCATCGAGAGCATCTTCACATTCCATACTTAAACGAGCGATAAATTTACGACGCCCTTGAAGATTGTTCAGTATATAACTGAAAAATTCAAAAGGACGAATATTGCCGGACATAGCATAAAGATTTTGTAATATTAAGCAAGTAGAAGCAAAAGATGGATTTTGTTGTAATTGTTGCCATACGGAATTATTGCCGCGTTGATAACATAATTGGAAAAGGTCGTCATCATTATGTCCGAAAAGAGGAGATTTGAGCAAGCAACAAAGATTTAAATCATCGTCGGGAAGTAAAACAAAACGAGCTGCCGACATTAAATCCATTACTACAATTTGTTCATTAAGATTGATTTTATCAATACCGGTAATGTTAACATTGGCATTTTTGCAGGCTCGAACCATTTCTTCAGCAAAAGAATTACGTCTTTGAATTAAAATTAAAAAATCGCTGTAACGCAGAGGAGTTCCGTCAGCTTTGAGTTCATGAGAAGTTACTTTGTGATGGATTAATTCGGCAATTTTTTGGGCTAAAACCGATGAAGCTGATTGGACGGTCAGACGCTCAACAGGGGGGAGCCATATATCATCTGAAGTGTTTTCCGAATGCGGATAGGTTAATTCCCAAAGTTCAACATGTCCACATTCACCAATTCGTGAGGGAATGTGATGGATATTTTGATGCGGAGAAACTACACCTTTTATGGCAGATGAGTCGGTAAAAACGGTGTTTACCATATCTAATACGGCTGAAGTTGAACGAAATGAAGTTTCCATGTTAACGGTTTGAAAATTAGGTGTTGATGCGGCAAAATAATCATGCATTTTCTCAAATGCTTTGACATCAGCACCTTGGAATGAATAGATTGATTGTTTGCGGTCGCCTACGACAAAAACGGTGGGTGATAGAGATTTGCTGCCGTTACCGGCAAAAAATTCTTTTGACAATGCTTGGATGATTGACCATTGTTCAGGTGATGTGTCCTGCGCTTCATCAATTAGAATGTGGTCAATGCCGCCATCAAGTTTGTAAAGTACCCAATCAGCCACCTGAGGAGAGTGTAGTAATTGAGAAGTTTTGGTAATTAAATCATTGTAGTCCATTTTGGATTTTGCAGTTTTGGCTTGGCGATATCTTTCGATTATTTCACGAGCCAGTGTCAGCACGGCAGTTGTGGCATCTCGCAAATTGATGCTGCGCAATGATTGATTGCAAGCGATTGTGCGATTACATTCGTTAAGATAAATTTGAGACGCATCGGGAAAAAGTTCTTGAGATTTTTTTACCAGAAAATTTTTTTGGGGAGAATCTTTTTGAGTCAGCAAAATAGAATGATAGGCTTCAAAATCTTGGGCAATAACGGCATCTTGTAATTGTTGGCCGATTGTTTGAGATTTCGGTGTTCCTGCATCAAGGGCTTGTAATAGGATTTGTATGTTATTTTGAGGTAAATCTTCCCAAAATTGTTTTAGTAGTGATGAAGCAGTTAAATTTTCGGGCAGATTTAATGTTAAGGATATATGATTTAAGGCCTGCTTAAAATCAGGAAATGAGTTAAAATAACTTTCCAGCATATTACAATTATCGGTTATTGACGATAAAATTTTAGGAAAGGAATATTCGCTGCAATTAGCGGCAAGATAGCTTAATGCTGATATCAGATTGTCAGGAGGAAAGTTTAAAATATCTTGTTTTATTTGGGTTAAAGTTTCCTGAGTTTCGCGGTCATCCATAACCTCAAAATAGGGTGATATTTTAGCTTCTAAAGGAAAACGTTTGAGAATTTCTTGGCAAAAGCTGTGAATGGTTTGAATTTTTATCCCATCAGGTGTGTCGAGTACTAAAGCAAATAATCGACGGGCTTGTGCCATAGAATCGATGTCGGCAGGCAGTTTTTGTAATTCTTTTATCAATTCTTTATCGTCAATTACAGCCCATTGAGAAAGTTTGTCAAGTATGCGGTTGTTCATTTCTGAGGCGGCGGCTTTAGTATAAGTCAGGCATAATATACGAGAAGGATTTGCTCCTTCAAGCAAAAGACGTAATACGCGATCTGATAATACTTTGGTTTTACCACTGCCGGCAGAAGCTTCTACCCATATTGATTTTGAGGGATCTGAAGCGTTTTGTTGTTGCGATGAAGCTAAAGCTATAAGATGTTCTTTTTGGGCTTTTAGATCTGTCAATTGTCATCTCCTTCATCTTTAACCGACCATTCTTTGACGCGGGCTAAGTGTTCATAATCGGAATATTCAGGAACGTGTTTGGGATTAGGACGACTTAAATAACCGGTTTCAACATGGGCAAAAAGATTAATTATTTCGATAAGATGTTCTTTGGTTTTGTCAAGCAATTGCTCTAAATTATCGGTAATACTAACGATTTTATCACCTAATTTCCAATACATAAGTCGGTTAATTTCTGCGGGTGGCAGGTTTGTAAATCCACCTGTTTGGGCGATAAGTGCTTCAATGGGGAGTTGAGGAGCATAGCCGGCTTTTACTTCTTTGGCAGAACGAGCTCGACCGGTTTTATAATCTATAATATTATATTTTTTATCATAAGTCAGATCTATACGGTCAGCTTTGGCATAAATTTCGAACGTTCCCATGAGGGTATTTTCTAAGAACAGTTTGCCCCATATTTCGCTATGGATATGAGCTATTTGTTGACGATAATTTTTCTCTTGAGCAATAATCCATTCAATTATTTGTTTAAATTTCGGCAGCCAAAATGTAGTTTTTTCGGCGGAAAAATCCGCTTGTTGAAAAGCGACATCGCCCATTGATAAGAGTATCTCTTCGGCGTTTTCCGGAAGTTGTTCGGGGTATTTGCGAGCAAAATCGTTAAGGACCTGATGAACTAAATTACCGAAATCAGATTGGTCAGCGGTGGTATCTAATTCATCAAGAGGTTTTAATTGCAAAATATATTCGGCAAATACACTATATGGATCACGCAAGAGCTTTTCAAATGCAGTTGCCGAAAGTTTGTGAGGACGGGCATCTAAAGGAGGGTGCGGATTGGGCGGTAACAATTTAATGATTTCAGATGGCTGAGGTTGATCGATATATTGACATAATTGAGTGTAATAAGTATCTTGAAGTCGGATTATATCTATATTTAAGGCTTGCAGAACCGTAGTGAGACGAAGCCACCAACGCGATTTTAGAGTTTGGGCACCGTCGTTCATTTGACTACGAGAAAGGTAGACAGTTTCAGCACCCAATAAATTAGAAAAATCAAGAGCCGATACTCCGATTTGTTGTTCAGGTTGATTAAGCCCGAAATCGCGTTTCATCGGACGCGACATCCAAGGGTCATTTTCCGGTGACTGCGGCCAAATTCCTTCGTTACATCCTCCGATAACAATTATATCATAGTGATTTAAGCGAGCTTCCAGAGAACCGAGAATTTTTATTCTGGGATGTGTTGCAACAGAGTTGCGGACAGTAATGCCACTCATAAGTTTTTCAAGAAGGCTTATATAATCCTCAGGTGTTACGGTATCTATGAGATTAGATTTATCTAATAGTTCAGCAATAAAATCAGCACCGGCTTTGCCATCGTCATTTTGCCAAAGAGTTAATTGTCGAGAGGATGTCTGGCCGCTTAATTTTTCGCAGATACTTATGTGTTGTTGTAACAAGTCGCCAAAGGCAACCGAAGGTTGATTTAAAAGCTCGGTAAGAGGTTGGATAGTTTCAAGTATCGAATCTAAAAAGTTTTGAGCTTCATTATCAGATTGTTTAAGGCGCCATATGATTTTATCCACTTTTTCGGCATCGGCTCGATTATTTTTACAAGCATCATATAAAAAACAATTTTTAAGCAGAGCTAAACAAATCGGTTTTGATGACGGGTTCATGGCTGCTGAAGCGACCAAGCGTATAAATATTCCCCAAGGGGATAAAGACAAAGGAATTCCGGCAGAATCGTCAACACTTATATTCCAACGACGAAGTTCTCCACATACGCGACGGGCTAAATTACGATCCTGAGTGACCAAAGCAATGGTTTTATTCGGGGATTCAAGGGTATGACGGATTAACAGAGCAATACTGAGAGCTTCTTCGCGAATATCGTTGCATTCCATAAGATGAAGACCTGTTATGGCATCAGTGGTTATTGAATTATTTAAATTACGCCATAAATGTGACATTTGAGCAGGACGCATAATTTCACTGATGAGTTTTTCGCGCATAATGTTTTGAGGAGGAACTAAATCAACTATTTGCGAGCGATTTAATTGCAGAAAATCCAACAATTGTTTGAGCTCGTATTGCGGGTGGGATTCATCAATACATTCCCAAGCATCATTGTCTAAAAATTTATCCAGACCGGCTAAATAAATTTCTCCGTTAGGTAGATGAAAAACAGTATTGACTAATTCTTTCATAATGGGTGATACGGCTGTGGTTCCGGCAATAATTATTCTTTGGTCGGTCGGATTAGCTTGCCATATTTCACATTGTTTACGCATTAACAAATTGCGCCGGGTAACGGTATCAACAACTGATTGTTCATCCAGTATTTTGGGCCAGTAGTGAGTGAGAATAGTTAAAAATTTGATGGTTTCTTGCCAATGAATAGCATATTCGTCAGGTATGATTTTTTCTAAATTGCTCCAATCAAGATTGTGAAGAGAAACATTATCGAGCAGATTTCCCAGTGTGCCGGCTAATTCACAAGCCTGAGAAATGGTTATAGCTGTCAGACCAAATTCTTGGTATCGTTTCGTGATGAGTTTGGTGAGGAGTAAGGTTCTTTCTAAAGGGGATATAGCTCTGGGAATATTCAGGGAATCGGTGTAACTTTGCGGGTTAACAAGTAGTATTTCATCTTCGTTGATATCTCCGATGGCACGCATTTGCGGCAATAACATCGGCTCCATGCCTTTTAAGCGTACGAAAGCATCGGCTAAAGAACGGCAAGCACGGCGGTTAGGCAATAAAATTAAGATATCAACCAAGGATTGGTGGTCATCTGTGCAGTCATTTAGCAGTTTTTGAGCCAGAGTGTCGACAAAGCAACAAGATGAAGAAATGTTATAGATTTTTGCCATTGAATTCATTATCCAGAAATAGTTTTAAGGCTTTTCCACGATGAGAGATTGCAGATTTTTCTTCAGTGGTAAGCTCGGCAAAAGTTTTGTTAAAACCATCGGGAATAAATACAGGATCGTAGCCGAAGCCATTGTTACCGTGAGGGTTTGGAGTAATTATTCCATTAACCCGCCCCTCATAAAAACGAGTAGGATTATCGGGTATTTTGAGAGCAATTACGCATGAAAAGTGAGCAGACCAATCTGTGGAAGAAGAAGCTTTTAATTCTTGGAGTAATTTGGTTATGGCAAGGTTAAAGTCTCGATGCGGGGCATAGCGAGCAGAATATATACCGGGACGACCATTTAAGGCATCGACACAGAGTCCGGAATCATCGGCCAGGCAAGGTTTTCCGGATATTGATGATAGGACTTCAGCCTTTAGAGCGGCATTTTCTGCAAAGCTTTGTCCTGTTTCCTCAACATCAGGAAGATTTAAATCATCTGCAGAATATATTTTAACTTTGTATGGAGCCAAAATATTTTTAATCTCGGATATTTTTCCCGAATTGTGAGAGGCAATAACCAGTTCTTTCAACATTGCAGGGCCTTTTTTTGCATTTCAATTATTTGTTTGACAGCCGACTGAGCCATTTTTAATAATTGATTGAATTCACCTTCAGAGAAAGGTTTTTCTTCGGCAGTTCCTTGGATTTCAACGATTTTGCCGCTTTCGGTAAGAACAAAATTCATATCAACTTGGGATGTAGAATCTTCGGAATAGTCAACATCTAAGACAGGTTTACCTGAGCATATATCGCAAGATACAGCAGCTACAAATTCACGTATGGGATTTTGTAGTAAAGATTTTTCGGCAAGCAGTTTTTGAATAGCTTGATATAAAGCGACAAAACCTCCGGATATTGAGGCAACGCGAGTTCCTCCGTCAGCTTGGATAACATCGCAATCAATGTAGATACAAAAATCTTTCATTTTTTCCAAGTCGACAACTGCACGCAGAGATCTTCCGATTAAACGTTGGATTTCCTGGCTGCGTCCGGAAGGTTTTTTGCTTTCTCTTTGGGTGCGGGTTTGAGTGGCACGAGGCAACATTGCATATTCGGCAGTAATCCATCCTTTTTCCGAATCCTTGAGCCATGACGGTACGTGCGAATCGACAGATGCCGTGCATATTACATGAGTGTTGCCGTATTTAACTAAACAAGATCCCTCGGCATAAGGATTAAAAGAGGGGATAAATTCTATAGGCCTTAATTGATTGTCATGACGATTATCGCTACGCATAAGAAGTTGTCCTTAAATATGTCCGGTGTGTAAAAGAGTGTGATATTTTTCCAAAGAGCCATCAGGAACATCCCAGCTGAAATCTTTATTCATAGCATTGCGCTGCATTTCTTTGATAAGATTGGGAAGTTCATAAAAGGTCAATAAGGCATTTTCTAAGGTTTCATTATAGGCATTAATATTGTTTTTGAGACGACGTGCATTGATGTTGGAGCCATATACATGGCGGTCTTCACTAAAGAATACTTCAGTGCGGAAACCATCAATATGGTCATCAATGGTGTCGACCAAGCCGCCGGTGGACATGGCAATAGGTAAAGCACCTTTAGCCATGGCTTCCATTTGAGTAAGTCCGCAAGGTTCAAAACGACAAGGCATCATGTAGAAGTCTGAAGCAAGTTGGATAGCATAAGCAAATTGATCTTTATAACCGTGAAACACAAAAATTCGTTTGCCGGCTTCTTTGTTTATTTTGCATATATTGTCTTTTAAGGTGTTGAGCATTTTAAATAACTCGATATTTCCGGCACCACCTAATATAAATATCGGCATTTCAAAATCGTCATCAACATATTTTTTTGTCCATGCAAGAATCGATTGAGCAGCAATATCATATCCTTTTTGTTCAACAAGTCGGGAAGTTGCACAAACAATCGGTACTTTTGCCGCGTCTTTTATTGATGATATATCGGCAAATTTATATATATTTATCAGCGGAATTACTTCGTTTTTATATTTTTCATCTTTAGCAATGCGTGAAATCAGTTTGATAAATTCTTCTTTGTTATGAAGTTTGTTATCTAAAGAGTTTGCATCAAACATACTGAAATCCGTGTCACCAAAATATTCATTTATACTGCGGATTTTTTCAGCATTGGGAGATATCAGTTTTTTGTTATATCCGTTAACAATTCCGAAAAATGTGCGGTGGTCTTTACGGATTTTCAAGATATCGCGAAAATCATAACCGAAACCTAATTCTTTAGATACTTCTTCGGAATAATTTTTTGAAACAGTGACTATACGGTCTGCCAGATGAAAATTACAAGAGGCTTGATTATAGCAATCATGTACAATTAACGTATTACCGGTGCGCCGGTTGGAATTTTTAATGCTTTTAGCATTTTTAAATATCATGGCAGTAAATTCACCATAAAGTGAATTAAGGATACGTGCGGTATTTTCATAATCCCAGCCTTGGTAGCCTAAGTGGTGAGCTATGTGAATAATAGGAATGGATCGCAACGAATCGGCAATTGTTTCGTTAGCAGAGTCTTTTTCAGCTAAAGCTATGGGCAAATATTTAGTCAAACCGGATAATGCTCCGCTATGCCAGTCATTGGCGATAATGACGTTTGGACAAGACGGGGTGTTAATAAGTGATTTAAGTAAAATAAAAACTGCTTTGGAAAAGAATGCAAATCTTTCAACTTCATTAACTTTGTGTTTGTTTAATATATAGCAACCATCTTGAGCTGAAGGATTATCTTTATGCGGATCAATACAGAAAAAATGTTCGCAATCAAGAAATATATAGTCGGTGTTATCATGATGTCCACAGTATATGTTCACTTGGTGGTCGGTAAAAGTTTCGGAATCATCATCGTCAATGAATGGTACAGTGATAGTTTGTTTTTTTTGGACTACGATGTCACAATGTTCGGAACCGTGATATGTGTTTCCTTCCAAGAAGGCCTTTTTTTTGCCGGTATCACCAATATAGAGCGGAGTTACTACTTTAATGTTTTCTCCGGAGGGACCGTATTTTACATTAAAAATATCCGGAAGTTCAGAAGCAATCATGCCCAAACCTCCGGCTTTCATAAAAGTAGCTGTTTCTGCTGAAAGCATCCAACCATTAATTTTTGATATGGTCGGCCAAGCATTTTTACCTAAACATTGACTCTTTCCTAAATTTTGAATTTCAAGAATGTATGGAGATGACGGTACTTGATAAGTTAAGGAAAATTTCTTTCGATTAAAAGTGGCGGGTAAAAAGGTTGTGCATGTGAGAAGTTCGGAGCGCACAGGTAGTTTGGTCATGATTTTTTACTTTCATTTTGTTCTTAAGACAAGGAGAAAAATCTAACTCTTGACTTGAGATAATTTAACTACTAAATATTTAGTTACAGATATATATAAATGGTTTCTTAAATAATTTAAAGAGAAAAAATGATGAATAGCAATAAAAAAAATCAAGAGGGACACAATAAAGAGAATCTGCAGGAAAATTGTGAGCCTGATGAACAGATTTCTAATGCAGAAAATGAAGACTGTTGTCAGGCTGCAGATACTGATGTTGATGCTATTTTAGCCGAGAATCAAAAGCTTAAAAATGATTTTTTACGAGCTTATGCTGATGCTGAAAATACTAAAAAGAGATGTCAAGCAGAGATGGAAAAAGGCTTAAAATTTGCTGTAGCTGATTTTGCAAAGAGTTTATTGCCGGTGGCAGATAATTTACAAAGAGCACTTGACGCTTGTAATGGCGGAGAGAGTGATGAAACAGTCAACGGATTATTAAAAGGAATCGAGCTGACACAAAGTGAGCTGTTAAAGGTTTTTGATAAGTTTGGAATTCATAAAATGGATATTATGGGAAAAGTTTTTGATCCTAATTTCCATCAAGTGGTTCAAGAGGTTGAAGATAAGACTAAAGAAACCGGTACGGTTATAGCGGAAATTCAGACCGGATATATGATTCATGACAGAATTTTGCGTGAAGCAATGGTAGTTGTTACGAAGTGACTTGATTAAAGGCGGTTTATGCACCGAATTGTTGATAAAATTGTAGAGTTATTTAAATGGCCGGTGGCAATTTTTTTATTGATGTCTTTGCCGGCCTTGTTTAGTGCGTTGGATTATTTTAATTTTGCCAGTTTGCGTTATATGGCTTTATTCGGAGGTTTTTTATTCTTTTTTGTGGCACGAACCATGATGGATTCATCAGTTCGAACATCAATGGAAGTGTTGGCTCATGAAATGACGCATGCTTTTTTTGCATTGTTGACGCTGCACAAAGTAAAGGGATTGAAGATTAATTCCGACGACAGCGGTGGAAGTATGTGTTTTGAAGGTGAAGGAAATTGGCTTATAATTATTGCACCTTATTTTTTTCCGTTGTTTGGTTTTATAGCAATGTTAACCATAACAGTTTATCAATGGTTTGCACCTATGAATATTTTGGTTATTATTACGTTTGGATATGTCATCGGTTATCACGTTGATACGGTTTGTTCGCAAATTCATGAAAAACAAACGGATTTGCCAAAAGTCGGTTATGCTTTTTGTGCGGTTTTTTTGTTGCCGGCAAATTTGTGGATGATAGGGTGGATGTTGGTTTTTAATTCGCGCGGTTGGAGCGGAATTCCTATTTTTAACAGCTTAATATGGCAGTTAGATAAGAAGTTTTTCAGTTATGCTTTGAATTTGATAGGTTTTTAACTTATTTCGCGGAGTATTGCTCGAGAGAAATCAGCTAAAGAATTGTCGTGAGCTCCCATGATGACGATTTTATCACCTGATTGTTGATGTTTTTTTATGAAATCTAAGGTGTAATCTTTAGATGGTGAGAAGAAAGCATTAGAGTGACCGTTTTGTCTGATACGATTGATAATATCCTGAGAAGATATGTCGGTATCTTCGGGGGCTATTTCATAGATTTCCTGCATAATCATTATATCTTCGGGAGCCAGTGCTCGTGCAATAACAGCGGCAGTTTCTTCACCGGTGTTGCGAGCGGAAAAAGAAGTGTGTGGTTGATACATGGCAATAATTCTGCCGCCACCTGACTTTAGGGCAAGAAGTGATGCTTCTATTTTGCTCGGGTTATGGGCAAAGTCGTTGAAAACGGTAATGTTTTTTGTTGAGCCGATTTTTTCTAATCGAGTTTTAACTCCTTTGAAATTTTCCAGAGCCTTTGCGGCATCAAAAATATCAATACCGAGTTTAAAACATACGGCAATAGCGGCGAGAGCATTGGCTACGTTAAATTTACCAATTAAAGGAAGGGTAAAGGTGCGATTTTGTAAAGTGTAAGTGATAGAATCGCTGTTTAATATTATGTTATCGGCATAAAAATCGGCTTGTGGATTATTAAGCGAAAAGGTGGTTAAATGAGGGTGAGTGATTTTGGCATGATTAGGAAAATCTAAGCTGATAACTAAATTTTGTGAGTGTTCAGCAAATACGCTGAAATAGGAAAAAAGTTTTTCCATAGAAGTATGGTCGTGAGAAATATTGGTGATTAAACCGATGAACGGGTGGTATTTTTGAATTGAGCCGTCGCTCTCATCTGCTTCAATGACACAAATCTCGTCTTCATTATATATATAGTTGGGTATACCTTTGTCAGTCGGGTAATTACACAAAGCTCCGCCGTTAATCATGCAAGGTTTTTTGCCCAAAACATCGAGAATATAGCCAATCATTGCGGTAACGGTGGTTTTTCCGGCAGTACCACCTACGGCAACTCCGTAGCGATAAGATGATAATATTTCCAATAGTAAATCCGAACGATATTTAACCGGAATACCGATTTTACGGGCAGCAACTACATCAGGATTGTCTTCCTTTACGGCGGCGGATACGCATAAATATTCAATATCAGGTGTTATCATAGATCCATCTTGAGGACAGATGTGAATTCCGGCTTTTTCGAGAGCAGTTTTGCGGTCAATGTCTTTTCCGATATCAAAACTATAATCAGAGCCGTAAACATCATAACCTTTGCAGACCATAATTTGTTCAAGAGGGCTTATACCGTTGCCGGCGGCGCCGCTAAAAGATATTTTTTTCATTTAACAGTCCTTTTATAGTGCATCAATAGTGTTATTCTCAAGTTGTTTGATTATGTTAAGGTTGCGATATTCAATTACCAAATAACTTTGATTATCACCGTTTACGCCGATACTGAGTACGGCTTCTACTTCGTCATTGTGATAGGTTGAATACAGAACAGCAGTTCCGGAAGCTAACTGTGATAAGAAATCTGAATTGCCTAAAGGTGCGGGCTCTTCAATAGTGGTTTCTTTTTCTTTATCTTTTTCATCAGGTATAGTTTTGGTAATAAGAGCAGGGCTGAATTGTTGTTGCATATTGCCGTATTTTTTATCAAGATATTCTGAATAAGTATGATAGTGACCTAAGATTTTTGAAGCTGAAGAATCATCATCAATCGGTTTTGAATAAGCGATTATACGATATAGTTGATCTGACAATCCGTAGGTGACAAATACCCGTTCAAAAAAGTTTATTGATTTCGGCAAATCAAAAGCTTCATAAGAATTGGGATAATCTTTCATATCTACCAAATTTAGTTTTATGCCTTGTTCGCGGGTGGAAGTAATTGACGAATTCCAAAAAAGTCCGAAAGGTGCGGCAGAAACAGCTCTTTTGTGAGTTTGTTTAGGTGATTGAGAAGCAGATGCTGTCGGTGGTAAGCCCTTGATGGTAAGGCGACGAGGAGTTTGACGTAATAATTCTTTGGCTTTTTTAATGGCTTGAAATTTGTTTTTATCGGTAGGAGTTTCGGTTGGGGCTTGAGTCGGAGCGGCACGTACGATTATATCTGCATCATCGAACAGAGTGTTTTGTGACACAATGCCGTCATCGGCGGCTAAAACGTTTGTGATCCAAAGAAAATTTACCAAAAACAAAATAAAATTTCTCATATAAAAATCCTTGTAGTAGATTGCAAAATTAAATTGAATCCGAATACTAATGTGTTTAATATAATCACAGGTTTATGCAATTTGCAATTTTTTTATTGAAATAGTTCAAAGCGATGGAAAGTAAAGACGAAAGATTAAAAAGATTTGTGCATGAAAAGATGAAAAAGAGCCTGTTGACGACAGGACGAAAAATGGTAGCAGAGGGCGGAGTTGAGGCGTTGAGTGCACGCAAGTTAGCGTCTAAGGCTAATTCTTCGGTAGGAATGATTTATAATCTTTTCGGAACAATGGATAATTATATTTCCGAACAAAATGTTATAACTTTGCGTGAATTGTATAATCAGTTGCAAAAAGTGAGTATGGGGAGTAATGCCTTTAATAATTTGAATCGTTATGCCGATGTTTTGGCCGCTTATATTATTGCTAATCCTAATTTATGGACATTATTGTATAATCGGCACTTATCGGCGGGGGCAGCTAAAAGTTCTACGGCAGAAGCGAGAATTATAAAGAAAATTGATTTGCTTATATGTTGGCAAGTGGCCGGTTTAATCGGAGATATAAGTGTTAAAGAAAAACGGATGATGATAAAAGTTTTAGAGATGAGTTTGTTTGCGGTGAGCGGATATTTGTTGGGAAATAAGCTGAATAAAAACTCGGGAATTAATAAGCGTAATCTGTGCAAATTGCTGATGAATACTTATGTCGCAGGATTGTATAGTTTGAGGTAGGATGGAAAATATTTGGTTTATTATTCAACTGAAAATTTTGCAGTTTTGGGATTATTTGAATTCTGCGGAATTTTTAGATGCATTTTTTAATAATCGCTTTTATTTGATTTTGATGGCGGTGGGGTTGGTTCATTTGAAACAGGCTACTTATAAATCGATGTTTTGGGCGGCGGTTATAAATATTCCGGGAACTTTGTTACATGAGTTAATGCATTTT
Organism: uncultured Pseudomonadota bacterium; assembly: GCA_902761535.1. Taxonomy (GTDB): domain Bacteria; phylum Pseudomonadota; class Alphaproteobacteria; order RF32; family CAG-239; genus CAZU01. The sequence continues at coordinate 27,265 of CACWKS010000003.1, forward strand.
ATTGTCGGGTTGGTTTTGAATGCAAGGCCTTGCAATTTTACGATTTTCCCAAAGAGATGTCCGGAAGGATATGTGATGGGAAGTGTGGGTTTTCGTAATGCTGCTTTTTATAATGCTCTGCCATCGGCATTAGCACCTTTGGCATTGCTGCCACTGGGATATTATATAAATAAATACGTGTTGCCGGAATTAGAACCTACTTTGGTTAACTGTGTTTTATATGTGTTGTTGCAGATTATATTGATAGAAAATGCCATGCCGTCGAAAACCGATTTTAAGGTGGCAAGAATGTATAAAAGCGGAGTGATTTTTTATTTGATAATTGGAATCGCTGCGTTATCAATGTTGTGAAATCAGACTGTAATTCTTTCTAACCTCAGAACCTTTTTAGTAAGACTTTGTGTGAGTTAGCAGAGGCAATCGGCAAGTCTGCGTCTTTAACGGATGCTTGAAGGGGACCGCTTGTGGTTGCAAGCTGTCTCCTTCTATTTTTTTTTTTAATAAAATTTCAGCATTGCAGTGTCGTTGGTAAAGACGGAAAAATTAATTGATTTTTTAGACTCTTGTCATTATGATTTGTTTCATAATATAACGAATCGGCAAGCCGAAGTTTAAAGGGTTGTGAGGTTATATTTGTTATTTGTGTTTAAACTATTAAGGAATCTAAAATGATAAACTTTAAAAAAGTAAGTGCGTGGGCTGCCGCCATTTTGTTGGCAACAGCTAACGGTGCTTTTGCTTCCGAGATGGATTTGAAAGTTCCGTCATTGGATGTAGCTTATGACATTTTCGGTTACTCAATTACGGGTTCACAGATTTTGTTGTATGGCTTAGGTCTTTGCGCATTCGGAATGTTGTTCGGATTGTGCGAATTTTTCGGCATTAAAAAGTTGCCCGCACATGAGGCTATGTTGCGTGTTTCGAATACCATTTATGAAACTTGCAAAACCTACATGCGTCAACAGGCTAAGTTGTTGGTTGTATTAGAAGTATTTATTGCAGCTTGCATTTTCTACTACTTCTACTATTTGAATCATACACCGTTGCCCAAAGTTTTGACTGTTTTGGGTTGGTCATTGTTGGGTATTTTGGGATCGTTCTCGGTTGCATGGTTCGGCATGAGAATCAACACTTATGCAAACTCTCGCACAGCATTTATGTCGCTCAAAGGTAAACCTTATCCGGTTATGAACTTGCCGTTGCGCTCCGGTATGTCAATCGGTGTTTTGTTGGTTTGCGTTGAACTCATTATGATGATTTCAATTTTGCTCTTTGTTGACAAAGAAAATGCCGGTGCTTGTTTCATCGGATTTGCTATCGGCGAATCGTTAGGTGCTTCAGCCTTGCGTATTTGCGGCGGTATTTTCACCAAGATTGCCGATATCGGTGCTGACTTGATGAAAATCATTTTCAAAATTGATGAAGATGATGCTCGTAACCCGGGTGTGATTGCTGACTGTACCGGTGATAATGCCGGCGACTCAGTCGGACCTACCGCCGATGGTTTTGAGACTTATGGTGTTACCGGTGTGGCTTTGGTCAGCTTTATCGTTTTAGGTGCCGGCATGATGTATGCCAACAACGGTGATTTGGTATTGATGGCTAACGGCGTTGATATTCAAGCTCGCTTGATTGTTTGGATTTTCACCATGCGTTTGTTGATGATTTTAACCTCAATCGTTGCTTATTGGTTGAACGGCATTTGCTCAAAGGCTGTTTACGGCAACAAAAAGGCTTTCGATTTTGAGAAACCTTTGACCAGCTTGATTTGGTTGACTTCGTTGATTTCAATTGCGGTAACATTCGGTGTTTCTTACATCATGATCGGCGGATTGGATGCTGATTTGTGGTGGAAGTTGTCGGTTATCATTTCCTGCGGTACTTTAGCTGCAGCTTTGATTCCGGAATTTACCAAAATCTTTACCTCGTCAAAATCAAAGCATGTTGAAGAAGTGGTTAATGCTTCGCGCGAGGCCGGTGCTTCGTTGAACATTATTTCCGGTATTGTTGCCGGTAACTTCTCAGCCTTTTGGCAAGGTTTGGTTATGGTCGGTTTGATGGCAGTTGCCTTCTTTACCGCACGTACCGGATTAGACGGATTTATGGTTTATCCGACCGTATTTGCCTTTGGTTTGGTTGCTTTCGGTATGCTCGGTATGGGTCCTGTTACTATTGCAGTTGACAGCTATGGTCCGGTTACCGATAATGCTCAATCAGTGTTTGAACTTTCACAAATTGAGAATATCAAAGGCATTGCCAAAGATATTCAAAAAGAATATGGCTTCAAACCTGATTTTGAAGGCGGTAAGCACCATTTGGAATCCAATGACTCTGCCGGTAATACCTTTAAGGCTACGGCTAAACCGGTATTGATCGGAACTGCGGTTATCGGTGCAACAACCATGATTTTCTCAATCATTTTGTTGTTGAACTTAAAGTTGAACTTGCTGGATCCGGAAGTTTTGTTCGGTATCATCTTGGGTGGTGCGGTAATCTTCTGGTTCTCGGGTGCTTCGATGCAGGCGGTATCTACCGGTGCATATCGTGCAGTTAACTATATTAAGAAACACATTAAACTTAATACAGCTAAAGCTGCTTCGATTGAAGATTCGAAAAAAGTTGTTCAAATTTGCACATTGTATGCACAAAAAGGTATGTTTAATATCTTTATCGTAATTTTCTCGTTTACGATTGCTTTTGCTTGCTTTGATGCAAACTTGTTTGCCAGTTATTTGATTTCAATCGCCGTATTCGGTTTGTTCCAGGCTTTGTATATGGCTAATGCCGGCGGTGCATGGGATAATGCCAAGAAGGTGGTTGAAGTTGACTTGAACGAAAAAGGCACTCCGTTGCATGATGCATCGGTTGTAGGCGACACCGTTGGTGATCCTTACAAAGATACTTCATCAGTGGCCTTAAACCCTATTATTAAATTTACCACTTTGTTCGGATTGTTGGCAGTTGAAATGGCCGTATCCGCTCCGAAGTGTGTATCAATGGGCTTAGGTATTGCCTTCTTTGTATTGGGCTTGATCTTTGTATGGAGATCGTTCTATTGCATGCGGATTGAACCCAAAGTCAAAGACTAAAATAAAACCTCGCTTAGAGGTCATCTAATACAGAAAAATCTCCTTTTGTTCGGTTACGTACGCTTAAAGTACGCGCCCTTCACAAAAGGAGGTTTTTCTTATTATCTGACTCACTAATCGAGGTTTTAATTGTATGCTATTTATGTCTATCTACACTAAAATTTTATCCCCTCTTATTTTAACTCTATCTGAACCATTCTCCGCAGTTTTTAAGAATCTTTTTCTTTTGATAAATACTGTTGATTTTAATTTGTGAATTGATATGCTAAAAACATGGAGGGGTAGAATGAAAAAATATCTTAAATTTATATTTTGTTTTCTTTTAGCGCAATTATCGTTTTTGGGTGTGGTAGTGAGAGAAGGGTATGCACAAGCTCAAGCGCGCTCCTATTCTACATTGTATGGGACAATATCTGTAGAACCTGTTTCCATTCTTATGTTTAAGCTCTTATATGACTGGTATATTTGTTATATTTTGTGGTTGGGAATAAAAAAAATACGCGCGAAAGAAAATAAATCAAGGTTAATGCTATCGCTTTTGTGGTTGTTTTATATTTTGTTCGGCTTAATGGCGGCATGGATATTATTGTGTGTTTCTTCTATTAGTTGGGATCTTATCAAAGGTAAAATCGTTATTGAGTTGTTATGGGGAATAATGGAGATAGTATTTCCTCTTTTGATATTTTTATTTTTGTTTTTGGCAATATGGGGAATTAAAAAACTTAGTCGTCGGGAAAATAAAGGTTGGATTGTAAAAACAACTCTGGGTTTGTTGTATGTTATCTGCAGTATTCCGGTAATAGGACCATTGGGTATAATTATAATGTCTATAATAAAGCGTTTATGATAATAAATTGAGGTGATTATGAAAAAATATCTTAAATTTATATTTTGTTTTCTTTTAGTGCAATTATCGTTTTGGTGTTTGGTTGTGCGAGATGGTTATTCACAGACGACGGGAAGTGTTATGGGAACGGCTTATGGGGCAAGGGCGTTAAATCCATGGAATGCAATAGCTATCGTGACAGGGTTATTGGCAATTCCATTTATTTTATCATTATGGGGAATTATCAAATTACGTAATTGGAAAAGAGCGGTAATGTGGTGGAAGTTAGTCGTTGTTTTGTTGTATGTAATTTGTATTTTAACCGGTATTGCCTTGATAGGGTTGTGGGGACGTATTTTGTATATATATTGAGATTAAAGAAAAATGACTTTCTGTTCGAAAAATGTAAAAACTGCGGTTTGGGAACTGACTTTAAGATGTAATGCTAAATGTATTCATTGCGGGTCGGCGGCAGGTGAAGATCGTTTGGGAAATCTGACATTTGAACAGGCTAAAGATGTTGTGCGACAGCTAAACGATTTGAAATGCGGACATTTAACGCTGATTGGCGGAGAATATTTTTTATATCCTAAATGGAAAGAGTTGCTGGAAGAATTTGCTAAGACAAAGATAAAAGTGGGGATTGTGACAAATGCATTGGCTCTTAATCCCGAGAAATTGGATATTTTAAAATCATTCGGAATTGAGGTTTTAGGTATAAGCATTGATGGGGCAACAGCCAAGACTCATGATTATATTAGAAGAATTCCGGGATGTTTTGATAATGCTTGGAAAATTGCTGAATTGAGTAAAGAAAAAGATATTCCGGTAACTGTTATTACAACAATTAATCGTTTAAATATTACAGAATTAAAGAGTTTTCGTGATAAGTTGATTGCATCAGGGATTGTTTCTTGGCAATTACAGCATTCGACATTGTTCGGGCGGATGAAAGAAGAATTGGCTTTAGATGATTTCGGTTATTACATAGTCGGAATATTTTGTGCGCAGTGTTTTAAAATTTATGCAAAGAAGCAATTATCTTTACAGGTTATGCATTCGATGGGGTATTATTCATCGGTTATTCCCAATCATACACCAAATCGTTATTGGATGGGATGCATGGCTGGAAAATATAATCTGGGTATTCGATCCGATGGTAGTGTTTTGGGGTGTTTGTCTTTGTATGATGATAAGTATATAGAAGGAAATGTTAAAGGGGAGTCTATCAAAGAAATTCGTGAAAGAAAAAATTTTTGTTCTTGGAATCATAGAATTGCTAAATATAAGAATTTAGCAGGATTTTGCAAAGAGTGTGTTTACGGATTGGCTTGTTTGGGTGGGTGCGAGTCTTATACACCGGCACAACATAAATGTTATTATGAAATAGAAAGTAAATGGAAAAATAGTGTACCGGTATCGGAGGTTGATGAGTTGTTGCAAAAAATTACGCAAGGACACATGGCTGAAGACGGGACGTTTTATTTGAGTGATAATACGGAAATTACCGATAAATTTGTAAATTCGATAAGTTTAGATGATTATCATAAGGAAATTCTTCGGCAAATCGTTGTAAGATAATGTGAAAAAAACTCCGGCTTTTGGGGTAAGCCGAGAAGTCGGAGTTGGGGTTCATTCAGTTTGAGTTTCTTGTTCAGCCTGCTCTTTTTTTTTGTAAAAACGGGATGCACCCATGATAAGGCATACTACGATTGTAACCAATAAAATCCATTGGATTATTTTTGGCAGCTCGAGAGGAATTTCAAGCATCGTGTAAATTCCCAATGCTACAACAGTTCCAGAGAGAGCGTAGCTCAGCCACGGATTTTCCTTTAATTTCTTGCTGAGACTGACAAAGTTGAATACACCTGTTATGATAATCAATATCCCAGTAGTCATTGCATCATTCATAATAATATTTTTTGTGGTTAATAATTAATTTGGTGAGGAGATGCTATCAGTTTTATTTTTTTTGTCAATATTTTTTAATCCGTAAAAACGGCAAATTTGATAACAAAGAAGCAAGATTTTCAGATGATGAAAGTTCAGCTTTTTTATTTGAATTCTTAAAAGATAAAATTTGTTTACATAATTTGTAAAATAGTGTATCATGAAAAACGGTATTTAAGTGAGGTGATCGATGAAAAAGTTAGCGGAGAAGATTAAAGAAGATTTGGTTAATGAGGCGATGGAATGTCAAATTGACAGCAATATTCCGTTGAGTGATGAAGATAAAAGCTTGCTTTATCAATTGAATCAGTTTGCGGTTATGCAGGTGGAAGATGATGCCGAAGTTTTGCGCGATCCGCGTAAAATTTTTTATAAGGCTGATGAAGAGTTAAAAACAGGTTTAGTGGCTTTGAGTTTGGCGATAGCTTTAACTAAACATTATTCGCGCAAAGTGTATAGCAAGGAATTTTTGGCGGATAATATAAGGATAGAAAATAAACATCCCGGTGACATTAAAAGAATTGATTTCGGCAATATCAACAGTGAATTGGCAGCAGATATTTTGGAAGAAGGGTTGATATTTGATTGGATGGTTTATCGCGATAATAAAGGACGCGGAATTATGGGATTGGCGGATTATAAAGGGGTTGATCTGGAAGCAGATAGCGAATTTCGCCGAGGAGGGACTCCGGTTTATGAATTTGCCAGATTTGAGCGAAAATATTATAAATATATGCGGGAAAAAGTAAGTCGTCAAAAAGATGATATGCAAGATGCTTTTCGCAAGGTGTTTGCCGAAGAAGCAGCCAAACAATTAGCCGCACAAATTAATCCTGTAGAATTTGCAGCAAAATTGTTCAGCAGTAATAATCCGGCAAAAGAAATATCAAATATGTTAAAATCAATCGAAAATAAATCAGATGTTTTGCGTATTGAACATAAAAAGTAGTTGTAAAATTCAAATTATATAAAAATTTCCAAAAAACAACTTGATTTTTGTCTAGCAATGTGCTATTTTCACAATATAACGTACAGTTATTATCGTATAATAAATGAAGGGAGTTATTTATGGCAGATGTAGAAAATTATAAAATAGAGTATTTTTCTGACGGAGAAGATGCTTCTAATAAAATGTTGAAATACGGAAAACCGGTTAAACGAATTAAGTTTGTTAATAACGCTATAAAATATGGCATTGAGTATAATTCTATAAAAAATAATTATGAGATGCGTGAAGATGGTTTGGTTATAGCCGAGTTTGCTTTTAAGAATGGTAAATTACACGGAAAATTTTGTCGCTATGAAATGTTTCCTTGCGGAATTTCCGGGGCAGATTATTGTCCTGAAATTGTAGAAGAAGGACATTATATTAATGGTAAGAAGGTAGGAAAATGGCATTTTTATGAATATTCTCCGACTGCATGGGTTAATAATGAAAAGCCAAAATGTACTTCTAAGGTTTTTTGTGGTGATGAAGATGTGACACACCTGTTTGATAATCCTGATTGTAGAATGCTGAGATTGCAAATGTTGAAAAAATCGCAAAATAGACGATGATAATTTAGAGGTTATATGAAAAAGGAGATACAAGGTTGTATCTCCTTTTTTGATTAGCAAATTATTTTATTGCTAAGCGGTAAGTTGATAAGTGTCTTCTGCGATAACCAATTCCTCGTCAGTAGGAATAACCCAGATTTTGACTTTGCTGTCGGGGGTGGAAATCTCTTTGGTTTGACCTTTCATATTGTTGGCTTGGACATCTATTTTCAGCCCTAAATAAGCTAATTTTTCGCAGACTTTTTGGCGTAGGAGCGGCGAATTTTCACCGATGCCGGCAGTAAATACAATTGCGTCAACTCCGCCCAGAACCGCAACATAAGCTCCGATATATTTGATAATGCTGTGAATATAAACATCATAGGCGGTGATGGCTTGTTCGTCGCCGGCAAGATAACGATCTTCAACATCGCGACTGTCGGAATAACCGCCGGATAGAGCATATAGACCGCATTCTTTGTTGAGCATAAGATGGACTTCATCGGCAGTTTTGTTTTGTGATTGCATGATATAGAGCGGAACAAAACCATCGATATCGCCGCAACGAGTGCCCATAGTAACACCGGATGTGCCGGTAAATCCGAGAGAAGTATCAATGCTTTTGCCGTCTTTGATGGCGGTAATTGAGCCGCCGGAGCCTAAGTGGCAAGTGATAACTTTGCGAGCAGAAGGCATTAATTTTTGCAATTCACGAGATACGTAATAGTGTGAAGTGCCGTGAAAACCATAACGGCGGATTTTATGTTTGGTATATTGTTCCTGCGGCAAGGCATAAAGAAAAGCTTCCTTAGGCATGGTTTGATGAAAGGCGGTGTCAAATACCGCGACTTGAGGGATATCGGGAAGCAATTTTTGCATGGCGTCAATACCGAGCATAAAGGCTTTGCCGTGCAGAGGCAAAAGCTCTTGGGCTTGACGAATTTGTTCAATGTTGTCTTGGGTGATAACGGTTGATTGTTTAAATATTTCCCCACCGTGACCGAGACGATGACCGACTGCCGAAAGCTCATTTAAGGAATTTAACACACTGCCTAAGAGAAGCTTGAATATCTCTTGTAAGGCGACTTCATGATTAGGCAGGTCGAGAGAGAATTTTTGTTTGTCTTGACCGGTGGTTTGAAAAGTCAAGATAGAATTACCGATACCAATGCGTTCGGCTAAACCTTTGGCTAAAAGTTTTGATTGGGCAGCGTCAAAGGCGAATAAGCGATATTTTAATGATGATGAACCGGAATTGAGAACTAAAATTTTTTTCATCAGAAAGTCCCTCGTAATATGAATTATAAAGTGATGTTAACATCAAAAAAATTTTTAGCAATAGAAAAAAGAAAGGCGGAAGGCTTGACTTTTAAGATATAAGTTATATTGTTTATATCGGGTAGGCGATGTCTGCCTGAGGTGTGGAAACCTCTAACAAAGCGTTTTGATGCAAATACGAAATTTTGCATGCCTGACGGTCTGTTTTTTGACTGGAAGGCGGCAGAATAAGCCATGCGGTAAATATGCCGCACTATTCTTTGTTATAGTTTCCAACTTCCAGTCGCCATTTTGGCGACTTTGTTGTTAATTCGAACTGAAGGCGGCTAATATGGATAGTGCGAGTAAAAATAAAATACCGGTGGATTTGGTGTATCTGTGGTGTAGTGATGCTGATGAGAATTGGCACAACAAAAGATTAAAATTTCTGATACGAGAAAAAGGACTTGATGAACAAGCAGCGCATCCTTGCCAAGGTTGATGTCGTGGCTCCTCATCTGTTGCCGCTGACCTTTAAAACAAAAAAAGCTCCACTAAAGGGAGCTTTTTTGTTATTGGAGCGGGCAATGGGATTCGGACCCACGACATCAACCTTGGCAAGGTTGCGCTCTACCCCTGAGCTATACCCGCATCTCTTAAGATGTGCTATTTTAATAGCACATAATTTTTATTTTGCAAGTATTATTTTTATTTTTTTGTGTATTTTTATATTTCAGCCAAAGTTTGCAAGTCAAGATTGTTTAATATGGTATCAGCAGAGATAATTGCCCATCCTAAAATGAGAGCGGTTGCAATGCGTAATATCCATATAACTAATCTGTTACCACTTAAAATGCAACCGTTAGCACTGTGATTTACTAAAAATATTTCTAAAGTTGCCCAGACAGCAGTAAATAATAACGGAATAAAAAGCATATAGGGTGAGATAAGTGTCATTACCAGTTGGGTAAGACCGCGTTTCCAATAGCCGATATAAAAATTATGGATACCGATACTGCCTAAGAAAAATGCTAATACGATGTAGATTATGCCGTTATGAGTAGATTCAAAACTTAAAAGTTGGCGATGCATGGCAAATCCCGTTGTTTACAAAAAAATCCCTGCCAGAGGGACTTTTGTTATTGGCGCGCCCGGCGGGATTATTACGCTTAAGCTTCATTCACTGCGCTCATCGCTTTCAGCGACCGGCATACTTGCGTCTGCCTTTCGCTTGTAGTCGAACTCACTTTTGTGAGTTCTCATCCCGCAACAGGTGGCAAATCCCGTTGTTTACAAAAAAATCCCTGCTAGAGGGACTTTTGTTATTGGCGCGCCCGGCGGGATTCGAACTCACAACCTTCTGATCCGTAGTCAGATGCTCTATCCAATTGAGCTACGGGCGCATCTTTCGTTGACAAGGTTTTTTAATAAATCATTATATTTTAAAAAGCAAGTTTTTTTTTCAAAAAAATATAATTTGTTTACCAATAATTCATTTATGGCATATATAATCAATTTCAGAATGGTTTTATTATGCGGTTTTGTAAAAAAAATCTTTACAAAATCGTATGATAGTGTAAAACCAATATTGTAGATGTTTTTATAGGGTGCTATTAAATGATGAAATTATCAAAATTATCTTATATAGCGGTTGCGGCGGCTTTGTGCGGTTGCGCTTATTCAAGTGATGCGATTTTTCCTTCGTTATTCGGAACGGATGTTCAGGAAAATTCGGTTAATGATAATGATGCAGCGGCAGCGGGAATCGTTTTAGGGACAACTGATTTTAAGCCGGTTAATGTTTCCTCTGTCAGTGATACGGGGACTTTTGTCGGACAAAAGGTTATGACATTCCGTAATGAATTGAGCCAGTTGCAAAAGTCTATTCGTAATAATAACGAACAGTTGCAAAATGTTCGTAAGTCAGTAGTTTCAAATGCTTTACAATATCACAAAACCGTCGGTATGATGGAAGCAAAGTTGCAAGTCGGCACAACTCCGGGGAATCCGAGAATGTTTGATTTGTTAAATTCGGCTCAAAATAATATTCAGACCATGAGTTCTAATTTGGCGAGTCTGAATCAGTTAACGGCTTCGGTTGCTGCAGATGCGGCCAACACCGATTATTTGTCGGAGGCTATTCGTTCGGCTTATAGTATATCGGGGGCGGTTGATGAAGATCATGCTCATTTAAGAACACTCGAAAATGAAGCGAATCAGACTTCGGTTTTAATGCATTCGTTGATGGCTGAGGTTAATGGTGATGTTGCTCGTCAACAACAATATATTGATACTGCCAATAATAATTTGGCAGCCCTTAATGATGCTATTAAGGTTGGCAGTTATGGTGTTAATAATGCGGTTATGGCAACCGGTGCACCGTCAGGTTTTATCAGGCGTGCGCCGCTTAGTAAAGCCGGAAATTCAGCTCCGGCCGTTGTTTCGGGAAGACCTTTGTTCAGCGTCAGTTTTGCAAACAAGAATGTTAACTATAAAGAAGGTTTGAAACAAGCTGTCGGCAATGCCGTTGCCAAGAAAAACAATGTTATGTTTGATGTGGTTGCAGTCAATCCGTTAAAGGGTGTAAGTGCACAAAATTATGCGTCAGATGTGTTCCAACAAATTGTCGGCATGGGTGTAAGTGCAGACAGAGTGAATATATCTTCAAGAACTGATGTTGCGGCATCGGCTCCGTCAGTTCAGGTTTTTGTAAGATAACTTTTCTTAATTTTATGCAAACTCCCCGAAAGAATCGGGGAGTTTTTTTATGGTCAAATTTGTGAATTGGCATAGTTTAATTCTTGGCATAAGACTAAAGATTATTTATATTAAAGATATAATAAGGAGTTGGCTATGGCAAAAAAAATTTGTTTGATTGACGGATCAGGATATATTTTCAGAGCTTTTTACGGATTGCCGCCGTTGAATGCGCCGGACGGGACACCGGTCAATGCCGTATTCGGCTTTACCAATATGTTTCTCAAACTTACTCAAAAAATTGCTTGTGATTATTGCTTAGTACTTTTTGATGCCAAAAGGGAAAATTTTCGCAATCAGATATTTGCCGATTATAAAGGAACACGCAAAGAAACTCCCGAAGAATTGATACCGCAGTTTCCGATTATCCGTGAGGCGGTGGATGCCTTAAATATTTGCCAGCTGGAAATGGAAGGATATGAGGCTGACGATTTGATAGCCACTTATGCCAAGTTAGCCAGAGATAAAAATATCGATGTGGTGGTGGTATCCGGCGACAAAGATTTGATGCAGTTGATACGTGATGGAGTGGAATTTTATGACCCGATGAAAGATAAGTTTTTCACGCCTGAAGATGTGCACGAAAAATTCGGAGTCTATCCGGATAAGGTAACCCAAGTGCAAGCTTTGTCCGGCGATACGATAGATAATGTTCCCGGCGTGGCTGGAATCGGACCTAAAACAGCGGCATTACTGATAAATGAATATGGCAATGTTGAAGAATTGCTGGCTCATGCCGGTGAAATAAAACAGGAAAAAAGGCGACAGAGTATTATTGATAATGCCGAAAATGCACGCATATCGCTAAAATTAGTTACCTTAAAAGATGATGTGGCGGTGGAAAAGCAAGTTACGGATTATGTTTGTCGCTGTCCCGAACATGATAAGGTGTTTGCTTTTATTGATAAATACGGATTTAATTCAATTAAAAGCAGAGTAGAAAAGTGGTTTGAGCAAAGATGCGCTGATGTGGGTAAACAATCACCGGCACCGAAAAAAGAAGTTATAAAGCAATATAAAATTGTAAACGATGAAAACGAATTGCAAGCATTAAGTAAAAGAATTTGTGAAAAAGGGATAATGTCGCTGTTGGTTGCGGCAAGCGGAAATAATCCTAATTTTGATAATATAGAAGGATTGGCAATAGGTGTTGATGAGGGAGAAGCTTATATGCTTCCTTTAGGAGAATCGCCGAAAGAAAATTTGGATTTATTTGCAGATGTTAATCGGCAATGGGGTATTAACAAGGAGTTGTTTGAGCGGTATTTGTGTCCTTTGTTGCAGAGTAAATCTATATTGAAAGTCGGGCATAATATTAAAGAGGTTATGCATTTTTTGAGTAATAAATTCGGTGAAACGGATTTTACACCTTATGATGATACGGAGATAATGTCGTATGATTTGGACAGTTCGGATCATCCGCACAATTTGGAAGCATTGGTTAAGATTTATTTTGATGAAGATAGAGCGAATTTGGCAGATTTGTTGCGGAGCGGTAAAAACAAGCTGACTTTTAGTCAATTGGAAACAGATGTGAGATTGCAGTATTTAGCTTCCGGTGCTGATTATGTTTTGAGGCTGTATAAAGTGTTATACCAAAGGCAAATTGAGGAACGAAAGACAAACGTTTATCAGATGTATGATCGTCCGTTGATTAACACTTTGTATAAAATGGAAAGACGCGGAGTGAAAGTTAATGCGGCTGATTTGAAAAATTTGAGTGATTATTTTGACGGACAAATTCGGGAATTGGAAAATAATATTTTCGCTGTGTCAGGAGAGGAATTTAATGTCGGATCGCCTAAACAAATCGGTGAAATTTTATTCGGTAAGATGGGGTTGAAAGGCAAAAAGACCGCATCAGGAGCATGGGCAACCGGAGCTGATGTATTAGAAGATTTGGCAACAGATGGGGTGAAATTGGCCGGTTTGATTCTTGAATGGCGGGAAATGAGTAAACTGAAATCAACTTATACCGATGCTTTGGCTAATCTTTTGGATAAGGAATCGCGGGTGCATACGACTTATGCGATTGCGGCTACCAATACCGGAAGATTGGCTTCAAGCAATCCTAATTTACAAAATATTCCTATCAGGAGTGAGGAGGGTAAAAAAATTCGCTCATGCTTTATTGCTAAGGAAGGGTATAAAATTATTTCCTGTGATTATTCGCAAGTGGAATTGCGTCTATTGGCAGAGGTTGCCGATGTAAAACGGCTTAAACAAGCATTTGCCGAAGGTGTGGATGTGCATGCGGCAACGGCCAGCCATGTTTTCGGAGTGCCGCTTGATAAGGTTGATTCAGGTTTAAGACGACAGGCAAAAGCGATTAATTTCGGGATTGTTTACGGGATATCGGCTTATGGATTGGCAAAAAATATCGGAGTGGAGCCGGCACAAGCTAAGGCATATATTGATGCGTATTTTGCACAAATGCCGGAGATTAAAGATTATATGAATAAAACTATAGAATTTGCCCATAAAAACGGCTATGTGGAAACTCCGTTCGGGCGGAGATGTTCGACTTTCGGTATTAATGACAGCAATAAGCGAATCGTTGCAAATGCCGAGCGAGCGGCAATAAATGCACCAATTCAGGGAGGAGCGGCAGATATTATCAAATTGGCAATGAATAAGATGGAACGAGTTTTAACCGAGGGCAGATATAAAACCAAAATGTTGTTGCAAGTGCATGATGAGCTGATTTTTGAAGCTCCGGTTGATGAGGTTGAAAAAGTGATGCCTTTGATAAAAGAGGTTATGGAAAATATTATTACATCTACCGTGAAGTTTGCGGCAGAAGCAGGGGTGGGGGATAACTGGACTCAAGCCCACTAACATATTGGATTTAATGGATTTCTACTTGTATCCTCTTTAGCTCATGTAGCTATGTGTACACTACGCTAAAGAGGATGCGGCGTATTAATCTCATTAAATCCAATATGCGGAAAACTGCGTCTAGCTGGCAACTAATACAGAAATTGCAAGATGGCGGCTCGGTCATGTACCTCTTATAGAGCAATTTTATAATTAAATATTAAAATGCGGGGTATTATCTTCCTTGTTGTCTGAAACGATTAGGATAAAGAGTTTTTCCATTTTTCAGATTTTGAAGTTTAAGGCGACTGCGTTTATCAATTGAATTTAAGAAATCATCATCAATTTGAGGTGCATTTAACATTATGACACCTTTAGTCATGCAGGCAATCATCAGGCGAGCTTTGAATTCGGGAGTTTGGATATTGCTGAAATTAATTGTTTTATGATTATCCAAAGCGTTTTGAGCTAATTCATAAAATATTTTTTGTTCGGGAACAATCGGATCGCCATCATTATCTTGGGCACTCAAAGAGATATTGTTGGCAGAAGTTGCCTGAATGAAAGTAGTTGATTTTTCTGTGGTTATGGTGGCAGAAAAAATATCATCGTCAATATCTTCTTCATCAAAGGAGGCGTCGAGTTTGTTTGCTAATCTATTAGTAAATCGCCGCCAAATTAATTTAGTATTGTGACTATTATCGGGGGAAGGAGAAGGTAAATTCTCATCTTTATCTTCAACCGATAAGGTCTGTTTACTTTCTTGAGAAGAGTCAACAGAATCTGTTGCCGGGGTTGATGTTTCTTTTTCTTTAGCTTTCTGTTTGTTTTTTTCTGATTCAAGAATATCGGCTAGTTGCGCAGCGGAATCTAAAAACTCCGGCATTGCTTCGTAAGGGGAATCGTTTTTAGCTGATTGGAGTATTGCTTTGATTATTTGAGTATGAGTTTCTTTATTATTTTCATATAATTGGTCAATTAAGGGATTTTCACTCAATGCTGCTAATTTTTTTTTGATGGCTTGACGCATTTTGTTTTTATCTTCATCAGTGCGTTTGGTTTTGTTGTATTCTCTGAATTTTTGACGCATAAACTCGTAAAGAGCGATTTGATTTTTTAAGATGTTTTCAGATGATAAATCAGGATTGTTTTGGAGTAACTTTCTTGCTAAATTATGTAATATTACGATATCAGCTTCGCGAAGCCCATGAGGATTGATTCTTTTAAATATTTCCAGTTCCTGGTATTGGTCGATAATGGGAGCTGACAAGCGAAATTTACGTTGTTTGGGTGATGAATGGGGAGATTGTTTTTTTGTTTTCGGTGTTGACTGATTGTTTTGCTGTTGGTTGGTTTGTTTGTTTTGGTGATCAGAAGCGGAGTTGTTTGGAAGCAAACTGCTTAAATCACTTAAGTCGTGAAATGTATTTGGGTGATTCTTAGCCATTTTATCAATCTCCAAACAGGTAACATCATTTAAAATTATGCCTTGATTATACCTTAATTGTCTAATTTTGTCAACATGAATTGAATAAAAAAATAATAGCCTAAAGATTGTGGAAAATATTTGATTTTATGGTTGATTGAGGGGAATTTTTCCTATATATTTTATACCTAAATTTGATATGTTTTTTAATCACAAAAGGAATATAATATGACTGCGGAAGTTACAGACGCCGTTGAGAAGGAATATGGCGCGGATTCAATTAAGGTTTTGAAGGGTTTGGATGCGGTTCGTAAAAGACCGGGAATGTATATCGGCGATACTGATGACGGATCAGGCTTGCATCACATGATTTATGAAGTGTTGGATAATGCCATTGATGAAGCTTTGGCCGGATATTGCGATAAAACCGAAGTTATTTTAAATCCGGACGGGTCTGCGACTATTCGTGATAACGGACGAGGTATTCCGGTCGGTATGCACAAGGAAGAAGGTGTTTCGGCGGCTGAAGTTATTATGACCGAATTGCACTCCGGCGGTAAATTTGATAATAATTCGTATAAAGTATCCGGTGGTTTGCACGGCGTTGGTGTGTCGGTGGTTAATGCTCTTTCAACTTGGTTGAGGTTGCGGATTTGGCGTGAGGGTAAAGAGCATGTGGCAATGTTTGCCAATGGTAATGTTACCGAACATCTGAAAGTTGTGGGTGATGCACCAAATATGCATGGAACTGAAGTAACATTTTTGCCCTCACCGGAGACTTTTACCCAAACCGAGTTTGACTTTGAAACTTTGGAACGTTCGATAAGAGAAAAAGCCTTTTTGAACTCCGGCGTTTATCTTAAATTGATTGATAACCGCGGAGCCGAACCGAAAGAAGTTGATTTTCATTATGAAGGCGGGTTGAAGGCTTTTGTAGCGCATTTGAATAAATCGAAAGCTCCGTTGCATGAAGAAATTATCGGTCTGTCCGGTGAAAAGGACGATATTACGGTTGAAGTAGCTTTGCAATGGACCAATGCCTATAACGAGAGTATGTTGTGCTTTACCAATAATATTCCGCAAAAAGACGGCGGAACTCACTTAGCCGGATTCAGAGGTGCATTGACACGCAGTATCAATAACTATATTCAAGAAAACGGACTTTTGAAAAAAGAAAAAGTGGTTTTGACCGGTGATGATATGCGCGAGGGTTTGAGTTGTGTGTTGTCGGTTAAGGTGCCGGATCCGAAATTCTCCTCACAAACCAAAGATAAATTGGTGTCTTCCGAGGTGCGTCCGGTAGTTGAAAACATAGTCAATGATAAACTTAAAGAATGGTTGGATGAACATCCCAATGAGGCGAAAATTATTGTCGGCAAAATTGTAGAGGCAGCGACTGCTCGTGAGGCGGCGCGCAAGGCCAGAGAATTGACTCGTCGTAAAGGAGTTATGGATATTGCTTCGCTACCTGGTAAATTAGCTGATTGTCAAGAAAAAGATCCGGCTTTGTCAGAAGTGTTTATCGTTGAGGGAGACTCGGCGGGCGGATCGGCTAAGCAAGGTCGTCATCGTCGTAATCAGGCAATTATGCCGTTGAGAGGTAAAATTCTTAATGTCGAGAGAGCACGTTTTGATAAAATGCTTAATTCGGCTGAAATCGGCACGATTATTACCGCTTTAGGCACCGGAATCGGGCGTGATGACTTTAATCCGGACAAATGCCGTTATCACAAAATCATTATCATGGCCGATGCCGATGTTGACGGAAGCCATATCAGAACTTTGTTGCTGACTTTCTTTTATCGTCAGATGCCGGAATTGATCGAGCGCGGCTATGTTTATATTGCGCAACCGCCTTTGTATAAGGTTAAGAAAGGTAATTCGATTTTGTATATCAAGAACGAACGCGAGATGGATGATTATTTGATTCGCGGCGGTTGTGATGATGCTACTTTGGTGTTGAAATCAGGCGAGCAGATTGCCGGTGCTGATTTGGTTGATTTGGTAGCCAAGAATCGTAAGGCCAGAGGTTTGATTGCTAATTTGAGCAAGAATGTGCCGGAAAGAATCGTTGAACAAATGGCGATTTACGGATTGTTTGCGCCGGAATTTTTGTCATCAGCCAATCCGCAACCGCAACTGGATAAACTGACTGCACGTTTGGATGAGTTGGAGGCGGAGTATGACCGCGGTTGGAAAGCTCTCATGCAAGATGACGGCACGATATTATTTGAGCGGACACTGCGAGGAGTTACCGAGAAACATATTATCGGTAAGAATATCTTGGATATGCAAGAAGTTGAGGCTTTGAACGGATTGCATAATGTTTTGGCGGATACTTTCTCGGATATTTCAACTCTTACCTCTAAACAAGGAGTTGAGCTTAAAATCAGCGGTCCGGTTACTTTTGTGGATGCGATTATGGCGGCCGGAAAGAAAGGTATCACCATTCAACGCTATAAAGGATTGGGCGAGATGAACCCTGAACAGCTTTGGGAAACTACGCTTGATCCGGAGGCAAGATCATTGTTGCAAGTGCATATTGACCATATGGAAGAGGCAGATGAAACTTTTGCCACTCTGATGGGGGATGTGGTAGAGCCGAGAAAAGAATTTATTCAAGAGAATGCCTTAAATGTAGTCAACTTGGATATCTAGAAATTGAATTAGATAGTAAACCCCCGCGGTCGGTGAAGACGGCGGGGGTTTGGTTTAGGGTTACTCTGGTCGTTAGTCAACGACGCAGAGGATATAGTCGATATCTGATATGGGGACCACTTTTGTTTCTCCGGTGGCGATATCGAGCCGAGTACACATGGTGTAGCTCGGGTCGATAGTATCGTGGAGATAGTAGACGTGGTCTCTGATGTCGAGGAGACCTGAGACGCCCTCGACGGCGGAGAAGCCGCGTTTAAGCCCTTTAAGGATTTTGTTTAAATCCATGTAGGCTTTTTGGCAAGTAAACTTGCCCCAGTCAGCAAGAGTTATAGGGTGACAACTAGCCCACAACTGTTGAGCCTCTTCCATGAGGTCGGCAACAGTTTGGACAGTTTTCTTGCCCTTAATTGGGTAAAGGAACAGCTTTACTCCGAGATGGGCGATGACGGGGTCGCCTTCCTCCAACTTACTCAGGTGAGTAGTCAGTACAGTTGGCAGACCATTCTGTTCCTCGTCAGGGTCGTGCCCTATATACTCTACTTTGCAAGGCAGGGTGTCTGCCTTGCGGGCGGAATATTCCATAATCCATTCCCTTATTCTTGCCAAATCCTCCACTGTTAAATTGAGGACATCCATAAAACGGAACAGTCCTTCCTTTTTTAATTCAATTTTTTTCATATTTTTTTTTAAATTAATTGATTAATAATTTGCTTTGCCAGTTAAGTTATCATTTGGACGAAATTTGTCAAGAAAAAAGTTGAAAGAAACGGGCGGATAAATATATTGACTATAAGTTTTATGATAATAAACTGAATGAGTTATTATAATAAGGAGGTATGATGAAGGCAGTTTGGGCAATAAGTTTGTTGGGAGTGTTGGCGGCAGAGGCGGTTCAAGCCGGAGAGTGGATTTACGGCACAGAAGGGCAATTGAGCGGGACTTACGGATATTCGGAAGTAAAAAAACATCATCACGGAGTCGGTAAGGGAAATATTGATACTTTTGCCGGTTATGAGTTTGATGAGAATAATTCGGTGATGTTGCATGCTGATTTTATGGCGGGAATCGATAAAGAACTGAAAGACTATAACCAAGGTGATTGGGGCGAAGAGGTTTACGGAATTGTTGACAGCGAATACGGACAATTGATGGTGGGGCAGGTTTATAATGTTGCTTCGCTTTTTCATAATGGGGCGCCGAGTGCCGGAATTTTGAGTTCCAACAGTAATGTGGCGGATTTTTTGCATAATCCTAACTGGAAGAGAAATGAAAAAGAGACACGTTTTGCAACACTGCCGACAACCGATATCAATACTGACGGAGTGGCGGCGAAGATTAACTATATTACACCGGAAGTTTACGGAACGGCCTTAGGGGTATCTTGGACACCGGATAGCTATAATCGCAGAGGATTAGAAAATAAACATGCCGGTTATGCTCATAAAGACGGAGTGGCAACAGCGATTTATTCCGACCATAGAATCGGAAATATTAACAGCAAAACATCGCTGGGATACGGGCAATATCATGGTAATGACAAAGAATTTTCCATCAGTCAAAGTTTGAGCCGCGGTAACTGGACAATCGGAGCAGGGGCACGTAAGACTTACATTGACGGTGATGATAAGTCAAAAGCGAATCGGAGATTGCCGGAAGATTTTGACGGATATCGCGAAGGCTATGCTTGGAATGTCGGCGTGGGATATGAGATAGGTCCGTTCAGTTCGGCACTGTCGTATTTTAAGAGCAAGCAAAAGGGAAAAGATAATCAAAATGAAGTGATTGTTTGGTCAAATGCTTATCAGATTAATAAATATGTTGATGTTAATGTAGCGGCGGCCGGTTTGAAATATCGTGATAACGGTGAAAAAGATAAAGGTTGTGCCGGTGTTTTGGGTGTGGGAGTTAAGTTCTGATGCCGAAAGTTTTGATGTTGTCACAGAATGAAGTTTTTAAGAACGATTTAGTCAGTCAGATAAAATATCATGCGCCGGAGTTTGCAATTTGCAGAGAAGAAGATTGTCCCGATGTGGTGGTGATAGATAATAACGGTTCACTGGCGGAAGAGTGGAGAGAGAAAAAGATTCCTCTGATTTATTTGAATAATAAAGATGCTGATTTTGTTTTGCCGGACGGGCAAGTGTTGAATAAACCGATAAATTTGGAAACGTTTTTGGATGCTTTGAAAGCGGCAAGCAGATTGTTTGAAAATTCGCAAAGCGGAAGTTTGGAATTTGGTAATTATATTCTTTATCCAAGTCAAAGGGAAATTGTTGATGTTGTAACAGATAAAGTTTGTAAATTGACCGAAAAAGAAGTAGCAATTATTAAATATCTGTATAAAAACGCCGGAAGTTATGTTTCTAAACAAGATTTGTTGCGTGAAGTTTGGGAATATGCTGATGATGCAACTACTCATACGGTGGAAACGCATATTTATCGATTGAGGCAAAAAGTTGAAGATGGCAGAGAACAGCTGATTGAGACTTCGGAAGGAGGATATAAGCTCAAGATATAAAAAAAACCGCAGTTACAGGACTGCGGTTGGAAATATTCGACCTCAACAATTAACCTTGACGAGCTTTCATCTTAGGATTCTTTTTGTTGATTACGTATACGCGACCTTTGCGACGAACAATTTGGCAATCTTTATCGCGGTTTTTCTTGCTTTTTAAGGAACTATAGATTTTCATTTTTTTTACTCCACAAGTATAATTTAGTCGCAAACTATTATAAAACGGCTTGATTGTCAACTTGTTTTTTGATTTTTTATGAAAAAATAACTAAAATGCTGGATTTTGCTATGATTGAAGTTATAATAGAGTTGGTTGGCGGAGAAGTAGATTTATGAAAAAGTTACTGGTTTTGTTATTGATGTTATGGAGTTTTGAAGCTGAGGCACAGATTTCTTATATGGATGAGGCAAAAGCTTTGGGAACAATTGCCGGTCAAGGGTTGGCTTGTCAGGCTGCGAAATATCATACATTTGAGCTCTTGGCCAGGGCAATAATTTTAACTAAATCACCTTCGGATTATTTGCAAGGTGAGGCTTTAAGAGCTTATATGGAAGAAAAGGCCAATGTGTTTGTAGCTAAACAGATGGATGGTTCTTATGATTGTCCGGAAATTGCCGCACGTTTTGATAATCAGGATATTTTTAAGGCAACTTTGTATGCCGACGGTACAATTAAAATGCCTGACGGACAGGTGATTACTCCGCGACAGGCTTATGATGCAACGGCTATTTATGATGTGAATGCGCGTGATTTTGAAAGTGCAAGCAAAATTTATAATCGCGATATGAGTAAAGTTAAAAAGGTGGAATTCAAAGATAATTCTGCGGCGTTAGAAAATTAAGCAAAGATAATTTAAGATTTTGACAGGTGATTGATAATGCCGTAGAGTGTGTTAAGCTCTTGTTCGGTGAGTTCGGCTCGTGTAAATATGTTGCGTAAATTTAATATTGATTTTTCTCTTTTGGATTCATCACGAAAAATTATAAAATCTTGCGCGAGTTTTTCTAAATGTTGGCAGAAAAGCAAAACTTTTTCTTTGGAGGCAACCGAAGAATGGTTGGTTTCAAAAAATGGTACCGGCGACGAGTTTTGAGTTTTATAAAATTCATAACAAGTTAAGAGTACGGCTTGAGATAAATTGAGCGAGCAGTGCTGAGGATTGAGAGGAATGTTGATAATAGCATCACTCATGCAAACATCTTCATTGCGCAGACCGGTTCGCTCGGGACCATAGATAATTCCGCATTTTTCTCCGGATTTAATTTTTGAACATAAGGTAATAGCGGCAGCATCAGCATTATAAACTTTTTTGGTTTGATCGCGATGACGTGCGGTAGTGGCTAAAACATATTGCAGGTCGGCTATCGCTTCGGCAAGGCTGGAGAATATACGTGCATTTTGCAGTATTTCTTGGGAGTTTGATGAGGCTGAGACTGCTTTAGCAGAAAGGTGGTCTTCACGCGGATTGACCAAACGCATTTCGGTTAGAGCACAGTTCTTCATGGCACGAGCAGCCATACCGATATTTTCGGAAAGCTGCGGTTCGACCAGAATAATGCAAGGCAAGTTACTGGACATCAATATCTGCTTTAGTCGGTTGTGGTTGATCCTTTACATCAGCACGATCAAAAATATAATCATTCATTTGTTTATTGCTGTCGGGATCAATTTTGGGTTTGGGCAACGTTTCAGCAATTTTAGAAGCTTCTTTAAAAGATAATCCTTGTTTTTGCAGATTGCGACGCAAAGTTACTTTATCGATATAATTATTTACTTCCAAAAGTTTTACTCTCGATTTATGATCGTCATTTTTGGCGGTATTACGCAAATTATCACGCAATGTATCATCTTCAGCGGCTAATTGCTCTTCGCTGAGTTTGGCTGGTACTAATATTTTAACTTCTTCGTCAGTAGCTTGTGCTTCAGTAGAATCGGAAGTATTTTTTGTTGTGGTGGCAATTGTTTCCTTAGCCGGAGAAGCAATAGTTTGAGATTTGCTTGAAACGTCAGTCGGTAATATTTGCGAAAAAGCCGCAGATATCGGTAATAAAGTAATTACGCTTAAAAATACAAATAATTTTTTCATGATTTTAGTCCTGTTGAATTAAATCAATGCTATTGAACATAATGTTGCTTACATCAAGTCCGGTAAAATTTTCAAAGGCATCAATCATGCCATTGAACATGGTGTCGAAAGGGTTGTTTTGACGTCCAAGTCCACTGTAGGCATTACGTAATTCCGAAGTGTAATCTTGTAAAAAATTATTGAATCCGTCATCGTAACTTGCCGGTATTGAATAGCCGAGTTGGCGTAAATGCTGAATCATTACGTTCATATTGTGGTTGTTTACTTCAGGAGCTAGCATTTCCTGACCTTGGGCTTTGCCATATGTGGTGACTTCGCCGGTGTAACCTAATTGAGAAAAACGACCGGTGCCGCGCCAACCTGAAGGAGCAGAAGACTGTGTTGCTTGCGGTGTCAAGCGTGGGTTAGCAATATCTGTTTGGGCAGATGCGGAAGAGTTTGATACAGTAGCCGGTGTTTGGTTCGGGCTGATTGATGTTGATTGTGCAGCCCAAGGATTGGCAGGCAACTGGGCATTTGCCGCAACAGGATGTAACAAGGCTAATGTGCAACAAAGTAAACAAACTTTTTTCAACATAACACCTCCTAACAACTCTCTTTCAGACTTTATTATAACACAAAATTTGCAATTAGTGTATTACAAAATTGTTATAATTTATTTAATTTTCTTTTTTAATCGGGTGAGTTCTTTTTCGATGAGGCGCAGGCGACAATCAACCGGATCATCATCGTTTGAACAGGCAGCATAGGCAGTAAATACAGGCTGTGAAGATGTTTTTTTATCAACCGGACGAGCCGGAATACCGACAACGGTTTTACCGGCAGGTACATCGTGCAAAACTACCGCATTAGCACCGATTTTGGCATTGTTGCCGATAATAATTGGACCGAGAATTTTAGCACCGGCACCGACTATAATATTATTTTTTAAGGTGGGGTGGCGTTTATTCATTTGTTTGCCGTGAGAATCGAAAACGGTAGTTCCGCCTAAGGTTACACCATGGTATAATGTGACGTTGTTGCCGATTTGAGAAGTTTCGCCGATAACGACTCCCATGCCGTGATCAATGAAAAAACCTGAACCAATTTGGGCGGCAGGATGGATTTCAATTCCAGTTAAAAGACGAGTTAACTGCGATATTGCACGAGCTGTAAGCCGCCAATTTTTTTGCCATAGCCAATGACATAATCGATAAGATATTATAGCATGCAGACCGCTGGAGAACAGAAAAGCCTGAAATAAATTCGGAGTCGCGGGATCACGGGCAACAATTGCACGGGCGTCTTGTAAAATTATCTTGAAATTTGATTCCATTTTGTGCTACAGTCCTCAAAAGTTATTTTTTAACTATTCTAGGTATATATAATAATTAAGGCAACAAGTTTTAGGTGAGTTGTTAATGACAGAGGTTTTGTTTAACGGACACGCCGGAAGATTAGAAGGGCGTTATCATCAAAGTGAAAATCCAAATGCGCCGATTGCGTTGATTCTTCATCCGCATCCGCAATATGGAGGAACTATGAATAACAAGGTGGTTTATACTTTGTTCAGTGTTTTTCAGAGTTTGGGATTTTCGGTTTTAAGATTTAATTTCCGCAGTGTGGGACGTTCACAAGGCGAATTTGAAGATGGAATCGGCGAGTTATCGGATGCAACGGTTGCGTTAGATTGGTTGCAAGCGATGAATCCGGATGCCAGACAATGTTGGATTGCAGGTTATTCGTTTGGGGCTTGGATCGGTTTGCAGTTGCTGATGCGTCGTCCGGATATCAATAATTTTATTGCGGTTTCTCCTCCGGCAAATGAGAAAGATTTTTCGTTTTTGGCACCGTGTCCGACATCGGGTTTGATTACTCAAGGCAGTATTGATGAAATTGTTAATCCGGCAAGTGTTACTACTTTGGCAAGAAGGTTAAATACACAGCGTAATGTGGAAGTAGGTTATGCCTTAATTGAAGGGGCGGATCATATGTATAATAATCACCTGATTGATTTATATAAAATTTCGGGACATTATATTATTGATGCGCTTAAGAAAGGCGGTCCTACACGCAAGCGGCGCGGAAGACGCAGAAAAAGCGAGATTGAGAGTGAAAATGAGACCTTGCTTTTGGAAAGCGATGAAGCTAATGATTCTTTAGAAGATGATGCCGGTGATTTTGCAGATGAGGCAGATGACTTTGCAGATGATGATTTTGCTGATGAAGATTAATCTGTAAAGTAAAAAAGATTATTAAAAAACCGTCTTTTTAAAGACGGTTTTTTGTTGAAGGAAGACTATGAGGAAAGCCTAAGAGCGGATTGGGATTTTTGCGAATTTTAACAGGTTGTTTATCTAAAGTTGCCGTATCAGTTACAATCAACAGAGCATTTTTAATTCTTTGAGCATAAAGAGAATATCGGTCTTGAGCGGCTCTTAAAGCTTTTTTATCGGAAACGTTAAGAGTTTGAGTCTTGTTGATGAAGTTGTTCAGAATTTGCCCGATATTGCTTAAATCGCTTACATCGGTATAATAATCAACTTTGAGCGAGCCATAAGGTACACCTTTATTAAACATTCGAATTGAACAACCGGCGGGGTTGTTGCTACGGCGGATGCCAACGTCATATTTATTTTCAGGACGGCCGGTAATCTGAATTAAAGTTTCATTATTTTCCTGACTTTGCGGAGATAATATGAATATTGATGAAGATACCAGTTTATCTTCTTTGCCGAGCACAGTGTAGCAATTATTTTGGCTTAAATGCTTTATGTTATTGCTTGATGCAACGATGTATTCGCAACCATTTTTGGTCGTTTTGCAATATTCGGTAAAACGAGTATTGTTATCAGGATACATTTTTTGAAATCGTTTGTTGATTTTTTCTAATATTTCATCGTTAGCAGACATAACGTTCTCCTTTGGCTATACTTATGTTCGGTATGGTAACAAAGAAGTATTAAGAAAAAATGAATTAAGGCTGGGGAATTTCCTTGATGAGTTCTTTCAGGACAAAAACTCTTATGGCACTTGAGAGGTTTTTGGTATGTTTACTCTTGTCAATTTCAGTAATAATTTCGTTAATACTTTGATGGCGCATAAAAGATATGCGTTTGAGTTCAAACAGAAATTCTTCTTCCAGACAGATACTGGTAGAATGGCGTCCGGCGATAACAACAGAGATTTTTTTCATTATTTTTTCCGTAGAGAGTCAATTGATATGACATCAGCTGTGCCGCCACTGACTTTTTTATGCTGAGTTGAAGATTTGTTTTCAACAGACGGTTCGGCAAAACTCAAGGCAAAACGAGCGTAAGGATCGGCAAAATAAGTGATGGCATCAAAGGGAATACGCAGACTATGAGGAATATTATTGAAACTTAAATCTACTTCAAAATATTTTTCACTAATCATTAGATTAGCAAATTGATGTTGCAAAACAATTGTCATGCTTTCGGGATATTGATTGAGTAATGCCGTGTCCATGCGAACATCAGGGTGGGTGGTATTGAAAGTAATGTAAAAGTGATTAGTGCCGGAAAGACCTTCTTCAGCAGCATATTTCAAAGCCTCAACAACCACATGTTTGAGTGCTTTTTCCATCAATAAGTCATAATTTATTTCGTTTTCAGCCATTATGTCTCCTTATGTTTAACGAGGCTTTTCTGTTGTTGGGAGAGCCTCATAACCCCACTTAAAGAACTCCAAGTCTCTAAGAATTGATAGTGTTGCTAACCACTATTAAGCGGCTAAAGCAACAGGAGCTACGTTATTATCGTTAGCATTCATTTTAAGTTGAACCGATAACGGTGGTATCTCACCGGACACAGCATTTGGCTATCTTTATTGATACCTGTCAAACCTATATCGCCCCCGTTAAAAACGCGCAATACGAGCGGATTTTGGCGTCGATTGCTATGATTGGTGGAGGCGCCGGGTTCTGCCCCCGGGTCCAAATATCCTATTTCATAGTGCCTCTAGTGTCATAGTCAGAGTTTCCCCTGGCAAAAAGTAATATAATACCTTACAAAAAAAATGCAAGAGATTTTTGTTTTGAAAAAAAATAGAAAATATAATATCGTTGTAACATATTATATTATTAATTAAATTATCTATTATTGGTTGAATATCAAGAAATTAGTAATGATTTGCAAAAAAGCTTGTTTACCGAAATGGCGCGTTCGTGCGATGATGTGAATGCAAGAGAACGTCAATTAGCTAAGATTCGTGCATATATCGTGAAACATCGACTTTGCGGAGATGCTGAAGTTGAAATGGTTCAACGACCGGAAAAAGAGTTGGCTGAGATAATTGATCGTTATGCCTTTAAGTGGGGTTTTTGTTCTCAGGTGCAAAGCGGATTGCTTTGGCGGTTGGTCAGACGAATTGGTTGAAGTCTTGTGAATAAAATCCCTTCGTGATGTGATATCATGAAGGGATTTTTTAGTGAATATAATCATGTTTATTGGTTGACATATGATTATAGCCTTTTATAATTAATTATAATGTTAATTTTTATTTCAATTATTAATTAAAATATTAAAGCCTATGACAAAGCAAGACTTTATTCTTGCGGCACTGAGACAAACATTGACGCAAGAGCAGGTAAATTGGTTGTTTACTCAACCCGAAGCAGATGTTAGAATGGTCCTTGTAAATTTAGCAAAAAGAAATGATTGGGCAGGATTCACTTCGGATTTTGAGCAAAAAATCGATAATCTTTGCAATTCTAATCAAGCTTGGGTGTGGTATATGCAATATTACATTTGCACTATTAATACCGAAACCAATCCTTGGACTATCAGAAACTTAAGTCCTTCGGCTCAAATCAGAGTGTTGGGGCTGTCTGGTATTACCTATTTGATAGGGGAGTATGCGAAACATCATTATTTCTGTGAGCGGGCGTTGGAAACACTGTTTGAGAATAAGCAGTATTTTAATGCTTATGTTTCATATCGCAAACTTGATAAAACTGGTTTTATCAAAATGCTGACATCCTTGCACAAAGAAGAATTATTAAAGATTTATAGTTGTCGTTACAAGCTTTCCGAAAAAAATGAACTTGAGATGGTTAAACGTATTTCAGCTCTTTCTCCGGTGTTGGAAGAGTATATGACTACGCATATGCTTTCACCTAAAGTTCAGAACTTGCTTTTGCTACAATTGATGCAAGAGCTTAGAAAGTTGAAAAAGCAAGTCGTATCGAAGGTACCTGTTAAGTTAGGGTGAACGAGTCTCTTCGTGATGAAAGATCACGAAGAGATTTTTTTTAAGATATTGACAAAAATAATTAAGGTAATATAAACTGGTAGCAAAATTAATTATTAATTAAAAAATTATTGATAAGAATAAAGATATTTTTATTACTGGCTGTAGCCAAGCAACTCGCTATTACCATATGGCGTATGTGAGAAAATACTGACTAAGCGATAGTATGCGAGATATAATGCTCACTACGCTATTTAACTGATTGACATAACAAAACCCGGCTTGAAAAAGTCGGGTTTTGTTGGTTATTTGGAGTTAATAATTAATAGCCCATTGCTGCCGGATTAGCTCCGCCTTGGCAACCGCAGGAACATTCTTTCTTGGGAGCTTCGGCAACCATAGCTTCGGTAGTGATTACAAGACCTGCAACCGAAGCGGCATCTTGTAAAGCCGTGCGGACAACTTTGGTCGGATCGATAATGCCGGATTTAATCATATCAACGTATTCGCCTTTTTGAGCATTATAACCATGATTGGTATCATTACCTTCGAGCAATTTTCCGACTACTAAAGCGCCATCAACGCCGGCATTTTCGGCAATCTGACGGATAGGAGCCTGAAGAGCACGACGGATAATATCAACACCGACTTTTTGATCTTGGTTATCGGTTTTAATTTTATCCAATGCTTTGGTTGCATAAAGCAAAGCGCAACCGCCACCGGCGACTACCCCTTCTTTAACGGCGGCACGGGTGGCATGCAAAGCGTCATCAATGCGGTCTTTCTTTTCTTTAACCTCAACTTCGGAAGCACCACCGACTTTGATTACGGCAACACCGCCGGAAAGTTTGCCCAGACGTTCTTGCAATTTCTCGCGGTCATAATCGGAAGTGGTTTCTTCAATTTGTTTCTTGATTTGGTTAACGCGAGCGGTAATGAGGTCTTTTTCGCCCTGACCATCAATGATGGTGGTATCATCTTTGCTGATTTCAACACGTTTGGCAACACCTAACATATCCAAGGTGACGTTTTCCAACTTCATGCCTAAATCTTCGGAAATTACCTGACCGCCGGTCAAAATGGCAATATCTTCCAAAATGGCTTTGCGGCGATCGCCAAAGCCGGGAGCTTTAACGGCGCAAACTTTTAAGCCGCCACGCAGACGGTTGACAACCAAAGTAGCAAGAGCTTCGCCTTCAATATCTTCGGCAACAATAATCAAAGCTTTGCCTGATTGCATAATGGCTTCCAATACCGGAATTAACGGTTGAAGATTGGAAACTTTCTTGTCATAAAGCAAGATATAAGGTGTGTCATATTCGCAAATCATCTTATCGGGATTGGTTACAAAATAAGGTGAGAGGTAACCACGGTCAAACTGCATACCTTCAACAACGTCCAATTCGGTGTCCAAACCTTTGGCATCTTCAACGGTGATAACACCTTCGTTGCCGACTTTTTCCATAGCTTTGGCCAAATATTCACCGATAGAAGTATCGCCGTTAGCGGAAATAGTGCCGACTTGCGCAATCTCATCAGAGCCTTTAATTGCAACCGAACGGGATTTAACATCGTTAACTACGGTTTCAACAGCCATATCAATACCGCGTTTTAAGTCCATCGGGTTCATACCGGCGGCAACGGCACGGCAACCTTCTTTGATGATAGCTTCGGCTAAAACCGTGGCGGTAGTAGTGCCGTCACCGGCTTTATCGGCAGTTTTCTGGGCAACTTCTTTAACCAGTTGAGCTCCCATATTTTCAAATTTATCTTCAAGTTCAATTTCCTTGGCAACCGAAACACCGTCTTTGGTGATTTTGGGTGCGCCGTAAGATTTATCCAAGATAACGTTGCGGCCTTTGGGACCTAAGGTTACTTTTACGGTTTTTGCCAATTTTTCGACGCCTTTGAGCATTTTTTCTCTGGCGGTGGTTCCAAATTCAATATTTTTTGCTGTCATTTTTTTATCCTTTTATCAATTATTCTTCAACTACACCTAAAATATCGGCTTCTTTCATAATCAAACGTTCTTCACCGTTTAATTTTACTTCGGTGCCTGACCATTTGCCGAACAAAATCTTGTCACCTACTTTTACGTTTAGCGGGATGATTTTGCCGTCTT
Source organism: uncultured Pseudomonadota bacterium (assembly GCA_902761535.1). Lineage (GTDB taxonomy): Bacteria > Pseudomonadota > Alphaproteobacteria > RF32 > CAG-239 > CAZU01. Next base: position 57,495 of record CACWKS010000003.1, read on the forward strand.
CGGCACGCATTCCGTCGCCAACGGCTTCTACAATACCCTCGGAGGGTTTTTCTTTGGCAGTGTCAGGGATAATAATACCTCCGGCAGTGCGATTGTTTTCTTCTAATCTTTTGACCAAAACGCGGTCATGTAACGGTCTGATTTTCATTTTTTATCTCCATTAGTTTTAACTAAACCTTTAGTTAGTTATCGGATTGGGGGTTGTCAAGAGAGGTCAAAAAAAATATTAAATCTTTTTGATATAAAAAAGGGGAATTTTTTGAGGTTGGAGCGTAATTAAGAAAAATGTTGTTAACTTTTAAACAGGTGAATCGATTTTAAAGCCGATTTTTTGACTGTGGAGCAGAATCATGGGTATAATTGGTTAAAAAAAGTGGCGGTAAATAAGAAAAAATACTACAATCACGGCAGTTTAATCGTAGAAAATAAAAGGAAAATAAAGTGGAAGAAAATAATTTAGTGGAAAATACTCAAGATATTGCGCCGATTGAGATTTCTTATGAGATGAAAAGGTCGTATCTTGATTATGCGATGAGTGTTATTGTATCGCGTGCATTGCCTGATGTGCGTGATGGTTTGAAACCGGTGCATCGTCGTATTATCTATTCAATGTTTGAGAACGGATATGATTATAATCGCCCGTTTAGAAAGTCAGCCCGTATCGTCGGTGATGTTTTGGGTAAATATCACCCGCATGGTGACAGTTCGGTTTATGGAGCGATGGTGCGTTTGGCACAACCGTTTGCGATGCGTGTGCCTTTGGTTGACGGACAAGGAAACTTCGGTTCAATGGATGGTGACTCGGCCGCTGCGATGCGTTATACCGAAGCGAGATTGGCCAAAGTTGCTCATACCATGATTGAGGATATTGACAAAGACACGGTTGATTTTATGCCCAACTATGATGAGTCTTTGCAAGAGCCGACAGTTTTGCCGGCAAGATTCCCCAACCTTTTGGTTAACGGAACTAACGGTATTGCGGTGGGTATGGCAACCAATATGCCGCCGCATAATTTGTCGGAAGTTTGTGATGCCTGCTGTGCTTATATTGATAATCCGGATATTACAATTGAAGATTTAATCAAAATTATTCCGGGACCGGATTTTCCGACCGGAGGTTTGATTTTGGGACATTCCGGTGCTCGTTCTGCCTATTTGACAGGCAGAGGTTCGGTAATGATGAGGGCAAAATGCACTATTGAAGAATTGCATAAAGATAAAGAGGCAATCATTGTTCACGAAATTCCTTACCAAGTAAATAAGGCCGAGATGATTCAACGAATTGCCGAATTGTCGAAGGAAAAGAAAATCGAAGGTATTGCCGAAATCAGAGATGAGTCCGACCGTCAAGGGGTGCGTGTGGTAATAGAGATAAAGCGCGATTTTCAGGCAGATGTTATTTTGAATCAGCTTTATAAATTCACGCCGTTGCAGACCAGTTTCGGTATGAATATGTTGGCGATTTATAACGGACGGCCGATGCTCTTAAACTTGAAAGACATTATCAAGGCGTTTATTGAGTTTAGAGAAGAAATTATTCGTCGTCGCACTATTTTTGAACTGAATAAGGCACGTGATCGGGCTCATACTTTGGTCGGCTTGGCGATTGCAGTTGAGAATATTGATCCGGTGATTGAGTTGATACGCACGGCTCCTACGCCGCAAGATGCTAAAGATGCTTTGCTTGCCAAGGCTTGGCCGGCCGGTGAAGTTGAAACTTTGGTAAAACTGATTGATGAGCCGGACAGAAAGGTTGAAAACGGAACTTATCGCTTGTCGGAAGCTCAAGCCAAAGCAATTTTGGATTTGCGTTTGCAAAGATTGACCGGATTGGAGCGCGATAAGATTCATGAAGAATTACGCGATTTGGGCGAGGCAATCAAGGAGTGTTTGTCGATTTTGAGCTCACGCGAAAAACTTTATGGAATTATGCGTGATGAATTAGTAGCGGTTAAAGATGAATACGGTAATCCGCGCCGCACCAAGATTGAAGATTTGGAGTATGAAAGCTCGGATGTCGAATCGTTGATTCAGCGTGAAGAAATGGTAGTTACCGTAACCGAGGCCGGTTATATCAAACGCGTTCCGTTGAATGCTTATCGGGCACAAAAACGTGGCGGTAAAGGCAAGGCCGGTATGGCGACCAAAGATGAGGATTTTGTAACAAGATTGTTTGTGGCAAGCACTCATACGCCGGTATTGTTCTTCTCGTCCAAAGGTTTGGTTTATAAAATGAAAGTTTATAAGCTGCCTTTGGGTTCACCGACCTCAAAGGGTAAGCCGTTTATCAATTTGTTGCCGTTAGATGCGGGCGAAAATATTACGACAATTATGAAGTTGCCGGAGAATGAGGCAGAGTGCAAAGATTTGTCGATTATGTTTGCAACCGCATCGGGTAATGTTCGTCGTAATTCGTTGATGGATTTTGTTAATGTTCAATCAAACGGTAAGATTGCGATGAAGTTGGATGAGGGCGATAAACTTATCAATGTGAGAATCTGCACAGACAAAGATGATGTTATGTTGGCGGCTAAATCCGGTAAATGCATAAGATTCCCGGTAACAGAAGTCAGAGTGTTTGTCGGACGTAATTCGACCGGCGTGCGCGGTATTAAGCTCAATGACAAAGATGAAGTTGTTTCGATGTCTATTCTGGAACATGGCGAAGCTACTTCGGAAGAGCGTGAGGCTTATTTGAAGATGAAGCGTCAGATGAGCGGTGAAGAATTGAGCGATGGGGCAACTTTGCTACCAATGGATAAGTTTGAGGCAATGAAAGCCAAAGAACAATTTATTCTGTCGGTTACTACTACAGGATATGGCAAACGTTCGTCATCTTATGAATATCGCGTAACCGGCAGAGGCGGACAAGGTATTGCCAATATGGAAATGTCGGCACGCAATAAAGAAATTGCCAGCTCATTTCCGATTGAAGATAATAACCAGATTATGATGGTGACCGATCAAGGTCAACTGATCAGAATGCCGGTTGAAGATATCCGAATCGCAGGACGCAAGACACAAGGTGTTATCTTGTTCAGATTATCAAACGGTGAAAAAGTGGTTTCAGTAACCAAATTGGAGGCTGATGCCGAAGATGAGGAAGAATTGGAAGCTCAGGAGGGTTCGGAAGTTTTGGGTGATAATGTTCCCGAAATGGCAGAAGAATCGGAGGTCAGCGAGCCGGAAGTGGTTGAGAACGACGAAGAATAATCGTTGAAAATCAATAAGAAAGGCACTTAATTTTAAATTAGGTGCTTTTTTTATTTGACAAAATGGACTTTGACCTTTATTTTTTATTCTCAAAATTATTTTTATTAACTTATTATTAACAATTAAAATTAAAAAAAATGGAAGAAAAAGTAAAAGGCATTATTGCCGAAGGGATTTATGTTCCCTTTTTTGAAAAGCACCTTGGAGGTAGAAATTCCAATCCTTGTGATGCTTTGACGCAGTTGCAACAAAACCCCGCCTTGGTGGGGTTGCGGATCGCAACGGTTACGTATGATTTGGAGACGGGAATGTTTTCTCGTTCGTCGTGGCAAGAATACAAGAAAGATTCTTTGCCGGAAATGGTCAGGTATGACTATTTCCAGTTGCGGAAAGGGCAGGACTTGAGTGATGCTCTGGAAGCTAAGCCAACCCATTACTTTTGGGATGTCTTTTGGAACGTCACTGCCGGCGAGGATCCGGATGTCATCGGCATTGTGGTGCAGAAAGTTGAGATTGCGCCGACCGGAGAAGACCTCTCCTATGACGAACCCTTCGTCTTGAAGGCATTCGGACAGCCGTGCGACGAGGGAGAGATCCCGATGCCGGCAGGCCTGCAGAGCAGCCGAATTAAGTAGGCTATTACTAAAAACAAAACCCCCTAGGCAATCGAAAGATTGCGAGGGGGTTTTGTGTTGGCGATATTATTAATCGCCACAGTTGGCGTAGTGCCTCAAGAGGTCTCGGATTGCGGCGTATGCTTCTGTGCGGGGTAGGCCCGCAAGCATGCTTTCTGCCTCTTTCCGCAATGGCAAGGGATATTGCTTTTCTTGCAATTCCCCGAAGCTTTGTACCAAACTCATCGCTCGCTGCATGGCGGTTGCGGGAGTCATTTGGGTGTAGTGATCGCGTAATTTTCTCGCCCCGGTGAACTTTTCGGGAATTTCGAGATCTTCCATCTGTTTCAAGATGACTGCCTTATCGAGATAGGGGGCGGACTTGTATTTTGCCACCAAATCTTCTACGGCGGTGATGGCCTGTTGGCCGTTTTCAAATTTTTCCATTTTTTTTATATTTTAGGTTAATAATAATAAATTAATTGTATTTAGTAAAAAGGATTAGATTTCATTTTTGTCTAAAATGCAAGCAAAAAATGACATGAAGGCGATTTTTTTTAACGAGTCAGGGTTTTATAGCGGGTGCGGTGGGGTTTAACCGCATCTTCACCAAGGCGGCGAATCTTGTCTTTTTCATAATCTTCAAAGTTGCCTTCAAACCACTCAACATGGCCGTTGTCTTCATAAGCCAAGATGTGAGTCGCCAGACGATCCAAAAACCAGCGGTCGTGCGAAGTTACCAAAACACAGCCGGGATAGTTCATAATGCCTTCTTCCAAAGAACGGAGAGTATCTACATCCAAGTCATTGGTCGGCTCGTCGAGCAGAATAACATTGGCACCTTTTTTGAGCATTTTGGCCAGGTGAACACGGTTGCGCTCACCGCCGGAAAGTTGTCCGACTTTCTTTTGCTGATCCGAGCCTTTGAAATTGAATTGTCCGACATAAGCACGGGAGGGGACTTCAGCTTTGCCTAAAGTGACCATATCCAAGCCATCGGAAATCTCTTCCCAAACGTTTTTGTTGGGATCAAGCTCATCACGGGTTTGGTCAACATAGCCCAAATCAACGGTGTCGCCGAGGCGAATCGTGCCCGAATCGGGTTTTTCCTGACCGGTAATCATACGGAAAAGAGTGGTTTTGCCGGCACCGTTAGGTCCGATAATGCCGACGATTGCTCCCTTGGGAATACGGAAAGACAAGTCATCAATCAAAATTCTATCACCATAGCCTTTGGTGAGATGTTCGGCTTCAATAACCAAATCACCCAGACGCTCAGTCATTGGAATCGTGATGTTGGCGGTGGTGATTTTTTCTTTTTGAGCTTGATTTAATAATTCGTCATAAGCACTGATACGAGCTTTGGATTTGGCTTGACGAGCCTTAGGATTCTTTTGAATCCATTCCAATTCGTTGGCAAGGATACGCTGGCGGGCGGTTTCTTCACGAGCTTCCTGCTCAAGGCGTTTTTGTTTTTGTTGCAGCCATGATGAATAATTGCCCTCATAAGGAATACCTTGTCCGCGGTCGAGTTCCAGAATCCAGCTGGTTACATTGTCGAGGAAATAACGGTCGTGAGTAACCATAACCACTGTGCCGTGATAATCTTTGAGGTGATGTTCGAGCCAGGCAACCGACTCGGCGTCTAAATGGTTGGTGGGTTCATCAAGCAACAACATATCAGGTTGTTGTAACAATAAGCGGCACAAAGCGACGCGACGTTTTTCACCGCCGGAAAGTTTGGTAACATCAGCGTCAGAGGGGGGACAACGCAGAGCGTCCATGGCAATTTCAATGGTGCGTTCCAAATCCCAACCGTTGCAAGCGTCAATTTTTTCTTGCAGTTCGGCTTGTTCTTCAATCAGGGCATTCATTTCGTCATCGGTGAGTTCTTCGGCAAAACGGGCAGAAACTTCTTCGTATTTTTTGAGGAGGTCGCGAGTTTCGCCCAAACCGTCCATGATGTTTTCCATAACATTTTTAGACGGGTCTAATTTTGGTTCTTGTTCGAGATAGCCTACTTTTATACCTTCGGCGGCCCATGCTTCACCATTAAAATCTTTATCGACTCCGGCCATAATTTTAAGCAAAGTTGATTTACCGGCACCGTTGACACCCAAAACGCCGATTTTGGCTCCGGGGAGAAATGAAAGAGTGATGCCCTTAAACAGTTCTTTGCCGCCGGGGAAAACTTTGGTTAAATTTTGCATAACAAATACATATTGGACTGCAGCCATATCAAACTCCATAAATTAAACTTTGATTCATGCGGGCAATATAAGGTAAGATATAAGTAAAAGCAACAAAAAAAAAGAGCAAGGCTTCGGGCCTTGCTCGGATATTTGATAAATAAGAAAACTATTCAGCTGTTTTGTCAGTTGATTTTTTAGCTGTGGTTTTCTTTTCTTTAGTTTCTGCCTTTTCTTTCTTTTCAGCTTTTTTCTCGGCTTTTTCTTCTTTAGCAACTTCGGCAGAAGCGGCTTTTTCAGCTTCAGCGGCAGCAGCTTTTTCAGCAGCTACGCGAGCCAAGTCGGCAGCACCTTTGGCATTAACATCGCGGTCAACCAATTCAATGATGGCCATTTCGGCACAGTCGCCATAACGGTAGCCGGCATGAAGAACGCGAGTATAACCGCCGTTGCGATTTTTGTAACGTTCGGCCAAAGTTGAGAATAATTTGGCAACAACCTCTTCATCACGCAAGAAAGACAATGCCTGACGGCGATTGTTTAACTGACCTTTTTTGCCCAAAGTAATCATATTATCAACAAAAGTGCGCAAAACTTTAGCGCGAGGCAAAGTGATTTTGATTTGTTCATGACGCAAAACAGCGGCAGTCAAGTTGGAGAACAAAGCTTTGCGAGCATTGGTGTCCATATTTAATTTTTTTTGTTTCATTCCATGTCTCATGGCATTTTCCTTTCAATAAGCTGGCGGCTTGCAAGGGCAAGCCCGATAAAACTTTTCACAGATACTACCTTCATAAATACCCGTGCATATCCTTAGCGAGCAAAAAGACTCGCAAGTTGAGCGAAATATAGATGATATTTTTGAATAATGCAAGAGTTTTTTGTATTTAAAAAGCTCACGATGCTTTTCGTGAGCTTCTTAAATGAAATATGATTTATTTTTCCTTATTGCTATATTTCTTTATTATTGTTTGCTGAATTTTGTTTAATGGTTTTTTACTCTCTGTTTTGGTAACTTTTTCAATATCTCTTACTTCATAACCTTGTGCAATCTTATCTGCAATTTTGGAAGCAACAACGGTTCCGTTGAGAACATTTCCTTCTTGCAATTCTTCAGCTCGTTCGGTTAATCTTGCTTTAACTTCAGATTTCTTTTTGGAGATATCTTCTTTACTCATTTTTTCTTTATTATCTAAAACCTTTTTGCGTTCGGGATTATATTCATGATTAAAAGATTGTGCAAGGATGTTTAAGGCTTCTTTATATCCTTGAGGTTTGAATTTGTCATAATCTTTGATTAATGTGTCAAACATAAATTGTTTGATTCCGTCAGGTTGAAATTCTTTTTCAAATTGTTTATCATATGACATAACTTCGGCTAGAGAATTTAATGCGTCAACAATGTCTTTGCCTTGTTTTTTGTCGCGTTTAAGAGCTTCCATAATCAAAGCAGCACTTTTGTATTGAGATAAAACAGTTTTTCCGTAAGTTGCAACAGCCTCAGAGGCACTCATTGTTTTAAATTTATCGGCTTCAGTCTTGTCCATAAAAATTTCCGGTTTGCCGGTTTTTTGGTAAAAATTGAATTTTATAAGGTCTTGGGTGGCTTTAATTTTAACAACACGCAATAAATCATCAAATTGGACACCTTTTTCATATAACTCAGTTTGTTTCTTATTAATTTCTAGCATAGCTATATTGGTATCAAATTTAATTAATTCTTTGGAAAATATGATATTTCTAATCAGATCTTTGTTTATTTTGGGGTTTTGAGCGGCTATAACATTGGTTATAAAATCGCATTTTAATTCTTCGATGTGACGTTCTTGCTGTTTTTGGGTAGCATCATCAGTCGGATAAGGGGCGTTCCAACGCTTATGTATTTCATTAATATTATTTTTATGTTGTTTTATAAGCGTATTGATATGGGCAAAATATTCCTCATAGGGCTTAACCAATTTTTGTTGCTCGGGAGATAAGGGGCTTTTATTATTCAATATATCAAATATTTGATGAGCTGATTGATAAGATGAGTAAAAAGATGTTCTTTGTTTTGAAGATAATTGATTAATGGAATCGTAGTATTCTGCGCAAGCTTTTTTTTGTTCATCAGATAGAGATTGGGTGTAATATTGAAAATTCCTATCTGAGGCTTTAATAGACTTTTTTTTGTCGTTAGGATGCAAAACGTTACCTATAGTATAAAATTCATTATCATGGTCCATAAACTGGAATATCATTCTATGCATATCTTCAAAATGAACTGATTGAGACCAATCATCTTGATATTTTTTTTGTTTTTTAATGTGATTTTCTAAGTTGGAGTTAAATTGTGCAGTATCAAAAGTTAAATCATTTTCTTTCATAAAAGCATTCATGTCGTCAAGGAAATGATTTATTTCGGTTTGTTGTGATGAAAATTTGCGGCTTAATTCTTCGGTTTCGCGAATTGTTTGTCCTACAATATTAGTTTTGTTGGAATAATCGCGGAGTCCTTCATGTTCGCGGCGGCCTATTGTTCCGGTAAGGCCATTATCAAATCTGACTTCAAATTTAAATGAACGACGATCATCCGAATAATCCATAGAATTTAATGAATACTGTACCATTGATTTTATCCTTTGTTGTTTGATATTATGAAGAAATTGTAGCATATCAGGCGGCTTATGTCAATTATTTTGTCAAAAAAGAGCCGCTTGGAATTCAAGCGGCTCAATTTGCAGCGATGGATATTTTATAACAACATGGTATCTAATAATTCGCGGCAATAAGAACGCAAATCCGGATCTTCCATTAGAGAAAGTTTTAAGTTGGCTTTTTCCAAATCTTTATTGGTGCCGCAGTCAAAGCGCATACCATCACACAAAACTCCGGTGAGTTTCATGCCGCGTTCAGCAGCTAACCCCATCGCGTCGGCAAGGTTGATTTCGCCATTGGTGCCTTTTTTAACTTCAGGTAAGACATCCATAATGGCATTGGGCAAAATATAGGGTCCCATAGAGGCATAATTGGAAGGAACATCTTCCAGTTTAGGTTTTTCGATTTTGCCTTTAGCATGGACGATACGACCTTCGCGAACTGCGCCGGAAAGCACTCCGTAGCGGACAAGTTGTTCACGCGGAAATTCCATAATGTTTTCAACCATACCGCCTTCCTTTTCGTAAACATCAAGCAGTTGAGCTAAAACTCCTTTGCCATGCAGATTGATATAAACATCGTCTACCCACATAACTACAAAGTCGCGTTTTCCGACAATATCTTTAGCCATAAGAATAGCGTGACCATTGCCTAAAGGTTGAGATTGTTCGGCAAAGGAGAACTTCATTCCGGCAGGAATAATGTCTTGTAAGGATTTGAGAAGATCTAATTTGTTTTTCTCACGCAAGTGATTTTCCAGCCAAGGATATGGTTTGTAATAGTTTTCGAATAAATGTTTGCAAGATTGATCAGAGTAAACAAAGACAATTTCTTTAATGCCAATTTCTTTACAAGCATCAACAGCGTATTGAATAATCGGTTTGCTGTGAAGAGTGAGAAAACCTTTGTGTAAAACTTTGGTTGCCGGCAAGTTACGAGTCGACAATCCGGCCACGGGAAGAATACATACTTCTGGTTTGGTCATGATATATCATCCTTTCAATAAATAAATTGATTATGATATAAAGATATAACTATGAGGTTAATTTGCAATAAGATTACTGCCTTTTTTCACAACTCCGAATTTAGGAGATGAGGGGGATGATATATTTATTTTTTCTTTAGTAAAGTCAAGAACACGAACTTTGTCTTGAGATACTTCTTCTTGAACGTTTTTTATTTCTTCTAAGTCGCGATTGACTTTTATTACTTTACCGGTTTTTTTGATATGAATACTGCCGGCATTTTCTTGCAGTAAAGTTTTATTTTTTTCTTTTTCTTGTTGTTCCAGATACTTTTTTTCTTCCTGATCAATTTTTTCAGTTTCAGCAGCATCAAAGATATCAATATTGTTTTTGAGTTCCTCACGAGTAGATTTGATTTCATCCAACTTGGTATTTAATTCAAGATTGAGATTTTCATAATGTTCTACGGTGGTCTTTGGTGAATTTTGATAAAAATCATTAATATCTTGATTCATTTTTTCCAAAAAGGCCGATTTAGTAAGAAGTTCATCTTGTTTATCCTTGAATTCATCATCATTTTCAAGCTCATAATTCGTTTTAATATTGCTGAGACGTTTTTTGTATTTTTCATTCAGACTGTTGAAATAAAACGATAGCTGTTTGGTCATATTGTATTCTTCAGTTATCTGATTTCCGTAATTTTCGGCTTGAATTTTAAGATCGTCAAGGTAAATAGCTCGGAGTTTGGCTGATATATCCTGAATATTGTTATGGGCTAATTTATTAAGCTGATTGGCTTTTATAATGTCATCGTCTTTTATTTTGGTAATGTCATATAAATTTATTTTCTCAATAAGTTCGGCCAGATAATTGTTCAGTTCTTGCTTTAGGGCTGTATAGCGAGCTTTAGACTTGTCGCTGTAGGCTGCTTGGATTTTTTCTTCAATGCTTTTTTCTAAAATTTCCCGAGCTTCCGTAACTAAATTATCGGCAACTTTTTTCTGTTCTTCAAAAGCAATGGTTCGTTGATTTTGAGTGATGCGATCATGTTGTTCAATTTCAGCGTTTTTACGATCTGCTTTAGATTTGTAAAATTGGAATAGAGAGTCAACATTAATTTCCAATTCCGGATTAGAAATACTGTCTTTCAACATAAAAGAAAATTCCGGTAAATATTGAGGTTGAGCAAATTTAGCATTGAAAAGTGTATTCATGCTCCAATTACCCAAATCTCCATCACCGTATAGTTTTATTTGCAAATTGTCTGCACTCATAAGAGCGTCAGTAATATTGAATTTTCCGTCAGATATGTTAATTTGACCAATTATTTCACTGAAAGATGACTTGCCGCTTTTTAAGGCATCGCGGACAGTTTCGGAGAGGCCGGTGTTATTTTTTCGCTCTTGCAGATCTTTATAAATGACCAAAGTATTTATACCGTTGACGGTGGTATTGAAGATTTTTATTTCAGCAGTACCGCTGAGATTTTGCCAAAAATCAGCTAAACTTTTTGCAGAAGATTTTAAATCCCATTGAGCGGAAAATTTACCATCGCGAATTCCATAGGTTTTTCCGTTAAACATAAAATTATTTACCGCTGCATCGTTAATTGATCCGGTGAGTGTTGCGACAGGCTCTTCATCCATAACAATACTCAATTCGCTATTCAATGGTGTATCATTATATGTTCCGGAAAATTCTTTGACAGATAAGGTATTATTGAAAGACTCAAGATAAAAAGAGCAATCTTTTATCAAACTGTCTAACCAAATCAACTCGTCTGCTTTTATTAAAATTTTTAAGTCGGCTTTTTTATATATATCATAATCAATGATGTCATCAGATGTGTGAGGTCGCGGAAGAAAAGTAATCATGGTATCGTTGTTTTTTTCGATAGAAGTAGATATGTTTTTGTTTTTAGGCAAAAATTTGGCTATATCAAGGCGATTAAGTTTGAGTTCGGATATGTAGGTAGGTTTGTTATTTATGGTGTCAAGCGTGATATTTCCTTGAATATCAATCGGGCCGATATTTATGTTTAAATCGCTGATAGTGTAGTCAGTTAAAGAACCTTCTATTTTTGATTTTAACTGAAAGAGACCTAAATTGTCGATACTGGGACGATAAGATGATTGAATATTATCTAAAAACTGGTTAAACGAAGGATGTTTAAGACTTAAATTTCCGCTGAAAGCGGCAATGTCGGCGATATTAATAATTTCGCCGGAATATTCGGTTTGAAGATTACCGATAGCTATATCGGTTTTAATTGTGAGTTTGTTTAAGGGACCGTTTAGCGAGGCGGTCGCATTAAGATTATTAAATCGTTTATATTCCAGATCGGGTGCTTTTAATTCCAACTTATTGATTAAGGAAGAAATATCCGTACTGTGGATTTCACAATTGAAATTGTCAAATTGAGGGATATCACCGAAACCTGAAATTTTTCCGTTTGCAATTATTTGCGAGTTTGCAATTTTATCAATACTAAAGTTTTCTATTTCGGCAATTTGATTAAGAATATTACCTTTTAATTTTACGTTTTCAAAAGGCATATTTTCATATATAATCAAATCGGCTTTAGTGTCTAAAACCATATCTATATTATTAAGAAAATCTGTTTTTTGAAAACGATAAAGAATTCGTTCTAACCAACTTTTCAGTTTGACTTCATCGGGAAGTGAGCTGATGTAGTTGTCAAAGTTGATTGTATCGGCTTGAGCGATAATCATAAAGTCCTTCTTATTGCCCAATACTATTCCGGCTTCACCGGATAGAGTTGTTTTATCCAAGGTAAATTTAAATGGGGATATTTGCATACGATCAAGATTGCCTGAAAATTGAGCGGATAGAAGCAGATTTTTGTAAACGGAAGGTGTAACTTGTTTGGGTTCAATATTTAACCACTTTAATGTTTGAGCAAGATTTTCTGTGCGAATATCGACTGAACCTTTATAATTTAATGAATTGTCTGCAATAAAAATGCTTCCGGAAGCGTTAAGATTAGTGTTTCCCGGCAACAGTATTTGAGATTTTTTGATGTTAAGAGCTTGGTTGACATATTCAAAAGAGATATCTAAGTCACGAAGTTGCTGTTCATCCTGACGAAGACGAAGTGCTTTTATTTCTCCGATAATAGGAGTTTGCGGAAGATTTGTGAAATTTGAATTTTGGGCAGACAAATCTTTGAGGATTGTTTGAATTAAGCTAAAATCAATATCGGTAAAATTAAAAGAGGTTTCAATTACAGGTTGTTCGTTATTACGAGGCATAACTAATTTACCGCTTCCACTAGTATTGTCGCCGTATTTGAGAACAATGTTGGTTAAGGACAAATTTTGCTGATTAAGCTCAATATCGAATCCTAAAGCAGCTTTAAGATTATATTGTCCGAAGATTTTAAGAGAGGGAATATTCGCATTAACAAATTTGCCAAAGTTATCAGATTCAGTAATAATACTTCCATTGACTACTTTGTTGGTCGTTTGAAATGTTCCGTCAAAACGAATGTAGCTTCCTTTATAATTACCAGATTCAGGATGAGTTATGGTAATGCTTAGCGGGGTTGAAGAAGAATCAGATAATCTGCCGATATTTAGCGCAAAACCTTCAAGGGCAGATCCGTTTACATAATTTCCTTCCATGCGAAAAGGTCCGAGCATGCTTTCGGCCGATATTTCACCATTAAGGTTATTTAAGTGAAAAGATATGTTATTAGTGGCGGATTCAAAAATAATTTCAGCATCTTTTATAACAGCGTTGTTCAGACTGAGATTGCTGTTTTCCATAAATTGTTTTTGGTCCGCACTAAGGTCGCTTTGCCAATCGAAACCTTTATCCCAATCAATGTTGAAAATTGCACCATTTAATTCCATTTTAGTTATTTCAAAATCTTTTTTGAGTAATGGTTTTAATGCCAATTCAGCATTAAAAGTGCGAATTTCGGCAAAAGGCTTTGCTGTCAAATCTTCATTATTGTATATTTTAACATTATCGGCGTGCAGATAAGGGGTAGGAAAAAAGCGGAATCCGATATTACCGTCAAAGCGTATGACTTTTCCGGTGGAATTGTAGAATTGCTCGGATATTTTATCCCGGTGTTTGCTTATCCAATCGGTATTCATCAAATAGAAAGCTATCCCGCACAAGGATAAAAATAAAACCAGTAAAAAACCAATTACAATTTTTTTCACTTCATCACCTCTTCGGATGCAATTTTATCCGATGTTTGTATTATTTGCAAATAATCTTTGCAATATTTCGAATATAATTTATTATTGTAAGCGATAATATTAAATAAACATTTAATTTTGAGATGATGATTATGAATAATATTTCTGTATTGTTGAAAGAGGCTAAAAGTGCTGCAAGTCGTGCTTATGCCCCTTATTCTAAATTTAAAGTCGGTTGTGCCGTTTTAAGTTCTTCGGGAAAAATATATTCGGGATGTAATGTGGAAAATATTTCGTATCCGGTAGGAACTTGTGCTGAAGCAGGTGCTTTGGCGGCGATGATTAACGGCGGTGATAATAAAATTAAAGAAGTTTTGGTATATGCAGAAAGTAAACATCTGATTTCACCTTGCGGAGCTTGTCGTCAGCGAATCGCAGAATTTGCTGAAGAGGATGCTCTTGTTCATATGACTGATGCGACAGGAGAGGTTAAGTCAATGAGTATAGGAGATTTATTGCCAATGGGTTTTAAGGAATTTTAACAGGAATTCGTGTTATATAAGTTAAGGTTTTAACAGGATATAGAAAACGAGGAAATGAATATATGGATAATGTAACAGCAGCTAAATTGATGTTATCATGTTTAGATTTAACTTCTTTACATGATAACGATACCGATGATACTATAAAAGAGTTTTGCAAATTGGCAGATACGCCTTATGGGATGCCGGCAGCACTATGTGTGTATAGTCGTTTTGTGCCTGTGGTTAAAAGAGAATGTCCTGAAATAAAAACGGCTACGGTGATTAATTTTCCGCAAGGTGTTTGTAATATAAAAATTTTAGAGGATGAAATTCCGGCTGCTATAGAACGCGGGGCTGATGAATTGGACGTGGTATTGCCGTATAAAGCATTGTTAGATGGGAAAATTGATGAAGTTAACAATTATTTGAGAGTAGCCAGACATTTGTGTAATCGTAAAACAATGAAGTTGATAATTGAAAGCGGAGAGTTAGGGGCAATAGATAAAATTGTTAAGGCAACCATGATGGGAATAGAAGCAAAAGTCGATTTTATAAAAACTTCAACCGGTAAGACAAAGATTTCAGCAACTCCGGAGGCGACAAATGCAATTTTGGAAACCATTAGAGCAAGCGGAAAAAATGTCGGATTTAAGGCTTCAGGGGGAATAAAAAAATTTTTAGAAGCAAAAAGTTACTTGGTTTTAGCCCAGAGTATAATGGGGACAAATTGGATTAAACCTGAACATTTTCGTTTAGGTGCAAGTTCATTGTTGGTTGATTTGTTAAAGACATTAGACGAGGGGTATTAATATGCTTGTTTCGGAAATTATTCGTAAAAAAAGAGATGCACAGACTTTAACTGCTCAGGATATACAAGAATTTGTAAATGGTGTTACCGATAAGTCAGTTGGCGATGCGCAGATTGCAGCGATGACAATGGCAATTTTTTTGAATGGAATGACTAAGGAAGAAACAGCGGCATTGACTTTGGCAATGAGAGATTCCGGTGATGTTATGTGCTGGGATGATATTGACGGGGTTGTAGTGGATAAACATTCATCAGGCGGGGTAGGAGATAAAGTAAGTTTGATGTTGGCTCCGATGATTGCGGCATGCGGCGGATATGTTCCAATGATATCGGGACGAGGTTTAGGACACACCGGAGGAACATTGGATAAGTTTGATTCAATAGCAGGTTATCAAACGGCTCCTTCCAATGAATTGTTTCGTAAAACAGTGAAAGAAGTGGGTTGCGCAATTATCGGACAGACCGGAAATTTGGCACCGGCAGATAAGAGAATATATGCGGTAAGAGATGTTTGTGCCACGGTAGAATCGATTGATTTAATAACGGCATCAATCTTATCTAAAAAATTAGCTGCAGGATTAGATTGTTTGGTAATGGATTTGAAATGCGGAAACGGAGCTTTTATGGCATCATTGGAAAGTGCCGAAGCTTTGGCTAAGTCTATAGTGCGGGTTGCCGATGCGGCAGGAACAAAGACTAAGGCGGTTATTACCGATATGAATCAGGTTTTGGGATATAATGTAGGTAATGCTTTAGAGGTAGCAGAAGCTGTTGATTATTTGCAAGGAAAAAACGTAAATCCACGTTTGCATAAAATTAATATGGAATTATGTGCTGAACTGTTGGTATCAGCAAAGATTACTCAGTCGTGCGATGAGGCCAAGGTCAAATTACAAAAAGTTTTGGACAGCGGAGAAGCATTGGAAAAATTTGCTAAAATGGTTGCAAGTTTGGGAGGTCCGACAGATTTTTGTGATGATGTTTGGAAATATTTGCCAAAGTCGAAAATAGTTCGTCCGGTTTATGCAAAGAATTCAGGATATGTGATCGGTATGGATACTCGAGGTATAGGGTTGAGTGTTATAGAATTGCATGGAGGCAGGACTTTACCTGAGCAAAAAATAGATTATGCTAACGGGTACAGCGATTTTTGCCAAGTTGGAGATTGGGTTGATAATCAACATCCTTTGGCGGTGGTTCATGCTAACAGTGAAGATGAATTTGATGTTGCTGAGCAAAATTTGCAAAAATTAGTGATTATAGGAGAGAAACAACTGGTTCAAGCAAATTGTATTATAAAGAAAATCAATCAATAGATGGAATTTAAATACAAAAAAATACGGGAATTATTCCCGTATTTTTTTTGCAGATATTTTTACAAACTGATGAAAACTACACGATGTAATTTGGTGATTTCTTCATCAGAAAAGTTAATTTTTTCATCAGGATTCCAACGTATTCCGCAAAGTTGACCGTTTTCGTTTTCGCGGATAGAAACAATTTTTGCTTCAGAATTATTGATATAGTATACGGCAATATCACCGGAACCTACCGGATCTTGAGGATCTATGTAAAGAATCGAACGCGGCGGTAAAACATTACCCAAACGGCGAGAACATAAGTTTAAAGCATAAGCGTCGCGCTTATTTTGCAGTTGCGACGGACAGGCAACTTTTTTAATTTCTTCATCCAAGTCAATTAAAACATTACCATTAAGTCCGGCAGTACCGTAGACTGATATTTGAGCAGTGTCTTGTCCGATTTCGTAATTAGAAATGGCAGAACGAGCGGTTGAAAACAATTTGTATTTGGCATCATTGCGCATAATAATCTCATCTAATAAGCCGTTGTTATTGAGTTCATTGATATGAGCTTTCATGTCTTCGACAGTCATTTTGAGGGCTTTGGCGATGTTTTTCATTTCCTTATCGGAAACCTCACGTTGCCCCATTTCAATTCGGTGATAAACGGACAAAGTCATATCCGCGCCTTCGGCAACCTCTATCAGGGTTAATCCTTTTTCACCGCGAATTTGGCGCAAGCCTGCACCTAAAGTTTTAAGACCGCTTTTTTCGTTGATTTTGTTGCGGCGTTCCTGTTCACGACGCCAAGCAATAACTACTTCCTGTTGAGAATTTTGTTCGTTGACGAATAAATCTTGAAGCGGACAATCCAAAAATTCGGCAACTCTAACCAATTGTTCCTGGTCAACGCGACGATAACCTTTTTCGATTTTTGAGATGGCTGAGAGAGAAACGCCTAATTGATCGGCTAATTCTTGCATTGAGCGACCACGTAAGCGGCGATACATTCTAATTTGATTAGGGAAAATAATTTCTTCCATAGCGAACCTGCCTTTAAGTTAAATTAAACATGTCGATGCAATAATAGAAAAAAGTGTTTGAAGAATCAAGATAATTAGTACAAAAAAAGACAATTTGTGTACAAAATTAAAAAAAAGCGAATTTTGTGTAAAAAATAAAAAAACTGTAACACTTTATAAGTAATTTATATGTTATCATAAGAGAAATAAGTATGGGGAATAGCGTATAGATGATAAAAGCATTTTTGATGACATTTTTGATGGCGGGTTTGGCGTGCTTGATCTTTGAGGGACGAGTGTTGGATTTTTTGGCGGCAGAATCGACTTTTTATGTGGCTTTGCTTTTGTTAATTGCGGTGGTCGCAGCGGCTTTTATTATTTTAGGGAATCCGTTAAAAGGACTGAGACATAATGATAAAGACGGTGAATAAAATTATTGCAATAATAGTAGCGGGACTGTTGTTAACAGTGGCGTTATCACCGGTATGTACTCAGGTTGCGGCACAAAGTAATAATATTGAGCCGGAGCGGGCAGCTCAATTCATAAATAAGCTTAAGATTACGGGAAATAAAAAATGGTTTAACTATCAATGTTATACATCAGTTGATAAAGATACTTATTGTATAAGGAAAAAAGATTTTAATGACCAAGGACAACTTAAACGGTCAGCCAGTGTTTATACCAGAAGTTCTAAAGCAACGGTGAGACGCGGTTGTGATGTGGTATCGGTGGCTTGGTCAAATAACCGAGATTGTCCGTTTTGCGGTATGTTAGCAGTGGCATATAAGGCGTCTGATTATTTAGCATCACATTCTTTGGAAACATTCGCTAAATCGTTTCAAGCGCTGATAGTGATAATTTTTGTGATATGGTTGGGAATTAAGACTTTAAATCATGTCAGTTTTTTAACTTCACAAGATACGGCAAAATACATAACCGATATATTGCTGCAGGCATTTAAATTTTTGTTGGCATATTTTGCTTTGAGTTATAGCGTCGATGCGGATGGTACCATACATTGGTATTTGTTTGATAAGATAATAAAGCCAATATTCGAGAGCGGGCTCGAATTTGCAGCACAGTTTGTAAACAGCGGGCTTGAAAATGATACATTAAACAAAATTATAGAAGGGACGAAAGATGAAACAGGCAAATTTTATGTAGTGAAGCCGATTGATTTGTCTCAAGTTGAGAATAACAAACTCTATGATGCGTCAATGTATAAAAAATTAGAAGCATTTGCACAATTGATAAATATGCAATTTTCGCTATTACAAACTTTGGGCAGGGTTTTGCGTTGTTTGGGCGGAAAATATTTAACCTTATTTAATGTGTTTGATGTCGGTATACAGTTTGGTTTGGGATTGAACTGCTTAATATACGGATTGTTAATCGGACTAATAGGATTTTTGCTGATACTGGCTTTTGTATTTTATTTGTTTGATGCTGTGGTGGAACTGGGAATATTCGGAGCAGTCTTACCGTTTGCGATTGCTTGTTGGCCGTTTAAGCTGTTTACCAAAACAGCTGGAAATGCAATTAAGTTGTTTATGAACAGTACTTTTACTTTTATGATGGCCGGAGTTGCAGTGTGTGTATGTCTGCAGTTGATATTTCATGCTTTGGGAACGACAAATGCAGGCGGAAATGCCGGAATCAGCGAATTAGTTCAGGCGCTTGATACCTTAGATGTTCCGGTGATGAAAAAACATCTATCGGTGATAAGTATAGAATTTTTATTGTTTGCATTTGCCGGATTCAGCGGATTTTTGTTGGTGGGTAAAATAGCATCTTTAACCAATACTTTTGCCGGCGGCGGATTGTCACCAACAGCGTCAAATGTCGCTACCACGGGGGCAAGTGCAGTTGCCGGAGCAACTAAAAAAGTAGCTAAACCGACAACCGATGCGATAGGCAAAAAGTTTGAGGCAAAGACCAGAGAGGTAGTTAATCGTGTGGCAAACAGCAGAATCGGACAATTTGCAGGAAAAACAGCAGAAGTTGCCGGAACTACGGCAGTCAGTGCAGCTATTGCCGGTCCGGCAGGTTTAGTGGTTGTAGGTGCGGTTGAAGGCAATAAAGTAATAAAATCCGTGCAGAGAAAAAAAGCTAAAACAAAAGGAATTTGACAGATGAGTAATTGGCGAAAAATATTAATTAACAGCTTAAAGATATTGCTTATCGTGATAATGATAGGACTGAGTAGTGCGTGCGGTAAAAATGATGGTTCCAGTTCTGAAAATTCTTTGGTGGCTTGCGATGCAGAAAGTCAGAAAACTTGCGAGGAAAATGAAACTGAACTATCGGATAAGAGTTGTTTAGGATGTCAGATATTTAAAACAATGTTTAAGGCTGTAAATCAGTATTATAAACAAATGCAAACAATGTTCAGCAGTGGTGCCAAATCTTTTATGATGGTGGCTTTTGCGATATGGTTGGCATTACGTTTGTTGAAATATGTCAGTTCGGTGACGGAAAACAATATGGGTGAGGTGTGGAATGAGATTATACGAAAGGCGTTTTTGTGTGTGCTTTGTACATTGATTGTATCAAGTACGGCAACTCTCAATGCCTTTGTAAATACTTTTATAATGCCGATATATATGGCTTTTTTGGAGTTGGGAGTGAAAATATTGGGAGCTTCAACAACTTCAGCGATCAGTGGCGATGGGACATTGCAATTGTTTGGAGAAGAAGTCAGCGTCGGAAATACAGCATTTTCGTGCAGTGCTTTTGATAAAATAGAGTTTAATGAAGAGGGATTGCCCGAGGCTCTTTTAAATACGATTAATTGTATGTTGAGGTATTTGAAGGATAATTTAACTATCGGCGGAAAAATTGGAATGAAAGCCATGAGCCATAGTTTCGGTTTTATTGGCGGGGTGTTGGGATTGTGTTTGTTCTGCTGCTTTTTAATTGTGAAAATTTGTTTCGTATTTTATTTGGTGGACAGCATGTTTAAGCTGGGAATTATATTGTTTATGCTGCCGGTTTTTGTGATGGCTTTTGCTTTCGGTCCGACTAAGGCTTGGGCGACCAAGGCTTTCAGCTATATTCTTTCAACGGCGGCATTTTTGATGTGTTTTTCGGTGATAGTAGCTTTGTCTGTGCGAGCGATGATTGAACTTATCCGGGGCAATGAGGCTATTTTTAATCAGGGAGAAATGGCTTTTGAGGATTTGAGTGTCGGATTTATGATGTTAATGCTGATAGGATTTTTGATAACCGGATCGTCAGGGGTGGCAAGTCAGTTGACTAATTCATGGGTAGGCGGATCAGTATCATCTAACTTCCAGCAAAAGTTAAAAGGTATGGTTCAAGGTGCAGCGCAGGCGGTTTGGAAAGGTGTAACTGCTTTGGCTACCTTCGGAGCGGCGGCTTTTCCCAATACAGTGGTAAGTAGAGGAATAAATACAATTAAAAAAATCGATAATAAGATAAAGGGTGTGCAGAAGGCGGCAGGAAGATAAAAGTCGGAGTGAAATGAGCATGGGACTGAAAAATATTGTAAAATTGATGTTGATAGGAATTGCGGCGTTGGTAACAGCAACGGTGTCAATAAGTGATGTCCATGCCAAAACAATTATTTGCGGTAAGAGCTTGTGTACGGTAGGAGAAAAACCGAACTGGGACAGAAAATGTTTGGAGATAAAAGATACTAAAAAAGATAGATGTGAATATAAATGTATGGGATATAAAGAGCCGAGACCGAGTGATTGCAGTAAGGACAGATATGAATGTGTTTCGTATGCAACATCTCGTAATGAATGTGCTCAGGAAAACGGCGGACGTGCGGTTGATCCACAAAATAAGCCGAATAAATATAAAAATTATACAGAAGCCGGTTATACAAGATATGAAAAAAATCATATGCCTAATTGTTCGGAAGGAGAAGCCGGAGAAACGACGTGCAAATGCGGTAGGGAAATATGCCAAAAAGGGATGATTTGTCGCAAGTCAAAAATGTTGCAAATGAGTCAGGAATCCCAACAAATGGTTGATAATTATTGTGAAAATCCCGCAGGTGCAACTAATTCAAACTTTACAACTACAAACAGCGTGACGGCAACCAATGGAGATGAAGTTCAGCAACAGATAGATGCAAATACGGTTGATCAGAACAGCGGTGATGACGGTTGTAAAACAATAGAGCAATATTTGACGAGATATACTTCGGGATGTTGGAGCTGTTTGGTGGTCGGAAAGTTAACCGAAGCTTTTATGAATGCGGCAAGTGCAGGTATTGATGTAACAAAGGAAGCAGGACATATTTTGCTGATATGGGGATTTGTATTGTGGCTGGCTTTTTGGGCCTTGAAAAATGTAAGTTCGTTTACCGAAATTAAAGGCGGTAATATATTGAACGATTTATTGAGGACGGGTGCCAAAGTGGTATTGGCATGGTTTTGTATTAACGCAGGAATTCCGGCAATTCAAAATTTTGTGATTCAACCGATTATGGGGGTGGGATCGGAAATTGCACAGAGTTTTTGGAAGGTTAATACTAATACGAAAGCAAATAGATCCGGAAAAGCGATAAGTGATTATATTGAAGATTTTAATTGGGAAGATACTTTTGAGCCTGATGATCCGGATATGGCAGATGAAATAGCGGCAACAGTTGCTGAAAGTAACGGAGGAGGAACCTCAGATGAAGATCCGGATGGTGACGGGGTTGTTGAGGAGCCGCAAGAAGTTGAACGAGATAATATAGAAGAAACAGTAATAGATTTACAAAACGCATTTATGAAGGTATTGAGACAACAGTATAATGAAATCAAGGGCAGTTGCAGAACTATGTCTTGTGATACTTGCAGGTATATGTCTTGTTCGGATCCGGGACACCGGAATTATATAGCTAATGGGATTATGAAACCGGCAGGATATGGAGCCAGTGTTAATCACTATTGTCAGGCGGCAATTACTGCAGCGATGAATAAATTACATGATATTGTCGGTGGTAAAGTTACAGAGGTGTTAAAAAAAGCCAGAGCTTCATGCGGTTCGGGAATTTCTTTGGGAGCTTATGGTAATGTTGAGTTATGTAAAAACGGACGACAAGTTTATAATAAAATAAATGTGGCAGATACAGTTTATTATAATGTTGTTACCACTTCTTCGGGAGTAAGAAAAAATGTCGGCGGGGGTTCAGGGCATCATGCGGTTACTTATTCAGGACGTGGACAGACTATCAGTTTTAATGGTGACTCAATTGGGTCAATGTGTAATACATATTATTGGAATGTTACCGGAAAGGTATTGTGTTTAAGTTGTTTATTGAGAGCGGAATTAAAAAAAGGTCTGAATGGGCTTAATAAGAAAAAACTTGAGGAATTTGTTGGCGACGCTACAGTAAGTTATATCAACTATGAAGGCGGAAAGTTTGTCGACGTAGGTTCCGGAAGCGGGGAAATGGAAAATATTGTTCAAATCGGTGATGTAAAATATCACGGAAAGACTGATATTATGCCTAAATCAGTGATAAATTCAATGTTAGGTGCGACCAAAGTGATTACCGATAATACGGCACAGATGATGGTGTTGGGCAATATGGCGATGTGCTATTCCAATATGGAAGGCGGCGGAGCTTGGACTATCTTAAAATTTAAGGAAACTAATGTTACTCTGACTAACATATTTATGTGGTTGGACGGAGCAATATTGTGGCTGTTAGGATTTGTGCTGACTTGTATTGTGGCTTATTATTTGATTGACATATCGTTTAAAATCGGGTTGGCAGTGTTGGCATTGCCGTTGATGATCGGATTGTGGCCGTTTAAGGTTACACAAGGTAAATTGGCCGAAACAATAGCAATTATAGCTAAGGCAGCGGCGACTTTTGCCTTTTTGGCGATAACAACTTATTATGCGATTGAGCTGTTGGCTGCATGTTTGGGCGGAGATGACGGTTTGCAAGGTATTTATGATGAATATGACAGCATTGTTAATCATGAGGTGTCAGGTGATGCCCGCGATCAAATTAAGGAAAAATTAGAAGATTATTTCCACATATTTTCGGTGGGATTCCTATTGATGTTATTCGGTTGTATTTACGGGTATAAACTGATCAGAAAAACAACCGAAGATTTGGCCGAGAAATTCTATTCCGACAGCACATTCGGGGGGCAGAACCCAATGCATAAGGGTATGACCGGAGTGGCTTCGATGGCGCATAAACTTGACCAAAAATGGGGAACCGGACTGGCTAAAGATATGGCGGCTAAGAAAGTTGGTGAAGGAGTTAAAAGTATTGCCGGAAGAGGAGCTTTGGCGGCAAAATCGGCTCAAAAATCAATCGGCGGCGGAACTCGGGCATTGGTAAATACGGTTCGAGGTAAGGGCGATAACTGAGGAAAACGGCTATGATTAAGGTAATTAATTTTTGCAAATTGGGGTTGCTTTGGGGCATGGTCTTGATGTTAAGTGCATGCGGCAAGGGTGCAGGTTGTAATCCTGCAGCTAAGTATGCAGAGTATGATTCCAGTGATTGCACGTTATGTTCGATTTTCAGAGCGGTTTTCGGTGCGGTGAGCGATATTGCCGGAAAAGCAAGTAATATTTTTCAAAAGCCGGTGATAATGGTGACATTGGTCGGATTTGCTGTGTGGTTGGCTGTGTTTATATTAAAATACTTGGCGACTATGGAGACCAGAGATGTTAAAGATGTTTTTCAGGAAATGCTGGTTAAGGGATTTCAGGTGGTATTAGCGGTAGTGATTTTGAATTACGGAGCAACAAAATTTTATCAGATGTGGATTAGTCCGGTATATGAAACAGTTTTAACGGCAGCACAAGCGGCGGCAACAAGTACCAATAATCGAGCAGGGGTAAATGCAACAAATCAAAGACGGATAGTTTCATCCAGCGGTGTAGATGTAAAGCCAGGAGGTTTACCTAAGTCTATGGGGGATGCAATTATAAATACTATGACTGCAATAGAAAATAATGTGTCGCAAATCAGAGCATTCGGCAGTTCATTGATGTGTTATTCATGGGAAAGAAAAAAGCTATTGATAATTCCTAATTTCAGTCTGTTGTTGTCGGGTATGTTCTTTTGGGTTATGGCAATGGTAATTATTATAATACTGCCCTTTTTGATGATTGATGCGGTATTTCAACTGGCTGTGGCGGTGGCATTGTTGCCACCGGCAATCGGAGGTTATCCTTTCCGAGCAACTAAGATTTACAGTAAAAAGGTTTGGGATATATTCCTTAACTCTGCTTTTATATTTTTGTTTGTGTCGATAGTGACTTTGATGTTGGTATCGGTTTTGCAGATAACGGCTGCAGAAATACCCAATGGTACAGACCTGACATGGCATGATATTATGAATGATAATGAAGGTAAAATTGATGAGTATATCGATAAATTCGGATGGTTTCATAATAATATGATAAAGTTTGTGCTGGTGTTTTGTTTGGCTTGGACAGTGATGAGTATGGGAAGCAAATTTGCCGATGAATTCGCATCATCAATAGCCGGAACAAGTATCGGAAGCAGTTTGGGTACAATGGGAATGTCGGCAGCTAAAGGAATGGCAAAAAAAGTCGGACAACCGGCAGGTGAGATGATTGGCGGTAAGATAGAGAGAAAAGCCGAATTAATGGGACAGCATATCGGGCATATGCATCAGCGCAGACTGGAAGGACGGCAACAGAAAAGATTTAATAAAGAATTTGAACGTTACAGAGGGATAAACGGCAGAGATGCAGACGGTAATGCTATTGACAGCTATACCAAAAAACGGTTGGGCGGTTTGTTGGGTGAAGTTACGGTTACACGCGATGCAAACGGTAATATAACAAGAGAAAAAACACCGGGGTTTGCCGGAAAAGTGGCACAAAAGATCGGAGCTAAAGTTCGTTCGGCCAAAACTAAAAACGGTAAACTTAAAAATGTGGTTACAACTACACGTTATGAAAGAATAGTTAATGATAATTATGTTACCGAAAGAAAAGTTAAGGTAACTAAAGGTGTTTTGGTTGACGATGCAGGTGGGGAAAATCCCTTTAAGGAAGAAAAAGTGATTTCAGAAAAAGTGCTAGCAAAGACACAAGAAGCAGAAAATATCTTGAATGAAAAGGGCGAATTAGACGAAGTTAAAATTCAAAAAATGATGCATGGTCTGAATGAAAAACAACAGGAACAGCTGCAAGAACAGATAGCACATAAGATGTTGATGCAGACATGGGGAGCGTATGATAAAGTCAGCGGTAAAAATGTAGTTACCGAAAGAGACGGAGATATTGTAAGGACAATTGTTACGTTGCCGAACGGGAACAGAGAAATAAGCGAAATCAGATTTCCGCGAGGAAATGTATTGATGGGTGAAGATCCTAAAGAAGTTTTGTTAGAAGTTACCGGAGCGAAAAAAGCTTATAATGGTGATGATTTGCAAAAGTATATGGATATGGTGCAAAAGTCATTAGATGATCCTAATCAGGCAGCTAATTTTGCCAATATTCATGAAGCAGCTAAAGAAGATTTACAAAAATTTGTTAAAGGAGAATTGGTGGTTTCGGCTTATGCATATGATAAAATGGCTGAATTTATAGATACATTTGCGGGCGGCTATGAAAATGAAGAAATGAAAAAACTTCACAGCAGTGCCATGCTTAAGTTGGCAGATGTGATGGAAAACCAAGAAAAATTAATGCCTAATCGTATTGTAATGACTAAGATGATTATACGGAAAAACGGACATGTAACAAAGCTTACCAGCGATGGATTATATGACAGGATTGATGATTTTAGAATATTTGATGAAAATGACAGCAGATTAGAGCGCAGATTAAAGAGAATGGCGCGAGTTATTCCGGGGTATCATCTTTATAATAATATTGAACGTAAATGGGAAATGGCACAGATGAACAATATTGCAGATGTTGAAAAACATGCAGTCAGAGATGATAACGGAAAAATTAAAATGCAGACTTTGGTGCGGGAAGGAGCATATTATTCAAGTGTTAAGCATCCGGAAGATATAAGTACAGTTTTGCCTGACGGACAATCAGTAAATAAATTTTTCCATTTTACGGGTATGATAAGCGGTAAAGAATACGGAGCCTTCGGAGAAATGAATCAAAATGGCGAATTTATTGATAAACGTAGCGGGCAAGTGATTGCACAGAAAAAATTTGAAGTTGATGAAAAGGGTAATCGCTATCAGGTTTATCTGAACATTTTAGGTGATGAGTATACTATCAGAACAAACAGTGAAGGTAAAAATGTTAAAGTTACCAGAAATAAAGATGGTTCGCTCAAGTGGGGTGATGAGGTTACTAATGAGCCGAAGCGTGAATTGGTTATAAAATATGATCAAGATAAAGATGGTAATATGGTTGAGAGGCGTTTGATGCTTAAAGACGGAATGTTGTCTGATGTTAACGGAATGAAAGTGTACGGCCAATTTGATAATTCAAAGATGGTTCGTTCCTCTGAAGAAAGAGCCAGATTTGCCAACTATTTTAAGTAGAGGATTCGTTTTTTAGTTTTTAAGAAAATGCAAAATGGTTTTTTGTAAAGGAATGCTCTTTAAGGGTGAGTCGGTCGGTTCGTCGATGGTGATAACTTCTTCAGCCCCACAGCATTTTCTAAAATCATCGGCGGTGGGAATCTTGATTTTGCCATATAAGAGCATTAAAATAAACTCTTTCCAGAATTTGGGTTTGGTAATGATGGTTTTTATATGGAAAGGTGTAGAAAACGGTTTGGTGGGATAATTGCCGGCCAACTCTTTTCCCATTAGCCCTAAAAAGGATTTGAAAAAATTTATACGGCAGAGCTTGTGCAGAAGAATATTTTTGTTAATAGGCGGATTGATTTCAATAATTCGATGAATATGGGCATTTTGGGGAAAAGGATTTTTTTGATTGAGCAATTTTTCCATTATAAGATTTCCTGCCCCGTAAGTAATAAAAGATATATCATTCGGGTGCGGAATATTTTTGAGAATGGTGTGAATTTGTGCGGCATGGCTTTTGGTGTTGCGACGAGTCGAAGGATAGTTTATTGATAAGGGAAAGAATCCCTTTGCACTGAGCTGCTTTTTTAGTGAGTAAAATACTTTAGCTGTTTGCCCATAGCCATGCAACATGATGACAATGTGATTATTTTGAGGAATTTTTAGCTCAAAAGCTTTGGCATAACAATCAAAAGCATTGCGACAATCTTGAAAACTGCCTTCGTGACGAATTATGTTCCAATGATCAAGTAAACGTTTTTTGCCGGAAGATAAGTTGCGCTGAATTCGCCATTCACAACATACAAATAAGTCTTCCCATAAGCGCTGATTGTTTAATGCAAATCGATAATCTTTCATTTTTATAGCCGTAAAATTGTTGTGAACCGTAAACTAACGAGTCGTAATGAACGAGTCGTTTTATTTTTTGCCTTTATAACATAATTTGGTTAATTAAAAGCAAATATAATATATAAAATAAAATGTTATTTTTCAATAAATTAGCAAAAAAAATAAAAAAATATTGAATTTAATGATTGACAAATAAGATTAGCGGGCATATACACTAGCTCACCGATGCGATGAGTGTCGGCGGTTATAAAACAAAGTAGATAAGAAATAAGAGGATACGCAGACAGTATTGTGTGT
>CACWKS010000004.1 GCA_902761535.1 uncultured Pseudomonadota bacterium
TGATGATCTGGTTTTGGCAGATATGAATGAGGAATCGGCAAATTATTTGGCGTTGCAGACACGCAACAATTTAGCGGTTAATGCTTTGGCTTTGGCCGCCCAATCAGGAAATGCCGTTTTGAAACTATTCTAATAAACAAAAACCTGTCATGCCCGTAACGAACGAAGTGAGTGGAGTAAGGCATCTTCGAATTATTTAAAAATTCGTAGTCCCCTTATTCGCCTCATTTCATTTGGCTCAGGGGTGACATAAAAAAATGTCATGCCCGGAGAGAGCGGAGCGAACGGAGTTAGGCATCTTCGAATTTTTATAATAAAGCAAAAATAAGGAAGTATTTTATCCCCTCTTATCCCCTTGCCTGCAAGGGGAAGAACAAAGCGGAAGATGCCTTATCAATCGGACTGGCGCCGATTGAGGCATGACAGGTTTTAAATTTGCCGGGATTGCTTCGTCGTTACACTCCTCGCAATGACATTCAAAAGAGGAAAAGGAGCAAAACAGGCATAAATCATTTATAATGTAAATAAAGCTACCAATTCGCTATGGTTTGAATAAGTAAATTGATCAACAAGCGTGATTTCCTGCAAAGAATATCCTCCTTTTGTTAATGTATTTGCATCATTTACAAAAGTAAGCGGATTGCAAGAAACTGCGATGACCACATCAGGTTTTTTATCTGCTAAAGCTATATTTCGACATTGTTGCTTGGCTCCGGCACGAGGCGGATCAAAAACTATTGCATCAAAGGCCGATATTTCTTCTGCTGTAAGCGGATATTTGAATAAATTTTGCCGATGAATTTTAATATTGCTTATTTGATTGGCATTAAGCGAATCCTTAAAACCGGATAGCAGATTGGTATCCGAATCGACCGAAAAAATATCAATATCCTGCAGATATGATGAAATATAATAAGAAAACGTTCCTACTCCGCAAAACAAATCGGCAATTTTACCTTTAATGCCTTTGAGATATTTTAAAACTAATTCAGCTAAAACTTTTTCCCCTTCTTGGGTTGCTTGTAAAAATGTTCCGGCAGGAATTTGAACATTATAATTGCCCATTTTTATACACGGAATCGCCTTTTGAACCAAAACTTCCGCCGTTTCATCGGGTTTGTTGCGATGTGATATTCGGATAACGCTATCATTTGCCTGAATAAATTCAGCAATAATCATTCGAGTATTGACATCTATGGGGGCGTTATATTCCAAAACTATATCCAATCCGTTATCGGTTTCGCAAACCAGCACATCTCCTTGGGAAAGTTTTTGCGTAACAATTTTTTTGCCGCTTTTGATTTGATAGGTTTGAGAACATAGTGCAATAATTAAATTGCGTAGATTTGGTATGATACTATTTATTTTAGAAGTAAGTAATAAGCATTTATCTATATCGGCAATATTGTGCGAAGAACTTTCATTAAATCCGAAACGTAAACTGTTTTTATTATAAATAAAAGTAAAAGAGGCTCTTCTTCGATTGCCGTCGGGTATGAAAACAGGTGAGCATAATTGATAATTTTTGCAATCAAAATGCTGCAATATTTGTTTTAATTTAAGCAATTTAGATTTGCGATATTCTTCATCAGTTAAATTACGATGAATGCAACCTCCGCAAATTTGATTATATAGGCAATCCATAATTATTCCCGCAATTTTTGAGTATCAGCTCCGTCCAAAAGTGAGATTTCTGCGGTGTTTTCGGAAGAAAATACCGGATGAATATTTTTTTCGGTTTCGGGAGTTGTATGACTGTTTTGCTCCTGCAATTTACGTAAGTCGTGCTTATTAAATAACTCAACGCGATTACGTCCGTTTTGCTTGGCTTTGTACAATGCTACATCGGCTGTTTTTATTAATGTTTCAACATTATCCGAAATTACTGAAGAGCTGACACCGATGGATACGGTTATGGTGACCTTTTGGTTATTTTCGGTCAATACTACTATTGTTGCAATTGATTGACGCAAACGCTCGGCAACCCGACAAGCTTGTTCTTCGTTAATTGAAGGTAAAAATACTAAAAATTCTTCTCCGCCATAACGAGCAACTACATCGCAATCTCGCAGAGCTTTTTCGGTTTTGTTTGCTAATTCAATCAAAATCTTATCACCGATTTTATGTCCGTAAGTATCGTTGACTTTTTTGAATAAGTCGGCATCGAGCATCATTACGCTGTATGGAGCATTTTCTTGTTTGGCTTGGCTGATTAATTTAGTTACTTCAGTTTCAAAATAACGACGATTGTAAAGCGAAGTAAGCGGATCGCGAATCGCTTGATTTTCAAGAATATTTTCTCTGACTTTACGGGAAGTAATATCTTGGAAAGCTGCATAAATAGCAACATCATTGTTGTAATCAATAATATTTGCTGAAGCAAGCAACCAAAACGGTATATTGTTAACCGGTGTTTTCATCAGAACTTCAAATTCTTGAACATGGTGATGCTCTTCCAATTCTTCAAATAATACCTGACGATTATGGAAATCGGCAAAAAAATCATTTAAGGTATATCCGATATTTTCAATATCGAATCCGAATGTTTTGGCGGCATTGTCATTAGCTAAAAGTATCTTGTCATCACTGAGTCTTGATATTATAATCGGAAATGGAGACAATTTAATAATTTCTTCTAATCTTTGATTAAATTTTGCAATATCCTGATTGGCTTTATTGAGTTTAATCAACAACTCATCATTTTGCATGAGAAGAAAACTTAAGGCAAACAGAATATAACATACCGGTGTTGTCCACCATGGTAAATAAATACTGAAGAGTTTTAAGACAATTTCAATTACAACTACAACAGATACAGCCATGGCAAGAGCTGCTCCGTTTTTGATTTTTGCCTTAAATTTAGTTCCCAAGCCAACAGCTAAATAGGCAAAAGAGGCTAACGGCAAAATAGTACGTAACTGACCTATTATTTCTCCATCGGGAATTATAACGGTGAATAATATAATTAATATCAGGCCTAAGCCGCCAAGCGCCCATGCGGGCCAATAGGCGTTTATGTCTCTTGATACCGTAGAAGACACAAAAGCGGCAGCTGCCATAGACATACAAAACATCGCAAGCAAAAACCATATCATTTCAAACATTACCCAGAGCTCTACCGAATCGCTCTGATTTTTCCAAGCAATTGCTTCTATCCATACTGCTATAAAATCAAAAACAAACGCACTTAATAAAAAGAGTAACGGCAACTTGAGTTCTTTTTGCCGTAAAGAACAGAAGCCTGCCACCAACAAACAAATAAGTGAAAATATTGTTGTATATTTACTGATCGGCTGCAAAAAAATTTCATAATATCCCATTTTTGTTCCTTGCAATAATTATTATTTAGTTTAACATTATGCCCAGAGTAAATTAAAATCCAGTAAAATTTAGTAAAAAAAGATGATTTTAAGAAAAAGATATATTACTATGCGGTAAAATTTAACAACAGCGAGATGATATTATGAATAAAACTCCTTTATATTTCAGCAATAATTTATTATTTAATTTGAAAGATAAAAAAGGTCATTGTACTGATCGGTTAAAAATAAGAAATATTGTTTTTCCGATTTTATTCGGCTTTTTGCTGATGGTTTTGGGTTTATATGAGTTATTGAATGGTTTTACCAAAGGGGCTGAAGACATATCTCCGTCGTACGATATTGTTACTTATAGCCCCATGATATCAGTTTGGGTTTTCGATTATTGTTTTATTTTGATAGGATTTGTGGTATTTACGATAAACATAGCTAATTATTTGAGATATAACAAATATCAAATTGACGAATCAGTAATTACTATTGTTCAAAGAAGACTTTTTCATGGAAAGAAAATTTTTAAGGAAAAGCTAGAAAATTATAATGGCATAAGGTTCAGAGTAGAATTTTTACAATCAGGTATTTTAACAAAGAATCGTTATATTATTGAGCTTAATCATAAAAATTATAATAAATGTGTGCCATTGTATATATCAACTTCCGAAAAAGGAATCAGACAGCGTTGGAAAGATTTTGCAAAATTATTAAAATTGCCAATATTGCTGTTTACTGATGACGGGGTTAAATCCGTTGATTATAATGATTTTAATAAATCTTTAGCTTTGCAATATAAAGAAGGTTTTATTAAAGATAATTTCGACGGATACGAACGATTACCTAAGATGTTGGCTTACGTGCGTAAAAAAGATAAAATTGTTATAAAAATACGAAAAGTCATTTGGGATGCTTATAATTTGATTACATGGTTTATTTTAGGAATTAATAGTGTAGTATTTGGTATAACAGTTTTTGTATATTATAACGCTGATGTTAATCCGTCATTTTTTGCATATTTGTTTATGACTGTATTGGCTGTTTTTATTGTTGTTTTGTTACTGATATTATTCCGCAAAGAAAAATTGGTGCTCAAACGCAATAAGATTGTACATACTTATAAATATATGTTATTTTCAACCAAGCATAATCAAATAAACAAGAAAGACATAGAAGGGGTTAATATAAATGAAAATCCCGCAACTGGCAGATATTATGTTTCGATATTTTCAAATGATAATACTATCACTTTCGGAGCAAAACTGGCAATTAAAGATCTACGTTGGTTGAAGCGATTTTTAATTCATGAGATTGTTAAATAATTGTTATGGAGATTCTGATGAAAGATAAATTAGTAAATAAAATTGAAGAAGATGCTTTATTACGCGAAGTTGTTGAAGATGTTAAGAATGAACAATTTCAGCAATGGTGGAATAAGTACGGCATATTTGTTATTATCGGTGTGGCTTTAGTTCTGACAATAACCATAAGTTTTGAAAGTATTAAAAATTGGCAAATAAAAAAACATCAAGAAGTTTCTGACGCTTATTCGGTTGCTCTATCATTGCAAAATCAAGGGCGTCTAGATGAAAGCTTGGAAATATATAATACCTTAGCCAAGAAGTCGTCAGGAATATATGCAGATATTTCAAAGTTACAAATAGCTGCGATATATACCGAGCAGGATAAGTTTGATGACGCTATGTTAATAATTGAAAAACTTGCTAAGGAAGGAGATTTTTCTCAGATACGTAATATTGCAATTTTAAAACTGGCTTCTTATAAATTGGATAAAAATGCTCCGGCTGATGAAATCAGCGAATTATTAAAACCTTTAGTCAGTGATGAAGTTAACTCTCCAATGGCTCATGAGCTTATGGCAATGTTATATGTTCGTGAAAATGATAAAACTAAGGCTTTAGCGGAGTATGAGAAAATTCAATATTCCATGAGTGCTCCTGACAATATGAAAGCCCGAGCACAGGATATGATGGGAATATTGAGTGAATAACTAAATAAAAAAAGGAAAAAGGCATGAAAAAAATTGTTATAAATCTTGTTGTTATATTGGTTTTGTCAGCTTGTTCTATTTTTAGCAAAGATCCTTTGAATATCGAAGGAGAAAGGATAAGCGTTATCCGTGAAGATAGAAATCTTCAACCTGATTATGCAATGGGAGAAATGAAAATTCGGCTACCTAAGTCTACATCCTATGATAAATGGACGCAATCGGGCGGAAATGCATTACATAATGTCGGACATATCAAGGCCGGCGGAAATTTAGATGAAATATGGAATATTTCTTTCGGAAAAGGCTCGTCGAAACGCAATGTTTTGATTACATCTCCGGTAGTTGACGGAAAAACTGTGTACACTCTTGATGCACAAGGCGTTGCTAGTGCTTATAATTTAACAAACGGAGATAAAATATGGGAAAAAAGGTTAAAACATGAGAATAAAAAGAATCGAGATTCTTCGTTAATCGGTGCCGGTTTGGCTGTTTATAACGGAAAAGTTTTTGCAACAACCGGTTTTGGAAAAGTATTCTCTTTGCAAGCGGAGACAGGAAAAATAGTTTGGGATCGGGACATAAAATCTCCCATTCGTATTGCTCCGTGTGTTGATGGCGATTTAGTTATTGTTCAAACAATGGATAATGCTATATATGCACTTAAACAATCGGACGGCAGTATCTTATGGAAAGACAAAATCGAAACAGAAAATACAACCATGATCGGAGGAGCGGTTCCTGCTTACAGTGTAGACGATGATTTGATTGTTGCTGCCTTTAATAACGGTCAATTGCAAGCCTTTAAGGCATCAACAGGAACACCTCTTTGGTCTGAATGGATTATTTCAGGAGGCGCGACTGATGCTATGGCTGAGATTACTTCCGTTAAAGCAAATCCGGTTATAGCTGACGGCTTTGTTTATGCGGCAGGTTATAACGGACCTTTAACGGCTATTGATATTCGTACCGGAGTTAAAGTTTGGTCAAAAGAAATTGCTGTCAGTTCTCAACCTTGGGTAGCAGGACAATTTTTGTTCGTTTTAACGACTGATGGTGATTTAGCCGCAATTGAACGATCAACGGGTAAAATCGTTTGGTCAACCATTATTCCTTTTGCAAAAGGTGATGAAAAAGCGGATGTATTTGTTTCTGGTCCGATATTAACTAATGATGCTTTGTTGGTAGTTTCATCAAACGGGAAATTATTTTCAGTATCTCCTTACAATGGAAGAATTATGGGTATAGCCGATGTGGAAGAAGGGGTTGAGACAGCACCTGTAATGGTTAAAGAGACATTACTGCTAACTACAAAAGATGCGGAAATTACTGCTTATAAGTAGGAATGGTTAAATGGTATTAAAAGTTGCTATAATAGGCAGGGCTAATGTCGGCAAATCAACCTTGTTTAATCGATTAGTCGGACGCAAGGTAGCTTTGGTTCATGATAAGCCGGGAGTGACAAGAGATCGTCGTTCTCATACAGCAAAGTTATATGATTTATCTTTAGAGATTATCGATACTGCCGGTTTTGAATACACAACCGCCGATACCATAGAAAAACGCATGTGGCAGCAAACGCAAAGAGCTATAGCTGATGCAAACGTTATATTGTTTTTGATTGATGCTCGAGACGGATTACAACCTTTTGATGAACATTTGGCAAATTTGGTGCGACAAATGAACAAGCCGGTAGTATTATTGGCAAATAAATGCGAGGGTATTCAGCAAGAAAACAGTATTTATGATGCTTATAAGTTAGGTTTCGGGCAACCGCTTGTTTTTTCGGCGGAGCATGGTATTGGTTTAGGTGATTTATATAGCGCTTTGAAAAATTGTGAGGAAACTTTGAATATTGCCATAGATGAGGCTGCCAAAACCAAAGAAGGAGCCCCTTTATATCTTGCTATTGTGGGAAGACCAAATGTCGGCAAATCGACATTAGTAAATGCTTTGCTTAATGATGAGCGTATGTTGACCGGACCGGAAGCAGGAATTACTCGCGATGCCATAGCAACTCTATGGCATTATAAAGGCAGAGCTATTCAACTGACAGATACGGCCGGTCTGCGCAAACATTCAAAAATTTGCGAAGATTTGGAAAAAATGTCTGCTGCTTCAACCAAACAGGCGGTTAATTCGGCGCAAGTCGTTGTTTTGGTATTAGACGCTGATGGTGTTCTTGATAAACAAGATTTAACTATTGCCAGAGAAGTTTTAGACGAAGGAAGGGCTTTAATAATTGCCGTAAATAAATGGGATATTGCTAATCGTGTTGAAGTTTTGCAAAAGCTTAACAGTAAATTGCAAACTTCTTTGGCTCAGGCGCCGAATATTCCGACAGTTACCATTTCAGCATTAAAAAAAGAAAATTTGGATAAATTAATGCAAGCGGTATTTAAGATTTATGACAGATGGAATACCCGTATTCCGACAGCACCATTAAACCAATGGTTTGCTGATGTGCAGAGTGAGAATCCGCCGCCTTTGGGAAAAAATAAACGAAGAATAAAGTTACGCTATATAACTCAAGCAAGGAATCGCCCTCCTTCATTTGTTATATTTTCAAGCAATCCGGAAGGTTTGCCCGAATCTTATTTGCGCTATCTGACTAATTCTTTACGTGATACTTTTAATTTGGGAGGAATCCCTATAAGAATCAGCGTGAGAAAAACCGAAAATCCTTATGCTGATAAAAAATAAAAATCATAAAAATCTTAAAATAAATAATAGGAAATAGAAGATATTAATAATGAATGAATTATTTATTATAAATTCAGTGTAGTTTGACATGGTAAGTAAAATTGTTTATAATGTTAAAACTATTATAAGGTAAATTGCTATTTAGAAAAAGGGACACTATGTCTACCGAAAAGACCGGAAATGTTTTATTTGAAACAATTTTCAGTGAGACTCCTGAAGGTATAACCTTTCAGGCTTCCAGTGTTGCCCCAACAGGTCCGGCAATTATTTATTTTCCGGGAAATAATATAGTTTATTGTGATCATAGGCAACTTATAAATATAGCTGATGAAATAAACCGTATTGTAAATATATTAAAGCACAATCTTGAAAATGCTAATCTTAGCCAAGATATTATCCGCCGACTGCCTTTTTATGCTTTAGCTCGTTATTCTACTTTAAACTTTGACACTCAAGCGGCGGTGGATTTGTTATATAAAAAACACGGTCGCACTAAAGGAATGTGCAGTGACATAAAAAAGCTTCAACAGAATAATCCGTATTATCAAGAAGAATTTAACCCTGCTCATATAGGTGATATATATGAACAAATCATCAGGCCTCGAATATCATGTATAAATGGAAGATTAGATGCTAAACAAGCCGAACAAAATGTCGGACAACTGGTTATTTTTGCTCATTGCTACGGTGCTTATACAGCTCTTAAATTAGAAGAAGTTATGTATTCTAAGATGCAAAACTTAGGTTATAGCGACAATGAGATTGCACAAATACAAAAACAAATTACCGTTATAGCTTATGCCCCCGCTTGTCCTTTAGGTGTTTCTAAGATGAATTTTGTCTCTTTTAAGACTTTGGGCGATACATTTATTAAAGGATATAATAATGCCTATAATTACATGGAGGATTTAGTAAGAAAACAAATTAAGTATTGCGATGATTTATTAGCTGAAGGATATTCTCAAATTAATTCGCAGGATTTCAAATTATCTTTTTATCCTGGTAAATTTGGTAACATTTTTCTCATTAAAGAAAAGTTTACTTATGACCCCCTGAAAACAACCGAGTTATCACACGCGTCAGAAGAGCATAATCATTCCTTTAATCAGGGAAATACCCAAGATGCCAATACTATGCAACAAATTATGTCGCGTTGTCTGGTTAATGCCGTATTACACGCTTTTGATATGCAAAAAGAATTATTATCTCCCCTTTCGATTCAAGATTTGGTTGTCGGTAAAGCATCTTTAAATCAAGATAAGGATTTATTGATATTTAAAAAAGCTTGTTTGTCCGGTAAAAGGCAATATAAACAGATGGTTAATACTCTTTTGAATTCAGCAAAATCAAAATTTGCACAAAGAAAATGCTCTCAACAGAAGTAATAATTATAGCTACAAAATGCAGGTTTCTTTATTTAGAACATTTCAATTTATAATTTAAGATTATTACCGAGCATTTTGTGATTGAGAAAAGAGAAAAAGTGGCTTTTGCCGATAATGATATGGTCTTGTAACTTTATTCCCATCAAATCGCAGGCTTTTTCAACGCTTCCGGTAGCGATTATATCATTTTCCGAAGGTTTTACGTTATCAGACGGATGATTGTGAACCATTATCAAATTGACTGCTTTTTTATCCAGAGCTTGCCGAACAATCTCACGCGGTGATACCGTTACTCCGGTTAATGTTCCCTTTTGCAAAAAATCAATACTTATCAATTTGAGCGATGCATCTAAAAATATCACATATAATTCCTCAACCTCGGAATAAGCTAAAACAGCTCGGCAATAATCAACCACCGTTTCGGTATTGTTTAATACCGGTATATTGCCGTCACTAAGATTTTCTCGGCAAATCCTTTTTACCGCCGCCGCTATCAATTGAAACAAAACATAAGTGTTTTCCTTTACCCATTTGGTCTTCATTAAATCTTGCGGAGAAGCATATATCACATTGGCAAAACTACCAAATTGGCGGAGCAATTCTTTAGCTATCGGCTTTACGTCACGTCTGGGAATAGACATCATTAAAAGAAATTCCAGTAATTCATAGTCAGCCATACTCTTGCCGCCATCTTTTAAGAAACGTTGTTTTACTCTCTGGCGGTGACCTGATTTGTCATTAATATTCATTTTATCGTCCATAATAACGTCCTAATTATTTGTTCCGCTTGAGAACTCAGCCGAACGAATATAAAGTGGTTTGGGAAAATTAAATTTATGATTTTTTTGTTGAATATGAGCAACTTTTGCCAAAGCTTCAGTAGAAATATTATCTGACATTTTAATACAATGAAACACCAATCCGCTAGGCTTGTTTAAAAAACGCTCAATACCATCACCAATAATTGAAATTGTGCACCCTCTTCTCTTCATAAAATCGATAATATCTTCTCGAGACATACACTGGGGTTCATTAAGAGGGGTAAATTCAGAGTCATAAAAACGGACATAAAAATCATCTCTTCTGGTTTCAATAATCACTGCATTGCAATCTGAAATATCATTAAAAGATAAATCTGATAAATAACCTTCAAATGCAGAAAAACCGCTGATTATCAGATCAGGATAAGCGACAGAAAATACTTTTGCTGCGGAAACAGATGCTCTTACACCGGTGAATGAACCAGGTCCGACACAAACAAAAACACCTTTTATTTGTGAAAAATCAACATTATTCCGCAACAACATTTTTTGTATTTCGGGAATTAAAATATCTGCTTGGCCAAAGTCAAAAGTTTTGCTATAACTGTCGATTATTCGGTCTTCTTTACATAAAACAATGCTGCAAGCCGCAGCTGTTGTATCAAAAATCAATGTATGCATTTGTCCACTTGATATAAGTTTTAATTTGAATAATCTTTTTTATACATTAAAATCTTTATTTGAGCAATTGTTTTTTTTATTTAAGGGTAATATTGATTATGAATCTTAATTTGTTGCATGATATGTTTGACGCAGCTCCGGAATTTTGGTTCACTTTGGGAGGCTGTGCTTTGTTATTGCTTTCCTTATTATTGTTTATAACTCTTAAATATCTAAAAACAAAGCAACGAAATTATTTTCTTAATCGGGACAGAGAAAGATATGCTGAAACGCTTTATGCCTCTCGTGACGGCTATTTTGCCTTTATTTATCCGGATGACAAAGTTAATGATCCAATAAAAGAAGTTGTGGGAAGATGTTCGCGAAGGTTAGCAGTAATTTTAGGATTGCCCGGCGGTATAAAATCATCCTTTGATGATGTGTTGAAAAATTTTTATAAAGAAGATATTAAAAAAATTGAAAAGTACGTCAGCTTGTTAAGAAAAGAAGGAACGTCTTTTGAAGATTTTTTTGAATTAAAAGGCTCTAAAAAATTTGTTAGGTTAGAAGGCGTCAGAATAAACGGTGCAGACGGAAGCATTTATTGTGATATGATTTGGTTCAGAGATATTACTCTTACAACGAATCGTATAAATGTTTTGGCTGACGAACGAAAAAAAATTGAAGAAAATTATCAGATGCTTCATGATATGGTTGATAATCTTCCCATCGCAGTATGGCTGCGTGATGATAATCTTAATATTATTTATCGCAATAAAAAATACAACGAATTGTCGGGTTATAAATCAAAAGAAAATTTTTCAAGTGACCAATCAGAAATTTGTGATGCTATCGGAGAAAGTTTGACTAAGGAATTAGCTGCTAATGCGTTCAAAAATCAAAAGCCTTTGACGGCGATAAAAGGTATTGTTGTTGAAGGGAATCGTGTTGCTGTGGAAGCTTCGGAAACACCTTTTTATGCTGAACAAAATTTAAGCAAACTATATAGCACGGGCTGTCTGGTTAATATAAATGAATTAGATGAGTTAAAGCGTACTCAAAAACAGCATCAAGAAGCTCAATTAATGATTTTAGGAAAATTGGGGACGGCTTTTGCCGTTTTCGATAAGAACATGATGATTGATTTTTATAACAATGCCTTTGTTTCTTTATGGGGGCTTAATAAAGATTGGCAAAATCAAAAACTTTCTTACAGTCGTTTTTTAGATGAAACACGTGAGAATCGATTATTGCCGGAAGTTCCTGATTTTAAGTCTTTCAAAAAAGAAGAACAAAAAATATTCAGTAATATTCTGGAACCATTGAGCGATTTGTTACATCTTCCGGACGGAAGGACAATTCGAAGAACGAGAGCTCCTTATTTGTTAGGCGGAGTTATTTTTGCTTATGAAGATATTTCTGACAGATTGGCAACTAAAAGCGCTTATAATCAGTTAGTAACCGTACAAAATGAAATGTTAAATAATTTAGACGATGGAGTGTTGGTATTCGGGTCCGACAATAAATTGAAATTCTTTAATGATGCTTATATTGAATTGTGGCAGGCAAACAAAAATTTTCTTATTTCCGAACCGTCTTTCAGTGAACTCCTGGACAGCCAAAAGTCTTTTTTTGATGATTTGGAGAATTGGGAAAAATTGAAAAAGGGTATTGGAAATAACATCTTGAATCCCACAACTAAAACTTTAAGTCTAAAACGTAGAAAAAATGAAAATATTCAAATAAATGTTGCTCATTTATCTGACGAATCTTTAATGATAGTTTATAGCAAAATATGATTTGAGATAAATTGACAATATTAAACTTTTGTGCCATTATTGATGTATGGTTTTTAAGGCAAAGGTAGGCGAATGACACATACGGAAGATTTGTCAAATATTGAGTGGAAACAATCGAGTGATGAAGGGAAAAAAACCAGAAATTCTCGGCGTCGCGATGTAAAAAAATTGACAGCTTCGGATGAGCAGGTCAATGATTTAGATGTCGGAATGAGACAAATTAAATCGTTTTTCCCAAATAATTTACGAAAAATAAGATCAAAAATTCGTGAAGTTTTTGATGAGGATGAAGATGAAGAAGACGAAATTAATACCGCATTATTTTTACATATGAACAATGAAGAATATTCATCATCTCTGTTGGACGGACTAAAAGAAGAAGAAAAAAGAAAATTGCAAGAAGACCAAACCTTAAAAAATCAATCCATGCAGCAATCTGCCGGAAAGATGGAGGCTATTATAAATCTTAATAATAAACTTCAAAAAAGCGGTGTTAAAAAATTAAGCGAAGATGTTGTTAATGTTAATATGCTACGAGTCGAAACAGATCAACAAACATTTGTAAATACAGCTAAACAACATCTTGCAAAATCGGAAAAAATTAAAACAACAGATATTTCTAATTATGATGAAACCAACAATTTAATTAAAGGGTTAAATAAAATCAAAAAAGTTAGTTTACTTGACGAGGTTATTGATGGATCTAAAGTTGAAAAACTAGATGCAAAAGAATTAGCTGCATTGGGAAAAGAAAGTAATGACAAAAAGGCAGCTAAAACCATTTATTATAAAACCGGTCGAAAAAATAAAAAGACCGACAATTTAACACCTGAAGAAAAAAAGAAGTTACAACAGAAAATAGAAAAAACTTTAAGCGAAAACAAACAGTATGATGAAAATTCACGTTAATTTTTACCGGTTAACTTAGCAAGAATCGATTTGTATGAAGTGCTTAATATTTTAAAAATTTCTTCAGATTCTTTAGCTGAAGAGTTTAAATCAGGATGGTATTTTTTTACGGCTTTTTTATAAGCTTTCTTTAATGAATCGACATTTATTTCTTCATATTCGATGTTCATTATCTTGAGAGCTTGTCTTTCGTCGGCTGTCAATTTTATGCCTGGCGAATCGATAAACGTTTCCGTGTATTTAAAAAATCCGTAACCGTCGTTAAAGCTAAAATCAAAATCGTATTTAAGATGGGATGAAAAATTAAAATGACGTTGTTTAGAGTATTCCTCATCAAAAGTATTTTCGTTATCATAATAATTCCATTTAGCATTATATTCTTTTACGTGATCTAAACAAAACCAATAATACTCCTTTAAGCGAGAGTTTTTGGGGGCACGATACTCACCGGCTTTGTTACAGCCGGGATGATCACAAACATGATAATCGCCATCCGGATTTTGCGGGGCAAAATATTTGCTTTGTCGTTTTGTCTTTTTTATCACAATAAAATGTCCTTAAATTCAGTTATTCGGTTAAGATAACAATTATCTCTTTTGAGTGCAAGATTTTATTTGTTATTGTATTGCCGATAAAATTATTTATAATGTGTTTGGTTAATATGTTTTTAAAATGAGGAATTATGCCCGAGCTGCCGGAAGTCGAAACAATTAAAACTGCCATTTCCAAAGGAATCGGCAAAAGTCAGATTATTGATGTTATTATCAATAACGGTCGTTTGCGAGAACAAGTTCCCAATGATTTACCAAAAAGAATTAAAGGAACA
The DNA here is from genome assembly GCA_902761535.1 of uncultured Pseudomonadota bacterium. GTDB lineage: Bacteria > Pseudomonadota > Alphaproteobacteria > RF32 > CAG-239 > CAZU01. Next base: position 14,363 of record CACWKS010000004.1, read on the forward strand.
ACTATCATAGGTTATAAAAGAATCGCAAAATATATAATTATGGAATTATCCAATGGCTTAGATTTAATTTGGCATATGGGCATGAGCGGAAAAATTAAATTAACCGACTATATGCCGGATAAATTAGATAAGCATGATCACATTATTATCGTTACAGATGGGGGAATTATTATATACAATGATCCGCGACGTTTTGGGCTTTTGGTTTACTGTAAAAAAGATAACCTGAATAAATGCAGGTGGTTTAATAAGACAGGAATAGATCCGTTTGACAATAATTTAAGTAATGATTATCTGTATGAACAATTACAAAGACACGCAAAATTACCGATAAAATTGGCTTTGCTCAACCAAGAAATAATTGCAGGAATCGGCAATATTTATGCTTCGGAGATTTTGTATGAATCAAGAATTTTACCGACCAGAATATCCAAAGATGTATCTTTATCAGAATGTGAAACCTTGATAAAAAATATTCGAAACATTTTGCAAAAAGCCATTTTAGCCGGGGGATCCACTTTGAGAGATTATAAAAAACCTGATGGGAGTATGGGATATTTTCAACAACAACATTGCGTGTATAATAAAACCGGTCAAAGATGTCCTGATTGTAAATGCGATATTGCAAAAACCGGAGGAATAAAACGTTCGGTTATGGGAGGAAGATCAACTTTTTATTGTGAAAGTTTACAAAAATGAAGATATTGAGCGTTATTTTAGCAGCAATAATTATGGGAAATACTGCTTCGGCGGCTTTTGTGGAAGGGCTAGAGGATTTTCCTATTCCCAATGGTTTGGAACAAATAGAAAATGCGGGATTAAATTTCGGCAATGAATCCATTCGTTTAGTTGAAGCTTATATGGAATCCGATTCACTAGATTTTGCGGATATCGTGAATTTTTATAAAAACACTTTACCTCAGCTGGGGTGGAAGATGGTAAAAAAGAATTCTGATCAAATCGTTTTTGAACGAGAAGGTGAAATAGCCGAAATAAAGAAAGAATCGACCAATCCGTTGATTGTTTGTTTATCATTAAAAAGTAAAAAATAGCGGAGGATATATGTAATGAGCGAGAGTAATACTATCTTAACAGAAACCGAGGGAAGAATTGGTATTATTACCATGAATCGTCAAAGCGAAATGAATGCTGTTAATTTGGAGATGCTTAATGATATTGCCTATCAAGTACAAACTTGGGAATACGATGACAATATTCGTTGCATTATTTTACGCGGCAATGAGACAGCTTTTGCTGCCGGTGTTGATATGAAGGCTTTAGCTCAAGAAATATCACAACAAAGTTTAGCTCTAAAAGCATGGCAAGATGAATTTAATAAAATAGCTAATTGCGTAAAACCGATAATTTCTGCGGTGTCAGGTTATGCTTTGGGGCTGGGTTGTGATTTGGCAATGGCCGGTGATATCATTTTAGCATCTGAATCTGCTCAATTCGGTTATCCAGAATTGAGTATCGGTTTGATTCCTTCTTTTGGAGGGTGTACAAGGCTTATAAAAAGAATCGGCAAAGCAAAAACTATGGAAATTATATTGACAGGAAGGGCTTTTAGTGCCGAAGAAGCTTCGTCTTGCGGATTAATCAGCAGAGTCGTACCTTTAAGCGATTTATTTGATGAAGCTATACGTGTGGCAAAAAGAATCGAGACTTTACCTTATCAAGCAGTGTTGCAAGCTAAAGAAACTTTAAAACAGGTTGAAAATATGAATTTGCAAAACGGTCTGGAGTTAGAATTAAAAAGTTGTCGACTGAGTATGAATACTCGCGATTTTTATGGGATTTTAGATAATTTTAAGTAAAAAAATAAAGGAGAATCGATCTCTCACTTAAAATTGTTGTTGACTTATTGGTAAAATCAAGTCTATAAAACACCTACATTGTTTTTTTTGGAATAACTTTATAAATGGGAAAAAAAAATGGCCAATCATAAATCTGCAAAAAGCAGAATCGTAAGAAATAATAAAAGAGCTGTTATTAACGGTGCTCGCAGAAGTCGTGTACGCACTTTTGTAAAAAAAGTTGAGGCTGCTATTGCTTCCGGCGATAAAGAGCTGGCTCAAGCATCTTTTAAGACAGCCGAATCTGAGTTTATGCGTGCGGTAAGAAAAGGTGTATTCAAGCTAAATACCGCTTCTCGCAAAATTTCACGTCTGTCGAGCAAAATTAAAGCTTTATAATTTTCTTCGTTTTGCGAAATTTTTAAAACACAAACTGTCACCGGTAAATTATCGGTTTTCGGTTTGTGTTTTTTTGTTTGAAAGTCAAACGAATCAGGCGAATCTGTATAAAATACCTGTCAAGAAATTTAATTGAAATGTTCTATAAAAGTTCTGTTGTTTTTATGTTTTTTTTGAAATAATGTCCTATCAACTTCGTTAGAGTGATTGACTTTGAAATTTTGAGATTTTCGAATCTTCACGAGCGAATCTGACAATTAAACTTTTTTGTATGTTATTGAATACGAATCAGTATTATTAATCAGCAAATTTAGTTTTGCTTTTGTCAGAGATTTAAGAAATGTGCTTTAACAAAGCATCTGCCAGCAAGGTTTATAATTTTTGATGTTTTATGCATATATTAGAAAGTTTTCGATAGGATATTAAACTAAAGTGGTGATTGACCTGACAACTTCAGGGGAATTTGTTTGAGGTTTTCGATTGAGAGTCTTATTCAAATGAAGTTTTAAGGTTGATTTTGATTGAAATTTTTAAGAATAATTGGGGAGTATAATATGACCGAAGATCTTATTGTTAACGGTAGTTCTGTTTCCGAACAGTGGGGACAAGTTTGCGAACAACTCAGAGGTGAAATAGGTGATACTGCTTTTGAAAGTTGGTTAAAACCGTTAACGGTCGGAACGTTTAGTGACGGAACAATGAATATTTGTGTACCGACGCGTTTTATGAGAAACTGGGTTATTACAAATTATAGCGACAGAATTCACAAGATTTGGGAGAAGAAAAATCCCGGCATTAAGAACATTAATTTTATCGTACAAGCCGGTCAGGATGTTATGCAGGCACATGGAATTTACAGTCCGACCTGTCCTTCTCTGATTAAGAAAATTCCTTCAGGTTCACCTATGCCGCAAAATATATATCAGTCAGGTGCTGTTGCTGCGGCCAATGCTAATGACGGGATTTTGAGTGATTCACTTTCAGTACCGTTAAATCCTCAATATACTTTTGAAAATTTTGTAGTGGGTAAAACCAATGAGTTTGCCTATGCTGCAGCTCGCAAAGTTGCCGAATCGCGCAATATATCATTTAATCCTTTGTTTTTATATTCCGGTGTCGGTTTAGGTAAAACTCACCTTATGCATGCTATTGCCTGGCATATTAAACAACAGGATCCTTCACGGAATATTGTTTATCTTTCCGCTGAGCGTTTTATGTGCAAATTTGTCAGAGCTTTACGCTATAAAGATACAGCAGCTTTCAAAGAACAATTCCGTTCGGTTGATGTTTTGATGGTTGATGATGTGCAATTTATGGGCGGAAAAGATATTACCCAGGAAGAGTTCTTTTATACTTTTAATTCGTTAATTGAAGAAGGGCGGCAAATTATAATATCTGCAGATAAATCTCCTTCGGATTTGGAGGGAATCGAAGCACGCTTAAAATCACGTTTGGGTTGCGGATTGGTAGCAGATATTCATCCTACTGACTTTGATTTGCGTATCGGTATTTTGAACAGCAAAGCTAAGCAAATGGGTTTGGAATTGCCGCCTAAGGTCGCCGAGTTTTTAGCTACTAAAATTACTTCGAATATTCGTGAATTGGAAGGTGCTTTGCGTAGAGTAATTGCTCATTCTCAATTGCTCAACGATCACGAAATAACCTTGGATATGACACAAGATATATTGAAAGATATGTTACGTTCGTTTGATAAACGCACAACTATTGATGAAATTCAGAAAAAAGTTGCCGAACATTTCAATATATCGGTTCGCGAAATGCAGTCTTCGCGTCGTGCTCGCACGGTTGCTCGTCCGCGTCAAATTGCAATGTATTTGGCAAAACAGCTTACCTCTCGTTCTTTACCGGAAATCGGTCGTAAATTTGATCGCGATCATACAACGGTTATGCATGCGGTTCGCAAGGTTGAAGAGCTGATTATGGAAGATGTTTCTTTAGCTGAAAATGTGGCGGCTTTACGTCGGGCTTTAGATGCTTAGTTTTTAGCTTAAATATTAAAGCAGACTTCCGTTGTTGGAGTCTGCTTTTTTTTAGAAAGTTATCAAACATGGAAAAAATCATTAAAGTCGGTGTCGGGGTTTATGTTTATGATAAACAGAATCGACTTCTGCTGGGCTTAAGAAAATCACCGCACGGAAACGGGACATGGTGTCCGCCGGGCGGACATTTGGAATATGGCGAAAGCTTTGAACAGGCGGCCAGCAGGGAAACCAAAGAAGAAACAAACTTGGATATAGCACCGGCAGATGTTGAGGTAGTCGGCGTTACCAATGATTTTTTTAGCGAATCCGGCAAACATTATGTTACCGTGCACCTGAAAGCAAAAGTATTTAGCGGAGAGATTAAACTTTGCGAACCCGATAAATTTGCCGAATGGCGGTGGTTTGATATGGATAATTTACCGGAAAATATGTTTTTGCCGGCAGCACAATTTTTAGTTAAATAATAAAGATTTATTGGATGTATGGTGTAAAAGATATCTTAACTAGCGTTAAATATTCCTGTTTTTGCCTATGATATAATGGTTGGATTTTTATTCAGGCAGAGCTAATTTAACCAAAACCGGAACGTGGTCGGACGGACGCTCAAGAGTGCGAAATTCGCGTAGAATTTTGACGTCTTTAATCATATTTTGCATATTCGGTGTTACCCAAATATGGTCCAATCTTCGCCCCTTGTTATTGGTTTGCCAATTAGGATTGCGATAACTCCACCATGAAAAAATTTTTTCCGGCTCCGGATAGATTTGACGAACAGCATCAATAAAATCTAAAGAATTAAATAATCGGGTTAATCTTTGCACTTCTATCGGCGTATGAGAAACGATACCTAACATTTGTTTGTGATTCCAAACATCATTTTCGCTCGGTGCAACATTAAAATCCCCGCAAAACAGGATTTTTTGACCACTGAACGAGGTTTTATGTTGTTCGTAATATTCTGCCATATCATCCATAAAACACAATTTGTGGGCAAAAGAAAGGTTTTCTATCGGGTCAGGAATATCACCGCCGGCCGGAATATAAATATCGTTGATTTCAATGCCTTTGACAACAGCTTTGATATGACGGGCATCGTGTTTGCCCACCCAATCTTTTCGCTCAATGTTTTCAAGCGGAAATTTGCTTAGGATAGCCACACCGTTATAGCCGGCCATACCATATAACGCAATGTGTTCATAACCTAACATTTTGATGTCGTTAAAGGGAAAATCGATCTCTTTAGCTTTAACTTCCTGCAAGCAGATAACATCCGGTTGATATTTTGCGGCCAGTTCTTTCAATAACTCCATTCTGATGCGAACGGAATTAACATTCCAAGAAACTATAGAAAGTTCAACCATCTTTTATTTTTTCTTTTTGAAATTGCGTGAGCTGTCTTTTTTATCTTTGAAAACAAATACGTCATCGGCAATATCTGCATCTTTTTGTGCGTCATATAAGGATAAAGTTACCTCAACACTTTGAGGATCGACAATTTTCCACTGCTTCAATTCAAAAGGATTATTGGAAAAAACCAAAGTAATCGGTCCGGTATCGCTCTTTTCTTTCATTTCCAAAGTTATCATTGTAGAGCCTTTGTCCTGATAAAAATCAACAATTTTTAATGCTCCGCCTTCAAGTTTTATTTTGTCGGTCAAAATTAAAGATAAGGGAATATCGCTATAATCAATATTGGTAACTTGGTCTAAATCCAAATCTTTATAAGTGATTAAATCACCATTGCCTACGATTAGGACATTAGTTGGCTCTGCATACTCCATGCGAATTTTATTGGGTTTTTTGATGAATAAACGTCCCTCGGCAGTGGCTCCGTTAGATGCCATTTGCACAAATGTAGCTTTAAGACTGTTTAATGAATTAAGATAATCTTCAATTTTTTTTATATCTTGTGAAGTTATGGCTTGAGCATTGAACGACCAAAGCAACGCAAGCATAAATCCTATGATTTTTTTCATTGTAATAGCCCTTTTAAACCAATTTAGAAGTATAATATATTCGTTTTCTTTAATAAGTCCAGTAAAACAAAAAAACCTGTCAACATTTAAAACGTTGACAGGCATAATAAAGTTCAATTTTTAATAACCGCCGCAACCACAGCCTTTGTGAGTATTAGAGGTTTCTTTTTCTGAAGATGCTTCCTTAGTCGAGCTTTTAGAATCTGCAGAAGAGTTCTTTTGAGCTGATTTATTATCTCTCATATCTTTACACATATTTTTCTCCTTAAATTTGAGTTGTTGCCTTTAAGGCACAAAAATAAGTAAGTATTATCCGCATATAAACAAGTTAAACTTTAAGATTACATATTGCGATGGTAAAATATACCATTGTTAAACCCTTGAATTCCGTTATCTTTATCCGCCATAGCTAATCGTTTTAATGCATAGGCGACATATTCTTTTTCTTTTTCAATACCGATAAAATGTCTTTTTAATTTTTTGGCTACCACCGCCGTAGTTCCTGAGCCAACAAAAGGATCAAAAACAACATCGCCTTCATCAGAAGATGCTAAAATCAGTTTGGCAATCAATTTTTCGGGTTTTTGAGTAGGATGAGGAGTGTTTTCGGCCATCGACCAAAACGGCACGGATATATCGGTCCATATATTTGACGGATAAGTCAAGCGCATTTTATTTTCGTCACGTTGAAACCAATCCTTCGGTTGACCTTTTTTATCTTTATAAGGAGCCAAAACCGAGCGTAAAATTTTCACACTGTCAATATTAAACTTATAATTTTTGCTTTTGGTAAAAAACCAAATATCTTCTAAGCAATTTTTCCAATTTTTTAGAGCTCCGCGACCTTTTTCGCGCTCCCAGGAAATTCGATTTTGCAAAATAAAATATTTTCCAGCAACAAACGGCACGGATATTGAAGATTTCCAATCGGTGCAAATGTAAATCGAGGCATTGTCTTTTAATAAACGAACGGTTTTTTTTAACCAACTGTCAAGCCATTCGGCATATTTGTCATCTGACATTTCTTTGAAATTTGATGTGCCGAAGTTTTTATTAAGATTATAAGGAGGATCGACAATCATTAAATCCACACACTTGCTCGGCATAAAATCCATAACCTTAAAAGTGTCTTGCCAAACAATTTTATCTTTTATTTCTGCCAAAGATGTTTTTTTACCCAACTTAGCAGCTTTTTCGAGCAAAGATGTTTGTTCGTTTGGTGTCAGAGTAAGAGTTTTATTGCGAGGAGCTTTTTTTTGCAATCAATCCTCGCCGAATTTATTATTAATCAATTTTGCAAGTGCATTTAAGGCTTCCTGAGCTTGATTTCCGCAAGCCGATACTTTAATAGTGGTTCCCTTTGAGGCAGCTAACATCATTAAACCCATAATCGAATGACCGCTCACTTGTTGACCTGAACGTTCCACTTCAATTTCGGCATCAAAAGATTCGGCAGTTTTGACAAACTGTGCGGCAGCTCGTGCATGTAATCCTTTGATATTAAGAATTTCCAATTCTTTGCATAAAGATTTAGCCATAATTATTTTCCTAACAGTTGAGAAGCAATGTTTATATATTTTTTTCCGGCTTCTTGTGCAGCTTCAACCGTTTTTTTCATGTCATTATCCTTACGGAGTGATGCTATCTTTATTAACATGGGCAGATTTATTCCCGCCAAAATCTCCACATTGGCTCGATCCATCATTGAAATTGCTAAATTAGAAGGAGTTCCGCCAAACATATCGGTCAGTAAAATAACACCATTACCGCTGTTTGTTTCATTAACCTTGCTTAGAATCTCGCTGCGACGCATCTCCATATCATCATTTGGACCAATACAAACCGTATCAATTTGTTCTTGAGGTCCGACAACATGCTGCATAGCCGAAACAAACTCTTTGGCTAAATTTCCATGTGTAACCAACACCAATCCTATCATTGTGAACTCCGTTTATTTAACGTTTTTTTCGCCATTATTCCAAATTTTAACCGCGCCGAAACTCTTGAGCAATTCATCGCGGCTCTTAGCTTTTACCAATTCATCGGCACGTGTTTGTTTGCCGTTGAAAACGATTTCTTCAACATTTTCAACCGGAACGCCGTAAATTCTTTCGACCATTTTACCTTTCAACTCAACAATCATAACAAATTCGGATTCAGCTAAAGGCTCAACCGTTTCTTCCATAATATTGTCCAGACGAACTGCCAAATGAGCATCTCTTTTCAATAATGCGGTTTGTTTGCCGTCAAATTGCAACACCGGATCTTCCGGAGTGCCGGAACGAGCATCAACAAAAATCGCCAACTCGCCGTATTTGTTTTCAATAATTTCAAAGAAATCCTGTTTTTCAATCAAAGTATAGTATTGCGTTTCCATATTAAAAAATCCTCTGTTGCCAAATTGTTAAATCTATTTTATAACAATAACATCAAACTGTCAATTTAAGGTTAACGAGTTATGCAAAAAACAGCTTTAAAATTTATTTGGTATTATCTCAAAATTTTCAAATTGATGCTTGTTTTGATTTTGACGCTTATGTCACTATCAAGATTGCTGGAACAGGGGGCACAGTACTATTTTGCCAAATTATTTGAACATATTGCTTCTGCTGTTGGGCAAGCTGATTATTGGCAAATTACCTTTGATTTCATCGTTATAATCACTGTTTTAGCATTGCTTGGCGGATTTCTTAGGATGTTAGCTGATTGGTTTTCTTCCAGATTAGTACCTCACATTCGCTCCGTAGTTATACGTGATACATTTGATTATGTTAATAAACAATCTATTTCTTATTTTGTCGGCGAAATGACCGGTAATATTTCCAATAAATTTCACCAGTTGCAAAATGGAGTAATTGATTTTTTCGTTCAAATTCATGGTTTTCTTCATGATACATTATATACGGTAATTACCATTGGTATTCTGACATATCTAAATTGGATGCTTGGATTGGGTATGATTTTATGGGTAGCGTTAATGGTATATCAAGGATTTCGATTTGGACGTAAGCGTGCAACTTTATCCAAACAAACTTCAACTCTTTCCAGTCAAACTAATGCTCAAATTATAGATTCGATCGCTAATTATGCGGAAATCAAAAGTTTTGCTAATTACAAATTTGAAAGATTCAACCTTCTTCGTTCTTTGCGTTTGTGGCGCAAGGCCGAAACTACCGAACAAAAAGCAAAAGTTAAAATTCGAGCTTGTATGGAATTTTTAGCTATAATATCCATTGCAATTTTTATTATCATTAATACATTGTTGTTATACTGGCAACAAATTGACGTAACCACTTACATTTTTGCATTATCAACATTTGACCGTCTCAGTTGGACGAGCTTTTCGGTTAACTGGGCAGTCAACAATTTCACGCGCATTACCGGCCAAATGAATTCAGCACTGGAAACTTTAGCGATTGATCCGGAAATAGTCGATTCGCCATCGGCAACAACGTTGAAGATCAAAAAAGCAGAAATTAAATTTGATAAGGTATGTTTTCACTACAATAATCAACAAAATATTTTTAAAAATTTTAATTTGGACATCAAAGCAGGTGAAAAAATCGGCATTGTCGGATCATCTGGTTCAGGAAAATCTACTTTGATTAAACTTATATCTCGTTATTTTGATACCTCATCAGGTACGGTCAAAATCAACGGAATTGATATTAAAGATATTACCCAAGATTCTTTGCATAAAAATATTGCCGTAATTCCTCAAGATGTTTGTCTGTTCAACCGCACAATCATGGATAATATTCGTTATGGTAATGTAAATGCATCTGATGAAGCCGTTATTAAAGCCGCTAAAAACGCATCCGCCGATAAATTTATTGAGAAATTGCCTGCATCTTATAAGACCAAAGTGGGAGACAGAGGTGTAATTTTGTCAGGCGGAGAACGGCAACGTATTGCCATAGCTCGTGCTATCTTGAAAAATGCACCGATTCTTATCTTTGACGAAGCTACGTCTTCTTTGGATTCCGAGAGCGAAAAATATATTCAGGATTCAATGAAAAAACTGATGAAAAATAAAACTGTCGTAGCTATAGCCCACCGCCTTTCGACATTGAGAAAGATGGACAGGATAATTGTTTTAGAGAGCGGAAAGATTGTTGAAGAAGGCACTCATTTGAGCCTGTTACGCAAAAAAGGCCGTTATGCCAAGCTGTTTAAAATGCAGTCTGACGGATATCTTCAGGCATAACGCTTGGTTGTGATATTTGATAAACCGAATTGTTTTTTACTTCAAAAAACTGTGATTTATCTTTTATGGAATTAAATAATTCCGGATTAGTCGTGGTTATCCAAGCTTGAAGATTGAGATTAACTATTTTGGATAATAAAGCATCTCTCTTAACATCATCAAGGTGGGCAGCAACTTCATCAAGCAATAATATCGGAGCGAATCCTTTGTGCAAAGTTTGACATTTTGCTTGTGCCAACATAATGCTGACCAATAGAGATTTTTGCTCTCCGGTTGAACACATTTCCGCAGGCATGGCTTTCTTCTTGTGATAAACTTTAAAATCGGTGCGATTAATGCCATCAACCCCGTTATTTAAAACATAACGACGTTGTGATTTTAATAAATCGGCATACATTTCCTCAACTTTTACAGCAGGACTGTTATCTAATTCACGTTCAATCAACCCATCAAGTTCTAACCTGACTGTCGGAAAAACATCATCCGGTTCTTTTTCAATAAAGGTATTTAATCTGGCAGTTTGTTCACGTCTTGCTGCGGCGATAGCAACGCCAAGAGCAGACATTTCTTCTTCTAAAGAAGTTAACCAATAATTATCTAATTTTCCATCTTTTATTAAACGATACCATTCACGATATAAATGCTCGAAATTAGCAACTCGTTTGGCATGATCATTGTCAAAAGCATAAACCATACGATCCAAAAATGCTCGGCGCGGTTGGCTTCCGCCGCGAAATAATCGATCCATTTGCGGAGTTAACCAGATTAGGGAAATATATTTGCCTAAATCACTTTGAAGAGAGGTTTTATTGCCGTCAATTTTAACAATTCGACGTTCAAAAGACTGATTTTCATCCGTATCATCGACAACTCTGCCGGTTTTTTCAACTGCGGTTGCCAGAGAATGATTTTCACCATTATTAATAATCTCTGCGGCTACTGCCCAATTAAGCGGGCTGATATAAGTTAATTCACCTAAAGGAGCAATTTGCGGAATAAAACGTTTTATATCAGAAAGTTTTACTCCTCGCAACCCGCGTCCAGGTGCAAGAAATGAAATAGCTTCCAAAATGTTAGTTTTTCCGGTGCCGTTTTCTCCATAGATAATAATCGGACAATTTTGAACATCAATTCGCAGAGAAGAATAATTTCTATAGTCAGTTAAAGTCAGGCGTTGAATACCTGACTTTAACTGTAATAATTCTTTTAAATTGCTGGTAAGAACATCCATCAGATTCTCATTGGCATTAAAACATAAATTGCCGAAGAATCTGCGGTATCATGAATTACCGAAGGAGACGCAGCATCAGCAAAAGATATTTTTACTGTTTCACCTTTTATCTCAGCTAAAATATCCAACAAATAACGGAAATTATAACCGATTTCCAAAGCCTCATGATCATATTGAGCTTCTAAATCTTCCGAAGCACTTCCCAAATCAGGACTTGATGTAACAATGGTAACTTTGTTTTTGTTAGTTAACATTTTAATGGCACGAGTGCGTTCGGCAACAACCGATACACGATCTACCGCAGCAGCCAAATCTTTAACTTTAAGCTCCAAAGATTTATCATTATCGGTAGGAATAACACGCTCATAATCAGGATAAGTTCCATCAATTAATTTTGATGTCAGAGTAATATCTGTGACAGAAAAACGAACTTTGTTTTCGGATATTTCAACTTTAACATTTTCTACCGAGCTGTCATCCAATAGTTTGCGAATTTCAGTCACGGTTTTACGTGGGATAATAACGCCCTTCAGATTCTTTGCACCTTTGGGCAAAGGTGTTTCTACGCAAGCCAATCGATGTCCGTCGGTAGCGACAATTCGCAAAACTTCGGCACCGCCGTCAGATTTGGCATGAACAAACAATCCGTTGAGATAATATCTGGTTTCTTCTGTTGATACGGCAAATTGAGTGCGATCAATCACGTCTTTTAATTCATCTTTCGACATAACAAAAGAAGTCGGGAGTTTATCACCGGAAATAACCGGAAAATCTTCAACAGCGATAGTTGAAAGCGAAAATTTAGAACGTCCTGCCGAGATGGTGAGTTGTCCTTTATCATCGGGATAAATAAGCTCAACTTGTGAACCATCGGATAATTTTCGGACAATGTCATAAAGCATATGGGCCGGAGCTGTAGTTGCACCGACTTCGGTAATTTTGGCATCGGCTATTTCAGTTATTTCGGTATCCATATCAGTAGCTTTGAAACTGATACCGTCATCCAAAGCTTCTATACGAACATTGGATAATACCGGAATAGTGTTACGTTTTTCAACTATGCTTTGTACGTGACTTAATGTTTTTAATAAATTTGCTCGTTCAATTGTAAATCTCATGTTTTTGCACCAATATTAAAGTTAATTTTTTTATAGGATAACATTGTTTTTGTCTTTGGTTAAACAGAAAGGGCAATTTTCAACAAGTTTTTTATTAAATTATTCGAAAAACACCTTAACCGTAGCTTTGGCTTCTTCAACGAAATTAGTTCAGCATCCCGATATCGGATACATGGCTCCGATTGTTACAACCGATTTTTGATTGGTATTTTACTCTGGTAGATTATCTTCGTAAGCTGTCAATTCTAAAATTATTAGTAAAGTAACTAATTTTTCATATTTTTACTCTTTTTATACTTTTAAATATAGCTGATATTGTCCGTAATACATCACATACAAAGATATTTTTATTCCACACTCTCAATCAAACGTTCCAAACTATCACGTTCAGTTTCTTTATAGCCTTGGTTGTTATTTTTCGGTTCAGCGTTTTTTTTAACTTGAGGTTGCGCCAATTTCTCAAATAATTCTACCGAATCCTTAGCTTTTTGCTGTTCTTTTTCTTCCGGTGATAGTTGTTGGGCTTTGGATTTGATAATATCAAGAGTTTCTGAAGGAATCATTTCTTCAACCGGTTTGGCAAATTTACCAGCCAATTGAAAATATTTTGATTTGGTCAAAATCTCTGATTGTTTATCAGAAGGAATCGTCCAATTTACTAAAATGTTAAATAATATAACCAACAGGAAAGCTCTCATAATACCGAAAAACAGGCCTAATGTTCTATCTAAACCACTTAATTTACTGGAACGAACCTTAGAAGTTATGTGTGAAGTGGAATAAATCCAAATAATCCAAAAGATTGTAAAGATAATTAGTGCAGTTAAAATTCCGGCGAGAATACCGCTGTCAATAAACTTTTGAGCAAAAGGTAATAATAATGGTAGTAACCAGACTATCAAAACCGTAACTAATACCCAACCAATGATTGATAAGACTTCTTTAATCAGCCCTCGTGATAAAGCTATAATTCCGGAAATTAAAACTACTGCCAAAATTATGATATCTAAATTATTAAGGTTATACATTATTCAGTTTCCATCAATTAAACAAATTAATAAGACGTTGAACGTTGCCGATTTGATGAAGATTAATATCTTCGCTCAATTTTTTTTCGGTGGAACGGCTCGGAGGAGTTATAGCACTGGCAAAACCCAGTTTTTTAGCCTCTTTTAGACGTAGTGACGGTTGAGATACGGCGCGAATTTCACCGGAAAGCCCTATTTCACCGAAAACGACCATATCTGCAGGCAAAGGTTTGTTGCTTAAAGAAGATATTACTGCCAAGGCAACCGCTAAATCTGCAGCAGGTTCGGTTATTCGTAAACCACCGGCAATGTTGAGATAAACATCTTGAGAGCTTAGATTTATGCCGCAACGGGCTTCCAATACAGCTAACACCATTGCTAAACGATTAGAATCCCAGCCTACTACTGCACGCTTGGGACTGGAATATCCGCTTTGACTAACCAGAGCCTGGATTTCTACCAAAACAGGTCTAGATCCTTCTATACCGGCAAAGACACATGATCCGGATACATTACCTTGTCTTTCGGCCAAAAATAATGCTGATGGGTTAGCAACTTCGACCAACCCTTTATCTTGCATTTCAAAAACGCCTATTTCATCTGTGGCACCGTAACGATTTTTTACCGAACGCAAAATGCGAAAATGATGACCTCGTTCACCTTCAAAATATAAAACCGTGTCAACCATATGTTCTAACACTCGCGGACCGGCAATTTCGCCCTGTTTTGTAACATGACCGACTAAAAATAAGGTAAAACCTTTTTTCTTAGCTAATTTTATTAATTCATAACTGCAAGCTCTTACTTGGGTAACACTTCCGGGGGTAGAATCGACATCGCTTAAATACATGGTTTGGATGGAATCGATAACTACCACCGCAGCAGAAGAATTTTTCAATGAAGTGATAATATCTTTGATTTCGGTTGACGAAGCTAAATTGACCGGAGATTTTTCCAAACCCAATCTTTTAGCACGGATACGAACCTGGTCGATAGCCTCTTCACCGGATATGTAATAAACTTCCGGTTTATCTTGAGAATCGGCTACGGAAGCACAAACTTGCAATAATAAAGTTGACTTGCCGATACCGGGATCACCACCTACTAAAATAACAGATCCGGCAACCAGCCCTCCTCCGCAAACCCGGTCTAATTCGGCAATGCCGGTTGATAGTCGATCAATTTGTTCCTTGGCTCCGCTTAAAGCGACAAAATCCAATTCTTTACCGGAAGAATGTTTAGTATTTATATTACTAAATCCGTCAGCAGCTATAATTTCTTCCTGAATGGTGTTCCATTCGCCACAAGCATCACATTTACCCTGCCATTTAGGATAAACAGTGCCGCAATTTTGACAAACATATTGTTTAATATCTTTTTTTGTCAAGATTAAACTCCGGTTTTAATTGGTCCTTGCGAATTACCATTAATAAACTGGACAACATACGGATTATCGGTTTCATCCATTTCCTTAACCGTGCCTTGCCAAATAATCTCTCCTTTATATAACATGGCTATACGATCGGCAATTTTACGAGCAGAAGCCATGTCATGAGTAATAGTCAATGCTGTTGCCCCTAAACCTTTCACAGATTCAATAATTAAATCATTAATTACATCAGCCATTATCGGATCAAGTCCGGTAGTCGGTTCATCAAAAAATATTATTTCAGGTTTGGATATAATGGCACGGGCAAGCCCTACCCTCTTCTGCATACCACCGGATAATTCCGCCGGAGATAAATCTGCAACTTCAGGATCCAAACCAACCGAACGCAATACTCTTACTGCTTCAGATTTGGCATCTTTATTATTATAGCCTTTATTTTCGAGCAAATCAAAAGCAACATTTTCCCAAACTTTTAAACTGTCAAAAAGAGCTCCGCCTTGAAACAGCATACCCATTTTAGAGTGCAATTCTTCTTTACCTTTTTCACTGATACCGACGACCTCTTGATTATCAACTAAAATTGATCCTTCTTCAGGAGTTAACAAACCTTGAATACATTTTATCAATACTGATTTTCCGGTGCCTGAACCACCTATAACCACTAAAGATTCGCCTTTGTAAATATCTAAATTGACTCCGCGTAATACGGATTTCTTACCAAAAGTTTTGCAAACATTGTTTAATTTTATTTTTACTTCTTTCATGAGTAAATCCTCTTATCTCGAAAAGAATAATTCGGTGACAATATAATTGAAAATCAAAATCAAAATAGATGAAGAAACAACGGCATTAGTAGTAGCCGTTCCAACACCTTGTGCGCCACCACGAGATTTGTATCCGTTATAGCAACCCATTAGAGAGATAATGAAGCCAAATACGGCTGCTTTTACTACACCTGTGGTAATATCAAGAGCTTGCAGATAATTTAATGTGGCATTAATATAATTGGCAGGATTAAAACCTAATTTATAAACTCCGACAACATAACCACCAAAAATACCTATAACATCTCCCATCATAACCAATAAAGGCATTACTATTAAACCTGCCCAAATGCGCGGAGCTACCAAATATTTAAATGGATTAGTGGAAAGAGTGGTTAAAGCATCAATTTGTTCGGTTACACGCATTGTTCCTATTTCAGCAGCCATAGCTGCTCCGATACGTCCGGCAACCATTAATGCTGATAAAACCGGAGCTAATTCCCTGGTAACCGAAATAAGCACAACGTTAGCGACCATTCCTTCAGCACCGACGGATGCAAAACCGGAATAGCTTTGTAAAGCTATTACCATACCGGCAAAAATAGTAGTTAATCCGACGACTGGAACCGAATAAAATCCCATATCAACAATTTGTTGCAACAGATTTCGCCAATAAATTGGAAAAGTCAGACAATTATATATGGTATGAGCAATAAAAGTAAATAATTCTCCTACCTTAAAAATAAACTTTGTTAAAGGAACACCTTGTCGACGCAAAAATTTTTCGACTTTTCGAATTAGTAACATTTTAATCACCTAATTTTATAGTTTTTTATATGTGCATATTACTTTAATGATATTAAAAATCAACAGCCATTTTTAAATCATCACAGCAATCTTAAAGCTGCCATAACCTTAAACGGAGCAGAAATTTCTCCGGAATTTAATCGTATAAGCGGAATTTTGATGTTTTCAATATTGTAAAACCCCTTGTCAGGTAATCGCTCTGGAATTTCATCAGATAAAAATACTACTAAATCTATAGTTGCTTCTTTGATATACGGATATTTAACTATACCAATACCCCTTACCTCTAACAATCCATGAATATTTTTAGGACAAGATGCTATAATTTGGTTATTTTTTATTGATAAATCAACGCGATCATCAGCAACTAATTTTGCATTACACTGTTCTATGAGTCTTAGCGTCAGATCAGACTTTCCAGAACCGGAATCCCCTAACAACAATATACCTTTGTTTTTAACGGTTACACAAGAAGCATGTATGTTAAAGGTCATGGATTTGCTCCAAACGCTTGGCTTTTTCAGCGGAATTGACTGAAATGTTAAAAATTCTTTGATTACCTAGCATCGATATATCTATTCGAAATATATCTTTCGGTAAAAAATTGCCGGCTCTTTCCGGCCATTCTATCAGACATATACCTTGATAGACAGCTTCTTCAAAACCAAGTTCAAATATTTCTTGAGGTGATTTGAGTCTATACAGATCAAAATGATATATTTCAATTTCCCGATAAGGATAGCTTTGTACAAGTGTAAAAGTGGGACTTGGCACTTCTTTTGCTACAGTTAATTTTTTGATAAATGCTCGCGAAAAAACACTCTTGCCCACACCAAGAGTTCCAAAAAGTGCAAAAACATCCCCTTTTTTAGCAATTGAAGCAAATTGTTCTGCCAAAAAATTTGTTTTTTCTTCACTATCGGTAATAAATTCTTTATTAACCAATTTTATCTCCCAAAAAATAATGTATGAATGCGATTTACAGGTTTTTTCTTATGAATGATTTTTATATTAGCTTTGCGGTTCTGAACCTTACGCCAATCCCAAGGCATATAAAATTTACCATCCCAAAGTCCTCTTCTATTAACAGACGCTTGTTCCTGATAAGCTAGATAGATTTGAGTATCTTGCGGATTTGCAACAGCCCAGCCGGCATTGACTATAGCAGCACCTATATCATATTCACCTATTAAGCAAACACCGGTTAAAGTCCCATGTCCGTCATCTTTTATTATATGACACTTTATTTCATTATCAGCAAGCCATTCACTGAGCCATTTTGCCGATTGCTGTCCGCAACGGTAGCCTCGTCCGTCTCTTGCTGCACAATTTTGCTTTATATCCGGAGCGGCTATTCCATACAGTTTTATTATGTGGTCACCCATAACCAAAGTATCTCCGCTCAAAACTCTGGCCAGCCCAAAAACTGCAGGATATTTCAACGGGTTAAAAACCGTTTTTTGATGTTTTTTCTTAGATAAAAATTTATCTGTAATTTTACCATCAAAAATTTTATGTTTATCTTCATCGATAAGGTTCAATACTTCTTTTTGATCAGCTTTGTCTGTCACGGAAAGGTCTTGTTGTTCATCAAGTTCTTCAGAGGTTTGAATATCTTGTCCATAAAATTCTTTGATGTTTTCGGTTATATTACCAAATCCTCCCGAAAAAGCACCAATAGCATACAAGATAAACAAAGATAAAGCTATAATAACCAAAATAGCCGGCAAGCATCCCATAGCACGCCAAGCCATTTTGACAAACATATAAAGAACAAAAAGACCTATTATAAGACCTATGAGAGCACCTATTTTCAAAATTATGCCCCCGCTAACCAATCCGGCTCCGCCAAAAAATATCAAAAATATTGCGGTAGAGCTGACAATGATTTTTTTTAAAAATCCCATAAATTGTTTCCTTGCTTAAAGCTTAAAAAATTCATACGCACAAGTGTAAGCCTTTTAGGTAAAAATATTATTAACAAAAAAGGATCGAATGCGACTAAACATCTGAAGCCAATATGATATAAAATATTTGTCCTAATATTTTATTCTCAAGCTTTGAGGCTGATTTTAACTTCAAAAAATATCAACTTTTAACTTTTTTATTCGCTATTTTTCTATTTTTTTCAAAATATTTCGACTTTTAAGCCCGACAACTTCGGTTATCGGGCTTTTTATGTGCAATTTATTTGTTTTGCTGTAAAGTTGCTATTTTAATAAGGTTAAGCTATTTCTTTTTTGCGATAACAATGGCAGTGACATTCGCCTTTTTCTTCAATATCTTTGCGACATTGCTCCGATATACAGTAACGATTCGGATTTTGCCCATCACACGGACATCTTCTCCATTCCTCTTCGCCAAACATCATTTTTTTGGCATTTGCTATTTTTTGAACATTATCGGTTGTAGTATAACCAGCTTTTGCGCAATTCTCCAACATTTTCTCTAAAATTGACATATGTTTCTCCTTTATTCTACAAATTTAATAGAAAATTTTTCATTATTTGAAAAATTATTTTGATTATTGCTTTCAATATTACTTGGTGACGAAATATTGAGAGATTTACGATTATCAAGAATATTAACAATCATATCTAATTCAGCCAAAGATGCATACTGCATTACAACTTTACCTCCTCCCTTAGAATTAGGTGATATTTTAATTCTCAAACCCAATTTGTTTTTCAGAGCATCTTCCATAGCAATTATATCATTGTCTTTGGAAGATGTTTTCTTTACTGATGGTTCAACGTCGGTTTTATTATCTTTTTGTTTGGCTACAAGTGATTCTACTTGTCGAACATTAAGATCTTCTTTGATTATTTTATCGGCTAAATTTAAGGCATTGTCAAGACCTACCAAGCAACGTGCATGTCCGGCAGAAATTTTTCCTTCGGAAATATAATTTTTTACTTTATCAGGTAAAGTCAACAAACGTAATGTGTTTGCTATATAACTGCGTGATTTTCCAACTATATCAGCAATTTTTTCCTGAGTATGTGCAAAAGATTCTATCAATTTTTGGTAGGCGTTGGCCTCTTCTATCGGAGAAAGATTTTCACGCAACAGATTTTCAACCAAAGCTATTTCTAAAACCTCTTTATCGTCTAACTCCTTGATAATTATAGGTATTTCTGTTAATCCTGCCTCTTTTGCTGCTCGCAAACGACGTTCTCCGGCTATTAATTCATATCCATCATTTTTATCTTTTCTGACTATTAATGGTTGTAATATACCCTTTTCCCTTATTGATGCAGCCAATGCTTTAATGGATTCTTCATCAAAATCTTTACGCGGTTGAAGCGGACTAACGTGGACTAAATTTATATTTATGTTATTGCTATCACTTTTTACAACAGATAATTCGTCTTCCAGTATATTTTCATTCATTTCGCCGAGCAAAGCTTCAAGTCCTCGACCTAAACTTTTTTTCTTTGTTTCTTTGTTTTCTTCTAACATGCTATCAATTCCCTTTCTCTTTTTAATACTTCTTTGGTTAATCCGATGTAGGCTTGACTGCCCGAACATTTAAAATCATATAACAAAACCGGTTTACCATGTGATGGAGCTTCCGATATTTTTACATTACGCGGAATAACCGTATCATAAACTTTTTTGCCGAAAAAGTTGCGAACATCATCTTCAACCATTTGTGTCAAATTATTTCGTTTATCGTACATGGTCAGCACTACACCATGCAACATTAATTTAGGATTAAAATTCTTTTTGATTACGTTGATGTTTTTAATCAGTTCGGCAATACCTTCTAGAGCTAAAAACTCACATTGTAAAGGTACTATTACTCCGTCTGCCGCGACTAGTGCGTTAACCGTTATTAAGCTTAGTGAAGGAGGACAATCTATCAATACATAATCATAATTTACACCTTCTTTTAATAAAGCTTTTTTCAAAGCGTATTCACGTTCAGGCATATTAACCAGCTCAATTTCAGCTGCAGCTAAATCCGGTGATGAGGGTACAATTGAAAATCTTGGAACTTCAGTCCAAACTACAGCTTCAGTAAGTTTTTTAGTACCGAGCAATACGTTGTAGCTGGACACATGATAACCTTTTTTATCAACTCCCATCGAGGTTGATGCATTACCTTGCGGATCTAAATCTACGACTAAAACTTTTTTACCGGCTGCAGCCATTGCTGTTGCAATATTAACGGCCGTAGTTGTTTTGCCTACTCCTCCTTTACGATTTGCTATTGCTAAAATTCTTGGCATTTTTTTCTCCTTTATGTTGTTTGATGTTGCTAATTAGTAAAATTTTTCCTTCTGTTGAAATTTTGTTATCTATAATTTCACAGTCGAACGAATGTTTTTTATGTGCTTCACAAAGTTCTTCTTCATAACTGCGGCCCTTAGGAAAAACACATAATGTGTTTTTACGACAAAACGGATGCGCATAATCCAAAAGTTTTGATAAAGAGCTTAAGGCCCGTGATGTTATTACATCATATTTTTCAGGAGCCAAACTTTCTATTCTTTGATTTTCGATTCGCACATCAAGACCCAGCGATTCCTTCACCGCATTTAAAAACAGTGTTTTCTTTTTTATACTTTCAACCAATGTTACATTTAAATACGGCATTCTATTTTTTGCCATTATTGAAATAACCAATCCGGGAAACCCTGCGCCAGAGCCTAAATCAATTAATTTTTCTGCGGTTTTCGGTATATAGTCATATAACTGAACCGAGTCTAAAAAATGTCTGTTCCAAGCATCAGACAAACTTGCGTTACTTACCAAGTTAAATTTTGCCTGCCACTCAATCAACAATGATTGATAGCTTTTTAGTGCACAAATTGTTTCACGTGAAACATGTAAAATTTCATCAAGATTTTTCATGCTTTTTTTTTATTATTTTAAAAGCCTATTTAACAGAAAAAAAATCCAGTTATAAACAATCATTTTAAACACAACAAACTTTACTTAAATTCAAACACTTATACACCGCACCTTGACTCTTTTTTTTAAGCATTTCATATATATAATTTATTATCTTGAGAAAATGAATCATTCACATAATGTAAAGTTTTAAACATAAAACTATTTGTTCTTAAGATATCCTAATAGTGCCGTTATCGCAGCGGGGGTTACACCGGGAATGCGTGATGCTTCACCGATTGTTATGGGTTTTATTTTGGATAACTTAGCAACCATTTCTCTGGATAATCCACCTATTTTGTTGTAATCAATATCTTCACGCAATTTTAGATTTTCATCTTTTTTAAAGATTTCAATATCATTAAGCTGCCTTTTAATATAACCCGAATAGCGTGCTTCTATTTCTATTTGTTCATAAATTTCATGTTTAAATTCATGAAGTTGAGGCCATATATTTAAAATAGTTTCACGTGAAACATCATTATAAGACATCAGATCAAAGCAGGTGCGTTTCGAAATGTCGTGATTAATATTGTTTTCTTTAAGCTGTTTTACAGAAACGCTTAAACTGGTGCTAAGCTCACGTAAATCATCGATACCTTGTTTTTTGACATTAAATACACTGTATCGATTCGCCGAGACACAACCTATTTTATATCCTTGTTCGGTAAGACGGATATCCGCATTATCAGAACGTAAAAACAGACGGTATTCTGATCTAGAAGTAAACATTCGATAAGGCTCGTCAACACCTTTGGTTATTAAATCATCTATCATAACTCCGATATAGGCTTGCGAGCGATCAATATAAAATTCAGAATCACTGTTCACAGCTTTAAGCGCAGCATTTATACCGGCTATTATTCCCTGAGCCGCTGCCTCTTCGTATCCGGTTGTTCCGTTGATTTGACCGGCTAAAAATAATCCGGATATTTTTTTACATTCAAGACAATGATTAAGTTCCTGAGGATCAACATAATCATATTCAATAGCATATGCCGGACGTATAATTTCGACTTTCTCCAGCCCTTTTATGGTGTGAATAAATTGCGATTGAATATCAGCGGGCAATGAGGTTGATATTCCGTTAGGATAAATTACATCTGTATTTAGTCCTTCCGGTTCAAGAAATATCTGATGTGATGTACGATCGGCAAATTTGACAAGTTTATCTTCAATGCTGGGGCAATAACGCGGGCCTATACCGGTTATAAGTCCGGAAAAAAGTGCACATTTGTTAAAATTGTCACGAATAATTTGGTGAGTTTTTTCGTTGGTATGGGTAATATAACAACTTATTTGTGAAGTGGTAATTTTGTCAGTTAAGAAAGAAAACGGCTGAGGATGTTCATCACCATTTTGCTTTTCGAGAATGTCAAAATTAATGGTTTTGCCATTGAGACGTGCCGGAGTGCCGGTTTTCAATCGCCCTATTTTTAATCCACCTTGTTTTAAATACGGTGTTATTCCTTTGCATACCTCATCATTTACACGACCGCCTATGGAGGTTTTGTGACCGATAAACATTATGCCATTAAGAAAAGTTCCTGAAGTTAATACAACCGATTTAGATTTTATTTTTGTTTCGTCAGACAATATAACTCCGCTAATCTTATTTTCATCAAAAATCAAACCTTCGGCAGAAGCTTCATAAATTGTAAGATTAGATTGATTTTGCAGTTCTTCCTGCATAAATTTTTTATACAAATCCCGGTCGGCTTGTGCACGAGGTCCGCGAACAGCTGGGCCTTTGGAAGCATTAAGCATACGAAATTGGATTCCTGCTTTGTCGATTACACGCCCCATTAATCCATCAAGAGCATCTATTTCGCGTACGAGATGTCCTTTGCCGAGTCCTCCTATTGCCGGATTACAAGACATTTCCCCTATGGTAGATATTTTATGAGTTATAAGCAGAGTATTTGCTCCCATGCGTGCTGATGCAGCCGCTGCTTCGCAACCGGCATGACCTCCGCCTACAACTATAACATCAAAAGATTCTTTCATTTTACCTCACTGGAGTCGTTGTTTAGCCTATTTTTATTTTATTTTCAAGATGTTTTAACTAAAATTTAATGTTAAATATTATAGATTAATGTTTGATGTTAATATGATTTGATTAGTATATTTTTTGAATTTTCACTGTTAGCGCTAGCTATTTCATTATTTATTATTATAATGAAGTTGATTTTTGTTAAAGGTTATAGCAATTATCTTCCATATATTCCCTGTTTCGGACAAACAAAAAATGAAGAATTTTTTTGATTATCCATTTAATAATGCTGACATAATTGTGTGTTTTCTGATAGATCCTTTGATGAAAAGATTCGGTGAAAAGGTAAAAAAAGACTGTCATAAAAGTGTGATGGTATATTCAAATACTTTTAAAATACCTAATTTAGAGCTTGTTGAGACAGTAAAACTCGAAAACTTTGGCTATTTGGTAATTTATATATTTACAAAATATAATTATTTACCTATGCAAAAAGAACCGAAAATCTTATCTAAGATTTCATCAACATCAATAAATCCGGTAATTTTGCCTATTTCGCGAGAAGCTAAACGGATATCTTCGGCCGAAAGTTCTATTTCTTTATTAAAATTAAACATATTCAGATAATTAACCACGTTCGCTAAAGCTTCACGATAACGATGTCGTGTGATGAGCAATCCTGAATCAGCAGTCAATCGATTTTTGATATCGGTTGCAATGGTATTTAGCAATTTATCAAGGCCTTGTTTGTATTTAGCGGAGATAGTAATAATACCGGAAGAAGAAAGCTTAGTTACAGCTTCAGCGGTAAGTTTATCTGCTTTATTGGCAACAACTATAACTTTGGAATTATCAACATTTTCAATCTGTTGAGGTGTGTTTGTTGAAGCATCATATAAATTTATTATTAAATCACTATCATTGGCTTTGTTGTAGGCAATTTGAATGCCTTTCTGTTCGATTTCTTCGTTGGTATCACGTAAGCCGGCCGTATCAGTAAAAATAACCGGATAACCGTTAATATCCATATGAATATCGACAGCATCACGGGTTGTACCGGCAATATCAGAAACGATTACCGTATCGCGGGCGGTGAGGGCATTAATCAAAGATGATTTGCCAGCATTAGGTTCGCCAAGTATTACGACTCTGAAACCGTCACGCATAGCCTCGCCTATGTTGGAAGAATTAAGATGTTGCTGAATGTCATTTTTAATTTTAAATACAGTGTTTTCAATTTGTTGAATCGTATCTTGAGGTATATCTTCTTCGGGAAAATCTATATAAGCTTCCAAATGAGCTAAAACTTTAAGTAACTGTTCGCGCCAACCATCATACAAATTTTTTAAACTGCCTTCCATTTGGCGAACGGCAAATTTTTGCTGTTCTGAAGTTTCGGCATCAATTAAGTCGGCTAAACCTTCGGCTTGAGTTAAATCCATTTTGTGATTATAAAAAGCACGCTTGGAAAATTCTCCGGCCGAAGCATAGCGAAAATCTTTGATGGAAGATAAAGCATCAAGCAAAGAATTGATGACAGCGCGAGAGCCATGAGTCTGAAATTCAACAATATCCTCACCGGTGAAAGAATGAGGTGATTTAAAATATAAAACAACAGCCTTATCCAAAAGTTGTCCGGATTGATTTTTTATATCAGCAAAATATGCATAACGTGGTTTGATATTATCAATGTCGATATCGGTTAAAAATTTAATTGCAGATAATGCCTGAGGACCGGAAATGCGTATGACGGCAACTCCGGATCGTCCAAGGATGGTGGATAAAGCATAAATTGTTTGGTTATTCATTTTTTCACCTCTTAATTGATAGAATTTGTAAATTATTTTATAAAATGTTGCAAGTATAAAAAGGCTGATTTTTTGACTCTGGAAGCGTTTTTAGATTTTTTTAATAAAAGTATCGTAGAATCCTTAAAATTTGCTTGTATGAGCTTTGTACGAAGTCACTTTTGAAGGATATAAAAATGAAAAAATTAATCATTTGGGATTTTGACGGAGTGATTGCCGACACCGAAAAATTGTGGGTTGAAAATCGCTTATATTTTTTGCGGAAAGATTACGGAATTGATTGGGATTTTAATCAAGCTTATAAATATCTCGGCGGAATCAGTGAAAGAGATAAAAATAACAATTTGAAAAATTTGGGTTTAGAAATTAAAGATAATTTTTGGATTGATGCCAATAACAGAGATTACGAAACTTTGGGACAAGTTGTGCCTACTCCTGATATAGATAAAATTTTTGAGCTGAAAGAGTTTGATCAATGTATTGCGACCGGCGGTATATTGGAGAGAACAATGAGAAAAATAAAACAGACAGGGGTAGATAAATATTTTGATAAAAGCAGAATTTTTACTGCGGATATGGTTGCACACGGAAAGCCGGAACCTGATTTGTTTTTGTATGCGGCTAGCAAAATGGGATATAGACTGCAAGATGCAATTGTGATTGAAGATTCAACCGTCGGAGTAATGGCGGCACAAAAAGCAGGGATTAAAGTTATTGCTTTTAGCAAATATAATACATCCGAAGTTAAAGCTCTGGTGGAAGAATTACATCCTGATTTTATAGTTGATGATATGCGTGAGACAAAAAATATTTTGCTTAATTTCTATAATAATTTTGCCTAATCTTTTAGTTGTAAGGGCAAGAGGCCTTTGCGGAGTATAGCAGCTCCTCAACGTAATACGACTCCTCTTTAAGGGAGCCGACCTAATATATTGAATAAGTCAGACTGTACGTTGACAGTTGCTAACTCCCCGCCTTGATAAGTTTCAGGGCGGTTTTGTTTTAACAAAAATCAAGGAGTTTGTATTATGGATAACGTAACTTCCAAAAAAGATGTGAGACTCAGAATCTATAAAGAATTGATAAAAACACGCCGAGAAAAAGGTTTGAGCCAAACCGATGTTGCTTTGTAAACCAATATATCTTTGCAAAAATTAAATGATGTGGAGAATGGCGGTGCTTGCTCGTGGAAGACAATAAGACACCTATTGCATTTTTATCGCAAAGATTGGAAAATTGAGTTGATTGATAGCAAAAAAGAACCCTGTTTTTCAACAAGGTTCTTTATATTGATATTATATATATCTAAGAATTCATATTAGCAAAGAAATCTTGATTATCTTTGCTTACTTTTAATTTATCAAGCAGGAATTCCATACCGTCGGTCATACCCATTTGCATCAAAACGCGACGCAATACCCACATTTTGGTAAGAGTATCTTTATCAACCAAAAGTTCTTCTTTACGAGTACCGGAACGGGTAATATCAATGGTTGGGAAGAGGCGTTTATCGGTAAGTTTGCGATCCAATATAATTTCAGAGTTACCGGTTCCTTTAAACTCTTCAAAAATAACTTCATCCATACGTGAACCGGTATCAATAAGTGCGGTCGCAATAATAGTTAAAGATCCGCCTTCTTCAACATTACGAGCAGCACCGAGCAGACGTTTCGGACGTTGTAAAGCGTTGGCATCAACACCACCGGTTAAAACTTTACCTGATGATGGAATAACAGTATTATAAGCACGACCGAGACGCGTGATTGAGTCGAGTAAAATTACCACATCTTTTTTATTTTCAACCAAACGTTTGGCTTTCTCGATGACCATTTCAGCAACCTGGACATGGCGGGTGGCCGGTTCATCGAAGGTTGAAGATATAACTTCACCTTTAACCGAACGAGTCATATCGGTAACTTCTTCGGGCCGCTCATCAATCAGTAATACCATCAGATAACATTCAGGATGATTGGTTGCAATAGCGTGAGCAATATTTTGTAACATAACGGTTTTACCGGTGCGAGGAGGAGCAACAATAAGTCCGCGTTGTCCTTTACCTTGCGGTGAAATTAAGTCTATTACTCTGGTGGTATAATCTTTGTCACCACAAATAATATCAAAATTAAGCTTTTCGGTAGGATAAAGAGGAGTTAAGTTATCAAAATTGACGCGTAATTTAGATTTTTCAGGATCATCAAAGTTAATTTTATTAACTTTTACCAAAGCAAAATATTTTTCATTTTCTTTAGGCGCACGAATTTCTCCTTCAACGGTATCACCGGTTCGAAGGCCGTATTTTTTTACTTGAGCAGGTGATACATAAATATCATCAGGACCTGCTAAATAGTTGGATTGGGAAGAACGCAAAAAACCAAAACCGTCTTGCATAACTTCAATGGTTCCTTCGGCATTAATTGCTTCGTTTTCACCAACGGTTTTTTGCAAAATACCAAACATCAGTTCTTGTTTGCGTAAAGATGATGCATCATCAATTCCAAGGTCTTCGGCCAAAGACAATAGCTCGGCAGGAGATTTTTGTTTTAAATCTTTTAAGTTCATATTAACCTTTATCGGATTGTATTAAAAAGAAGTTGAATTAAATTTAGAATCAAACATCTGTTTGATGATTAATTATATATAAGAATATAGGTTGATTTGTCAACGGAAATTATCAACAGTTGTGCTTCCCAATTTAAATATTTAAAAAATATTGTGTTTGTAGTTAGAGACGGTGATTTTTGGGGATTATTTTTTATTAACGATTTATTAACATCTTGATTGGTTGTGAACAAATTATATCGAATCCGAGTAGTTTTAGAGCTATTATTTTGAATCTCAAAACAAAATGTTTTTTTGATTATTTTTAAAGTTTTTAGTTATACACATATGTTGATATTTTTGAGGTATGTTTATAACTTCGTGAAGTTAATTTTGCATAAGTATAATAAATTTTGCTAAGTTGTAAAAAATCAGATATTATGCACAGAACAACGTTGATTTGTTAATAAGTAGCTTAAGGATTTGAAATAATGCGTTTAATAGGAATAACCGGTTCAATCGGCAGCGGAAAAACTACTTTGGCAAAAATTGTTAGAGATTTGGGATATGCTGTTTATGATGTCGATGCGTGGGTTAGAAGAGTTTATCATAATAAAAATTTTTTGATTGAGCTGGAAAATAAATTTAACGGAAGCGTTAAAAACGGTGTGGCAAATAAAAGGTATTTGCGGAAAATAGTTTTTAATGATAAGAAAAAATTAGCAGAGTTGGAAAGTTTGGTTTATCCTTTTTTGGATAAGATGATAAAAAGGCACAGACTGAAAAAAGCAAAAGAAAATTATGTTGTTTTTTTAGATATTGCTTTGTTGTTTGAAAAAGGGTGGAATAAATATTGTGATTTTGTTATTTTGGCAGATGTTGATTATGAGATAAGAAAACAGAGAGTCATGGAAAGAGATAAAGTCAGTTCGGAAGATTTTGAGCGAATTGATAACGTGCAGATGAGCAATGAAGATAAAAAGAAATTAGCTGATGTGGTAATAGATACTAATAGCAGCTTGAATAAGTTAAAAGTTAAAATGATAAATTTACTGAATTTGATTGATGGAGAGTAAAAGTGAGAGAGATTGTTTTTGATACTGAAACCACGGGTTTTTATCCGGATAAAGGTGACAGATTGGTCGAAATTGGTGCTGTAGAACTGGTTGATCATTTGCAGACCGGCGTTACTTTTCATGAATATATAAATCCTGAAAGAGATGTGCCTGAAGAGGTGGTTAAAGTTCATGGTTTAACCTATGATTTTTTGAAAGATTATCCGACTTTTGAAAAAATAGCAGATAAATGGATAGATTTTGTGGGTGATGCTAAATTAGTAGCACATAATGCTACATTTGATATGAATTTTGTTAATTATGAACTTAAACAAATTTGTAAACCGGAGTTTGATCAGGAAATAGTCATTGATACATTGGAAATAGCTAAAAGATTATATCCGGGAAGACATAATAGTTTGGATGCGTTATGTAAAAGATTTAATATTGATAACAGCGCCAGAACTTTTCACGGAGCTTTGCTTGATGCTCAACTTTTGGCAGAAGTTTATTTGGAACTTTTGGGAGGAAAAGAACCAACATTGTTGTTTGGTGGTGGTAACAATAAAAAAGATAATTTTATTAATATTGATAATTCGAATGTTATTAAAAATTATCGCGAACCGAGAAATTTTAAGGTTAAGGATGATTTTGAATCCGATCATGATAAATTTTTGGAAGAAAATATAAAAAATGCTATTTGGAATGATTAATTTTAGTTGATTTGGGATATTAAGAATATTAAAATTTCTACGTTTGATTTTTGATGGAGATTTGAAGTGGTTTTTGGAAAAAATGTTTTGATATATGATTTGGATGAAACTTTATATAAAAAGTCGGAAGAATTTGCTGATATATTAGATAAAACCATGGCGGAGGCTTTGGTTTATGATTTGGGACTAGATATGGATTTGCAAAAGGCTAAGAAATTAGTTACCGAATCATATAAAATTTATCGTGACGGAGGAGAAATTTTTTATCAACAATATGGTATAGAGCCGCGTGATTTATTCATAGCTTATCATCGACGCAAACCGGTAGAGAAGATAGTTCCTTATGATAACCTTATTGAAAAAATTAAAAAAATTCCGGCAGAGCAGTATATTTTTACGGCCAGTGATCGTTATGCTTCGGAAAAGATATTAAAACATTTAGGTTTATATGAATTTTTTAAGAATCGCTATTTTTCGGTTGAGGATTTCGGAGTTTTTAAGAAAAATGAAGATTCTCAAGTTTACAAAGATTTTTGCAAAAAAATAAAGGTTAATCCTCAAGATGTGGTATTTGTTGATGACAGCTATTCCAATCTTGAATATGCGAAAGAAGCCGGTATGACTACGGTACGAATTTATTATAAGAATAATTCGGCAAAAGATAAAAAATATATAGATTATGCATTTAAGGGGATTGAAAGTTTTCTAAATGCTGTTTTAAAATCAGAAGCAGCTTAGTTATTATTTTCACAAAGTTTATATTCATATTTGTAATTGATTTGGTTGTCTAATTTAAGTTGTTCTTTAGATATCTCTTTTTTGATGTAATCAACCAAAGGAAGCAAAGTTTTATTGTAGCTTTCGGTGAGATTTTTGGTAACAAATTCAATTTGTGATGTATCATTTATGGGTATAGCAGAGCTTTTTTTGAGAATATTAGTAACGGCAGCTTTAAATATAGGAAGGTAATATTCAAGAGTAGTTTTATTTATTTGTTGATGGGTTTGTTCATGTCGAAGTACAATATTATATTTACAAGACCCCTCAATCAAAGAATTTGCCAGGTAAATAACAGGTTTGGTTAAACCGATAAAAATATCGATTTTACTTGGTATAACACAAAATTTATAACGGTCGATGGGTTGAGCCATAGTGGTGACATTTATTTTAAAACGGATGTCTACGGTTGATAATCCTTCGGCAAAAGATGAACTTTCCGTCTGATTTATTTGTCTTGATAATATAGTGATTTGGTCGATAGATTTTGATTGGTCATAAGTGAGATTGCCAAAGGAATAGTTTACGGTTATTTCAGGTTCGAAGGTTATGTCTGAACAATCTGCTGCCCAAACATTAAAACTTAAAAAGAATAAAAATGTTAATACAAAAAAAAGTTTTTTCATAATATTATATGATAAGGCTTATTTGGTTAATTTATGGTTGATGTCGATGAAAAAAATAATATTTTTGGTTATTATAATGCTTTTAGCGATGAGTTATGCTCAGGCTCAGCGTTTTGAAAAAGATAAAAAAACTGATTTTTTTATTCCGGATACAATAGATTTTAATGCACCGGAAAAAATACCGTCTAAAATCAGAAAAACATCATCTTTACAAAAGACAGATAATTTGAATGAACCGAATAATGTTCCTTTTTATAAGTTTAAATATGACGAATATATAAATGATATTATGGCTTATTACAGTAGTGGCGAAATGCCGAAAAATCCTGTTCTTGAAAAAGATTTGGCCGAAATGAACAGTGAAGAACCGATAGAAATTACGGCACCGGCACCGAATAAACTTACATCTTATGAAATGGGCGAATTTTATAAATTGTATCAAAAAATTTTGAATAATTAAAACTCTACGGCATACATATCGGTAATAATCCAATGCGAATCGCTGTATTTCATAACATAAATAATGTTGCCGTTGCAAAGGCCAAACCAATTACCATTGCATGAACTTTTGGTGCGGACTTCGATAAGACCATCGGCACGAGGGGTAATTTTATCAATTTGATAAGACTGAAAAGTCGGTCTTTGGAGACTCTCATCTTGCATAAATACAAAAGACGGCAAAACATCTTTAGCTTTTTCGCAATCATCAAAATCGGGATTGATGATGCATTTGACGGCGGTATTGATAGTGCAAATCATTTCGGAAGGCGAAGAGCAACCGGTTGAAAGATTATCAAGGTTAAATGAAAAGACGGTTTCTTGGTCAATAGACGGGGTTTCAGCCTGAGCTTTAGTTGACGAATCGGGAGATTTGGAGCAAGCCGATAATATTAGTATAAAAGCAAAGAAAATCAGTTTTTTCATGAGGCGAATCCTTAAGAGTTGTTTTTTTTAATATAATAAAAATAAAATAAAAAAGGAAGAGTAAAAACTCTTCCTTTTTATAAATGTCAACTCTTTGAGAATTAGAAGTTGTATTTAACACCCAAAGAATATTCCATCAAGTGGTCCATATTTTCCAATTTGTCGGCCCAAATGTAACGAACGATACCGCGAACAGCGATGTGGTTGGTAACGTTGTATTGCATACCGGCACCCAAACGATAGCCTAAACCGTTGTCTTCAGATTTTTCGCTTCCATCGGGACCAAAGTCAATTTTAGTGGTATAGTCATAATTGGCAATACCGGCAGTTCCCAAGAGAGAGAATACGCGGTCGCAACCTAAAGGCAAATAACCGTAAAGGTCTAAACCATAAGCAGCAAAGTCAGATTTTACTTTAGCATCCTCGAATTTCTTATGCCATTTGTTAGAATTTTGATAGAAAACTTCTGTTCCGAAGAAACGATTGTAGTCAGCACCCAAAAATACCGAATAAGTGTGCATATCAACATTTGAGCTGAGGTTTTCTTCAAGAGCAGGAACAGTGTTGCCACTGGTCAAGTTGTATTGAGCACCAACATAAGGTCTGAATTCCAAAGCATTGGCAGAAGAAGCCAAAGCAATAGCTGAAACAGCAGCTAATAAAGCAATATTTTTATTCATAAAAAAACTCCTTTTATAAAACTTAAGTTTAATAACGCAAATCACTATAAACTAATTTTAAAAAAATGGAAGTAAAAAATTACACAAATTGTTGTTTAATAGATAAAATAATGTTACAATGCCGATGGAAAGGGAGATTGTAATGAATAAAAAACTAGTAAATCAGATGGGTTCCAGCATGATTGAGATGTTGGGAGTATTGTCAGTGGCAGGAATGTTGGGTTACGGAGTATTAAAAATTATAGGAACAGTTCATAATTTGTTTATTCAAAACATGATAGTCAGTGAGGCGCACGATTTGCAAAAGAAAATCTCGGAACGTTACAGTTTTGAAGGGGTGTATGATACTACATTGTTTAGTGGTAGAACTTGTGAAGGAGAGGATGAGGTAGCAGAATATATTTGTCAGCAAAAATTGGCACCTACTCAAATGTGTTCTAACAAGAAATTGCGACATCGCGGCGGCGGTGATGTTAAAATATGCCAAAGTGAAGATGATAATGATAAATATGTTATGACCTTTTACGGATTGCCAAAAACAGCCTGTGTTTCATTGGTACAATCTGATTGGTATACCAGAAAAAAATCATATATATACAGTATGGTGGTTAACGGAGAAAACGGAACAACAATATATTCAAATTATATTCCAGGTAATCATGGAGATAATGTTTTTCCGGTTAGTGCGGCAAAGGCTATGGCTATTTGTAATAATGAAGATGATAATACTGTGCAGATGACGTTTTTTTAATAAAGGAATCGCAATTGTTTAAAGTTGAAGATGTTAATAAAAGTGCAGAGCTGACAGGTACAAAAGCGAATCGAAGAATAAGCTCCGGTGAAGATTTTGCACAATATTTGAACATTGGAAGAAGTAATGAAGCACAAAATGTGCGTTCGACTGCGGCAGTGGCTTCGGCTGATGCAATTTTTGCCACACAAATGATTACAGATGAAGAAAAGAAACAAATCAGAGAAAAGGTAATAAAAAAAGCGAAAATTTTATTGGATAAATTAGATGAAATTCGTGACGGATTGTTGGTTGGAGAAATTGCAAAAGATAAGTTGATTGAAATTTCACGTTTTGTAAAGCAGAGAGATACAAGCAGTGATGATGAAAGGTTAAATGAAATAATAGCAGAAATTGAGCTAAGGGTTGAAGTTGAGCTGGCAAAACTTACGAGATAAAAAAAGACGCTTTTCAAAAGCGTCTTTTTTTAGAGGTTAAACATCTAATGCCTTGCGATATATATCTAAAAGTTGTTCTTGTTCATCACGGTCAGCGGCATTCATTTTACGTAATTTAATAACCGCTTTCATGATTTTGGTGTCGAAACCGGCTGATTTAGCTTCGGCAAATATGTCGCGAATATCACCGGAAAGGGCCTTTTTTTCTTCTTCCAAATGTTCAATGCGTTCAACCAGAGAACGTAATCTGTCAGCGGCAATTCCGCCAACTTCGGTTTTTTCATCACTCATTTTTAATCTCCTTAAAAATTTGATGTTAAACAGATAGCAAATAAAAACTTTTTTGACAAGCTTAAAAATAACTCCTTATTAACTTATTTTTTGTTATGTTAAAAGAAACATTTATGAAAGGAATATTTTATGCCAATAGATACTCATACCAAAATTTTAGCTACAATAGGTCCGTCTTCGGCAAGTAAGAAGCAAATTGCTGAATTGGTTGATGCCGGTGCCGATGCTTTCAGGATTAATTTCAGCCATGGAACATATAAAGAGCATGCTGAGCGAATCAAATATATTCGTAAGCTGGAAAAAGAAAAGGGGCGGCTGATTACAATTGTAGCTGATTTGCAAGGACCTAAATTAAGAGTGGGTGATTTTGCACAAGACAAAGTGTTGCTTAAGGAAGGGCAAAAGTTTGTTTTGGATATGAAACCTGATTTGGGTGATGAAAAAAGAGTTTGTTTGCCTCATAAAGAGATTTTTGCGGCAGTAAAAGCCGGTGAGACCTTGTTGGTTAATGACGGGTATATAGAATTGAAAGTTGTTAAATGCGGCAAATCTTCAATTGAAACAACCGTTAAAGTGGGCGGATATATTTCGTCACATAAAGGTGTTAACTTGCCCAACACCAAGCTGAATATATCGGCCATAACCGAAAAAGATAAGAAAGATATAAAATTTGCTTTGGAAAATAATGTTGACTGGATAGGTTTATCGTTTGTGCAAAAATTGCAAGATGTTAAAGATTTACGCAAACTGGTAGGAGATAAAGCGAGAATTATATCCAAATTGGAAAAACCGTCAGCAATAGATGATTTGGAAAATATTGTTAAAGAATCGGATGGTATTATGGTGGCTCGCGGAGATTTGGGTGTTGAGTGTCCGATACAGGTTGTACCGGTTTTGCAAAAGAGAATTGTTAAACTTTGTCGTATGCAGGCTAAGCCGGTGATTATTGCGACACAAATGCTCGAATCGATGATAGGCAATCCGACACCTACCAGAGCCGAGGTTTCCGATGTGGCAACGGCTGTTTATGATGGAGCGGATACGGTAATGTTGTCAGCAGAAACAGCGGCAGGAAAATATCCTGAGGCGGCAGTTAAGATGATGCACAAAATTATATCGCAGGTAGAAAATGATCCGTTGTTTTTTGAAATGATGAGTGCGGCGCGTAAACATCCGTTTATGGCAAATGAAGCTGATGCAATAACTTTTGCCGCTTCGGAAATATCGTCAGCTTTGAAAGATGTCAGTGCAATAGTCAGTTATTCGTCATCAGGGTTTACAACCTTTTTAACCGCGAGTGAAAGACCGGCTTTGCCGATATTAGCATTGTCGCCGGATATAAAAGTGGCTCGTCAGTTGGGAATCGTTTGGGGGGTTAAACCGCAAGTGAATAAAGATAGTTTTAAGAAGTTTTCCAATGTTGAAGCTTGTGCAATTAAACATGCCAAAGAAGCAGGTTTTGCAAAATCAGGGAATCATATTATAATTACAGCCGGTT
Organism: uncultured Pseudomonadota bacterium; assembly: GCA_902761535.1. Classification (GTDB taxonomy): domain Bacteria; phylum Pseudomonadota; class Alphaproteobacteria; order RF32; family CAG-239; genus CAZU01. Next base: position 50,072 of record CACWKS010000004.1, read on the forward strand.
TTCCGCTTAATTGTAAAGGGCGTACCAATATGTTGCATACGGTTTATATTCCGTAAAGGCAAAAGCTATGGCAAGAGCAATAATTTTGATGATGGATTCTTTCGGAATCGGCGGTGCTCCCGATGCAAGAGATTTCGGAGATGAAGGGGCTGATACTTTCGGGCATATTGTCGACAGTTTTCCGGAGATAAAAATTCCTAATTTGGTCAGATTGGGTTTGTTAAAAGCTGCTAATGCGGCCAGCGGAAACAATCGTAAAGTTTCGGAAGAGGGGGCAAAGGTTGATTTGCCGTCGGTATACGGACATTGTGTAGAAATAAGTTCAGCCAAAGATACAACGTCCGGTCATTGGGAAATAGCCGGAGTGCCGGTTTTGGAATCGTGGGGATATTTTAAGCCGGAATATCCTTCTTTTCCGAAAGAGTTGTTGGAACGAATCTGTAAAAAAGCAGGAATAACTGGTTTTTTAGGTAATAAAGCAGCTTCAGGAACAGTAATAATTCAAGAATTAGGTGAGGAACATATAAAGACAGGTATGCCGATAGGATATACTTCGGCGGATAGCAATTTTCAGATTGCGGCGCATGAGAAATATTTCGGTTTGCAAAAGTTGTATGATCTATGTCAGATTGTTTATGAAGAAGTTAAGCCGTATCATATAGCCAGAGTGATAGCGAGACCGTTTATCGGTGAAAAAGCGGGAGAATTTGTGAGAACGGGAAATCGTCATGATTATTCGGTTCTGCCGATAGCACCGACTTTGCTTGATGTGGCAAAAGCAAACGGTCATAAGGTTATTGCGGTGGGAAAAATTTATGATATTTTTGCCGGTTGCGGTGTGGTTGAGAAAAAAACGGCTTCGGGACATCCGGCATTATGGGAAAAAACTTTTGAAGCAATGCGGGAAGCAGAAGACGGAAGTTTGATTTTTACCAATTTTGTGGATTTTGATATGTTGTACGGGCATCGCAGAGATGTGAAAGGTTATGCAAAAGCTTTGGAAGAATTTGATGCAATGTTGCCGGAGTTTGTTTCGCAACTTAAAGATGATGATGTGGTTTTTATTTGTGCAGATCACGGAAATGATCCGACGGCAAAAGGAACGGATCATACCAGAGAACAAGTGCCGGTTTTGATGTTTGGTCAGAAAATTAAGGCAAAAGATGCGGGAAAAAGGAAAACTTTTGCCGATATAGGGCAGACGGTTGCGGAGGTTTTAGATTTAAAATTGAATAAAGGGGTATCGTTTTTATGAGTTGGACAGCTCCTAATTTGCAAAATCAACATTGTTTTTTCGGGCGAAAAGGCGGGGTGAGCAAAGGAGAATTTGCCGGACTGAATGTCAGTCCGAAGGGTTGTGCCGATGAAAAAGAACTGGCGCAAAATTTAAGCTTGGTTGCGAAGTTCTTTGATTTAGAAAAGAAAAATTTAGCGTTATTGAATCAAGGAGTAAGCGCTGAAGTTTTTTATATTGAGCAGCCGTCAAGGTTTGAATTAACCGGTGACGGGATGGTAACCGATAAACCGAATATAATTTTGGGTTTGCGGACGGCAGATTGTGCACCGATTTTGTTGGAAGATAAGCAAAATAATATTATCGGCGCGGCTCATGCAGGATGGCGAGGTGCTTTGGGTGGCGTGATTGAAAATACGATAGATTTGATGATTAAAAAAGGAGCGGATTTGCAGAATATTACAGCGGCGGTGGGTCCGTGCATTGCTCAAAAATCGTATGAAGTTGATGATGTTTTTTATCAGACTTTTACTGCTAAAGATAAAAATTATGAAAAGTATTTCGCATATAAAAAAAACAAGCATTTTCAATTTGATTTAGAGTGTTTTTGCATTGATAAGTTGAAGAGTTACGGAGTTAAAAATGTAGAGGCATCGGGTTGTGATACTTATGCAAATGAGGATGAATATTACAGTTTCAGAAGATTTACGCATAAAGGAATGGTTAAATCAAACGGCGGATTTGCCGCGCAGATGTCTGCTATAGTTATGAGGAAATAAATATGCGAAGAAAGTTGTTGCCTTTTTATGATGAGCGTAAGTGCAAAATTGATATGATAGTTATTCATAGCACGGCCTGCACGCCGCAAAGTGTGGTAAATTCTTTCAGAGAACATAGAGTAAGTTCGCATTATTTGATAGATGAGGGCGGTGAAGTTTGGCAAATTGTTGCGGAAAGACACAGAGCTTGGCATGCCGGAGTTTCTTCTTGGCAGGGGAAAAATGATATAAATTCTCATTCTATCGGCATTGAATTATCGTCGCCGACTTTAGGACAAAAGCCATATCCCAAAGCACAAAAAGAGGCGTTGATTGCATTGTTGCAAAGGTTAGTTAAAAAATATAAAATTCAACCGCAGAATATTATCGGACATTCGGATGTTGCGCCGGCTCGCAAGGCAGATCCGGGGAAGGAATTTTTTTGGGAGGAACTGGCTGGTGCAGGTTTCGGGTTGTGGTATGATAAATCATTTAAATACAGTGTTCAAAAACAAGATGAAAAAGAATTATTGCAAACAATAGGTTATGATACAAGTGATTTAGCGGCGGCGAAATTAGCTTTTTGCCGGCATTTTTTGCCAAAGAATATAGCCTATGAGGAAGATGTTTGGGGTATGGAAAAAAAATTGCCGCAGATAATTGAAAAATTTAAGGAACCGAAAGATTTTAGAGAGGTTTTGATTAATGTTGCTCAGCAATATGCAAGAGCGTCTAAAAAACCTTGTAAAATGTAAGCGGCGGCATTCGCATCGAGTTTTTGTTTGCGTTTGGCGCGTGACATATCCACTTCGGAGATGAGGAAATTTTCTACGGCTTTGGAAGACAAACGTTCATCCCAAAAGATGTAGGGCAGGGAAATTTCTTTTGCTAATTTTGAGGTAAATTGTTCAACTTTGGCGACAGTTTCGCCTTTTTCGCCATTCATCTGCAAAGGCAAACCAAAAACCAAACCGCCGACTTCTTTTTCCGCTATAATTTTTTTAATCCGTGCCAAATCTTTATCCCAAGAGGTGCGTTGGATAATGGTTACGGGATTAGCTGTCAGCAACAACAGGTCAGATACGGCGATACCCAAACGCTTTTCGCCATAATCAAAACCCAAAACAGCTTTGCCCTTGGGTAATAAAGATTTAAATTCACGTATTTCCATACGAGTTACTTTATAAATTTGAGTAAAATTGTCAAGCTGCTAATTGATTTTTAATAAATCTGAAGTATTATTCGGTAAAATGTTTTTTATATAGAGGTGAAAAAATGAAAGCCAAAATTTTTGCATTTATTGCTGTAATGTTGTTTGCGTTGCCGGCGAGAGCCGACTTAGCGATAGATGTCAGCGGTGCGATGCGTGATCCGATGCCGATAGCAATACCTGATATGATTCATGACGGATTTTTCATCGGACAACAAGGAAGTAAAATTCTCAAGGTTGTTGAGGCTGATTTGGAGAGATCCGGTTTGTTTAGAATTATTGATGATGACAGTTATATTCAAGAATTTTCATCAATGAGTCAAGAACCGGAATTTGTGGATTGGAAGGCTATCAAAGCTCAGGCTTTGGTGCAAAGTGCTATTGAAGAGGCAGAAAACGGACAGTTAAAAGTGTCGTTCAGGTTGTGGGATGTGTATGGCGAAAATCAGGTTGCCGGACAATCTTATACTACTACCAAAGATAATTGGCGACGAATCGCCCATGTTATTGCCGATACAATTTATGAGCATTTAACCGGAGAAAAGGGGTATTTTGATACTCGCATAGTTTATGTTTCGGAATCGGGACCGGCAACGAGAAGAATTAAGCGCTTGGCAATTATGGATCAGGATGGGGAAAATCATAAATTTTTGACTGATGGCTCATCAATGGCTTTAACACCGCGTTTTTCACCTAACTTACAGAAAATTACTTATATGTCGTATGCTAATAATTCACCGAGAGTGTATTTGTTGGATATTGAAACAGGACAGAGAATGTTGCTGGGTAATTTTCCGGGGATGACTTTTGCGCCGCGTTTCTCACCGGACAGCTCAAAGATTTTGTTGTCTTATGCTTCGGGGGGAAAAACCAATATATATGAGATGGATTTGAAAACTCGTAAAAATAAACAATTAACTTATGGTCGAGCAATTGATACCAGTCCGAGTTATTCGCCTGACGGAAGTCAAATTGTATTTAATTCGGACAGAGGCGGAAATCAACAATTGTATGTGATGGATGCAGATGGTTCCAATGTCAAGAGAATCAGTTTCGGGACAGGGCGTTATGCTACGCCGGTTTGGTCACCCAGAGGAGATTATATAGCTTTTACTAAGATGGCTAACGGACAATTTTATATCGGGGTGATGTATCCTGACGGAACGGGAGAGAGATTGTTGGCATCGGGATATTTGGTTGAAGGACCGACTTGGTCGCCAAACGGACGTGTTTTGATGTATTTCAGACAAGACAGAGGTACAGGGCGTTCTACTTCGCCGGTTAAGTTATATTCGATTGATTTGACAGGATATAATGAACGTCAGATTATTACTCCGGCCGATGCATCGGATCCGGCATGGTCGCCGTTGTTGCCGTAAAATTATACGGCTTTAAGTAAATTTTTATAATAGTCTATGACCACGCGAATACGCGGAATATCTTTGGTTTCTTTGTGAGAAATAAGATAGGCTTTGGCGCATAGATTGCAGTCAATTTGCGAAAGAAAAACCAAATTGGGAAATTTTTGAGCCAATTTTAAGGGGAGAATTCCGATACCTCCGTTAGCATTGACTATATCGCTGACAATAAGGTGGCTATTGGTTAGGCAAAGACCTTTGGCCGGATAAAAAGAATAATTGATTTGGTTTTGAATATGTTCAAGCCAGCAACGGTTTAAGATAAGTCGATGATGTAAAAGAATATCTTCGAGGTTTTTCGGGGCGGAATGATGTGTCAAATATTCGGATGAAGAAAAGAATCCGCAAGGAGAATCTTTTGATGATAATACTACTAAATTTTTGTTTGAGGGAAGATTATAGCTGAGATATAAATCATATTTGTTCTCTTTGATGTTTTGGAGAGAATCGCAAGCGTCAATCGATAAAGAAATGTCGGAATATTTATTGAGAAAATTTTCCAGACAGTTAAAGCTCAAAATATTTTTAATGCAGCGGTCACAAGCAATACGAACCTCTCCTTTTACGGCTTTTTCTCTTTCTTTAAGGTAGGATACCTGTTTAAGATTATTGATGATTTGCTCGGCGATTGAGAAGGCTTTTTCACCAAAATCAGTTAAAGAACAGCGGCGGTCATTTACGGTAATGAGCGGTGAACCGAGTTCACGCTCCAGAATATCAATATATTTATTCAAAGTGTCGATGGAAGTGTTCATATTTTTTGCCGCCATAACTTTTCCATCGTTTGTTTTAACGGCGTATAACATAAAAAGTCCTTCCAAATTAGCCAAGTCCTTTTTATTTAGCATATTAATTCCCCATTCAATCATTATCCGCATGTATAAAAAATTAACAACTAACAGTTTAGTTTATAATAAAAAAATTTTAAAATGCAACAAGTTTATACAATTTTTGGGTTATATTTTTTATATGTACACGTTTAAGGATAAAATTAAAACTTTTTTAGGTGATGGACAGATATAATAGATTGCTTATAGTGTCAGGAGAAGATTGAAAAAAACGTTCCTTATTTTTGCTTTATTAAAAAAATAATTCGAAGATGCCTTACTCCGTTCGTTTCACTCACTACGGGCATGACAGTAATAGTAAATGTCACCCCTGAGCCGAATGAAATGAGGCGAATAGGGTGTCTTCGAATTTGTCCTTCCCCTTGCAAGCAAGGGGATAAGAGGGGATAAAATACTTCGTTTTTGAATTTTTTATAAAGCCCATAAATACAAGGTGTAACTATACCTTGTAAGGCATTTTTCGGTAAATCCATTCACTTATAAAATCGGGTAAAATAGAAACAAACCAGGCTCCAAGACGCATAGGCCATGGAAAAGCAATTAGTCCGATATTTTTTTCTACACGTTTGGCAATAAGTGCGGCGGCTTTATCTGCTTCCATAAAGAAAGGCATCGGGCAGGTGTTTTTATCGGTAATTCGTGAACGTACGAATCCGGGGGCGAGTGTGGAAACGTTTATGTTGTATCTTTTATTTAAATCAATACGTAAGGCTTCGCCCCAAGCTTTAACACAGGCTTTGGTGGCAGAATATGACGGACAGGCGGGAAGACCGTGATAGCCGGCGATAGATGCGGTAATGACAATATGTTTGGGTTGTTCTGTAGGGGCATTTTTGAATATTTCGATTGCGGGAAGAACAGTATTGACAACACCACCGACATTGACAGCAAAAGTATTGCGGATGTTTTCGGGGATTTCCTGAGTGGTGGAAACACCGGCATTAGCAAAGATAAGATGTAAAGGATAAGTTTGATTGCATTGGAGAATCCATTTTTCAGTTTGAACAGCATCGGTTACATCTAAGATTTGAGTGAAAACCTGAACTCCAAACTTGCGGCATCGTTCAGCGACATCATTTAATCTTTCGGCATTGCGACCGCAGATAAAAAGATTTTCAGCACCGTTTTGCGCATAATAAATTGCTAAAGCTTCGCCTATACCTGAAGATGCTCCAGTGATAAGAATGTTTTGGTATTTACTCAATTTAAATCTCCTTAAAAACTTTTTAATATTTTGGAATTAGACTATTGGTTAAATTGTTATTTGATGAAAGGATACGATATTGAGTATAGCAAGTATGACCGGATTTGCAAGGGTTAACGGACAATGTGTTTTGGAAAATGAAACCGTAGATTGGTTGTGGGAAGCCAAGAGCGTTAACGGCAAAGGATTGGAAATTAAGAGCAGAATGCCTTTGGGATATGATGATTTGGGATTGGTTTTAAAAAATGAGGCGGCTAAATATTTGGTGCGTGGGAATATTTGTTTTAATTTGGAAGTTAACAGGACTGACAATCATAAAAAAGCGGTGGTTGATGAGTTTTTTTTAGCGGAGTTGACGCAAAAAGCGATAGAATTGACAGATAAATTTAAGGGAAAACTAGTTGCACCTAATGCGGCAGAATTGTTGGGCTTAAAAGGTGTGGTTGAAATAGAAGAAAATACGCTTGGTGAAGAAGAACAAAAGATTTTAACAGAAAAAATGATTGCAGATTTTGATAAATTGTGTGCGAATCTTAAAGAAGACAGAAAAAGTGAAGGTAAAAAAATTGCGTCAGCATTGTTTGATTTGTTGAATAAAATAGAAGAATTGGTTAAGCTGATTGAAAATAAAGCAGATAGTTTGCCGGAGAAGTTGAAGCAAAAATTAAAAGAACAATTGAATAAGTACGCTAAAGAGGTGAGTGTCGATGAAGATAAAATTGCTCAAGAGTTGGTATTATTAGTTACCAGAGCTGATATAAGAGAAGAAATTGACAGACTCAAAGCTCATATAAATGCGGCGAGAGAACTTTTAAGTAAAGATGAAGCAGTAGGGCGCAGATTAGATTTTTTATGTCAGGAGCTTAATCGTGAGGCAAATACGACTTGTTCAAAGTCGGCAGATATTGAAATTACAAATTGGGCTATGGAATTAAAGGTATTGATAGAACAATTTAGAGAACAAGTACAAAACATTGAATAAAAGGAGTGAAGACAATGGATGAAATTATTGATCGTTTGCGTAAGGTTAGAAAAGGAGCAATGTTTGTTGTAGGAGCTCCTTCCGGAACCGGTAAGGGAACGGTGATTAAAGAGATTTTGAAAAATGACAGTAATATCAAATTCTCGGTTTCGGTGACAACCAGAGCACCGCGAGTTGGCGAAGTCGAAGGTGTTGATTATTATTTTGTTACCGACGAACAATATAATGAATTTTTGAAGCAAGATGCTTTTTATGAGTGTGTTGATTCACAATACGGATCGCGATATGGTACATTGCGTTCGGAAGTTGATAGTTTTATCAATGTGGGGCAAGACGTTATTTTTGATATGGACTGGGCCGGTGTACGTCAGCTGAGAGAAAAAGCCGGTGATGATGTTGTGGCAATATATTTGTTGCCGCCGTCAATTCGTGAGTTACGCAAAAGGCTGGAAGGACGCGGTACCGATACTCAAGAGGTTATTGACAAACGCATGGGGATAATTTTGGATAAGATCAGCCATTGGGAAGAATTTGATTATGTTATCGTTAATGTAGATTTGCAGGAAACCGTGACTAAAATTCAAAAAATTATTTCGGGAGAAAGAATGCGCCGAGTAAGACAGGTCGGATTAAAAGGTTTTGTGCGTGAGTTGGTAAAAGAAGTAGAAGAAGAGAACTAACGTTGATTTTTTACTTGTTGGCGTTGAGTCTCATTCATAGCCTTGTAGATAATCATGGCATTGCGTTCGGCGTTGGCAACATTTAGCAGGGCGGCTTTTTTATAAAGATTAAAAGCCTCGACAAAGTCGGTGGAAACACCCACGCCTTTGGTATACATCCAAGCCAGAATCTCGATAGCCTTAGCATCACCGCTGCGAGCGCGAGTGTATATTTCATCAAGTTCAAGAGGTGTTACCTGGTTTGATTTTACCGCAGCAATTGTTTTGAGCCATTGGTAATGTTGGGCTTTTTTTAGGGCATCAACGTCTGCAAAGTCAGATGAAAGTTTGAGTTTTTGATTATGTTCAATCGGTTTGAGATTGTTTGGCGTTGAGATAGATTTTTTTAATTCTTCGTCAGAAAGCAAGATATCAGGTAAGTGACGATTTTTTACGAAAAGCGGTAAATATCCGGAGTTATTGGAGCGGATAATATCGCGGTATATGCCGTCAAGACTTGATGCTCGGACATTAACGGGCATTAAGAGCATATCAACCAAAAGGAAGCAATAAAATATTTTTCGTAAAAACATTGTAAAAAAGTGCCTATTTAATTAAACGTTGCAATTATAGCTACTTTAGTTTATACAGGTCTATAAAATTTTGCTCTTTATAAACAAATAAGAAAGGATAGTGCCGTGAAAAAAACTTATGATTCAATAATTCAAATGGTGGGAAAAACTCCGATGTACCATTTTATGAAATTACAAAATAAATTGAATTTGCGGGCAAGTATTTATGGGAAATGCGAATTTTATAATCCGTTGTTTTCGATAAAAGACAGAGCGGCACTGCAGATGATTAGTAAAGCTTTAGATGATAAGTCAACAGAAAATAAGGTTATCATCGAGGCAACGTCGGGTAATTTGGGCGTGGCAATGGCAGCAATTTGTGCTCAGTATGGTGTAAAGGCAATGGCCATAATGCCTGAAGATACTGCAATTGAAAAAGTTAAGATAATAAAATATTTCGGGGCTGATGTTGTTTTGACTCCCAAAGAAGACGGTATGTCGGGAGCTATTGCCAAAGCACAAATGTTGAGCAATAAATCTTCAGATGTTATTTGGTTAAAACAATTTGAAAATGAGGCTAATCCGGAGGCACATTTGTTTAATACCGCAGTAGAAATTTTAGATGATATGGGGGGTGAAATTGATGCGGTGGTTTCGGCAGTCGGCACGTCGGGGACTTTGAGCGGTATTGCAAAAGCTTTGAAAAGTTCTAATCCTGATTTGAAGATGGTAGCGGTTGAGCCTCTGTCGAGTAATGTTTTGAACGGCGGAAAAAAAGGAGCACATAAAATCAGAGGAATCGGAGCCGGTTTTGTGCCGCCGTTTTATCAGAAAGAATTGGTTGATGAAGTAATAGATATAGAAGACGATGATGCATGGGATATGGCAAAACTGGTGGCACAGACTGAGGGTTTGCCGATAGGCGTTTCGGCCGGTGCGGCAATGGCGGCGGCAGTGGATTTAGCTCAAAGAGAAAGTTTTTCGGGTAAAAAATTGGTAGTGATTTTGCCTGATGCAATTAACAATTATATTTCGGAATTGTAAGACTGCGAAATGTTTAAAATTAACTTGCATTTGTGTTAAATTTCGCTTAGCCTTTGTGATAAATTGATATTAAAGATATATATGTCATGAAACCTACTTCGATTTTGGGACGCTATGTCAGCCGTCAGTTGATAGTGAATTTTTTGGCGGTGTTATTTATGATTTTGGGCGTCATATTTTTGTTTGAAATGGTGGAACGGATAAGAAGAGTGTCCGGAAGTCCGGAGTTCGGTTTGTTATTTGCTTTGCAAATGGCAATAGCAAGACTACCAAAGACAGCAGAGCAGGTTTTTCCTTTTGTGATGATGATTGCGGCAATGGTAACTTTTTGGCGTTTGGGAAAGACCAGCGAATATGTAGTGATGAGGGCTGCCGGTGTTTCGGTATGGAATTTTTTGATGCCGGTATGTATAGTAACATTGCTGGTGGGAATTATTAATATTACGGCGATTAATCCGATTGCGGCAGGTCTGTATGATATGTATGAGACGTTGGAGCGGCGTTTGGATACCAAAGATCCGAAAGCAATGGTTTATTCAGAGCAGGGATTATGGATAAGAGAGGCTATTGATGAAGGTAAAATAATGGTGTTGCAAGCCAAAAAAATCCAACATGAAAAAGATGGTTTGTTGCTGAGAGGGGTGGGAATAATTGAACTTGATAATAAAGCCCAGCCGTTGAGATATATAGATGCTTTTGCCGGAGTTTTAGGAGAGGGATTTTTTAGTCTTAAAGACGTGAAAATATATAGATCGGGTAATCCGATTGAAAAATTAGGTGAAATGAATTATAAGACAGTTTTGGATTTAGATAAGATAGAGGATAGTTTTGCCGAGCCGGAAGCGATATCTTTTTGGAGTTTGCCAAAAGTAATAAGTTTTTATGATAAATCGGGATTTGCGGTACAGCGTCATCAAATGAGATTTTGGTCTTTGTTTATATCGCCGATGTTTTTAGTTATGATGGTTTTGTTGGCGGCAGTATTTGCTTTGCGTCCTTCGCACAGACGCGGAGGAGTGTTGTTTTTGATTGTAGGGGGGATAGTTGCCGGTTTTTCAACTTATTTTATGTCGCAGTTGGTATATGCCATGGGGGTAAGCGGCAGTTTACCGGTGGCTTTGGCGGTAGTTGCACCTACGATAATTACCGGCTCAATAGCAATATCTGTTTTAATGCAATTGGAAGGCGAATAATATGGCTTCCGGATTTATCGTAGCCTTGTCGGAAAGGGCTTAAAATACTTCTTTTTTGCTTTATTTATAAAAAATTCGAAGATGCTTAATTTGCAGATTTCATCCGTTCAGGTATGACAGGTTTTTATCGAAGCAGCTTAACTTCACTTTTTACGATCGTTTCGGGCGACAGGTTATATTATGATTTTGGTATAAGTGCGAAGGTTTATTTATGTTCGTTTTGAAAAATAAGAAAATGCTTGCAAAGTAAAAAAAATGTAGTATAAGGCAAATGAAAGTTTCTTTGACACCCCTGGAGGTCAAGGAAATGTGGTTTTGATTTTATAAATGAGGTTTAATATGATTACTTTTAATGCAGAAAAAAGAGAGAAAGCAGGTAAGGGGGCAGCTCGGGCTTGTCGTCGTGAGGGTCGCATTCCTGCCGTTATTTATGGCGGAAAACAAGAGCCGGTTATGGTGTCTTTGCATCCGGTAGAGTTAGAGAAAGCTTTGGACGATAAAGGCTTTTATCAATCCGATATTGAAGTTGTTGTCGATGGAAAGAAAGTTAAAGTCGTTTGCAAAGATGTTCAATTCCATCCGGTTTCCGATAAGCCTATTCATGTTGATTTTATGAGAAAATAGGTTTTTGATAAAGCAGTATAAAGGCAGAGGATTGCAAAAAAAGCTTCTCTGCCTTTTTTGTGAAAGTTATAAGATGTTTTTGATTGTAGGTTTGGGGAATCCCGGAAAAGAATATGAAAATACTCGTCATAATGTCGGATTTATGACAATTGATGCTTTGGCAAACGAGTACGGATTTGGGAGTTTTAAGGAAAAATTTGACGGTTTGATTGCTGAGGGAAAAATAGGCGGAGAAAAAGTTTATTTGTTAAAACCGCTTACCTTTATGAATTTGTCGGGAAATTCGGTGGTCAAAGCAGCTAATTTTTATAAAATTTTACCGGATAATATAGTGGTAATTCATGATGATATGGATTTGCCGATAGGAAAGATAAAAGCAAAAGCCGGCGGAGGATCCGGCGGTCATAACGGGATTAAATCGATTGATGCGACAATTACTCCTCAATATAATCGGATTAGAATCGGTATCGGACGAACGATAGGAACGGCTCAAGATACAGCTGATTTTGTTCTTTCCAAATTCGGAAAAAATGAAATTAAAGAGCTGGAAGAAAATATAAATACGGTTTGTAAAACAATATCGGTGCTTTTGGAAAAAGGTATAAATGAATATTCTTCGCAGTTGGGAATGTTGACTAAAAAACAATCACAATAAAGTTTGATATGGATTTTCTTCATCAATATCAGGAATTATGCCCTGTTTTTGTAAAGGACGGCCGGAAGGAGTTTGAAAATAACCGGAAGTTATGGCGAGAACACCACCGGAAGGGAGGGGAATAAGTTTTTGAGTTGTTCCTTTGCCGAAAGTTTTTTTGCCTAAGACAGTAGCGCGGCTTTGTTCTTGGAGAGCTGCAGTCATGATTTCGGCGGCAGAGGCTGTTTGTTCATCAGTCAGAATCTCGATAGGTTTATCAGCAAATAGCTCATCTTCATCAGCATTGTAAAAAGTTTGTTTCAGGTGGTTTTTGCCGTGGGTGGAGGCAATAATGCCGCTATTGAGGAATAAATCGGCAATTTTTATAGCTTCGCCAGCCATACCGCCTAAACAACCGCGCAAGTCGATAATTAATTTTGAAGCATCAGGATAGCGTTCAAGAGAGTTGATTAAATCTTGTTTGGTTTGTTTGTTGATGGCGATGATTTTTATATACAAAACAGAGTTATCCAGCAGACGGTCGCTGCAATAACGTTTATTGCGTTTGACAGATCCGCCGGCCTCATCAATACCGGAATAAAATTCCGAATCGGAGTCCAGAACTTTGAGCATTGCTTGGGCTAAGGCGTCGGTTATTTGAAAACTGTTTTTGTCGGCCCGGGGCGATGATTGTATGGCAGATGATATAATGTCGGCGGTTATTTTTCCCCAAGAAGCAACATCATTATCATCAGGTTTGGCGGCTACTTTGATAACTTTGCCTCGATAATAAAGGCTTAAACGTTTGTTGTCATCAGCTAAACGAAGATTTGAATCAACAGATTGAATGCCTTTAAGTGAGGCAATCGCCAGTTGAGAAACACTAATATCGTTAATGTATGATGACTGAACTTGCGAATAAATATTTTGCCAGTCGGATGCTTCATCAGCAAAAGCGGGGGAAAAAAACATAATTGAAATAAAAACAAAAAGATATTTTTTCATTTGAGTTCGGCTTGTAAGACTGTGTGATCCGATGGTTTTGGGGCTGTTCTCGGTTTTTTGTTAACATTAACGGAGATAACTTTATCAAAAGCCAATGAATTCATCCAAAGATAATCTATGCGCATGCCTAAATCGTTTTGCAGAGCTGCGCCGGAGTAATCCCAATAAGTATAGCCGTTTTCACGCGGGTGAAGGAGGCGAAATGCGTCATAATAACCGGATAAAGCAAAAGCACGAAGTCTTTGTCTGACTTCGGGGCGAAACAGTGCGTTATTTTTGAATGTTTCGGCATCATAAACGTCAAAAGGAGTCATTATTACATTAAAATCACCACCCAGAATTAGCGGTTGTTGCAACTCTAATAATGATTGGGTATGGCGATAAAAAGCTTCCATCCAACGCAATTTATAGTTAAATTTTTCGGTATCGTCAGGATTGTTATAAGGCGGATTGCCGTTAGGAAGGTAAATAGAAGCAACGCGGTAATTGGTATTTTCTATGAGTATGTCTGCTTCAAGATAACGGGCATTTTCGTCCGGAAAATTCGGCAGATTTTCGAAGACCGGGTTGATTTTATGTTTGCTCAGTACAGCAACCCCGTTGTAACTTTTTTGCCCGATTATTTTTGCATTGTAGCCGATTGACTGAAGGTCGAAGAATGGAAAAGAGTTAAAATCGGTTTTGATTTCTTGCAATAAAACTATATCAGGACTTTCCTGTTGTAAAAAAGTCGTTAAATTTTCAATTCGTGCGTTTATGGAATTTACATTGTAGGTAGCAATTTTCATTTATTGACTCTTTTTATAAAAGTTTGATATAAAATAATTATAATAAAAATTTTAACTTGGGAAGTGAAAAAATGACTTTAGCCGATTATGCTGTTCATAATGAAAAATCACGGGGCAGATTTTATGCTGACTATGATAATATTAATCGTTCGGAATTTCAACGTGATCGCGACAGAATTATTCACTCATCAGCATTTAGAAGATTAGAAGGTAAGACGCAGGTTTTTGCTTATCATGAAGGGCGGAGTTATCGGACAAGATTGACGCATAGTATTGAAGTGGCACAAATAACGCGTACTTTATGCAAAAGTTTATGCTTAAATGAAGAATTGGGAGAAGCTATAGCTTTGGCTCATGATATCGGGCATGCCCCGTTCGGACATGCCGGAGAGCGCGGATTAAATGCTTGTATGGAGCCTTACGGAGGGTTTGATCACAATATCAATTCGTTGAAAATTATAACTGAAATTGAGACACATTATCCTAATTTCAAGGGGTTAAATCTGACTTGGGAAACACTGGAGGGGACAATTAAGCATAATGGTCCGGTGAAAAAAGTTGAATCTGCTTGGTTAAAGAAATTTGATAAATTATTTCCGATGGACTTGAAAAAATATCCATCGTTAGAGGCTCAAATAGCTTCGTTTGCCGATGATATAGCCTATAATAATCATGATATTGATGATGGTTTTCGTGCGGGTTTCTTTTCGATAAAACAGCTTTGCGAATTAGATTTTATTGATAAAATAATATTTAAATTTGATAGAGAGAATAAAGATTGTAGTGATGATTTGCGAATCTATGCCATTACCAGAGCATTAATCAGTGAAATGATTTTTGATTTGTTGGATACAACAAAGGCAAATTTGCAGAAAAATAATATAAAATCTTTGGAGGATGTGCATCAAAATAAGTGTTTTACAGCAGAATTTTCAGAGAATATGCAATTGAAAATTAAAAAATTGCAGAATTTTTTGCTAAAGAATTTTTATACTCACAGCAATATAGCCAGAATGGATATGAAGTCACAAAAAATAGTGGAAGATTTGTTTTATGCATTTATGGAAAATGAAAAGATGCTGCCTTTAGAATTGCGAAAACAGACAGATAAGGTTACATCAAACAAAGAAAAAGCAGATATTATTTGTACATATATTGCCAATATGACAGATGCTTTTGCTACGGAAGAACACCAAAAATTATTTAATGTCAGTTATAGGTTTTGATTTGTTAAGACATTATAAAACTTTTTTTGATATAAGGTATGTAGTGTTTTTATACAGTTTATGGAGCGATAGACCATGTTAGATGATTTTCGAGATGAAGATGTTAATAATTCAGGCGAATTTTTGGATGAATTTCGCCAAAGGTTGAATTCGCAACCGGTTGAAAATATTAATGATAAGCGAGCAACAGTCGGACGTTCACAGCAAATTTTTGTAAGCGCGGTTTTAGGAATAGGTTTGGCCGGATTGGTAAGTTGGTTTATTTTTTCTCCGGAGTATTCAAAGATTGAAAATGTAGAGATTCCGATTGTGCGCAAGCCTCAAACGGCTATTAAAGTTCAGCCGGCTGATCCGGGAGGAATGGAGGTTCTTGATCAAGATAAGACAGTTTATGATATTGTTGAAAAAAAGAGTGATGCGGAAGCAAAAGTAGAGAATTTATTGCCTCCTCCGGAAGATCCAGTTGTACCGGAAATTCAACAGGTATCAGAAAATGTGGAAATGGTTGAAGATAAAACAGGTGATATTGCTCAAGAGGCTGAAAGAATTTTATCGGAAAAAGAGCAGGTTGGCGGTGTTGAGATTGTAAATCAAAATGTAGTTGAAAAAGAAATTGATCTGCCCAATAAACCTAAAATTGAAAAAGTTGAAGTGCCGGTTGTGCAGACTAAAGATGAATTTGTAAACAAAGTTAAGCAAGAGACAATTGCTATGGAAAGCAAAGAAGAAATTCCATCGGGCAGATGGCAAGTTCAGCTTATATCATCACCTAATTCATCGGCGGTGGATAAAGCTTGGAAGGATTTGAAACGCAAGTATTCGGTGTTAGAAGCATTGCCTCATGAAACAGAGACTGCGGACTTGGGAAGCAAAGGTTTATTTTATCGTTTGATGGTAGGATCTTTTATTGATCGTGGAGATGCGGATAAATTATGTAATACAATTAAGAATTCCGGCGGAACTTGTTTAGTGAAGAAAAAGTAATGGTTATTAATGCAATTCTGACTTTTATTGCAGTTTTTGTTTCTTTGATAGTTCATGAGGTGGCTCATGGATATATTGCCTTAAAATTCGGAGATGACACAGCTGAAAGACATGGTCGCTTGTCGTTCAATCCGATAAAGCATATTGATTATTTTGGGACGATAATTTTACCGTTACTGTTATTTTTTTCAAAAATGGGATTTGTTTTCGGGTGGGCAAAACCGGTTCCGATTGATTATGATAAATTGAAGCAAAAAAAAATCGGAATTATTTTAACATCAATGGCCGGAGTGTTGGCTAATATTTGTTTAGCAATAATTTTTGCATTATTGTTAAAAATTATATTGTTTTTACCTCGTTTTTCAACTGATGGTTGGTTGGCAATGTTTTGTTTTCAAATGATTTTTATAAATTCTGCGTTAGCAGTTTTCAATTTGTTACCAATTCCTCCGTTGGATGGGGCGAGGATATTTTTTGGTTGGGCTAAAAACCGCTGGGCGAGGAAGTATATGAGTCTGGAAAATTACGGATTGTCGGCAGTAGTGATTTTAATGTTTATTTTGCCTGCAGTGTTATTAGCTTTTGATGTTAAATTTAATCCTTTGGTTTCTTTGGTAAAATTTGTAACTACGTGGTTAATGAGACTGATTATACAAGGCATATAACTATGAAAAAAAAGCGTTTAGCATCTTTTTTATCTTGTGAAGGGCAGAAACTTACAGATGCAGAAAAACGGTTGTTTGAAAAATTCATTCCGGTCGGTGTTACTTTATTTTCACGAAATATCAATAATATTGAGCAAATGAAAAAGCTTGTTAGAGAAATAAAAGAAATATCAGGTGATGATACACTAATTGCGGTTGATCAAGAAGGCGGAAGAGTTCGCAGATTAAAAGAGCCTGACTTTATGAGTTATGCAGCGCAATCGCAAATAGGGAGTTTGCCATTAAATAAGGCATTGAAAATGGCAAAATTGCATGCAAGATTGATAAGTAACGATTTAAAAAAATTAGGAATAGATATAAATTTTGCACCAGTTTTGGATATTATGAGAGAAGATACGACAGATGCTTTGAGGAGTCGTTGTTTTTCAGATGATGGTAAAAGGGTAGCAAGATTAGGTAAAATTTCAGTTGACGAATATATAAAGTCGGGAATTATTCCATGTATTAAACATATGCCGGGGCATGGCAGGGCAGTTTGTGATCCGCATTTGGGTTTGCCCATCATAAATGACAGTTTGGAAAATTTAATGAATGATTTTATGCCTTTTAGAGAGTGTAATTATGCTCCTATGGGAATGACTGCACATATTTTATTAAAAGGATTGGGATATAATTATCCGATAACGCAATGTGTAATAGGTATTAAAGATATTATTCGTGGCATTATAGGTTTTGATGGATTTTTGATTTCTGATGCAATAGATATGAATGCTTTGCAAGGTGATGTTGTTGAACGCGCGAAGCTTGCTTTAAGTGCAGGATGTGACAGCGTTTGTTATTGTATGGGAAAAATTGATGAAATGAGCTATTTATCGGAAAATTGTCCCCAATTATCTGATGAAGCGTTACTACGACTGGACAAAGCCAAACAAATCTTACATAATAAATGTGTTATTAATGACGCAAAAGACAAAGAACTGTATAGTTTAATGTGTTGTCAAATTAGTGCTTATGATGAAAAATATGATGCGACAGAGGTGTTGCATAAAATGCAAAGGAAATCACAATGTTAACATGGATTTTAATAATTTTTGTTTTAGCTCTGATTTTTGGAGTTATTAAGGTTGAGACTTTAAAAGGATTGTGGAAAAAAATTGTCGATTTTGTTAAAGAAGGCTTAGATAAAAATGATTCTTCGGAAGATAAACAAAATAAAAAAAGTAAATAAAATATCGAAAAAATTGTGGATTTTTAATAAATTATATGTTATAATGTAATTAATCTGTAGAATTGCAGATTGTGTTTAATTCATTAAGGAGAACCCTTATGAGTGTAGGTTCTGCGCGTAAAGTAAGTTTGTCGTCGCCGAACAGAGTGATGACGAGCAGTAATCGTTCCCAATCGGTTGAAGATATCGATACGAGGAACAACGTTTTGGTTCGTGATGATGGACAAGAAGGTTCGTCTGAGCGAAGGTCTTTTGATTCTCAACAAAAAAATGAAAAATTTTCTTATGAACCAAGCATAGCAACAAGTTTGGATGCGTTAGCTATGTCTGGAATTATCGAAGAAAATTCTAATGAAGTTTCATCCGGTAAT
This sequence comes from uncultured Pseudomonadota bacterium, assembly GCA_902761535.1. Classification (GTDB taxonomy): domain Bacteria; phylum Pseudomonadota; class Alphaproteobacteria; order RF32; family CAG-239; genus CAZU01. The sequence goes on from CACWKS010000004.1 coordinate 68,719, forward strand.
AGCAGAAACATAAATGTCTATTCAAGCAATCAGTCGATTGTCAGAGATGAAGATGTTGAGAGAATCGGAAGAAGCTACCTAAAACGTTTTTATGAAAAAAATGAGCCGATAGAAGATGTCAATGAATTAGTATGACGTTAGTAAACATCGTACATGACTGCTTGAAGCTCATCAAAATCAACTTTTTCTACCTCTTGTCTGATGGTAGGAATAAAGTCTTGTTGTACCAGATTTATGGCATTTTCAATAGATTTTGAAAAAGAGAAAGAATCGGCTCCGCCATGGCTTTTAACCGAAAGTCCGTTAAGACCAATAAACATTGCACCATTATAAAGACGAGGATCCATAATCTTTTTAACTTTCCATAAAGCCGGAAGCATAAGGAGCAATCCCAGTTTTGCTAAAAGAGATTTCTTAACAGCGTTTTTAAACATATGGACAAGCTGTTTGGCTGTTCCTTCAATAGATTTCAGAGCTATATTTCCGGTAAAACCATCTGCTACAATTACGTCAGCAAGTCCCTTTTGGATGTCGTGAGGCTCAATATAGCCGATAAAATCCATGTCTAGGTGTGAATTTTTAATCATTTGAGCTGCTTGTTTTATCTCTTCACGACCTTTCATTTCTTCTGCCCCAATGTTTAGCAAAGCAACCTTGGGTTTTTCAATGCCCAGAGCGCGATGAGCTAAAATCTCTCCCATAAAGGCAAATTCGCATAGATTAACGGCATCGCATTCGGTGTTAGCTCCTAAATCCAACATGATATAACGACCGTAAAGGTGCGGCATTATACTGACAATAGCCGGTCGGTGAATCTTATTGATGGTTTTAAGATTAAGTTTTGATATAGCCATTAAAGCTCCGGTATTACCGGCGGAAACAACAGCTTGAGCTTCGCCCTTTTTTACGGCATCAATAGCCATAAACATGCTGGTATTACGGTTGCGAATCACCTGCGATGGTTTATCTTCGTTGTGTACCATATCAGGAGCATGGCGCAGTTCACAAATATTTTGCAATTCGGGGAATTTTTGCAATAAAGGGTTGACTTTAGCGCTATCGCCGAATATTAAAAATTTTACGTTCGGATTGTGTTTAGCAGCCAGTGCTATTCCCTCTATCACGATTTTGGGGGATTTGTCTCCCCCCATCGCATCTATCGATATGACTATATTTTTTTCAGCCACGTTTAAGCTCCGTCCGTTTAAGAATCAGATAACGCTGCCGGACAGATTATTCGGCAGTTTTTTGCTTTAATATTTCTTTTTTATTGTATTGACCGCATTTCGGACATACCTCATGAGGTCTTTTCAATTCACCGCAGTTGGGGCATTCCATATAAGAAGCTGCTGCCAATGCATCATGTGAACGACGCATATCGCGGCGTGATTTTGAAGTTTTCTTTTTAGGTGTAGCCATTTTAATTAACCCTTGTATTAATAGTTATTCCATTTTTGTTTATCGGCATTTGTAAACTATTTAGTTTTAAAAAGCAACTAAATAAATGCAAAATTTTGTTATTTTTTTAGCTTTTTTAGAACAGCAAAGGGATTTTCAGCTTTATCGGCATTGATATCAAAGTCAGGAGTGTAACTGAAGAATTCTCCTTTTTGTTTGGGAAAATCGTCCAATTCAAGAGCTAATGCTTCTAAAGCAACAGCTTTTATGTCTATGGTATCGTTTTCCATGATATCGGGAATATCGGCATTAATATCTTCAAATTCTTCTAATTCGCGCCGTTGAGCCTGAGTCATTTTGGTATCATAGGTTCGGGTGAATTCGGAATGATAAGGACGAAGAAAATTTTCTAAACTTATTATACTGGTTTGTTCTACCATAGCATCAAGGCATCCGGTCAAATTTATTAAATGTTTTGATTTGTTTAATACAACTTCAATAGCAGCTTGAAAAGATTTTACAGACGGAACCTTGAGAACAGAAGCTATAAAAAGCAATTCATCGTTTGTTGCAGAAATATTATAGAGCTTTGATGATGAACTTATATCCTCAAGTTTCAGGGGATAAGAAAAATTATTTTGCATAAAAGTTTTCCTTGTGTTATATAAAAAGTGTTCAGTTTAACAGTTATATAAACGCAAGGGTGGTATTATGTCAACCAACAAAATGTTTTCAGTAATAGCTTTTATCGGTGTTTTGAGTGCTTGTTCAGCGGCACAACAGAATGAGTGGTTTGTGAGCCATACCGGAAATATGCCTACTAAAGAGAGGATTAACAGGATAGAAGTCGGTTCATCAAAAGATGATGTAATCGGAATATTAGGAATGCCTTCTTCGGTTAATGTTTTGGATGAAAACAGTTGGGTATATATGTCAACTGATGTTAAAAAAGTGGCTTTTATGACACCAAAAGAAGAAAACAGAGAAATTTTACGTATCACTTTTAATGAAGCGGATGAAGTTAAAAATATTGAACATTTGAGTTTGGCCGATGGAAAAAACATTGTTCCGGAAAAGGATAAGACCGAAGTTAAAGGTCAGAGAGCCGGATTTTTCCGCAAATATTTTGGTGGAGTTGGTCAATATAATCCGTTTGGCGGAAAAAGCGGAAGTAAGTTGTAAAAAAATTACGAGTTAATTATAAATCGACTGAGTTTTTATCAAAAATAATCTTAGCGAATCGAAAAGCATTTAGAGAATCTTAAGAAATTGGAGTCAGACTCGATGACAGTAGAATCGGTTTTTATGCTTGTAACAG
>CACWKS010000005.1:0-16602 GCA_902761535.1 uncultured Pseudomonadota bacterium
TGGAAGCTGTTTTTCTTTATTGCCAACACTGACATAACCATCCGTTATTAAATGCAATAAACCTTTATTCCAAGATAATTTGTATTCTATCTTAAATTCTGCAGTGTCATCGTTTTTAAATGCTTTCCATCCGGAAACAACTTCAAATACTGTTTTATCAAAAATTGAAAAAACAACATTGTCCGATACGAAAAAAATCTTTACATTTTGGGCTGTAAATCCTGTTCCATAGCCTCTTAAATATCTTATTTCTAAAAGTTTTTCCTTAAATTGTGTTGGTGCCTTTAGCAAATGCAAAGAAATAATACCATATCCAAGATTGCAATCCTTATGAATTACTTTGTTCTCTTTGGAATCGATAAATAAAATAAAGGAATCCATCTTTGATTGATCTGATGTTGAAATTATTAAAATATTACCTAAAAATTTGGCTTTCACAATTTCATTAAATTTTTCAGCCTTTTTTATAAAGCCATAATCATTACCACATTTTAACAAATACAATTTCAGCAATTTGTATATTTTTTGATTATCACAATTAGAAGAATTACAAGCGTTTATAAGTATATTAGCGGAAGAATCCTCAATATTATATCTTATTTTGTAGTAAACTCTGAAAACCAAATATAAAAAGCTGAACAAATTTTTAACAACAAACATAAATACTTTTATGAAATCTTTTATCGTCATTCCAAAGTTCTCCCAATATTAAGTTCGCTCCAAGTATCGGCATCCTTACCGTGATCTATGTGCATAATACAAATTCTATCGTTATCAATAATACCTTTATCAAATAACTTATAGTGTTTTTCAGGAATATTATTACTATCTTCAAAATCAATTGCAGCTAAAGCTCCAGAAATGTAGTCAGGGATTCTCACAAACTCATCAAATATTTTTTTGTCATACTCTTTTCCGCCCCAAAATCCGTATAATTCTTTATCAGAAACTCGATTATTAACTAGATTCGCATATCCCATACGTATAAATTCGCTCACAACACCATCTTGAAAATCACTTATTCCGTCCCTATCAGATATCCAAATAATGTGTTTTGCATTAGCTTTTATTATAAGAAATTCAATAATAAATGACATAATATTGGATGTAATAGCTATATTTGACAATGTTTTAAGCTTTGCATCTTTTCGATCAAGATAACCCCTAAATTTTTTCATCTTATGAATAAATTCTTCTTTTTTGGGTTTGGGCCAATTTTCCATATGTTTAATAACATCGTCTAAAAGAGCTTTATTTTCCTCTAATTTGAACATATCATTTTTATGCCCAATTATAAAAGCCATTGAGAAAAAGTATGGAAATGTTTTGATATAGTTTAGAGCTTTTTCGGATAAGTTCTTAAAATCTTTTATATCTTTTGGCAAATATTGTTTTATCCCATCTCTTATCGTATAAGGATGATCAAACGGAAAAATAGTAAATGTCATAACATCATTAGGTTTGTCTTTGTCATCAAGGCAATAATCACTTGAGACATACCAAGAATTTACTTTTTTAAGCTTACAAAAATATTTATTCCATTTTGTCACAACATCAGGAAAGTGTGAAGATAAAAAAGTTTTCCTATTCACCTCTCACTCCATTTCCAACAACCATTTGAGAACATTAACTCGTTTAATGCCTTTGGTGTTTCCTTCTGCAAGATCAAGCGAGAGTAAAAACTTCGGATAATTATCTTCGATTTCCTCCAAAGGTGCTAACTCACGTTTTAAGACTTCTGGCTCCAATGCATAAGCAACTTGATAATATTCAACTTCACCGCCGCTTTTTTGTGCCACAAAATCAACCTCTATATTTTTATTGCCTTTATTGATTTTACCTACCGATACTTTATAACCTCGGCGCAGTAACTCTAAATAAACCACATTTTCTAAGATATGCCCTTGATCCATATCTTCGTGACCAAGCAAAGCCGCTCTTAAACCAGCATCAGCTACATAATATTTGGCATTGCCATCCAATATTTGTTTGCCTTTGATGTCATAACGATCGCATTTATACATCAAATAACTATCGAGCAACCCTTGAATATAAGTGGTAATTGTCGGTACTGAAATATTATATCCACCAGCTTTTAAGCCTCGTTCAATTCCACGAACAGACGTTTCATTGCCAATATTATCAAACAGATAACGCACCACCGCATCAAGTTTGTTAGTATCACCAATTTTGAAACGACGCACAATATCTTTTTGAATCGTGTTCAAATAAACCGTGTCTAACAAATAGTCGTTAATCAACTGTCTGTCATACAAGAAGTCTAAAGTCTGTGGAAAGCCGCTTTCTTTGATATAATGCGAATAAACTCCCCAAGGATCATTTATTTCATCATAATCCTTTTTAGTAAGCATATACAAAGAGGCTTTACTTTGATAACTGAAGAAATATTCACTAAATGACAATGGCTGCATTTTGATTTCAACATATCGCCCACCTAATGCATTAGCTAAATCACTTGAAAACATATAGGCATTTGATCCTGTCAAATAAACATCAACATTATCTTGCAATCGTAAGGTATTCGCAACTTTTTGCCAATCACGCAGCAACTGTATCTCATCAAGAAAGACATAATTCACAACTTTAGGCTGTAATGAGTCGACAATATAATCAAGCAATGTATTGTAGTCCGTCAGAAATCCTTCATCGTCATAAGCTAAACCTATCTTACGAGTTTGCATAAGGTCTTCTAGGTTGATATTAATGATGTTTATTTTCTGCTTTTTCTTATGACTTTCAATTTCAAGATCCGTTTGATAAAGCGAAAACAACTTAGACTTTCCGCAACGTCTAACACCTGTTACGATTTTGATTAAATCATTTTGACCTTGCCACTTTTGCAATTGGGCAATATATTGAGGTCTACCTATTAATTGTTCAACAGCTTTTTGCATTATCTTTCTCCTTTATGTTAAATATAATTAACAAAAACACAAAAGTCAAGCATTTTGTAAAATATATTTAACAAAATCCATAAAACAAAGATTTTTGTAAAACGTATTTTACATTTTATACAAAATATTCTTTTAATTGTTTCATTTTGCAGCCATAATTGTTTCAAAAATGAAATTATAATTTGTCTTGCGTTTTTTCGTCATACAATGCGGTGGTGCTGTTTTATGCAAATTTGTCGCAAAAATGTCCGATTCGCATTGCCTGAACAGCAAATCGACAGCAAATGGTATTTGCTAATTAAATTTTATTTCCTATGTGCTGTAACTATCTGATTTTAGGTATTAAAATCTGCCATAAAAAATCATTTTTAGCTTTTTTTTACTTGCTAATATTAGTAAAAAATGCTATAATAAAATTGTATTTAGGCGGTAACTGCAAGTTAATTAAAAATGCTTAAATATAGGTTTGATGATAAAATCCTTCCGTGTGAACTAAGGGTCTAGCCAAACGTTAAGAACTCAACCCACATTCACCTTAATAGGTGAAATGTGGATTTTGTTTTTAACGGATATCTGCATTTCACCACAGATAAGAAAGGAAACGGAAATGCAGACTTTTATATTTATAAAAAAGTTTATTGCCAAGCAAATTAAACTTAATGGCAATTCTTGTAAAAACATCGTATTACGTACCAGAGAAATGAGGGCAAGTTGTAAAAGGCTTACCAATGATGAAATTTTTTCCATTCTTAATGCTATGCAAAATGCTGGCAGTATTAAAATCAAATTAAGCGCTCGTCCGAGAAAAATCTACAAGGGGTTAAAGACTTGTTTGTCATTTTGCCAAAAGATTTCTCGTTATGTTATTGATATTTTACAGATGGAGTATTTTGATATACCAGATCAACTTCAATGTAATGTTACCAATGAAAAATGGGCTATCAAAACTACTATTGATACCACTAATTGGATATTTATTGTAAAATTAAAAGGGATTGATGAAAATCTTGAATTTAAGTTCAAACCAGCTGCAAAACAGCAAAAAACCAAACTAATGGAATTTTGGGAACAAGCTCAAAATAATCCTGATGCTGAAATTAGTTGTATGTCGTTCAAGAAACCTCACGATTCCTTGAGAGCATTTTTCAAAGAATTTTGCCCAGAATTGCAAAAATTTGTAATTGATATTCTCAAAGGTGGAAGATCTGCTCGCTTTAATACATCTGTATCACCAGAGATTTTAAAGCATAATAATTTCAATCGGTTGATATTTAACAAAGGGAAAGAAGACAAAGAAAAAAGATATCAATGCACTTGGGATGAAAGTGGAACTTTTTTAGGCTGGAAAAGAGTTGGTTGAAATATAATGATCATTCAAGAATTTGCGAACATTAATATAAGTCTGCATTGTTTCCGTATAGTACTCTTCTGAGAGCAAAAGTTCGAGATTCGTTGCGTTATTGTCACCAATAAAAAAACTCCCCAAAGTGGGAGTTTTTTTATTGGTGGTTTCAACAGAGCTGAAGAAGCCATTGGTTCGGAATCGAAGTCTTTGCCGGTGAAAGTCGGCAAAGGATGAGATGAGCGAGCATTGCTAAAAGCATTTGCGCGAAGTCTTTGCCGGTGAAAGTCGGCAAAGGATGAGATGAGCGAGCATTGCTAAAAGCATTTGCGAGCTCTATCCCGTTGGTTTATACAAACGGCAGACATAAAAACTGCCTTTTTTTCTTTTATTTTCAAGTACTTAACCGAGTTCGAATGTTATGTTTTTAAAAATGCGCATTTTGGGAAATTTTACGAATTTTTATAAATAAATTTTTCTCAAACACTTTAGTGCAATATCAGAGATATTGACTTTATAACGTCTATATATTATTATAAAGCCGGTTTTTCAAAGGAGAATAATATGAAAGTTCGCAAAGCCCAAACCGAAGATGCCGAAATTATCACTCAAATAAATGTTGAAACATGGCAAGATGCCTATCAAGGAATAATAGATGATTCTATTCTTAGCGCGCGAAAAGTTGATGATAAGAGAATATCAACATGGGCCGAAATTATAAAAAATCCGGAAAGTGTTGTTTTAGTTTGTGAAAATGTCGAAGGAATTATGGGTTATTTGTCCGCAGGACCTGCTCGTGATAATTATGGTATAAAAAACGAAATTATCGCATTATATGTTAAACCTGTAGCCCAAAGAAATGGTGCAGGTTCTGCGCTCATAAAAGCTTATAAGCAAATCATAAATGAACAATGTTTTTATTTATATGCCCTCAAAAAAAATCAAAAAGCTAGATGTTTTTATGAGAAAAACGGGGGCGTTATTTATGAAAAATTTAGTCGCAATCTAAATATACAAGGTCAAGAATATGAAGAGGTATGTTACGTTTTTGGTGAAGAATAATGATGTGATGTTTTTAGTTTGTAAACTGCGAGTTTAGCATCACCAATACAAAACGCCTTCCCTCCGGGGAAGGTTTTTTGTATTGATAATATATAGCGAAGTTATCATTGAAAATTGTATAATCAGGCAAAAACAATAATCACACAGAATTGAAAGAAAATTTTACGAACCAATTATAGTAATAATGCAATAAAATCAAATATTTAATCTTATTTTAAATGTGCAGCTTGATTATTATAATAAAAAATGTTATCATTAGTTCATTGATAGGCGATAAATGTATGGTTTTACTAAAGATGAGAACAATTCAAAATAATGAAAAATATCCTCAAAATGAAGACAGCGTTCTTTCAGTAAGTAGTATACAATTGGGCGTGAGAACATAAAAAACAAAAGATAATGAATTTGGGTGGTCTATAGTCGATACTATACCATATGATGAACCATGTGTACTATATCTTGGCGGAGATGGTACTAATGATGACAGAACGGCAAATGGCAATGCAAAAATAATAGAAGAAGATATTTTGAAGCCTATGGGAATAATAATTCCCATTTATAGTGTTAAATATAATTTACTGCAAAATAATGCACCAAATTCAAGAGGAATTGCTTTTTCGAAATATCATGCAAATCCATTAAATAGCCATACTGATGACAATAAGCTGTATGATAAGGCTAATATCGATGATTTTAATCCTAAATATATTGATGTATTATATCATAAAGTTATAGAACCAAGAGTGACGGTCATGAATGGCAAGGGTAAGCTTTCTGTAGAAGAAGCATGCAGACGCATGCGAATGATGACAATTGTAGCCCATTGCCATGGTGGCTTTGTAGCTTTAGAATTAGAAAAAAAGTTAAAATCAGAAATGATTAAAATTGGATATACGACAGAGGAACAGAAAATGATTTTATCGCAAATGTTGACTGTTGCTCATTCTCCGGCTTGTGCTTTAGGTGTTGCTAAGTCGCAAATGATAAGCTTTGTTACGGCAGCTGATACCAAGTGGCCAAAATCTGCAGACAGAACAATTGCCAATAATTTTCTCAATAATTATCTTTTTGACAGACAAAGAGAACATAAAAGTCATTTTCAAGGAGTTATTGATAAAGATGAAGAAAGGGCAGCTAAAAATCGTATATTTGATTTAAAGCCTTGTTATTTTCCTCCTCATCAAGGAAATATGTTTTTAATCAGAGAAAAATGTCAAAGGACACAAGAAGACATGTTTGAGGTTAATAATGCAGAGCATAATGGTATCGGTTACGATTATACTGGAAAAACACCGGAAGGACAATTAATGACATACATATCCAGCAATATCATAAAAAATGGTATAAAAAATTCTTTGCAACAAAAAGAAAAATTTGTTCCGTTACCTAAGCTCTGTGCTATGATATATGGCGATTATGAGGAGACCAATGCTAAATTATCAGTATTGTGAAAAAAAATGGTTGATAATGGCAAAGCTTTACGTAAAGAGATTTATCAATATGCTGTAAATAAATTACACAATAGATGAAATTATTCTAAAATACAGATCATAAACCGCAAAACATCCCATACCAATACAAAAAGCCTCCCCTTGTGGGAGTTTTTTTGTTGGTGACCGCAGGCTCGAAGCCATATTGCCATGGCAATTCCAAAAATGTCATGCCTATTTTTCGACAAAGGAGAAAAATTAAGGCATCTTCAAATTAAAAATATTGCGCTTCGCAAAGATAAGATCCCTTGACGAGGTGATACGCAGTACACCTCGAGGGATGACGTTTGTTTTTTTGCACCGCGCACTTAAAGGATGAAATGTTGGGGTTTTCCTTGACGCACAGACACACAATGCCGTGCGAGGAATGACAATAAAGAAGGGAAATTTTACGAACTTTAGGGGTTTACTTTATAGAGCAAGTTTTGTAATATATGAACGAAGATTATCAGCGGAGAAAATAAATGCCTACAATTCATTTAATGGTCGGATTTATGGGATTTGGTAAAACAACAATAGCCAAAGAATTGGAAAAAGAGCTTTCGGCTGTTCGGTTTACCCATGATGAAATAATGCTTGAACGATATGGACGTAATCCTGATGATTTTCAAGCTAAATATAAAATCGTAGACCATGAAATTCGCGAAAAGACGGCTGAATATGTATGTAAAGGACAAGATGTTATTTTAGATTATGGATTTTGGACGCATGAAAAACGAAAAGAATATTATAATTGGGCAAAAACGTTGACGGAACAAGTTGTTTTTCATTGTATTTTTTGCGATTTAGCTACAGCTAAACAAAGAGTATTAAAGAGAACGGAAATTGAAAAAAATGCTTTATGGATTGATGAAAAAGCATTTGATTGTCTGGCGAAACAATATGAACCATGGTGTGATGTGGACGATTATCCGATTATTTTATATAATGCGCCAAATACAAAATATATTGGAGAACTGGTATATGTTAAAATTGACAGGCCTTTAGGGAGCAAGCATCCAAAATATGGTTTTGAATATCCGGTAAATTATGGTTTTGTACGGTTTACAAAATCAGGCGATGGTGAAGAATTAGATGCCTATGTGTTAATGGAAAATAAAGCACTTACAGAATATGTCGGACGATGTATAGGAATTGTTCATCGCACGAATGATAACGATGATAAACTTATTGTAGTACCGGAAGCATACGATTTATCTGATGAATTTATCGAAAAAAATATCGCTTTTCAAGAAAAGTGGTTTAAGCATATTTTGATAAGAAATCCAATTTTTTGATGCGTTTTTGACGGCAATAAAGAAGTAATTTGAAAAATTAAGCTCGTAAACTGCGAGTTTAGCATCACCAATACAAAAAGCCTCCCCAAAATGGGAAGTTTTTTTGTTGATAATGATATCAACAGGGATTTGAACCCATAAAAATGTGAACAGCTTTGTCTTTTGTGTTGAATTTTTAGCTTTCATACAATAACTTTATAATAAACAATTTGAGGTAAAAAAATATGAATAATCCTGAATTAAAAATCGAACAACAAAAAGAAAACGATAAACTTTTGTGCAAATTAACCGGTTGGCTTGACCCCAACACTTCGCAAGATTTGCTTTATCAGGTCGATTTGAAAGATGTAAAGCATCTCGTCGTTGATTTATCAAAAGTCGAGTATGTTTTTTCTTCCGGTTTACGCGTATTGCTTATTTTTCAAAAAATGCTTGAAGAAGCAGGTGGATCAATCAAACTGATAAATGTTCCCGAACAAATCAGATTTGTTTTTGAAGACACCGGTTTAGACAAGATGCTAGAAACAAAAGCATGATTAAATGGCTGAATAAACATTCCTTAAATTTCAAATTAAACGTCACTATTCTTACATGTGTGAGCATCAGTTTCTTTGCTCTTATCTATTTTATTTCGCAAAAGGCTGAAACGATTATTCTTTCTCAAATAAACCATACTGCCCAAAAAACCGTTAGTTCTTATGCCGAAGACTTTGAGCATCTGGTATCAGATACCGAACAAATTATAATAAATACCAAAAATACACTCAGTCAAATGAATGAAAACGATATATCATCATTGAAAGCCGTGCTCAATTCAGCCATACGCACGGTTGAATATTCCGATTTGAATTTTACCGAAGCCTGGGTTTATAAATTTCCTCCGGAAAATGTTTCATCCGGAACTATTTATACAAGCAAAAATATTGAAGGTGATAATACCGATTTCTACACTAAAAAAATTACCAATTTTTATGATTTTTTTCCCTGGTTTAAAGAAGTTCCTAAAGAAGAAAAAATCTATTGGTCGGAACCATATATCGACAAAGACACCGGAGTTATAGTCGTTACATGTCTCATTCCTTTTAAATTTAAAGGTGAAAGGGATTTCAACGGACTTGCCGCACTAACGGTTGATTTATCTTCGATTCAAAACAGTTTGAACAGCTTTTCTGCACAAGAACCGGGAATTATATTTTTGCTTTCACGCTTAGGACTTCACATCACCCACCCCGATCCCAATATCTCCTTAAAAATGACAATTTTTGAAGTTGCCGAAAAAATCAATCAACCGGAATTAAAAATTATCGGTGAAAACATGTTATCCGGCAAAGGCGGAAGCATTAAAATTCCTGATTTTTCAATATATAACGGCACTGCAATTATTTATTATGCTCCGATAAAAAACATTAATTGGGGAATATGTTTGGTATATAGGCAAGATGAACTATTACAACCAATTCACCAATTTCAATTAGTTATGTTCAGCGGTTTGATTATCGGCACATTACTGCTTTTATTAATAATAAACCGAATCTGCAAACATTCTACTAACCAACTTTTGAGCTTAAGCAATTTGGCTGAAAAATACGGTTGCGGAGACTTTTCCGAAAACTTTAATGATATTCCGACCTCCTCTGATATCAGCGTTTTGGCTCAAGCACTATCCGATATGCGAACTAATATTCTTGATTACACCGAAAAAGAAAGACAAGATGCTGCCGACAAACAAAAAAGTCAAAGCGAACTTGAAATTGCCCGCAACATTCAAACCGCTTCACTTTCTCAAAATTATCCGCAACATGAAGCATTTAAAATTTCTACAATGATAATTCCGGCTCGTGAAGTCGGCGGCGATTTCTATGACTTTTTCTTTATTGATAAAAATCATTTTGCCATTGTTATTGCCGATGTATCCGGCAAAGGAATTCCGGCAGCTCTTTATATGATGAAATCACAAACTCTGATTCGAAACATCAGCAAAAGTCAAACCGATCTAGCCAAAGTATTTTATCAAGTTAATAATGAACTGTGTGAAGGCAACAACACTTGTATGTTTGTTACGGTATTTATGGCAATAATTGACTTGCAAAACGGCAACGTGCAATATGTAAATGCCGGACATACCCCGCCGATGCTTAAAACCGATAAAGGCTATGATTTTATGACACCGCAAAAAAATATTATTCTCGGCATTAAGAAAGATGTCGAATTCAAGGTTGAAACTTTCAAACTTAAACCCGACAATCATATTTTCTTATATACTGACGGTGTAACCGAAGCAGAAAATGCTAAAGCTAAGTTTTACGGTTACGAACGTTTGAAAAAAGTTTTACAAAAGGCTTCTGACGATTCTGAAACAAACTTAAATTTGGTTCTTAAAGACATCAAAAAATTTGTTAAAGACAATACTCAGTCTGATGATATTACCATGCTCGATTTTGCCTATTTAGGCAGTTCTGAAGGACATTTGATTCTTCCTGCCGAAAATAAACAACTGCGCAAATTGATAGATTTCTTAAAATCTGATATGATTAAACATAACATATCTAAAGAAAAACAATTTAATTTGATTTCAGCAGCCGAAGAAATTTTTGTTAATATAGCTGATTATGCCTATGATAAAAAAGGTTCGGTTGACATTGCCACCTATATCCAAAACAATACTTATTATACCCGTTTTATCGACAATGGTAAAAAATACAATCCTTTAAAAAACAAAGATCCTGACATAACTTCCGAGTTAAAAAACCGAAAAATCGGCGGTCTTGGAATATTTTTAGCTAAAAAGCTTTCTGATGAAATCAGTTACGCTTATAAAAAAGGGCAAAATATTCTAACCATCGGGATTAACTTAAATCACCTGTGATAAAATATACATTTTTATTTGACTTTTTTAGTAAATACCTTTCAAATTACTAATCAGAGAGGCATGGGGTCTCTCTTCTGAACTTTAACGTTAAAGAAAGGAATTTATCTATGAATAAGACTGAATTTGTTGAGGCTGTTGCTAAAGAAGCCAAAGCCACCAAAGCTGCTGCTAACGAAGTTGTTAATGCCGCTATCGAAGTTATCACTAAAGCTTTGAAGAAAGGCAATTCTGTTCAATTGACCGGTTTTGGTACTTTTGAAGTTGTAAAACGCGCAGCCCGCAAAGGTCGCAATCCTGCTACCGGCAAAGAAATCAAAATTGCTGCTTCTAAAGCTCCTAAATTCAAAGCCGGTGCTGTTTTGAAAAAGGCTGTAAAGTAATTTAACTTTACTTTATACGAATTTAGCCCCGCAGACCAATCGCCTGCGGGGTTTTATTTTGGTTTAACTATAGAGTTTTTGGTATATCATTTCTACTAGAGCCATAACGAGCTTCTTTTAATTTTTTTGGTGAAGTTGTTTGCCCTTTAACTCCGCATTGTGAACAATAAACAAATATCTGTCCGTTTTTGGGATCAACACATTTAAAACCTACTCTTTTTTTATCAATTCTTTTGCCATCTTTATTATAATTAACCGCTTCTATAAAATCGCCGAAAATTGTTTTGTTCATATTAGTATCCAAAATTCGCGGCTCATCATTATGATTTTCATCTGCACGAGGATTTGCCGGATCATAAACAAACATCTGTCCGTTATTCTCAAAAATAACATAGCTGTGTGGTTGAGGTTCGCTCGTAACTTCTGAAATATTAGCCAAACTTGTAGCATAATAAGATTTTATGCCGATTTGTTGTAACATGTATTGAGCCATTGCTGCACGTTCCGAACACATACAAACTTTATTTTCGACATAGAAAGAAAAAGGCGCTGCTTCCATAAATCCAAACTCTTCTCTAAACACATCTGACGAAATTTCAATTCCATTATATTTAACCGTATTTTCAGGCCAAGGCATCTGCGATGACATAAAATCTTGAATATATTTCAAACTTTTATCAATAAAATTATCATCTTTAGGAAGCTCTTCAATATTCTTGAATGTTTTACTTAAATTAGTGCGAAATTTAACATCTTTCTTGCATAGATCTTCAATATCAAAAGGTAGATTGTACTGATGCATTGTCACCTCTCCGCTATTGACATCTGTATCCTTTTTAGTGGCAATAAACTCATCTTTCAACTCATCAACAACGATAAAATCAAAATTATTGTTCGCAACTTCATGCATTTTATTTTCCTCCTATACAAACAAACATCTTGTTTTCAAAATACTACTTTTTACAAATAAAGTCAATTAGTATGAGTAAAACTCGGATAGTGAGGGGAATAATAAGAAACAACTTCTTTAGCGAAGACACTTTTACTTAATCCTTTGGCTGGTGGAATTTATAGAGTAATTTCTAGGGACGATAAAAATTTTAGTGTAGATAAGCCTACATGAATTTTTATCGCTCCCGTAAAATTGCTCTAGAAAACCACCGGACAAAGGATTACTCATAGCGCAAGGCATTTATCGGATTCAACAAAGATGCCTTATATGCCGGATAAAAACCGAAAATAAGCCCGACCATACCGGCAAACGAAAACGGTAATAAAACCGAGCCTAATGAAACCGAGGCCGGCAAAGAACTGACTGCTCCAACCACATAAGAACCTATCAAACCGAAAAACACTCCGACCAATCCGCCAATCAGTGAAAGAACTAAAGCTTCCATTAAAAATTGCCAACGAATATCCCAAGCCTTGGCCCCGATTGCCATACGAATACCAATCTCGCGTGTACGCTCGGTCACCGATACCAACATAATATTCATAATACCGATACCGCCGACCAACAGCGAAATTGAGGCAATTGCCCCCAACAATATAGTCATAATCTGAGTTGAGCTCTCCATCATCTCCATCATTTGAGTCAAATTCATAATGATAAAATCATCATCCTTATTCACGCCTAAATTATGCCTTTGCCGTAATAATTGCTTTATTTCATCTTGCGAAGTATAAGTGCTTTTGGCATCAACTGCTTGCAACAAAACCATCTTAACCTGATCAGGAAATGAAATCCCCATAACTTTTTTTTGCGCGGTAGTAATCGGAATATAAACCGCATCATCTTGGTCCTGCCCCATACCGGACTGACCGCGTGATTGTAACACTCCGATAATCTTAAACGGTATCCCTTTAACCCGAATATTTTTGCCCAACGGATCAACATCACCGAATAGTTCATTAACCACTGTCTGCCCTAAAATTGCCACTTTAGCTGCAGTTTTTACATCGCTCTCAGAGAAGAACTTACCATAAGCCAAATCCCATTCTTTAATTTGAAAAAAGCGATTATCTGTTCCGGTAACAACGGTCGCCCAGTTAGCATTACCATAAACCAATTGCGCTGTTTCATCAAGTTGCGGTGCTGCCAATTTAATCGCATCAATTTTTTCTTGTATTGCATCACCATCAGCCTTTTTCATGGTCGGCTGCGATCCGCCTCCCCCTCTGGCACCTGATGAAGTTGCCACACCCGAGCGAATAATAATCAGATTCGACCCCATGGTCTTCATCTCATTTTGAATTGAGATTTGTGCCCCGTTACCTACCGAAAGCATCACAATCACTGCTGCCACACCGATAATAATGCCGAGTGAAGTTAAAATCGAACGCATTTTATTGGCTTTTATCGCCCGTATTGCAATTGCAAAAATTGTCTTTAAATCAATCATTTCTGTTGTCCGAATAAATTTCACCATCAACAATTTTAATAATCCGTTTAGCATAACGGGCAATATCTTCTTCGTGAGTTACCAAAATAATCGTTCGTCCCAACTCCTCGTTCAGTTCGGTAAACAACTTCATAATCTCGACACTCATCTTGGTATCCAAATTTCCCGTAGGCTCATCGGCAAAAATAATCGGCGCCTCGTTGACAATTGCCCGCGCAATCGCCACACGTTGCTGTTGTCCGCCGGAAAGCTGGTTGGGCTGATGATCCATTCGCTCCGCCAAACCGACCTTTTGCAAAGCGAGCTTTGCCCTTTCCTCACGTTCTTTTGCTCCGATATTGGCATAAACCATCGGCAGTTCCACGTTTTCCAACGCCGAAGTGCGCGAGAGTAAATTAAACCCCTGAAACACAAAACCGATTTTCTGATTACGCACTTGCGCCAATTCATCGGAAGACAAACTGTCCACTCTCTGTCCTTCCAAAATATAAGTACCCGAAGTCGGCTTGTCCAAACATCCCAAAATATTCATCAAGGTTGATTTGCCCGAACCTGACGGCCCCATAATTGCTACAAAATCGCCTTTTTCTATAGTCAAATCAATCCCCTTCAGGATTTGCAAAAATCCTTCTCCCAACGGATAGCTTTTGGTAATATTGTTCAGCTCAATCAGGCTCATTATCTCGGCATCCTCATTCTCATCTGCGATTTATTAACCACGGCATTTTTATCTTCAACCACCACCATATCACCGACCTTGATTTTATCGGAAATAATCTCGGTCATTTCATCATCGCTCACACCGGTCTTAATGGTTTTGCGCACTAATTTACCGTCTTCTTTAACCCAAATTCCCTTGTCATTATAACGTTTTACCTTACCGTCTTCATCGGTTACATAAAAACGCAACGCCTTGTTGGGAACCAATTTGGCATTCTTTTTATCGGCGGTAATAATCTCAACATTGGCAGTCATTCCCGGCTTGATTTTCATATCCTTGTTATCCACGCTTATAATCACTTCATAAGTTACCACATTGGAAGTTTTAATCGGATTATTGCGCACTTGCACTACTTTACCCTCAAAAGTTTCATCGGGAAAACTATCTACCGAAAAATAAACTTTTTGCCCTTCTTGCACTTTGGCAATATCTGCCTCCACCACTGAGGCTTCTATTTGCATTTTGGTCAAATCTTCCGCCACATTAAACAAAGTCGGAGTTTCAAAAGATGCGGCTACGGTTTGTCCTTCTTCCACCTCGCGTGAAATCACCACTCCGTCAACCGAAGATATAATTTTGGTATAATCAAGATCGATTCTAGCTTGTTTTAGCGATGCTTCCGCTTGTTTAACCTGAGCCTCGCGCAATGCTTTTTCGGCAACCGCATTGTTGTAGTCACGTTCTGCCGATTCGAGCTCTTTATCGGTTGAATATTTTGAGGTATTGAGTTTTTGGATTCTGTTCAGATGTTTTTTATAGTAAACCACGTTATTTTCGGTAACTTTCAATTCCGCTTTAGCAATATCCAACGCCGCCTGTTTCTGGTCAACCGCGGCCTCAAAAGTCTGCGGATCAATGATTGCCAACAACTCGCCTTTTTTAACTATGGAGTTATAATCCACATAAATTTCCGCGACGATTCCCGAAACCTGAGTACCGATAACCACGGTAGAAATCGGATTAATCGTGCCCGAAGCGGTAATTTTTTGACTGATATCGCCTTGCACCACTTTAGTCGTAACATAATCCGGCTTGTTTTTTTGGCATCCTGACACCAACAGCAAAGCTGCCAATCCCATTGATATTACATAATTTTTATTCATTTCAGCTCCTTTTTTACCTCAGCCTCTATAACATAATAAACGATGATAAATAAAAAAAGTTCAAATTTCAACTTGACTTTATAGTTTTACCTGTTTTATATTTTTGTCCAATAAAAATTATTAACAAATTAATTAAACTATGGCAAAAAAAATTAATCCAGGAAAAAATCCTGTAACAGATCCTAATGCTGCAAAAGAGGTTGCTACTCATGCCCTAAAAAAAATCATTGCCGTTCTGCCCCAGGGATATACGGCAACTAACAAACAAGCGGTTATGAAGGTACTTAACCCCAACCCCTATGGAGAATCTCCCGTTTGGACCAGTTGGGCAACAGATGGTAACGGGCAACGTTTCCTTGCTATCCTGAAAGAGCGGGATAACGAAAATAATAACATTATGAGGAGCGTAAAGCTCATTCCGGAGGAGGAAGCGCATTACAAAAATGTATAACACTCCGCCCCGTGATAGCAATTCCGCTACACGGGGCCGAGTTTTTTTTAAACTTAAAAATCAATCCAGCAAAAATAAAACCTGTCATACCTTAATCGAAATATAAACTGTCACCCCTGAGCAACTGAAAGTTGCGAATAAGGGGTCTTCGAATTTGCCCTTCCCCTTGCAAGCAAGGGGATAAGAGGGGATAAAATACTTCCTTATTTTTGCTTTATTATTAAAAATAATTCGAAGATGCCTTACTCCACTCACTTCGTTCGTTACGGGCATGACATTTTTTATGTCACCCCTGAGCAACTGAAAGTTGCGAATAAGGTGTCTTCGAATTTGTCCTTCCCCTTACAAGTAAGGGGATAAGAGGGGATAAAATACTTTCTTATTTTTGCTTTATTAAAAATAATTCGAAGATGCCTGACTTCGTTCGCTTTCGCTCACTACGGGCATGACATTATTATTTTTTTCAGGGTTTGGGATTTATGAGCCACAACTATTCTGGGTTTGGGCATAAGCAGATTTAAGATAAACAAAAATCAAACAACGCATGAAAACTTCCTTATTCGTTAACTGTTTGAGCAAACGCGTCAAGC
>CACWKS010000005.1:16609-123564 GCA_902761535.1 uncultured Pseudomonadota bacterium
TTACTTTTGTCCGCACAAAAGTAACATAAATCACAGTCCGATGGTTTTTGTGCTACTTTTGACCATTCAAAAGTAGCTAAAGATTCTCTGCTTCGCCCAGCAATTTTTGGTTACTTTTTGGCGTCAAAAAGTAACGTAAAAAAGTAACATAAATAAAAATAATTCGAAGATGCCTTACTCCACTCACTTCGTTCGTTTCGGGCATGACATTATTTTTCTCAGGGTTTGCGAATATCCCAACAATTTTTGGTTACTTTTTGTTGCCAAAAAGTAACGTAAATAAACCAGTTCGACGCCTTTTGGTTACTTTTGGGCATGACATTTTTTAGGTCGCCGATTCTTAAAAAATTTGTAATTAAAAACTATATCCGCGCAACAGTTCCTCTACACTCATAGCCTTTTTGCCTTGACGTTGAATTTGCTCAACCTGCAAAGCCCCCTCCCAGCACCCGATTATAAGATTGGTTTTATCCTGCCAAATCTCTCCCGGTTTTAAGTTTTTATCATTGGCAACCGCTGTTGCTTTCAGCAACTTAAATCGCTCGCCGTTGTGCTCAAAATAGGTCGCCGGATAAGGATTAAAAGCTCTGATTTTACGTTCCAAAACCACCGCCGATTGCCCAAAATCGAGCAAACTTTCCGCCTTATCTATTTTAGCGGCATAGGTAACCAAACTCTCATCTTGTGGCTGTGGAACAATTTTATCCAAATTATCCAACACTTCAACCATCAGTTGTGCACCCAATTTTGCCATTTTATCATGCAAAATTCCCACTGTCATATCTTTATCTATGATAATCTCACCCTTTTTATACATAGCACCGGCGTCTAATGCCTCCACCACCTGCATAATGGTAATTCCGGTTTTCTCATCACCGGCTTCAATCGCACGTTGCATCGGTGCCGCCCCGCGCCAACGAGGAAGCAACGAACCATGCACATTAAGACACCCTTTGGGAAAAGCCTCAATAATCTCTTTAGGCAAAATCAACCCGTAAGCCGCCACAATCGCAATATCGGCTTTTAATTCGGCAAATTTTTGCTGTTCTTCGACATTGCGCAAAGTTTTCGGTGTACGTACTTCGATTCCATGCTTTTCTGCCCACAAATGTATCGGTGATTTCTGCAATTCTTTACCTCTGCCAGCCTCTTTCGGTGCACGAGTATATACCCCGACAATTTCATGCTTTTTGCTTAAAGCTTCCAAAGTCGGCACGGCAAATTCCGGAGTACCTAAAAAAACTATTTTCATCATATTTTCCTTAAAAAAATCAAACTTACTTTCCCCTTATCATCAAATTCTTCTCAACTCAATCTTTTTTAAGCAAATTTAAAACATTTTTTGTTAGACTTTTTGTTGACAAAATTTCTAAAAAATGATATTATCACAATAAGATAAGTATTTTACACGGAGAACATCAATGGCAAACAAATATTACATCAAAGATGGTAAAGTTTATTCAGACGCTAAACACACAACTGAAGACGCGGAAGCAACAGCTGTTTTAAACTCAATTAAAAAACACAACAGCTTTCTTGAACCTGATATTTCCTTTGATGTTGATTATACCAATGAGTTAACTGAAGAGAATAAAGAAATCTTAGAAAATAGTATTAATCAATTTACCAAAGATAATCATCTACCCCAAAACATAACTCCACCCTACGTTTTTCCTGATGATTTAATGCCGCCACCCAATAGGACTGTAGGGGATAATACTGAAGAAACTGATAAAATCATTATCAGACGCAATCCTATTTTGATATCAGCTGAAAAAGACAACAATGACAAAGTAAAATACACCAAATACATTAAAGATTCTTACGGAAATTTTGTTAATGATACTAACGACGATTGGTCACTTGATCAAGAAACATCTTACGGTCAAGCGAATCTTGATAAAAGTGAAATACTTATCAATGATTTTATCTTCATCGGCAATCAGGAGGTCTTAGCTGAAATCCAAAATGATGATAAAGTTAAAAATTTGACCAGCCCTGAAAATAAAAATAGCACAATCCTGCATGAAATACAACATATCCATAACGGCAAAATACTCAAACAAATGATAAATCTTGATAGTCATCCTCACGTAAATGTTAAAGACTATTATCGCTTATGTTATTATGATGAGATCAGTGCAACCCTTGCTCCGCTTGTTAAAGAATTAAACTCTGGTGGCGATACGAACAAACACGCTCCCCGTCATGATTGGTTTTATAATAAGTTTCAAGATAATATACCCGATATAAAAACTGATGACGGCAAAAAAGCGATTCTTCTTGCTGTAATTGACCACTGGAATGAGAATAACGCAGATTTCTACGTTAATAAGCAATTTATTCCCGACGTAAAAAATTATGTCGAAACTCATCCTTGGGGATCTTATGCTCAAGATAACTCCGAAGATTATAAAACCTCTTTACAACTTTTATTTAATGGCATTGGTGATCCGAATAACGATTTTAGCAATGTTCTATTTGAACTAATCAATAACCATACATTTCCCGATCCGGTTAAAGCTCATAAAGACTTTATAATCAATGAACAAACAAATCAGCTTGAGGAATTTGAAAAACAAGCTGATGAAGCACGTGCTAAACGAGCTAAATATGGTTTTGATGAAGAATTTGAAAGAAAATATCTCGAAAATCCTGATGAGGAATATGAAACTACTCCTTTTGATTATTCACCTATTCCTCAAAACGAAGCAAATATTGACGATGAACAACGCAAATTTTATCGTCAATTCTTCAAAACTATTTCTGAAAGGGATAAACTTAAATATCAAGAAGATGAAGAAGCTTCGAATTACACCGTTGATTTGATCAGATATACCAATCCGTATAGTGATAATGACGAAGAGAAAAAAGTTGCTAACACCACTCACATCAGTATCAATCGTGATAACAGCGTAGTTATGACCGCCACCAAAGCCGACGGTAGCCCGACTGTTCCTGATCAACAGCGTTTTAACGATTTGGCAAAACTTGCATCTCAACAACATCAACCGATAAACTTCGGTAACATCACTACTCCTGAATATGCTGCACGCTTGTATTTAGCCTGCATCAGTCATAATCCGCCTATTCAAATGAATGGTGCTCCTGATATTGAACAAATTAAAAATGATATTTCTCCACGCACTCTTGAGATGATAAATGCCGTCCAAGATCCCCCGAAAAAGGAAGAAATAAAGCAACATTATGAGAGAATTAAAAATAAATTAGAGGAACAAAAGAAAGATGATAATGATATTTCGAAAGAAAATCCTGCCTACTATGAATTCTGCCAAGATTACGATAAAGCTAATTTAGAAAATTACGCTAAAGAACATAACCTGATTGTAGCCAAAAGCACTACCATAAATGATAAAGGTGAAAACATTACCAATATCAAGATGATGGGCGATGCAGAAGCACAAAAACGATATGTTATCGAACGCCGCAAAGCTTATATAAAGCATATTTCTAATAATCAGGGCGACTATGACCACAATGCACGTGATGCTTCCGGAAAAAAGATGAATTTCTACAAACAAATCCAAAATACTCGCAATCAATCACGCTGATTTATTTTTTAATTTCTGATGTAAAAGGCTTGCATTGTTGCATATTTTTACCTAAATATGTATTAAGTTTAATTTTGATAAGGTTAAAAATATGACGACAATTCTTTGTGCCCGCAAAGGCGGCGAAGTGGTTATGGCCGGTGACGGACAAGCCACCCTCGGCGAAGCAATCGTTTTTAAATCTCATTCTGTCAAAGTTCGCCGTATCGGCAATGGCAATATTATTGCCGGTTTTGCCGGTGCTGCCGCTGACGGCATCACTTTAATTGAGCGTTTAGAAGCCAAATTGGAAAAACATGCCAATCAGCTCAAGCGTGCCGCGGTTGAATTAGCTAAAGACTGGCGTATGGATAAATATTTACGCCAACTGCAGGCTTTTATGATTGTTGCTGACAAAGACACTTCTCTGGTTATCTCCGGCACCGGCGAAGTTATGGAACCTGACGACGGGATTATCGGTATCGGCTCCGGCGGAAATTATGCCATGGCCGCTGCCAAAGCTCTATACGACATAGATAATCTCTCTCTAACCGATATCGTGCAAAAAGCTATGAAAATTGCCGGCGATATTGATATTTACACTAATCACAATGTTATAATCGAAAGTATTAAAAATGACTAATTTCAGCCCGCGTGAAATCGTATCCGAACTCGATAAATATATCATCGGTCAGGATAATGCCAAAAAAGCCGTAGCTATTGCCTTGCGTAATCGTTGGCGTCGTATGCAGCTCCCCGACCGTCTCAAAGACGAAATTGTACCTAAGAATATCTTGATGGTTGGTCCCACCGGTGTCGGCAAAACCGAAATTTCACGCCGCTTGGCTAAATTAGCAAAAGCTCCCTTTATCAAAGTTGAAGCCACTAAATTCACCGAAATCGGCTATGTCGGGCGCGATGTTGAAAGCATTATCCGTGACTTAACCGAAATTGCCGTTCACCAAACCCGCAAATCAATGCGTAAAAGCGTCTGTGCCAAAGCCGAAAGCTCTGCCGAAAAACGCATTATTGACGCTTTGGTCGGCGAATCTTCCGGTGAAGAAACCCGCAACAAATTTTTAGATATGTTACGCAATCATCAACTTGATGACCGCGAAATCGAAATATCCTTACTCGACAATTCCCCCAATCAAATGTCTTCCATCGATATTCCCGGAATGCCCGGTGCCTCAATGGGCATGATCAGCTTAGGCGATCTGCTTGGCGGAAGCGCCCAAAAATATAAAATACGCAAACTTAAAGTCAGTGAAGCTCAAAAAATTCTGATTGATGAAGAATGCGATAAATTACTTGATAATGATGCCATCACCGAAGCTGCTATCAAAGCAGTTGAAAATGACGGAATTGTTTTTATTGATGAAATTGATAAAATCACCGGCAAAGCCGAAGGAACTCGCGGCGATGTTTCCCGCGAAGGCGTCCAACGTGACCTTTTGCCTCTGATTGAAGGTACCACCGTTACCACCAAATACGGCTCGGTCAAAACCGATCACATTTTATTTATCTGTTCAGGTGCCTTTCATCTGGCCAAACCATCGGATATGTTGCCGGAACTGCAAGGTCGTCTGCCTATTCGTGTCGAGCTCAATGCCCTCACCCACAACGATTTTGTCCGCATTTTAACCGAACCGGAAGCTAACCTGATTGAACAATATGTCGCTTTGCTCGGCACCGAAAATTTTCATCTTGAATTTTCCCCCGAAGCTATCGAAAAAATCGCCGATATTGCCGTAGCTATCAACGAAAATGTCGAAAACATCGGTGCTCGTCGCTTACATACCGTACTGGAAATTCTGCTTGAAGATGTCAGTTTCACTGCCGCAGACAAAGACGGCGAAAGCCTGACCATAACTGCTGATATGGTTGAAGAAAAATTGAGCAAATATACTCAAGCTTCCGACCTGTCAAAATTTATTCTTTAATGAGTGATAAATGAAAGATTTGGGTATTTATTTGCATTGGCCTTTTTGCAAAAGTAAATGCCCTTATTGCGATTTTTTTTCCGCCGTCAAACGCCATGTTAATCAAGATGAAATTATCACCGGTTACTTGGCACAGCTTGAGCAATATCGCCAATTAATCGGCAACCGTCATATTATATCGGTATTTTTCGGTGGCGGAACTCCATCATTGATTGCTCCGCAAAATATTGAACTTATCTTAAAAAAAATTGATAGCTTATGGAAAATCGATTCTGCCGTGGAAATATCTCTTGAAGCCAACCCCAACACCGATAGTCCTAATCTGTTTGCCGATTTACACCAAGCCGGCATCAATCGTCTTTCACTCGGAGTGCAATCTTTTGATGATAACCGCCTTAAATTTTTGGGACGCACTCACAATTCGGCTCAAGCCTTACAATCAATTGAAAATATGCAAAAACATTTTTCTAATTGTTCGATTGATTTGATGTATGCCTTGCCCGATCAAACTGCTTTAGAATGGACTAAACAATTGCAAACCGTTTGCAAACTCGGACTTAAGCATCTTTCGCTTTATCAACTGACCATCGAAACAGGAACTGTTTTCGCACGCAAAAAAATTTCTCCTTTAGATGAGGACGAAGCCTCCAAACTTTATCTTTTAACTGAAGATTTTTTATCTGATTATAACCTCACTAAATACGAGGTATCAAACTATGCCGCCCCTGATCGTGCTTCCCGCCATAATCTGATTTATTGGCAAGGCGGAGAATATATCGGCATCGGCCCTTCAGCTCACGGACGTATCAATACCCATAATCAATGGTTTGCCCAAACCGATCCGCTTCAATTAGAACAACTCACCGCTCAAGAACGTGCCGAAGAACTTATTATTATGGGCTTACGACTGACCTCCGGTATCAATAAAACAAAATTTAAAGCCTTATGCGGACTGAATTTTGATAATTTTATCAATCAATCTTTTTTACAACAGGCTGTTAGCCGAAATTTACTGCATAACACCGCCAATCATATATATGCCACCCGTCAAGGTTTTCTTGTTCTTGATAAGTTAATTGAAGGTCTATGCACCTAATCATTAACTCCGGCATTTACCAACAACATAATTAATGATAAAAAAAACAACATTGCCCAACCGGCCTTTTCTGACAATTTATTTTCTTTTTTATATTGCGGTGACAAAACATAAACAAACAGCGGAGCTGTCAACAGCAATGCAACCACATATCCGGGATTTGGACTGATGCGCAAAGCCAACGTCTTAGCAATAATCAATGCTGCTGAAAACCCCACAATATACAATCCGGTTCGTATTACTGACGGAGCAAAAATCATTTTTAACCATTCTTCTCGGCGCGTTTTACTGCTTATCAGCAACAACAGGTTATAACATCCCGAAATCGATGTTGCTACCGTAAGATAATATATAATTCCATGCCATACATTATCACTTATCACGGCAATTTCTTTTGTTGCCACACTCATAAATGCCAAAGCTGCAATCGCCGGAAACATATAAACAAGAGCCTGCCTGCTTACCTTGCTTTGCAACATATACCAATAACAAATACAAAAACCGATTATGCATAAACTCAGAGTTATAAAAACATTGGCATCTTCAAACAATCGCCAAAACTTTTGCGGTGTTATTCCCCACCACAAAATTGTCGTCAATAATACGCTTAACACTAACAAGCGCGATGTATTGTTTGCTCCGAAACGTGCCGAAGCAAAAAAAATATGAGAATCATAAATCCCGATAAAAATTCCCTGAGCAATCAACAAAGACCAACTCCGCCAATCCTTAAGCAAAGGTATTGTCATCAACCATGGCGCAAACAACAAAGCAATTCCGAAACCTCGCCATATCCCCAACACATAACCGTTAAATTGCTTCTTCTGATTGACTAACGTATATAATGCCGTAAAAAAACCATAAATCAGTCCGTTAATAATCCAAAGCATTTTCACCTCACAACCACAAAATCTAATCGCAAATCATCGATTTTGTAGAGCTTTGGTAATATATTAATGTTTCAGTTTATCAACCTGATTTTTAGCTAAAGCTAATATTACTTCAAAATTGTCATTTTCCGCGGCTTTATTTCTTTTTATCGCTCCGCATTTTTCGCATTGATGTGTAATAACATATCCGTCACGAGTTGATTTTACTTCAATCGGTTTCATCAAACCCTTACAATCTTCGGCTCTGTCACCCGGCATAACATCAACATGTTTTGACCACAAGCAATCCGGACAATGATTTGTATAACCGTTACCCTTAACTTTTGCCCCGCAATGTTCACAAACGAAGTCTTCTTTATGTCGCCTGAACTGCTTCATTTTATTAATCTTTTAGATCAACTTTTATGTGTAACTCTTTGAGCTGTTCGTCAAACGGATAATTCGGAGCTTGCATCATCAAATCTTGTGCCTTGCCGTTCAAAGGAAAGACAATCACATCACGAATAATCGGCTCATCCAAAATCAACATAACCGTACGATCAACACCGGGAGCACATCCAGCATGCGGCGGAGCGCCGTATTTGAAAGCATTAATCATTCCGCCGAATTTATTATCAACCACCGAATGATCATATCCCGCCATCTCAAAAACCTTATACATAATATCAGGCTGATGATTACGCACCGCACCCGAAGCCAATTCTGCTCCGTTGCAAACCAAGTCATATTGATAAGCCAAAATATCCAACGGATTTTTATTAAGCAGAGCATCCATTCCGCCTTGCGGCATCGAGAAAGGATTGTGTGAAAATTCTATTTTACCTGTCTCATCATTCTCTTCAAAAAACGGAAAATCAACAATCCAGCATAATTTGAACGAATTTTTATCAATCAAATCCAATTCCTCGCCGATTTTGTTACGCAAACGACCGCTGAACTTGTCAAACTTCATACCCGAACCAACCATAAAGACGACTGCATCGCCTTGTGATAACCCGAACTTGCTCTGCAGTTCGTTCATCTTGGCTTCGCTTAACAATTTGGCAATACCTTTGGCGCCTGATGACGACAATGCCACATAAGCAATACCGCCCATACCTTCCTCTTTGGCATAAGCATCCAACTTATCAAAGAACGAGCGCGGTTTTTCGCCACAGTTTTTCAATAGCAAAGCCTTAACTGTCTTACCTTCTTTGACCAATCCGTCATAAACCCCGAAACCGCTGTCCCCGAAGAAATCACTTGCCAATTCCAAAACAAGAGGATTGCGCAAGTCCGGTTTATCCGAACCGTACCGCGCCATTGCCTCGCGAAACGGAATATGTATAAACGGGGCCTGATCAACTGTTTTACCATTTGCAAATTCATTAAAAATACTGCCCATGGTATGCTCAATAACCTTAAACACATCTTCTTGCGTGGCAAAAGACATTTCCATATCAAGTTGATAAAACTCACCGGGACTGCGGTCAGCGCGCGGATCCTCATCTCTGAAACACGGTGCAATCTGAAAATATTTATCAAAACCCGACACCATCAACAGCTGTTTAAATTGTTGCGGAGCTTGCGGCAGGGCATAAAATTTGCCCGGATTCAAACGTGACGGCACCAAAAAGTCGCGTGCCCCTTCCGGCGATGATGCGGTTAAAATCGGAGTTTGATATTCGGTAAAACCTTGTTCACACATCAACTCACGCATACGCTTGATAACTTGGGAACGTATCATCATATTGTGATGAATCCGCTCCTTACGTAAATCCAAAAAACGATATTTAAGACGAATATCTTCCGGAGCATCGTCTTCTACTGCAATCTGAAAAGGCAATACTTCAGCAGTGGAATAAATTTCCATTTTAGCTACTTTTATCTCAATATCGCCGGTCGGCATATTGGGATTGATACTCTCACGCAAAACCACCTCGCCTTCAATTCCGATAACCGATTCGACACGAGTATTTTCTACTGTTTCAAACAACGGTGAGCTTTTATCAAACACGCATTGCGTAATTCCGTAATGATCTCGCAAATCAACAAAACACAAATTACCCAAATTGCGTTTACGTTGAATCCAACCGGCCAGCTTAACCTGCTTGCCGATATCCTGCTTTCTTAATTCCCCGCAGGTGTGAGTGCGATATTCGTTCATAATCTTTAACCTTTTTAAAAATTGCCCAATTCATTCCTTTTTATTACCAATCATAACAATATGCAAGCGGAAATTAAAAAAAAATATTCATAAGCTGAAGTTGAAATATAATTATAATAACAAAATTAGTTTGACAATTTGATTGTTTTATAATAGCCTAACTTTGCATCGGTTGATTACCGATGTGAGGTTTAGAACCCTCTATACGCGCGTCTTTATGTTACAGACGTTAAATTTTACATGCCTAACGGTTATTTATATAGATGACTGGAAGGCGGTAAAATAAGCCTTGCGGTCGAATATACCGCACTATTTGCGTAATAGGTTCTAACTTCCAGTCGCCTCTCATCAAGGCGATTTATTTTTTTATTTATAAAGAAAGGAAGTTAAAATTATGAAAAAAACTTTATTGCTCGCCGGTGTTGCCGGTACTTTGTTCGCTCTCAATGCTAATGCGGCAGGACTGAGCCCTTATGTCGGGATTAAGGCTGTTTATACAGATGTTGATGCTAATTTAGCTTATTCTGATGAAGGGGTATCTGAAAAATATAATATTGGTGATAAAGGATTGGGCGGAGCTTTAGCTATCGGTGCCAAAGCAGATTTACCTTATGGATCAATCAGGGCAGAATTAGAATATAGTAAAAAAGCTGATTCTAAAAAATCATATACAGAATTTTATGGCGATAAATATAGCACCAAAATTGAAACGCAAACTTATATGATTAACGCTTATTATGACTTTGATACTGGAACCAAAATTACTCCTTATGTTATGGGAGGTATCGGTTATGCTAAATTAAAGGCAAAAGACCAATATTGGAGTGAAGAATATGGAAAATCTTTATTAAATAAAACCAAATTTGCATGGCAGATTGGTGCGGGAGCCTCCTATAATATAAATAATCATCTTTCCGTTGATGCAGGTTACAGATACATTGACTATGGTAATGCAGCTGCTTCCGAAACAGTGGATTTGGGTGGAGATGAATTCGAAACAGAAAAACTGGATATAAAATCGGCTAATGAAATTTATCTTGGTATGAGATACAATTTCTAATTTACCTGCAATAGTTCTAATTCCATAAAAAAGTGAGGATATATATGCACTATATATCCTCTTTTTTTAACCGACTTAGCGTCGACGTGAGCCGAAAAAGTATTTAATCATCGTCTTGCTGACTTGAACAATCCAATTAATAAATCTTCTTTTCTCGGTTTTGGTCAGCGAGCACCAAAATTCAATCACGCAATTACGCTTTTCTTCCTGTTTTACCGGATGTCCCTTGGCATCAAGCACTACTGGCGTCTCTTCAACTTTCAATTCCGGAACTTTGCAACGATACGGTTTCAACATCTCATCAATACCCTCATCGGGGATATAAGCTCCGTGCACCCGTTTCAAAGCTCCGTCACCTGCTAAGAACAAGGCATCACCGCGTCCGATTAAATTCTCGGCTCCTACCGTATCCAAAATCGTACGCGAATCAGTTCCCGAAGCTGTTTTATATGCCATACGTGACGGAAAATTAGCTTTCAACACACCGGTTACCACATCAACCGAAGGTCTTTGCGTAGCCATAATCAAATGGATTCCGGCCGCCCTCGCCTTTTGCGCCAATCTTTGCACATATCCGCCCACTTCTTTATCCGAACTCATCAAATCGGCAAATTCATCAATCACACAAACTATATAAGGCATAATCTCATCGGCTTTTTGATTATATTCACCGATATTTTTCACCAAATTATCCTGCAATAATTCATAACGTTTTTCCATTTCCGCGACCAAATTTTTCAATGCGGCAATCGCTGAATTATTCTCGGTAATCACCGGATAAAGCATATATTTCTGATTATTGTAAACCGAAAATTCAATTCGCTTGGGATCAATCATCACTAATTTTAATTCCGTAGGCTTTTTGCGTGCAATCAACGACAATACAAAAGTATTCAACCCCACTGATTTACCCGAACCGGTTGTTCCCGCCACCAACAAATGCGGCATCTTAGCCAAATCGGCAAACAACGGTTTACCGGTAATATCCGCCCCTAAACAAATCGGCAAAGCCCCTTTGGCATTTTGAAAATCTTCCGATTCCAAAATCTTCTTAAAATCCACTGTTTCAAATGTCTCATTAGGTATTTCAAACCCCAAATCGGCGCTGTCTTCTATTGCCTCAACTCTTAAGGATTTCAACTTCATCTCTCGCGCAATATCATCAATATGCGCCGTAATATTTTTAATTTTGGTTCCGGCTTCGGGAGTAAAAACAATTTGCGTAATCAACGGACCTTTATTGGTCTCTTTTTCTTGACCGGCAATCCCGTAATGACTTAAAACTTCTTCTAACTCCGTCATAATAAAATCCTCGCTGTTAAAATCAAAACATTTACCTTTACTTTTATCAATTTGCCGGATAAAAACAAGTGAAAAATGAAATTAACGAGAATATAAATGATAAAAGATTTAACCAAAGGTCAACCCCTGAAACTGATAACGCTGTTTGCCATCCCCATATTGATAGGCAACTTGTTTCAACAGCTGTTTCATATCTCGGATATCTTGATTGTCGGGCGACTTTTGGGAGTGGAAGCTTTGGCCGCAGTCGGCGCATCTGCTCCGCTGACTTTTGCCTTTTTGGTAATATCATTGGGCTTCACTTCCGGATTAACCATCATAACCGCCCAACGTTTCGGAGCCCAAGATAAACAAGGAATAAAATCTTCGGTTTTTCACTCTTCTGTTGCCGCTTTACTGTTAAGTGCTTTAATCAGTTTGGTTTTGATAATATATTTACGTCCGCTGTTGAAGTTAATGAATGTTCCGGATGAAATTATGGAACAAGCCTATATTTTTGCTTTTATTCTGGGAGCTTCAATGATTCTGGCCGTATTATACAATTTGCTGTCCGGATTTATCCGCGCTTTGGGAGATTCCAAAACCCCGCTATATTTTTTGATTTTTTGTTCTCTGATTAACATTTTGCTGAACTTTATTTTTATCTATTATTGCAAACTCGGAGTTGCCGGCTCGGCTTTAGGCTCGTGTTGTTCGTTTTTTTTAACGGTAGCCGCTTGCATCTGGATAATCGTTAAACGTTTCCCTTTACTCAAAATTACTTGGGCTGACTGCCGTTATAATCATCAATTTATGATTGAACATTTGCGTGTGGCTGTTCCCATGGCTGTTCAATTTTCTATTCTGGCTTTCAGTATGATGATTGTTCAAAGCGTTTGCAACTCCTTCGGTACCGAAGTTATTGCCGGATTTACCGCTGCTTTACGCATTGAACAAATTTCAGCGCAACCCTTGTTGGCCATCGGTGTTGCTTTTGCCACTTATGCCGCCCAAAACTACGGCGCCGCCTTGGTTAAACGCATTCGTCAAGGCGTAGCCCAAAGTTTGATTGCCTGCTTTATATTGAGCCTGATAATCACCTTAAGTGTGCGTTTTTACGGCTCGCAAATGGTTGGAGCATTTATTGAAAATAATGACAATAAGGAACAGATTGTGTCAATCGGCCAGCAATATCTGCTGATAAGCTCTTATTTCTACTTTTTCCTT
Source organism: uncultured Pseudomonadota bacterium (assembly GCA_902761535.1). GTDB lineage: Bacteria > Pseudomonadota > Alphaproteobacteria > RF32 > CAG-239 > CAZU01. The sequence continues at coordinate 29,804 of CACWKS010000005.1, forward strand.
GCCTGTATATTTATCACCCGCAATGCCTTACAAGGTATGGGGCGAGCTTTAATACCGCTTGCTTCCGGTGTCTTTGAATTGGTAATTCGTGCTTTTGCCGCCATATTTTTGGCCGGTGCCATCGGATATACCGGTATCTTTTGGGCCGGACCGATTGCGTGGGTAGGCGGAGCATCTGTTACCGCCATCGGTTATTGGTGGATTATTACCCATCTCCAACCTCAAGATATGCGCAAAATATTTACCCGTAAAAGACAACTTCGTCGCTAAATCACGCAACCACCAATTTGCTCACAAAAAACCTCTAATAGCAAGATATTCTTGTCAATTTTACGCGAATTTTATTATTTTTTCTTGATTTTGCCGACAATCGCCTCAACCTTATTTTTGTCATAGGTCATTTTCGGCTCTTCGGTTATACCTTCTTTAATTTTATTCTTGATTTGTTTAATATCAATCTCACCGCTGTCATCTTTCAGACCTAATGCATGTTGCCATTGAAAACGCGCCTCATTTTTACGACCGGCAAACCAATAAGCATCACCCAAATGCGCTGTAACAACTGCCGACGAAGGATACATTTCCGCAGCTTTTTCCAAATAAGGTAAAGCCTTATCATAATACCCCAAATTATACAAAGCGTAACCTAAACTGTCATTGATACTCGGATCATTAGGAACTTGATTATAAGCATCAACAATAAACTCAAATGCTTTTTCAATATGTTGTTTTTGCAATAACCATGAATATCCCAAATAATTTAATACCATATAATGTTTTTTGATATTATAGGCTTTGAGCAACACTTCCTCTGCTTGCTTCCATTTTCCCGATCGCTCCAGAGCCACACCTTTAGCATAATACAACACCCACAAATTTCCGTTATTTGATGTCTTGGCAATTGCTTTATCATAATATTCAATCGCCTCTTTATATCGATTATTAATCCGTAATAAATCGCCCAATTCCATATTTATCTGAACATCATTATAATCCTCGCTTAAAGATTTAAGTAAAATTTCTGCAGCTTTAAGATTGCCCATTTTTACTAAATTTCGAGCTTTTTTAATCTGTGCCGGATAATAACCGACATCTTTTTTATCTATACTGTCATAAATTTTATTGGCATTTTCATACATATCCCGAGTCTCAAATATGTCCGCCATCATAATTTTAGCCGTACTGTATTCGGGATTAAGATAAATGGTTAATGCCGCATACATATGTGCCACATCTATTGCCTCGGCATAACGAAATGTCGAAACAACCGCAAATAACGACTCGGCAGCACCGATTCGCGGTGACGATAATATCGGAGCAGTATTTTTTTCATCAGCCTTAGCAATTTTATCCTTTAATGCAGCCAATAATGAATCCAATGCCTGACTGTTTACCGTAACCCCCATCATTGCCAAAGCCAAGTCTTTATTACCGTTACGAATATAAAAATTGGTAATAATATCCAACATTCGCAGCGATACTTCCGAGTTGCTATTGCTTAATATTGCTTCATAAGCCGATTGAGCTTTTTTATTATCTCCCGAATAATCAAGCAACATCGCTCTTTGCATGGCATAAACTGATCTAAAACTATCTTCCTTATTCAATACTTCCAACTCTTGCAAAGCTTTTGCCTTGTTTCCCAATCCGACATAGCTCCAAGCATTAAACATCGGTGTAATAAATGCTTTATAAAAAGGATCTTTAATTAAATTCATGGTTCTGATTGCTTGAGCATATTCTCCCTGATACATCTTTTGTGTAGCAATCACCATATAAGCAAAAGTATTATGTGTACCTTTATTAATGGCCTCTTGAGCATATTCAGCAGCCTCATCTATTCTTCCTTGTGAAGCCAACAACAAATACAACTGATTTAGCATTACACTATTATCGGCACCTTCGTCTTTAGCCGTTTTATAATAATCAGCCGCATTATCAAAATCCCTACGAATATGCGCTACTCGACCGGCCAAATAAGCCCCTAAAACATTATTTTGCACTTTAGTACTATTTTCCGATATCTCACCGACAATAAAATTTCTTCCTGTAATCGGCGAACACGACACAAACACTGCCGCAGCAACTCCTAGAGCTGCCATCCATATTACCTTATCTTTTTTTCTTTTTTTCTTAGCCATTATATAGTCTTCCACTTTTTATTGCTTCTCTATATTTTAACATAACACGGCATTTATAAATATAATATTAAATTTGTGCACAGAAATGATTATTATTGCTAAAATTTATATTTGCTGTAAAATCACGATCATTATGAATGAACAAATTGATAATACAAGAGAACTGCTTGAATTTTATAGTTTGGCCGGAGTTGATGCAACTTGCGGCGATGTTCCTTTCGGCATATCGACAACCATTCAGACGCCCACCGTCGTTTCACCGCAACGCCCCGCCTCCTCAAGCCTGTCCATGTCATCAAATGCTGCTATTCAAACTGCTGACGATATATGTGCTCAGGCTAATTCTATTGATGATTTGAAAAAAATAATTGAAAATTTTGAAGGTTGCAGCCTTAAAAATACTGCTGCTAACACCGTTATCGGTGATGGTAATCCTGCCGCAAAAATTGTATTTGTCGGTGAAGCCCCCGGTGCTGAAGAAGATTTAATCGGCAAAGCATTTGTCGGACGCAGCGGTCAACTTTTAGATAAAATAATGGCTGCTGTTGGTCTTTCGCGTTCCACTGTTTATATTTGCAATATTCTTCCTTGGCGTCCTCCCGGAAATCGCTCCCCCTCTGATGCGGAAATTGCCGTGTGTCTTCCTTTTGTAAAAAAACAAATTGAAATAATAAATCCCGACTACTTATTGACTTTGGGAGCAATTGCCACCAATTCGCTTTTAGGAACGGGAGAAACCATGTCCCAATTACGAGGACATTGGTTAGAATATCAAACTTCCGGCGGCAAAACCATCAAAACATTGGCAACCTACCATCCGGCTTATCTTTTGCGTACTCCTGCTCAAAAAAACAAAGTATGGTCAGATTTTTTACGTTTCAAAAAAGAAATATCAAAAAATAATCAACAGCCCTCATAATTATTTTGCTATTTAATGTTATTTTAGTAAAATAATACTATCTTAAAAATGTGTCCGCTTATAAAATAAAGGAAACCGATATGAAAAAAACAAATATTTTGTTGGGGTATTTAGGATTAATTGCTTTTATGACCGTCCCCCAAGCCTACTCTGCCGACAACAATTCAGATCAAAACAATGCTCGCATTTTGTTTAAAATTCACGATATATCGCCTGAAAAAGATGTGAATGGTAATGTTACCGGTTGTAACATATCGGCTACTTTCTTCAATAATTATGACAAGGCTTTATCTAATACTCAAGTTATCTTAACATGGAATGATGAAACCATTGATGAAATTATCAATCAGGAAGAATACGAACTGAAAGAAACTCTTCATCGTAATCCCGAGGCAAGTCGCTCGCGCTACCCTACCTCAAAAACTACCACTCCCAATATTTCTGCAAATATAAAAATACCTCTTATAAATGCACATCAACAAATTTCATTAAAAAATAAAGTAAGTACTGATCGTTGTTTTATTTTAATGAATGATATGGAAATAAAAATTAATTCTTGCACCTTTGCAGGAGAGGCTGCTTCTGATCGAGGCTGCAAAGCATCATTTGTTTATATTTCACCGCAAGATCCGCAATATTTCAGCGAATTCAAAGAAATAAGTTATGAAGAAGAACTTACCACCAAAGAAAATGAAATAAGCAAAGAACTTGATGAAACCAACTCTCTATACGATGAAATAATAACAAATATGCGAAAAATCGGCAAATAAACATTAACATTCTTTCAGAGGTGAAAATTTGCAAATGAGAAATTTATATTATATTTTTTTCATAGCTTTATTAGTTAATGTCACTCCGATTTTTGCACAAAATTTTGCTCCATCCGAATCAGCTGCACCCCAAAAATCGTTTTCTTCAAAATCAGATAGCAACACCACTACTGATACAATGAAATCCGACACTTCTGATAAATCCGTTCATTTTCAAGAAAAATCAGCAATTTTATCAGAAGATAACTTAAAAGATTATAAAGAGAAAGATGATGATTTTTTTGTACCTGAAAATGAAATAGGGCAGCACTTGAATACTCCGACCATTGATGGTTCTATTCGCGGTGGTCAAGCTATAGTTGCTGTTGATAAAAATGGCAACATGAAAAAAGTAACCAATATTTTCCTTTTTTACGATAATTTCAAAATAAATCATTCTTTTGCTGACTACACTACCTGTGATGTTCGTTTTAACATTATATCTAATTTAGATCGTCAACTTTCCCAATTTGATGTAAAGTTGGTTTGGCCAGATATGACAACAACGTTATCTTTTTCCGATATTCCACCTTATACCCAAACTTACTACAATTATACTCTTTTGGGAAAAGGTTGTTATTCAATGGACAAAGCTCCTAATATAGTAGTAAATCGCTGCCGCGCTAAAGGGCTTACTTCATCTGAATGTGCTCACAAAATTAAATGGATAAGCAAATAACCGATATGATAAAGTTTTTTCAAATAATCATAACGGCTTGCACATTTTTTTTGATAACAGCATCATCTGATTGTAAAGCTGAAAACATTTTTGACTATAACATCCATCAACATGTGTTGCGCAAATTATCGCTTGACCGTAGCGACATCAAAAATTATAAAAAAATATTTTCCCAATTAAAAAAACAAAATTTTACCAAAATCGATGAATTATCAGCTAAAATCGAAAATCCTCTTTTACTTGGAACTGTGAAAGCGGCCAAATATCTCGATAAAAAATATTCCTCTCAACCTGCAGAACTGCAATCATGGCTTTCTCAAAATCCCGACCATCCTTTTTTTAACAGAATTCAACGCCTTTATAAGCTTAAAACAAATTCTGCCGAAAATATTGATAATGATGATACTTGGCTGCTATCCTCTGCTAAAATATCCGCCAAATATCTTAAAAGATTAAATAAAAAAGATAAAATTTTTCTCACTAAAAACACCAAAGAATTTCGCAATTTCATACGTGAAGGAAAAACTCTTGCCGCTCGCAGAATCCTCGAAAATTCTAAATTTCAAAAATTAGCCCCTAAAACTTTTTGGGACGGTTTAGCCGCTACATTGGCACTTAAATATTTTGTTGATAATTATGATCAACAAGCCCTTGATTGGGGAGAAAAAGCCTCTAAACGTCACAATTCCGGTATGGCAACCTGGATTGCTGGTCTTGCTTCTTGGCGTCTCAAAAAGTTTAAAATCGCTGCCAGTTATTTTGCCAAATTAGGCAGCTCGCAAAATTCCGATAAATGGTTGGTTGCTGCCGGAGCTTATTGGTCGGCTCGAGCTTATCTCAAAATCGGAAACACCCTTAAAGCCCAAGAAATGTACAAACTGGCTGCCCGCCACAAATACACTTTTTATGGCATTCTGGCTGCCTATCAAATCGGTCAAAAACTTGATTTTTCTTTCAATCAAAATCTTTATATAACCGACTTCAACTCGCCGACATACCTTGATGAAATACTCCAATCTCCGGCGCTGCGTCGTGCTGCGGTTCTTATGGAACTAAAACAAAATGACCTAGCCTCGCAAGAAATTATTTATGCTTACAGCAATTTTACGCCTGTTCAAAAAGAAGCCGCTATCCTGATGGCTCATCAAAAAGGTATGCATTCTTTGGTTATTGCCTTAAGCCGCCAACCTGACTTTGATGAAATTTTATCTTATCGCTATGAAAAAGAAATTTATCCTTTACCTGAATGGTCACAACAAGATAATTGGCAAATTGATAAAGCTTTATTGTTGGCTCTTATTCGTCAGGAATCAGCTTTTAAGCATGATGCTTCCTCTCGTACCGGAGCCAAAGGACTGATGCAACTAATGCCTGCAACTGCCAGCTATATCAGCGGCGATAAAACTTTAAAACGTAACAAAGACAAATTATATAACCCGGATTTCAATTTACGTCTGGGACAAAAGTATGTCACTTACCTGTTAACCAAACCATTTATCGAAGGCAATTTATTTTTCATGCTCACTGCCTATAATGCCGGACCCGGCAATTTGGTAAAATGGCAAAAAAATTCCCGCTATCAAAATGACCCTCTATTATACATTGAAGTTATCCCATCGGCCGAAACTCGTATTTATCTGGAACGTGTTTTAGCCAATTATTGGATATACAACATACGTTTGAACAATTCTAATCCCACTTTGGAACAAGTTGCTTCTGAAAAATGGCCGGTTTTAGAACAATACAAACAAATCATTTTTGAATAATTTCAATATTGCTTTTTAAACGCTTGTGATTATATCTCATTCTCGTAGGAGAAAATTAATGGAATTATATATAATCACCGCATTATTAGTTGTTTATATCATCACGGTTTTAAGTGTATCAAAATTTCACCGCCGCAAAATTTGGACTTTGGCTTTTATTACCGCTTTCACCTTGACTTCTATTGCCATATTTTTTATTCGTGGCGATAGCCAAGATGTTATGCTTACAACTAATCAATTCAATTGGTACTACTTTGTCTACCTCTTCGGTATGGTATCAATCGCTTTAGGTTTACTCAACCTGTGGATTTATCGCGAACCGCTGTGGGATATGCTTTTCTCCGAACATCAGGAAGAAAACGATGATTAAATATTTCGCACAAAAAAACTCGAAAGACCAGTATAAGTAAAATCTTTCGAGTTTTTTATTTTATCAACAATACTAAAACGGAATATCATCATCAATCGGAGCTGCCGTTGCAGCAGGAGCCGAATCCCATCCCGAAGATGATGCTGCAAATACATCATTTCCTCCGGCCGGAACATTCTCTCCGCCTTTACCATCCAACATCACTAAATTGCCAGTAAAATTCTGTAATACAACTTCGGTTGTATAACGTTCTTGTCCGTTACTATCAGTATAACTACGAGTCTGCAACTGACCTTCCAAATAAACTTTTGAACCTTTATGCAAATACTTTTCGGCAACATCTGCCAACCCGGGATTAAATACCACAACTCTGTGCCACTCAGTCTTTTCTCTGCGTTCACCTGTAGCTTTATCTTTCCACGAATCCGATGTTGCTACATTCAAATTAACAACCTTACTCCCTGATGCCGTATTGCTGACCTTAGGATCTGCACCCAAATTACCGACTAAAATAACTTTATTGATACTTCCTGCCATTTCTTTTTACCTTTTCATACAAAATTAACTCATTTTATCGAATTATAAATTACCAATCGCTATTTGCAATTACAATTCAATTAACCTGTGCATATTCGCCATCGGCAAATATATACATATTCCAACCTCCGTTAGTCAAAGTTCTGCCATGCTGAAAACGCACTCCACCCCATGGCAAATTCCATTCCTGACTATCTGCAACTTTATCAATCGCACTTGCCGCATAACTATCTGCTTTTTTAACCAAATCTGACCACAACATAACCGCAGCATATCCCATAACCCCTAAACCTTGCGGTTCTTTATTTTTAATTCTTAGTTCAACCAATTCTTTGGTAAAATGAGCATTGGATTTTTGATCATTTACCTTTAACAAATACACTCCTTCGGCAAAATTACCCATCTCATTAAAAAAGTAACCTGTTGCCATATATTCATCAATTACCAAAACAAATTTTTCATCTTCTTCCTGAAGTTTCTCGGCTAATGAGGTGATTTGCTTTTTATTTCCTAAAATGTAAGCAATTTTATTTTTAGCAACTATCTCCTTTGCCATCTTTTTATATTCATTCTCATAAGCACTGTAATCATACAAATTAATACGATTAGCCAAATCATTAGCCGTAAAAATACTTTGAACTTCAGCAGCCACTTCATAAGATGCTGCATCATTCATATCATAAATCACTGCAACATTTTTATCAATCCATTGATTTTTATAAACTTCAAAAAACGTCTTGGCTTGTTCAACCATTCTTCCGCCAATCTTAAACAAACCGGCTCTGTCATAATTATACCAACTGTTGATTAAAGGTTGCGGCATAATTCTTACGGTGTTTTCATCTTTAATCATATCTTGAACCGTCGAACCCGTGCAATAAGGACCTATCACTAAATTAACTCCGCTTCCCTCACCGGTACGCAACTTTTGTCGCTCACCGAATAAAGAAGAATCGCTACATTCATCATCAATATTGATAAGTTCAATTTTTTCGCCCAGTAACCCGCCGGATTCGTTAATAACATCTACTGCAATTTTTACCCCATCACGCAACTGATTTCCGAATTTAGCTTCATCACCATCCTTCGGTGCTACCACTGCCACTCCGGCAGCATTTGCTTTAGAGGCTATCAGCAACATAAACAACAATATCTGCAAAAGTTTCATCAATAAATCTCTTACAACATTACAAAACTTTCGCCAAGTTAACACTTGCTTGCAATTTTTGCAATATTTTTTTGCTTGCATTGAAGCAAAATATTGTCATAATCCTACATATTAGGAGTAAAAACGATGATGTTAAAAAAATATACTTTTGATTCTAAAATCTCCGGCCCCAAAATCCTTTTTTTAGGTGCTGTTCACGGCAATGAACCTGCCGGAACTAAAGCTATATTCAAAATAATTGAAAAATTTGCCTCGCATGCATTACTCCCCCTCCATGGAATGGTCGAATTTATACCGATATGTAATCCTCAAGCTTTTGAAAAAAATGTTCGCCAAATCGATGAAAACTTGAATCGTGTTGTAAAAATATGGGACAATCCTGTTAACTATGAACAAAAAATCGGCACTGAATTAGCTTCCTATATTAAAGAAAGCGATATTATCATTGATTTGCACTCTACTCATTGTCCGCAGGATAAACCGTTTATTTTCAATGATTATAATGATAAACTTGCCGACAAATTAGCTGCTGTGCAAAATATAGAATATATAATCAAAGGCTGGCCGGAAATTTACGCTAATTCTCCCATTACAGATTTTTCAACCGGAAATTGTGCCCGCACTTATAATAAAACTTGTTTGACCGTTGAATGCGGTTGGCACAATTCTCCGCTTGCCGAACAAACTGCTTATTACGTCATAATGAATACACTTTTGACTTTGAATATTATCTCGGGCAGTCCCTCAATTAAAATTTCCCAATCCCAAATCATGATGGACAGCTATTTCATCAAACAGCAATCCGGACATCTTGCCCGCAATTTTCATCACTTGGATACGATAAAAAAAGGTGAAATCCTGGCTTGTTATGATAATAACCACACAATTATTTGCCCGCAAAACGGATTTATTCTGCTCCCTAATCCCGAAGCTTCAATCAATAGTGAATGGTTTTACTTGGGACACTTGCTGTAACTGGACGTGTACAATTATTTTGAACATCCGGTTTAGCCCAAACCAAGCTGTGGCTTTTTTTATCAACACCTACACCATAATACCCCTGAGCAACATAATGTTGCATTTTATTAAACAAAGCGGGAATATACTGATGTATATTTGAGCCCACAAACATTGTAAATTGCTTATATCCTGTTTTTGCACTTGGCACAACTCCACTATGCAAATTTTTCTTTAGATATAAAACCTTTGCATTATCATAAGGATCATGATCAACCTTACAAATTATCATGCCATTGTTCATGGCACTCATCCAGCTGGCCGGATTGTCCATGGCTATTTGAATAATTGAAGTCTTTTTGCCAAACTTTTTAGATTCTTGCTCAATATAATCAAGCATATGCCTCATAAGTCCGCATCCGCGATAATCTTTATCCACCAATACAGCCTTATAAACAACCAATTCCGCATTCGGCACATCTTCGGCAAATTCAGGTATATCACGCTCTTGTCCGTTTTGCGGATAAGCAAAAATACTTTGTGCTATCAATTTATCTCCATCAAAAACTCCCAGCATATAAGTATTCTCATGCTCCAATGCTTTGATGAAATCTTGAGCACTGCGGGTTAACACAAAATGTTTTTCATCTTTCTGCAAACCATCAATAACTTTTTTCTGTAATTCCATTACTGCAGACAAATGTTCAATATTCAACTGTTTAATTTCTAATTTCTTCGCCATTATTTTTCTTTCATTAATCAATTATTTTAAGGTTAAAAAAAGATTTGAAATTTTTCAACTTCAAACCTCGCAACGATCATGTTTATCTATCAATAAACCACCATCGTCGCGACCTCAATCGGCGAGCACGAACATTTTCTAATCTGCGATTCTTAATACTCATTACCTTAAAAACCTTTCATCAATTTATTCTATAATGCCATAAAAAATTTTTTTGTCAATATATTATTATTTTTTTTATAAACATCTTGACATTAGGAAATTTTACACTATATTTCGACACATAATTGGATTATTGATATATTATAGATAAATACTGTTACGTCTGTATTCACGGAACCCGTATCTGTTTAGTCAGATCTCGTTTCTAAAGTCACCAACGGTTTAAACAATCCGTTGGCTTTTTGCCATAAAAGTTTCTTTATTTGGTGGCTTTTTACAGTCGTTTTATTGCAAATAAAGCAAACAGTGCAAGGCCTGAAAATCAGGCTAAATAAGATTGCTCAGTGGAAGCTTGAGCAATCTTTCCTCTTAGGTCATCGTCCGACCTAAGGGGTTTTTTCTTTTTATAGGTAGTTTTTTATTGCTATTTAGCTTTAATGTTATATATTATGCCTCAAATTTAAGGAGCATAATATGAGCAGTGATTTTATCGACATTAAGGGGGCACGTTCCCACAACCTGAAAAACATCAGTTTGCAAATTCCCAAAAACAAACTGACAGTTATCACCGGTTTGTCAGGATCCGGCAAATCATCTTTGGCTTTTGACACTATCTATGCCGAAGGCCAACGCCGCTATGTCGAAAGCTTATCGGCTTATGCTCGTCAATTCTTGGATTTAATGCAAAAACCCGATGTCGATTCTATTGAAGGTCTGTCTCCGGCTATCTCGATTGAACAAAAATCCACCTCCCATAATCCTCGCTCTATTGTCGGCACTATCACCGAAATTTATGACTATATGCGTTTACTTTGGGCTCGTGTCGGAACACCTTATTCTCCGGCAACCGGATTACCGATAGAAAGCCAAACCATCTCTCAAATGGTTGACCGCACACTTGAACTTCCGCAAGGAAGTAAATTATTACTGTTAGCTCCGGTTATCAGAGGACGTAAAGGCGAATACAAAAAAGAACTGGAAGAATATCGCGCTCAAGGATTTCAACGTATCAAAATCGACGGACAAATGTACGATTTAGAAGAAACACCCACGCTTAACAAAAATCAAAAACACGATATTGAAATTGTGGTTGACCGTATTATTGTCAAAGACGGCCTTGCCGAACGTTTGGCTCAGTCTTTTGAAACCGCACTCAAACTCAGTGACGGCTTAGCTTATATCGAAAACCTCGAAGATGGCAAGCGTATTACTTTTTCTTCCAAATTTGCTTGTCCGGTTTCCGGTTTTACTATTGAAGAAATCGAACCGCGTATGTTCTCGTTTAATAATCCTTACGGAGCTTGTCCGCATTGCGACGGCATCGGTGCCAAACTTTATATGGACCCTGAATTGATTATTCCCAACCCCAATCTTTCTATCTCACAAGGCGCAGTTGCTCCATGGCATGGTTTTCACTCCTCTTTTTATGAAATGGCTTTAGTTTCTTTGGCTGATTGGCTTGGCATATCAACCAAAACCCCATGGAAAGACCTGCCGCAAAATGCCAAAGATGTTATTCTTTACGGCTCAGGTGATGAAATTGTGCCGTTATACTTTAAGAAATTTGTTACCGAAAAGCCGTTTGAAGGTGTTATTCCCAACATGGAACGCCGCTTTTTGGAAACTGATTCTCCCGCCACCAGAGAAGAATTATCTCATTATCAATCCGCCGCTCCTTGCGAATTTTGCCACGGCAAGCGTCTTAAACCTGAGGCTTTAGCTGTTAAAATCGGCGGGCTTGATATTTGGGATGTCTGCGAAAAATCAATCAAGGACGCACTTATTTGGTTTTCTGGTATCAAACCGACACTTTCTCCGCAAAAGCAAGAAATTTCAGCCAAAATCATCAAAGAAATTTGCGAACGTTTGCAATTTTTGAATAATGTCGGTCTGGATTATCTCACTCTCTCGCGCCAATCCGGCTCGCTTTCCGGCGGTGAAGCTCAACGTATTCGCTTAGCCAGTCAAATCGGCACCGGCTTGACCGGAGTTATGTATGTCTTGGACGAACCCTCAATCGGTCTGCACCAACGCGACAACTATCGTTTAATCGAAACCTTAAATCGCCTGCGTGATATCGGCAACACCGTTATTGTGGTTGAACATGATGAAGATGCTATTCGTTCCGCTGACCATATTATCGATATCGGTCCGCGTGCCGGCACTCACGGTGGTGAAATTGTCGCTCAAGGGACCTTAAAAGATATCTTGAAAAATCCCGACAGCTTGACAGCGGCTTACTTAAACGGAACCAAAAAAATTGAAGTCCCTGAAAAACGCCGCAAAGGTAATGGCAAGTTTTTAACTCTTAAAGGTGCTAAAACCAACAATCTTAAAAATATTACCGTTAAATTTCCTTTAGGTCTGTTTATCTGTGTCACCGGCGTATCCGGTTCGGGCAAATCATCGCTTGTTTTGGAAACTCTTTGCCCTGCCTTGGAAAAAGAAATCAACGGCTCTCGCAATCTGCAAGGCAAATATGAAAAATTATCCGGCATGGAAAATATCGATAAAATCATCAATATCGATCAATCACCCATTGGACGTACCCCGCGTTCCAATCCTGCCACTTATACCGGTATATTTTCTTATATTCGCGATTGGTATGCTTCACTGCCCGAAGCTAAAGCCCGCGGCTATGCAGCCGGAAGATTTTCGTTCAATGTTGCCGGCGGTCGTTGCGAAGCCTGCCAAGGCGATGGTGTTACCAAAATTGAAATGCACTTTTTGCCTGATGTTTATGTGGAATGTGACGTCTGCCATGGCACTCGCTTTAATCGCGAAACTCTGGAAGTTAAATACAAAGGCAAATCAATTGCCGATGTTTTGGATATGACGGTTGATGATGCCTATATCTTTTTTGAAAATATTCCCTCAATCCGCAACCGTTTAGACTTATTACGTCGTGTCGGTTTAGGTTATATCAAACTCGGGCAATCTGCTACTACGCTTTCCGGCGGCGAGGCTCAACGTATTAAATTATCTAAAGAACTGGCTAAAAAAGCCACCGGTAAAACTCTTTACATATTAGACGAACCGACCACCGGTCTGCATTTTGAAGACATCAACAAACTGCTCTCTATTTTGCAGTCTTTGGTTGATGCCGGCAATTCGTTGATTGTAATTGAGCATAACTTAGATGTTATTAAGGTTGCCGATCATATCATTGACATCGGTCCCGAAGGCGGTGAAAAAGGCGGAACCATCGTTGCCCAAGGCACACCCGAACAAATAGCTGAAGTTGAAGCCAGTTATACCGGAAAGTTTTTAAGAGAAAAACTATGATCCGAAATCAATATCTATCTGCACATATTTTGGAATACTGGATTGAGAGTTTTTATCTGAACTTTTATCTTTAGGTTTCGAAGACTTACCGCTGATTATTGCCTGCATCAATGCATCAAGTTTAAGCTTATCCGCTTCATTCATAAAAGGCTTACATGAAAGCCATATAACGGCTTTCGCATCTTGGTGAAACCTTCTGTCTTTCAACATATTTTTTGCAACCTCAAAAGCAAAATTACCGGCTAATCTGGCAGCCTCATCTTTATTCAATGAATCAAAATAATAACGCAATTCCTGTCGAAAAGCATCTCCTTCCTGATAACTGTATGGTCGAGCCATTTTCCTACCATTCCAATCTTTTTTTCCTCTTTCATACCACTTAATAACCGCATTTCGTGCACGTTCTAAACGATCATATAATTGATGATATCTGGAATCTTCAACAGCCATCTCGCCCTCCCTGTTTTGTCAATTTTAGACATAATAACATATTTTTGAACATAATGCAATAAAAAAATTCAATAAATTTCTTTATCTTAACAAACTGAAAAAATTTATATCTTGACAAAAAAGCAAAAAAACAACTCAAATAAAACCAAATTAATTATTAACAAATTAAAACTTATAATCAGGGAAAAAATAACCTTAAGCGAGTTTGAGCCGATATTTTGCCAACAATTCGGCATCAGCTCAAATGACTGGTTACGCACACCATTGAGCCGCAACCTTAGTATTGAAGGCATTATGCTCCGATAAAAATACCATCGACAATCTTATAATCCGCAAAAAAACTCTTGCATTTTAAATTTTTGCGTGCTAGAAAAGCAAAAAATGAATTTTAACCCATAATTTATTGATGAAATGAGGTGATTTAAGTGGTTCAGGTTACTGTTATCGGCAATGATGTTGGTCAGTCACTCAAAGTTTTGAAGAAAAAAATGCAACGTGAAGGTATCTTCCGCGAGATGAAATTGCGCCGTTGTCATGAAAAAAATTCTGAGAAAAAGGCTCGCCGTCAAGCCGAAGCTGTTCGCCGTGCTCGCAAGCAATTACGCAAACGCTTAGATACTGAAGGCTTCTAGTCCTATCCTTTCTTATCAAAAAGCACCGATTGCATTATCGGTGCTTTTTTTGTTGCATTTTATCATTATCCGATTATTATATTTCTTACTTGAAGGGTATTCCTTTGAGCGGAGCTTCGAAACTTCACAAAGTATCATAACTCCTCTTATGGGGAGCCGGTGGAATATATTGAATACACCGGGCTGTTTTACTTTGGCAGTTTCGAACTCCCCACCTTGTTTTTTTATGCAAGGTGGTTTTGTTTAATCGAAACTTTTATGGGGAGTTTGAAATTAATGAGCAGCATTTTTAATGTTAACGGAGCTGTGCGCCGCGAATTAGGCGAGCAGCTTTGGCGCATCCGCCGCGACAAACAACTAAAATTAAGCAGCGTTTCTAAAATCACGCATATTCCTTTCGGAATTATCGACCGTATTGAACGCGGCAAATATTTTTCTTATCATGATTACGTTAAATTAGCCAAGCTTTACGATTGCAAAATCAAAATATCGTTGGAATAACCAAAAAAAGAGAGAAAGTCGTAAAACTTTCTCTCTTTGTCTTTTTTACAGTCAATTATGCTGATTTTTTAGTCTTTTTTTCTTTGGGGTCATCTTCCATTTTATAAAGTTCCTCAACCGAAACTTTTTTCTCGTTCAACTTGGCCAAAGACAGTATATGGTCGATTATTTTTTCTTCAAAAATCGGTGCTTTCAAGGCTTCAACCGCATTTTTATTCTTGAGATAATAATCCAATACCATCTGCTCTTGTCCGGGATAACGACGAGCTTCGTTCATAATTGCCGCATTGATATCTTCCGGCTTAATGGTAACTTTTGCATTCTGCCCGACCTCGGAAAGCAATAAGCCTAATTTTACTCTGCGTACGGCAATATCTTTGTATTCTTTCAACAAATCAGCCTCTTTCTTGGACTTTTCTTCCTCATCCAAACGTCCCATTTTCTTGGCCTGCTCATATTGTTGAACAATCGAATTATACTCGGCATCAACCAACGAATTCGGAACCTCAAAGCTGTATTCTTTATCTAACTCATCCAACAGCTGACGTTTCAATTTCATTCTCGAAGCATTGTCATAATCAGCTTTAATTCTTGATGACAAAGTCTCTTTGAGTTTATCCAAACTCTCTGCTCCCAAAGCTTTTGCCAATTCATCATTGATTTCAACTTCTTTCGGTTCGCGAACTTCTCTTACGCTGACGGCAAAAACCGCATCTTTACCGGCCAAATCTTTAGCATGATAATTATCGGGGAATTTAACCTTAACATCAACTTTGCTTCCCTCTGACGAACCGATTAATTGATCTTCAAAACCGGGAATAAATGAATTTGAGCCCAACTCAAGCGGATAATCACTACCCTTACCGCCCTTAAATTCAACTCCGTCTATCGATCCGACAAAGTCAATCATAACCGTATCACCTTTAGCCGCCTTTTTGCCGTCAACTTTTACGGTTTGTTTACGACTTTTGGCCAAATATGAAACCGCCTTATCAACTTCTTCGGCCGGAACATCGGCAGTCAATTTTTCCAAAGCAATCTTCGAAAAATCACCTAACTTGATTTCCGGTAAAACTTCAATATTTACTTCAAATTCCAGGTCTTTCCCCTCATCAAAGCTCAAAACTTTGACTGCCGGCTGATTAACCGGACGCAACTTGTTATTAGCGATTGCTTCGTTGGTTCCCTTGCGAATCATCTCATCCATAACTTCGCCCATAACCTCATTATGATATTTTTTCTTAATCATTGCCAAAGGAGCTTTACCGGCACGAAACCCTTGTATTTTAGCTCTTTTAGCAACATTTGCCAAACGCAAGTCATATTCTTTGGCAACATCGTTGTTATCGGCAACAACTTTATACGATTTATTTAAGCCGTTAGCTTTTAATTCGGTAACTTTCATCTATACTCTCTTCTGTTAAAGTTAAACAATTTCATATCAAACTTTTCAATAACCTTTGGTGCGGGTGAAGGGACTTGAACCCCCACGCCTTGCGACATCAGATCCTAAGTCTGACGCGTCTACCAATTCCGCCACACCCGCTTTTGTCTGGTATCGAACATTTGACACAACAATAATTGCCTGAATACTACCTGTTTTTTTTAAATAATCAAGTATAAATTCACAATGCAAACAAAATTATTGTAATATGAATTTAACTTTTGTAATATACTCTTAAATAAATTTTTTGATTCTGAGGTGTTTTAATATGATGATGTTATCCCGGCATTTTACAAAAATTCTGCTATCTGCCACCGCTTTAAGCTTGATTTCAGCCTGTGCCACAGTTGATAAAAAAGATACTGACGAACCTTCCAATTGGTTTGTCCGCATGTTTGAGAAAGACGGACAATCTGATGCCGAAAAAGCATCTCTGGCTTACATAAACGGCAACTTTGACCAAGCCTCGCAACTAGCCTCAGATTCGCTTAAGGATAACCCGCACAATCAATTGGCTTTATTGGTTGGTGCCTTATCGGCTGAAAAGTTGGTTCGTCCCGACAAAGCCCGCCAATATTATGAAGATCTAATTGCCATCAACGGCGAAGAAACTTCAATTTTAGGCACTCCTGACAATCAACCTCAAAAAATATCCGCTATAGCTAAAACTCGCTTGCACGCTTTAACTATCTCTCAAAATAATGTAGCCGTTAAAAATCAGGATGGTAACAAAACCTTTGCCGTTTCTCAACAAGCCAGCGCTCAACAAAATAAAAAGGCTATCAGCAAAGCCTTGGCTAAAAAATCACCTGCAGTTGCCCAAAAAACCAATATCGACAACCTGTTCCCCGGTGATCAGCAAAATATTGTCACTCGTTTCTTGATTCTCAAGGAATTAGCCGAAAAAGATTTCATCACTAAAGAAGAATTTTTATCGCGTCGTCAGGCTAATTTGGGCGGTTTGTTGCCATTAACTAACAAAGCTCCAGGAGTCGGCATTGATCAACCAGTTCCTTCTCCCGACTTAATTATCGAAAGATTGGAAATTCTCAAAGACGGAGTGGAAAATCGTGCCATTACTCCACGTGAATTTTCAGCCGAACGCGATGTTATTATCGAAGCTTTAATGTCGCCTAATCCGCGTTCGCACCTCAAAAACAAAGCACCATCTAAAAACATTCTTGATGCGGCCAGAGATTTGCGCCGACTGGAAGCTCTTTACAACATGGGATTGATTACTGAATCCGAACGCATCAAAGAAAAAGAAGCAATTGAAAGATACCTAGGCATCAAACAAGCGGAACAAACAGCAAAAACCGCTCCGGCAACTACTGTTTTGCCCGCCGTTCAAGTTGTCTCTCCGTCCGGAGGGAGCGTGCCCGTATCCGAAACAGCTCCTTTGACGGTTAAAGTAGCCGTTCCCGAACAGGTTCAGGTTCCGGCAGCCATAGTTGTTCCCGAACAGGTACAAATTCCCGCTACGGTAACAGCTCCGGCTCCGATTCAGGTTCCGGCCTCGGTTCAGGTAACCGCTCCGGCAGCTTTTGAAATGACTGCTCCGGCAGCATCTGTTCCCGCAGCTGCAACCACAGATCCTGCCTCGCCTAACGTTAGCAGTCCGTTTTAATGCAATTTAAAAGTAATATCTGATCCCGAGCAAATATTCTTGGGTATTTTTGCCTTTGCTATCAATAAATTCACCGCTCAAAGCTGCTGCCCAATCGGTAGAAATGATATAGTTCAGCTCACCTTTGTAGCTGATTTGATTAAACAGTTTTTGCGTGGCAATTTGCGGCTCGGCCTCAACTAATGCACGCCAATTTCCTAAACTGACCAAAGCTCCGGCATTAAAGCTCAAAGCCCCATAAGAATTATGCGCTATTCCTCCGCCATAGCCTGCCCGATTATTTATTAAAGCAAACAACCGCAAGCTATCACCCAAATCAACGGCTCCCCCGCCTCCGATTGTCAAATTGCCGACATAATGCTCATTTTCATTTTCCGGATTCTGCCAACGTTTGACATTCAAATCAATTTGAAACGAGGTAGGACGAAACATTGCATCAATCGGTGAAATCGAACGAATATTCAACACATCAAATTCCTGCAACACCAATTTATCCCGCTCATTATAATAACGCCACTCTTGGTTCAAGAAATTTATCTGTGCCCCTTTAATCAACCCGAAATCATTATCGGTCAGTGATTGATAAGCCGGACGCAATTCCAATTTTTCAAACATCTCACCATTACGCTCCCCTGCTCCGACCACCAATCTCTTGGACTCATGTGCCTGCAAAGGCGACCTTCCCTCGCTTAATTCGGCAATACTTCCCTTATCCTTAAATCCGCTTCTGTTTCGCAACACCTCAAAACTCTGACGGCGATAATCACCTAATTCCAGTTTTTTTGCCACCCATTGATATTGCACAAATTGATAAGCTGTCTCCCAAACATCGGCTTTTTGTGCATCTTCCAGCTCATCTCCTAATTTATAATCTTTTGCTTTGATGGCTTTTTTATAAATCCCACGCTGATTATCGCTCATCATCTTATAGCGATGCTTAATTTTGTTTTGTCGTGACGGACGATAATTTACAGCTTTAACTAAATTATCTTGTCTGGCAACAGCCTTAAAACTGTCCAACGGAATTACCCAATTCTTGAACTGAGATGCCAAATGCAACTCCGGTTTCACCGCATCAATCATCTCTAACAGCATATACGAACAGTTGCGGCTGAAAAAATAATAACGTGACTGAGTTTGTCCTATCTCCCAAAGATGTGCTACCATAAAATCAAGCTCTTCCTGACTGAAATTAAGCGTCAACTCCCAAATATCCCGATTTTCAATATTATTGTATGTATTGATAATATCATAATAAGGTTTAACCGTAAAACCGCCGAAATAAAGCCCGAATAAACCTTTCAGTGCATAGGCCGCCCCCGCCTCTTCGCCGGTAAACGCTCCGTAATTTGCCCCATGCGCCAACATCTGCGTGCCTTTGCGTTTGGTATCAATTCTCAAAAGCGTATGTCCGAACATTGATGAAGGATTATTCATATAAGCATCGGTAAATAAAAGAGTTACGTCTTTCGGTTGCAAATCAGCTTTAAATTGATCGTATTCCTCGCATTTAGGAAAAGATTTTTTTGCCAATCCGCGCTTTTGCAAATATAAATATCGTGCCGGAAACACACATTGTTTTGCCGTATCATTTCCCTCAAACAATTCTACTGTTGCTTGCAATTCTGCTTCCGGATCGGTCTTGCCGTCTTCGCTCAAAAAGAAATTATCCGAGTCAATCGAGCTTTTCCCGTTTTGATAATGCCCCAACGCCAACCACGCCTTATCAACTTCAGCAGCTGTGGCAGAAAAAGAAAAAAGCAAATAAAACAGAAAAAACAAATAGCGCAAACTACAACATCCCCAAATTTATTCTATAAAAACTCGGATAGTGGAATTTATAGAGTAATTTTAAAGGGCGATAAAATTCCACCGTTAAATAATTCGAAGAACAGTTTAGATAGAGTGATTTAAAAAGCTCGGAAAATTTTAGTGTAGATATGCCTACATGAATTTTCCGAGCTGCATTAAATCGCTCTAGATGAGCTGTTATACGAATTATTAAGCCTTAGCAATTTGCATAACTGCCAAAGTCAAATCTACAGCATCAACATCATTGCTGGCAAACAAAACACCAAAGTTGTCTTGAATTTTAACTGCTAAAGTATTTTCATCAACATTCAAAATACCGGCAACGGTTTTGATGGTCTCACCGTTTCCTTGAGCAGCATCATAAGCAAATTGCTCCATGTTGTTTTCTAAGAAAGCAAGCAACATTCTTCCTGTTCCGCCGGTAATACGTCCGTTCGGATCACAACCCGAAGTACCGGTAGTGATACCGAAAGTTTGAGTTCCGAAAAATCCGTTGGTTGTAGCAGCCAAAACTTGCGGAATAATCCCCGATTGTCCGCGCCAAGCCATTGAACCCAAACCGCAACCGGTTGAATCATAAGCATTGGCATTGGTGCTTAAAGCCAAAACACCGGCAGCAACTGCCGAAAGAAGATAATTTTTTTTCATTAGTTCAATCTCCCAAAAAAATAACTTTACACAAACATGCTATCATATCTTAAACTTATGTATAGTTTAATCATTGTCTTTTGCACACAAAAAATCCCTTTACCGTTGTCTGAGCGATTTTCGGATCCGCAATCATTATTCATAATCAATCTTCATTTTTTCTTAAACTCTGTGCAGAAAATCGATATACTTTTGCACAAGTGAATATTTTATTTGAAGTTAATATATTTTTAACCTAACATGATGTTAATTGATTGTATGCATATATTAACGTAGGAGATGGATAATGAACATTGATGAGATTCTATTTAGCGATAATACACTCTTCAACTATATCGGATATGCTGCCGCATTAGCAACAATATTAACTTTTATCATTCAAATTATTAAAATTATTGAAAGCAAAAAAGTTACAAACTTATCAAGTTATATGTACACTATATACACTCTGAGCTTGATTTGTTGGGCAACTTACGGTATTTTTATTGAAAATTGGTTGATTGTAGCTGCAAACCTTATTGCCTTTCCTTTCACTTTCACCATTTTATTGCTCATATTATATTATGATGCCGAAGATAAGATTGAACGTGCTCGTCGCGATCCGTTAACTTATGTATTTAATCGTCAATACTTTGAACAAACAGTTCCTGTAAAAATCGCTAAGGACAAAGCTAATAAGCAAGATTCAGCTATCTTGATGGTAGAAGTTAATGAATATAATGAAATTAAAAAGATGTATGGCGAAAAAGTTGCCAATAAACTTTTGAAAACTGCCGGTAAATTCATGGAAAAGAACTTACGTGAAAGCGATGTTGTTGCTCGCTTGGATAAAAACCTGTTTGTTGCTTATTTATCTGAAGCCAATGGTAAATCTGCCGAAAGTGTTGCCAAACGTCTCAGTAAAGATGCTGAAAACGTCAAAATTCGCCTTGATCGTAATAATGAACAGAACGTTGACCTTTCAATCGGCTTATGCACCACTCAAAAAGCTGACGATATGCAAGGCATGATGGTTAAAGCTCAAGAAGCCTTACAAGAGATAACAACTAAAAACAGAACCAAAATAAAAATTGCTAAATAGCTCATACTTGTAAAAAAACAGCTGAAATTAAGTTTCAGCTGTTTTTTCTTTTCTGATTTGTTCAATCACTTTTGATGTCAACAGACAAAATTTGCTACCTAAACTTCCTCCAAAAATTTTCTCAATAATAAGCTCAACTTACTGCCGGCTTGACCTACAATATTCAACACTTCTTTATGATTCAAATTTTCGCCGCCTAAACCGGCACCCAAATTAGAAATAACCGAAAATCCCATAACTTCCATATCGAAATTAACCGCCGTAATCACTTCCGGCACCGTGGACATTCCTACCGCATCAGCACCTAAATTGCGAAACATCCTCACTTCGGCCGGTGTTTCATAATTCGGCCCTAAAGCCATAATATACACGCCTTCAAACAAATTGATATTTTCCCGATTGGCAATTTCACGCACTTTTTGCCGCAAATCTGGTGTATAAACCGCACTCATATCCGGAAAATGAGGTCTTTTGCTAAAACCGACCAAAGGATTTTTACCGCTGAAATTGATATGATCGGCAATCATCATCAAACTGCCTGCCGGCATA
Organism: uncultured Pseudomonadota bacterium; assembly: GCA_902761535.1. Classification (GTDB taxonomy): domain Bacteria; phylum Pseudomonadota; class Alphaproteobacteria; order RF32; family CAG-239; genus CAZU01. Next base: position 52,083 of record CACWKS010000005.1, read on the forward strand.
TCCTCTCGCAACGATCCGGCGGCATTAGTGGCAATAAAACGTTTTACCCCTAATTCTTTTAAATCTCTGGTTGACATGGTAATATACCGAGGATCCAACCCTTCATAAAGATGGGTGCGCCCAGCCAAACAAATTATCTTGTGCTTACCGACGGTTCCGGCATAAAGTCCGCCCTTATGCCCGGGAACTTCCGGTGTCGGACACCCCGGAATATCAGTATAAGGAATAATTATCGGATCTTTAAGCCCATCTGTTAAATCGCTTAACCCCGAACCGAGAACGATTGCCGTATCCGGCACAAAACCATCTAGTCTTTCTTGCAAAAATTCCAAATTGCCTTCGGACATTATTTTTCTCCTTATCTGAAATCGCTTTTATCTCATCTAATGATTATTTTGCGGCTTTGTCAAACAAAAATTTTTAAGCCAACCCCATAATTACTAAACTGTTTTTTATCAAGTATAAAAAAGTCCCGAGTCTGCACCCGGGACATAGGAATTGTTATTTTATTGCTTATGCTCTTTGTAGATCTGACCGACAATTTCCGCCACCTCGGCTACCGTCTTCGTCGACCACGCCTGTGGAATTCGTGTGTTCACATCATATTTCAGATCATAAACATCGAGCCAATGCAAGGCTTCGATTATTACTTTTTTGAATTCGTCGGCATTGTCAATATGACACTCTTCAATCCGTGTCGCTTCGCCGGGCAAAGTAATCTTCTTATCCTCCAAAATCTTGGAAATTCCATGTATTACCGCTTCGCTAATCTCATTAGCGGTTGCTCGTCCGTCGCTAACCCTGTTCATAGATTGCGACACTTTGTAGGATATCATCCTCTCCAACCTCATGGCAAATACATCTATGGTCTCAGATACCCATCTGGTATTGCCATAAACTTCCTCAACTTCGGAAGGAATAATCGGAGAAAGATCAAGCCCTTGCCTATAGGGACTCAGATCAACTTTTTGCAAGATGGGAACAATATCCGCCGCAGTTATACCGTTATCGGCAAGACTGTTCCACATAAAAACAACTTGCTGATCAATTCCTTTGTGCTCGGCAATTGCTTTACGCATTGCCTCACGCAATTGGGCACTTCAAACGTGTTCATAATTACTATAATTTTTTTATTTAACAATAATAAATTTTGTCCTATCAAATCTTATTTTTCACATTTTATCAAGTCTTAAAATTTTCTGACTATTCATAATCCACCCCGTTAACGCCCATAACTTAATATTTATTAAATTTTACCATCATTATTCCAAAATTATGCTTGATTTATTTAAAATTAGGTGCTAAATAATGCATAACAATCAAAAAAATTCGTTCTGTGCAGGTCTTATCCGCGCAGTTATTTTTTTACACTTTTTAACAATTTGAGGTGAATAAAATGGAAAAGATACCTTTGACCAAAGTCGGTTATAATGCTTTGGAAGCTGAATTAAAAAACTTAAAAGGCGTTGAACGCCCCAATATTATTGCGGCTATCTCGGAAGCTCGCGCCCAAGGCGACTTATCCGAAAATGCCGAATATTCCGCCGCTAAAGAAAAGCAAAGTTTCATCGAAGGACGCATTCAGGATTTGGAAGCCGTCTTAAGCCGTGCCCAAGTTATTGATACATCAAGCATCAACAGCAAAGTTATTCGTTTCGGCGCCACGGTTTTGGTTGCCGATGAAGATGACGATTCCGAACGCACTTATCAAATTGTCGGCGATTATGAAGCTGATATTGAAAAAAACAAAATTTCATTGTCTTCTCCTCTGGCCAAGGCCTTAATCGGCAAAGAAGAAGGAGATACTGCCGAATTTAAAGCTCCTTCGGGACAGAAATCTTTTGATATTTTGGAAGTTAAATATATTTAATTTTTCCATTTGCTTCTTATATAAAAAAGTGTCGTTCTACGGCACTTTTTTTATTATAAGGAGAAATATCATGAAAGCTACCCGCACCCAAACCCCTGACGCCAATTTTTGCGATTGTGACGAAGACAACAATTGCGGCTGTTCTTATCCCAACAACACCGGCAAAGCCTCTTGCCAATATGCCAACCGTTATGCCGATTCCTGTCGTCGTGACGAACCTCAATATGATGTCTGTTCTTGCGATGACCAAGGCGATTGTGATTGTGAAAACGAGCAATAAAGACAAATAAATGGCCGAATATCATCACAAAGTTTTAATTATCGGCTCCGGTCCCGCCGGATACACCGCTGCCATCTATACTGCCCGTGCAGGGCTGAAGCCGTTATTAATATCCGGTGATGAAATCGGCGGACAACTGACCTTAAGTGCCGAAATCGAAAACTACTCCGGATTTTTTCCTTCCACTTCCAGCACTGAACTGATGGAAACCATGCACCGTCAAGCTGAAAAATTCGGTGTTGTCTTTATCAATGATACTATCGTTGAGGTTGATTTTCATCACCACCCTTTTGAATGTGTATCCGCCAATCACAATGTTTTTTATGCTCAAAGCATCATCATTGCCACCGGATCTTCTGCCCAATGGTTGAATACTCCGGATGAAAAAAAATTTCGCGGCCACGGACTTTCGGTTTGCGCCACTTGTGACGGATTTTTTTATCGCAACAAAGATGTGGCCGTCATCGGTGGCGGCAATGCTGCAGTTGAAGAAGCTATTTATCTCACTCAATTTGCCCGCTCAATCACCCTTATCCACCGCCGTGACAAATTGCGTGCCGATAAAATTTTGCAGGACAAACTTTCCGCCAATTCCAAAATCAATTTCAAATACAATTGCGTGGTTGAAGAAATACTAGGACAAGACGAGCCGACATCGCTCACCGGACTTAAATTAAAAAACATTAAAACCGATAAAAACGAAATCTTAAACATCGACGGAGCTTTTGTGGCTATAGGGCATATTCCCAACACTGCTGTTTTTCGTCATCAACTGGAACTCGATAACAAAGGCTACATCAAAACCCTGCCCGACAGTTGTGCCACTTCGGTTAAAGGAATTTTCGCCGCCGGAGATGTTAAAGATCCGTTGTTTCGCCAAGCCATTATTGCCGCCGGCTCAGGCGCTCAAGCAGCTATCGAAGCCGGACGATTTCTCAATCAATAATTGACTTAACAAAACTGTTGCGACACAATTGTGCAAATATCGGCTTATTCAAACCCAACTCTTTTATCAACTCAATCGGGGTTTTATCTATTACCAAATCCGAAGTTGTGATTTTACCCCTCTTAATATGTTTTACTACCGCACTGGGCAGGCAAGAACGCCCTATACAAGATGACAGATATACCAAACATTCATCATCATCCTGCAAATTTTTCACTGCCAATTTGCGTGCATACAAATTTAAAGTTACGTCTGCTTTCGAGCCGTCTTTGGTCCACGGACTGCCGCCGCCCACCGGACAAGCCGTCGAGTAAAAATCTACTGCCAATTTTCTTCCGGTAATTCCGCAATCGGCAATCGCCGAATGACAAGTATATCGCCCCGTTCCGTTGACAATTATATTCTTCGGTTTTTCACTCAAAGTTTTAATTATAAAATGAGTCAAATCAACTTCTTCCAACATTGGCACCGCAGCAATTGCCGTTTCGATGTTTCCTTCATCATCTAAGGTGATTTGCGTTTTTATATCCAATCCCAGACGCTTATCGTCTTTGGCTAAAGCATATAACTCATCATTCAGCTTGCGTGCCAAAAACAATTCGCGATTTATCAAACCTTCGCCTTGACAAGCATAGCCGACAAACACTCCCTGATCACCCCAACCGTTCTGCTCCACGCCTTGACTGATCTCCGGTGACTGTTGACCTATCAGATTAACTGTTTTTATCTTATCCGGCTCAAGCGCACAATTTTGCCAAACTTGGGCATACTCACGCGTATAACCGATTTCTGTTAAAGCCTGTAAAACATATTCATGCAAATTGCTTAAATCAATCTTACCGGCAACTTCGCCGCCCAATACCACCGTATTGTCTTTTACCATCACTTCAACGGCATAACGCACGGATGCATCTTGTTCAATCATACGATCCAAAATATAACTGGAAATATAATCTGCCGTTTTATCGGGATGCCCCAACGACACAAATTCTGCTGTTTTTTTCATAAATCTAATCTCCTTATTTAGTCCTCTGTTGCGGGACAAGTCAGGTTAAATCCACATTTCGCCTAAGGTATAATCGTAAAGATCATCCAAAGTCAAGCCTAATTTTTTATTATCAAATAATTCTTGCTTTTATTTGCAAAATCTATCACAATAACGACATTCAAAATTTAAAAAAGAGGTATTGTCATGTATGAAGAAATTCAAAAATATATCCGCGATGTCGCCGATTTTCCCAAAAAAGGAATTATTTTCAAAGATATCACGCCGGCATTGAATAACGGTCAATGTCTGCAACATATCGTTGACATGTTTTATAATCGTTTCAAGGGGGCAAAAATTGATAAAATAGCCGCTATCGAATCTCGCGGTTTTTTGCTCGGAGCACCGCTTGCATATAAACTTGGTTGCGGTATAATCTTATTGCGTAAACCAGGTAAATTACCATCCGAAAAAATCAAAGAATATTACGATTTGGAATATGGCTCTGCCGCTTTGGAAATTCACACCGACAGCATCAGAAACGGCGAAAGAATTTTATTGATTGACGATCTGCTAGCCACCGGTGGCACTACCGAAGCCGCTTGCAAACTCATCAAAAGACTTAACGGACAAATAGCCGCCATGACCTTTTTAATTGAATTATCTTTTTTGGGTGGTGCCAAAAAACTTGCTCCTTACGGCGATATTGTCTCTTTTTTGAAGTATTAATTTAAGATTACGGAGCTGAAAAAAATGATAGGAATTATTGTGGCTATGAGCAATGAGTTTGATTTACTGCTCAAACTCATGTCCGACCATCAAACTAAACAATTTAATCATCTTAATTTCGCTATCGGCAAAATCCAAGGACAATCAATAGTTTTGATGCAAAGCGGTATGGGAAAGGTCTGTGCCGCCATTGCCGCTCGTGAAATGATTGGACAATTTCATCCGCAATATATTATCAATACCGGTCTCGCCGGCGGATTGGACACCAAACTCAGTGTTATGGATATAGTGGTGGGTAAAGATGTGGTTTATCACGATGTATGGTGCGGCGAAGGCAACCGATACGGACAAGTTCAAGGATTACCTGCCGTTTATCACGGCGATGACAATTTAGTAAAAAAAGCCGCCTCAATCACCTCTGATGTTAAAATAATTCCCGGACTTATAACCAGCGGAGATTATTTTGTCAGCTCTTTGGAAGATCTTAATAAAATCAAGCAAAACTTTCCCGATGGTTTGGCGGTTGATATGGAATCCGGTGCTATTGCCCAAACTTGTTATTTATACAACGTTCCGTTTTTATCCTTGCGCATTATCAGCGATACACCGGGAATTGACAATCATTATCAACAATATCTTGATTTTTGGAACAAAGCTCCCGAAAAATCCTGTGAAATCATCCGTTGTTTAATCGAATAAAAAAGAGCCTGAGGCGTCAAGCCTCAGACTCTTTATTTCCATAATTTCGTCTTTGGTTAATATGTATTGCGTTAATAACCAACCAACCGAATAACAGCAGTATCACATAGAAACCTGCCAGAACAAACCATCGACTGTTATTCATTGCAACTAAGTGGTTCATATAGTAGCTACAGGCCACTCCGGCAATTATTACACTCACCAACCAACAAATAATGTACTTATTCCAATTACATTTATAGGACTTAGGAGTGAAGATAATGCCCAATACCAATTGAATCGCCAATTGTGCCACAAAGACGAAATAACAAACGAGAATCTTAGGAAAAACAGTTGCCAACCATACACATAAACCGCTGAAAATAACGGTAGTGAGCAGCAACCCGATTTCCCTTGCATTTTTCTTAAGAAATTTTTTCATATAAATAATATTTAAGTTAATAATATCAAACTAAGCTGACTATAAATTATTAGTTTGTTTTGTCAAGAATATAAATCCCCAAAGTTCGGAGAATAGTGCAGATAAAGTCATTTATAGGAAAACCCGAAATTTTAGTGTACATAGAAGTACATGAATTTTTTGAGCTGCATTAAATCGCTTTAAACGTGTCGTTATCTCAGTTTTTTATAAAAAGCTCGAATAGTGAGGCATATAATAAGAACAACCTTAAAAAGTACCGGAGCGTACTTTATGCGTACGTGAGGACACTTTTTAAGGTTGTTCTGTATTAGATGACCACTAGACGAGCTTTTACTTAGAGTTTATTGCCGGAAACATCATACTTCACAATATTCGCCTTATTCTGCAACCCTTTGATAATATCGCTCATCGACTTTTTAGCTAACATCGCTTTGAGTTGCGGCTCAATTTTCTTAAAGTCTTCCGGTTTGGCATCACGAATATCTTCAACCAAAATGACATGATAACCGAATTGAGTCTTTACCGGTGTTTTGCTGAATTGACCTTTTTTCATTGAGAATGCGGCATTGGCAAATTCCGGCACCATCATTTCTTTGGTAAAATAGCCTAAATCAGCCGGCTCTTTGGAATATTCCTTGGCTAATTTATCAAATTGTCCGGCATCATTCAACTTAGCAATAACTTCTTTGGCTTTTGCCTCGCTGTCAACCAAAATGTGTTTGGCTTTGACTTCCTTTTCGCCGTGGAAAGTTCCCTTGTAATCTTCATAAAGTTTTTTGACCGCTTTGTCATTAACTGCAGCCCGAACTTTTTTATCCAAATACATTTTGCGAGCCAATTCTTTTTTAGCTTCGGCTAATTGAGTAGCATATTCCGGCGATTCGGTAATTTTATCGGCTATTGCTGCTTGATAAACCATCTCTCCGTCAACAAAAATATCCAAAGTATTGGTATAGAACTCATCAAATGAAGCCTTTGCTTTAACCGCCGGATTCATATTGTAAGCCTCCTTAATATCAGCGACCTTGATTTGTTTGCCGTTCACAATCGCGGCAACACCGTCTTTGCCGGCAGCCTGAGCGTTAAACGCCGTCAAAGCACCAACCAAAGCCAAAGCTGTCATCATTTTTTTCATTTTTCTATCTCCTTTTATCAATTACAATCCGATAATTTTGTTTGTGCAATTTTGATATAGTCACATAAATCCGCATCCATCGCGTCTGCTATCAACTTTAGTGTATATAAAGTCGGCCGACGATTATGATGTTGAATATAATTTAATGCCGTTTCAGAAATACCAGATAACTGCGAAATTCTATAATTAGTCAGCCCTTGTTTATCTTTTTGTTCAAACAAAGCATCAACCACCATATCACTGAATATTTGAGCATCTCGTATTTTCATATTGAATGTTATAATTTAACTTGACAATTTATAATACTAAACTATAGTTAAGTATGAAATTAACTTTAACAAGGACTTATTTCCATGATGTATGATGATAAGTTTTTAACAGATTATGCAACTCGTATAAAAAAAATTTACGATGACAATATCAACTCTGATAACAATTTTACCCTAACATTCGGTTTATTTTGCGGGCTTATTTCCGTAATAGATAAAGAAGTCAGAAAAGAAATATTCTCCAAAATTGAATTGCCAAAATATATTAATCCGACAAAAAATAGCATATTACAAGACGAAAAAATTAAAACTGTAGCTATTATGCGTCATTTTCGCAACTCATTATGTCACTTCAAAGTAGACAGGCAACAAATTATTTCTGATAATCAAGGGAATATAATAAAAATTGTATTCAAAGACAAATACTTTAAAGAAAATAAAAAAATATGTAATTTTTCCTGCGAATTAAACATAGAAGAATTAAACAATTTTTTCAATTTTATACTAGAAAAAATTATCGTTTCAGGAAAATAAAGATGAAGAAAAAATATTTATTCATTTTACCAACATTTTTAGTCTCAGCTTGTACTTTAACAACATTATTTGATACAACTCCTCAAGGAGATTACATTCTGAAAACGATTTGCCGCCAAACTGTGTTCGGACACGTCGAAGAATGCATGGAAGAAGCAATAAAAAAGTGTCCAAATTACATTTTGATAAAAGGCATAAGAGGCCGGGGTCCAACTTATTATTCAGAAGTACTTACCCTTTGTCCTAAAACATATTTGAATAATGCCGTAATTAGTGATGAAGAAGTTAAAAAACTTTATGAAGACTATAAAGGGACTTTCCATGGTGAAAAGGAAGTCAAAGCCAAACATATTTTGGTTGATAGTGAAGCAAAGGCTAAGGAAGTTATTGCCCAATTAAATAATGGTAAACAATTTGATAACTTGGCTAAAAAATATTCCAAAGGACCTACTGATTTAGGCTATTTTATCAAAGAAATGATGGTCCCTGAATTTGCTGATGCAGCTTTTTCTATGAAAAAAGGTCAATTCAGTAAAACTCCGGTAAAGACTCAATTTGGTTACCATATTATCTTAGTTGAAGATATTCGTGAAGCAAAACCAGAAGATTTTGAGAAAATTGAACCACAGCTCAGGGCAATGTTAGCTAAAAAGGCTATGAGAGATATCTTTAAAGATTTATAAAAATATTTAAACAACAATAGGAAACAACAATGAAAAAAATTTTTCTAACAATAATATTATTAATTTTGATAGGATGTTCTCTAAGAAATTATGGCAATTCTGATTTTGAAAGAGATTTCTTACTAATTGGACATCATAAAAATGAGTTAATTGCTCAACGAGGAATCCCTGATAAAACGTACAAAATTGATGAAAACAACGAGGTATTTGAATATTATTTAGGCTCTCAATCAAATTTCAGTTCCAACGGAAATTTTTACAATTCTTTTGGACAACCTAATTACGTTTCGTATGGATCAATAACAACAAACCAGCTCAGTAGAACCTTTTATATAAAAAACAACATAATTGTTCACATTAAAGGATAGAAGGATAAATAGCATCATGAAAAAACAAATATTTTATATACTCACATCCACATTATTATCATTTAACGCCTATGCTGCCAGTAAAGACGGTATTGCCGCTATTGTGAACGGCAAACAAATCAAGGTTGAAGATATTAAAACTGTATACAATTTGCACCCTAAAACAAAAGAAAAAGTTTCTTTTGAAGAATTTTACAATAACGTATTGGATTTTTTAATTGAAAGTGAAGTAATTTACCAAGCAGCTCAAGATGAAAAAATATCCGATACTCCGGAATATACAATTAAATTAGCTGAAGCTAAAAAAGAATTAGCCCGTCAAATATATTTAAAGAAAAAAGCTCAGACCGCGATTAATGATAAGGCTGTTAAAAAGCTTTATGAAGATTACAAGGAAACTTTCCATGGCGAAAAAGAAGTCAAAGCCAAACACATTTTAGTTGACAGCGAAGCAAAAGCCAAAGAAGTTATCGCCAAACTTAATGATGCCGGTCAATTTGATAAATTAGCCAAGGAATATTCCAAAGAGCCGGCCGATTTAGGCTATTTCACCAAAGAAATGATGGTGCCGGAATTTGCCAATGCCGCTTTTTCTATGAAAAAAGGTCAATTCAGTAAAAATCCGGTAAAGACGCAATTTGGTTATCATGTTATTTTAGTTGAAGATATTCGTGAAGCCAAACCGGAAGATTTTGAGAAAATTGAACCACAGCTCAGGGCAGTGTTAACTAAAAAGGTTATGAGCGACATCATGAATGACTTATACAACAAAGCTAAGATTATAAAGTATGATATTTCAGGTAATCAATTGTAATACACCAAGTATATCTATCCAATTACTAATTATAAAATAGCGTATTGTCTTTTGCTGGTTTATAACTTGGCTCTGCTCTTGACTCTCTTGTTTTAAAACACTAGATATATATCATCTGAAACTTTCGAATATAAAACTTAAGGATATAAATATGATAGGCAGCATTGCACGCAAGATTTTCGGCTCAGCCAATGACAGATATGTTAAAAGACAATACAAAATCGTTGAAAAAATCAATTCTTTGGAGCCGGAGATTTCTGCGCTTTCCGATGAACAACTTCGCGCCAAAACCGATGAATTTAAAAAACGTTTATCTCAAGGCGAAACTTTAGACGAGCTTTTGCCTGAAGCTTTTGCCGTCGTCAGGGAATCCGCTAAACGCACTTTGGGACAACGTCACTATGATGTTCAGCTTATCGGCGGTATTGTTTTGCACAACGGTCAAATCGCCGAAATGAAAACCGGTGAAGGTAAAACTCTGGTTGCCACCCTCGCCGCCTATCTTAATGCTTTGGAAGGCAAAGGCGTTCATATCGTTACCGTTAACGACTATTTGGCCAAACGCGATGCCGAATGGATGGGACAGGTCTATCGTTTCTTAGGGCTGACTGTTGATTATATCGTTCATGAAAAAAATGACGAGCAACGTCGTGCCGCTTATAATGCCGATATTCTTTATGCCACCAACAATGAATTAGGCTTTGATTATTTGCGTGACAATATGAAATTCTGCCTTTCCGACATGGTGCAACGTCCGTTTAATTATGCCATTGTCGATGAGGTTGACTCTATTTTGATTGATGAAGCCCGCACTCCGTTGATTATCTCCGGTGCCGCCGAAGACAGCTCCGAAAAATATATTTTGGTAAATCGTATCATTCCGCAACTCTCCGATGATGATTATGAGAAAGACGAAAAAGCCCGTCAGGTAACTTTAACCGAAAAAGGTATGGTCCACGTTGAGGAACTTCTTAAAAACGTCGGCCTGATTAAAGAGGGCGGACTTTATGATTTGGCTAACGTCAGCCTGGTTCATCACGTCAATCAAGCTCTGCGTGCCCACAAAATGCACATCAAAGATGTTGACTATATCGTCAAAGACGGTCAGGTAATGATTATCGATGAATTTACCGGTCGTATGATGGAAGGAAGACGTTACTCTGATGGTCTGCACCAAGCTATCGAAGCTAAAGAAGGTGTAAAAATTCAATCGGAAAATCAAACTCTTGCCTCGATAACCTTCCAAAATTATTTCAGAATTTATCCCAAGCTTTCCGGTATGACCGGCACGGCAATGACCGAAGAAGCCGAATTTAACGACATTTATCATCTTGATTGTGTCGAAATTCCCACCAATCGTCCGGTTATTCGCCAAGATATGCATGATGAAATCTATCGCACTGCCAATGAAAAATACGATGCCATCATCAAAACTATTATTGAGTGCCACGAAAAAGGTCAGCCGGTTTTGGTTGGTACTGCCTCAATCGAAAAATCGGAACTGGTTGCCGATTTGCTTTCCAAACGCACCAATCTCAAGTTTGAAGTATTGAATGCCCGTCACCATGAACGTGAGGCCTATATTATCGCTCAGGCCGGACGCTCTGGTGCCATCACCGTTGCCACCAATATGGCAGGTCGCGGAACCGACATCCAACTCGGCGGTAACGTTGATATGCGCTTAAAAGAATCGTTGAAAGGCGATGAAACTCCTGAACAAATTGAAACTTTACGTGAAAAAATCAAACAAGAAGTTGAAGCCGATAAGGAAAAAGTTAAAGCCGCCGGCGGACTTTATATCTTAGGCACCGAACGCCACGAAAGCCGCCGTATTGATAACCAGCTGCGCGGTCGTTCCGGTCGTCAGGGCGATCCCGGCACTTCCAAATTCTTCTTATCATTGGAAGATGATTTGATGCGTATTTTCGGCTCGGAACGTATGGGAGTTATGCTTCAACATTTAGGTTTACCCGAAGGTGAACCTTTAGTTCACCCTTGGATCAGCAAGGCCTTGGAAAAAGCCCAGCAAAAGGTTGAAGAACGCAACTTTGATATCCGCAAAAACTTGCTCAAATATGATGATGTTATGAACGAGCAGCGTAAAGTTATCTATGCACAACGTCGTGAGTTAATGGAAAGTGATGATGTTTCCGAAGTCCTGATTGATATGTATCATGACCAAATTCGCAACATTGTTTATCAGGATATCACCTATGGTTCACTGCCCAAAGATTGGAATTTGGAGTTAATCAATCAAGATTTATCGCGTCTTACCGGCTATATCTTTCCTCTGCAAGATTGGCTCAACGAAGCAGATATTGATTCCGAAAAACTGGTTGAATTGATATGCGATGCGGTTGATAAATCTCAACAGGCCAAAAATGCTGATGTTCCTGCCGATATTTTACGCATTGTCGAAAAATCTATCCTCTTACAAGAACTTGATACTTTGTGGAAAGATCATATCGCAACTCTTGATTATATGCGCTACACTATTGTATTGCGTGCCTATGGTCAAAAAGATCCGCTTAATGAATACAAAAAAGAAGCATTCAACATGTTCTCTAACATGTTGGGGCAATTAGGCGAAAAAGTATCTTTCATATTATTGAGAACGGTTATAAAACAAAATTCCGCCGAAAAGATGGAAAAACAAACTAACCAAAACCAATCCATTAAAGAAATTCACGAATCTCCGGTTAATTTGTTATCCGGTCAACGTGAGGAAAATACTATGCCTGCTCCCGAAAAACCAACCACGTTCAGTTATGGCAACCAAGCTGTTGATCCGAATAATCCCGACACTTGGGGTAAAATAGCTCGTAACGATCCTTGTCCTTGCGGATCGGGAAAGAAATATAAACATTGCCACGGTAAAATATAACAGATGTTTATATAAAATTAACTCTTGACTGTTTATAATAAATTTCAAGGAGATTTATTATGTTAAGGTTATATGTACTTGCTTTTTTAAGTCTGTTTATAATCGGAAAAACCAATGCCCAAGATGATGTTCCGTCTTTACTCGGCGATGAACCACCTGTTTCCGCAACCACACCTAAAAACGAAGAAGCTTCCGAAAAAAATACCGTTAAAACAGAAGAAGTAACATCACCTGCAGCAGAAGAAAAAAAAGAAGAAAATGTTTTATTTAATTTTTTGGGAATAAAAATTCCTGATTTTATTCCTACCTCAATCAAAAAACCGTTACCAAAAATAGAAAGTAACGAAAACTCATTGCAAATTCTTACTCAAAAGGCTGAAAATGGCGATCTTCAATCTCAGCTTAAATTAGGTTTTGCTTATCTCTATGGCTCTGATAAGCTCGCTGTTGATTACACTAAAGCTTTTCATTTTTATCAACTGGCCGCTGAACAAAACGACTTAACCGGCTTGAATAATCTCGGAACATTATACTACAATGGTTTGGGTATTTCTCGTGATACCAGAAAAGCCGCCGAATTATTTATTAAATCAGCTGAATTAGGCAATGCTGAGGCTGCTACTAATTTAGCATTCATGTATATCAGCGGTAACGGCATTGAAAAAGATATTGCTACAGGAATCAAATATTTCCAGCAAGCCGCCGATGATAACATTTTAGCTAAATTTATGATTGGTTGTGCTCTCTATCACGGAACTTTTATTCCACGCGATTACATAAAAGCAGCACCGATGATTAAAGCCGCTGCCGATGCCGGTCTTGATGAGGCACAAATTTTATTGGCCGACATATACATCAAAGGACAAGGATATCCTCAAAATTATGCCAATGCCGTTAAATATTTAAATTATGCCGTAACTCAAGGAAATGTCCAAGCTATGTTGCGGCTTGCCGATATATACTCCGGTATTATCAAATATCCCTCTGATATTGTTATAGCACACACTTTATACAACTTAGCCTATGTTCGCGGAATACAGAATGCTCAATCAAGAATTAATCAACTGCAAGCAAAAATGAGCATCGACCAACTTATGCAAGCTCAACAGGAAGCTTCCAATTATCAAGAAAAGCCTTCTCAGCTCACCAGTTATGTTCACCAAACTTTCGGAAACGAACTCTGCTCTCTTTTACAATAAAATCATTTAAAATTACGAATATTATTTTCTAACCAATGAATATCATAAATACCGTCAATATATTCGGGTTGAGCCATAATTTTTTGATGCAAAGGAATTGTTGTCTTTATTCCGTCAATAACAAATTCTTCTAATGCTCTGTTCATTCTCATCAACACTCCGTTGCGTGTCCGTCCGTGAACAATTAATTTAGCAATCATACTATCATAAAAAGGAGGAATCTTATAACCGGAATAAATTTCCGAATCAACCCTTACCCCTAAACCGCCGGGAGCATGCCACTCGGTAACTTTGCCGGCATTAGGCACAAAAGTTTCGGGATCTTCGGCATTGATACGACATTCTATTGCACAACCATGCAATTTAATATCCTCTTGCGAATAGCCCAACTTTGCTCCATCGGCAATTCTTAATTGTTCTCTGACTATATCGACACCGGAAACTGCTTCGGTAATCGGATGTTCCACTTGTAGGCGCGTATTCATCTCTAAAAAATAAAACTTACCGTCTTCAAATAAAAATTCCATCGTACCGGCACTTATATATCCAATCTTAGCTGCTGCACTACGCGCCAACTCACATATTTCTTTTCGTTGAGCTTCATTTAACGCAGGAGACGGGGTTTCTTCGATAATCTTTTGATTTTGTCGTTGAATTGAACAATCACGTTCCCCTAAATGCACCACATTACCATAACTGTCAGCCAAAATTTGCACCTCTATATGACGCGGATTTTGCAAATATTTTTCCATATAAACATCGTCACTGGGAAAAGACGCTTTAGCTTCGGCCTTTGCCATCATATAAGCCGTACCTATCTCTTGATCATTATAAGCTATTTTCATACCTTTTCCGCCGCCGCCGGCCTTAGCTTTTATAATCACCGGATAACCGATTTCATTGGCCTTAGTTCTGGCCTCATCGACATTGTTCAACACATCCGAACCTTCAATCACCGGCAACCCGCATTCTTTGGCAAATTCTCTTGCTTTCAGTTTATCACCCATCATTCTTATCTGTTCAGATTTTGGGCCTATAAAAGCTATTCCGTGTTCTTCTACCATTTCTGCAAAATCAGCATCTTCTGACAAAAAACCATAGCCGGGATGAATTGCATCAACTCCGGTAATTGTTGCTGCCGAGATAATTGCAGACTTATTTAAATATGAATCACCGGGACGTGCCGGACCAATACATACAGCCTCATCTGCCAATCTTACATGCATCGCATTAGCATCGGCCTCGGAATGTACTGCAACAGTTTTAATCCCCATTTCGCGACAAGCTCGATGAATTCGTAAAGCAACTTCGCCACGATTAGCAATAAGTACTTTTTCAAACATTTTGCCCTCTTATTCAATTATCAGCAAAGACTCACCATATTCAACCGGATCACCGGATTCTACTAATATTTTGGTAACAATACCCGAACGATGAGCCTTAACTGGATTAAAGGTTTTCATTGCCTCAATCAAACAAACAATATCGCCTTCTTTAACTTTATCTCCGACATTAACATAATCAGGTTTAGTCGGATCAGGTGATAAATAAACCACTCCAACAATTGGAGCCTTAACGCTCCCTGCATTATTTGAATAATCATCAATCGAAAATTCATCATTTTTTACCGTAACATTATCTCCTGCCTGATTAGCCATCACGCTCATTTGAGCAGGTGCTGTCACCGCCGGTGCAACACAACTGACCGCACACTTAATACTAATACGGCATTTTTCATCTTCATATTCCAATTCGCTTAAATTGTTTTTATTTAAAACTTCAGCCAATTTATTTATTACTTTGGTATCAATTTGATTATTCATAGTTTTAATCTCACAAAAATTTCTAACTTTTAAAAAGATATCATTTTTTATAAAAAATACAAGAAAAATTACATTTTTTTAGCATTTTTTTGCATTTTTACCCCGAAAATCGCAATTTCACATTTTATTGCATAAATGTTTTATTCGCATTAATTTAAAAAAATGGCACGCATATTGCATATACTTTTGCAAAACAACTTGTAAAAGGGCTGAAAAATGGAAATACAAGATCGAAACAATATTATGCAACTTGCATTAAACCTGAATTTTGACGCTAAAAATGTGTCATCACTTCCGGAATTAAATTTTATGGATATGGTAAAAAACAATGATACTGTTTTTTCCTCTGACAATTCTTTATCTGCAAATTCTTTATCTCTTAAAAAAACGGATCCTAAGGTTAAATCAGATTTAAATAAGAAGGAACTGCCCACGGCAGATAAGGGAAAAAACGCATCTTCAGATAAGATTAAAAACAAACCTGATCAAGATAAAAAAGTTAAGGCCTCCGGTAATAAAACCGATGTTGCGGATAACACAATTGCCCAGGATAATACAACAGAAATAAAAGAAAATAATTCTGAAGAAGCTCCGGCAACCTATATTAATAATGATTCAAATACTGAAGAAAATATTACCCCTGCCATTAACGACACTCAAACTGTTGTTAATGAAAATATTAATTCCACGGCAGCTCCCGTTCAAATTGCATTAAACCAACTTAATGATTTACCTGAGATATTACTCCCTACTGCCCAACTGGTTGACACCAATCCTAAAATTCAAACTCTGGAAACCGATATCCAAACGGTTACTCTTGAAGAAAATCAGTCTGTTGTACCAAACAACGAAGCAATTGTTGATATTTTTAGCTCAGAGCCGGAACAAAATATTCATATTTCAAAAAATACTACCGAACAAACTATTCAACCTCAACAATCAGAAATTTTATCTTCTGACGATTTATTGATTCGTCAGGTTCAAGATTTTGACAGAAAACTGGGTACTGAACATCAAGTTAAAATTGATGTAAATGTTAATGAGGCAAAAATTGCCGAGCCGGTTGAAAAAAATGTTTTGCAAAATTCATTTACACTTACTGCTATGTTACAAAGCACGGATAATAATGAAACAATTATTGATACGCCGATATCAGAACAAAACGTTGCAACTTTGCAGTCTTCTCAAGATGATATTCAAGTTCAACCTGTACCGGTAGCAAATAACTCTGTTGCTTTTGTTGCCGATACTTCAAACACCCAAGCAGATTTGACTGAAAATAACTCCTCAATCATCAATGTTACTCGCGGCATTGATACCGTTACCGACACTGCGCCTAAAGCAATCAATCAACGTCTGCAGGAAATCAATAATGACAATTCGTTACGTGCCAATGCCAAAGAAGTGGTTGAGCAAATTAAAGTCAATATAACCAAATCCGCGGTAAAAGGAGTTGACACCATTGATATCCAGCTCAAACCTGAAGATTTAGGTAAAGTTCAAGTTCGTATGTATATCAGTAAAGACGGTCGTCTCCATGCTGATGTTATTACCTCGCGTGCCGAAACTGCTGAATTATTGCAACGTGAAGTAAGCAGTTTAAGTAAATCTTTTCAAGATGCCGGTTACAACACCGACGAGCAAAGTTTTAATTTCAGTTCTCAGAATGAAAATCAAACTCATCGCCAAAATGAGGATAACCAATTCCATCAATTTATCGGTGAGAGCTTGGAGCAAGAAAACGAGCCGGCTCAGGCTAATGATAATCTGATTTATGATCCTAAAGTCGGATTAAATATCAGAGTATAGTTATAAGGAGATTGTGATATGACAGATTTAACTTCCATTATAGGTTCAGTCAACACCGCTACCGGCAAAACAGGTGCTGCCAGTCAGACTTTATCTGCTGACATGAACACTTTTTTAACTATGTTGACTACCCAATTACAATATCAAGATCCTTTGGATCCGATGGATGCTACGGAATATACCAATCAGTTGGTTCAATATTCCAATGTTGAACAATCCATTCAAACCAACACCAAACTTGATCAATTATTGAGTTTGTCAATTTACAACCTCGGAGTTCAAGCTACCGGTTATGTCGGACAAACCGTCCAGGTATTAGGTGATGTTATGCCGCTTGAAAAAGGTGTCGCCAAAGCCACTTATACTTTAGGGCAAAATGCTTCCGAAAATACTATTTTAGTCAAAGATTTAGACGGTAATGTAGTATATAGCGAAGCCGGTGCAACCACCGCCGGAGTACATGACTTCATTTGGAATGGTAAAAATAATTCCGGTGAGCAGCTCCCTGATGGAGCTTACCAAGTAGTTGTCAATGCCAAAGCTGTATCCGGTCAACCGGCTCCGGCCGTCACCACCACCGTTTACGGACGCGTTACCGGAGTGGCCAGTGACGATAAAGGCATTTATATCGGTTTAGGTGATGCAACTACCACCACCATCGATAATATTTTAACATCTCGCGGCTCCGGCTATTGGGATGAAATAATCGCAAGCGTCCAAGGAAATGACGACGCATTAACCAATGAGAATGTATAACCATTAAGTTTTAGGAGAAAGAAAAATGAGTATTTTAGGTGCATTACAAGCTGGCGTATCGGGATTATCTTCCCAATCCAGCGCCATGGGAGCGGTTGCTGATAACATCGCTAACATGAACACAGTCGGTTACAAAAACAACAATGTGTCGTTTTCGACCTTGGTAACCAAACAAATTTCATCAAACAAATATTCCTCGGGCGGTGTACAACCACACTCCAGTCAAAGCATCAGCGCTCAAGGTTTGTTATCATCCGTTTCTTCCAGCACTTCGTTGGCAATATCAGGATCAGGTTTCTTTGTTGTTAACTCATCAGGTCTTGGTAACGAAACCTGGGCATACACTCGTGCCGGCGACTTCAAACCTGATGAAACAGGATTTTTAGTAAATTCAGGCGGTTACTACGCTCAAGCATGGTCATTATTGCCTTGGGACGGTACACCTACTGCTTCAACGGTTGAAATCAACGGCATTATTTATATGAAAGCATATAAAAATGATGCCGGACAGACCGTATATATCAATGACAACATCGTTGATAAAACCAACTTACGCGGCATTGACTTGTCAAAAATCGGCGGTACTGCCACCCCAACAACTCAAATAGCTTTTGGTGCAAACCTACCGTCATCGACTCGCATTGGCGATTCTCATGCTGTATCGACTTTGGTTTACGATAGTTTGGGTAATCCTTCCAACGTCAGCCTTAATTATCAAAAAGCAGCTGCCAATGCATGGACTTTGAATTCTTCAATTCCTTCCGGAGCTGCCGCTATCAATCTTTATAATAACGAAGGTTTAGTCTACGCTTCGACAGTACAAATGGAATTTTCTGAAGTTCCTTCGGAAGGTGCAACCATCAAAATCGGCGACACTACTTTCACATTTACTTCTTCGCCGTCCGGAACCGACACTACACAAGTTGACATTTCCTCCGGTGAGTTACCGACCATTTTGAAAAACTTCTTAAGTGCTGTTCAAGCTAACATTCGTGATGGTGGACGCTTTTCCATCAACAATAATTCTATTGAAGTTACTCAAAGTGTGACCGGTGATGAATTGGAATTTGATTGTAGCGGATGCTTAGCTTGCGTTCAATCATCTGCCGACATCAATCCGGCTTCGGGATTGCCGCTAGGCAAATTTACTCTTTCGTCAATCAGCGATGACATTCGCAATGCCGCCTACATTGATTTTACATCTAATCCGGCACTCAATGACGAAATAACCATTGATGGTGTCAAGTTCATTTTTGCCAATGAACCGGTAAGTTACACCGGAGATGATGTTTATGTCGGTGATCCGACTGCCAACGACGTTGCCACCAATGTAAAAAATTTGGTTAAAGCTATCCAAAATTCAGCGGTTACTGAACCGGAACGTTTTGTTGCCAGCGGTATTACCATGGAGATAATTCCCTCATCAACCGGCAATGATATTACTCTCAGCAACATCAGTTTAAGCGGTTATGACTCCGGTTATATCCAAGGAGGATCCACTAAAACCATTACAGATCCCATAACCAATACATTCACCTACAACGGCATAGCTCAGCTGGGTAGCACAATTCCGGCAATTATGTTCAATTCAGACGGTACACCCAAAACCATAAACGTTAAGGATATGGAGGTATATTGGGCTAACGGTGCTCAAGATATGACCGGCAACGTCGCCGAGGGTGATGGTATTCGTATTGCTCTCAATATGGGCTATGAAAATACATCTTCCGGTCTGACCAGTTTATCCGGTAATTTCAATACTTCTTATATCAACCAAGACGGTGCTACTTTCGGAAGCTATACCGGTGTTACCGTAAGCGATACCGGTATCGTAACTGCGGTATTTTCCAATGGTGAAACCCAACCGATTGCCGTAATTCCTTTGGCAATGTTCACCAATGCCGACGGCATGGAAGCTCTCAACAATAACGTTTGGATTGCTACCACCACTTCGGGAACTCCGTTGCTCACTCAAGCCACCACCGGTGGTGCCGGCGAAATTGTAGCCAGTGCACTCGAAAGCTCAACTGTTGACTTGGCAAGCGAGTTCTCCAATATGATTGTCGTTCAGCGTGCTTATTCGGCAGCCGGTAAGATTATTACCACCGCCGATGAAATGTTACAGGAATTAACTTCGCTGATTTAATATTATTAAATTCTTTCCCTAAAACTCAAAAACCCCGAAGCTTGAAGAAATCAAGTATCGGGGTTATTTTTATAATACTGATAAAGTGATTTAAAAAGCTCGAAAAATTTTAGTGTAGATAGACCTACATGAATTTTTCGAGCTGCATTAAATCACTTTAGATGTGCTGTTATGCGTATTTTAGAAGGCGTTTTTAAGATTATTCAAACTATTCTTCAAATTCTCGGCCGCCTTTTTATTTTCTTCCTTTTGTGCGGCTGCAGCCTCTTCTTGAGCTTTCTTTTGTGCTTCTACATCAGCTTTAACCTCATCAACCTTAGCATTGGCCTCGGATTTAGCGGTTGCAACCTGATTAGCGGCAGCATCAACTTTAGCAGCGGCCTCGTTCAAAGCACCGGCAACATCAACCTGAGCATTGGCACCAAAAGCAACCGTAGCCAACAAAGCAGTCAGAGCAAACAATTTTTTCATTTTTTATCTCCTAAAAAAAAATAACTAACCGCTGACTAACTTATGCCAATCACATTATTTTTACAACTTTTATAATTCTTTTGCACAAAAATAAATAAAAGGGCGGATTATATTTTACCGCCCTTAATTTGTTTCTATTTCTATTTCGCCAATTACCAAGGTGCTGTCCTCGGTTTTTTGGCGAAGCTCCTCGCAAAATCCCCAGTAATCCTCAAAGAGATAAATTACCCCTTTTTCAATCACTATCTCGTCGATAGCGATTTGGATATCCTGAAGATTCCCCAAAGAACAATAGCCCAAAGCCACTCCGGCAATACTATCACGTAGATAGCTCTCCGGAATATACTTTACCAGGCTGGAGTCGAAATCAATGTGGTAGAAACCACATCCTTCAAACTCTTCTTCCTCAACCGCCGCCTCAATTTGCTCTTGTGGCAGCGGCTCCTCTGGAGAAGGAGCAGAAATATTTTGCTTGCATGCGGCTAAACTGCCTAGCAGTATCACCGCAAAAAATATTTTTTTCATATTAATATTAATAATTTTTATTACCCTCATTTATACCACATTTTCCACCCCTGGTCAAGACAAAAATAGTAAAAAATTTACAAAATTTATTTATTTTTTCTCATTGTCAATATCCCGGTTTTTTTACTGGATTTTTATGTGTTTTGCTAATACATTACCGGCAGACTAATTTTTTTAACAAAAGGAAAATATAAATGTCTGATGTGAAAATGAAAATGATGGACGGTAACGAGGCTGCCGCTTCGGTTGCCCACCGCATGAACGAAGTTTGCGTAATCTACCCGATTACTCCTTCTTCTCCGATGGGTGAATGGGCTGATGCTTGGTCTGCCGCCAACCAAAAGAATCTTTGGGGCGTTGTTCCCAATGTTCAGGAAATGCAATCTGAGGCCGGTGCCGCCGGTGCTTGCCACGGCTCAATCCAAGCCGGTGCATTAACCACCACCTTTACCGCCTCACAAGGCTTGCTCCTGATGATCCCCAATATGTATAAAATCGCCGGCGAATTAAGCCCGTTTGTTATGCATGTTGCGGCTCGCTCTTTGTCTTATCACGCCTTGTCGATTTTCGGCGATCACTCCGACGTTATGGCTTGCCGCCAAACCGGATTCGCCATGCTCTGCTCCAATTCGGTGCAAGAGGCTCATGATATGGCTGCGATTGCTCAAACTTCCACTTTGCGTTCGCGCGTTCCGTTTATGCATTTCTTCGATGGTTTCCGCACTTCCCACGAAATCAAAAAGATTAAATTGCTTTCTGATGACGATTTGCGCGCTATGTTGGAAGGGGTTGATTTTTCTTTCAATGCTAAAAATGCTTTGCGCCCCGAAGCTCCGGTTTTGCGCGGTACTGCTCAAAACCCCGATGTTTTCTTCCAAGGACGTGAGGCCGGCAACAAGTTTTATGCCCAGGTTGAACGCATTGTCCAAGAAGAAATGGATAAGTTCGCTAAGATTTCCGGTCGCAAATATAATGTGGTTGATTATTGTGGACCTGAAGATGCCGAACAAGTTATCGTTATTATGGGTTCAGGTGCCGAAACAGTTGAAGAAACCATTACTTACCTTAACAACAACGGCTATAAAGTCGGCTTGGTGAAAGTTCATTTGTATCGTCCTTTCCCCGAAAAGTCGTTCTTAAAGGCTTTGCCTAAGTCGGTTAAGGTTGTCAACGTTCTTGATCGCACTAAGGAATCCGGCTCTATCGGTGAACCTCTGTATTTGGACGTTGTCGCCACTTTGAGCCAGGCTTTTGCCAAAGGCGAAATTGCCGCTTGCCCGCGCATTTACGGCGGTCGTTACGGCTTATCATCCAAAGAATTTACCCCCGGAATGGTTCGTGCCGTTTATGACAATGGTGCTTCAATGAACCCGATTAACAGTTTCTCGGTCGGTATTAATGATGATGTTAACAACACTTCTCTGCCCTATTCCGATGACATTGACACCGAGGGCAAAGATGTTGTTCGTGCCGTATTCTACGGCTTGGGTGCCGATGGTACGGTCGGTGCCAACAAAAACTCAATTAAGATTATCGCTGAAGACGCCGGCAAATATGGTCAAGGCTATTTTGTTTACGACTCGCGTAAATCCGGCTCTATGACCACTTCGCACTTGCGCTTCTCCGATAATCCGATTAAAGCGGCTTATCAAATCAACAAGGCCGACTTTGTGGCTTGCCACCAATTTCCGTTTATGGCCAAAGTTGATGTTTTGAAGATTGCCAAACCCGGCGGAGTATTTTTGCTTAATGCACCTTATGCCGCTAATGAAGTTTGGGATCACTTAACCGCCGAAGTTCAGGCCGAGATTATCAACAAAAAGTTGGAATTCTACACCATCAACGCGGTTGAAGTTGCTCGCGAAACCGGTATGGGACAACGCATTAACACCATTATGCAGGCTTGTTTCTTTGCCATTTCCAACATCTTGCCCAAAGATGAGGCAATTGCACAGATTAAGAATGCTATTAAGAAAACTTATTCCAAGAAAGGCGATGAAATCGTTCAAAAGAACTTTGCCGCGGTTGATGCCTCTTTGGCTCACATGCACAAAGTCGACTATCCGCATGAAGTTACTTCTAAATTGCATCGTCTGCCTCCGGTTCCGGCTGATGCTCCGGAATTCGTCAAGAAAGTTACTGCCGAAATCATTGCCGATCGCGGTAATGAACTTCCGGTATCGGCTTTCAACGACGTAGTTGACGGCACTTGGCCGACCGGCACCACCAAATTTGAGAAACGTTGCATTGCTACCGAAATTCCGGTTTGGGATAGCGAAACTTGTATCCAATGCGGTAAATGCTCAATCGTTTGCCCGCATGGCGTTATCAGAATGAAAGTTGCCTCCGATGCTGAATTGAAGAATGCTCCGGCTACTTTGAAATCAGCCGCCTATAAAGGCAAAGAATTCGAAGGCAAAAAATTCATCTTGCAAATTTCGCCTGAAGATTGCACCGGTTGCGGTATTTGCGTTTCGGCCTGCCCTGCCAAAAACAAGGCTAATCCGGAATTGCACGCCATCAATATGGATCATATTGAAAATCATTTGGAAGCCGAAAAAGCCAATTGGAACTTCTTTGAGACTTTGCCTTATGTAAAACGCACCGAAGTTTCGAAGAACTTGCCCAAGACCACCCAAATGATTCAACCTTTGTTTGAATTCTCGGGTGCTTGTGCCGGTTGCGGTGAGACTCCTTATATCAAGTTGCTCACTCAGTTATTCGGCGATAGAATGATGGTTGCCAATGCTACAGGATGCACTTCGATTTACTCCGGCAACCTGCCGACCACTCCTTATGCCAAGGACGAAAAAGGTCATGGTCCGGCTTGGTCAAACTCTTTGTTTGAAGATAATGCCGAGTTTGGTTTGGGTATGCGTTTCTCGGTTGATCAGCAAACATCTTTTGCCAAGACTCTCTTGGAAGGATTGAAAGATAAAGTCGGTGCCGATTTAGCCGATAAATTGCTCAACAATCCGCAAAAGACCGATGCTGAAATTGATGAACAGCGCGATTTGGTTGCCCAGTTACGTGCTAAATTATCAGCCGTTAAATCTGATGAAGCCAAACACCTCGATAAATTGGCCGATTATTTGATTAAGAAATCGGTTTGGATTATCGGCGGCGACGGTTGGGCTTATGATATCGGTTTCGGCGGTTTGGACCATGCTATTGCATCGGGTAAAAACATCAACATCTTGGTTCTTGATACCGGCGTTTACTCCAACACCGGTGGTCAACAGTCCAAAGCCACCCCGATGGGTGCTTCGGCCAAGTTCGCCACTGCCGGTAAGTCCTTGCCGAAAAAAGATTTGGGCATGATTGCTATGTCTTACGGCAATGTTTATGTTGCTCAAGTATCAATGGGCGCTAATGACAGCCAAGTAATCAAAGCAATGAACGAGGCTGAAGCTTATGACGGACCTTCCATCATTATTGCTTACTCGCATTGTATCGCTCAAGGTTTCAATCTGGCTGACGGTTTAACTCACCAAAAAGCTGCTGTTGAGACCGGTTCTTGGCCTTTGTATCGTTACAATCCGGAAAACATTAAAGAAGGCAAAGCTCCTCTGACTTTGGATTCCAAAGCACCATCCAGACCTTTGTCTGACTATATGTCCAATGAGACTCGTTTCCAGGTTGTCAACAAACAAAATCCGGAGCGTTACAACACCTTGTTGAACAAGGCCCAAGAAAACGTTAAAGAAAAACGTTCGCTTTTGGAGCATATGTCCGAATTTAAGCTGGCTGAATAGTATAGCTGCTTAATTTTCAAAAAACCTCAAGTTTAAGAAAAAACTTGAGGTTTTTTGTGTTGACAAAAAAATTTTTACGTCTAAAATACTCGTCAATAAAAATATTAAAAATAAACTATTATGAAAGGACTAAAACTTATAGAAAACTGTTGCTATGGAAGTTACAACGCAGCTGCCGAGCATTTCGGTCTGAGACTTCCGATTAAATTCGGATTACTCCAGACCTTTAGTTGGGGAATTTATGTATGGTATATTGAATATCGTAATAAATATTCTTTTATTCCGGTATTCAAGGAGGATCAGAACAAGCTGAATGATTTTGGCTCCAAAACCGATTTCAGGGTTATATTCATACCTCCTGACAACTACTTTGATCACAACGGTAATATTTATTTCTACAATGCTGAAGATTTATCGATCTATATACTGAATGATTACCTCGACATTGTAACAGTGATAAATATACTGCAGATCCACGAGTTGCCATACAACAGAGTATGGTTGGTAAAGGTTTATCAAGACAACTTTTCCGAAGAAATTTACGCCTGGTATCTTTCATCAAGTGATGATTCGAATACAATGCTATTGCCGGTATTTGGTGATGACACTGATACCCTTAAGCAAATCTATCAACACTTTGACAGAATGGAATATGCCAAAAAGGATGAATGCTTCATCCATGGCGATGAAATTTATCAACTGACACTGAACCCTCAAACCGGCATAACTGTAGAACCGGTTGAGTTTAACGTGTCACAGATTTTTAACTAAAATTATTATAACTATGGAAAAATTTACTAAACCCTTTGACGCCGTGTCCAGCGCCCAAGATGCTGCTTCAAAACTTGGCTGCAAGGAAAGCGATGTAAAACTGATGGTAGTGATCGAAAACCAAACCATCGTCAACCTCGCTTGGACGAGGCATAAAAAACATTATATCCTCGTCCTGAATCAAACTGTTGGCAATGACGCCAAGTTTATCCCCTTTAAGGGGGATCAACATGAGGTGGAGCCCTACTTCTTGCTCCAAGGTCATTTCTGTTACTATGACAAAAAAGAAAAGACCTTGCGCGAGATAAGCGTCATAACAGACCGCAAGCTCGCCAGCGAACGAGCAGCCTTGTCCGGCGTTTTTGATGACGCCCCCATCGTCGGCAAAATCCACTTGCCAAGTGGAAAACACAAAGGACAATTCATCTATGTTTGGTTCGCCAAACAAGACAGAGTGAATAACTCTGTAATACTCCCGGTATTTGCCGAGGAGGATGAATATCTCCCGTCATCAAACGAGTCCCTCAAACTCCTTCGCGAAGGACAAGAGGTAATGTCTCTAGACGGGAAAACGTCACTCCATATGATTTATATGATACCGACGGGATGTCGTCTTATATAATCATAAACAACAACCCTCAGGTCGAAAGGCTTGAGGGTTGTTGTTTTTTTATTTTAGTTTATCGGGATTAAGACCTTGCAACTCTTTCAAAACAAATATCCCGTCTTTGCGAATCAGCTTATCATCAAACCAAATCTCACCGCCTCCATGAGCTTTGTCTTGTATCAGCACCAAATCCCAATGAATACCCGAACGATTACCGTTAAAGGTTTCGTCATTATAAGAATTGCCGATTGCCATATGCATTGAACAGGCAATTTTCTCATCAAACAAAATATCCAGCATTTCTTTCCTGATATAAGGATTTACTCCGATGGCAAACTCGCCCATATATTTAGCACCTTCATCAACACTGAGTTGCTTTTGCATTTTGTCATTATTGGCGCGAGATTCGGCTTTGACGATTTTACCATCCTTAAATTCCAGATAAATATTGGAATAAAACACACCGTCATATAATGTATCGGTATTAAATTGGATATGCCCGTTAATCGAAGTTTTAACCGGAGCGGTATAAACCTCGCCGTCAGGAATATTCATCCTGCCGTCACACACTACCGCTTTCAAACCTTTAATCGAAAAAGTCAAATCGGTATTCGGTCCTTTGATATGCACTTTATCGGTTTTATCCATCAATTTTTTCAAAGGCACCATCGCTTTGCCCATCTTTTTATAATCAACCAGGCAACAATCAAAATAAAAATCTTCCAAAGCCTCACGCGGCATCTTAGCCGTTGCCGCCATGGTATTATTCGGCCAACGCATCACACACCAACGGGTTTTGGCAATCCGGCGGTCAAAATGCACTTTGTTATAAAAAATATCGCGATACATATTCATTTTTTTAACCGGAACATCAGCCAAAGCAAACAAATCATCATGTCCGCGAAGCCCGATATAACAATCCATATCATCCATCAATCCGGCATGCCACTTGGCATATTGCTCCATTTGTTCCGGTGTTGAATTGTCTATAAGTTGCTTAACCAATTCATTATCATTGTAAAAATAAAAAGGCGTTGCCCCCATTTTGGTAGCAATCCGCACAAATTCGCTCAACATATCTTTGGTAGATTCGCTGAAAGCTTCAATATAAATTTTTTCGCCTTTTTTCAAAGCTACCGAATTTTTTAAAATATTTTCCGCCAGTTTAGTAATTCTCGCATCAATTTTCATCTTATAATTTCCTTATCAATTCATTTAACAATTTAACTCCGAAACCCGAAGCCAAACCTTTGCCGTCCATCCGCATATTGCTCATATCAATATGCCCCCATTTAACTCCTTTTTCAATAAAACTTTCTAAAAAAGCCGCCGAAGTAATTGACGCTTTAGCGTCCGGAGCCACATTTTTAATATCCGCAATTGTTGATTTTAAGGATTTACCGTATTGCTCATTAAGCGGCATCCGCCATAATTTTTCGCCCGATATTTCTCCCGCTTTCAACAAATCATTGGCTAACTTTTCATCATTGGCAAACAACCCGCCGTAAACTTTGCCTAATACTCCGTTAAGCGAACCCAAAGTGGTAACATCAACAATTTTCTTTAATTTATAATTTTTCTGCATATAGCTGATTGCATCAGCCACAATCAAACGACCTTCGGCATCGGCATTACCTATCTCTACTGTTTTACCGTTATATGCCGCATAAACATCACCGATTTTCATCGCTTTGCCACCCGGCATATTTTCTACCAACGGTACAATTGCCAACAAATTTTTCTTTACTCTTTGCAATGCCGCAACTTTTAACGTTGCCACAACCGCCGCCGCTCCGCTCATATCCTGTTTCATTTCCAGCATACCTTGTGTAGTCTTCAAACTCAGACCGCCGGCATCAAAGCAAACACCTTTTCCGATTAATCCTAAATCATAAATCTTGGAATTACGATTGCCTTTCCACAATATAACTACCATTTTGGGCGGATTGTTCGATCCCTTGCCTACAGCCTCAATCAAACCTAAACCTTGTTTCCACAAATCTTTTTCATCTAAAACTTTAACTTCCAATCCCAGATATTCCAGCCTTTTAATATCACCGGCAAATATTTCCGGTGTCAAACAATTGGCAGGCTCATTACACAAATCTCTGGCATAACGAATTCCGGTATAAACAGCCGCATAATTTTTATAAAGCTCAATGGTCTTTTTTTCATTTTTTACTTTAACTACCACTTGTTCCAAAGCCGGATAATCTTCACTTTTTTTATCGGTTCGATATTTATCAAAACTGTAACTACCTTGTAAAATACCGTAAACCAGTTCCAAAGCCGCCGCATCATCATTGGCATAAACCAAAGCACGCTCCGATTTTTCAATTTTACCATACAAACTTTTTCCCGCTTCCTGCCAGTCCAAAGCTGTAGGTTTTTCATCCATTCCGCAAAGAATAACCTGTTTGTCTTTATCCCAAACCACCGCAGTTTTACCTTTTTCCATACTGAAATTCTGGAATTTTGCCTGCTCTGCATACGGCTTGGGCATTTTACTTCCCTTCGGTAGAACTATCACTTCGGTCTTTATTTTGTTATCCGGCTTAGCCGTCAAAACTACTTCTAACATCTTTGCGATTCCTTTTTTATGTTTTAAACTGATGGTATTATAATGACAAATCGTTAAAATAAAACAAACAATATTTGACAAATTGCACTTTTGGTTTATAGATATTTGCACTATGAACAAAATTTATGATTTTAACGAGCAAAATTTAGCTCTTGCCGCCCAAACTATTCAAAACGGCGGTTTGGTTGCTTTTCCCACCGAAACGGTTTACGGTCTCGGCGCTGATTCATTTAATGCCCAAGCCGTAGCCGCTATTTTTGCCGCTAAAGGCCGCCCGACATTTAACCCGCTGATTTCCCATATTGCTGAAATTGATATGCTCTCCGATTTGGCTGTTCCCGACAGTCGAGCTTTAGCTTTGGCTAAAAAGTTTTGGCCGGGACCGTTGACTTTTATCTTGCCGCGTAAAGAAGCTAACTCCGCACTCGACTTGGTTTGTGCCGGTCTGCCCAATATCTCAATCCGTATGCCTAATCATGAAATTGCTCTTGCTTTGATAAAATTATCCGGTACTCCGATTGCCGCCCCATCAGCCAATCGCTCACAAACCATTTCGCCAACCACGGCCCAACACGTCGCCGATTCTTTAGGTGATAAAGTTGATGTCATACTTGACGGCGGTGCTTGCAAGGTCGGAGTTGAATCAACTATTATCGATCTGACCACCAAAGATGTGGTAATTTTACGTGCCGGAGGCTTGGCTAAAGAAACTTTAGAAAATTTTTTAGGCGAAAAAGTCTTGCTCTCTCACGGCAATCCTGACCTGCCGACTTCTCCGGGACAAATGCTCAAACATTATGCCCCTAAACTCATCACTCGGATTAATGTCACTCCCGATATGCGCCAACCTAACGAATTTTATATCGGTTTCGGCAAAATGGATTGTGATTTAAATCTAAGTTCGAAAAGTGATACCACCGAAGCCGCCGCCAATTTGTTTGCTTACATGCACTTGGCTGAACAACAAACTAATTATCCGCAAATTGCCATTGCTCCTATTCCTGATGAAGGACTGGGTTTAGCCATCAACGACCGCATTCGTCGCGCTTCATACAAGTGACAAAACTCTAATTTCTTCCTCTGCCTTTCGGAAACATCCTGGGTAAAACCGGCACCATCGGCCGAATCAAACCGCTTTTTTCATCTGTCACAATACCTCGAAGTCCCCATAACCTATCACTGTTTCTTATTGATTTATCATTTTCTTTTTTTGTTTCTTTCGATTCTTGATTACTTTCGATTTCGGCTCTTTCTTGCTCCGTCTTTTCATTATTTTGATTATTTTTATCTTCTTTTTTCAATTCTGCGGAAACATCCTTAACCTCTTTGTCAATATCAGCCTGTTTGGCTTTAACTTCCGCCATAACAGCATCAAACTCAGTCTTTCCTTCATTTCCCAATTGCAACAAATAATTAGTCGTTTCAGAATTATTCAAAATCTCATTAAATCCGTTTATTATTTCATTTACTTCTTTTTTCGAATCACCGAGAAAACTAATAGTTTTCACATGTTGCTTTAATTCTTCCCACATTGCATCCTTAGATGCATCATTAATTTCCTCCGGCTTTTTGCCTTTCATGGATTTTTTATAAGAAGACACCATATTTTTCATCATTGTCTTAAATGCCTGCTTGGTAGCTTTGGCAACTTCGCTATTTTCATCCTCCAATTTTATAACGGCAGATTCCAAGTTTTTTAACGGTTGAGTCATGCTTTCAAAATGTTTTTTTCTAACTCTTGCCGCTTCCAAAGCAATTTTATCATCTGTTGGATGTTCTAAAACCTCAGGCTCCGACTTTAATTCTTTTTCTTCATCGTTCATTTTAATTTACCTTTCAAAAACATTACACAACTTCCGGCTCGGGCAAAACTTCCGGCTCCGGTTCCGGTTTTTTAAAGAAATGGTGCTGCAACTGAAACACCAATGCCCCCCACAAGGCCGATAATCCCGATCCGCACAAAATTCCCAAACGAATTTCCGATTGCATTCCCTCCGGTAACGAAAGTTTACCCACAAACAATGCCATAGTAAAACCGATTCCGGCAACTGATGCCACTCCGTATAAATCGAGCCTGCTGACCGTGTCGGGAAACTTTGCCAAACCTGATTTTATCATCAACCAGGTTGTGGTAAAAATACCGATTTGTTTACCCAAAAACAACCCGAATATAATTCCCAATGTCAAAGTATGAGTAAATGTTTCCGCTGTAATATTTCCCAAATACAAACCGGTTGAAGCAAAAGCAAAAACCGGCAGAATAATTATATCCACCCAAGGTTTTAACTTGCGGCTCAAACGTTCCAACGGTGAATATTTTTTAATGTTAACCCTCATCGGATAAGCCATCGCCACCACTACTCCGGCCATGGTTGTATGAATACCGCCGTTCAAAAAACAATACCACAAAGCCGCCCCGAAAAACAAATATAAAGAAAAATTGGTAAATTGCATGCGATTGAGCAAATAAAGCCCTATACAAGCCAAACTGGCATATCCCAACAAATCAACCGATACACCTTTGTTATAAAACAGTGCAATGATCAAAATTGCTCCTAAGTCATCAAATATCGCAATTGCCAACAGAAAAACCTTCGCAGCCTTTGGTATTGCCCCGCCGACCAACATCAAAATACACACTGCAAAAGCAATATCAGTAGCCGTAGGTATTGCCCAACCATTGATGTATTGCTCCGAATGATAATTGAAAGCCAAATAAATCAAAGCCGGACAAATGATTCCTCCGGCAGCGGCTATCGCCGGAACAAAAATCTGCTTAATATCGGAAAGAAATCCCTCTCTCATCTCGCGTTTGAGTTCCAACCCGACTTGCAAAAAGAAAAACACCATCAATACGTCATTAACCCACCACTCCAACGGGCGAGAAAACTTAATATCATGCACCCCGACAAATAATTGGGTATGCCAAAAACTGTAAACCGTTTGGCGAAACTCATTATTGGCACACCAAATCGAGGCAATCATCGCCGCAATCATCAACACACCGCTGGTCATTTCGTTATAAATAATTTTTTCCAGCCATTCTCTGAATTTCATTTTTTCACCTGTCACTTAAAGCTAAAAAACCTTGTTTATTATATAATACCGAAATATTTAATATTTTATAAAAAACGGAATAAATATAACTTTTTTCACTAAAAAAAACGACTCGGATATTTAAGCGGTATAATTTTACCGTTTTGTTTTGAGCTTTAAAGTTAAAAATACTGCTTAACATATTGATTTTATTGAATAAAAAAAACACTTGCGCGGGGGGGGGTAAAATTGTGGTATACTATAAGTGTTAAAAATATTATTAATCAAAAGGAGTTACCGGAACAAATAAGCTCCTATAAAAAAACACCGGAAAAAAATGGCAGATTTCTCAACGCCATATTGTCCCTTCTGCGGAAAACTCCGCCCGATGGGACGTAATTATTGCGGTCCATGCAATTGCGCTGGATGGACCGCCTATGAAAAAAATATGTCAATTTCTCTTCTTGTCCAGCGCGAGCAGGCAAGAAGAGAACAGGAAGCGCGCGATCGGGAGCTCTCCCAAAAAGCTCATTCGTGCACCCACGAGTGGGTTGGGGGCAGTTATTCCGGTGCGAGGTGTAGCAAATGCGGCATATCGTACCAAGATTATAACCGCTTCTGAAAAAAAGGGCCATCCGTGAGGATCGCCCTTTTCTTTTTTTAAATCAATAATACTACCACAAACAAGTAAATATATGCCCTGAGTTGAGTGAAACGAACGAAGTAAGGAATCTGCTAAAAAAACTGTCATGCCCGGAACGAACGAAGTGAGTGAAGTCAGGCATCTTCGAAAAAAAACTGTCATGCCCGTAGTGAGCGATAGCGAACGAAGTAAGGCATCTTCGAATTTTTTTAAATTCGTAGCCCCCTTATTCGCCTCATTTCAATCGGCTCAGGGGTGACATTTAAGTCGTTTTGTTACCGCCAATTGAAGTATTACATCATAGGATTTGGGATTTATGAGTAAAGCGGAAAAAGCAAATATTAAATCGGCTGGCAATATTTCTTTATGCGGCTTACGTCGCGCGCTTTAGTCGCGTGTAAGTTAAGCCGCAGCCTTATGCCCCAAAAAGTAACGTTGAAATAAAACGACCAAATATGTCATGCCTCAATCGGCACCAGTCCGATTGATAAGGCATCTTCCGCTTTGTCCTTCCCCTTGCTAGCAAGGGGATAAGAGGGGATAAAATACTTCCTTATTTTTACTTTATTTAAAAAAAATAATTCGAAGATGCCTTACTTCGTTCGCTATCGCTCACTACGGGCATGACATTAATATTTAACCTGTCACCCCTGAACCGAATGAAATGAGGCGAATAAGGGGTCTACGAATTTTTAAATAATTCGAAGATGCCTAACTTCACTCACTTCGTTCGTTACGGGCATGACAGTTTTTTCTGTATTAGATACCAGCTAGACGCCGTTTTACCATGAGTTTTTTTATAAAAGTTCGGAGAATGAGGCGTATAATAAGAAAAGTTCAACCAAGCGACAGGAGCGTACTTTAAGCGTACGTGACTTAGCTTGGCTGAACTTTTCTGTATTAGACGACCATTATACGAACTTTTTAATCGACATATATGATGTCGTCATCCCCAGTATCACTCACACATTGGCGCGTAACCGTACCCTTCTTGCGTGACACAACCGTGTAGCACTTATTTTCCGGTTCAGCGATATAAACTTTGGGACGTTGCACTTCGACTACTCGCGGACGAGTTGAGTCAATTATTGCATCAGCTAAAGCCAAACCGGCAAAAGTTCCCAAAATCACATTGCCTACACGATGTCCGTGCCCGTGATGATGAACATGATAATGCACTCCCGGACGATGATGCCAACCTCTGGCATAAGCCGGAGCCGTTGCCACCATACAAGCCAACAAAATCATTAAAAATTTTTTCATTGCAATCACTCCTAAAACTGCTGTTATTTTTCGGAATTATCCGTTTGCGTTTTATGTCCGAAATGCGGACGACGATGATGTCTCATTTTGCGAAATTCATCACGATGTTCTTTTTTCATTTTGGCAAAATTTTCTTTTTGCTCATCAGTCAGAATCTTTTCAAATTCGGCCATATTATCTTTACGTACTTTTTCCATCTTCTCATGTAAAGCTTTGCTCTCTTCCATCAAAGGTTTCATTTTCTCTCTGCCTTGTTCATGGATTTTCTTGGCCATTTCTCTCTGTTCTTCGGTCAGTTGCAATTTGTCGGCCAACTTTTGTTGCATATTTTCCATACGCATTTTCATCTCTTGAGCCGGCGGCGGTGTCGGAATATCTTTTTCCTGAGCCGATACGTTATAAGTCAAAGCCAAAACTCCGGCACAAATGGTAGCAAGTAAATATTTTTTCATTAGTTTTCTCCTCTCAAAAAGTTTAGTTTTTCCGCCAAAATTTTGCGGGCATTAAATAATCTTGACTTAATGGTTCCCTCCGGTTCACCCAATCGTTCGGCAATATCTTTGATTGACATATCTTCAAATTCAAACCAATAAATCACCTTACGCATTTTTACCGGAAGTTCATCAATCGCTTTAAGAATAATTTTTTGTCTTGCTTTGGCATCTAATACTTTATCTTGATTAGATATAATCGCCTTGTTTTGCAAAACCTGCTCATTGCAAACCTCTTTTGCTTGTTGATGATAGGCGGACGACCTAAAATAATCCAAGCAAACATTTTTAGCAATTCTTCCCAGCCAAGACTTAAAACTTCCCTGTTCTTGATAACTGTCCAGATTTTTCCAAGTTTTGATATAAACTTCTTGTTCCAAATCTTCATTATAAGAACCGGTAATTTTTTTGATAATCGACCTGACCAGTCCGCGATTTTCCGCTATTATTTTTTCCATTTAGCTAACCTTCAACAAACCAAAATCATCAACCGGCAAACCCATATCTTCGATATAGCTTATTTGTTGATATTCTCCTTCACCCAAATCCCAATATGGAGAATAGGAATAATTATTTTGTTGCGGTATGAAAGCAAACAACAACAAAGCCACCGCCAAAACAGAAGCCCCTGTTTTGATGATTTTGTTACGGCGTTTACGCTTGAAATAAAGCGGTTTTGCTTCTTTAATCAAATCTGAAATATCTTGCATATTTTCTCCTTTCATACCACTTAAAACGATGGTAAATTAAAAAAGGTTCATTTTCAAGGTAAAAAAAATAATAAAATTATTGATTTCGACTAAATATCAATTACACTACAAACATATAATTTGGAGAAAAATAATGAATAAAGCAATAAAAGGTTATGTTAAAATTGTTCGTTTTGACCACTGGATTAAACAAACTTTCATTGTTCCTGGAATTATTTTAGCTCTTTTTATGGAAAAACACATAAACATTGAAACACTTTTACTTTATATTAAACCAATTATATTGGTATCTTTATCTACTTCTTTTGTTGCATCGGCCAACTATATCATAAATGAATGGCTTGATGCAGAATTTGACCGATATCATCCGGTTAAAAAGAAACGTCCTCTCTTAACGGCAAATTTGAAAACTTCCTATATTTTAATTGAGTATTTTTCTTTTTTAACTATAGGACTAATAACATCTTTATTTATTTCGAAAACTGTATTTTGTATGGAATTGTGGTTGGCGATAATGGGAATTATTTATAATGTCAAACCAATTCGCTCAAAAGACATCCCTTATATTGACGTTTTATCAGAATCAATAAACAATTCCATCAGGCTCCTCATTGGTTGGTTTACCATTGCAAACAATACATTGCCGCCTGTCAGTATTATTTTAGGATATTGGATGGGAGGAGCTTTTTTAATGGCTGTCAAACGTTTTGCCGAATATCGCATGATTGGCAACAAAAAAATAGCATCATTATACCGAAAATCTTTTGCTCTTTACAATGAGAAAAGTCTTTTAATTTCATCATTTTTCTATGCTATGTTATCTATTTTCTTTTGCGGAATTTTTTTAATAAAATATAAAATTGAACTTCTGCTCTCCATACCTTTTATATGCGGATTATTTGCATTTTACTTAAACATGGCATACCAATCTGATTCTGCAGTTCAAAAACCGGAAAAACTGTTTCACGAAAAAGGACTAATGTTATATCTCTTTTTTCTTTTTATTTTAATTGTATTATTGTTATTAATCAAAATACCATATTTGAATATCTTTTTAAATAAAATATTAATTGAGTTTTAATATGAAAAAAAAAGCACTTATTGTTGATTTAGACGGCACATTATATTATCAAAAACCCGTTCAAATTTTTATGGCTGCAGAATTAATCGGATATTACATTTTACACTTCTGGCGCCTAAAAGAATTAAAAATAATTGCCCATTATCGTGCTAAGCATAACGGCACAACGTCTCTGGATACAAAAACTTTTTGCATTGAGCAAAAAACAGATATAAAAACCCTTAACAATTTAATTCAAAAATGGCTTATTTACAAACCGCTGAAATGGATTAAATTATTTGCGGATAGAGAGTTAATCAAATATCTAAACAAAAAACAAAAAAATATTTTCGTAATTGTTTATTCGGATTATGAAACACATCAAAAACTGAACATACTAAATTTTAAACCTGATTTTGAATTTTTTTATGACATGGTCAATATCTGCTTTCCCAAACCTAATCCTCAGGGACTGAATTATATTGCTTCTCAATTAAACCTACAGGCCAAAGACATTTTAGTTATTGGCGACAGACAAGATAAAGACGGACTTGCTGCATCTGATTTCGGGGCTGAATTTTTATTTCTGCCGCAAAATCCCATCAAACGGCATCAAATCATCAAAAAATTAAATATCTAAAGACCGCCTTATTTACTCAAATTTCCAATCTTTAGGCACACATATATAAATAGGTTGCCCGAATATCGGTGTAAAAGAATTTTGCAAAAACCGACACTTTTTTCCTTTAAGATCATCTTGCAAATTACTCCAAATAATATTTCTTTGCCAAGAATTTAATGACAAACGAAAAAGCACTATTTGATTTTTGTATTGTTTCTCTAGCTCATCACGTTGCCGACTAAATTTATTTTCATCACTTATATTAGTTTTAACATAAGCTAAATTATCAATATATTGGAAATATCCCATTGCTCTGAAATTATTACTATATTTTGCAATCTCAGGTAACAAACCTGCTAAAGGTAAATTATACATTTTAATCAAAGTATTATCCGGCAATTTAATTGGCTCAACATAAACCACTTGTTTTCTGCCCTGTAAATTACCGAAAGAATAACAGATCCAAGGCACCACCAACAATAATATCGACAAAACAACCGTTAATACATAAAATATTTTCCCTTTATTATTGCATAAATACTCACATGTTTGAACTATTAATACTGCACAAAACATCTCTATCACAACAAAATAATGTTGTATCCCGAATAATTTAGCCCATAACAAATAATCAATTAACAAAAATGAATAAAAGAAAAACATTACGGGACATTTATAATAATACTTTATTTTTCCGGTAATTGCAAAATAAATAATCCATAAAACAGCCAATGTATAAGCTATCGGAAAACGATAATCATAACTGATACCCTCAGCATTACAAATATGTCCTTTCATCGCAAGATACGGACATATCGCCAACTGCTTCCACGTCGGAATAAAATTATTTGTCATAGAATTAACATTATCAAAATATTCTGACTTAAAAATACCATTCAGCAAAGGAAAAAATGGGTTATCATATAATACCCACATTTTATACATCCACCAACCATCGACAAGCAAAAATCCGACCAATCCGGCAAAAACAAATACAAATATAAATTTAACCGGTTGCAACAACCACTTAAAACCGATGATAAGACTTAATCCTGCCGCAACACAAATTGTAATATTGGTATATTTTAATCCTAAGCCACATCCTAAAATTAATCCTGCCCAAACAAAATTACTTATTTTTTGACTTTTTTTATTTTGCAGAGATTTTATCAAAAAATATAAACCACATAAATTTGTAAAAGCCAAAATAATCTCATTGGTGCAGGCACCTACCTGAAACCAAGTCATTCTTCCCGTAGCAGCAATTGCCAAAGATAACAATAACCAAAGATATCCCTTTACTTTTTTTGTATCAAAAAATAATTGCAATATTTTATAAAAAACAAACAATAACCCGCCGAACCACAAACCGTTTACAGCATAGAACCAATTAATATGTTCATTTAAATAAAGTATTGTCAAATATCGAGGAAAATCCAACAAAGGATTCAAAAAAGTTAAATAGCTTGCCGGAACAATATCATAACCAATTCTTCCATTCAACAATGCCCAAGGATTGTAATAATGATAATTGGCAATATCAAAAAAATTCTCATTTTTAAGAGCAATACTAACCATGACGGCAAATAACATTAATATCGCTACCATTATTTTATTATTATTTAGTAATTTTATCATTTATCATTCTTCCGATTATTCATATCAAACAACACTTCTCAACTCACCTTTTGCTTATTATTCCCAATCAGTTTAATTATATATACCGAAAGGGCAAATATTGTAACACTCAAATTCCGATAAGTAATCCAGGAATGAATTATCGAATGATTCACAACCACTATATACCATAAAAAAGGTAATAGAGCAACCGATAAAATACTCGCAGTGTTGATTGTTATTGACGGATATTTATTAATCTTTTTTACAACATAACAACAAATGACGTATAACAACATAACTACAAAAAATACTTTTATCGGAAATTGCATTAAATTACTTGATAATGACACCATTGGAGAAAAATCAATATTTTTTCCAATTTCTGCACTTCCGTCTCCAAATAAACGATACCATAAATGTTGGAAACATTCTTGAACTGCGTTTATCGGTGTGAATATTGTAATAAATACCCACCTGCTGAACCACATTCCTGCATATCCCATAAACCAAGCAGCACAGCAACTTATTACATCGGCTGTTTTAAACATATTTTGTCTTAAACATATCAATACTACCAAAGGAATTCCCAGAGTAATCAATGGTGAAACTAAAAAATCAAAAAAAGCTAAGGCTATACCGGTAAATAAAAATACCCTCATTTCATCGGTTTTATTATTCAATAATAAATAAATAACCGCCAGCAACATAATGTAATAAGCAATTGAATATTCCAAACACCAACCGGCACTTATCGGATTTATAAATAATATCACAATAAAAAAAGCTATCGAATACAAAAAATTTATTTTCTTAGCAATAAAAAACAATGCGGTTAATAATAAAATAATTTGACAAACATAATTAATAATCCGTATCTGTCCGAGATTTAAAAAGACTAATAAAGGTTTTATTAATGCTAAATAACCATTCCAAAATCTTCCATCTACTCTGCTTCTGTCAGCAGATAAATAATTTTTACTTTTAAGCGAAAATATAAGATTATAATATGGGTGTAATCCAAAGTATGGCCTGCGATTTTCAATAGATGCTAAAAACGAATTTTCTGGTATATTAATACTTGCAATTCCTAACATTATAGAATCTGTAAATACATCTAATTTTTTTCCTGTAAAAGTATACTCTATAGCTTTCGGTGATTGAAGCAAAGACACAATAGAGTCCTGCGTATTATTCCTAATCTTGTCTATCGGTAAACTGTAAACTGCCCACATAACTAAACAGGCACAAAAAGCACTTATGAAACAACTTATAAATGCATAAGGTGAAAACCTTAAAATCCGTAAAAATAAATCTTTTAAATCTGATCTTTGTAATATCATTCGGTACATCCTTTTTTCTATCAATTTTATAATTTTAATTACAATAATTAAAGTTTTTTTTAAGTAAGTACACAACTTACCACGGACTATTGCGTTGTCAATATCTGTCGAACGACAAGTATCGTTATCAAGATTAAAAACTTTAACCCTCATGTTAGCTACTTGCAAAAAAAGGTTTATTTTTTTTTATTTTATGTTATAGCTGAACAACAAAGTTAACAATATAGGTTAGGCATGCACTACAAAAAACAGCTTAAACATACCTATTCACCGCATTACACGGAAAACAAAACATGGTTTTCCGAAAAGGAGAT
Organism: uncultured Pseudomonadota bacterium; assembly: GCA_902761535.1. GTDB lineage: Bacteria > Pseudomonadota > Alphaproteobacteria > RF32 > CAG-239 > CAZU01. The sequence goes on from CACWKS010000005.1 coordinate 92,242, forward strand.
TATTTTTCGTTCCGGCGGTAAAGCCCGAGCGATAAAATTGTCATCGCGTTTTCAGGTTATTGCTCTGATAATCACGTTGCTTGCCTGTATCTGGGGGGCTCGTGCTTATCACGTTTATAACAAATCCGATCGCATTATTTATAAAAAAGACATGGAGTTAGTCCGTACCAAAGATGCTTATGAAGAACTTATGGGCGATTTTATGGCTATCCAACGCAATATTGACGAAGTTCTTGATTCTAATCAAACTAAAGAAATTGAAATTTACAAAAAGAAAGCCTCGATTGTTGAAGATAAAATAAAGCAAATCAGTGCCGAAAAGGGTTGGGATGACAAAAAAGTTAATGAAAAGATTGAATTAAATGAAGCTTTACTTCAACGAGATTTAGCAACGGCCGAACGCGATTCTCTGCAAGAACAACTTAATGAAAAAGAAGAAGAAGTCAAAAACATTAAAAAAGAGGTAATGGATGTGTTCAGCAAAGTTGAAGCTATTGCCTCCGGAGAGGTTAGCAAAATTAAAAGTTCATTTTCTAAAATCAACGAAGCCTTAAAAGCTCAAGGATTATATTTCAATCCTTTAGCTAATTCAAAAAAACGTAGCTCAAAAGGTGGCACTTTAGACAAAGAATCCTCCATTAACTTAAAAGATCAAACTATAATTGATAAGATATCCGACATATATAAGGCTGTTGAAGACGTGGAATATTATCGTGAAATCGCACATGGTATCCCATTTGGTAAGCCCGTTTGGAGTTATTGGGTAACCTCTAAGTTTGGTGCTCGTAACGATCCTTTTACACACAAAATCACCGGACATAAAGGTATTGATTTAGCCTCACGTACCGGTAACAAAATCCGCAGTATGGCTAAAGGTCGCGTTACCAAGGTTGAACATTCTAACCGTGGATATGGTAATTTAGTCGTTATTGATCATGGCAACGGCTTCTTAACTAAATATGCTCACTTGTCAAAAATCTATGTCAAAGAGGGAGATTTTTTAGGTTCTGAAGTTGCAATAGGTGAAGTCGGTTCTACAGGACGTTCTACCGGACCTCACTTGCATTACGAAATATTATACCAAGGACGGCCGGTTAATCCTATGCCGTTTATGCAGGCTAAAATTTCTTAAATAAATGGAGATAACAAATGAAAAACTTAAAAAGATTACTTTATGTAAAACTGGCACGTAAATTAAGCCATAACACTAATGGTGTACCGGTTCCTACTATTGTCGGCGAAAACTCTCGCATTAACGGAGATATTATCAGTGACGGAATTATCCATATTGATGGACAACTTACCGGTGATATTACTTGTGACGAACTTATAATCGGATCCAAAGGAATGGTCGAAGGAACAATCAAAACCGCCAATTTACAGCTTTTCGGAACCTTAAAAGGTAAAGCTGATGTTAATGACTTATTCATTGCCAAGTCAGCAAAATTATTAGGCGATGCGACTCATAATACAATTGCAATCGAACCTGGTGCCTATATAGACGGCCGCTGCTCTCGCAAAACAACTATCACAACCATTGAGCAACCGAAAGTTTCAGATGTAGTTGTTCCGATTGTTGTCAACAAACATACAGCTACGGAAAAAAAGACTCGCAATAAAAAATCCGTATAATAATCAAAATCATCCCCTTTTTATGTTTGAAAAGGGGATTTTTATATCATTTTTTTTACCGACGGAATTAATGGAATATCCGCTTGAGCAAATTCGTAATTATCTAATTCATCAACATTAACCCAAGCTGTCGCAACATGTTCATTATCGGTGATAGTATCATTTTCGTTTATTAAATATGCCTTAAACAAATTAATTGTAACTTTGGCAAAATCATAAACATGGATATTCTGAGCTACAAAATCAGCGATTTTCGTTTCAATCCCTAACTCTTCTCTCAATTCTCTTTGCAAAGCCTGTTGCAATGTTTCCCCTTTTTCGATTTTTCCTCCGGGAAATTCCCAAACCAAAGCAGGCAACTTATTACCGGGACGACGTGCAATAAAAACTTTATTCCCTTTACACAACATTGCTGCCACTACCGATATTTCTTTCATTATTCCGCTCCTAAATTAAAAAAATTATAATTTTATTTTGTACTTAAAACTTGATAAGTCAAATAAATAAGTTTAAATTAATAAAAAAATCATCTGAAAGGTATATTAAATATGAAAAAATTTTTAATAGCATTATTCACTATCTTGATTGTAATCCCAATATCTTTTACCTACGCAACTGAAGAACAAATCGATTCTGATAATGAAGAAACTTTCATGACTGAAGAAGAAAAAGAATATCAGGAATATCTTGAAAAAATAAAAAAAGAACGGGCTCTTGAAACCAATCCTCTTAAGAAAAAAGCCATAGCTAAAACTGAAGAACGCGAAAAAAAATATCAAGAAATATTAAAACGCAAAGAAGAAAAATCTTCTGTTTTTCAAAAAAAAGCCGCTATTCAAGCTGAAAAAAAGAAAATACAGCAAATTAAAGAAATGCAAAATACTCCCAAATCCCGTTTTACCAAAAAAGCAGAACAACGTGCTCAGAAGCGTGCCTTAAAACAAAAATTACGTGAAGAGAAATTACATCACAACCCCAAAAAATAATTTTTTTATAATATAAACGATTTATTAACCTAAATCGTATATTTATACTTGCGAAAATAACCTAATTTTTATTTGGAGAACTACCATGTATAATTTTAATGAAGATGCTATCAGAGTAGCTGCTTATTACATTTGGAAAAATAACGGTTGTCAACAAGGTACAGCCTTGAGCGACTGGGATGCAGCAATACACCAATTATCGCTAAATGCTGCTTTTTCAACCAAATTAAGTGATAAAACAACACACGGCAAAAATACAAATTCTTCTTACTTAAGCAAAAATTCAACTAAATCGACTAGCTCCAAGTCTAAAACCTTAAAAAATGTAAAATCTTTGGTTTTAAATCCTATTTCTGCTTTGAAAACTTCCAGCAAGAAGAAATAGTTAAATTCACCAAAATAGAATTTATCCCCGTTATTTTAACGGGGATTTTTTGTTATTAAATGCAAAATACTTCATCAAAATGTAACCGGTTATGGTTGTACAGGCTGTAGCTATTATTTGTCCTATATAAGGATTCATTTTTATTCCGTTTACCAATAATTCTAAAATCACCGCATTTATAATATAAGAAGTAACCCAAACCCCCAAGCATTTTATATACTCTTTAATCCATTTTGACCATTTACCCCTGGTACAAAAAACAAAAATTTTCTGAGTTGTAAAAGATGAAAAAGAAGAAATTATCCAAGACCACATTAAAGCCATCTGATAATATTGCGCCCCCCACCATAAAATCATTAAAACATACAAAATATATGATACGGTGGCGTTGAATCCGCCTACCAACAAAAAACGCAACTTGTCCGGCAGTCTAAACCACCAATTCCATACCGCCCCCAAAAGTTTTAGCAACATCGACATTCTAACTTTTTAAATCTACCAACAAAGAAAGCATTTCATCATTAACCGTAAAACTTTGTGCATTCAACGAATAAGCTCGCTGAGTTACAATCATTTTTGAAAATTCTTCAGATAAGTCAACCGTTGAACGCTCTACCGAATTTGGCACTACCAAATCTGTAGTATCGACATAAAAACTGTTTCCTACATCAGCATTAGCCGTATATAAGGTTGTATTAAAAGGATCCAAATTTTCCGGTGCCGTAAATCCCGTAATTGCAAGTTTTGCTATATTATAAGAAGCAGCACTACCGTAAACTGCCTTTAATATTCCGTCCTTATCAAAAGTAAATCCGGTCAAATCAGCCGAAGGAGAACCATCTTGATCAATTCTAAACACCTGAGATGTCTCTGCGTACTGCGTCATTTTACTTAAATCAATTGCTACTTGGCTCGAACTGCCGTCATTCCAATTGATAGAAGCACTAACCACTTCCGGAGAACGCAAAGTCCCATCGGTATTAAACAAAATCTCCATAGCATCTCCGGTTGCCGTTCCGTCCTGCATATCAAAACTCAAAAACCAAGCATTTTCTCTTGTCTCATCTTTTGTCAGCACCATATTTAAATTCTCACCGTCATAATTTTCGGAATAAATATTCAAAGTATAAATACTGTTTGTCACACCTTGAGAAGGCACATTGGCAATTATTTGTGCTTTGGTCGTTTCCCTTTGCGGCATAATCTCCGGAACATCTATTATTATTTCACTGGCATTATTACTGAATTCATCTCCGCCGTTTATTGCATTAAATCCTAATACATGCATTCCTCCTTTAGTCTGAAGATAAGTTACCCCATCTGTGGTAATTTTTGCAAAATCACCTGCTCGTGTATAGTAAATATTGCCTACTTCATCATTGACCGTAAAAAAAGCATTGTTATTATCCGAAATTGCTACATCAAAAATATTACCGGTATTAGAAATCATCCCTTGTTGTAATATATTATCTCTGTCCCAAGTCTCTACACCTGTTATTGCCACGCGTGAGGAATGCAAACCGCTCTGTGCACCGTAATTAAAACCGCGATTTCCCAATAACGTATTAAACAAAGTTTCTTTTTGTTTATAACCGTTGGTATTCATATTAACAATATTATCCGACACTGTATTCAGTGAATGGCTCATAGCATTAAGCCCCGTAACTGAAGGAATAAAGCTGGCTATAGTCATAACAAACCTCTCAAAAATTCCATTAATCCTAAGAAATAAGATGCAATTTTTATGCCAAAAAATCAAAAATTATTTTTTTCTAATCCAACCGTAGTAGGCTCACTATGCCCGGAATAAAGAACAGTATTATCGGGCAATGTTAAAACTTTATTTTTGATACTGTTCATTAATTGCACAAAATCACCTCCCGGAAAATGCGTTGCCCCATAAGAATCCTTAAATATGGTATCACCGACAAAGGCAATATTATTATCTTTATCATAATAAACCACACTATCTTGGGTATGTCCGGGGGTATAAATAACTCTCAGCCCCGCAGACTTATCATCATTCCAACCGACCATTTCGCCGTCTTCCAAATATTGTGCTTGCTCTAATATAATCGGTTTCGGAGTCATTCCCGAAAGATTAAACTGTGGACTGCTCAAATATTGCTTACCTTTAATGTGAATAAAATAAGAAACTCTCAAAGTATCGGCAATTTGTTGCACCGCTCCGATATGATCAAAATGACCATGTGTCAGTAGTATTTTTTCAATTTTCCAATTATTTTCTCTTATTATTTGCAATAAATGCTCTGCCTCCGCCGCCGGATCAATTAAAACTCCTTTACCGCTTTTCTCATCAACATAAAAATAAGCATTAGTCGTTAAATAATGACTTACCGGAACAGTTTGCACAATCATTTCTCTCTCCTCAGCTATCTCGATATTATACTTATAAATAAAACAAAAAAAGGCAAGACACAATCCGAAAATTGTTCTTGCCACATTTCTACAAACAGACGTAACTCTGGCGAAATAACAAGCTCATCGTATCGCTGTCAAACCACACTCGCAAGATAAAGTCATTTCCTACCCTTACATCTGTATCATCGTCAATGACATAGGTCTTGCCGGCAGCCCAAATCTCCGCCCCCGAATATCCGGAAGCCATAAAGCCGTTTTGCACTTCGCCTTTTAGGGACTGGGACCAAATAGTCAAAATCCCTTCTCTGGTAGACACAAACGTCTGCCAATCAATAGCCGGAAGAAACACCGTTACTCCATTGACTGCTGTGTCAATTACTCGCATTTCTTCCCCTAATGATTTCAATAAAACCAGCTGAGTTACTTCTTTTTCGTCAACCGACTTCCCGGAGTTTTCTGCCTTCTCCGGACGATTACACGCTGCTAACAACAGCAACAATGTAACCATAAAAATTTTCTTCATATATTTTAATTTTAATTAATAATTCGCATTAATTGTATCATTCGGCGCAATAGTAATCATATTTTATTTATAAAGCAAGTTTTTTTCTTAAATTTTGTCTTTATCCGTTTACAATTAATCTGCGAGCATAAAAAAAAGCCCTCTGAACGAGGGCTTTTTTTAGATGGGGCGGATTATGAGACTCGAACTCACGACATCTGGTACCACAAACCAGCGCTCTAACCAACTGAGCTAAATCCGCCATGCGAATAACTCCTTTTAACGATAATCACTAATAAAGTCAAGATAATTTTATAAAAAAAATATTTTGTTAAGAATTTGTTTGCTTTTTCCGTTTTATAATAAATAAAAATCAACGTTATCTATAGAGAATGCAATGTTTTACAGAAAAATTATTTCCTTGCTGTGTTTTCTCGCAGCTGTTATGTTTTTGACCGACGATTGTTGGGCTGCTCGTTTCAAGCGCAGCCAGTCATCTATTGTTATTGATGCTGATTCCGGCAAAGTTATCAGTTCATCTAATGCTGATGAACGCCGCTATCCGGCCTCATTAACTAAACTTATGACTTTATATATTACATTTGATGCCCTTAACAAAGGTAAACTTAAATTATCCGATCGGCTCAAAGTTTCGCGTCATGCTGCAGGTCAAACACCTTCTAAAATAGATGTCAGAACCGGAGAAACCATCTCGGTTGAAAATGCCATTAAAGCATTGATTGTAAAATCTGCCAATGATTGTGCTGTAGTTTTAGCCGAAGCTTTGGGTAAAACCGAAGACAACTTTGCTAAAATCATGACACAAACCGCCAAAGATCTCGGCATGAATCATACTACTTTCAAAAACGCTTCCGGCCTGCCCCACCCCGGACAAAAAACGACTGCTCGCGATATGGCTATCTTGGGAAGTGCCGTCTATCACCATTTTCCCGAATATTACAAACTTTTTTCCACCAGAAAGTTTCAATATAAAGGTAAAACCTTTTTCACTCATAATCATCTGTTGAAAAAATATAAAGGAACCGATGGTATGAAAACCGGCTATACCAATGCTGCCGGCTATAATATTGTTACTTCTGCCAAACGCAACGGCAAAAGAGTTATTGCCGTAGTTATGGGACATAACAGCATTAAAGAACGTGATACTAAAGTTGCATCATTGATGACTAAAGGTTTTCAAAAAATCGGCAAATCAGAAGCTGCTCCTCAAGTTATAGCTCAGGCGGAAATAATCCCTCAACCGGAAACTGCTCAACCATCGGAAACAAACGACAATTCTTGGGCAATTCAGGTAGGTGCATTCTCAAACTATGCCAGAGCTCGCAACTATGCTCTTAACATCCAAAGCTCGTTAAAACCTGATTATGCCGCTAAAACTTCAGTTAATGTTGAACCGTTTTCCAAAGGATATTCAGTAATTTATCGTTCTCAATTGGTCGGATTGGAAAAAAATGAAGCGGATAAGTCATGTTACCAATTGCAACGCGCCAAAAAGTCTTGTATCGTAGTGCAAACTGATAGCAAAACACAATTGGCAATGGTTAATTAACAATGGAAACACCCAAAAAAGCTCATATCATAGTTGTTAGCAACGAAAAAGGCGGCACCGGAAAGTCAACCTTATCCATGCATTTGGCAATTAAGTTAATGTATGAAAAATACAACGTTGCCGTAATTGATTTGGATGCCCGCCAAGGAAGTCTCAGCAAATACGTTAATTCCCGCCGTGACTTTTGCAAAAAAAACAACATCAGCCTGCCGATTCCTTTACATTATGAATTTGAGCCGTTAGACGACAAGTCTAATGCCCGTGAAGTAAAATCCACCATTGAAGATTTATCCTCACGCGTTGATGCCATCGTTATTGACACTCCCGGTGCTAAAAATTATTTATTTGATATAGCTCACCTTTATCCTCATACTTTAATAACTCCGATCAGCGATAGTTTGGTTGACCTGTCGGTAATCGCCGAGATTAATCCTGATAACGGTGAAATTATCCGCACCGGCAAATATGCCGAATATATCTGGGAAGTCAAAAAACAACTGGCAGCTAAAGGTTTGCCCTATCTTAACTGGGTGATTTGCGGCAACCGTATATCCAATTTACGTTCGCGTAATAAAGACCTTATTTTTGAAAAACTGGAAAATCTGTCAAAGCTGTATGGTTTCCGCTTTACTAAAGGTCTAAAAGATCGCGTTATTTATAAAGAGCTTTTCTTAAATGGTTTGACCGTGCTCGACCTCAACCAGCCCGGCCTTAATTCGCGTATGTCAATGTCGCAACTGGCCGCCAAAATGGAGCTTAACGACGTCGCCGAATTTATCTTTTCCCAGGAGTAGCTTTTAAGTTTACATTCAAACTTTAAGTCCCCCGTTTCATCAAACGAGGGACTTTTTTAATGATAGCTGTTTGATTATTTGCTACCTTTTTGGGCGCGTTTGGCTTTCATTATAGCTTTAGTAATTTCAGTTTGCTCTTTTGCTGTTTTGCGATGTCCGGCAGTTACTTTGCCGGTTTTAACATCTGCTGTTTTACCGACTTTATCGCCAAGTTTTTCACGGAGCATATCGACTTTGAGTTGTAATCTGTCTGGTTCAGTGAGAAATTTAATAAGAGTTATGTTTGCATCACTAGATTTCACTCCAAGATCATAACAAGCTTGCCTAAGATAATCTTCTTCATATTTCGCTAAGTCTTCTCCGATAGATATTATATTGTTATTTTTATCTGTAGCGAATAATAGATTACCACTGTCAGTTTTTGTAATCTTACTTCCATCTTTTTGTTTTTCTGTTATAGTTAAAACTTCACCATCTTCATCATATCTTGTTATTGTTGAATCAGTTTGTATTTCTGCAAGCCATTCACTATTATGAAATTCATTATATGTTTCTTTGCGTCCATCAGGATAATAGGATATCCTTCCAAAACCATATTCCTCACTGGTACAATGGCACTCGCCATTCATCATTTCCCATTTATAATTATAACGTTTAAATCGAGCACTCGGAAAAGGAAAATTTTAAGCAAAAACAAAAAATAATTATTGCGTTTCTGTTAACCGAATCTTAAGCAAAATCAATGTATAAATCATATGAAAGATTTCTCTTGCGTATTAGACAAAATTGTGCTATTATGTGTTTATAAATGCTCGATTTAAACGTTGGTTTAAATCGATCAATTTTTATATCATAACATATTGAAAATATTGACTATTTTTAACATTAATATTTTTTTCCGTTATTTGTAATAAACATTTGATAACTGCTCTATCTCTCTTGTATTTATCCTCAATTATTGCTATGTTAAGCTCATAATTATTCCACAAGTCAACTGTTAGGAGCAAATATGATTAAAACTGTCGCAACTTCTCCCTTTTCCGACCAGAAAATGGGCACTGCCGGACTGCGTCGCAAATCTAAAATCGTTATGCAGCCCAACTATATCGAAAACTTTGTGCAAAGCATTTTCAACGTCATCGGCGATTTGTCCGACAAAACCATTTTATTGGGCGGTGACGGACGTTTTTACAATGACGTTGCTATCCAAAAAATTATCAAAATGGCTGCCGCCAATGGTTTGAAAAAATTAGTCATTGCTAAAAACGGTTTTATATCCACTCCGGCCGGCTCGGTAGTTATCCGTAAATATCACCTCAACGGCGGATTTATTCTCTCCGCTTCGCACAATCCCGGTGGTGAAAACGGCGATTTCGGACTGAAATATTCCAACGAAACCGGCGGTCAGGTATCCACCGCCGTATCCGATAAAATCCAACAGGAAACCTTAAAAATTAACGAATACAAAATTTGTGATTGTCCGGATATCGATATTTCGCAATTAGGCAAAACCCAACTCGAAAATATGCAAATCGAAATCATCGACGGCGTCAAAGATTATGTTGAAATGATGCAAAATATCTTTGATTTTGCCGCTTTGCAAAAATTAGCCCACAGCGGTTTTACCATGCGTTTTGATGCCATGAATGCCGTTACCGGACCATATGCTCAAGAAATTTTTGAAAAACTTATCGGTTTCAAATCCGGCTCGGTTGTCAATGCCGCTCCCAAACCGGATTTTGGCGGTCTGCACCCTGATCCCAACTTGGTTTATGCTAAGGAACTGGTCAATTTTATGTTTTCCGATCATGCCGCCGATTTTGGTGCTGCCAATGATGGCGACGGCGATCGTAATATGATTTTGGGCAAAGGATTTTTCGTTACTCCTAATGACAGTTTGGCTATCATTACCGATAACTTCAAACTGATACCTTACTATGCCAAAGGAATTTACGGTGTAGCTAAGTCTGCCGCCACATCTACTGCGGTTGCCCGTGTTGCTAAAGCTCACAACATCGGCTACTATGAAGTTCCCACCGGCTGGAAATACTTTGTAAACCTAATGGACTCAAACCGTATCACTTTCTGCGGTGAAGAAAGTTTCGGTACCGGCTCGTCACATATCCGCGAAAAAGACGGCATCTGGGCTGTCCTGTTCTGGTTAAGCATTATTGCCGCAACCGGTAAATCGGTTGAACAAATCACCACCGAACATTGGCAAAAATATGGTCGCAGCTACTATATTCGTTTTGACTTTGAAGGAGTTGACACTGCCGTTGCCGATAAACTCATGGCTGATTTGGAAAATCGTCTGCCTTCCTTAGCCGGTAAAATATATGGTGAATTTATCATCAAAGAAGCCAAACCGTTCATTTATAATGATCCGGTTGACGGATCTACTACCAAAAACGGCCTGATAATATACTTTACCGATGGTTCGCGCATTGTTTACCGCTTATCCGGTACCGGTTCTTCCGGAGCAACCATTCGTGTATATCTCGAGCGTTTGCAAACCAAAGATATTTTACAAAATCCTCTGGACATGGTTTCGCCTTTGGCAAAAATCGCTTTAGATGTTGCCGAAATACCTGAAAGGACTGGAAAGCACAAAGCCGATGTTATCACTTAGGAATTGCTTTTGGTTGTTCTCCCTGTTCGTAAGCGTAACTTTTACGGCTGATTCGGCTTGTGCCGGTCTGTATGGTTTCAACCATTTTAATCCTTATACCAAAAAGGAGCGCAACCTCTCTCTTGAGGAGGTTCCGATCAGCTTACAAAATTATCGTGCTCTCATGCGCGACAATTTATTGATGTTAATACGTTACGCTCGTCAACAAAATCCTGATTTTAAAATCATCGTCCATGAAGGACAGGATCTGCTTAATAAAAGCCTTTGGGAGTATTCTCGCGAAGGGTACAATCGTGCCAGAATATCACCTGATGCAGATGACAAATATTTTTTATTCCACAATCGTTATTTAGACACCGAACCGGAAACTAATACCGATGCTTACGAATATTTGCACTCAATTGATGCTATCGCGGTTAATAACATATATTGCGGAGTTGAAACCATCAACCCTATTGCCTTAAAACATCGTTTAGTTGCTATATCTATAGAACAATGTGCTAATCAAGAAGCTTTAGATAATGCTACTGTAGCGGCAATGGTTGATAAACGTTCAATTTATGGATTTACCGATTTATCATCAGCGTTTAAGACCATCGGTAATTATAACATTATCAATGATTCGGCTAAAAATATTTACACTTTCAGCGATGCCCAAAATATCTTGATACTCAACGACGACAGTAACTATAAAAATCAACAAGACTTGGTTGATGATTTAGCAAAAACCAATTATGATATAATCATCATTAAACCGTTGTTTGACTACACTCAACGTTTTTCCGTCGATAATCTACGCAAACTCCGTTTCAAAAAAAACGGATCTAAACGCTTGTTAATTGCCGAATTCAACGTCTCTGAAGCTCATCCTCGTGAATATTATTGGTTGGATAATTGGCACATCGGCTCGCCTGATTGGCTAAAACGCAAATCATTTTCTTCTCGTGACGGCATTATCGTTAAATATTGGCAAAATGAATGGAAAAAAATCATTTCCCGTTATTTCAAAGATCTTCTAAACGAAGGATTTGATGGTGTATTTTTTACCGGTGTAGAAAACTATCGTTATTATGAACGACAAAACCCCTTGGAGTAATTTCGAATGAACGAATTGGAAATTTTTACCATCACTAAAGAAGCAATCATAACCTTGTTGAAAGTTGTTTCTCCAATTGTCGGCATAGCTTTAGGTGTAGGTTTGATTATCGGTATTTTTCAAGCTCTGACCCAAATCCAGGAAATGACTTTGGCATTTGTTCCCAAAATCATTTGCGTATTTTTAGCATTGGTTATGCTGTTTCCGTTTATGTTTAACCAGATGCAAACACTATCAGAATCTTTGTTTGCACGCATAGCTTCCGGCGGATAAACTTATATGACAGATATTCTACAAGCAAGTTTATATAGTTATGCCTTAATTTTTTTACGCATTGGTAGTGTTTTTATGCTCATGCCGGGATTTTCCGCCAGTTATGTAAACACCCAAGTTCGCTTAATTTTAGCTTTATCCGTCACCATCATTTTGCAACCTCTTATTGCTTCTCAACTCCCCCCTCAGCCTGATTCTTTTGCTTTAGAGCTGCAGTATATGATAAATGAAATCAGTATCGGGCTCTTTTTAGGAATAATTATGCAAATCCTGTTTTTTGCTTTAAATTTTGCCGGAGGAATTGCCTCACAATCTATCGGATTTGCCAATGCTCAACTTTTTGATCCGGCCTTTCAGGGACAAAGTATGCTCATTGAAAGTTTTTTAAGCGTTGTTGCCCTCACTTTTATATTTGTAACAGACATTCACCACCTTATGATCAGTGCTTTAATTGATAGTTACCGATTGTTCAGTGCTGCCCAACCTTTGCCTTGGAATGACCTTGCCCAACATCTGTCACAAACTTTAAGCCAATCATTCAATTTTGGTTTTAAATTAGGAGCACCTTTTGTTGCCTTTACCTTAATTTTTTACTCATGCATGGGATTGATATCTCGTCTTATGCCGCAATTAAACATCTTCTTTCTCTCATTGCCCATACAAATTTATTTAGGGCTCGGGCTTTTATTTTTAACTGTTCCCATTATAATAAACGTATTTTTCCGTTATTATAATGAAGGGCTTCAATTTTTCATTGAGTAAAGGACGATCTCATGGTTACTCCCGAAGAAGAAGATGAAGCCTCCAAAACCGAAGAACCTTCCGAACGCAAAATCAGTAAAGCGAAAGAAGAAGGTGATATTGCCATATCCCAAGACCTTAAAAGTTTTATCATGCTTGTGGGAGCGCTCTTTGTAGTTTGGCTTTTTATTCCGATTATGTCTCGCTGGATGGCTAATTTAGGAGCATCTTTTATCGAACAATCAACCGAAATCAACATCAATCCCAAAAACTTTATCAATGTTTTTAAACAAAGCATTTGGGGATTTTTCAAAGTAATGTTTATTCCTTTTGGAGTTTTCATGGTATTAGGTGTGATTGCATCACTAAGCCAAACCGGCTTTATCTATGCTCCCAAAAAACTCGAACCCAAATGGGAAAAGTTAAATTTTTTAGCTGCTATCCCCAAATTCATCAACAAACAAAAAATTGTCGAAAGCATTAAAGGCATACTTAAAATAACCATTGTTTCGGCAATTGTTTACAATGTTCTCAAAGGATACCTTCCTCAAATTGAACTTCTGCCCGTTATGAGTTCCTTTGGAATCTTAAGTTTTATCCACCGTATTACCGTCTTGTTGATTTTTACCGTAACCATTGCAGTACTTATCATTGCTGCTGCTGACTATGCCTGGCAAAAATACAGCCATTTACAAAAGTTGCGCATGACCAAACAAGAAGTCAAAGAAGAATTCAAACAAATGGAAGGAGATCCTTTAGTCAAATCTAAAATTCGTCAGATCAGAATGGATCGAGCCCGTCAACGCATGATGGAAAATGTGCCTAAGTCGGATGTTGTTATTGTCAACCCCACCCATTATGCTGTAGCATTATCTTACAAATTAGGAGAAATGCCTGCCCCGATTGTGACCGCCAAAGGTGTTGATAACACTGCACTCCGTATAAAAGCATTGGCCGAGGAAAATGATGTCCCGATAGTTGAAAATCCACCATTGGCTCGTGCCTTATTTGCTTCAACTCAATTGGATCAGCCGATTCCTCTTGAACATTTTGTAGCCGTAGCTGAGGTAATTCGTTATGTTATGCAACTTAAAGAACAGCAATAGACCTGATAAAGCTTTGCAACACTCGCTTATCAAATTATCGATAGCGATAATCTTTCTCAGTATTTCCATATTGAGTATTTTCCTGTTCCCGGAATATTTGTTATATGACCTTGCCTTAATCATCATTTTAACAGTTTGCTGTTTTATTCTGACAATAAGGACTTTACAAACCGGTGAATCAGCCATCAGCTATGGCGGCTTTGCCAATGAAATAATTAAACTATCCTCTTATGCCGAACGCATTGAAAACCCTGACAGAGAATGCATTATCCAAAATGATGCTGCCCGCAAACTGCTCAACAATTCAGATGTTCTCTCTTTTATAAAAAAATATCTTTCCGAAAGCTCTTCCAACAAATCAGCTATCTATCGCCTTGATAATGCAGTTGCTAACCTCAGCAAAGAAAAAATTATCATATCCCTTTTATTTAACAATCAAAGCACTCGTATTTTTGATGAATTGGAATATTTTGAAATATCTTTTTCACCGATTTATCTTAAAAAACCTAAAATATTCAACGGTGCTTATTCAATCAAACGCATCAAACGTGAAACCTATCTTCATTGGCAAATTCGCAATATAACCGCTCAACGCAACATTGACCGCGTATTACATGATGAATTAAATGCCTTGCATGATTTCCTCGATCAACTTCCGGTCGGCCTGTACAGCGTTGATACCAATTCTCTGTTTACTTATGTTAACTCTGATTTTTCCAAATTTTTGATGATTGATCCGCAACAACTCATCGGCACATCAATAAACGAGGTTATTTACCCTGAAAAATCGCTTCCGTTAAAAAATGATTTTTGGTTTGGTCAAACTTCTTTTAAGAATTCCAATGGTCAAACCAACGATGCCTACGTTTTTCAAACATCTTATCGCCAAAACGAAAAAACTTATCTGCGCGGTGTCGTAATCCACGACATACCTGCATTAAGCAACTCACGCGAAAACGTCAACCAAACTCTCAGTGACATCAACCGGCTGTTAAAAAATTTCCCCATTGGTATTATTTTCATTGATGCCGGCGGTAATACCATAAATTTCAATGACACCGCCGATAAAATTTTTAATTTGTCCGCCAAACCGACTAACATTTTTAACTTTATGTCAACCGAAAATGCCGCAAAATTACAAACAGCGCTGATATCCGGTCGTGCGGATTCTAAGCCCGGCATCATCGAAATCAAACATAATGACGCCACGCTTAACATCTATATTCATCAACTCAATTCCAAAGAGGAAAACAATTTTATTATCTACATTGTTGACATCAGCAAACAAAAGACTTTGGAAAGCCAATTTGCCCAAGCTCAAAAAATGCAGGCTATCGGTCAATTTGCCGGCGGTGTAGCCCACGACTTCAACAATTTGCTGACTGCGATTATCGGCTTTACTGATTTACTGTTGCAAAGACACGGTATCGGTGATCCGGCTTTTGCCGATCTTATCCAAATCAAACAAAATGCCAATCGTGCCACTTCATTAGTCCGTCAGTTATTAGCTTTCTCCCGCAAACAACCGCTGATACCTAAGATTATCGACATTACCGAGAACTTCACCGACTTGAGCCAAATGCTTAAGCGCATTATCGGCGAAAAGATTAAACTGTTGTTCAAACACGGACATGATCTCGGCTATGTCAAAGTTGATCCCAACCAATTTGCTCAAGTAATTATCAACTTGGCCGTCAATGCCAAAGACGCAATGAACGGTGAAGGTACACTTACCATTTCCACTTGTTCATATCATCTGGCAGAAAATTACTCTTTTGGCGATGACATTATTCCGGCCGGTGATTTTGTTGAGGTTGATGTAACCGACACCGGCTGTGGCATCCCGCCTGAGAATCTGCATCGCATTTTTGACCCGTTTTTCTCCACCAAAGAAAACGTCATCGGCTCGGGCACCGGTTTGGGTTTAGCAATGGTATACGGAATTGTCCGCCAAACCGAAGGCTTTATCAAAGTCAATTCGACAGTCGGACAAGGCACCACTTTTTCAATATTTTTGCCGCGTTATGACCACTTGCCTGATGATGAAACAAACGATACCAACAGCAAAGAAGTTATTGACAGTTCGGGCAAAACCATTCTTCAAGTCCAAGAAACTTTATCTGCTCCGGCCAATATCAATCAAAAAATCATTATGGGCTTAAACGTCACTCATACGATTGACCGCGGCAATTTTGCCCCCGACAAAAACGGTCACCCTGCCAAAATTTTATTTGTTGAAGACGAAAAAGCGGTACGCACTTTTGCCGTCCGTGCATTGAGGAAAAAGGGTTATGAAGTTGTCGACAGCGATTCGGCAGAAAACGCATGGGAAATTCTGCAAAAAGATCCGCATTTTGACCTGTTATTAACTGATATGGTTTTGCCGGAAATGAGCGGTGCCCAATTAACCAATCTGGTCAAAAAGCAATATCCTGATATGCCGGTAATTTTAGCCTCCGGTTATTCGGAAGACATTGCCAAAAAAGAGGTTGACAACACTTATCAATTTTATTTTATCACCAAGCCATACAGTTTAGATGACTTGACAGCTAAAGTTTTTGATGTTCTAAATAGCAACCATGACTGATAAAGATACGACACAACTTCCGCTTAATTTTCCCTGTCGTCCCAGTTTGGGACGCGAAGATTTTATGGTTGCCGATTGCAATGCCGAGGCCGTCGGTATAATTGACAATTGGCCGCGATGGCCCTATTTTGCAACTTGTTTGGTTGGTGATGCCGGCTGCGGCAAAACACACCTTGCCAATGTTTGGGCGCAAAAAATAGCAGTTGCCACCAATCACCCTTATCGCATCCCGTTTGTTAAAGCATCACAGCTCAATCGTGATTTGGCTAATCAACTTTATGAAACTTCGGCACAAGCCGTTATTGAAGACTTGCCTGATTTACAAAATCAAGAAGCATTATTCCACCTTTATAATACCTATCGTGATATGGGCGGAAATTTGCTGTTTACCTCAACTATTGCCCCGGCACGGCTCAATTTTTCTCTTGCCGACTTACGCTCACGGCTCAACATTGTACCGATATACGAGATCAAAGCCCCTGATGATAACTTATTGATGGCATTATTACTGAAATTGTTTGCCGATCGTCAAATCACCCCTTCGCCGGAATTGTTAAACTATTTATTGAACAATATGCAGCGTTCATTTTCTTATGCACGCAAATTGGTAGAAGAAATCGATAACATATCTTTGGCACGCAAGCGTGCCGTCAGCATCAACATTGCTCGCGAAGCCATTGCCGCACTCAATTCTGATAAGCAATTTAATTTATTCTCTTAAGCACAAAAAAACCTGCTCTAAGGCAGGTTTTTTTTATTATCCGTGAGCAACCTCATCAGTCAAAATTAGTTGACTGATATGACGGTTCATCTTGCTGTTGTTGTGCCTGCCACAAAACGCTGTAACCGCTCATATCCCAATCGTCACCATAGTGATAAACACAAACGATTCTTTTAGATTCATTTCGTCCGAGTTTTACAGGAGCATCAGCTTGAGAAGATTGGCTGGTTGCCACACAATTTGTACCCTGATTTAGCGACTGAGATCTATTTACCGCATAAGCATAACTGTAAAATCCGCCATTTTCCGCCTGAGATGATGACCAATATTTACTATCAAGAATCATTCCGGCTCCATTATTAGCAACATCTAAAATATATCTAGAGGTGTCACCTCTGGTAACATTCCTTATATACTTTGCACTTAAATTACTGCGTATTGCATCATAATTATTAGCTAATTTAATCAAGTCACCGACAGAAGGCAAGAACCATACATGACCTACTCCGACTGCTCCACCTGTATTATTCGCACAAGCACTCCCGGTCGGACAACTACCAAAATCGTTAAGATCATAACAAGTCATTGCTGCCGGAGCATTAAATTGCTTACGATCAAATAACGTACCCGCATGCAACCTTACCGTATCATGCCATCCGCCCGTTTGCGATGAACTTGAAATATAATTATATGGTAAATTTCCAATTGAAACAGTACTTCCACTTAACGTAGGATCTACCCCTGACGCTACCACTGACACACCGCTAATAGTTGACATACCGACAATGTTACATCCTTTGGTTCTGCGACAGGAAGGAATTTGTCTCGAAGCACCATTATAACAAGACAAGTATTTTTCGCCCTCATTATCAGAAACTGCGTGATCATCATCTGCCGAACAACCAGCCACACTACAATAGGCAGCTGCTTCATCATATTCTTGGGCATTATTGCATCCATCATAGTTAGCATTTGTATTATCTACACTTTGCTCACCGAAGAACAAATGTTTACGGTTATTGTCACTACCAAAATACTGCAAATAAGTATCTGAATTACTTTGCCACAAGCCTAATCCATAGTTATCCAATCCAACCGCCAGTTTATTAACATCGTCAAAAACCACCCCAATTGGATATTTATTCGCCGGAGTATTTATTATAACCCCACTTACAGTATTACCATTTTCGCTAAGCATACCATTATCGTCAAGTTTAACATCGCCGATCTCTAAAACATAGCATTTGTTATCGTCCCACAAAATATCGCCCACAGCACAATCTTTGATTTGATTCTCATGACAAAACTTTTTACTTGTATCAAAAGGACAATTTATTGATACATATCCTTCCGTACAATTATCGTCTTTATAACCATGACTGCTACACCATGTATTATCGGAAAAATCCTGACAAGAAGGCTCATCAGCTCGCACCGTAGCCAGAGTAGCAAACATCAACGCTGTTGAAATCAATAACATCTTTTTCATCGCTAATCTCCTTATCATCATAATGAAGTATCGTCATCAGAATCAGACTCAATATCATCCTGACACTCAGGGAGCCTTTCTCTGCTATCATCACAACGCAACCTGTATACCGCTGTACTATATTCGGAAACACAATAATCAGAAGTCTTGTCAAGATAACACTCTTTCGCACAAGTCTGGCGAATACAAGCATTATATATTGGTATACTATTATAAAAACGGTTACAATCTTCACTACTCAAAGAAGTATTTGTTACTAATCCTGTCATATTTTCTATAACAGCCGAATAGCAATTTTTTACTCCGTTACTAACGTTATTAACAATTTTACCCCCGCAATAGAAACGATTATCATCAAACGGACATGTTAATCTGTCACCGTTAGGACAATCATTGGCATTTTGCAAATACCCTAAAGCGTCACAATTACGCATTTCCTCGGTCGAACAACTTATCGATTCACCATCCCCGTTGTCAGATATACTACCAACATCATTTGATGGTGTTGACTGTCTACACATCCCTCCGTTGTTTTCACTATTATCATACTCACAATTACTATTTTCGCTGCAATAAATATCACCATCTTTGAAACAAGAACTCTCACCATTCTTACATCCAATTATATTTTTACCATTAATTGGCATACATTTAACTTTGCCATAACACGGAATATCTCTGCATTTATAATATCTATTGTTAGCATCTAAATGCGCGTTATACGGACATCCTGTTTTTTGCATACCTTCTTCACAATCGTCAATACCGGTGCTGTATCCCAAAACCTCACAAGCTGCAGCATAATCTAAACAGCTCCAGTAAGAAGAATCATACGGACATTCTCCCATAAATACTTTGTTTGAAGCACAGTTGTACAAAGGAGTCCCGCCTTGCGTAAAACCGGCCTCACAACATTGCTTTGCTGATCCTGAAAGATTATTGCAACCACTCCCGTTATTATTTCCACTGGGAATAATATGCCAATTGACGTTGCCTCCATTGCTGCCACCACCATGGCCTGCACTATTAGGACTACAGCAATACCAATGTCCCCATTCACCATTTTCTATCAGGCAGTGGCAAGTAATTCCAGCAGCTCCTTCAGCAGCAGGAGTATACCCGCTACCACTAAGATGACAACTATTCGCCTGATAATAATGACCACTTGGGCAGCTGGAGTTATCGAATCCAATTTCATTTCCTCCATTTCCTCCGCTTCCTCCGCTTCCTCCCGCGGCATAACCGGCAGGAGCAGACATCAATAATATTCCGCAACTTATTGTCAATAAATTCAAATATTTTTTCTTCATTGCCTTATCCTCCCATTAATCCGCATATTTAATCATACAACGAGCCCTGACACTATGCTTTGTACTTGGCACCGGATAGCTTGCACCTGCCTCAAAATCAAATATGTATGAATATTTATACCGCTTAAATCCATGCTTAGTCTCCCAAACAGTAGTTCCCCCTTTAAGATTGGATGTCCAGTATTTAGGATCACTGGTAATTCTTTTACCATCACTATACACGGAATCAACACCGGCAATCGGCTCAACAATATTATTCAAAAGAGCGGATCTAGCAACTGCAGTCAACTTATTATTAACCAACTCAAAATTACTATTTAATGTTGCCCAATCTCGTGTAGTCGGCAATACCCAATCACCGATATTCTCATTATTAACGCTTATC
Source organism: uncultured Pseudomonadota bacterium (assembly GCA_902761535.1). GTDB lineage: Bacteria > Pseudomonadota > Alphaproteobacteria > RF32 > CAG-239 > CAZU01. Next base: position 112,830 of record CACWKS010000005.1, read on the forward strand.
CCGGATTGAGTACCTGTCCTACTGTAATCATAGCAATATTTTATCGCCGGAAATGAGGCTAAAAGTTCAGTCTCACCTAAAGAAGATGATGTCCCACTGGTATTACTCAAAACGCTTAATGTCGCATTATAAGCATCGATATTCTCATTACTATCTACACCCGCTATAGAATTTCCGTCGTATAATATTACATTCATTTTTTCTCTATCATCATCCAACTTACAATGATTATAAAATGCTACACCTTTATAACAATTATAATCTTCAATAATTCTTGTACCTGTAAGACCAAGACTACTATTTAAACCGCAAATATCGCATTGACCATAAGCAGATGTTACTGCTTCACCTCTATTTTCATCTAAAGCTATAGCCAAATGATTCGTAGTATCAAATACCACACCTATTGCGTCATAGTTTACATCAACTTCATCTACTTCCACAGTCCGAGACATCGCTACACCCGAAAAACACTTTCTGTCACCATCAGAATTGCTATATAACAAATCACCGACTTCACAATTTTTTTCATTTGAACAACCGGCATAATATTCATTCCCCATTGTATCGGTGCATATTGAATCTCCTGAAACACTTAAACACTCACTCTCTAAAACCCCCGAACAAGAATCACGATAATATGTTACGCCTAACCTTTTACATGATGGACTTGCTATATTACCATTCGAGGCCCCTTTCCTATACTTAAAGGTGCAATCACAAGCCACTTTGGAAGCATCCCACGGGCAACGTAGTGCAAAATATCCTTTACATTCGTCAGCACTATATACAAACCCCATCGCAGCACAACTCGGTTTGGTACCGCATTGATCTCTGGACATTTCTGTCTGATCAGCCCAAGTTGAGACCGACATCAACAAACCCGCCAATCCGAAAACTGTTCCCAATAAAACCTTTTTCATCAAATTACCTCCTCTACAAACTCGCAAGCATCGCGTTTATTATCTATTCAATATTATCAAGCCTGCTGTTGCCACAAAACTATGACTTAAGTTTAACATGCTTTTTCAGGCATTGCAACTTTATTCAACATTTTTTCAATAATAATCACAAAACTGTAACAAATAGTTAATTTCTGCATTTTGCTCCCGATAAACGATTATCCAGCCGTTCATCATCGATTCCTTGAGGTTCCTGATGAATAATCACTTGTGCCTCAGGATAAGCCTCGCGAACCATTTCTTCAATCTCAGCTGTGTAATTATGCGCCGTTGCCAAATCCAATTTTCCATCTAATTCCAGATGAAATTCAAACATATAAATTCCTCCCAAATCGTGAGTGCGCAAATCATGCACTTCCGGTTTCAGATGATGCGAACGAATTATTTTTAATACATTGCTCCGTATATCTTCGCTCAATTCCCGATCCAATAACAACGGTATCGATTCTTTTGCCAAGTCATAAGCACTATAAAGCAGATATATCGCCACAGCAATTGCCATCACCGCATCAATCCAATTTATCTGCCAAATCTTGATAATCCCCAGCGAGATTATAATCGCTCCATTGGTCAATATATCCACGCTGTAATGCATTGAATCAGCCAATATTGCCTTGCTTTTGGTAACTTTTGCCACATAGCGTTGAAACACCACCAAACCAATCGTCAAAACCATGCTGATTATCATTACCGCCAAGCCAAAATCCGTCTGTTGCAAAACCTGATGTTTTGCTAAACGCAATATTGCATCATACAAAACATAAGCTCCCGACATCGCAATAAACAACGCCTGAACTACGGCACTCAATGCCTCAACTTTGCCATACCCGTAACGATAGTCACAAGATGCCGGTCGCCCCGACACCTTAACCGCCCAAAAAGTTATTAACGAAGCCACAATATCCGACAAACTGTCAATCATCGACGATAAAACTGCCAATGATCCGCTGATAAAAGCTCCCGATCCTTTCAACACGCATAAAATCACCGCCAGAGTTATCGAACCGAGTGCCGCTGTCTTTTTAAGACGATTATTTTTCTCTTGCACCGATAACATTATTCAACTTCTCCATATCCTCACGAGACAATTCATAATACCCCTTCATAGTCGCGGCAAATTTTTCCAAAACAGGATGATTCCTTATTCCGCTAAAGTTATAGTGAGCATAATAACGATCGTTTTGCTCAAAGAAATCCAACTGCAACTTATCAAAATATTCACCGCTTAAATTCAACGACATAACCTTATCGGCATTAACCAATTCGTCAAATTTTTGCCCCAATTTTACATTCATCAACAAACTGACCACTTTTGCCGTCAAATCAGAATTTCCCTTACCGTTTACGTCTGCAATTCTCCCTAAATGTAAATTCCATAAATTAGCCAAAGTCCAATAATGATAATCAAGATTTAAATCAATCAATTCAATTTTAGTCAGCCAAATTTGAAATTTTTCCGCCAACCTTATATAGGCCCCCATCGCACCGCGTCCCAAATCAATATTATAGTCCCCCACATCAAACGATAATATCAATTTGCCTTTATCATTACGCAATTCTACTTTGGTCATTTTGCTGTTTTCATTTTCTAACGGCTGTAAACCGAAAATTTCCATATTTTGGATACCTTCTGCCGTCTTTTCATATATCTTTGCTTCTTGTAACGCATTCAAAAAATTGGCTATGCGATTTTGTGCTACCCAAAATTCCTCATAACCACGCAACTGCCAAAAACCGTCTTTTTTTACAAAAGTCAATTCTTCTTGGTGATTCTTAATATTTATTTCGGCTGTCTCATCAATTTTTTGTGTCAATCCTGCAAACATTTCACGATTACGATATTCATCATAATTTTGCTGTTTTTGCACATAATAACAAGCTATTCCCAGCATCAATATTGCAAGCGTAATTATAGCCAACCACCCCAAACGCTTATTATATTTGAACTTTTCAACATGATAACAAATCAAGTTTTTACGACATCGCCATCCTGCTACCAATAAAATCAACATCGGTATTGTGTAAATGTTAAACAATTTTACCAATAATTCCACCCGTTCCATATAACGATTAAGCTCTAAGCGAATATCATAAAGCTCTTGTTTTTTCTTCGTCAAATCACGCTTAATTTTGCTGATTAAGGATAATTCCTCGGGAGTGAAACTGCTGCGCATTTCAAAATCTCTTTTGGCATAAACTTCACTCAATCCGTGCTTAATTGCCCTTATCTGATCAAATACGTCTTTTTCTTTAATTTTGTAGTCACGCAATATCTGCTTTTGATTTCGCTCTAAATTGCCGAAAAAACGCAACTTTGGCGACTTTCCTCGTAACGACAACAACTTGTCATTACCATTCAACATTTCTAAAGCATTAAGTACAAAATTAATATTGTCCAATAATGCAACTCTATACGACTTATTACCCAACTGTACATTGGTCGTCCAAAAAGAATCATATAACATGTCAACATCACCGACTACAACCAGTTCAAAAGGTTTTCCGGCTTGTTGGCTTACAATATGAGCCGCCAGATATTTTGGCTGTTCATCAGCCTTAAACCGGCGCATAATCTCTGCCGGATGAATTTTCTCCGTTACCATAGTTGCAGGCACCACACTCGAAATTTTACTTGCCTGCATTAATGGTACAAAATAAATTTTAGCATCACGCAACGGCATAAATACCGAGGCCGAAGTCATCAATATGCGTTTCAACTGAGACACTTCCGGCAAGTCATCAAACATATTATCCGATGTCACGTAAAATTGTATCAAATCCTGAGTTGTACCGGCATAATCAGGAGTATCAATCGTTACCTGTGTGGAATTTTCCAAATCCGCCACCGCCATATCATTATAAAAATGAAATCCCCATCTGTCCGGCAAAGTGCCGTAATTAGAAGCATCAAAAGAAACGGAACGACTGTTTATCAATTCCAAACTTTCCGGCATGATATCAAAAAATGCCAAGATTTTACCTCCGGAAATCGAAAAATCATACACGGCATCTTCCATATCTTTGCTCATATTTTGCGGATGAACCATCATTAACAAATCAACTTTTTTCAAATCATCGGGGTTTTTAATATTCACTACCTCATAATATTCCTGCAAAACATCTATAATCTGCCATTGAGATGTAATCACTCCGTTGCCGATTGACTCTCCCATCATCGGCAAACTCGTTAAAATTCCTAATTTTAAGGGTTTATGTCCCAACAAATATATATTTTCTATAATATCTTGTTCCAATAAAGCACTTCTTTGTTTGATAAAAAACGGAATGGAACGCACATTACCGCGCTCATCAGTCAATACCATACCAAAATAAGCCGCCGCATTCAAGTCACTAATCGGCAAGCCTTGCAACCCGGCCGTTACTGCCTGATCTTCTTCTTCACTCAAAGGTTCGGTATCATAAATCCTATAATTAAACTTATCATCAGATATTTTTTTATACCGTTTTAATAACCGTCTTAAATTTTCAAAATTAAGCCGTATAACCTCATCTCTTTCACCTAACAGTTTTGTATAATAAACTTTGGCTGTTACATTAGACGGCAAACTTTTCAGTATTACTTCTGCCGAAGCTGAAGGAGTAAAAAGTTTTTCGGCGGTCCAATCAATTTGCCGCTCGGAAAAAGTATTATTAATTAACAAATTAATTCCGATAAAAGCCAACCCTAATAATAAACCTGCCAACCAACATTCAGCATCAGAGCTCAACTTCAGCCAACTTGTTACACCGGCAGTTCTCCGTGCAACTATCATCGTGGTAAAAATATTGAATATCATAATTAAACCAGCAAAAAATATCACACTGTTCAACTTCAACACACCTGCATTAAAATCTGCTACATGCGTCAAAAAGCTGAAACTTGCAACCGTTTCAACAAAATAATCCGAAGAAAAACTTCTGATAAAACCCAACACATACTCTAACCCGCACAAGAAAAACAGTAAATTAAATATCACGGAAATAACCAAAGCTATCACTTGGCTCTTAGTCATTGCTGAAGCAGTTTGAGCAATCGCTAACATTGCGCCTGCTAAAATAGTCGCACCTAAATAACTGCTAAAAATAATTCCGTTATCCGGATTTCCCAAAACATTAATTGTTATCACAAAAGGAAAGGTCAATAACAACCCAAAAATACAAAATGCCCATGCCGCTAAAAATTTTCCCCAAACATAAGTTGTTACCGAAACAGGCATTGTCATAATTTGCAAAATGGTCTTCCCTTTAAACTCCTCAGACCATAAACGCATCGCTATACCCGACACAAACAACAAATAAATCCACGGCAAAAAATTAAACATCGGACGTAATGTCGCATTTCCTGAAGTAAAAATACCACCGAAATACAAAGCAAATGATGCATTAAACATCAAAAAGCAGACCAAATAAACCACCGCCAACGGAGAAGTAAAATAGCGTTTTAATTCTCCCTTAATAACTGCCGTTAACTTTTTCATCAATTTACCTCGTCAATTTAATAAAAGCATTTTCCAAAGATATGGTGCGTGTTCTTCGCGTAATTGTTTCTAAATCTCCGTCAATTTTAATAATACCCTTATGCATTATCATAATACGATTAGCCACTGCTTGTGCCTCATCTAACAAATGCGTCGATATTATAATGGTCTTTTCTTTTCCCATATCACCTATCAAACCTAACAAATGAGCCTTTTGATTCGGATCAAGTCCATCGGTCGGTTCATCTAAAATCATAATCGGCGGGTTTCCCAATTGACTTACCGCAAAACCTACTCTGCGTCTGAAACCTTTTGATAATGTTTCAATTTTACAAGACGTAACATCTTCTAAATTAGCTAATCTTATTGCTTGTATTACCTGATTTCTGTCTGTTCCTTTTAATTCTGACATATAATTCAAAAAATCTTCTACCTTCATATCCTCATACAAGGGCGAACCTTCCGGCAAAAAACCTATTTCTTTTTTAACTTTTTCCGGACTGGTTGCTATATTATCCCCGTTTATCAACACTTTACCCGAAGTAGGTTTCAAAAAACCGACAATCATATTTAGCAATGTTGATTTTCCGGCTCCGTTCTCACCTAATAATGCCACCACCTGTCCGGCATAAAAATCTGTATTAAGTTCATCAACCGCAACGTTATTGCCGTACACTTTTCTTAAATGATTGATCTTTATAGATGCAGCCACTTCAACACTCTCCTATTATTTTTTATTGATTTCATACAATGCAATTGCCGCCGCTGTCGCCACATTAAGACTTTCGGTTTTATTTGATATGGGCAATTTCACCGCTATGTCACAACTTTCTTCGACCAATCTGCGCATTCCTTTCCCTTCCGATCCCATCACAACAGCGATTTTACCGCCTTTTTTCATCTCTGAAATAGTTGTTTTGGCATAACCGTCCATACCGACAATCCAAAAACCGACTTGTTTCAATTGCTCTAAAGCACGTGACAAATTGGTAACTCTTACTATCGGCAAATATTCAATCATTCCGGCCGCCGCTTTATCCATGGCTCCCGATTCCAAAGGCGAATTTTTATCTTGCATAACTAAAGCCAAAGTATCAAAAGCCACTGCCGAACGAATTATCGCCCCGACATTTTGCGGATCGGTTACCTGATCCAAAACCAAAATATGACAATCTTTTTGAACTTGCGCCGCCTCAATCAATTCATCCAAATTCCATTCTTCAAGTCTTTGTGCAAATGCAACAAAACCTTGATGCACGGCATCATTTCCCAACAACTTATCTATTTCTTTGCGTTCTGTTATCTGTGGTTTTATTCTGATTGATTTACCTAACTCGGCCGCTGCTTCCGCCGTACACATCAATTTATTAATTTGCCTGTTTTTATTAGCTAAAGCTGCCATCACGGCATGACGACCGTAAATAATCAGCGGCTGTCTGCCGACATCTCCGTTAAATTTTTTAGCCATTACTTTCATTCCTCAAAATTGTAATAATATCTGCCACGTCAGAAACAATATAATCCGGTGAAGCTTGTGAAAATTTTTTCTGCGGATCATAAATGATACAACGGGAATTTTTTCCCGAATGGCTTAATGCCTGTGATGTTTTCCAATCAGCCATTCCGTCACCGATAACCAAAATATCATCCGCATCCGGCATAACTTCTCCGAACAAAGCCCGTACGGTTTGCGGATTCGGTTTGTCTTCCGGAAAATCTCCGGCAGCTATAATTTTTGAAAAATAATCATCAAAACCCAAATATTTCAATTCTTCACATAAATAAGCTCTTTTTTTATTCGAAAGTAAATATAATTGCCAGCCTTTGCTGCGACAAAAATCCAACAACTCCTTTGCATGAGGAACAGCCCTTAACCCTTTTTTATGATTAGCCTCAATATATGAATAATAAGCCTGCCTGGCTTGCTCTTTTTTATCCCCGAAAACAAACCCCAACATATCTTTATTAGCCAGCGTCGAAGTTATTTTTTTTATCTCGGAATAGTCGATTGAGGGCATACCCAACACTTCAAAAGCATGTTGATAAGCTGCGGATATAACCGGATAAGTATCTGCCAAAGTACCATCCCAATCAAATACCACATAGCGTACCGCCATAATTTCACCCTCTTAAAATTAAGATTATTTTAAGTATAACAAAGTTATATTAAAACATACAAACATTTTAAGGTCAAGTCAATGCAAAATAAAACTCGTCAAACACAAATAACCGATTTTTTAACTAATCAAGCCGGATTGAGCAAATATTTCATCTCTGCACTAAATTGTGACGCCTCATCGCGTAAATACTATCGCCTGACTTTACCTGATGGCACAACTCGCATCTTAATGGATGATGAAATGCGTTGCAATCATTCCAAAGAATTTATCTTAATTGACCGATTCTTATTAAAAAACGGTATTCGTGCCCCCCGTATTTATGCTCATAATCTGCGTCAAGGTTTGATGTTGCTGGAAGATTTCGGCGAAAGCGATTTTGTAAAAAAAGCCACCCCGCAAAACGAAAAACAATTACTGCAAAAAGCTGTTGATGTGTTGATTAAATTACACCAAGTTAAACAACGTCCTGCCTGCGTCAAAGATATGAATGAAAAAGTTATTCTTGATAATTTTGCATTATTCACTGATTGGTATATTCCCGCTTGTCTGGGAAGACAATTAACTTCCTCGGAACGCAATTCTTTCTTTGCCATTGTCAAAAAACTTATGCCGGCAGCGTTGAAATTACCTTCTACTCTGGTATTATGGGATTATCATGTTAACAACGTTATGTATCCCGATGCCAACGATGCCGCCATCATTGATTTCCAAGACTCATTGTGGGGACCGGGACTTTATGATTTAGTCAGTTTGATTGAAGACGAACGCCGCAATATTCCATCTTCTCTTACTCAAGAATTAAAAGAATATTATTTTTCCCGAATGCCCGAACTCAATGCTAAAGATTTTAACAAATGTTATGCCTATATGGCTTTATTGCGTCACATGCGTGTGTTGGGACGCTTCACTACTTTAATATTAGTCAGCAAACGTCCGGCTTATGCCCGTTATGTTCCTCACGGAATGGAATTACTGCAACAAACCTTACAACATCCTGATTTTATCGAACTTAAAAACTGGATGGATAAATATTTTCCGCAAACCTCATGGGGAATTCCCCAAGATAAAGGTATAAATAAGGCTTTTGTTTTGGCTGCCGGTCGTGGTACCCGTATGCAGCACTTAACCGATCATCGCCCTAAACCTATGGTCAAAATCGGCAACCGTTATCTGATTGATTTCGGACTTGATTTATTAAAAAATGCCCGTATCAAAGATATTGTGGTCAATGTTTGTTACCGCAAATGTATGATCAAAAAACATATGAAAACTTTGACTTATTTCAACACTTCCATATCCGAAGAAAAAGAAGCCTTGGAAACCGGCGGCGGCATCAAAAAAGCCATAAAATATTTTGATAACAAACCTTTTGTGGTTGTCAATTCCGATAACATCTTAATTGATGACGGTCTTAAACCGATTATCAATCAAATGCAGGATTCCTGGAACAATGAAAAACACGATATAATGCTCTTGCTCTGTGATATCAAAAACATCAACGGCGATAAACCGAAATACGGAGATTACAAAATTTCCGGCAACAAAATCTTGCGGAACAAAGAAAAAACTTCATCCCCCGAATTTAGCTATGGTTATGTCGGTGTGGCAATAGTTCACCCTCGCCTTTTTAATGGTTCTCCTGAAGGTAAATTTTCTTTGGTTGAATTATTCGATAAAGCCCAAGCAAGCAATCGTTTGGGATATTATATCAGCGATCGGAAAGAGTTTTGGGTAGGCACTCCGCAAGCGGTTAAAGAAACCTGCCGAATGCTTTTTAAGGATTAATTACCTTTCTTAAAATACCTTCATTTTCCGCCAACAATTTTTCAGCCTTTGTCTTGGAACATTTTTTTATAGCCATTACACAAGCTGTCTTAACATTCTTGCCGCTTAATTCAATATATTCACGTGCTTTATTTGGCTCAATATCGGCAATTTCCGAGACAAATCTCACTCCTCGCTCAACCAACTTTTCATTTGCCAAGCGCACATCTATCATATAATTTTCATATGTTTTACCAATTCGTATCATTGCTCCGGTTGAAAGCATATTTAAAATCATTTTCTGTGCCGTTCCCGACTTCATGCGCGACGAACCTGTTATAGCTTCCTCTCCGACAATCGGATTGATAAATATATCCGAAACCTCTTTTAATTTCGCCTCCGGATTCGAACTGATACCGATTGTCTTAACTCCGCGCTTTTGTGCTTCTTCCATAACCGCCAACACATACCTCGGACCACCGTTTGCCGAAACTCCGACCACCACATCATTAGCGGTCGGATTAAAATCTGCCAAATCCTGCAAACCTAATTCGGCACTGTCTTCAGAATTTTCAATCGAAAAACGCAATGCCTCATCACCGCCGGCAATATACCCCTGAACCATACCATGTTCCACTCCGAAAGTCGGCCAACATTCCGAAGCATCCAAAACTCCGATTCTCCCGGATGTACCGGCTCCGAAATAAGCTAATCTTCCTCCTCTGCGAAAACTTCCGGCTATCAGCTCTATTGCTTCACCTATCTCCGGCAAAACTTTCTCTATAGCCGCCGCCACCTTTTTATCCTCGTTATTTATCGTTTTTGCTATTTCATAAGAACTCATCAAATCAATTCCCGTTGTATCGGGATTCGCTCTTTCGGTTAACGCGACTTTATCCATCATTTTTCCCCATTAAAAATAAAGATTAGACAATAAATTATCACAGATTGGTAAAAAAAATATAAAAAAACAGTTGACATTTTATACAATTTGCTATTAGTTGCAGGAATAGTGCTTAGCAATTCTCCTGATTTATTAGGCGATTCTATGAACGGAGGGGTGGCAGAGCGGTCAAATGCAACGGACTGTAAATCCGTCGACTTAGTCTACGATGGTTCGAATCCATCCCCCTCCACCACTATTTATAACCTTGGATGTTTGGTTTAATTAAGCGGGTGTAGCTCAATGGTAGAGCAGAAGCCTTCCAAGCTTATGACGGGGGTTCGATTCCCCTCACCCGCTCCATTTTTCCCTTCCATCCATATTTTGTTTAACCACTCGTTTAACGACATAAGCTTAAGGATATTAGATAATGGCAAAAGAGAAGTTTGAGCGGAATAAGCCGCACTGCAATATCGGAACAATCGGTCACGTAGACCATGGTAAAACCACTTTGACAGCAGCGATTAC
>CACWKS010000006.1 GCA_902761535.1 uncultured Pseudomonadota bacterium
TGACAATTAATTTGCCGAGATTGCTTCGTCACTATTGTTCCTCGCAATGACAATAAAGGGTGTGCCGATTGAGGCATGACATATTTGGTCGTTTTGTTTCGATCGGCTCAGGCATGACAGGTTTTAAATTTGCCGAGATTACCGCGTCGCCGTTGACACCAAAGCAATGACATTAAGGGTGCCTGGGTGACAGGTTTTTATTTTGACACAAAAGATGCTGGTTATTTTTTGCTGTCAATGATTTTAATTGCTTCTTCTAAAGTCGGTTCGTGTCCGGATATGCTTTTGGGAATAGCATAATTGGTGCGGCCGCATTTTATATAAGGACCATATCTGCCCATCAAAAGTTGGATTGATTGTTTATTTTTAGGATGGGTACCCAAAACTTTGCCTTCGGGTTTTTCTTTGGCCGAACCTAACAATTCAACAGCACGCTCTTTGGTAAGATTGAAAATATTGTCATTGCCGCGCAAAGATACGGATTTGTTACCTTGTTTAATATAAGGGCCGAATTTACCATTGTTCAATACAATGCCATCTCCAAAATCAAATGGCAGACTGAGCAGTCTTTGGGCCTGATCAAAGGTTATTTCTTCGGCACTGATTCCTTTGGGGAGCGATGAGCGTTTGGGTTTTTCGGTGGTCGCCGTAGCATCTTCACCCAGCTGAACGTAATAACCGTAAGGACCTTTTTTGAGATAGATGTTTTGCCCGTTGCTTTCTCCTAAAATTTTGTCAGCGGCTTCTTTGATTTTGGGCGTATCATTGTTTTCTTCATCGGTGGTATCAACCAAAGGATGAGTGTATTTACATTCGGGATAATTAGAACAACCGATAAAGGCTCCGAATTTACCTAATTTTATACTCAAGCGACCTTTACCGCATTCGGGACAAGTTCGGGGATCGGATCCATCATCGCGAGGCGGAAAAAGATGATGTCCCAAAACTTCGTCAATCTTGTCAATAACCTCAGATATTTGCAGCGGACGAACATCTTCAACATTTTTAATAAACTTGTTCCAAAAGCCTTGCAGGAGTTTTTTCCATTCCATTTGTCCGGAAGAAACATCATCTAAATATTCTTCCATTTGGGCAGTGAAATCATATTCCACATATTTCTTAAAAAAGTTTTCCAAGAATACGGTGACAATACGTCCGCGATCTTCCGGAATAAAGCGAAGTTTTTCAACACGTACATATTTGCGTTCTTGCAATACCGCGATAATCGTAGCATAGGTTGAAGGACGTCCGATGCCTAATTCTTCAAGCTTTTTAACTAAACTTGCTTCAGTGAAACGGGGAGGCGGTGTAGTAAAGTGTTGTTCGGGTATAATATCACCTTTGGTTAATTTTTCGCCTTTTTCGACATTAGGTAAAATGCGGTTGTCATCGTCATCATCAGCGTCGTCTTGTGATTCTTGATATAATTTTAAGAAACCGTCAAAAGCGATTACCTGACCGGTGGCACGAAGCAAAATTTTGTTATCATCCGAACGGGCATCAATAACTACGCGATCCATAACCGCTGGGTTCATTTGACAGGCAACGGTGCGTTTCCAAATCAGCTCATAAAGTTTGTGTTCCTCGGAAGAGAGTTTGGTTTCCATTTTTTTAGGAGTGTTAAGCACATCAGAAGGACGAATCGCCTCGTGAGCTTCTTGAGCATTTTTGGATTTAGTTTTATATTCTTTAGCGGTTTTGGGCAGGTAAGCTTCACCAAAATATTTGACAATAGCGTCGCGGCAAGCCTTAATGGCTTCGGCTGAAAGATTGACCGCATCAGTACGCATATAAGTTATAAGACCGTCTTCATAAAGTTTTTGGGCAATCTGCATGGTGCGCTTGGCTGAAAAACGCAATTTACGGGCTGCTTCCTGTTGCAGAGTTGATGTGGTGAACGGAGGTGCCGGATAGCGGTTGGCTTTTTTGCGTTCAACCTCTGAAACAGCAAAATCTTGAGCTTCAATTTTGGCTTTTGCTTCTAAGGCTTTAGCTTCGGTATTAAGGTCAAATTTTTCTAATTTTTTGCCGTCAAGTTCAATTAAATGTGATTTAATCAGAGCTTTGGCTGAAGTAAATAGTTCCGCATCAATGGTCCAATATTCTTCGGCTTTGAATTTTTCGATTTCGGTTTCGCGATCGCAAATCAATCGCAAAGCAACCGATTGGACACGACCGGCAGATTTTGATCCGGGAAGTTTGCGCCACAAAACAGGTGATAGAGTAAAACCTACCAAGTAGTCAAGTGCACGACGTCCCATATAGGCTGAAACCAAATTATCGTCAATTTCACGCGGATTTTTAATAGCTTCGGTGATGGCTGATTTGGTGATTTCGTGGAAAACCACGCGCTCAATTTTTTTGCCTTTAAGGGCTTTTTTAGATTTTAATTCCTCTAATATGTGCCACGCTATTGCTTCTCCTTCTCTATCAGGGTCGGAGGCCAGAATTAATGTGTCAGCATCTTTGAGTGCTTTAATGATGTCAGCTAAACGTTTTTTACCGCCGGTACTAAGTTCCCATGTCATAGCAAAATCATTATCCGGGTTAACCGAGCCGTCTTTGCTGGGGAGGTCGCGGATATGACCGAAACTGGCCAATACCTGATAGTCTTTGCCTAGATATTTATTGATTGTTTTGGCTTTTGCCGGAGATTCTACAATAACAAGTTTCATGGTATTTCAACCTAAATTTATTTTATCAGTGCTATGCGATTGCCGCTGAGTCTTCGGATAATTCCGTTGATTTCCAATTCTGATATTTCGGCAAATAAAGTGGCGGCAGGTTTACCGGTTAGCCTTATAAGCTCGTCAATATCAACACCGTCAACAGTTAACAAATCAACCAAAGACGAATCAGCTTGTTCGTTTGAGCTATAATTAACATCATTATTTGCAAAAACAAGAACTTTTTGACGCGGTTTAATAATTTTGGGACAAGCATTGGTTGATGAGGCTTTCAGATATGGTAATATATCTTCGGCACAATCGGCAAGTTTTGCTCCTTTTTTGATAAGCAGATTTGAGCCGGAGGATTTGGTGACATCAGGAGTACCTGGTACGGCAAACAGTAATTTACCTTGTTTCATAGCATGCTCAGCTGTTATCAAAGAACCTGATTTAAGACCAGCCTCAACAACAAGTACCGCTTGGCTGAGGCCGGCAATAAGGCGATTGCGGCGAGGAAAATTAGTAGCATTACCTTGAGTGGAGAGCGGAAATTCTGATAATATACAACCGTTGATTGCTATGTTTTCATAAAGTTGTTGATTTTCGGGTGGGTATATAACGTCAATTCCGGTGCCAAGCACGGCAATGGTGGAGCCTTGTCCGTCAGGTGATGTCATAGCTCCCAGGTGAGCTGCGGTATCAATACCGCGAGCCATACCGGAAATTATGCAGACATTTTTTTTAGCTAATTCTTGAGCAATGTACGAAGCAATTTTACATCCGTTGACCGAGGCAGAACGGGATCCGACAATTGCAACGGAACGATTATAATTTAATGCTTCAGGATTACCCTTAAGATAAAGTAACGGCGGATAATCAGTCAATTTTTTTAATTGTTCGGGATAATTAGCATCATCGTAGAGTATGATTTTTATATCATCGGCCAGACAAGCTTTTAATTCAGCTTGTGCTTGTTCTTCGCTCCAAGGATTTTTACCTGCTTTGATTAAAGCTGAGACAGCATTTTCTTCACAGCCATAGTCTTCAATTAATTTAAAATAAGAAGACGGCCCAATTCCCGGAGTGTTGATTAGACGTAAAGCGTAAATAATTTCAGAAGATGTTGACACTTATTTTTTACTCTTTTTCTTTTTAGAAGAAGTTTTACGGAAAGATATTTTGCTTTCTTCACCTTTGATAAGACGGATGAAATTGGAACGATGACGAATTAAGAGCAGTAAGGCTAAGAAAGTAATAAATATTGTGCAGATTAAGTCGTTATAAAAAAACGAGATAAGAGGTGTTGCGAGAGCTGCAATTATGGCCGCTAAAGATGAATAGCGGAAAAGTACAGCGGCGATTATCCAAATTGCCAGAGCGGTAAGAGCGGTGAAAGGAGCTAAAGCTAAAATTAAGCCGAAAGATGAGGCAACACCTTTGCCGCCTTTGAATTTGAGCCAAATCGGAAAATTGTGACCGATTACGGCTGCGGTACCGCTGATAAGGGCAGTTAAAACATTCAGTTGAGTAACAATGCCACAAAATACTACAGGCTTCTGGGGAACGATTTTAAGAGCCAAATAAGCAATTGCTCCGGCTTTGGCTGCATCAAAAATTATAGTCAATAAAGCAAGCAACTTGTTTTGCGAACAACGTAAAACATTGGTTGCGCCGATATTGCCTGAGCCTGATTTGCGAATGTCGCCATAACCGCAAATTAAACATAATAAAAGCCCGAAAGGAATACTGCCGAGCAAGTAACCGCAAATTCCCCAAACAGTCATAGTAATATTATAAGACATTGTGAAACTCCATTTTAAGTATCATTTTGGGCTCAATATAAAACAAAAAAAACGGCTTGACAAGAATATTAAATAATTTCTGTTTCGAGATGTCGTTTTTTTATCATATATAAAAATTGTGTGTATAAGCATGTGGATAAAACAGAGGGGTGCTTGTTTTGTTGAAATCGATGTTGATAATAAAAGTTAACGAATCGTTAACCATTTAATCAGAGGAAATAAAATGAGCGTCGCAGATGATTTAGTGTGCTTAAAAACGGACGGCATAAGTATTTCAGTAGGATCGGTATTGGTAGATAATGACAATGCAGAAAATGATTATATGTGGGGTTATTATATGTGTGTGGAAAATGACACTGCCAGTAGAATAAAGTTAATCGGTAAAAATTGGAATATTACTGATGATAAAGGAAATCGGTATAATGATTCGTCAATCGGTTTTAAGGGAGAGCTTCCCGAATTGGAACCGGGAGAGTTTTTTGAATATACGGCTTATGCACCGGTAAAATCAGCGGATGCGGTGCTTTATGGGTCTTGTCAGATTCAGACAGAAGGAAAAAACAAAGATATCAAGATTCCTACTTTCAGCCTTTCGACCGGAAAGGGTAGCTGGAATAAGGTTGTTAATTAGTAATAGGTCGGTGTCATTTCCTGATTGATAATATAAGGACTCAAGTCTCTGCTGATGTTTGAAGTCATGCGGGCGTCGAAGTCTTTCATCAGTTTTTCTACCATTGAATTCCAATATTGTTCTTTGCCGGCAATGTCCGTTGAGGCAGGAATCGTAAGTGTACGCCAAGCTTCAACTTCGGTATAGGTTTGAGCTAAACTTTGAGGATCGGCAACTTTTACATTAATGACAAGACGAGCCGAATATTTTATTTTATCCGGTTCGAAAATTTGACTGCCTTCTTCGAGTTCCTCGGTTACGGAGGCATCTTTGATAGTGACTTCGGCAATTTTAGGTGATGAAAAATCGGCAGCTTTGAGACGATCACGTGCCCAAAGATTGGCAGATTTTTCAATTGATATCGGTAACAGATGTTCAACATGCGGTCTGGTGAAAGACGGGGTGAACTCGGAAGAGATATCAATGCGATTAACGCGTAATTCTATGGGATGTTGTTCTTGAAAGCGAGGTTCGCGATATTGCGGTATTTCTTCTTCAGGTGTGCCATACAATGTGCCGCAAGCAGAAAGAGATACGGCAGTAATAATGCTAAACAATACTTTTCGAGCTTTAATCATAGTTGTAATTCCATATATTTTACCATTGCTACACAAACAGCTATAATAAATATAAATAATAATATTTAATAACTGGTTAATTAACGGATGAAATATTTCAATAATGCACAGAGATAAAAAAAATATAGCAGATGATATAAAAAAAGGCTATTTTGATTATGAGGTGTGAAAATGACAGATTTAGTAAATAAAAAGGTTTTAAAAAAAATTACTCCCGAGCGGTTGAAAAATATTGCATTGTTTTATTTGAAACGTTTTGAAACTACCAGGTACGGATTGCGGAGTGTATTAAAGCGACGGGTTGATGCTTATGCTTATCAAAACAAAGAATTTGATAAAATGCAGGCTTATGATTGGATTGAAAAGTTGTTAGATGATTTTGTCAGAATGAAGTATATTGATGATGCTCGATTTGCCGAGTTTAAGGTGCGAGATTATTTGGCGGCGGGAAAATCACCGCGTTATATTATAGGAAAATGTAAAGAAAAAGGAGTGGAAGAAGCTATTGTATTGCGATTGTTGAGCGAGCGAGAATATGATCCTTATGATGCGGCGATGAGATTGGCAAAAAAGAAAAAAATCGGACCATTTGAGGCTGATAAAGTAAAACGCAAAGAACGTCGCTCCAAAGATCTGGCCGTATTGGTAAGAGCCGGTTTTGATTATGATATAGCGGTAAAAGTTTTAGAAAGTGATGAAGAGGTATAAAATGTCATATGTAAAAGATACATTACAGAATGATGAAAAAATTTTGGTAGTGCCTGAATTGCATTGGATTAACTATTGCTTGTCTTTTTTGACGGTGATCGGGGCATTAGTTTTGGTTGCGGCGGATCTTTATTTTAAATTTAGCGATCACGGGTTGTTGTTAATTGCGGCATTTATGATTATTTATGCCGGTTATATGATATTATATTTAAAATTTAAGGAAATGGCTGTTACCAACAAACGGGTGGTGTTACGCAAGGGAATTATTGCTTCGGATGGTGATGAGATGAAAAACATCGCTTTGACGGGAATTGAAGTTGAACAAACAGTTTTGGGAAGAATTTTGAATTACGGCAATATCTGTTTTACCAGTGCAGGTTCGGGGCGATTGATGCGAGTGGTATTTGCCGATGTAAAAAATCCGCGAGCTTTGAAGGCGCGAATCGAAGATGCTATTGAGGGAAAATAATAAAAGCTCCTGCAATTTAATGCAGGAGCTTTGGGTATAAATCAGTTCATTTTGTGTTCAATTACTTCTTTGAGAGAGCATGACGGAACAAATGCCAAAGTGATAGCCGATAAAGCTACCAAAACATAGACTATGCGGCTGAGCATACTCATCGGACCAAAGAGAAATGCTACCAAATCAAAATCGAATAAACCGACCAATCCCCAATTGAGGCCGCCGATAATGGTTAAGACAAGTGAAGTAGTACGTAATCCGTTTGCCATGATAAAATCTCCTGTTTATTTTTAAATGCTTTTATGATATATGTAATGCAGTGTTTTTTTCAACGGGTGAAAATATAATGGATAGTTCTAAATTTGAAAAATTTATAGATTTATGGCGAGATGAATATGCTATTGCTCGCACTATTGACGAGCAAAAAAGTATTGATAAAAACGGCGATTTTTTGCCTTGGTATACTTATCCGGCAATAGAATATCTGAAGCAGTTTGATTACAGCGGAAAAAAAGTATGGGAGTTCGGTTGCGGATATTCCTGTGCTTTTTGGGCAAAGCGAGCAAAAAAAGTGGTGGCTATAGAAGATAACAAACAATGGTTTGATAAATGGAATAATGAATTTGATTATGAGAATCTGAAAATATTGTTGCGAGAAGAAAATGATAATTATGAAAATTCATTAGATGAAACTTGTGATGTGATAATTGTTGACGGTAAAAGACGCGAGCAATGTGCTGAAAGAGCTTTGCAATATTTGTCCGATGACGGTTTTATTATTGTTGATGACAGCGACAGGGTGAATAATTCGGAAGATTACCAAAAGATGATAAGTTTATTAAAAGAAGCCGGATTGTTACAGATTGATTTTTACGGTTGTTGTCCAATGAATAATTTTACCAAAGCAACTTCGGTATTTTTTCGGCGCAACTTTAACTTTCCGTTATGCCAAAAATGGCAACCGGCCAATGGTATCGGTAATTTATGGGGAAAAAAACGTAATGAACGTAAAAAGTTCTATAAAAATAATAAGTAATTTTTAGTTTTTATAGATAGAACTTTGTTTATAACGAGTGATCGCATAACGGGTTAACACACCGATGACGGCAGCTAAAGGGACGGCTATCATCAGTCCTAAAAATCCTAACAAAACACCGCCTGCTAATAAAGCAAACATAATCCATAACGGATGAAGACGTACCGAATCGCCAACCAATTTAGGTGTTAAAAAATTGCCTTCAAGAAATTGTCCGGTCACAAAAACCATAACTACTGCAATTATCGGAGATATGCTGTTAAATTGGGCAACAGCCAAGGCTAAACTCAAGATAAATCCGGTGATTGATCCGACATAAGGAATGAATGATATAATACCGGCGATTAGTCCCACCAATAATCCTAAATCCAAACCGATAATGCTTAATCCCAGAGCATAAAAACTACCCAATAACAAACAAACACTTGTTTGTCCGCGGATAAAAGATGAGATAATTTCATCGACGGCACGAGCTTGACTGCGAACGTCTTTTTTAGCACTCTTAGGGATAAGCTCATCTATGTGATGAATTAAAGAAGGCCAATCTCTCAACATATAAAAAGCCACAACCGGTGTGATCAGCAACAGAGATAAAATATTGAAGAAAGCAAAACTTCCACTGATAATTTTTTGCAATATTTTGCCGATAAATTTAGTGGTTTGAGAAAGGTTGTTCTGAAGGTATTCCATAATTGATTGTTTGCTTAAGGCGGGAAAACTTTCCTGTAAGGTGCTGAGTAAAGACGATATTTTAGAAGTCAAAGAATCTATATAAAGCGGGGTGGTTGCAATAAAATTATTAATTTGAACTTCAGCAAAGTAGCATAAAGCAAGTAAAGCGGGGAGAGCTATAATGACAATTAGCAGCAGAACTAAGCAAGATGCGGTAGTGCGATTGATTTTAAGTTTGGTAAACTTATTAACCAGAGGAGTGAATAAATAACCGACTAATCCTCCGAGAACAAAAGGAAGCAGAATTGAACGCAGTAAGTATAACAATATTGCAAAGAAAGCAAAAATAACCAACCAGAAAGCAGGATTATTACGATGATTTGATGACACTTTTAATCTCCGATGTAATTCAATATCATATAGTTGCCGCTATCTTCCAAATTATAACCGGCAGCTTGAATTGCGTGTATCAAATCATCTTTATTGCCGTTGTAATGAACAACAAATTGTGCTTTACCGGGAGAAAAAGCTTGAATTTGTAAATCGGTAACTTCGTTTAAAGATTTGATTTTTTGTTCGGCTGCAACCCAATCACCTAATTCGGTGAAAGGAAAAAGAACGGTTATTTCTTCAGATGATTGAGCGGAGCCGCTATTTAATAAGTCGGCCTGTTCTTTTAAGATGGGAATTATTTGTTCAATGGCTTTATTGAACAGTTCATTACCTGATGATTTAACACCTTCGATGAATTGTTTATCGTGGTATCCGGATAAAGAAGATATCTCGATGTTTAATCCTTCAATTCCGTTATAAGAAGCAGCTAAAACGTAAACGTCATCGGCGTTGGTCAGAGATTTTATTTCTTCAAGGGCCGGAATATCATTATTATAAGCTTGCTTTGCGGATAAAGCAGATATATTAACGGTAGTATCTTTGATGATGTTGATAATCGGCGTGCCGGGAAGCGTATAATTGTCCCAAGCTTGTCTCCAAAGATTGTCAAGTTCCCATAATTTCGGTGTATCATTGTCAAATTCGCTAAATACGGGGATTATGGTAATTACCGGATTAATCTGTTCAGAAATGTTGATTTTTCTTTCATTCATATAGGTTTGCAATAAATCTGTATTTACAATCAAGTGCAAATTAGCTATATAACGATTTGCCGAAGTTTTTTCGTCACTTACAGAAGTTTCTTTTATGAAGTTGACAATTTGATCATCATTCATATCAGAAAATTTGTTTACTCCGTTTTGATCGGATATACGCTTTACAGCCTCAATAACGGCAGCTCTGGTAGCACCGGCAAGAGCTTTTTGTTGAGCAATTGATGCATCCTGATCGGTTACATCAACTTTGATATTTACGGCTAAATCATCAATAGCATAGGCAAACTTGTTATAATTTAATAAAGCAAGCAAACAACATAATATGAAAAAACGCAAAACCTTAATCTCCGTTTTAGAATATTTCGATTTGACTGAAAAAGAAATTAATTTCTCTAGCAGCACTGGTCGGCGAATCCGAGCCGTGAACTGAATTTTTATCCATAGCCAAAGCGTAGGTTTTTCTGATAGTTCCTTCTTCAGCTAAAGCAGGATTGGTTGTTCCCATAACTTTACGATAACGGGAAATAGCATCTTCCGCTTCTAAAACTTGAACAACAATAGGTGCTGAACTCATAAGATTGACTAAGTTTTCAAAGAAAGGTTTTCCCTCGTGTTCAGCATAAAAAGCGCAAGCTTGTTCGCGAGAAAGCCAGATCATTTTTTGAGCGACAATTTTAAGTCCGGCTTCTTCAATCATCTTATTGATAGAGCCGATAAGATTGCGTTTGGTAGCATCCGGTTTGATAATTGATAATGTTCTTTCCATAATGTTAACTCCTTATATGTTACAAGTATATCTGAATATATAATATACTTTATTCAAATTAGCAAAAGATATTTTGACTTTTGGATAAGAAAGTTGTTTATTGTAGTAAAATTTTTGTGCAACTTAAGAAATAAAGGAGTGTTAAATGACTAAATTTATTGCAGATGTTATTGCAAAAGCTAAAGGAGCTTATAAAACAATTGTATTGCCGGAAGGTGAGGATATAAGAGTTTTAGAAGCGGCATATCGTGCTACCAAAGAGAGAATCGCCCGCATAATAGTGTTAGGCGATGAAGGGGAAATAAGTGCTAAATTTGCACAAAAAGGTTGGAGTTTGGAGGGGATTACCATAGTGGATCCTTTAAAATCAGATAAATTAGCGGCATATGCTTCATTATTTTATGAATTACGCAAAGATAAGGGTGTCAGTGAAGAAGAAGCTTATAAAACAGTGCAGAATTCCAATTATTTCGGAACATTGATGATTAAAGCCGGAGATGCCGACGGAATGGTTTCGGGGGCAGCTCATTCGACTGCCGATACTGTAAGACCGGCCTTGCAAGTGATAAAATCGGCACGCAAAGATATGGCAGTGTCGGCGTTTTTCTTTATGAGTAAAGATGACAAAACATTTATTTTTGCCGATAGCGGATTAACTCCGAATCCTGATGAAAAAGGGTTGGCGGATATTGCAATGCAATCAGCTCAGACAGCGGTGCAATTCGGTATTGTGCCTGATGTGGCAATGTTGAGCTATTCCACTTATGGTTCAGCTAAAGGAGAATTAGTTGAGAAGGTGCAAAATGCTACTAAAATTGCCAAGGAAAAAGCAAAAGGAGAGTTTGCTGATTTGGGAGTCAAAGTTGATGGCGAATTGCAGGCTGATGCAGCCTTGGTTGATACAGTTGCAAAATCCAAAGCCCCGGGAAGTGAAGTTGCAGGTCACGCGAAGGTTTTGATTTTCCCGGATCTTAATGCCGGAAATATTGCTTATAAATTGGTACAGAGATTAGGCGGTTATGAAGCATATGGTCCTATTTTGCAAGGTCTGAACGGGCCGATTAATGATCTTTCACGCGGATGTTCGGCCGATGATATTATCGGGACGATTGCAATTACCGCAGTTCAAGCTATTTAACAACAGATAAGGATATATTAAATGAAAAAAGTATTGGTTATAAATTCAGGGTCGTCATCGTTGAAATATCAATTGTTTGAAGTTGACGGCAATAAATATGAGGTTTTAGCTAAAGGTTTGGCTGAGCGAATCGGTATTGACGGTTCAAAGATTAAAATTAAATATGCTAATGGTGATAAAAATGAGGTGGTAATTGATTTACCGAATCATGAAGTTGCTTTACGTGAAGTATTTAAGTTATTACTAAACGGGGCTATTTCAAATATGGATGAGATTTCAGCAGTCGGGCATCGTGTAGTGCATGGCGGTGAAATTTTTAAGAACTCGGTTGTAATTAATGATAAAGTTTTGGAGCAAATTGCTGATTTGTCGGCACTAGCTCCTTTACATAATCCGGCTGCAGTTATCGGAATTAAAGCAGTTCGTAATATTTTACCGGCTGTTCCTCAGGTAGCTGTTTTTGATACGGCTTTTCATCAAACCATGCCTAAAGAAGCATTTTTATACGGTTTACCGATGGAACAATATGAAAAACATCATATTCGTCGTTACGGTATGCATGGTACATCGCACCGCTATATAGCACAAGAAGTTGAAAAAATTTTGGGTAAAGGTAAAAAAATTATTGTTTGCCATTTGGGTAACGGGGCGTCGCTTTCGGCTATTAAAGATGGTAAATGCATAGATACTTCAATGGGATTTACACCATTGTCGGGTATTGTAATGGGAACGCGTTCCGGTGATATTGATCCGTATATTCCGTTGCATATTATGAAAACTCAAGGTTTGAGTCTTGATGAGGTTAATAATTTGTTGAACAAACAAAGCGGAGAGTATGGATTGAGCGGGTATCCCGATATGCGTGAAGTCGAAGATACTTATTTAAAAGGACATGAAGCTTCAGTCACAGCAATGAATGTTTATGTTTATAATATTGTAAAGTATATAGGTAGTTATATGTTTGCAATGGGGGGGCTTGATGCATTGGTATTTACTGCAGGAATCGGAGAGAATTCGTCTCTTATTCGCAAATTGATTATGGAAAAACTGTCATTCTTAGGTATAAAAGTTGATGAAGAGGCAAACAAAGTTCGTGGCAAGTTTGCTGAAATTTCAACTAAAGATTCCAAAGTTAAATGCTATTGCATACCTACCGATGAAGAATTGATGATTGCTCAAGATGTAATCAGTTTGGTATAAAATTTCTTTACTCTGTAAAAATACCGTAATCGGAGTTTTCTGATTACGGTATTTTTTTATATGATAAAAGCTTATTGAGCCGGGGCGTTGGGACCTTTAGGGATAACCGGACCGGCAGCACCCGGGACGTTGGGACCTTTAGGGATAACCGGACCGGCAGCACCCGGAGCGTGAGGCCCTTTAGGGATAATCGGGCCGGCAGCACCCGGGGCGTGAGGCCCTTTAGGAATAACGACCCCCGCCGGAGGAAGCGGAGTATCAGATAAAGTTGTTAAATTATTAAATATATTATGTTGGATTTTGTCTCCTACTTTTATATTGTACCGCATAACATTTCCGGCCGGTATTTCAATTACGGCACGTACCGGTTCACGCGAAACTATTAAATCTTCAGATAAAGGAGTGGCATGTTCTTTAATCATGCTAATAGTAGCATTCGGAGCAATAAATAACATATCTAAAGAAATTTTAGTGTTTTTCATCCACATAGCAATTGGTCGAATCGGATAAATATCGAATATCATACCGTTAGTTAAGGGCATTTCGGAACGATACATCAATCCGTTTTTAAGTTCTTCCGGAGTGCGGGCTACTTCAACATTAAAATGAATCTCGCCGTTAGAAGTACTTATGTTGAGCGGAGTAGTAGGGCGTGGTGTTACATCATGCTTGGAACAACCATTAAGAAGAGTTATAAAGCTTAAAGCTAAAAATATTTGTTTTATCATGGTTAACCTTCTTTTTTTTGACTTATGGATGAATTGCTTACTTTACGAGGCTGCCAAGGAGATACTTGTACGGGGCCGTTTTGCGAAAGACGAATTTTTGTTTTAGTGGCAGAGGAAGATCGATTTCCTGATATAGAAGAAACAAAAGAGGAGGTAAGGTCTATAGGATTGATAATAGTTTCTTCGTCCTGATGATAATATTGCAACCAACAGTTTAGAGAAGTAATAAAATCCAAAAGTTCATGTTCGGACAATGATGAGTATTTTTGCCATACAGACTCTAAAATCATGCTGGTATTTGATTCAAATATCGGTTCTTCTAATAAGGGAAGCCCATGTTCAATAATTATATTGATAGTTGGTTCATAAAATCCATGAGGATAACACACGAACATAGCAGGAACCATTACACGACCATGTTTGCTGAGATGGTGCATTTGAGCTAAAAATAACATGTTTTGTAACTGTTTTGGGGACAATCTTTGTTTGTTTTGAGCTGCTTTGCTGCAAAACCATCCTATAACATCCAAAGCTGAGGTTATTGATTTTTTCGGCATAGATTTAATTCCATTGTTAATGAATCATAATAACAATTTAGCTTATAATATTTGAAATTACAATCTAATTATTAAAGATAATAACTTGCAAATAAGTTTTTTTTTGCCTTGTGTAAGGAATAGAATTATTTTATACAAGACAAAGGTAGTGTTTTTTTTAGGATAATAAAGATGATAAAATATGGAATTTTAAAATTTTTATTGGTTTCGGCAATAGTGTTTTCCGGAGGTTGTGCTTCGGTGTTTTATCCTGATTTTGATGAAGGAAGTGATATAGTCGTTGATGACGGCGGTAAAGTTGAAGTTCGTAAAGTCGAAAATAAAGGTGTATTGGTTGCTGATAAAAGCAACGCTTTGTACGAAGGTGAGGAAGATAAGTCCGTAGCAGATGAAGCCGGGGAACAGGATGAAGAAGTTGTTGCCGCTAAAGTCGAGCCGATTAAAGCCGAGCAAATGGCAGAAACAGTTGCAGTTTCATCCGAATCGCAAAATGAACAGATAAAAAAACCGTCAATGCGTTATTTGGCAGGTGTTGTTTATTTTGCTGACGGCGGATCGGAGATAGATGCGGAGGGGCATGCCCTTTTGAAAAAAATTGCACAAACGGCCAAGAAGAATGGTGCTGAAGTTGAAGTTTACGGTTTTGCATCTTCTCGAACCCGCAATACTGATCCGGCAACTCATAAGTTAGCTAATTTTAAGGTGTCTTCTCAAAGGGCAGATAAGGTTGCAAAAGTTTTGCGCAACTTAGGAGTAAAGAGTGA
The DNA here is from genome assembly GCA_902761535.1 of uncultured Pseudomonadota bacterium. Lineage (GTDB taxonomy): Bacteria > Pseudomonadota > Alphaproteobacteria > RF32 > CAG-239 > CAZU01. The sequence continues at coordinate 14,861 of CACWKS010000006.1, forward strand.
TAGCATAACCGTTCAGGCTTTGTCTGATTCTGTTCCTTTGTATAAGGAAGTTATGCCCGAAGGAGAAAGACTTAATCGTCGCGCTGAGATTTATTTAACTTATTAATTATGAGCGAAAGTGAAAATTTTAATACTTCTTTAGGCGGGTGCTTGTGGAAATTAAGATCGGTTGATGAGCGCTTGGTCGGATTGATTGTGCAAAGATATAATCTTCCCTGGATTGTAGCAAAGATTATGGTTTTGCGCGGAGTTGATGATGTTGAAAAGTTTCTTAATCCTAAAATTGCAACATTAATGCCGGATCCTTTTGTTTTGCGTGATATGACCAAAGCAGCACAAAGAATTGCAAAGGCAATTATTGGCAACGAAGTTATCGGAATTATCGGAGATTATGATGTTGACGGAGCTACTTCGACATCAATAATGCGATTGTTTTTACGGGCCGCAGGCAGAGATTGTTTGGTGCATATCCCCGAACGTGATGAGGGATATGGTCCGAGCAAACAAGCTGTTGATGATTTTAAGCAACAAGGCGTTAAAGTGTTATTGACCTTAGATTGCGGAACAACGGCTTTTGATGTTTTGGAATATGCTGTTTCTTTGGGGATGGATGTAATAGTTTTAGACCATCATGAGGCAGAGATTAAACTTCCGAAAGTTTATGCGGTGGTTAATCCTAAAAGATTGGATGAAGAAAATGATTATCCGTATTTGAAGTATTTGGCAGCGTGCGGTGTAGTTTTTATGGCAACAGTTGCAATAAATCGTGAATTGCGGACCAGCGGATATTACAATTCGGATATAAAAGAACCTGATTTGATGAAGTGGTTGGATTTGGTTGCTTTGGGAACAGTATGTGATGTGGTTCCGTTACGCGGATTGAATAGGGCTTATGTTGCTCAAGGTTTAAAAGTTATGGCATTAAGGGGCAATATCGGATTGACGGCACTTATGGATAAGGTAGGTTTAGATCAAATACCGACAGCTTTTCATTTGGGTTTTGTTTTGGGGCCGAGAATTAATGCTTGCGGGAGAGTAGGCGATGCAGATATGGGAAACAAATTGCTGTGTTGTCAAAATAACGTTCAAGCGGAAAGGTTGGTGACCAAACTTGATGAATTTAATTCCTTGCGTAAAGATATAGAAAATACGGTTTTATTAGAGGCAATTGAGCAGTTGGAAGGGCAGCCGCAAAGTTATCCGATAGCTTTTGTTTATGGCGATAATTGGCATCAGGGGGTTATAGGTATTGTAGCCGGTAAGTTAAAAGAAAGATATAATGTGCCGGCTTTTGTTATGTCAATTGAACCTGATGAAGTTAAAGGTTCGGCAAGATCAATATCCGAAGTTGATTTGGGAGCATTGATAATAGCGGCAAAAGAAAAAGGGTTGATTACCAAAGGTGGCGGACATACAATGGCTGCCGGTTTTTCGTTAGAAAAAGAAAAAATTGAAGAATTTAGAAAATTTGCAGGTGAGTATGTGGTAAGCAAAACCGGAAATGATGCAATTTTGCCGGTTAAGCAAATTGATGCAATCGTTGATGTAGGCGGAGCCAATGCTGAGTTAGCTGATTGTTTTGAGATGATGGAACCTTTCGGGCAAAGCAATCCTGAACCGGTGTTAATGATGAAAAAGGTCAAAGTTATAAAGGCTGTTCCGATGGGGGTGGGACATGTGCGTTGCGTGTTGTTGTCAGATAACGGGGATTCAATTAAAGCCGTTGCTTTTCGCGTAGGGGATAATCAGACGGGGCAAGCTTTATTGTCCGGTAAAGATCAACGTTATGATGTATGCGGTGTGTTGCGAAAAGATAATTGGAACGGCAGGCAAAATGTACAGTTTGTTATTGACGATGTCAGAGAAAGTGTTTAAGTTAGGATATAGAGGTTGTGATGATTAAAAAGTCAGTTAAAAAAAGAGCAAAAAATATCAAAAATATTAAACAGGAACGTATAAAACGCGAGCGTGCCGTATTTATGAAATTAGGAGCAAAATTAAAAGCTTATTTATTTACCGGTATATTGGTGACGGCACCGGTGGCGATGACTTTTTATTTGGCATATAAACTTATTTTTTGGGTAGATGCTTTGGTCGGTAAATTAATACCGCCGCAATATAAAGAGATGTTGGGAGATTATTTTCCAATGTCAATACCGGGATTAGGGTTGGTGGTGTTGTTGGCATTTCTGATATTGGTAGGGATGTTTGCCGCCGGATTTATGGGACGCTTTTTTATCAGATTAGGCGAATGGTTTATGGCGAGAGTTCCATTATTGTCTTCGGTATACTCTTTGTTGAAACAAATATTTGAGACAGTTTTTTCAAACAAGACGCAGGCATTTAAGAAGGTGGTAATGTTGGAATATCCGCGTAAAGGATTGTGGATTTTGGGTTTGGTGAGTGCTGATTTGAAAGGAGAAATTAAAAAACATTTTGATGGTGATATGCTCAATGTGTTTATTCCGACCACGCCGAATCCGACTTCCGGTTTTTTGATTTTTGTTCCCAGAAAAGATACGATTGAGTTGGATATGCCGGTGGAAGATGCGATTAAGTTTATTGTTTCGGGCGGTTTGGTTGAGCCTGAAAATATGAATAAGGCTGAATAAGGAGATGGAAATGATTATTTTATGGAGTTTGGTATTGACAGTGGCATTAACCGGCAAAGCTTTGGCAAATCCGGCATGTGCGGTTTGTACCGTAGCGGTAGGTGCATCATTAGAAATAGCTCGTCGTTACGGGGTTGATGATGCGGTGGTCGGAGTATGGGCCGGAGCAATGTTGGCGCTTTTGGGATACTGGTTGATTTTGTGGTTTGAGAAAAAAAACTGGAAGTTTCCGTTGCGTAATCTGATTTTGATGGCAATTTCAATCGGATCAATCGGATTTATGTATTTTGAAATGCCTTATTCGCCGAAGGTTATAGGGATATTTTATCTTGATCCTCTATTATTTGCGACCTTGTTGGGGGCGTTTACTTTTATTTATGTGTCAAAGTTTTATCAATGGATGAAAGCGAAAAACGGCGGTCATGCACATTTTCCGTTTGAAAAAGTGGTGTTGCCGGTGTTGGCTTTGGCCTTGTTGAGTGTATATTTTAATTATTATCCTTTGAGTAATGCCTCAAACAGCATTGCAGATTTGGGTGATGTTTCTGATTTATATCAATTTTCGGGAGAGCAATAAAATGAAAAAAGCACAAGATGTTAAGGAATTTGTTGAACGAATCGATGCCGGTAAGAAGCTGAATCCTAAGGATTTGTCCTCAGATCAGGATTTGACTATCGCGATTATGAACTTGATTTCGATAGAGGAGCATTTAGTTTTTTCGGGAGCAAAGACCGGAAAGACCTCGTTTTATGATTTGGTTGAGAATGTTCGCGAATTGAGAAAAAATCTGATGCAAAGAGTTATTCCCGAATATGAGGGAGAAGTTTGGTGTATATCAAAGCATTTATTAGCTTCGTCAATGCGTTTGATGGAAGTCGGTACCAAGCAGCAAAGTTTGAAAAACAAAGAATTGGCATACAGTTTGTTTAATCAGGCATATGATTTATATTGCCTTTTCTGGGGTTTGAATATGAAGATGCTTGATGTGTCAGATGTTAAATGGGTGGAAGATAATATGGAAGACATAAAGAAAATATCGACGGCATTGGAGGCAAATAAGCCGGTGGTTAAAACAGAGCCAGCACCTGAGGTTAAAGAAGGAGCTTTTGCAAAGATGAAGGCTTTTGTACGTAAAGCGGTTGATTGTTGCATTGAATAGCTTAATTTAAGACATAAAAAAAACCGTTTGTTAAAAACGGTTTTTTTTATATGGTAGCTAAAGTTATTTAACTTCTTCGATGATTGTCTTAGTGGTAACAGAAGGAGTAACAACTTCTACCGGCTCAGGTTTTGCAACAGTTGCGGAATTGTAGGGGACTTTTTCGTAACTGACCTGAGATGAGGTTTTGGGCTCATAAGTTGTTCTGGTGGTTACTTTTTTGTAAACCAACTCATAGGGTTCGCGAGTCTCAGAAACTTTATCCTGGCAGCAATTATCTTGAGCCGGAGCAGCTACTTGAGGAGCCGGAACTGCTACGCGAGGTGCCGGAGCCGGAATCGGTGCCGGAATCGGAGTCGGAGCTAAACGTTCGGCACGATTTTTACATCCGCAAGGAGTATGCTGAGCTGTCGGAACAACCGGAGCGCCACAAGGACGATAGTGAACAGGTTCAGGTTTGGCAACTTGACGCTGTATGTTTTTATAAACATAGCGGTAGCAAGTTTTGCCATCGAAATAGTCGCAATCAAGGGTCTTGTCACGACTGGTGGCTTGATAAGCTATAGAGTTTTCATTTTCATCAGCACAGTCGAAACATGCACAGGCTGATACCAAGGCACTCAAAGCAATAACAATAAATTTTTTCATTTTCGTATTCCTGTTTATTAGTTGCACAAATTTTGTTTAATATCATAATTTTTGGCTAATATAAGCCTTGTTTAATAAAAAATCAAGCATTTTTTGTCAAATAACGGTTAAAAACGCAAACCGTTTATTTTGCAGCATTCTGCGGCGGATAAAAATGCAAAATCTTTTTTTTCGGCTTTATACTAACCTTTGGTTGGTAACCGCCTTTTGTGCAAACAAGTTTATCGGTGTCATAAATCTTGCATTTGACCGGTGAGAGACTTGGTTGAGCGACCAAATCTCCGTCTTCATCACGTTCGAAAACAATGGTTTTACATCCCAAACGTCCGCAATTGATGGGCGCATCAAGGATAAAAACATATTGTCCGGAAGGGTATTTGGCAACGTAAAAGTCATCAAACCGGACTTCCTGCGGTAATTCGTCAGCAGCGGGACCGAATTCTCCGTCAAAAATATTGGCTGTTTCCTTTTTAGTAATTTCCAACTCATCTAAATTGTCGCTGGAGGCATTATAAAAAAGATAAACTTCTTCGGCTGAAGCCGGAGAAATACCAATAAACAACGCTGTTAAACACAGAATTACTCTGTTCATTATTTTCACCTTTCTTATTGCACAAAACTTATATATCATATAAATAGTTAACAATTAGATACTTTTTTGATAAAAATTTAAAAAAATATGCTTTTAAGAGAGTTAGACCATGAAATTAAGTGATATTGCCGATGTAAGAAACGAAATTGAGATTAAAGGTGTGACCGCCGATTCGCGAGAGGTAAAACAAGGGTTTTTGTTCGGATCGATTACCGATGATGCTTATATTGATGATGCAATTGCCAAAGGAGCGGTTGCGGTGATAGTCGGTAAAGATTATGGCAAGGAATGGCCGCAAGTCGTGATGATAAAGGTTGATAATCCGGTTAAGACTTATGCGTCAGCCGTGGCGCGCTATTTTGGCACAGTTCCGCAACATTTGGCGGCGATAACCGGAACCAACGGCAAGACTTCGATTGCTGATTTTGTACGGCAAATATTAACCATGATGGGAAAGAATATCGCCAGTATCGGCACTTTGGGGGTGATAAAAGGCGATGCACAGCCGATTCCGTTACCTAATACCACACCTAATAATGTTACTTTGCATAAAATTTTGCACGGACTGAGTGAAGAAGGGATAGATTATGCAATATTAGAGGCATCAAGTCACGGATTGCATCAAGGCAGATTAGACGGTTTGGAATTTGAGGTTGCCGGATTTACTAATTTGACACGTGATCATTTGGATTATCATCAGACTTTTGAAAATTATTTTAAGGCTAAGATGATTTTGTTTGAGGAGCGTTTGAAATCAGGCGGAACGGCGGTATTAAATGCGGATATTGATTGCTATGACGAGATTGTGAAAATTTGTCGGGCGAGGGGGCATAATATCATAAGTTGCGGTTATAAAGGCAAGGATATTAAGTTGCTGAAAGCAACTCCGAAAGCCAACGGACAAGTGTTGGATTTGGAATATTTCGGAGAGAGTGTGCAAGTTGAAATTCCTTTGGCGGGAGTTTTTCAGGCTGATAATGCGATGTGTGCTTTAGGGATAGCCGGAGTTTTGAGCGGTGACAGAAAAAAAATATTGCCATATTTGCCCAAGATAAAAGGGGCAAAAGGGCGTTTGGAACTGGTCGGGGAAAAGAACGGTGCGGCAATTTATATTGACTATGCTCATACTCCCGATGCATTGGAACAAGTATTGAAAGCCTTGCGGGAACATACTCAAGGCAAGTTGAAAGTTTTGTTCGGGTGCGGCGGAAATCGTGACAAGGGCAAACGTCCGCAAATGGGCAAGATAGCCGATGATTTGGCTGATGAAGTGTTTGTTACCGATGATAATCCGCGTTTTGAGGAGGCTGATGTTATCCGAGATGAGATAATGGCAGCTTGTTCTAAGGGGGTTAATATAAAAGGACGGGCGGCAGCGATAAAAACAGCGATGGATGGTTTGCAAAAAGGCGATGTATTGGTTTTGGCCGGAAAGGGGCATGAGAGCGGGCAATATGTAAAAGGAGAGATTTTGCCTTTTTCCGATCACGAAGAAGTGAGAAAAAATTTATAATTTGACAAGAGGGTAAAAATATTCTCCTTTTAAAATGAATGCTTAGTTTTCTGGCTTTGTTTCAACGGCTTCGTTACCGTACAATTGTTGATAGAATATTTCGTAAAATGAATCGGCAAAATCTTAATATTAAAATTCAGTCGTTTAAGATAATAAACTCGTCATCAGCTACCATGTTCAAAACTACTCGGGCACGTTCGTCAAGCAAGTCAATATCAAGGCTTTTGTCGGAAAGGTGATCAACCAAATGTTGCAAACGATTTTTTTCCTGCCGGAGTTTTTGCGAAGTTGCTTGGGCTTGAGCTATCTCTTTTTTCAGAGCTATCAGGCGATATATGTTGCGATTGCCGCAAATGGTTTGAAAACTAAAATAAATTGCAATAAACAGACATATAGCAAAAAGCCAATAATGTTTTATTTTTTTGTTGAAGGTAAAACCGATATCCATTGAAACAATATCCTTAAAGTTAAAAAATGATTAACTGTTTATTGCATAGACTCGAAACTCAAGAGCCGTTAAAGCGAGTCAGATTCAAACAAAATTTAGTTAAGAATTAGTATAAAAGATAATATTTTTTTATGACAAAAAAAATTGACGAAAGCTTTGGAATATGTTATGATGTGATAAGTAAGACAAGAAAGGTTGAAAAATGAGCAGAGCTTCAAAGGTATATTTGTTAAAAATACTGACCGTAATGAAAGATCATGATTTGCGGGAGGCTTTTTTGCAAGCTTTGAAAACAGATGTTCAAAGAATGATTCAACAAAAAGTCCAAATAGTAAGGCAAAAAAAAGAGGGAAGAAATCAATATAGACAAATCAAAGATAGAAATAAGGCTGTGCGCAAAGTTGCGTTGTCAGATGAAGCAGCAGAAAGACAGCAAACATTGCGTAATATCAGAAAAGGTTTGATACCGGTGGGTGTGGCGATGGCAGCCTTAATTATGGTCAATAACAGTAATATATCCGATAATAAAGAGATGTTTGCCGGTTTAATCAAAGCAGGGGAAAAATATAATAAAGAGGAATTGAAAGAGATTAATGTCGGTGCAGATTATGGCAATGAGAGCAAATTTGTTATAAGAGAAGATGGTAAATTTGAGGAACTTTTTGACAAATCAATGGATAATGTTTTCAGGTGTTTGTTGTGTACGGAAGCATTCAGACCCAATCCGCATGATGACGGCAACGGATATGTTTGTTCAATCGGTTTGGGGAGTTTTTATTATCCCGTAGACGGTGATCCGACTTGTCCAGTGTGGGTTAAGGCCAGTGAATATTTTAAGAAGGATCCTTCGGTGGAAGTCAGTTTGGAAGAAGCTAAACAATTGGTTGTTGGTTGGGGTAAATATTTTAATAACGGGAGCGTTTATAACCGGCTTTATGATAATTTACAAGGAGTGAAGTTAACTGAAAAGCAATTTGCCGCGATATATTGTGTTACTTATAATAATGTGGAAAACGGGATCAATTTATGTAAATTTATTAAAGAGCATCAAAATGATCCGGTGGCAGTGGCTAATTTTATGGTAAATTTGCCATGCAAAAAAAAGTTTAAGAACGGTATTTTGCGGCGGCATACGTTGGAAGCTTTGATGTATTTGTATCCCGATTTGGATTTGCATTACAGAAAAATGGATAACAGAGTAATTACTCCGATGGATTTTTTATCATTGAATGTTTGTGAGAGAATTAAAGCTGAATTGGCAAGAGGAGAAACTGGGACAGCTAAAAGGATTTCTGACAGACTGTCGCATTGGTTGTGCAGAAGTGAGGATGAAATAAATATTGAAAGTCCTAATAAAAATACGTATTTTTTGTCCGATAGGATAAAAATGGACGGTGAGGTGCTTTATGCAAATGCGCAAGCTCTTTGTGAGAAAGAACATTATAATGAGGCTGCTAAATGTTATGATTTGTTGTTACAAAAGGGATATCATGGTATGGATTTGTATGTAGATGCGGCTATATGTTACGGTAAATGCGGTAATGCCGAAAGATATGCGGATTGTTTGGTATTGTATAATAAGGCTGTTGAAGTAAACGGCAAACAAGGTAAGGATGATATGGCGGAATTGCATTATGTAGGTGGGGTTGCATCTATTCATCATACAGGTGATAAGGAAACGGCTAAAGCTCGGTTTAAAAAATCCTATGTGCTAGATCCTGAGTTATATCGCAGAATGTTAGATAAAATGAAAGGTAAAGCATAAATAATAATGATTTTTTAAATAATTGTCCCGTATAGTGTTATCAATTCACTTTACGGGATTAATTTTATGAAAAAGATAATAACAGCTTTAGCGGTTGCAATGTTGGGGGCGAGTGCTTGCGCTTTTGCCGGAGAAAATGGTAAAGATAATCAGGCTTATGCAGATTATTTGGTTTGGTTGGACAGTTTGAAAAAAGAGATGGTGCAAAAAGGTATTTCGCAGGCAACCATTGATAAAGTTTACGGAAGTAATGATTTTTATCATGAAAAGCCGGCCGCGGTGGTGCGTGATCGTAAACAGTTGGAATTTGTGTTGAGTTCAGAGGATTATTTAAATAGGGTTGCTTGTAAAATGCGTTCGGATAAGGCACGAGAAAAATATAAAGAGTTAAGGCCGTTATGGGATAAACTTGAGGAAAAATATAATTTGCCGGCCGAATATATAGTGGCTTTTTGGGGGGCTGAAACCAATTTCGGCACGCATTTCGGCGGATATAATGTAATAGATGCATTGACCGAGATGAGTTATGATAAAAGGCGATCGGATTTTTTCAAAAAAGAATTGTATCATGCTTTGAAGATTATTGATGATCAGGGGCTGGATTATCAAAAAATGCGCGGTTCGTGGGCTGGAGCAATGGGGCATTTTCAGTTTATGCCGACCACCTATCATGCTTACGGAGTTGATTTTGACGATGACGGAGTGATTGATATATGGGATAATTTTGGCGATGCTTCAGCATCGGCGGCTAATTATTTAACCTCAATCGGCTGGGATAAAAATGTTCCTTGGGGATGGGAGATAAATCTGCCGTGGAATTTTGATTACAGTTTAAGCGGACGCAATAAATTTAAGCCTTTGTCAGAGTGGCAAAAGATGGGAATAGTGCGTAAAGACGGGAAAAAATGGAATATTGATAATAATATTAAAGCGGCAGTACTTACTCCGGAGGGAAGTAAAGGAGCAGCTTATTTAGTTACGGAAAATTTCGGAAGAATTATGCACTGGAATCGTTCGGAAAATTATGCTTTGGCAATAGGTTTGTTGGCAAATTACGCTGCAGAAGATAAAAAATGGCAAAAAAGAGCTGTGGTTAGAAAAAAACTAAAAACCGAAGATGTAAAAAAAGTACAGGCTTTTATTAATAAAATAGGATTGGCTAAGTTAGCTGAAGATGGTGATTTAGGCAGTAAAACCAAGGAGGCAATAAAATTGTTGCAAAAAAAAGCTAAATTAGTTCCCGATGGTTATCCCGATGAAAAGTTGTTGCGTAAAATCGAGCAATATAATCCCAAAATCGGTTGGGTGATTCCGGTGCCGGAGAGAAAATTACACAACCCAAAATAATCGCTTTACCTGAGTTAAAAAAATATGTAGACTGTATCGGAAATTTAATTGCGTGATATGGAAAGCAGATGGAAATAAAAAATTTAAGTGTTTTACTTATGGTTGGGGCTTTGTCGGCTTGTACTTACGGGTTCGCTGATTTGGGTGATGGTAAATATACTCAGGCATCGGCTATCAGCGGTCAGGGCGGAATGTATAAAATCGGCAACCCTTATAAAGTCAGAGGAAAATGGTATTATCCCAAAGAAGATTACAGTTATTCGGAGGTGGGAGTTGCATCGTGGTATGGTGATGATTTTCATGCTAAAAAAACTGCTAACGGTGAAAAGTATGACATGAATTCTTTATCGGCGGCACATCGGACTTTGCCTTTACCGTCAATTGTAAAAGTAACCAATTTACAGAACGGACGCTCTTTGGTGCTAAGGGTAAACGACCGAGGGCCTTATGTCGATAATCGTATTTTGGATGTTTCAAAAAGGGCTGCTTCTTTATTGGGTTTTCAGATGCAAGGGACTACAAAAGTAAGAGTTGAGGTGTTGGAACAGGAAAGTAAGGCTTTGAAAGCAGCTTTGTTACATGAAGGAAGTATGGATAATGCCAGAAAAGCAATTGAGGCTGCAGAGAAAAGAACTATCAAGCCGATGAATAATGTAGTGGAAAGTTATCCTAAAGGAAGTTATTTTGTGCAAATAGGATCTTATAAAGAAAATAACGGTGCACAAACAGCGGCGGTAAGATACGGAAAAAATGCCAAGATTTATTATGCCGAGGTTGATGGTGAAAAATATTATCGGGTGAGAATGGGACCATATGCCAGTCGTTCAGAGGCTGAGGAAAATGCTGCAAGAGCTAAATATAAAGGTGCTGTTGATGCAAAAGTTGTAATTGATTAAAGTTAAGAAAGAAGGTAAAAGATGAAAAATAATAAATTTATTATGAGTGGATTGGTTGCAGGTATTATGTTGGCAGGATATGATGCCGCTGCTATAGATACAAAGGCTCGCAATATGATTTTGGTAGATTATACCACCGGTACTTATATGTATGAAAAAGCAATAACCGATCCGATACCGCCGGCGTCAATGAGTAAATTGATGACGGTATATATGATTTTTGATAAACTGAGAGATGGAAGTTTGTCTTTAGATGATACTTTTAAGGTGAGTGAAAACGCATGGCGTAAAGGCGGAGCGGCCAGCGGCGGTTCGACTATGTTTTTATCAATCGGCGATGAAGTTAAAGTCGATGATCTGCTTAAGGGGATTATTATACAATCAGGTAACGATGCTTGTATAGTGGCGGCTGAAAATATTGCCGGAGATGAAGAGACTTTTGTTAAAATGATGAATGCAAAAGCCAAAGAATTAGGTTTGAAAAATTCTACTTTTGCCAACGCGACGGGTTTGCCGCATCCGGATCATAAAATGTCGGTGGAAGATTTAGCTATTTTAGCCAAGAGGATTATTGAAGATTTTCCGCAGTTTTATCACTTGTTTTCACAGAAAGATTTCGTTTATAACAACATAAGACAAGGTAATCGTAATCCGCTGTTGTATTCGATGCCTTATGCTGATGGTTTGAAGACCGGACATACCGATGAAGCAGGATATTGCCTGACTGCGTCAGCCAAGAAAGATGACAGACGAATTATCGGAGTTATGACGGGATTAAGCTCAAACAACGAAAGATCCGAAGAAGCCGAGAAGATGATGTCATGGGCGTTTAGAGAATACGATAATTATAAGTTGATAAAAAAAGGCGATAAATTAGCTGATATTCCGGTATGGTACGGAGTTGATAAATCGGTTCCGTTGGTTGCAAATGAAGATATAATAAAAACATTAAAAAAGAATCGTTATAATCAGATGTCGATGAAAGTTGTATATAATAAACCGATAAAAGCTCCTGTGAAGATGGGACAACAGTTGGGAGTATTGAAATTAGAATTTCCCGAAGGAAAAATTGAGGAAGTTCCGTTAGTGGCAGGACAGACAATTAATAAGGTAGGTTTGACCAGTAAGATTATGTACAATCTCAAATATTTATTGTCAGGTGAGTTATAAAATGAGAGGAAAGTTTATAACTTTTGAAGGCGGAGAAGGAACCGGAAAGTCAACTCAAGTTGAGTTGTTGGCCCGCACTCTGGTAAAAAAAGGTTGGGATGTTGTAGTGACTAAAGAACCAGGAGGAACTGAAGTCGGCAAAGAAATAAGAAGATTGTTGGTTTGCGGTGATAAAGATAAGATGGATGCAACTGCCGAAGCATTATTATATTATGCAGACAGGCATATACATATGGTGCAAAAAATCTTACCGGCTTTGGAAAACGGAAAGATAGTGATTAGCGATCGCTTTGCCGATTCAACAAAGGCTTATCAATGTTATGGATATGGAGAAAGGGTTTCAAAAGAAGTTGTTGATGAATTATACAGAATTGCCGTGGGAGATTTTAAGCCTGATTTAACGATAGTTTTGGATATAGATCCGGAGAAAGGTTTAAGACGTTCTTTTGCCAAAGCTGATAATATGGCAGAAAAGGAATTGCGTTTTGAGAGCCGTGCATTAGAATTTCATACAAATTTACGTGAAGGATTTAAAATTATAGCTGAAGAAGAGCCGGAGCGTTGCGTGGTTTTGGATGCCGATAAATCAATTGATGAATTACATCAATCGGTAATGAATGTGGTTGAGCAAAGGCTTGGTCTGTTTACGGAAAAATGTGATTCTAATCACATAGAAGAAATAGGTTAGCCAAGCAATGTATGAGATAAAGCCTCGTGATAATCCTTATTTGATAGGACATGAAGTTCAAGAAAAACTGATTTTGGATGCTTGGAGGAATCGGGCTTTACATCATGCTTATTTAATATCAGGTCCGAAAGGAATCGGAAAAGCAACTTTAGCATATAGGATTGCTCGTTTTTTGCTTAATGCTAATGATGACAAAGTTGATAGTTATACGAATTTAGAGATATCACCGGATAATCAGGTTTTTAAACAGATAAGTGCTAATGCTCATCCGGATTTTAAGGTGGTGGAACGTGGTTATATTAAGACAGACAGGCAGAAAATATATAAGGCTTTGGCGGTTGGAAATTATATGAGTGACGAAGAATTGGCCAAACTTAAGAAATCTGCTGAAATAGTGATAGATGATGTAAGGGAAGTCAACGATTTTTTAGCGAAAAGTTCGGCTTATGGCGGTTGGCGTGTGGTAATCATAGATAGTGTTGATGAAATGAATCGTTCGTCAGCTAATGCCATATTAAAGATATTAGAAGAACCGCCGCATAAAACTATGTTGTTATTGGTAGCGCATAATCCGGCGACTTTGTTACCGACCATACGTTCACGTTGTGCAAAGTTGGATCTTAAACCTTTGAAAGATAATATAACAGCAAGTTTGTTACGCAGATATTGTTCCGATTTAGATGAAAGCAAAATTAAGAAATTAAGTGTATTGTCGGAAGGAAGTATCGGTAAGGCGATGATTTATGCCGATGGTAATGCTGTAGAATTTTATGAACGGATAAAAAAAACAGCACAAGAAGGTAAAAACTTTAAAATTAAGGATATATTAGATTTTAGTGATGATGCTTCTAAAGATAGTAATTATGAGCTTTTTAAGGAGCTAATCGGAAGATTTTTAGTTGAACAGGCTAAATCGGGAATTAACGTTGTGCAAAGTACCAAATTATTTGATGATTTTAACAAAATTTTCAAACAAACGGACAGTCTTAATTTAGATAAAAAGCAAGTTGTTATGAATATGATGGTATCACTTACCAAAATGGGGCAAGAATAATGTTAGCCGATAGTCATTGTCATTTGGAAAATAATCAGGAATTAGACGGGGTTATTGAACGGGCTCGAAGTGTCGGAGTGAAATATATTTTGGATGTGGGAGCAAATATTACACATTTAGCTGAACATTTGGATATTACTCATAGGTATGAAGATGTTTATACTTCGGTAGGCGCTCACCCGCAAGAGGCAGAAGAGTTTATCGATTTGAAGGCTATTGATATTTTGCGTGCTTGTGAGAATGATAAGGTAATTGCCATCGGTGAAGCAGGTTTGGATTATCATTATAATCCCGATACCAAAGATTTGCAAAAAGCATTGTTGGTTGAGCATATATCAGCGGCGCAATCGTCACAGCTTCCATTAGTGATTCATAATCGGGAATCTGATGATGATATGATTGATTTATTAACCAGGGCTTATGAAAAAAAATCATTTAAGGCAATAATCCATTGTTATTCGTCTTCTAAAAAATTAGCAGATGCAGCTTTAGCAATGGGATTTTATATTTCAGCTTCGGGAATTATAACTTTTAAGAAGTCGGAGGAAATAAGAGCTAATTTTGTTGATGTTCCGATGGATAAATTGCTGGTTGAAACAGATGCACCTTATTTGTCGCCGGAACCGAAACGCGGACAAATAAACGAGCCGGCTAATGTGGTATTGACAGCTCATAAGTTGGCAGAAATTAAAAAAGTAGAATTTACAACTATAGCAGATATAACAACAGATAATTTCCGGAGGTTGTTTGAGATATGACGAAAGTATTATTTTTGGGAACAGGTGCATCTCCGGGGGTTCCTTCATTGAGTTGCGGATTTGGTTGTTGTGATCCGAATAATCCGAAGAATGTGCGTACACGAACTTCAACAATTTATGAAATCGGCGGTTTAAAAATTTTGATTGATGCTTCACCGGATTTGCGAGTGCAATTCTTGCAAAACGATGTAAAATATTTAGATGCTATTTTAATTACTCATGCTCATTTTGATCATATTGCAGGGATCGATGAATTGCGTGAAATAAATCGGATTACCAAAAAGCCACTTGACGTTTATGCTCCTAATTATGTAATAAAAACGGTTAGAAAACGTTATGCATATATGGTAATGGATAAAAGAAATATAAAAGAGTATAGAAAAAATGGTTATGAGGCCAAGGGATGTGTAGTTATGCATACCATTAAGCCAAATCATATTTTTTATGTTAAAGACCTTAAAATAGAAGGAATAAAATTATTGGGGCATAATGTGCCGACTTGCGGTTATATTATAAATGATGAAATTGTTCACTTGGGAGATTTTAAGGAATTTTCAGCTTCGGCAGAAGAAAGAATTATGGCAATAAAACCTAAATTAATGGTTTTTCCGTTGACAATTATTGACGAACATCGTTATCATTTGGGATTAGAGAAAGTACTTTATTATGTAGATAAGTTTAAGCCGGAAAGGGTAGTGCTTAATCATATGGCCAGCGAATGTGACTATGATTATGTGAATGTGCATACTCCGCAAAATGTTGAGCCGGCTTTTGATAATTTGAAGTTGGAGTGGTAAAATGCTTTGTATATATCATATTGCCGATCATGATGGCAAAGGGTCGGCGGCAATTGTGAAAAGAAAATTCGGTGATATTGAATTTTTCGGGCTTAATCATGATATGGATGTTCCTTGGGAAGCTATAAATAATCATGAACAAATTGTTATATGTGATATAGCTTTGCCTTTAGATGTTATGTTTGAAATAAATGAAAATAAGGATTTGACTTGGATAGATCATCATATTTCGGTAATTGAAGAATATAATAAAGCAATAGCACAAGGTAAAAAGGAAATTAAAGGTATAAGGGAGAATGGTTCAGCTGCAATTATGTTAACTTGGCAGTATTTCTTTCCTGATGAAAAAGTTCCTGAAGGAGTTAAGTTATTAGCTTTAAATGATTTGTATGATTTAAGAGATAAGAGAGTGCGTCCTTTTGAATATGCCTTTCAATCAATGGGGGTTAATAAACCTCAAGACAGCAGTTGGGTTGATTTGTTTAACGGCAAAATTGATATAGACGAGATGGTGTTAAAAGGTAACGCTATTTTGTCATGGGTGCGTAATCGTAATCATCGTTTGTGTAAAGCAATGTCTTTTGAAAGCAATTATAAGGGACAAAAGTGTATTTGTGCAAATATGCCGCAAGGATATTCGGAATTTTATGATAGTATTAAGAATATTCGTAATTATACTTTTATGTGTAATTTTTTTATGAGTGGTAAGAATACTTGGAATTTATCATTTTATACGGCGAGAGATGATGTAGATGTTTCGAAAATCGCAAAAGAGTTTGGTGGCGGTGGACATCGCAAAGCGGCTGGTGCTTCGGGGTTGATTGATTTACCTGAATTTTTAAGAAAAAAGTAATTGTATATAAAAAAGACGCCTTGTGAAATAAGGCGTCTTTTAATATGTCTAATCAGCTTAATATTTATCAGCCGAATAACTTCAATACCGATTGAGCGGATTGTGAAGCTAAAGCCAATGAATTAATAGCTAATTGTTGACGAGTTTGCAATGCAAGGTAATCTGCTGATTCTTCGTTCATGTCAGCCAATACCAAGTTGTCGGAACCTGTCTCAAGAACATCAATTACTGCTTCGGTGAAGTTTTGACGAGTTTGAATGATTGCGAAATTATTACCTAATTCCGATGAATAATCACGCAAGTAGTCGATAGCTTTACCGATGCTGTTTAAGCAGGTGTTGATGTTATCAGCAACTGCTTTGGTAGCGGTTTGATAAGCAGTAACAGCTGCATCATAATTGGTCTTAGCTGTACCATAACCGGTATTTGTAGTCGGATTGGTATCATGTTTATAGAAGGTGTCGGCCGCATAAGTTGCAGGTCCGGTTACCTTAGTAAAAGTGTAAGGCGAAGCTGTACCTGATCTGGTATAAGCTGTTCCGGCAGCAATAGCCGCATCTAAGGTAGCTTGATTAGTGATGGCCGTATCAATCATATACTCAGCATCTTTCATTAGGTTTTCTTTGGTTGTAACTGCATCTGCCAAAGTTGATATTGCAGAAGGGTCAATCCATGAAGCTTCGCCAAATCCGATACTGCTTGCAGCCATATCGCTTACAATATCTTTGCCTTGTACATCCAGCCAGTGAGAACGAGTCTCATTAAACATAACAGTCAATTTACCGCCGGTTAACAAGTTAATACCTTGATAAGAGGCATCTTTAGCTAAAGTTGAGATTTCATGTATAACTAAATTAAATTGGTCCTGATAATTGCTAACCTGCGTTCCATAATCTTTAGATGTGACATCTAAAGCAAAAGCAGAGTTTGCAATTGATTTAGCTTGCTCAACAAAAGCCGTTACCGATTCAATACCCTGGTTAGCGGCTTGAATGGTTTGAATACCTTGTCCCATCGAGTCTAACAGGCTGTCCAAGTCAGAGGCACGATTGGTTAAGGCACGTGATTGATAATATGAAGAAGCATTATCAATAGCAGAGTTAACTTTTTTACCGGTGGATAATCTGTTTTGGGTATTATCCATTTGGTTTTGTATAGACTTTAATGAAGCAAGATTAGAACGCATGCTTCCTGTCAAAGTAATAGATTGAGGCATCTTTTTCTCCTAAATATTTGGTTGTATCTACCGACCCTTGTACTCCGAGTCTTTATTAAGTTAATAAAAATATTTCTTACTATCAAAGTATGATAATAAAATCAAAATAATTACGAATTGCTTCCGTCCAAGGCTTCGCCAAACAAGATTCTTTCTTGTTCGACCAATTTAGAAGCATATTTAATGGCATTGTAGAAATCGCCCATTATGACCGCTTCACCGACCGGTGTTACGAACGGATGCAGACTCGGAGAGGCTGTTTGCAAATCCCGCATATATTCTATAAACAATTTTTGCAATTCTTTATTGCCATTGCTAAGGTACATCTGCTGCACTATGAAATATAGCCGTTTAGCAGGTGTGGTTGCTTCCTTTTCGCGTAAGATAAACTTTTCACGCAGAATAGGAACGTCTCCGTCGATATAAAAACGGGTACGCGAGTTTTCGTTAGTAATAATTGCATTACCAACGATAATGCTTTCATGAGGTTTTAGCTCAATTTTTAAAGGCATAGGATAAACTCCTTTTATCAAAAAGTTGAACAATTTTTAACCAAACGTTAACCTTTTTTTAACTTTATGTAAATATTTATTTGCATATTGTGCATAAACGTAATAGAAGCAATCTTAAATCAGGTTAGAAATGGTTGAAATAAAAGGAATATAAAGATGGCGGAAGCTCCTATTTTTGCAATTAAAAATGTTTCCATAGCTTTTGGTGATAAAAAATTATTCAGTCAGATTGAGGTAAATATAAATAAAGGGGATAAGATTTGCTTAATCGGACGTAATGGTTCGGGGAAGTCAACTTTATTGAAAATAATTGCCGGAGTAATCGAACCTGATGAGGGAGAATTGTTTGTGCAGCCGGGGACTAAGGTGGCATATATGCCGCAAGAGCCTGATTTAAGTAAATTCGGCAGTCTGAAAGAGGCCATTGTTGCGGTTTTGCCGAATGAAGATTTGAATAATGATTACAAAGCGGATATTTGGTTAGATAAGCTGAATATTGACGGCAATATTGACCCGCAAAAAGCATCAGGCGGAGAATGTCGCAAGGCAGCTTTAGCACAAGCTTTGATTAATGAGCCGGATATTTTATTATTAGATGAACCGACTAATCATCTGGATATTAAGACCATAGAAATATTGGAAGAGATTATACAGGATTTTCGCGGTGCAGTAGTGGTTATTTCCCACGATAGAATGTTTTTAAGCCATGTTTCCAAAGTGATGTTTTGGTTGGATAGAGGAAATATGCATTCGGTTAAAAGAGGTTTCGCCGATTTTGAAAATTGGCAGGAGGAGATTATAACTCAGGAAATAAATGAACAAAATCGTTTGGCAAAAAAAATTTCGGAAGAGACTGAATGGCTGCATAAAGGAGTAACGGCAAGACGCAGACGTAATATGGGGAGATTGCGTCGTTTAATCGAATTAAGGAAAGAACGCCGTGAGCAGATAAAGCAAATAGGTAATATTAATCTTAATATTGATGAAGGAGATTTTCGTTCTAAGTTGGTTATTGAAGCCAAACATATTTTTAAAAATTTCGGTGAACGAGCAATTATTAAAGATTTTTCCACCCGTATTATTCGCGGTAATAAGATAGGAATTGTAGGGCCTAACGGAGCCGGAAAAACAACATTGGTAAAATTGCTGACTAAAAGATTGGAACCTGACAGCGGGTTTGTTCGTATCGGTAAAAATTTGGAAGAGGCTTATTTTGATCAAAACAGAATAACTTTGGACCCGAAAAAAACTTTGTGGCAAACATTATGTGATAAAGGTGATCATATAATGGTACAGGGACACTGGCGACATGTGGTAGCCTATTTGAAAGATTTTTTATTTAAGCCGTCGCAAGCCAATTGTCCGGTAGCCGCTCTATCTGGCGGTGAAAAGAATCGTTTAATGTTGGCAAAAACATTGGCACAACCATCAAATTTTTTAGTGCTTGATGAGCCAACTAATGATTTGGATATGGATACGTTGGATTTGTTACAGGAAGTTTTAGATGAATATGGCGGGACTATTTTGATTGTCAGTCATGATCGGGATTTTTTAGACAGAGTGGTAAGTTCGGTAATATATATGAAAGGTGACGGAACAATTTTTGAAAATGCCGGAAGTTATAGTGAATTGCTGAATAAAATATCCGAAAAAAATGATGAAAAAACGATTGCTAAGAATTTAAGCAAGACTAATGATGTAACTGTTAAAAATAAGCAAATGCAAAAGCTCAGTTATAATCAAGAAAGACTTTTGAAAATTTTACCTGATGAAATTGCACAGCTTGAGCAAGAAATAAATGATTTGATTGCAGAATTATCTGATCCGAATCTTTATCAAACCAATCCGGCAAGATTCGACGAAGCATCGACTGCTTTGGCGGAAAAGCAAAACAGCAAAAATACCAAAGAAGAACAATGGCTGGAAATTGAATTGATAAAAGAACAATTGTCCTAGATGTCGGGGAATAATTCCTGATTGCGATTTAAACGAATCATTTGTTGTTCAATGGTTGTACCTAAGTTTAATTTACCGCTTTTAATAATTCCGCGAACCTGATCCCCCTTAAAGCTTATGGGATTAGCCATTAAAAACTGTATAGAAGGTTTTTTGACGCCTTTACCGTCGAGATGTTGGTATATAACCGATAAAAGTCCGCGGGATAACATATCATAGGCCAATTCTTCACTCATATCACTTGATGCAGCATATTTTACCAAAGAACTCAGGGCATCAGTAACATTGTTGGCGTGAATAGTGGAAAAAACCAAATGTCCTGAAATAGAAGCACGCAGCAATTCGCTGGCAGCATTAGGGCTACGGATCTCACCGACCATTATATAACGAGGAGCAGATCGTAAAGCTGATTTAATGGACGACCCCCAATCATCTCCTTTAGGTGCTGTTTGGCGACATACTCCCAAACCTCCGTTACGTGCTTGATATACACCGCTTAATGGTTGTTCGGCAGGGTTTTCAATGGTATAAGCAAAACCTCCTTCTTCCACAATATATTCTTTTAATAGTGATGAAATAAAAGTTGTTTTACCGGATCCGGTGGCTCCGGAACATAAAATTAATCCGGAAGCACGGCGTAACGACAGCATATATTTAATAAATTCCTGAGGATAACCTAAAGATCGAATAGGGGGAACTGATTCCGGCATGCGGCGTAAGCAGTATAGAACTCCTTGAGATGAAACAGAACGTTCTGCGCGGAAATATAAACCTTCATAAAAAATTGAATAGCTGGGATCTTCACCGTCGTAGCCTGCTTTGATTTTTTCAAAAAAAACATCAAAATCATCAGGAATAAACTCCACCAAGGCATTGGATGTTCTGCTGTCCGGAATATAGGCCTTGCGGTCTTCTTCGGTTATAAAAATATCAGAAAATTTTGTTTCTTTTATGGTTGGCATGTTATATTTCCTTTACATAAACTGTGGTAAAATTTTAGTTATTTTGCTCAGATTATCGCTTATAAGGGTAAATTCTTCAGGGGTAATTGAGCATGCAGATAGTTGATCATCTTGTTGTTTTATGATAATTTCTAGAGATGAATTACCTTTTGCAGCCATTTGAATATTATCATCGTGATTTTTTTGCAAGATGACACATTTAATCAGATAGCGCAATTTGTCTTCGCAATAATAAAATCTTTGGTCGTTCCAGTCGTGTAACATTAACCATTGTTTAAATATCCAGGGAGATGTTCCGTTGATTTTGGCCGTCGAGTCATTTAAATATCGTGCAACGTAAGAATTATTTGCTTTAAGCCAAACTGAGATAAAATCATCAAGTTCTTGAGCTGTAAATAAATGATCAGAGGGCGGAGGTGAGGCATAAGGACGCGAATAACCTATTTTTGAAACAGGTGTGACGAACAGCCAAATCAAGGTCAGCATTGTTATAATAAGTATGGATAATTTTCGTAATACTTTTTTCATTTACCAACGCAATTCTGAAATAACACCTTCGGGTTCAACATCAAAACTGTTTGACAGTTCGCGGGTTTTGGTTACATCTGGAATATATCCTTCGCCAAGATAATTAATGTGACGGCCTTTGGACATAAGGATTGAGGCAACTTGTGCAATAGATGCCATTTTGATATCTGTGGATACATTATCTCCGATGATTACGATTTTGCCGATTTCTCCCAGTCCCTCAAGAGCATATCGCAACATTTCAACATCGGGCTTTCCGACAGTTATTACACGCCCGCCCAAAACGGCATAAGCTTCAGCAATTGCACCGGGGGCTAAAGTAAGTTTGCCGTTGCAAAAGCAAGAAGTATCATTACCGGCACAGACAAAAGGTAAGCCATAATTTACCGCCTGTTCAATATCGGCACGGTAATTATCCAGTAAATCATTTTCATTTTGAGCTTTTGCCATGAAAAGAAAATGAGCTTTTTCAATACTATTGACTCTTTCCAAAGGAAGAGAACTCATTATTCCGCTGTATTCTTTATCGCCGATTTGGTAATAGTAGTGTCCGAGAGCTTGATAATCACCGGAGGGAAATTTTAATTTATAGTGCAAAACTTCACCAGCAGAGATAATATTGCTGAATATATTAAGAGGAATATTCGAGTCCGATAATTGCTTGGCAATTTCCGCGATACGTAAACCGGAGTTGCTGATTATGATTATTTTTTTGTGTAGCGAAGCCAGTCGAGTGAGACATTCGGCAGCGGACGGAATAATAACAGATCCGTTGTGGATGGCACCATTGTAGCTGAAAACAAAGGTATCGTAGTTATCAGCGATTTTAGATAAGTTGACTATAGGTTTAATCATTTTCATTATGAAATTATCCTTGATTTCAATAACAATTTGATTTGAGTATAATTTATTTGTTTTAATAATAGATTAAAAAAAATATTTTGTAATCAATTTTTGATAAAATTTTGCAAATTTTGTTGGATATGAAAAATTATTTCTTCTTCGGGAATAGATTTTAAGACAGATATTTGCCTGATAAAATCGGGAATATCGCAATAATCGCTTTGAAAAGGAGCATCACTTTCCGTTAACAGGCGTTCAAGAGGAACGGTGCGAATGATTTCATTTGCCCGCGGACGAAGTAAAATCTTGGGATTAAGCGATATATAGGCATTGTTGCGCAGTAATAAATCTAAAAAATTCATAGAGCCGTAAAATGAGTGTATCATATAAGGTGTGGTAATTTCTTTAATGAGTCCGGCAAAAATATCCTCGGAGTGTATCAAATGAATATTGAGAGGTTTGTGCAATTTGCTTGCCAATTTGATATGCTCGCGGAATATTGATGTTTGTTTAGCGAGATTATTGCCTTTTAAGCGGTCGATTCCACATTCACCAATGATGCTTTGAGGATATTTTAAGAGATAAGTGCGAAGTTGTTCGAGCCAATTGTCGGTGATTTTATCAAGATACCACGGGTGAATGCCAAAAGCCGGTATAATCAAATCGGAGGCGAGGGTTGTCAAACGAGCAACTTCAGCAAAATCGGCAGGTTGTGAGGATACGCAAATTAATTTAGCAAAATCGTTATTCCGCAGTTCAGAAATAATTTGCTGCGTATTTTTTGTTTTATAATCTTGCAAATGAATATGAGAATCTGTAAATTGCATAGTAGTGATATAAGGTTAAATTTTTATGATTGTAGGTTAAAATGAGTATTTTTACAAGAGCTATTTTGGAAATTAACTTAAATAATTTGTTGGATAATTATAAGGTGTTGCAAGAGATTGCCGGTTCGGCGACAGGTGCGGCAGTTATAAAAGATGATGCTTATGGTTTGGGAGCGGAACGGGTAGCAGATGTGCTTTATAATAAGGCCGGTGTGAGATGTTTTTTTGCGGCCCATGCGATGGAAGCTTTACCGATAGTGCAGAAATACCGCGATGTTACGGTGTACATTTTACAGGGAATAGGCGAAGATTCGGCGAATATTTTCAGGGATAATCCGCAGATTGTGCCGGTAATTTGTTCTAAAGAGATGTTGCAATATTGGAAAGACTTAAAAATTACTGATCGAAAGCCGGCAATACAAGTGGAAACAGGATTGAATCGCTTGGGTTTCAGGGAAGCTGATTTGGCTGAGTTGAGTATAGATGATTTGGCATTGTTCGGTTTGGTGATGTCACATTTGGCTTGTGGTGATGAAAAAGATCATTTTATGAATGAATATCAGTTGAATAATTTTGAAAGAATTAAAGCAAAATATTTTCCGAATATTCCGGCATCATTGGCGGCTTCGGACGGAGTGTTTTTAGGTAAAAAATTTCAGCAAAACATAGTGCGTTTGGGGGCGGCAATGTATGGTATTAATACCGCACCGTATCGGCCGAATCAGATGAAAAATGTGGTTACGGTAAAAGCTCCGGTTTTACAGGTTACCGATTTGGCAAAAGGTGAATTTGTCGGGTATTCGGCAACTTATCGGGCAGCGGGAAAGCGCAGAATAGCGATTGTTTCCATAGGATACGGCGACGGAGTTCCGAGGAGCCTGTCAAATGTCGGTAAAGTGTTTTTTAAGACAGCCAAAGGGATGGAAGAAGCGCGAATTATAGGCAGGGTTTCGATGGATAATATTATTTGCGATGTTACTAATGTAAGTAAACTTGAAGTCGGTGATTGGGCGGTTTTAGCAAGTGATTTTTATACATTGGATGATATGGCGCGTGATGCCGGCACCATATCTTATGAGATTATGTCACGTTTGGGTAAGAATAAGCGGTTTGTGAGAAGGTATATAGGATAAGCAATAAAAAACCGTCGCAAGGACGGTTTTTTTTATTGGCGGGAGCAATTAGTCATATTACGAACCGAACATTACGCTGAAATAATGAAAATTGGTGAACTACGAAAGTATTTTCCTGAGGTTGATAAATACTTTTAAAATGGTTTATCGGATATTTTGATTTAAATTTACGAAAATTATGATATAATGTTATTAACAAGATAAGTAGGAGCAAATTTCATGAATTTTGAAAAACTGAATGAAATTAGTTGTCGTATTGATAATATACAAAATAATGATAAAATTTTAATCGGAGGTTCTTTTTATGGCAAATTAGACCTTGCTGTTACGGCTGACACGGAAAATTTTGAACACTTCTTTAAGACTGTTGAATTGAATGCTAAAAATTTTGAAAATAATGATAGCATGAAAAAGTGGTTAAATAATATTGCTCCAAACTTTGACGCTAAACTTTTTGCACATTTGTATGCGTTTGATAATATTTTAAGAAAAATATATCCTAACATGTCCTCTAATGTCTCAAAAAGACAGAGCTTTTATGATGAAGACGGAAGTAAAAAATTATCCCAATCTTTTAGTGAGGGTGTATGCCAATGTGCAGAAATTTCTGTTTTGGCACAAACCTATTTGCAAAGCCAAGGCTTTGAATCAAAATATTTCGGTGGTGAATTATTACGCAAGCCAACAGAAGAATTTGGAGAACCTCATAGTTTTATTTCTATTAAAACGGATAAAGATGAGTATTTTTATGATCCCGCAAATCCGACAATAAGTTCTGGTATGCTGTTGCCAAGAATATCAACAATAGAAGCAACCCCAACTCAAAAAAAACAATTTGAAAACAAGATACATACAACAAGTGAAAGACGAAATTGTGCATTTCTAGAAGCAAGGGATATATTCACAAAATCCTCTTGGTATTATGGCTGTGGTGATGGATTTAATATTTTTCCTTCTTTTATTTTTTCTAAAAACAACACTCAGAAACAACCTTCATCCGAAAAGACTTTATAATTTTTATCCTCGTATTTTTCTTGGCTGTAAAGAATAAATTCTATGAAGAATTTGAAAAATGTTCGAGTTATGACTCCAATCGCTCGTAAACTAGTTTTCGGCACTCAGGCAACAAAAAAGCCTGCACAAAGCAGGCTTTTTTAATGGCGGGAGTGACGGGGCTTTTCTTGCTTGTAAATTCGCTTTTTTTTACAAAAAAGCTCATTAACTTCGCTTCGGTCACCGCTTTTGTAATGTTTGTTGCGCTTCGTTTACACTAGCTTACAAACTAACAAAAGCGTAAGCTGTGTCGAAAATTGTTTTACCAAAACAATTTTCTTCCTCGCTCCGCGACATACGGTCGCGGTTTCAAGCCGGTCTTTCAAACCAATAAAAAAAACCGTCGCAAGGACGGTTTTTTTTATTGGCGGGAGTGACGGGGCTCGAACCCGCGACCTTCTGCGTGACAGGCAGACGCTCTAACCAACTGAGCTACACCCCCAAAGGTGATTATCCTTATAAACATTAAAAAAATTAATTGCAAGTATTTTTTTTGAATTTTCATAATTTATTCACTTTTTAGTGTTATAATTAAGAAAAATGTGCACATAAAACCGATTATATACTTTATTTTTTATAAGGTATCGTTAGATTGGTTGAGTTTGGAACAAAAGGAATTGATTAATGGTCAAGATGCCGGTCATAAATAATCATCGGATGGTAGGGGTTTGCTATTTTTGTGCGATAATAGCAGCTTTTGTTCTTTCGTTGGTTCATAATAATCGAGTTGAGGCTTCAACCGATTCTAAAGATTATTTTGCCTACCTAATGGAATCGGATAATGAAATTGTTAATGAAACAGATGAAGGTGCGGTAACTAACGATGATTTTGCCGATGATATTCAGGATAATATCAAGGCGATGTTTGAAGTCGTTGATAATATGGTCAAATACGAAAATGTTGAAAAAGTGCTTGAGGTGCAAAAAGGCGACACGCTTATTTCCGTTTTGACCAAAGCCGGAATTACTCGTGAAGCTGCCAATAAAATTTATTATTCCATTAAATCGGATTTTAATCCTAACTCTTTGAAAATCGGTCAAAAAATTAAGACAATTGTGTCGGTTAATACCCAAGATTCTACCATTCCGGCCGAGCTTAATTATATGGTAATTGATATAAATGCCGGCGAAAGAGTTATTACGGCACGTAATCATGATAAATTTGAGACTTTTATTGAACAAGACGAGCTTTTGGATAAAACCAATGCGTTACAAGGTGTAATTAATGGTAATTTATCAAAGTCAATGCAAAATGTCGGTGTGCCGATGCGAGCGGTAAATAATTTCATTAATTTGTTTGCCTACGCGGTTGATTTTAAACGTGATGTTAAAAAAGGTGATAAGTTTGAGATTGTTTATGAGAGCCAAGTTACTAAAGATGATAAGCTGATTAAATGCGGTAAGATTATTTATGCCGGATTGGTGTTGCGCAAACAAAAAATTGCTTTATATCGTTATGAAGACAACAAAGGCGGGGTTGATTATTATACTCCGGGCGGTCAGGCTTTGAAACGCACTTTGGATCGCAAACCTTTGGCTTTTCGTAATGCTCGGATATCTTCGCCGTTCGGACGCAGATTACATCCTATTTTGAAAAAACATGTCATTCATTGGGGAGTTGATTATGCGGCTCCGCAGGGAACACCTATTTATGCCGGAGGTGACGGAGTCGTGCAAGCGGCAAAATATAACGGCGGTTACGGTAATTATATAAAAATTCGCCATAATTCGGAATTTTCAACCGCTTACGGGCATATGAGCCGCTTTGCCAAAGGTATGCGTCCGGGGGTTAGAGTTACTCAAGGGCAGATTATCGGTTATGTCGGTTCTACCGGACGGTCAACCGGACCGCATTTACACTATGAAGTTATTCAAAATGGTAAACGCGTTAATCCGCGCACGATTAAAGCTTCAACCGGTGAGAACTTGAGCGGTCAGGCTTTGAACAAATTTAAGCAAAAAGTTGATCAGGTTAATAAACAATATGTTGATGCTTTTTCCGGTCAGGCAACTGCTAAATTGGCACAGAAATAAGACTACAATAACAGATAGCTAATGTTACTTTTTTTTAATAAAAAAGTAATAAAAAACGAACGTTTAAATCAACTAGATTGAAAAGAAAAATTTTAGATAAAAAACAAAGTAACGTATTTTGATTCTTAAGGTCTAAACAGCTATTTAATAATTTCTCAAAAAAGTGCTTGCTTTTAATAAAAATTGTGCTATGAATCGCGCGTGTTTAAACATAAGATAATGCATTATTATTCACAGGCTTATTCCAATCAAATCAATGGTTTGTGCGGGGTAGCATCTTAAAGCGAATCGCGAAAAAAGAATCGTTTTTTTTATTTATATAAAAATTGTTGTAACCTCTCGCGTGCGGGGTTTAGGCTTTGAGTCTAATGGTATTGGCGCGGGATTTTTAGCTAAAAAGGAATATAATACTATGAAAGAGTCTTATACGAGCAAAAGACGTGTAAGAAGAAATTTCGGCAGAATCGATGCTGTGGCTGATATGCCCAGTTTGATTGAGGTTCAGACCGGTTCTTATAACAATTTTATTTCCGCCGACGGACATGATAACAGCGAATTCGGATTGGAAGAAGTTTTCAAATCAATCTTTCCGATCAGAGATTTTTCAGGCAACGGTGAGTTGGAATTCGTAAAATATGAGTTGGAAACCCCTAAATATGATGTTGATGAATGTATTAAGCGTGATATGACTTATGCCGCACCGGTTAAAGCTACTTTGCGTTTGGTAGTTTGGGATGTTGATGAGGCAACCGGAGCCAAGTCAATTCATGACATTAAAGAGCAAGATGTTTATATGGGCGATATCCCGTTGATGACCGATAAAGGAACATTTATTTTCAACGGAACCGAGCGTGTAGTTGTTTCACAGATGCATCGTTCACCGGGTGTGTTCTTTGATCATGATAAGGGCAAAACCATAGCTTCCGGTAAATATTTGTTTGCCGCCCGCATTATTCCTTATCGCGGTTCGTGGTTGGATTTTGAATTTGATGCCAAAGATTTGGTTTATGTTCGTATTGACAGACGCCGCAAATTGCCGGTTACTTCATTGTTGTATTGCTTGTATTCCAAAGAAACCGAAGAAAAAATGAAAAAGCTGGAAAAGCAAGGCAAATATATGGATCGTGCTGCAATTAAAGGTATGGATAAAGAAGAAATATTGAATTATTTCTATGATATTGATACCTATGAGGCTGATAAAAAAGGCTGGAAAGTTAAATTTGAGCCGGCCAGATTAAAAGGTGTTAAGTTTGATTTTGATTTGGTTGATGCCAACAGCGGTAAGACCGTTTGGGAAGCCGGCAAAAAATTAAATGCCCGTTTTGCTCAAAAATTAGCGGATAACGGTTTGGAATATTATCGTGTTGCCGATGAAAAGATTATCGGTAAATTTTTGGGTGCCGGTTTGGTTGATGCTAAGACAGGTGAGGTTTTGGCCGAAGTCGGCGATGAAATTACCAAAGAATTATTAGATAAAATTAAAGAAAATAAAATCAAAGAAATTAAGACCTTGTTTATTGACGGGGTTAATGTCGGACCGTATATCCGCAATACCATGGCTGCTGATAAAAACTCCTGCCGTGAAGAAGCTTTGTTGGATATTTATCGTGTTATGCGTCCGGGCGATCCTCCGACATATGAGGCAGCTGATGCTTTATTATACAGCTTGTTCTTTGATAAAGACAGATATGATTTGTCGTCGGTTGGTCGTGTAAAGATTAATTCGGCGATGGATATTTCGTTTGATGATGCTCCGGATACTTTGGGAACTTTGCGCAAAGATGATATTTTGCGTATTGTTAAGCACATGGTTGAGTTGCGTGACGGCAAGGGTGAGGTTGATGATATTGACCACTTGGGCAATCGTCGTGTGCGTTCGGTCGGCGAGTTGATGGAAAATCAATATCGTATGGGCTTGCTGAGAATGGAAAGAGCTATTCGTGAGAGAATGAGCTCGGAAAATCTGAATAACGTTAAGCCGCAAGATTTGGTTAATGCCAAGCCGATTGCTTCGGTTATCAGAGAATTTTTCGGTTCATCACAATTGTCACAATTTATGGATCAGAACAATCCGTTGTCCGAAATTACACATAAACGTCGTTTGTCGGCTTTAGGACCGGGCGGTTTGTCAAGAGATCGTGCCGGATTTGAAGTGCGCGACGTGCATCCTACTCACTATGGTCGTATCTGCCCGATTGAAACTCCGGAAGGTCCGAACATCGGTTTGATTAACTCACTGTCAACTTATGCCCGTATCAATAAATACGGATTTATCGAATGTCCGTATCGTAAGGTTGTTAAGGGCAAAGTTACTGATGATGTGGTTTATTTATCAGCTGACGAAGAAGGAAAATATCGTATTGCTGAGGCAAATGCCAAAGTTAAAGATGACGGTCATTTTGAGGCCGAATTGGTTGCCTGTCGTAAAGCCGGTGAAGTTGAATTTGCCAAACCTGAAGAGATTGACTTTATTGACGTATCTCCAAAACAATTGGTTTCGGTTGCTACCGCATTGATTCCTTTCTTGGAAAATGATGACGCAAACCGTGCATTGATGGGATCAAACATGCAACGTCAAGGTGTGCCTTTGTTGCGTTCGGAAGCTCCTTTGGTCGGAACCGGCGTTGAGGCGGTTGTGGCAAAAGATTCCGGTGCTACGGTGGTATGTAAAGCCGATGGTATTGTTGACTCGGTTGATGCCAATCGTATTGTGGTACGTTCAAAAGCCGAACATGCCGCTAATGCCGGTGTGGAGATTTATCGTTTGTCAAAATTCCGTTGTTCTAACCAAAATACCTGCATTAACCAAATTCCGTTGGTTCATGTCGGTGATGAGGTTAAAGAAGGCGATATTTTAGCGGACGGACAATGCACCGATATGGGTGAGTTGGCTTTGGGTAAAAACGTTTTGGTGGCATTTATGCCGTGGAACGGTTTGAACTACGAAGATGCAATTTTGCTGTCAGAGCGTATTTCACGCGATGATGTATTTACCTCACTGCATATTGAAGAATTTGAGGTAATGGCTCGTGATACCAAGTTGGGACAAGAAGAGATTACTCGTGATATTCCCAATGTCGGTGAAGATGCTTTGCGCAATTTGGATGAGGCCGGTATCGTTTATATCGGAGCTGAAGTTAAGGCCGGTGATATATTGGTCGGCAAAGTTACTCCGAAGGGCGAATCGCCGGTTACTCCGGAAGAAAAATTGTTGCGTGCAATCTTCGGTGAAAAAGCATCTGATGTTCGTGATACTTCACTGCGTGTTCAACCGGGTATTGAAGGTGTGGTTGTTGATGTTCATGTATTCTCGCGCAGAGGATTGGAAAAAGATGAACGTGCTTTATCGATTGAACAACAGGAAATTTCACAATTGGCTAAAGACCGCGATGATGAGATTGCAATTATCCGCCGCAATGTTGAAGCCAGAATCAGAGAAATGCTGGTTGGTCAGACAGTGGTTGATGCTCCGAAAGGCACGATTGCCAAAAAAGCCAAGATTACCGATGAAGATTTGAATAATATTCCTTCTTCACAATGGCGCAAGATTGTTGTCAAAGATGAAAAAGTAATGAGCAGCTTGGAAGAACTGTTAGATGCTTTTGATAAGAGAGTTGAGAAAGTTCAACAACGTTTTGATGACAAAGTTGAAAAAGTTCAACGCGGTGATGATTTGTTGCCGGGCGTTTTGAAGATGGTTAAGGTATTTATTGCTACCAAACGTAAGATTCAATCCGGTGATAAGATTGCCGGACGCCATGGTAACAAAGGTACTATTTCACGCGTTTTGCCGTTGCAGGATATGCCTTATATGGAAGACGGTACTCCGGTTGATATCGTGCTGAACCCGTTGGGTGTTCCTTCGCGTATGAATGTCGGACAAATTTTGGAGACACACTTAGGTTGGGCTGCTCAAAAATTGGGACAGCAAGTTAACGAGTTGTGGGAACAAGTTAAAGCCGGACAGAAGAATGAGAAAGAGTTGCGTGCTAAACTGAAAGACATCTATGGTGAAAAACAGTATAAGCGCGAAATTGAGAAGATGACATCGGAAGATTTGGATTTGATGATACCGAATTTGAAAAACGGTATTCCGATGGCAACTCCGGTATTCGACGGTGCTTCCGGTGATGATATTAATCATATGTTGGAGATGGCCGGCTTGCCGACATCAGGACAAATTGATTTGTATGACGGCAGAACCGGTGAAAAGTTTGATCGTAAAGTTACGGTCGGTATCATTTATATGATTAAACTGCACCACATCGTTGATGAAAAAATGCACGCTCGTTCGGTTGGTCCTTACAGTTTGGTTACTCAACAGCCTTTGGGCGGTAAGGCACAATTCGGCGGACAGCGTTTCGGTGAGATGGAGGTTTGGGCTTTGCAGGCTTATGGTGCAGCCTATACCTTACAAGAAATGTTGACGGTTAAATCCGATGATGTTAACGGTCGTTCCAAGGTTTATGAGGCGATTGTCAGAGGTGAAGATACTTTTGAAACCGGTATTCCGGAATCATTCAACGTATTAACCAAAGAAATCAAATCATTGTGCTTGAACATTGAATTGTTGAACGAAGAAATTTAGGTTAGAGGAGTTAGTATAAATGAATAATGATGTAGCAAAATATTTTGGTGGGCAGGTTGCTGCTGAAACTTTTGATAAAATCAAGATTTCAATAGCTTCTCCTGAACAAATTCGTTCTTGGTCTTACGGTGAGGTTAAAAAACCCGAGACCATTAACTATCGTACTTTTAAGCCGGAAAGAGACGGATTGTTCTGTGCCCGTATTTTCGGTCCGGTAAAGGATTACGAATGTTTGTGCGGTAAATACAAACGTATGAAATATCGCGGTATTGTTTGCGAAAAGTGCGGTGTTGAAGTTACTTTGTCGAAAGTTCGCCGTGAAAGAATGGGACATATCGAATTGGCAGCTCCGGTTGCACATATTTGGTTTTTGAAGTCTTTGCCCAGTCGTATTTCGATGATTACGGATATTCCGATGAAGGCTTTGGAAAAAGTTTTGTATTTTGAAAGCTATATTGTAATTGAGCCCGGTTTGACTCCGTTGGGAGTTAACGAGTTGTTGACCGAAGATCAGTATCAAGAGGCTTTGGATGAATACGGAGAAGATGCTTTCCGTGCATCAATCGGTGCCGAGGCTTTGAAAGAGATATTGTCTAATATAGATTTGGAAGCCGAGAGGGCAACAATTCGTGCCGAGTTGAAGGATAATGCCTCGGAAGCTAAACGCAAGAAGTTGGTTAAACGTTTGAAGATTATTGAGTCTTTCATTGATTCGAATACCAAGCCGGAATGGATGATTTTGGATGTATTGCCGGTTATTCCGCCGGAGTTGCGTCCTTTGGTTCCATTAGATGGCGGCAGATTTGCCACTTCGGATTTGAACGATTTGTATCGTCGTGTTATCAACCGCAACAATCGTTTGAAGAGATTGTTGGAATTGCATGCACCGGATATCATCGTTCGTAACGAGAAGAGAATGTTGCAGGAATCGGTTGATGCTTTGTTTGATAACGGTCGCAGAGCCAGAGCGATTACCGGAACCAACAAACGTCCGTTGAAGTCTTTGTCGGATATGTTGAAAGGTAAACAAGGTCGTTTCCGTCAAAACTTGTTAGGTAAACGTGTTGACTATTCAGGTCGTTCGGTTATTACCGTAGGACCGGAATTGAAATTGCAACAATGCGGTTTGCCGAAAAAGATGGCGTTGGAATTGTTTAAGCCTTTTGTATATTCCAAATTGGAACTTTACGGTCATGCAACAACCATTAAGGCAGCCAAGCGTATGGTTGAAAAAGAGCGTCCGGAAGTTTGGGATATATTGGAAGAAGTGATCAGAGAGCATCCGGTATTGTTAAACCGTGCTCCGACTTTGCACCGTTTGGGTATTCAGGCATTTGAGCCGGTATTGGTTGAAGGTAAAGCTATTCACTTGCATCCTTTGGTTTGTACAGCTTTTAACGCTGACTTCGATGGTGACCAAATGGCGGTTCACGTACCTCTTTCGATAGAAGCTCAGTTGGAAGCTCGCGTTTTGATGATGTCAACCAACAATATTTTGTCGCCGGCTTCGGGTAAACCGATTATCGTGCCGACACAAGATATGGTTTTGGGTATTTACTATTTGACATACGAAGCCGAGGGTATGAAGGGTGAAGGCATGATATTTGCCGATTTCAACGAAGTACAAATGGCTTTGTTTGAAAAGGTGGTTGATCTGCATGCCAAGATTAAATGCCGTATGGAATATGTTGATGATGAAGGCAACATTAAATACGGTTTGGTTGATACAACTCCGGGACGCATTATTGTTTCGGAAACTTTGCCGAAGCACAAAAATGTTAAATTCTCTTTGGTAAATCGTTTGTTGCGTAAGAAGGAAATCGGCGAAATCATTGATACGATTTATCGTCATTGCGGACAGAAAGAAACCTGTATGTTTGTCGATAAGATTATGACTTTAGGTTTCACTAATGCTTGCAAGGCCGGTATTTCGTTCGGTAAAGACGATTTGATCGTTCCGGATGCCAAGAAGACCTTGATTGCGGAAACCGAAGCTCAGGTTAAAGAATTTGAGCAACAATATCAAAACGGTTTGATCACCAAAGGTGAGAAATATAATAAGGTGGTTGATATTTGGGCATCTTGTACCGATAAGGTGGCTGACGAGATGATGAAAAATATTTCCAAGACCGAAAACGGTTATATCAACTCGGTTTATATGATGGCTCACTCCGGAGCCCGCGGTTCGGCAGCACAAATGCGTCAATTGGCCGGTATGCGCGGTTTGATGGCAAAGCCGTCGGGTGAAATTATTGAACAACCGATTATTTCAAACTTTAAGGAAGGTTTGACGGTGTCGGAATACTTCAACTCAACTCACGGTGCTCGTAAAGGTTTGGCTGATACCGCTTTGAAGACCGCTAACTCAGGTTATTTGACACGTCGTTTGGTTGATGTGGCTCAAGATGTGGTTATTACCGAGACCAACTGCGGAACCGAGCGCGGAATTGTTGTTCGTCCGGTAGTTGACGGCGGTAATGTTATCGTATCAATCGGTGAGAGAATCTTAGGTCGTACCATTCAAGAAAATATCGTTCACCCCGAGACCGGCGAAATTTTGGTCAAGAAAGGTAAACTGATTGACGAAAATGATGTTGAGGTTGTTGAGGCGGCCGGTGTTGAACAGGTTAAAATCCGTTCGGTATTGACCTGTGATTGCAAACACGGTGTTTGTGCCGCTTGCTACGGACGTGATTTGGCGAGAGGAACTCCGGTTAATATCGGTGAGGCAGTCGGTGTTATTGCCGCACAGTCCATCGGTGAGCCGGGAACCCAATTAACCATGAGAACCTTCCACATCGGCGGTGCGGCACAAAAAGGTGCCGAACAAGCTTCAATTGAAGTTCCGTTTGCCGGTGTGATGAAATTGGATAACGGTCATGTGGTTATCAATTCAGAAGGACACGGATTGGTATTGTCACGTAACTGCGAAATTGTGATTGTTGACAATCAGGGAAGAGAAAAATCCCGTCACAATATTCCTTACGGAACTAAGCTGTTGGCTAATGAAGGTGACAAGGTTAAAAAAGGTCAGAAGATTGCCGAGTGGGATCCGTTTACCGTTCCGGTTATTACCGAAAAAGCCGGTAAAGTTGAATTGGTTGACTTGATTAACAATGTTTCAATTAAGGAAGTTACTGACGAGACTACCGGTATCGTATCAAAGATTGTGATTGATTGGCGTTCCAATTCGGCTAATGCAGGTTTGAAACCGAGCATTATCCTGAAAGATGCCAAAGGCAAACAGGTTATGTCGGATAACGGCAAAGAAGTTCGTTATTATATGGCAGCCGATGCGATTTTGTCGGTAGATAACGGTTCGGAGGTTAAGGTCGGCGATGTTATTGCCAGAATTCCGAGAGAATCTTCCAAGACTAAAGATATTACCGGTGGTTTGCCGCGTGTTGCCGAGTTATTCGAAGCCAGACGTCCGAAGGATCCGTCTATTATTGCTGATGTTGACGGTATTGTCGAGTTTGGCAAGGATTATAAGTCAAAACAACGTATTACGGTGGTTCCGACCGAAGGTAATCCGGTTGAATATCTGATACCGAAGGGCA
Source organism: uncultured Pseudomonadota bacterium (assembly GCA_902761535.1). GTDB lineage: Bacteria > Pseudomonadota > Alphaproteobacteria > RF32 > CAG-239 > CAZU01. The sequence continues at coordinate 50,374 of CACWKS010000006.1, forward strand.
GACGCTTAATCGTTCAAGACGGCGATGTGGTTAAAAAAGGCGATGCCTTGGTTGACGGCAGTCCGGCTCCGCATGATATTTTGCGCGTTTTGGGCGTTGAAAAATTGGCGGAATATCTGGTTAAGGAAATCCAAGATGTTTATCGTCTGCAAGGTGTTAAAATCAACGATAAGCACATTGAGGTGATTGTATCGCAAATGTTGCGTAAGGTTGAGATTACCGATCCGGGTGATACTACATATCTGATCGGCGAGCAAGTTGATGCTGATGACTTTGAAGCCAGAAATGCCAAGGCAATCGAGGCCGGCGAAACTCCGGCTAAAGCTGATCCGGTATTGTTAGGTATTACTAAAGCCAGCTTGCAGACCAAGTCGTTTATTTCAGCTGCATCCTTCCAGGAGACCACCAGAGTCTTGACCGAAGCTGCGGTTGAAGGAAAAGTTGATGACTTGCGCGGTTTGAAAGAAAACGTTATTGTCGGACGCTTAATTCCGGCCGGTACCGGAACGGTATTGCGTGCTTTGAAGAAAGTTGCCGCACAAAACGACAAAGAAATTCAAGCTATGCGTGAAGATCAAAAGAAATTGGGATAATTCCTAATTAAATAACAACGGCCTCTCTTGAAAAAAGAGAGGCTGTTTTTTTTGTGATTCAATAACTGATTTAGAGAAAAAATCTTGCATTTTATTAAATGTTTAGTTTATTATTTATTAGTATACTGGAGATAATTAATGAAAATATCTATCATAGGTGCATCAGGTAAAGTTGGTAGTGAATTGACACGACTATTAGCCGAGCAAAATGATTTCACACAAAAAGTTAATATCGTTTTGTACGCGCCTAATAATGCACGTAAAATAGCAGGAAATCTTGAAGATATTGAAGAAAGTTTAAGAATAAGAGGAAAAACACCTTTTCAAATTAATCAGAGTATCTATGGAAAAGACTATTGCTAGAGGAAAAGAAATATCAGATATGCAAAAAGATGTCCATTTGCCTGATGTAAACAGTGGTTTATCTAAGTTGCCTGCTGCTGCAATTTATAATATAATAGCAGTTTTCACACAGCCACAAAAATCTTTGGAGATTCCGTTAAATAGGCTTTTAACTGAAGATGAGCTTTTTATCAGTTTCAATTAAGGAGGGATAAAATGCCGAAAGCTATATTGTTTGACTGGGATGACACTTTGGCTCACACACGTCCGGCTGTGGTTGAGTCGATGGAATATGTTTTGGGTAAATATGGTAAAGAACCTTGGGATATAACCAAAACAAAATATCGTGATACCAAAAAGTCATTGAAAGAAAATTTTCCTAATTTTTTTGCCGACGAAGCAGCTGCAGCATATCAAGATTATTTGAATTATTATACTCTAAATGGTTATAATAAGGTTGTCCCTTTAGAAGAAGCTTTTAATTTTTTGCAAGTATGTAACGAAAAAAAAATTGATATTTTTATTATTTCAAACAAAGAGAAATCCCTTCTGTTAAAAGAAATTTCTTTTTGTTTTCCAAATATTAAATTTACTAAAATTCTAGGCAATGGTGATGCGCCTAAAAATAAACCTGAGCCTGATCCGGTATTTACTGCTCTTAAAGATGCGGAATATAAAATTGATAAAAATAATGTTTGGCTAATCGGTGATACCAAGCAAGATACTGAGTGTGCTTATAATGCAGGCGTTCAGCCTATATTATTAGGCAAAGGCAAGTTTATGGAGGACAATTATATAAAAGATAAGAAGGATTCATTACTGGTTTTTGATAATTTTACTGAAATTACAGATTATTTAATAAGGATTTTGAATAATGGAAGTAACCAATAAGAATCCGTAATCCGCAAGCGTATTGCCGACTGTCCGATTGGTGATAATGCGTTGAAAATTTTGCGAGATTTACCTGGAGAAAACAACGGCCTCTCTTGAGAAAGAGAGGCTGTTTTTTTGTGATTCAATAACTGATTTAAAAAAAATCTTGCATTTTATATCTTATCGTTTAACCTAGAGGGCAAGGCAGGTTGGTGTCTGCCCCGAGGACTGAAAACCTCATCGTTGGTTGCCGAGAACCATCGGCGTAAAAGCTTCTTTCCGGTCAAGTGACTGGAAGGAGGCAAAATAAGTTTATACAAGGGTTAATACCCTTTTTAAATCAATATGCCCGCTATTCCCAACGAGTAGTTTTCAGCTTCCAGTCGCCTTTTGCACCAAAGGCGATTTTTTGTTGAAAGAAACGCGATGGGAAATGCAAGTTTACGTGCGGCAGATGGAAATAAAGATGATGAATTTTATACCGGTTATGATGATATTAAAAAAGAGTTGGTCAATTATGCCAAATATTTTAAGGGCAAAGTGATTTATTGTAATTGTGATGATCATTACGGCATTGGTTTAGGCACACCAAAGTCTAATTTTTTGAAATATCTGGCAGATAATTTTGAAGCTTTTCAAATTAAAAAAGTAATTGCCACCCATTATGAAAAAGATAAAGACCGCTCAACGATGTATATCTTGGATAAAGACAATACCGGCGACGGAATTATCTGTTTTGAAGATATTGCTGAAATTCCGATGCAAGGTAACGGCGATTTTAGGAGTCCGGAATGTATTAAGCTCTTGAAACAAGCCGACATTGTCATTACCAATCCGCCTTTTTCATTATTCCGTGAATATGTGGCGCAACTGATGGAATATAAAAAGAAATTTTTAATTATCGGGAATAAAAATGCGCTGTCATATAAAGAGATTTTTACAATAATCAAAAACAATGAAGTTTGGTTGGGCTATAATTCGCCAAGTGATTTTACTTATAAAGGTGAGCCGACAAAAAAAATAACAGGGTTAACCAGATGGTTTACTAATTTGGTAAACAGTAAGCGTAATGAATTTTTGCATACCGGTAAAAAGTATTACGGTTTTGAAAATATGTATCCGCATTATGATAATTATGATGCCATCAATGTTGACAAGGTGGGTGATATTCCGATGGATTATGACGGAGTGATGGGCGTTCCGATAACTTTTATGGATAAGTATAATCCTGAACAATTTGAAATAATAGACGGATTAAATCGTTATACAATTTTAGATGTGGCTAAAGTTAATGATTGGGCAAAAGCTAATCATATTCATTTAACAGAAATCAATGGAAAATCAAAATATTTGAGAATACTAATCAAAAGGAAGAAATAACATGACAATGAAAACATCTCAACCGCTTATTACTATTCGTGATTTGGTTAAAGGTTATTGTGACAAAGGTGAACAAGGGGTAAAAGCTTACGGCGGAAAACTCAATGTGCGTCCGGCTTATCAGCGTGCTTTTGTTTATGAACCGGATGATCGTGATCGAGTTATGCTCTCGGTTTATAATAATATGCCGCTTAACAGTATGTATTGGGCGATTAATCCCGATGGTAGTTTTGAAGTGATAGACGGACAACAACGAATTATTTCCATTTGCCAATTTATTACCAATGATGATGGTTTCGGTAATCCGATAGCAATTGATTTTAATGGTAAAAATACTCAGACTTTTGAAGGTTTGTCGGCAGAAAAACAAAAAGAAATTTTGGATTATAAATTGCAAGTTTATGTTTGCGAAGGCACCGATGATGAAAAACTTGATTGGTTTCACACCATTAATATTGCCGGCAAACAAATGACCAATCAAGAGCTGCTTAATGCCAACTATACCGGATCGTGGCTGACTTCCGCCAAACATTTTTTCTCAAAAAAGAATAATAATGAGGCAATCAATATCGCTTATTATGATAATGATAATAAAAAGACTTTGCTTAATCTTGCAGCGGATAAAGTGTTGGGAGATATGGGAAGTCTCGGCGATAAGGCAAATCGACAGCTGTTGTTGGAGCTGGCTCTATTGTGGCGGGTTGATGCGGAACAAGAAGTGTATCCGCAAATCAAAGATTATATGGGCAAACACCGATTTGATGAAAATGCTGATGAACTGATTGATTATTTTAAAAATGTGGTGGCTTGGGTTAAGTCAACTTTTGTAAATTATCGAATCGATATGAAAGGACAGGATTGGGGAATTTTATACAATAAATATCATCATCTGAGATATAATTATATCGAATTAGAAGCAAAATTAAAATATTTATACTACATATACGAGACTGACCCTGACGGGTTGAAGAAAAAAGGTTTTTATGAATATTGTCTGTCCGGCGACCGAAGTTTGATTTGGCACAGAGCTTTCAGCGAAAGACAGCAAAAAGAAGTTTATGAAAAACAAGGTAAAAAATGCGCAATATGCAAAAAACATTTTCTGTTAAAGGACATGGACGGACATCATTGTGTGGCTTTTGCCGATGGAGGAGAGACAACAATTGATAATTGTTTGATGCTTTGCAAAAATTGTCATATCGATTATCATGCACAAAAAAGAGAAGAATAAAATTTATCTGATTGAATTTGCTGATTTTTTCAAAAAAAATGCGGCTGTTAATAAATTTATAACCATCTGTTTGTCATAATGCCTTTACTGGTATTTTAACAACTGTATGGTTGGTAGATGAAAATAAGGAAGACAAAAGATTTGCTTGATACAATTATCAATGATGATTGTATTAAGGTGATGGCTGAGATGGAAGAAAAATCAATCGATTTGATTTTTGCTGATCCACCCTATAATTTACAGCTCGGAGAAGCCTTACTGCGTCCGGACAACAGCAATGTCAGCGGCGTGTATGAGGAGTGGGACAGCTTTGAAAGCATGGATGCTTATGACCAATATACCCTTGCCTGGATGAGGCAGGCACGTCGTTTGCTCAAAGATGACGGTGCTTTGTGGGTTATAGGTTCATATCATAATATTTTCCGTGTCGGCAAAATATTGCAAGATTTGGGATTTTGGATTTTAAATGACATTATTTGGGATAAAGTTAATCCGATGCCCAATTTTAAGGGAACACGTTTTACCAATGCTCATGAAACCATGATTTGGGCATCGAAAAGTCAGAATTCCCGCTATACTTTTAATTATGAGGCAATGAAAGCCTTAAACGAAGATACACAAATGCGTTCGGATTGGCATATTCCTTTATGCACCGGTAAAGAACGATTAAAAGATAAAAACGGCGACAAATTGCATCCTACGCAAAAACCGGAGGCTTTGCTTTATCGGGTGGTGGTTTCATCGACCAAGGTCGGCGATGTGGTGTTGGATCCGTTTTTCGGGACCGGAACTACCGGAGCGATTGCCAAGAAATTAGGACGGCATTTTATCGGGATTGAAAAAGACAAGGCTTATATAAAAGGGGCACAAGACCGGATTGATGAAGTTAAGCCGGTTAAAGATAGGGCTTGTTTGGAATATATGACTAAGAAAAAAATGCCGCGGATTCCATTCGGAAATGTGGTGGAACGCGGATTTTTGCAACCGGGAGATATGTTGTTTGACTCAGCTCGTAAGCATTGGGCGGTGGTGCGTTCGGACGGAACATTAAAAAGTGACAAAGCCGAGGGATCGATCCATCAGGTGGGGGCAGCCGAACAAAATGCTCCGGCTTGCAACGGTTGGACTTATTGGTATTTTGAAAATAATAAACATGAATTGGTGTGCATAGATGAGCTTAGAGTAGCCTTGCGCGCCGAGAGAGGTTTATAAATTTAAAAAAATATATTGTGCAAAAGATAAACTTGGGATATACTTACCTCAAGTTTATTTTTTTACAGCTAAAAGATTTAATAAAATGCGTTATTGGCAAAAACAAAAAGCGGCAGCTGATGAAAGAATTAAAGAAATTAAAACAACAAATAAACATGACAATTATGCCGCGATAGATTTGGGAACTAATTCCTGTCGGTTGGTGATAGCTACACCGACACCGTCGGCTTTTCGCATTGTGGAAACTTATTCCAAAATAACGCGATTAGGCGAGGGAATAATCAATAATAACGAATTGTCGCATACGGCAATTCGGAGGACAGTTAATGCTTTGAGAGTTTGTGCCGGAGTGCTGGAAGAATATGCTCCGATTAAAGCGGCGCGGTTTGTGGCTACAGCGGCATGCCGCAGAGCCAAAAATTGTCAATATTTTATGGATTTGGTTAAAAAAGAAACCGGACTTAATATTGAAATCATTTCTTCACAGGAAGAGGCTCGTTTGGCGATGGTCGGCTGTGTGCCGTTATTGAATCGGCATATTCGCAGAGCTTTGGTTTTTGATATCGGCGGGGGATCTACCGAAATATCTTTAGCGAGAATGACAGCTTCGGGTAAGGCAATAATTGAGGGATATGCTTCCTTGCCTTACGGAGTGGTGACGGTATCGGAGGCTTTTCCCAATCATGAAATGACCGATTTGGCTTATGATTCGATTATAGAGCGTACTCACAAAATTTTGACTGAATTTGAAGAGAAATATCATATATCCGAAGCAATATCCAATCAGGAAATCCAAATTTTGGGCACTTCCGGCACGGTTACGGTTTTGGGAGCGGTATATTTGAATTTGTCGCATTATAATCGCTCGGTGGTTGACGGTTTGACAATCAATCGTTATGATTTGATGCGTACAATCAATAAAATCAAGCGTATGGGCGATGAGGGGAGAAAAAAACATGCCTGTATCGGTGCGTCTAAGGCTGATTTGACGGTGGCCGGTTGCTCGATTATTGAGGGAATATTATCTTTTTGGGATGTTTCGGAAATAACCATTGCCGATAGAGGAATTCGCGAGGGTATTTTGCTGGATTTGATGCATCCCGATAAAAAAGAAAAGAAACCCTATTATCATAGACGGAGACGGCATAATTATTGGGCAAAACATAACCATTATTTTAATAATAATCAGAAATTGCAGGAAAGTGCTAATGACAAGTAGAAATTATGCGGCAATAGATTTGGGCTCAAATTCGTGTCGCTTGTTGATTTGCGATGATCAAGGTAAAACGTTGTTTACCGAGCATTATTCAACCAGATTAGCCGAAGGAATGGAAGAAAATAATTGTTTGACCGAACAGGCAATAATGCGGGGAGAGGATGCTTTTTATAAAATCAAAAAGCATTTGAAAGAATATAATGTATCGGGATGTAATTTGCGAGCAATAGCAACGGCGGCTTGTCGGATGGCGAAAAATGGACAGGAGTTTATTGATAAAATCAAGGATATCAGCGGAATTACGCTTGAGATTATTGACGGAGAAGAAGAAGCAAGATTAAATTTGGAAGGTGCAGCAGAGCACGTCAAAGGCAAGAGCAAATATGTTTTAATTTGGGATGTGGGCGGCGGTTCAACCGAGGTAAGTTTGGCTACTAATAATGATAAACCGAAAATAATTAAAACAATTTCAATACCTTACGGAGCGCGTAATGCTGCCGAGCAATTTGATTTGCATGAATATGATGAGGTTAAAGCGGCAAAGTTGGCAGAGGAGATTGACGGCTATTTACAAAAGTTTTTGGCTGATGTGAAAATGCCCGATAAAAATGACATAAGTTTTATTGCGACCTCATCAACGGCTTTACGCTTGACGGCAATAATCGAAGGTAAAGAAAAATATGAGCGTGAAAAAGAGGATGGACAGATGATTACAGCCAAGCAGATTTTTGCTGTTTTGCCAAAGCTGTATAAATGCTCGGTTGAAGAATTGGGCAAAAATCCTAATGTGGGAGAAAGCAGGGCACCGATATTTGTGGCGGCTTGCGTGATTTTTGCAAGAGTTGTCGAGAGATTGGGGGCGGATAATATAACAGTATCGTTAAAAAGTGCTAAAGACGCGGTAGTTGCAAATTTGATTGAGAGAGATAAAAAACATGGCTAAAACAACAAAATCAGCGCAGTTGGTCGAGGGGCGGCACACTTTAGCGGTTAAGGTGAAGACTGCCAAGTATAAAAAGAAGTCGTCCAATCAATGGTTGCTCAGACAATTAAATGATCCTTATGTGAGCGAAGCACAGAGATTAGGCTATCGTTCGCGGGCGGCATTTAAGCTGATACAATTAGATGAAAAATATCATTTTTTAGGCAAAGGCAAAAATATTGTCGATTTAGGTTGTGCGCCGGGCGGCTGGACGCAGATTGCGGTGGCACGCAACAAAGGTCATGGCAAAGTTATCGGTATTGATATTTTAGAGACCGCACCGATTGAGGGAGCACAATTGATTTGTCAGGATTTTACCTCCGATGATGCTCCGGATAAGTTAAAAGCTCTGCTTAACGGTGAGGCTGATGTGGTGATGAGCGATATGGCGGCCAATACCATAGGACATCAACAAACCGATCATTTGCGCACGATTGCTTTGGTTGAGGCGGCTTATGATTTTGCCAAACAGGTTTTGAAAAAAGGCGGAATTTTTATTGCCAAAGTTTTTCAGGGCGGAGCAGAGGGGGAGTTGTTGGCCGATGCCAAACGTAATTTTGATAAAGTGGCGCATTGTAAACCTTCAGCCAGCCGCAAGGAATCTCCCGAGACATATTTTGTAGCAATAGGATATAAAAAGGAAGCCTAAATGCAATCAGGCGCACGTTATCAAGCAATATTAGAGATTATCACGGAAGTGTTTAAGGATGAACAACCGGCCGATAAAATCATCAATGATTATATCAGAGCGCGCAAATATATCGGCTCGAAAGACCGCAAATTTATTATTGATGCGGTGTGGCAGATTGTTCGCAATCGTTGCAAACTGACTTTTGATGCCAAGAGTGCTGAACCGCGTAAGATTTTGCTTTATTTTGCCAGAGATAATTTGGCGGAGGTTTTTGACGGGGCGACTTACGGAATGGCAACGTTGAGCGATGAGGAACGTGAGTGGTTGCAACAAGAAAATGAGGAGCCTTATCCGGATTGGGTAGAGGCGGAATGTCCGGAGTGGTTATATACCAAGATTGGTAATATAGATTTTTGCAAAGCCTTGAACGGACAAGCACGGACTGATGTCAGGGCACATGGAATTTCGGCAGATGAATTGCAGAATAAACTTAAAGCAGAGGGAATTGAAAGCACCAAAGGGCAATATTCGCCTTATTGTTTGCATATAGCCGAAAGATTGGTGTTGAATAATTGCATGGCTTGGCAAGACGGTTATTTAGATGTGCAAGATGAGGCCAGCCAGTTGGCGGCGGTTTTGATTGATGCCAAGCCGGAACATAAAATTATGGATTATTGTTGCGGAGCAGGGGGAAAATCCTTGGCTTTGAGCAATATTTTGCAGGATAACGGACATATTTTGGCTTATGATATTGAGGCTAAACGTTTGGAGGCTATTAAACCGCGGATGGCACGGCTTAATGTTCACAATATTGAGCTGACTGATATAGTTGCGGATTCCGACAAAGATTTTGATCGATTTATTTTAGATGCACCTTGTTCGGGAACCGGGACTTGGCGGAGGGCACCGGATGCCAAGTTTCGACTGACTAAGGAAAAATTATATGGTTTGACTAAAATTCAGGCAGAACTATTGGAAATTGCCGCGGCTAAAACCAAAAAAAGCGGGAGAATTATTTATATCACTTGTTCGGTTTTAGCGGATGAAAATGAAAAGCAAATCGAACAATTTTTGCTTCGACACGGCGAATTTAAGCCGATAAATATAAGGGAATTGTGGGAGCGCAAAATTGCCGCGCCTTATCCGCATGATGATGATTTTATGTTGCGATTATCGCCTTATACTACGAATACTGATGGATTTTTCATTTGTGTCTTGGAAAAACTCGTATAATGGTCATCTAATACAGAAATAAAAAAACAGCTCGATTACGTACGCATAAAGTACGCGCACTTCGCTGTTTTTTTTATTTCTTATTATATGCCTCATTCTCCGAGTTTTCTATAAAAACTCGTCTAGCGGGTGACTAATACAGAAAAAACTGTCATGCCCGAAACGAACGAAGTGAGTGGAGTTAGGCATCTTCTAATTATTTTTATATTTACGTTACTTTTTGGCAACAAAAAGTAACCAAAAATTGTTGGGATATTCGCAAACCCTGAGAAGAATAATGTCATGCCCGTAACGAACGAAGTGAGTGGAGTAAGGCATCTTCGAATTATTTAAAAATTCGTAGACCCCTTATTCGCCTCATTTCAATCGGCTCAGGGGTGACAGGTTAAATATTAATGTCATGCCCAACTTTCAGTTGCTCAGGGGTGACATAAAAAACTGTCATGCCCGTAACGAACGAAGTGAGTTGAGTAAGGCATCTTCGAATTATTTTTTTAAATAAAGCAAAAATAAGGAAGTATTTTATCCCCTCTTATCCCCTTACTTGCAAGGGGAAGGACAAAACGGAAGATGCCTTATCAATCGGATTGACGCCGATTGAGGCATGACATATTTGGTCGTTTTGTTTCATTCAGCTCAGGGGTGACATTTATATTTCGATTGAGGGGGAGGACATTTAAAAAAAGAAAGAGGTTGGTGTCGTAAGACACCAGCCTCTCTTTTTTCCCCCTATCGGGGGATTATTTTTATCTCGTCGGCAAACACATTTCCGTCTTTGACGGAAATGTAAACCGTCCAAGAAGACGGACCAATTACTTTGTCAATCTGGTTATACCAGTCTTTTGACCAAGTGTCCAGGGCCTTTTTTAGCCACTGGTTGGCCCGTATTCCGGGCGAATTGCGATGCCCGGAAAATACCCCTCCTCCACAGGAGAGGACTTCAAGAGCCTCCTCTTGGGTCCAAGGGTCGTCGCAGACGGCCCCGGTCTGGGTCTCGGGGTCCACCCAGCATAGGGCGTACCCAGCAAAATGCTGGATTAGCCCCCGGTCGTATTCATAGACCGGGTGGACCTCCCGAAGGAGATTTTTCCCTTCGGGTTTTTGGTTTTTCCAGTAGCCAACCCCAATAATGTTGCTTTTCAACTCTGTTGCCATAACGAAAGTTATTGGCACTTGAGAAAATCCTTCTTGTTTTTCATAATTCACTGATTTGAAATTGCTACCTCAGCAGGGATTGAAAAATTTTTGTTCAGGGAACTCTATCGAGCTACAACCTGGGGCTTTTTAGCAACTTTGCCCTTCTTTTCAATTTACTGTTTCACAAATTCTCTTCAATGATGAAAACCAAAATATCATCTCTCAAGGTTTGTCCCCTATCATGTTGTTCAGACCGCTGATTGCCTGCATGATAAGAAACGTTAATAATTCTTTACCCTCGCGGAATAACCGTCAGCCGAGGGAACCTTAATCCTTGTTTTAATGGTATAGCTTTGGGGCGGTTGACTCCCAAAGCGAAAAAAATGTAACTTAACCCTTAAACAAGGATTTAGGTATGGAATTATTAATTTTGCCGGTTATGGCATTACATTAAATAATTAACATATCTATAAGTTACTCTTATAGTATACCACAATTTACCCCCCCCCGCAAGTGTTTTTTTATTCAATAAAATCAATATGTTAAGCGATATTTTTAATTTTAAAGCTCAATATAAAACAGTAAAATTATACCGCGTAAATATTCGAGTCGTTTGGGATTGAAAATTACATCTTGCCGTTTTGCTGATAGATATAAGAGATGATTTCGGCGACGGCGGCAAAGGCCTCTAAAGGGATTTCCTGATTGATGTCAACAGCTTTTAAGATTTGCAACAGGTCGGCATCTTGGCGAATTTCAATATTGTTGGCTTGGGCAATTTCGATGATTTTTTGAGCGATTTCGCCTTGCCCTTTGGCTAATACTTTAGGGGCATTGTCTCTGGCTTGGTCATAGCCCAGAGCAACGGCATAATTTTCATCTGTGGAAAACCCCGATGTTGCATTGTTTTTAGCTCGTTTTGTGATATTATCCTTGTCAGACATTGAGTGCTCCCGAGTGAAATATTATCGCTATAATAATATATTCGCAGGAGTTTGCAAGATGTTTGTTTGGCATAAAATTTGCATGTTTTCGGTTGAGATTTAGGGGACTAACCGAAAATTTTAAGGGGAAATAAATGGTCGATTTAAGCAATTTGACGGTTTTTAATATGGCAGGGCGAAATATGCAATATTTGTCCGCCAAGCAACGAGTTATTGCTCAAAATATCGCTAATGCTTCCACTCCCGGATATTTGGCCAAAGATATTGAAAAGCCGGATTTTTTAGAGGGAAGTTCGACCAATAAGACCACTTTGATTACCGGTTTGACCACCACTCACGAGAAACATTTTGCTTCGCTGAAATCGGTATCCGATTCAAGGTCAAAAGGCGGTTATAAAATTTATACTCCGGCACCGAAAGACGCTTTGACAATCGACGGCAACGGAGTTATTGTTGAGGATCAGATGAACGAAGCCAGCAAGGCCAGCAATGAATACAAAAAAATGATTAATATCTATAATAAATATAAAGATATGATGTCGGTGGCAAATACTAAGATTAACGGGTGATAAAATATGGCTAATGATTTGACTATCAGTGCGGATATTGCCGCTTCGGGGATGAAAGCTCAAGCCGAGCGGTTGAAGGTTATATCGCAAAATATGGCTAATGCTGACTCGGTTTCGGCGGAGAAGGGCAAAGCTCCTTATCGTCGCCAAGTGGTAAGTTTTGCTAATTATGTCGATAATAAAACCGGTGCGGAAAAGGTTAAAGTTGATAAAATCGTTAAAGATATGTCACCGTTTGAGAAAAAATATGATCCGCATCATCCGGCCGCCGATAAACAAGGGTATATTGAACTGCCCAATGTCAATCCATTGGTTGAGATGATGGATATGAAAGAAGCACAGCGGGTTTATGAGGCTAATCTTAATATGCTGAAAACCGCTCGGGAGATGAATAATTCGGTTTTGGATATATTGAAGTAACTTTTTTAAGTGAGGGGAGCTTAAAATGAATTCGATTAACAATGCTTTGGCCGCTTATCAGACCGCTTTGAGCCGTATAGGTTCTGCCGCACCGCAACTGCCGCAGATGGCTTCGAGCGAGGCAAAACAACAAAGTTTCAGTGCTGTGTTGCAAAATGTGGTTGATGAGGCTGTTGAAAGTCAGAAAAAAGCGGAAATTACCACTATCAACGGTATTAAAGGGCAAGCGGATATTCAAGATGTGGTTTTGGCAATTGCCAATGCCGAACAGGCTTTGGAGACAGTTGTTGCCGTGCGTGATACTGCGATTAAGGCTTATAATTCGATAATGCAGATGAATATATAAAAAAGGCTCGTCTAGTGGTCATCTAATACAGAACGACCTTAAAAAGTGTCCTCACGTACGCTTAAAGTACGCTCCGGTACTTTTTAAGGTTGTTCTTATTATATGACTCACTATCCGAGCCTTTTATAAAAACTCGTATAACGGCGCATCTAAAGCTATTTTACGGAATAGCCCGAAATTCATGTAGTTCTATCTACACTAAAATTTCGGGTTTTCCTATAAATAACTTTATCTGCACCATTCTTCGAGTTTTTTAGAAAATTTATGGATAACAGCGTAGCTAAAGCGATATAAATATTTTTGAAGGTTATGTCATAATTTTCTCTCTTTTTGCTTGCAATTTGATTGTAAAAATCCTAAATACATCGTAACGGTTTTTGATTAATGAGTAAAAAAATATGACTGAAAAAGATTATTACGAGATATTGGAAGTAAATAAATCGGCAAGCGGAGAAGAGATTAAAAGAGCATTTCGCAAATTGGCAATGCAATATCATCCCGACCGCAATCCCGGCGATAAAGAAGCCGAAACTAAGTTTAAAGAGATAAACGAGGCTTATGAAGTCTTGAAAGATGAGCAAAAACGTGCGGCTTATGATCGTTACGGGCATCAGGCTTTTGCCAACGGGGGCGGTGGAAATCCGTTCGGCGGCGGATTTAATTTTGAATTTGGCGATGTCGGAGGATTTGCCGATATATTTTCATCGGTATTCGGTGATTTTATGGGCGGAGGTAGGCAACGCAAGCCGTCTTATGAGATGCGCGGGGCTGATGTTCGTTATGATTTGACTATATCTTTGGAAGAGGCATTTTCCGGTTTGGAAAAGGAAATTACACTTGATACCACCGAGGTTTGTGAACATTGTCACGGGCATGGTACCGCTGACGGTAATCCGGCTCCGGCTTGTCAGCATTGTCAAGGCACGGGAAAAGTGCGTATACAAAAAGGATTTTTTGTTATGGAGCAGGCTTGTCCTGATTGTCATGGCAGCGGTTATTTAGCCAAAGACAAATGTCCCGATTGCAAGGGTGCAGGATTTATTAAGTCCAAAAAGACGCTTAAAGTCAAGATTCCGGCGGGAATTTATGATGGTTCACGCATCAGAGTGGCCGGAGGCGGTCATGCCGGAGTTCGCGGCGGTGAAAACGGCGATTTATACGTGTTTATTGAGGTTAAAGAGCACAAACTCTATGAACGTGCCGATAATAATCTTTATGCACAAGTGCCGGTTTCAATGTGTTGTGCCGCTTTGGGCGGAACAGTGGATATTCCGGGAATTGACGGTGGTAAGATAGAGCTGAAAATTCCGGCCGGCTCGCAATCTGAGGAGATTATTAAGGTCAAAGGGCAGGGTTTCAGTATATTGCGCTCTAATTCCCGTGGTGATTTGTTTGTCAAATTAAAAGTGGAAACTCCGGTTAATTTGTCGGCTCGGCAGAAAGAGCTGTTGGAAGAATTTCGGAGTATTGCGGAAGATAATTGTCAACCGCAGGAAAAGAGCTTTTTTGACAAAATAAAAGATCTCTTTGCGGCGTGAATATTTTAATTGATTTTTAGTAAATTTTGTGGTACAATGACTATATATGTAATAGTTGTTTAGGAGAACAATTATGTCTGTAGGTGCTATAGGTAATAGAGTTGACGGGGTTGCCGGATGGGATAAATCGGTTACCGACGTTAATAATATTGATGAAAACTTTGCCAATGCCCGTGATTTAGGCTATTCTCGATTGAATCGCACCCGTATTTCGGTTATCGGAAGACTGGGTGAGTTTGACTCGTCGGATATGTACCGGGTGCAAGTTCAGTCAAACGGAAAGCTGTTTATTAATATCAGAAACGGCGACTCGGTTGATGCTGATAATGCTCGTCAGGAAGCTTTTGAAGCCAAGTTAAATGAACTGAAAAACACTCTTGCCGATTTGGGTATTAAACAGGAAGATGAAAAACCGATCCCGGTTGAGCCGCAGACACCTTTGGAAAAAGCTCGTGCCGAAGTTGCTAAAATGAAAGAAGAACGGGAAAAAGCCAATGCCGGATTGTTGGATGAGTTGGCACCGGGGATGAGTGTTAAGGTTTATAAGCAACAGGGTAAAAAGACAGTTTTGGTCGGCGATAGTACGGCAGATAAGAATTCTAAAGAATATGCCGCGATGAAGTCGATATTGGAGGGTAATTATCGCGCTAAAAAGGGTAATTATTATATTGAAGTTGATTCTACCGACAAGACTATTAAAGAAGAAAAGCCCTATGTTTTGCAAATTAAACAAGGCAAAAAATATCGTGATGACTATTTGGTTACAGAGGCAAATTCCGAGGATACCAAGAATAAGACTATATCTTTGACTTCCAGCACTTCGTCATCAGAACAGATTTCGGCGGCTTATGTGGCACAGATACAGGCACAAAGATATGAGGCAACCAGCACAATGTTATCCAATGCTTATTCCAATTTGGCTTCAATTAATAACAAAGCTACGAAATCAGATAATCTTATGTCAAGTTTGCTGAATACATCGGTATAGTTCAGTTGTTAACTCTTAGAAATCAACGCTTGCATAAAGCGTTGATTTTTGTTTAGATGAAACTATATATAGAAAAAAGGAGAGAAAATATGACCAATCAAATCGCTAATATCGGAATTTTGGTTAAAGATTTCAGCAAAGTAAGTGAAATTAACGCTGTTTTGCATGCTTATTCTGATAATATTATCAGTCGCAGCGGTATGCCCTATAAAGAAAAAAATGTCCGCCTGATTAATGTTACTTTGGAAAGCTCGCCCGAAGTTGTCAATGCCCTTTCGGCAAAACTGTCGGTAATCAACGGGGTAAGCTCAAAAATAATGACTTTTGATTTGTAAAAAAACTATTGTAATATGTGTTGTGCGACGGAACCAAAAAATACAAATTGGCAGACGGCAAAGAGATTGCACTTAAAACCGATAAAAGCGGTCGTGTGGTTTATCACTCGGTTAACGGGGTTGAGGATACAAAGAGTATTTGGCAAGACGCATTTTAGCCGCCAAAAAAATGTATTTTAATTCATTGCGAAAATCTAAAGGCACTGTTGTCAATAGCGACGGCTCTGCCAGAGAAAGAACAGTTGCTCCCAAAATGTCATCATTCGCCAAAGCTGTCGGGATGTTGTGGGCACGCAGGAAATTAGTCAGACAGATGTAATGATTAAGCCGCTTTTTTAAGCGGCTTTTTGGGTAATGAAAGGGAAATTTAATCGAATTTTAACAAGTTTATGTTAAAAAAATTTTTATTGTATAATGCCTGAAATTATGATAATATTGAATTATGGTTTTGAGATTTGATATGGTGATAATAAATGGAAAATGAAGCAATAGACTGTTCAAAATATATCAAAAGAAAAATTTTCCAACAACTTAGAGATAGGGGAGAAGTTCTGGAACTAACGGCAGATTCTTTATCGAAAATTGAAGAGCTAACATTGACAGATATTGAATCTAACAATTTGAAAGGCATAGATTTATTACCTAATCTTAAGAGGTTGTTTATTAAAGCTTCCAATGTGAGTGAAGGAATATTTGAGCCAATCAGTTACTCTTTAAGTGATGATGATATTGCTACTATTGAAAAATGTAATAATCTTGAAGAGTTAACTATTAAAATGCAACCAAGCATAACTCATATAGATTTAAGTCGTTTGCCTAAGTTACGAAAAATTAATATCAGCGAGAATATAAATTTGGAAAGTATTTCTGGTTTGGATAGGTTACAACAACTTGAAAGTTTGACCTGTTATGGCAATGAATCAATGACCAATATTGAGCGGTTGGACCAGGTAATTATAAAAAATAAAGATAATTTGTCACAATTAGAATTAGATGTTTTATTATTTCCCAGTGCCATCGGCTATAAATCGGCAACCGGTTCATATAATCAAATAGCTTTTGATGTAGCTACAGATGACAATCTTGGTACAACATGGGCGCAAAGGTTGCCAAGGGATATTGATATTGTAATAAATAATAATGAAATGATTAAGATGCATAATAGGGCTTGTAAAATTTTGCAAGAAAATGTTCCTTTGGGAGCTTCAACCCAAGATACTATCGTGGCAGTTGAGCGCTATTTAGCTGAGAACGTTACTTATGATGAAACAGCCCACAGTGTTTATAATTGGGGAGCTAATGGTTCTTATAATTGTTTGGTAGAAAATAAATGTGTTTGTGAGGGCTATACACGTGGAGAACAATATTTACTTAGCCTGCGCGGTATTAGAACTCGTAATGTGCCTAATGTATATGTTCCTGATAAATATGGACTTAGTGATCCTAAAAATGCTAATGATCCTAATTTTAGTCCGAAATTGCCGAAAGGTTGGGAGCACAGTATAATTTGTTATACCGATTATTTTGATTTATATAGTAATACAACTGAAAATGCACGATTATGGCAAGAAAATGGTGATAAAACATTACCTTGTTTGTTTTTAAGCAAATCAGAACTAAAAAGAAGAATAACTTTGGGATTTCAAGATGCCAAAGTGCAAGATGCCCCTTTAACAGATAGAAGCAGTGCAATTGAGGAATCACTTGCAAACAATAAATTGTTTAGAGAATCAGTTAATAATACCGACATTAATCAACAACGACGTGTTATACGTGGCGCGGTACCTACTAATTATAATAATTTTTACAGAACTGTAAAGGAATATTGATAATGTCCAATCAAGCTCAAGTTTACGCCGAAGTTTATGCTGTTTTATCAGTGCTGGGCGGGGAATATATTCGCAAAATACCGCAAAATGTGTTGAATATTATTGCGGATCAGCGTGATAAATCTTATTGCAAAAAAATAGATGAAAATGTGCCGTTGGAAGATCAAAATCTATCAAAAGATGCAACTGCTTTATTGGCGGTATTAAAACTTGATTATTGGTGCGAAACCGAAGAACAAAAACAAGAATTGTTGGATTTATTAGATAAGAACGGTAAAATACAATCGGGGCAACCTTTATTATCAGATGATATAAATACTTTGATTAAAAATCTTAGAGGACTGAAATAAGACTTTAAGTTTTTTTATCATATAATCTTGCAAAACATTATTTTTTTCTCTTGAGAATTAATGATAATGTTGTAGATTAGTCAAATAATCAAAAAAAATAATAAGGAGTATTTTATCTATGTCGAAAATCTTGGTTACCTCAGCATTGCCTTATATCAACGGTGTTCCTCATTTGGGACACATGGCGGGATGTCTGTTGCCGTCAGATGTCTATGCCAGATTTCAACGTTTGATGGGCAACGAAGTTTTGTATATCGGCGGAACCGATGAACATGGCACAACTTCGGAAGTAGGAGCTTTGAAAGCCGGTATGGATGTGCAAAGCTATTGTGATATGTATCATGAGCGTCATGCCAAGATTTATCAGGATTTTGAATTGTCGTTTGACTTTTTCGGGCGCACCTCAACACCGGAAAATAAAGAGGCTACTTATCATATTTTTGAGCAACTGGATAAGAACGGCTATATTAAGGAAAAAGCGGTTAAGCAGGTTTATTCGATTGATGACAAGATGTTTTTGGCCGATCGCTATATCACCGGAACCTGCCCTTATTGCGGTTATGACAAGGCCAGAGGTGATCAATGCGAAAACTGCACCAAAGTTTTAGAACCGACTGAGTTGATTGATGCTCGAAGCACCATATCCGGCTCGACTAATTTGGAAGTGCGTGAAACTAAGCATTTGTTCTTGGATTTGCCCAAATTGGAGGGCAAATTGGCTGAGTGGGTTAAAACAAAAGAGCCGTTTTGGCCGGATGTTGCTTATACCATTGCTCAAAAATGGCTGAAAGAAGGTTTACAGGAACGTTGCATTACACGCGATCTGAAATGGGGATTTCCGGTAAATAAGCCGGGGTATGAGGACAAGGTCTTTTATGTTTGGTTTGATGCACCGATCGGCTATATCGGAATTACCAAACAATGGGAGGCTTTGGACAAGCAAAATCGCCGTTGGCAGGATTGGTGGATGAACCCGAAAGAAGTTCGCCATGTAGAATTTATGGGTAAAGACAATGTTCCTTATCACTCAATAACTTTTCCGGCGACTTTGTTAGGAACTGGCGAGGATTGGACTCAGGTCGATTTCTTAAAAGGTTTCAGCTATCTGACTTATGACGGCGGCAAATTTTCCAAATCGGAAAATCGCGGTGTTTTTGCCGAAGATGCAGTAAAGGAATTTCCGGCGGATTATTGGCGTTATTGGATTATGGCAAATTCTCCCGAATCATCGGATTCATCTTTTACCTGGGATTTGTTTGCCGGCGCTGTCAATAAAGACCTTAACGGAGTGTTGGGTAATTTTGTATCGCGCGTGTTAAAAATGACATCGTCAAAATTGGGCGATAAAGTTCCTGAAGGCGGTGAGTATGGTGATTTGGAAAAAAATCTGATAAACACTTTACAAGAAAAAGTTAATAACTATATTCGTTTTATGGAACAAATGGAGTTTCGCAAGGCTTTAGCAGAATTGCGGGCAATTTGGGTAGAAGGCAATAATTATATTACTGTTGCCGAGCCGTGGAGTGTTATCAAGGAAGATGAAGCTAGAGCTAAAGTTATTTTGCGTGCTTGTATTAATTTAATTCGTATTTTTGCCTTGTTATCGGCACCGATTATGCCGGCAACTTCCGAGAAGATTTTGCAAAAATTCAAGGTGTCTTTATCGGAAATTAAAAATTTTAATGTAGAAAAAGAAGTTGAATTTTTTAAAGGCGGCGAAAGTTTTGAAATCGGTGATATGCCGTTTGAGCGGATCGCACCGGAAAAAGTCGAAGAAATGAAAATTAAATACGGGAGTTCAAAATAATGTTCGGTAATAAAAAACAACAGGAAGATGAAATCAAGCCGAGTAAGGGGGTAATGAAATGGATAAACAAGTTTTTCAGATTTATTCTTTACCCGTTTATCCACCCTTGGGTATTTTTGTTTTTAATATTGCTTGCGGCGGCAGCAGTCTTAGTGCCGTGGCAGGTTTATAAAGTTGAATTGGCAGATATTCCGCAATGGTATGCTAAAATTTTTACTGTCGGTTATAAAAAAACTTCCGGTTGGATTGAACCGTTAAAAACGCAAGCGGTCGATAAATATAATGATATTACCGGAAATGCAGTGAACAAAGCTGAAGATGCTCAAAACAAAGAAGCTGATGATATGATTGATTATACCGTGGAATCGCAAGTTGAACGTCCTGTTTTTCAAGAAGAGCCGGTTAGTGATGTACAGCCGGAGGAAAATATTGAAGGCAACGCGGGTGAAGATAATATAGTCGAGCAAATTCCATCGTTTCAACCGGAAATTCAATCGGATAGCATGCAGGAAACAGCAATGAAAAATAATGTTAAGCTTAATTATATGCGTGAAAAAAATTCCGGTTTGAACTATTTGGATGTTCCGCAAAAAATTGACGGACGTTTCACGGTGATAAATGCTAATGATATTTTGGTCGGAAGCAATGAGATTATGTTGTATGGTATAGAAACTTATGACCAGAAGAAAAACGATGCCAGAGAGTATTTACTGGTTAATGTAGATCGTAAAAATATAGAGTGTTATATTGTGGCTTATAATGCAGCTCATAAAGCTATGGCGATATGTTTTGACGGCGAGATGAATATCAATCAAGAAATGGTTGATAAAGGTTATTCAAAAAGCATAAACTTGTATTAAGATAAAGGACTTTTGCAATGTGGCAGCCGGTTTTAATGATTTGCGGATATTTTGTAAGCGTGTTAGGTACCGCAATGTTTTTTCCGGCGGTGCTTGATTTATATTATAAAAATAATCAATGGTCGATTTTTGTCAGTTCGGCAGTAGTTGCGATGTTTATCGGTTTTTCACTGTTTTTGAGTAACCGCGGCAAAATAAAAAATTTATCAATTCATCAAGCTTATTTATTGACAGCATTAAGTTGGACGATGGTGGGTTTTTTGGCGGCATTACCATTTGTGTTTTACGGAATGTCGATTACTGATGCGATTTTTGAAGGATTTTCCGGCATAACCACTACTGGGGCAACCGTGGCGGTCGATATTGAAAAACTTCCGGCTTCGATTTTGTTTTGGCGGGCGATTTTAAATGGTTTGGGCGGAGTCGGAATTGTAATTTTTGCTACAGCATTACTTCCTTTTTTAGGAATTGGTGGTATGCAGTTATTTCAACGTGAGAATTCCGATGTAAATGAAAAGTTTATGCCCAAGATAAGCTATATGGCAAAGCGGATTATCTTGGTTTATGTAACTTTGATAGGGTTGTGTTTGGCAGCATTAAAGCTAGCCGGAATGGGGTGGTTTGATGCTGTTTGTCATGCTTTGTCGACAGTTTCGACCAGCGGATCATCGACACGTAATCTTTCGATAGCGGCTTATAATTCAGCAAGTATTGAGTGGATTGTTGCCTTATTTATGTTTTTGGGGGCTTGTCCTTTAGCATTTTTTTATAATCTGGCTTCGACACGGAGATTTGGACAATTGCGTTCCGGACAAGTGGGAACATTTATTAAAATTTTGATATTATACACTCTGATAATGTGGGGATGGTTGGGTTTTAACGGTATTTATACACCGTTAGACGGTTTGCGTTATGCTACATTTACGGTGATTTCGCTCACTTCATCAACCGGTTATGCTTCCTCAGCTTATTTATCATGGGGTTCATTTGCCATAACTGCAGCCTTGATATTTACATTGACAGGAGGATGCAGCGGTTCAACCAGCGGTTCGGTGAAAATATTGCGTTGGCAGGTAATTGTGGCATTGTTAAAACGTGCTATTGTTACAACAACTCAACCTAATCGGATGTTGCCATTGAAAATCGGCAAAATCAATGTGAGTTCGGCGGCAGCTTCATCGGTGGTTATTTTCTTTGTTGCTTATTTTTTCAGTATTGTGATATTAACCGCCTTGGTTTCACTTTGCGGGGTAGATTTTTTGACGGCTTTCAGCGCGGTGATAAATTGTATTACCAATGTCGGTTGCACTTTAGTGGGTGATTTTGCTTATGCCGATTTCAGCAGTGTGGTTAAAATGATTTTGGTATTCACCATGCTGTTGGGTCGTTTGGAAATTATGACAGTTCTGGTGATATTTTGCAAAAGTTTTTGGCAGAGATAAAAAATCGCACTGTATCCTAGGGTACAGTGCAATTTTTTATTTTATTGCAAGCCTTACTATTTTACTGCCATCTTTTACAACTGCCACATAATCGCAGGTATCAATAAACATGGCGTTAGGGTAACGGTAAACCGGCAATTGCAACGTGTCCTTTTCGGTAACAACAACGTAATAAGTATTACCCTTTTCTACAAAGCTGGTAACTTTTTCAACCTTGTAGTAAGGAGCATTGTCTATCATGCTGTCATAATAAATATTCATCTGTTTTTCTTCTTTTGTTGCATTTATACATACAGCCACCAGCTGCGCAAAAAACACAACAACCATAGTTATGAAAAAAAGAAGAATAAATCCTTCAGACAGCAATTCATCCCAGTAACCGCTAAAGCCAAATATTGCAAGCAATAACAGAAAACCTAAGAAATTGCCTAAGAGATGCCATCCTAAGCCGCTTCCGAACAACGGAGTTGCTACAGCCAAAACAGCGACAACAATCAAGGTCCAGGCAATGTAATCCAACAGAGAAAGTTGTTTGTCTCTTTGTGTGAAAACAAAGAATAAGACGCTCTGAGGTACGGCAAAGATTATTGCCCACCAGTCGTCAAAGACCAGCCAATGCAGGCAAACAGCCACGGCTAACGCTGCAATTCCGATTAAAAACAATCGATAGGCGACAAGGGCTTTCCAAATTTTACCGAGAGTGCCCTTAATTTTTTCTCGGCTGATTTTAATTTTTTTCATGATAATAATAAGTTAGTTAATTAATAATAAATTTTGAGGTTGACTATATCAATCACACAATTTTTGTCAATAAAAAATTTTCTCCGGTCGTGAGAGGGATAGGTCTAATCTTTATATTTTTTTACTTGAATTTTTCGGCTATTTAAATTACTCTCAATAATGGAACAACTGATGATTGTTCCGGGGTTTGACAACCTCTTTATGCGCGTCAAAATAGTGTATAGACGTTAAATTTTACACGCCTAACGGTTATTTAAACAAATGACTGGAAGGCGGTAAAATAAGCCTTGCGGTCAATATACCGCACTATCTCGCATGAATAGTTGTCAACTTCCAGTCGCCTTCATCAGGCGGCTTTTTTGGTAATATTTAGAAAAAAGGAAGTTGTAATGATAAATAAAAAAACAGCGTTAATTTCAATTTTGGCTTTAACTGCTTGCGGTACAATATTTAACGGCACAAGCCAAGATGTCAGTTTTGACTCAAATGTCAAAGGTGTTACAATTTATATCAACGGAGTGAAAGCTTGTAAAACTCCTTGTGTTTATCCGATTGACCGCAGTTCATCTACGGTTGTTGCGGTTGCTAAAAAAGATGGTTATGAAGATCAACAACAGGTTTTAAAATCGTCTTTAAGCACAGCATCAATTCTTAATTTAACTTTTTGGCCGAGTTGGTTGACCGATGTGGCTACCGGTGGAATGTGGCAATATAGTCGAGAAGGTGTTTATATTGATATGGAAAAGCCGGCGACTAAACATGCCGAATTACAAAAAATTAAACAAGATGTGGCGGCGAGAAGATTTGCGCTTTATAATTATGGTGAGTTGAAAATTGAAGCGGCTAAACAACAAAACGGGGAATATGTTACGGCTTTATCGGCTTTAACTCAACAAGATCCGCAAAAAGTTAGGTCTATCATCAATCAATCAGGGAATGAAGTGCATTTAGCACATTTAATAACCGGAATTGAATAGTAAAAAACTCCCTTAACTTGGAAGTTAAGGGAGTTTTTTTATCAGATAAACCGATTATTTCAAAATCTTAGAAACAACACCGGCACCAACAGTGTGTCCACCTTCACGAATAGCGAAACGCAAGCCTTCGTTCATCGCAATCGGGTGAATCAATTTGGCTGTCATGGTGATGTTATCACCAGGCATAACCATCTCGGTGCCTTCCGGCAATTCAATA
>CACWKS010000007.1 GCA_902761535.1 uncultured Pseudomonadota bacterium
ATTCTTGCTAGTTCCTTTTTTCTAGTTAATAACGTTATTCTAACATAATAATTATATCACATTTTTAGGCCTGTTACAAGCCTAAAAACCGATTCTACTGTCATCGAGTCTGACTCGACTTTCTTAAGATTCTCTAAATGCTTTTCGATTTTATTAAAATTTATTTTTACTTGGCTTCAAAATTAATCCGCGGATCAATCAAACAATAAGTTATATCTGAAACTAATTTTAATACCAATCCTAATAACGCAAAAATATACATTGTGCCGAAAACCACCGGATAATCGCGCGTCATGATTGATTGATATCCCAACAATCCCATACCGTTTAACGAAAAAATTACCTCAATCAATAATGACCCCGTAAATAACATTTTTATCAATAATGACGGAAAACCTGATATAACCAACAACATGGCATTGCGAAAAACATGCCCATAAAGAACTTTATTATCACTAAGCCCTTTTGCTTTTGCCGTCAAAACATAAGGCTTATTTATCTCATCCAAAAAAGAATTTTTTGTTAACATGGTTAATGATGCAAATCCTCCTATAACCATAACAATCACCGGCAAAGTTATATGCCAAAAATAATCTTTAACTTTACCTATAATCGATAAATCTTCCCAATTTTCCGAAGTTAAACCATGCAAAGGAAACCAACTTAAATAATTACCACCGGCAAATAATACTATTAAAGCCACTGCCAACAAAAAAACCGGCATTGCCGAACCTATTACCACTAAAAACGAAGTAAATAAATCAAACTTTGAACCATCTTGAACAGCTTTTTTAATTCCTAAAGGAATTGCTATCAGATAAATTATTAAAGTTGACCACAAACCCAAGGATATGGAAACTGGCATTTTTTCTTTAATCAGCTGCCACACACTCTTATTCTGGTAAAAACTTTTACCGAAATCAAACATGGCATAATTTTTTACCATAATACCGAAACGCACCCAAGCCGGTTTATCAAAACCGAATTGTTTTTCCAAAGCCTTTACTAATTCATCCGGAACACCCGATGCTCCCTGATATTTACTCGAATTTTGATTATCAAGTGTTGACGCTTTACCTGAAATTGATGACGTTGCATCAGTATTAATCCCCTGATATTGAGCTAACACATACTCTACCGGTCCGCCTGGAGCAAATTGTATTATCACAAAATTAAGCGTCAAAATTCCTAATAACGTTATTGGTATCAACAACAATCTCTTTATAAGATAATTCCGCATAATTCTACTCCTCAATCCACCATGTATAAACATCAAAACCGGTTTTAATATCACTCTGCGGATGCTTTAATTTTTTATTATAGGCAACTCTGTCATGTGGCGAATACCAATGCGGAATAAAATAATATTCATGCATTATAACCCTGTCTAATGCTTTAACATAAGCCTTATACTTATTTGCATCATGTGTAGAAATCATGCCGTCAATTATTTTATCAATAGCTTCATTCTTTACACCCAAGAAATTATAAGATCCGTCAACATCGGCAGCAGCAGTTCCCCATATTTCACGTTGTTCGTTTCCCGGCATATTACTCATCCGATAGGATAAAATTGCCATTTCAAAATCAAATTTATCCAAACGATTCTTAAACACATTAACCTCTAGATTTCGAAAAGATAATTTTATACCTATCTTGGCCAAATTAGTAATAAAAGGCAACATTACTCTTGTAAAAGTTGATCCGTTGGCCGCATTTCCCAAAACTTCTATTTCTAATGGTTCTTGTGTTTTCAAATTCACCATTTTACCATCCTTGAACACATATCCGGCCTCATTCAATAGCAATACGGCTTTTTTCAAATTAGTTCGCATTTTTTTTGCATCGGAGTTATCCGGTAAATTAAAAACATCCTTAAATACACTATCAGGAATCAATTTTCTCAACTTTGTTAAAATTTTCAGCTCCTCTCCTGCAGGCAACCCGACAGCTGCAAAATCCGTATTGCTGAAAACGCTGTAAATACGCTTATATTGATTATAAAACAATTTTTCATTTGCCCAATCAAAATTAAAAGCAAGCCCTATAGCTTCACGCACTCTTCTATCCTTAAATTTTGCTAATCTGGTATTGAATCCGAAAAACTGTAAAGTCGCCGGATTGTTATGCACCATCTCTTCTTTAATAATAGTTCCGTCTGCAACCTTTTTATTATTATACCCGCTGGCCCAAATCTTAGCTATATATTCCTCTCTGGCATCAATACTTCCGGCAAACAATGCTTGCAGTGTAACTGTTGTATCTTGATAGAAGTCAAATCTTATATTGTCAAAATTAAAAAAACCTTGCCTTACCGCTAAATCTTTTCCCCAATATTTATCATTTTTCTTAAACTCAACAAATTTATTTGGCTCAAATTTAGCAATAATATATGGACCGCTTCCTAAAGGAGGAATTAAAGTGGGTGTTGCAAAATCTTTATCAGCAAATTCCTTTGCCGAAAATATCTTAAACTGAGTTAAAATCAAAGGTAATTCCCGATTTGTGGTTTCTTCCTTAAAATAAAATCTTACCTGATGATTGTTAATTTTTTCAACTCTTTCCACATCAGCATAATATATCTTATAAAAAGGAGAACCTTTTTCAATCAAGGCATTAAAACTAAAAATCACATCATCAGCCGTAACTGAAGTGCCATTGCTGAATTTTGCTCTTTCATCAAGCATAAATCCTACATAACTTCCATCATCGCTTAATTCAAATTTTTTTGCCAATAACGGATAAGCTGTAGCTTGATCATCAACCGGAGAATATCCTAAACTTTCCAGAGTCAAATCAACAGCATCACTAAAAGCAATACCTCTGAAAATATAAGGATTAAAATTATCAAAACTACCATAAGCAGGCAAAACTAATTTACCACCCTTTATAGCATATGGATTAACAAATGCAAAATGCTTAAAACCTACCTTATATTTAGGTTCTCCGTACAAAGATAAAGCATCAACCCATTTAGCCTCACTATCAGCCGCTAACCAAAAACAACCGAAAATAACCGCTAAACTAATTTTTATAATTTTGTTCATCGCTCCAACCGCCGAAAGGATAAGTCAAATCATCAACTTTGTCTTTTTGACTTCCGGAAGAATCTTTTGTCTGCCATTCTTTTTTCAAAGAATTAATAGCTTTCTGAGTTTCTGATATATCATCACTGTCACCGGCAAAAAAACTTATTCCGCCATCATTTTTATCAACAGGGTCTTCTAATGATGCCTCTTTTCCGAAACTGCGTTCCAAAGCTATAGAAAAACTATCTTTATAATCACTTGCGGCTTCTTCATGAATTGTATTTTTAGACTTTGAAACCTGAGATTGCATATATCCTCCTTCTCTGGAACGTCTTATTTCTCCGGCAATTGGCGCCATAATAGCAAAAACTTTTCCCATAACACCGGTTTCCAACATATCCAAAAATACTTTTTCTTTATCATATTTTTCCAACAACTGAATTATTCTTTGATATCTCGCACAAAATTCTAAAACTATACCGCTCAAAACATTATCGGCCAGCACATTTACCAATACTTTTTGTTTAAAATTAGGCTGACGATTAAAATTTTCAATAATCACTTTGCCGAACGACCATTTGCCTCCGTTTTGAACCTTTGTCCACAAATATTCTATCTGTTCCTCCGAGGCTATCCTTTGTCTTGTTATAAAATCACTGAGTAATTCATTCAAATCCGACAATAACAAATCAAATCTACTGAGTTCGAAGGCATTCTTCTGATCTTGTTCACTACCTAACATTATCCGCGCCAATAAATCGGAATATTCCTGATTTTTTTTCATCTGTGAAAATAATTTATACATCTGTACTGAAATTTTGCGATTATAAAGCGTTTGACATATCTGCCCGAATATCCACCAAAGCATAAATAACGGCAAAAAAATCAAAAGCCCGTAAAGAACAATATTCAGTATCCCGGCATCGAAAAAAGATATTCCGTTTAGTGAAACAACAATAAAATGCCAAGCCGCAGCACACCACAAAACCGAAAGAAATACAACCCCGAACAAACCTATGATTAGCATTTTGCTTTTCCTCACTCCCTGACAAAACTTTCCTTTAATGATAATCAATATTATTTATTTGCCAACAAATTTTCATTCTTCTTACACAAAAACAAAAATATAGTGGCAATTTATAAAAAATAATGCTAAAAAACTATCATATTAAAACAAATTAAGAGAAAACCATGAGTGATTCTTTAACTGCAAACCTTGATTTTGAAAAAAATATCATTGAAGTAGAAGATCGTATTAAACATCTTCAACAACTCGGTAATAATGATAACCTTAATTTCGATTCGGAAATTACTCGCTTACAAACCAAATTGGAACGTTTATTAAAAAGCACCTATTCCAAATTAACTCCTTGGCAAAAAACTCAAGTTGCCCGCCATCCCGACCGGCCCCACACCATAGATTATATTAATGGCTTAATTACCGATTTCACAATGTTAAGTGGAGATCGTGCTTTTGCTGACGATAATGCCTTAATCGGTGGTATCGGGCGTTTTTGCGGACAATCAATTGTTGTAATGGGACAAGAAAAAGGGCACGATTTAGACACCCGCATGAAACACAATTTTGGCATGGCCAAACCTGAAGGCTATCGCAAAGCCCAAAGACTTATGGATTTAGCTGACAGATTTAATCTACCGGTATTAACTTTTGTTGATACATCAGGTGCGTTTCCCGGTGTTGATGCCGAAGAACGCGGACAAGCTCAAGCTATTGCCTCAAGTATAGAACGTTGCTTAAATCTCAAAGTTCCAATGATTTCAACTGTTATAGGCGAAGGAGGATCAGGTGGAGCCATAGCCATCGCAACAGCCAATCGTATTCTTATGTTGGAACATGCTATATATTCGGTTATATCACCGGAAGGATGTGCATCGATTCTGTGGCGTTCCCCCGACAAAGTTAAAGAAGCAACCGAAGCTCTGCATCTTACAGCTCAAGACCTACGCAAATTTGGTATTATTGATGAAATAATAGCAGAACCGATTGGCGGTGCTCATCGTAACCATGCCGAAACTATTAACCACGCCAAAGAGGTAATACTGCGCCACTTGCAAGAACTTTTATCTTTTAGCGGCGAAGAATTGAAAAAGAAACGCACTGAAAAATTTATGAAAATGGGGCGAAAATTTGCAAAATCTGAATAACTTTTTAACCGAAAATATTGTCATCATCGCAATTATTGCAACCATGTTTTTTTTGTTTGCAACCCTTATGATTTTATCTTTTATTAAAACATCTAAAATGCGTGAGTTGTTGTTACAATCTCAAGGCGACCTGTCCGGAAGATTAGCGGCTCTCGGCGAAATGAACATTCAGTCACAGAATCAATTATTTGCCGCCCTCAGTGAACAGCGCAATTCCGTGCTTAAAATCATTGATGAAAAACTACTAATCCTAAACAAAAATGTCGGCGAAGGAATATTGCAAAGCAACATAAAAACTAATGAAACCCTCACGGCTCTGCGAGAAAGATTAGCCAAAATAGATGTTGCCCAACAAAAAATTTCTTCCCTTTCCGAACAAGTTGTTTCTCTGCAAGAAGTTCTTTCTAATAAACAAGCTCGCGGTGCTTTCGGTGAAATTCAATTAAACGATTTGGTCACTTCGATTCTTCCGCCTAATGTTTATAATTTTCAAGCTATGTTATCCAATGGAAAACGTGCCGATTGCTTATTATGTTTACCTAATCCTCCCGGCGCAATAGTTATTGATGCAAAATTTCCTCTGGAAAGTTACTATGCCTTACGTAATTCGGCAAATGATAATCAAAAAATCGAAGCTGAACGTTTTTTCAGATCTTCCGTAATAAAACACATCAAGGATATTGCTGAAAAATATATTATACCGCAAGAAACTGCCGATTCTGCTCTTATGTTTCTTCCTTCCGAAGCTATCTATGCCGAACTTCATGCCAATTTTATTGATGTAGTAGAAACATCATACAAAGCAAAGGTTTGGATAGTTTCACCTACTACTCTCATGGCGACATTAAACACTATCCGTGCGATTCTCAAAGACGCTCACATGCGTGAACAGGCCGGAGTTATCCAAAAAGAAGTTATTTCATTAACCGAAGATATCAGTCGTCTCGATGATCGCGTCACCAATCTTGATCGTCATTTCAAACAGGCTTGTGATGATGTTGATCAAATAAAAATATCTTCAGGTAAAATAAATCGCAAAATCCAAAAAATTGAATCTATTGAGTTGGAAAACTCATCCCAAGATTCATCAATGACAAAACTCGCAGGAAATGAATAAATAATTTGGGCAAATAATAAATAACAGTTGGATTTTTGCAAAATTGATATATTATTAAGTCAGCTACAACTTTTATAAAGGAATAAAAAATTGACTAAATCAGAATTAATTGATCGTATTACCGCTCAAAATCCTCATCTTACCTTAAAAGATGTCGAAAGAGTAGTAAGCGTAATTTTTAACAGTATTTCCTCTGCCTTAGTAAATGGAGATAGAATTGAATTTCGCGGTTTTGGAACTTTCTCGGTCAGAACCCGTTCTGCACGAATTGCCAAAAACCCCCGCACCGGTGCTCAAGTAAAAGTTGAAGAGCGCAAAATTCCTCATTTCAAATGCGGAAAAACACTTTTCGATGAACTTAATAAAAAATAAAAAGTAAATTCAACTGGAGATATATCCGATGTTTTTTTTCAAAATATTACTGGGACTTCCGCTGATTGTTGTACTGTTGGTCTTTGCTTTTGTTAATAATGACATGACTGTTTTCAGTTTGTGGCCCACTAATATTGAAATAACTGTTTCACAAAGTGTAATGATAATCGCATTATACTCCTTGGGATATATCGCCGGTTGGTTCTTTACTTGGTTATCATATTCACCGATTCGCCGCGCTTTGCGTAGTCAAAAAAGGCAAAACCGGAAAATAACCAAAGAACAAGAAAAACTCACTAAAGAAGTAGAAGGTCTGCGTGGTAATATTGACGAACTAAAAGCTTCTGTCCCCGTTGAAGAAAAAAACGGTTTGTTAAAACGTTTTAAACTTTTCCATCCCAAATCTCAAGAAACAAAAGAAAGTTTGTAAATGAACTGGATTTCTGAATTTGTCAGGCCCAAAATCAAAAAAACTTCCGCAAAAGAAGTTTCTGATAATTTATGGACTAAATGCCCGGAATGCGGGCAAATGCTATTTAACAAAGAATTAGAAAAAGATTATTTTATATGTTCATTTTGCGGGCACCATCTAAGACTACCCGTCGAAACAAGATTTAAAATGCTTTTTGATAATTCACGCTATCGCTTAATAAATCTTCCTAAAGTGCAAGATGATCCCTTAAATTTCAAAGACACTAAAAGATATATTGACAGATTGAGAACTTACCGCCGTTCTTCGCATAATGACGACGCTTTATCAGTAGCCGTAGGAAATATCGATTCTATCAGAACAGTGATTGGTGCATTGGACTTTGGTTTTATGGGTGGTTCAATGGGTATAGCCGTTGGCGAGGGCATTGCAAAAGCCTGTGATTTTGCTGCAAAAACCTCCGCTCCTTTGGTTTTAATAACTGCATCTGGTGGAGCTCGCATGCAAGAAGGCATGTTATCTTTAGTGCAAATGGCCCGCACGACTGCAGCTATTAACGCATTCAAAGAATCCGGCCTTCCTTATATATCAATTATGACCGATCCTACGACCGGAGGAGTTTCTGCTTCTTTTGCCATGCTTGGAGATATTAATATTGCCGAACAGGGAAGCATTATCGGCTTTGCCGGTGCACGTGTCATTGAACAAACCATCCGAGAAACTTTACCGGAGCATTTTCAAAAAGCTGAATATTTGCGCGATCACGGGATGATTGATATAGTCATAAATCGCATGAATATGCGAGAGACTTTAGCTCGCATATTAAAGTTACTCATCGCTAAAACAAATTGAGGTTTTATTCTTCTATGCTATCGCTAAAACACATTTCTATCAACTCTTTCAACGAAAACATTATTTATTTACATAAAGATTGCGAAGCATACAAAGTCGATGAAATATCCAATATGACCAAAGTAGAAGTTCACGGCGGAGTTACTCCTATATTCGGTTTTTTGGAAATTATTGAAGATGATGGTATCCTGGCCACCAATGAATTAGGTCTTAACAATGAAGCATTCAAATTAATAAATTTGCCCGAAGGAGCTGATGTAAGTCTCACCATAGCCCCACAACCGCCATCTATCCCTTTTATCAAACGCAAAATGCTTGGTAATATTCTCTCTGAAACCGAATATGTTGCAATCATAAATGATATCAGCAATCATCGTTATTCTAATATTGACACTGCCGCTTTTTTAATTGCTACCGGATCTTTTATGACAGCGCCGGAAACTCTATCATTAACTCAATCTCTGGTAGGAAATAAAGTTTTTCATTGGGATAATGAAAATATTGTAGTCGATCATCATTGCTTGGGAGGTATTCCCGGAAACAAAACCGACATAATTATCACGGCTATTATTGCCGCTTATGGTATGCCTATTCTAAAAACCGCCTCACGTTCCATAACTTCATGTGCCGGTGTCGCTGATACATTTTCCGTATTAGCAAATGTTGATCTGGACGAACAAAAAATTCGCCAATTAATCGAAAATGAACGAGGTGTAATCGTTGACTACAATACCCTGCCTTTGGTTTCAGCATGCAAAATGCTCTCCTCTATTGAACGCACACTTGGCATTTCTCAACAACATAACATTGTATCAGAAATTCTTGCTATAAAATTAGCATCGGGTGTAACCAATTTAGTACTCGATATTCCCGTCGGCCCTACTTCACGTATAAAATCAATCGAAAATGCCGTACAAATTCGTAAACTGGTTGAGTATATAGGAGATATGTTATCATTAAAAATAGACGCCGTCATTACTGATGGCAGCGAACCAATCGGTTATGGTGTCGGAGCCGTATTGGAAGCACGTGATGTTATGAAAGTTCTGCGCAATCGCGATGATGCTCCGCAAGATTTAAGAGAAAAATCACTATTTTTAGCTGGTCGAATACTTGAATTCGATCCCAAATTGCGTGGAGGTCAAGGCTATCTTGTCGCCAAAGAAATACTTCAATCCGGACGTGCTCTCGAAGCCATAAACCGAATAATCTACAATCAGGGAAAAGCTCCTCAAGCTCGCCTCGGTAATCTTACTCGTGAAATAACCGCCACCAGATCAGGAATTGTAGACAGCATAAATAATCAACGTATCACTCATTTAGGAATTCTTGCCGGCGCCGGTCAATATCCGGGGGCAGGATTTGATTTGCTCAAAAAAGTAGGAGATTCTGTTTCTGCCGGAGAACCGCTTTATATTATCCATTCTACTAATTCAAATGATTTTGCAATGGCTAATTCCGCTATTGATAGCGATAACGGATACGAGATAAAATAATCAGTAACTTTTTACTTCGGCTCATATACTTCAAACAAAGCATTTTCATAAACCAATTTATCTTTATATTCTTTCCGCATATTAACCGCTTTTGTCGTTTGGTTTTCCTTATTAATAATCAGCCAATCTCCTTTTACCGGCAGGGCTTGAGGAACTAAAGGAAAATAAATAAGCGGAATATTATTAAATAGTCGTAATTTTTGCACGATGCTGCGATCCAAATAATGCACATCAGATTTTATCACAAACACTCTGTCGTTAAAATAATACCGATAAGCGGTTGACCATGTTTCGACAATCCACTGCCATAATGTTTTTGTAACATAAGGACCTTCTAAAATAAAAATTGGATTAACTGTCTTCGGGCTGGTATGTTCTGCCATATATTCAGCAACCTCACGATAATATACACCTTTGTTCTGTTTATGAAATGCTATATCTGCCGGAATGCTGTAAAGTAATAACAATACACACAAAATTCCCCACAATTTCTTGTTATTCAAATGCTCAAAAATATACGCTAAAACAAATATTGTAGAAGTAAGCATATAATAACTTTTTCCGGCCAAATGCGGTGTTGAAGGCGATAACTTAAAAACAGCAACCACCATTATCGCCGTACAAACCGCACCAACTAACAATCCTGAACGAAACATTGGATTATTTTTTTCGTTATAAAATTTTACCAATCGGTAAATGGCTATTCCCACAGCCAACCCCATTAAAATCAACTCCAAATGATAAGTTTTCAACTGTTGCATTAAGGTTTGTGTATTTGCCGAAAGATAAAAATTTGTACCATTCTGCATCGCAGAAAATATTATAGTATACCCCAACAAACTTAACCCTAACAAAAATTCCAAAGGCATTATTTGGATAATTTTCCAAGGCTTCAAGAAACTTCTCATAACAATTTTTTGGTTTACAATATTATAAAACAATGAAGTCAGCACTATACCGAAATAGAAAATTATACAGGTTTCCTTCGTATAAAAGGCAATATTAG
The DNA here is from genome assembly GCA_902761535.1 of uncultured Pseudomonadota bacterium. GTDB lineage: Bacteria > Pseudomonadota > Alphaproteobacteria > RF32 > CAG-239 > CAZU01. Next base: position 10,469 of record CACWKS010000007.1, read on the forward strand.
CAAACAATAGAAAAGCAGCTGCCCATTTAATTTGGTGAGTTTTGCAATATTTACGTGCAAAAATTAATCCCAACATTAAAGCAATTATCATGTCTCTTTCGGGAAAAATTATATTCGCCGTCTGCAATAAGGTTGGCATTACCAATAAAATTGCAATCATCCATAATTTTCTTGCCACCGGAATATAATTAAAAAATGCTGATAATGCCCATGCCGCCAACATCGTTTGAAACAATACAAATATTTTTATTATAATAATATTCTGCGTAATTGCATACAAACTTGATAAATACCAAGACCCCAAAGGTATGACACGTATATAATCAAAACTTGCAACTAAACCGTATCTCATTGTACGAGTAGTATTTATCGCCATCAAATCATAATTTTCAAATAAAGAATTATCTAAACTTAAAATATAAACTTCCGTGAACACAATACCGGCTATTACCGCAAGCAATGCGATCCAATCAGATGCTTTCTTATAATCAAAAACATATACCTTATCACTAAAAAAGCCTTCATATAATTTTTTATCTCTCAAAAACTTGCGTAAAAAAAACATACTAACGGCCAATACAAGAGCAATAATTCCCAAACAAAGCGGCCATTGACGAGTCGATATATAAGTATAATTAAATTTTAAAAAATTAGACCATATATTATCTTGCAACCAAGGACGTTCAAACATCAAATTGCTCCTTTATCATAAATTTAAGTCTTAATTTTTCCGCTATAACCGCCCAATACGGATAAAAAAATTTTACTTTTTTACCAAACTTATCAGCCAGCTCTTGTTTAATTTTTCTATCAGCCGCCATCATTTCTTGCTTTTTCAATAAAGACCAATTATCCCCATGCAAACTATATTGAACCAATATTTGCGGAATGTTGGCTAAAGTTAAATTTTTTTCCATGGCTTGTCTCACAAAATCATAATCCTCTGCCGGAGAATATTCTTCACGATATTTTATATTCAAATCATTAAACACTTCACGGCGATACATAATGGTAGGGTGCATTAACACATTACCCTTCCATAAATCGTTCCAATCTGGTCTCAGTGGATGACACCATACCCAGCCCAAATTAGTTATTAATCTACGCCATATTGGAGCGCCTTGTGGGCATATCAATTCAAACCAGCTCCCCACCATGGCTATATCTTGATGCTTATCCAAAAAATTAACTTGTACTTTCAATCGATCCGGCTTGCAAATATCATCATGATCCAACACCGCTATATACTCGCCTTTCGCCATATTTATCAACTTATTACGAGCCGTTGATATACCCGAATTTTTTTTATTACAAACATATATTATACGCTTATCATCAAACGTTTCTATTACTTTCCTCGTTTCATCTGTTGAGCCGTCATCAAACAATATCAATTCAAAATCATCATAAGTTTGCGCTAAAACCGCGGCAATAGTTTCTTTTATAAACTTTTCGCCGTTATAAACCGGAACTAAAACAGATACTTTAGGATTTGCAGTTGTCAACATGATAAAAAACTTTGTATTCTTATAAAAACTTATTATATAATAATAATATACTGGTTTATTAGCAACAATAAAAAATAAAACGCAAACAATTTGTTTGGGTAGTTTTAAGGAGAAATACATGCAAAAACTTGCCATCATACTTCCCTGTTATAACGAACAAGAAATTTTACCTAAAACTATCAAAACCATAGATAAGTTGTTAAATAAACTGATAAATGCCAAACAAATATCCCCTTCCAGCCGGATTTGTTTTGTTAACGACGGATCTAAAGACAAGAGCTTAAAAATAATTACCGACATCTGCTCAGAAAATAAACATTTTTGCTGCATTAATTTATCTCGCAACTTTGGCCATCAGGGAGCAATCCTTGCGGGAATGAATGAAATTTCCGCCGATATCTATGTCACTATTGATGCTGACTTGCAAGATAACCCCGATTGCATTTGTGAAATGCTTAATAAAATCAACGAAGGATGCGACATTGTTTATGGTGTCCGCGATTCGCGAGATACTGACAGTTGGTTCAAACGAACCACTGCTGTTTGTTATTACCGCTTACTCAAATTTTTAGGCGTAAATATCGTATATAATCATGCCGACTTTCGCATGATGACCAAACGCGCAGTCGAAACGCTTAAACAATTTCCTGAACGAAATTTATTTTTGCGTGCCATAATTCCTTTAGTTGGTTTTAAGTCGGCTCAAGTTTATTACGACCGCACCAAACGTCAAGCCGGAGAAAGCAAATACCCTCTTCCCAAAATGATAGCTTTAGCTTGGAACGGTATATCCAATTTTTCAATTGTTCCTCTGCGTCTGGTAACTTTCAGCGGTTTCTTAATCTGTTTTATGAGCTTCATATTCTTGTGTTATGTAATTTACAACTGGTCCGCTAAGGGAACTATTGTCGGTTGGGCATCACTGGTAACAATAATTACCATTTTCAGTGGTGTGCAGATGATTTCTCTGGGAATCATCGGTGAATATTTAGCTAAAGTTTTTATCGAAGTAAAAAAACGTCCTCTCTACATAGTTGAATCTAAAATCAACATTGATAACTAAATCTTAAAAAGCCTCACCGCCACGTAGCACTTTCTCTGCCGTTTCACTATGAGTTCCGTCTGCGTTATGAACATATATCGGTGCATAAATTATCAATGGTGTTTTGGAATCTTTTTGTGCTCTTACAATAACTCTTTTAGCTTTAACATCATTCGGCTTGGAAAAAATCGGAAATACTTCTATTCCCCCTAACCTACCGCATATATCAGCCAAAATATATTCCAACATTTCCGCACGATTAATCATGTAAAACTTCCCTTGCGGTTTTAATGATTTTACGCAAAAATCAATCCATTTATCAAATGATGTTTTATCAAAATTATGTGCCTTTGCCTTGCTGTCATTGGGCGATGGCATATCAGCGGTTGAATAAGGAGGATTCGAAATAACGTGATTAAAACTACACGGCTTATATCGTTTATTCAATATATCAATTTCCGTAAACTTAACATTATCAAACCCGTTTGCCGCCGCACTTAGATTGGCTGCTTCAACCAATTTCTCCTGCCACTCAACCCCTTCAATACCCAGATTCTTATCTTTAAATCTTTCAGCCAAACACAAAGCCACTGCACCGGTTCCCGAACCGACATCCAATACTGCATCACCCATCTTAACTTTATTTACTGCCGCCGCCAGCCACACTGCATCGGTCGAAGCATGATACAACCCTTTCGGCTGACATATCTTAACCGTTTTATTCAGTAAATAATCCCAGCTATCAACAATCATAGCACTTTCCATATTATAGCAGCACGAGCCAATTCTCTGGCACTATCCCCCTTGGCTCTTATACTATGTATTGATTTCATCTCTTCCATTGCCGTAACTACTTCGATTTCTTCCCCGATAAAACCTTCCTTCTTAAAATTTATCTCGATTCTGACCGGGGTATGCGTCTTATGCCAAACATTATTAACAGCCTCACCCGCCCACAAAACATAAACAGCATTATTAATATGATGATTGATATCAATATCATCATAACGCACCTTATATTGATAATATTCCAAATTATCAACAGGCTCTGCAATCTTAGCAAAATCCGTTTCTAATATTTGTTCATCAATAGCCGTATAACCTTGTAATGTATCCGGAATAGATAAAGGCCTTTTCTTATCCAAATTAATCAGTAACCACCTGCTCGCCGATTTAATAATCAATTCCCCATTCTCATCATAAATGGCAAAATCACGTCGTGCGGCAAATTTTCCTGCCAATGATGGCCAAGTCTTAATCGTTATTTCTTCCCCGACTTTAGGTAAACGATTTATTTCTATTACATAATCATTACCCACCCAAGTCATATTATTTTTAATGCAAAAATCCATACCGAAACCTCGCCTTTCAGCATCGGTAGTTGCCGCATCCTGCAAAATATTCATTAAAGTTACCAACCTTAAATTATTATTTTGATCACCTTCATAAGAACGAAGTAAAAATTTCTTTTCCAATTTATCAAACACCACGTTTTTTCTCCATTTTATATTCGATAATCTTAAATTTCTGTAGGGTTCTTCTTTTGCTGTAAGTATTTCGGATACTGCCATGTCCGGCCGTCGGACATTGTAAAGTCTTAACCATATTTCCGTCTTTCTGCGAAACCAACCAAACTGCAGACTTTTTTTCAACCAATTTATATTCATCTTTTCCAAACTTATACAGCATATTATTGTGCGGTAACGGATTTATCAGATTAAAACCGGCCAATTGTCCCACTTCATAAAACTCTTCCAATACAAAATCCGGGCAATGGGTAGGAATATAAACTGCCTTATTCATAATTTGTTTTAATATCTGCCAATCCCCCATAAAAGCATGCCCTGATCCGCGTAACAACGGCTCATCAACCACCGATACAGTTTTAATTCCTCTGTTTTCTGCCTGTTTTTTCAAAGCTGCATAACGTAATCTGGCCGTAACAAACATTAATACATCTTTTGAATTAATCCAATATTTATCATCCAACTTGCGATAGGTTCCGATTATTGCAAACTTATTACCTAACAAGCTCAAATCATCAGGTATTTTTTCAAAAACTTTAATACGATTCTTAGCCAGATTCTCAAAACTAATCCCATATTTATGCAATACTTTCATATAATCATAAAAATCCTCATCACCATGAAAAGCCACATTAAATCCCAATTTTAATGCTGCCAAAAATGCCACTATATACATCTCTACATGGGTAGGATAAACCGTCATATAAATTTTTTTCTTACGGAAACGCCGTATTAAATTGATAAACTTTTTATAAACATCGCTTTCCCGATAAGCGATTCCTTCGTGATCTATCTCACAAAAATCCCCCACCACATAATTAATTTTTTTTGCAACTTGTTTCAATCGCTTTACATTAGTCGGTTTCTTAAAAAACGTTGAATTATCCAGTTTCATATCACCGCTGTGATAAACCGTAACTTTATTAAAACTAAGCAAAAACCCGTAAGCGTCAAAACAAGTATGAGAAGCACTCAAAACCTCGACTCTCAAACGTCCGAAACGTTTTACATCTCCATCTTTAATAACAATAAAGCGAGGCCTTTGTTTCTGAGGAATTTTATAAAAGTCATATAAGTCTTCCAAAACTATTTGCGTATATCGCCCGCCATAAAGAGAAGGTAACTTATATCCTGCTCGCAAATAATGCACTAATCCATTTAAATGATCGGGATGCGAATGAGTCAAAAAAATTGCTTTAAGTCCGTTATCTTTATCTTTCAACAAAGCCGTAATATCAGGCACGGCTGCCACCGCATTATCAACACCTAACGCCTGATAATTATCAAATTTTCCCACATCTATCAATAATGAAGTTTTAATTGTCTGATTTTCTCTGCGCTCGACACAGGTATACTGATAACAGTGACCGCTTATCTGATCAATATTATTGCCGCCCAACGGCCGCCAGTACAAACCTGTGTCCAGCATAGAGTTATCCATTCACTAAAAAACAAATTACAGCTTCTCCGCTTTACGCAAATGATATTCTGCTAATTTAGCTTCACGCCAAGCATTTGCCGAAACGGACAGCTTAGATCTCAAATTGTCTTTATTTTTAGCAAAACGAATGGGTTTTTCAAGTTTTTTTCTGCTCTTTACACGTTTATCAACAGTTTTCGCTTTCATACCGACTTTAAGTATCCCGCGATAAACTTCCGATAATTTTTGAGCATAAATATTTGCTTTTTCGGGCAAACTGGAATGATAAGCCGCTGCGGCTTTATTCCAATCACGCCCTTTCTGCACATAAAGTTTTTTCACAAATTTAGCACCGTATTCCATATTTTTATACGGGTTAAACGCATCTTCCAGATTCTTAAAAGCATCAGGATGATACACCAAATTAATTTGCATACATCCTACGTCAATACTTTTGATTCCTTCGGCCTGAAAACGTTTAACGGCTGCAATAGCCTCACGCTTACTTTCAAAGAAATACCCCTTACCTTGAGCATTAACTGTCCAAGGCCAGGCTGTTTTCTTTTTTGTAGCCTCATCCCAACGTCCTGTTTCGACATTGGTAATAGTATTAAGCAGATGTTTTTTAATTTGGAATTTGTCTTCATACCGCCGAGCTGCAACCGAACAAACTTCTCTATCACTAACATAATGAGGATAATCCGAAGCCTCCACCGGCTGACTAAACATCAGCAACAATAACAAAAACATTAAAAAATTTGATACGAAAAGTCGCATCCCTCTGTTCCCCTAAATCTGCCACAAGTATCCCTTATGCAACAAATATGCCAATTTCAACTTGCTTAACGGCACCAAGCGGATATACCATCCGAATTTAAGGTTAAGTTAAACACTTGTTCTTGCCCCGACAACCGAGCAAAAACACGACCCGACAAGCAATTTATTAACGAGTCGTTAAAAAAACAAGCGTCTTATAACATATTTATTTATTAAAATCCAGCAAAAAATTTCCTAAATTTATGATTGCTTCACTCATATTATCAGCAACCTTTTGAAATTGCGTAGTTTTATTGTAATTTTTCTCATTCATATACAACTTTCGATTAACTTCCAATTGCAAGGTATAAATTTTGCGTCTCGGCTGGCAATAATTAAATGTTATATAAGCCCCTGAATAAGGTTTATTACATTCAACTCTGTAACCTTTTCCCTCTAATTGTCCTTTCACAAAAGCCGAAACTTCCTCCGGACAACTCTCATCAAACAAATTACAAATACAAAAATCCAGTTGTTTGCTTTCATTCATAATATTGCAAATCATTGACGGCATGGAGTGGCAATCAACGATATAGCAACAACCGAAATTCTTAACACATTGCTCAACTAATTTAGTCAGTTTTTTATGATAAACATCATAAACCATCTTAATTCGTTCTTGTGCCTCATTATAATTAAGCAATCCTTTATAGATATTTTTATTCGGATAAACCACGCGATGCAATACTCCTAACCCGACTCGGCAACGCCTTGAATTTACATCATTTCTTTTCGGAGCATTATAAAACATCGAATCATCGAGTTCGATTTTATCACGATTCACATCAATAAAAGTACGAGATATATTCATACTTATCAACGGCATTCCGGCATTTGATGCTTGCTGCACCAGCTCGGTAACGTAACAATCTTCTGAAGAGCGCAATTCTTTTTCCGATAAAGCAACATTATTCAAAAATTCTCTGGGAAAAATCTCACCGGCATGCGGAGATGACAGCACAATCGGATATTTGGCATTTTTGATATTAAATTCATCCAATATTTTCAACAAACTGTAATTAACCTTGAAATCTATTTTTTCGTCGTTCATCAATCCAAGCTCCTAAGAAACAATCGGCAATATTATATCTGGCAATACTTAAATATTCACTAACGCAAAAAACTCTTGCAATTAATTTTAATATATATTATCAAGAAGAACATATCTCGGGTGTGTAGCTCAGGTGGTTAGAGCGCTACGTTGACATCGTAGAGGTCACAAGTTCGAGTCTTGTCATACCCACCAATAAAAAAATCGGCCTTGTGCCGGTTTTTTTGTTGGTTGAATAAAACAGCTCGAACTTGTGAGCAACAAGTTTGACTACAAGACAAAGGCGGACGAGAGTACGCCGGTCGGCTTAAAGCCGATTGTCGCAGTGAACGAAGCGACAGCGAAGTAGTCTTGTCATACCCACCAATAAAAAAAATCGGCCTTGTGCCGGTTTTTTTGTCGGTTGAAATAAAACAGTTGTGAGAAACAAGTTTGACTAGTTTTGCTTAATTCACATCACCCAAAACAACAGTTTCTTTAATCTCTTTCAGATTTTGCAAATAAGGAATGATTGCTTTCGGATAAAAATCGGAATCCGCCAATTTATCCAATTCCACCCAATTTATTTTCTGTCCGTTGCTATCCGGCTGCCCTCCGTTTCCCAAAGTTGAAAAATCCTCAACCTCACATTCAAACATCAACTCTGATAAATGAAAACAATCTAAATCATATGGTTGATCATGATTTTTGGCAATATAATCCCGCGCCAAAACCAATCGCACCGGCTTAACCTCCAAATTAAGCTCTTCTTTACACTCTCGAATAACTGTCTCCTCCATGGTTTCACCCCATTCTCGTCCCCCGCCCGGCAATTTACTATAACGTCCGCGCCCATAATCAACACTTTCCACCATCAACTTACCATCATTGATAATAATCGCTTTTGCCGAATGTCTGAAAACCTTGTCCATAATTTTCTCCTTTTGAAACTATATCAACTTGATATGCAGATAACAACCATTATCGCAACACCGACTTAAATTCTCACAATCTTATAAATATTGGCTTTTTTCCCGTTAACCAAAATATGATATTTTTCCGTTAATTCAAATTTCTTTTCCGCCAATGCTTTTTCAAAATCTTTTACATTTCCCATCAATATCACCCCGATTCCTCCGGGTTTTAATATCCTTTGAAACTCTGTCAGCATTTTATCATAAAAAATCGAAAAATCGCCGTCTTGAGAATTATACATATTCCAAGGCGGATCAGTGACAATTCTATCAAAAAATCCTGTTTCGAAATACTCTAAATTCAAAGCATCTCTTTGCTTAATAAAAAGATTTTTCTTGTTTTTTTTGAATTCGTTTTTCAGTTTTTCTATCAAACCGGCATCAGTATCACTGGCAAACATCATATTATAATCAAAATGTTTGACTATCTCTTTAGGAATTGACCCATATCCGCAAAAAGGATCTATAATTATATCCGTTGACCTTAAATCGGCAATCCAAGCCATAATATTGCACAATTCCGGACGTAGTGCCCCTTTATCCAATTTTTTTTCGGTTATCCGGTTATACGTCAATTTAAACAACACAAACAACCAACCTTCTCGCCGTCTTAACAACACCACGTCTAAATCATGTCTCTTAAATTCGACTTTCAAATTTAGGCCTTGCTTAATCTGATTTTCCAAATTTTTAACAATATCAAAATTTATAGCTGTCGGCGTATTACCGTCAAATGGCAAAATCTTAAAAAACTTATATTTTGCAAAATTAACATTATCAGCAATTCCGGTTAAATTTAATTCTATTTTACTCGCAAACTTCCTTAAAGCATCATCATAAGCAAGTTTCATATCCGTCGGCGACATTGCTAAAACTTGATAAGTATTGTTAAAACATGACATCTGCAACCGAGAAAATTCAAGTTTTGTCTTATAAACAACCAACCCGTCCAAATGTTTAACAATAACAACGTCTTTAATCTGACTTTTTAATATTGCTTCAACAACCTTTTCAAATCCGCTTATATAAGACGATGCGTATGTATACATACCCTTGCACTTTCATTTGCTTTTTAACTATGCTTTTACTTAAATACAACTTTGCTAAAAGAGTAAAAAACTTTTATGTCTCTGGCAAGCAAAAAAATTCAACCCTACATCTATTTTATTTTTATGCTATTCAAATATAAAAATTTTTTACAACTCTTCATTTATGCTCTTTGTCTGCCAAACCAACTTTTCATATTGCTCATTTCCTTTTTAAACTTATTCCATGCCAAAACTCTACGTAATCGTTTGTTATCTTTATGTATAACATTATCACTCGCCACAACAAACTCGGTTAATTCTGTATTACTGGCTAAAAAACGATACCACGTTGTTTGTAATTTTGGCGCATAAAATCTTTCTAATACTTTATTATCCTCCAAAAAATTCTCACCTACTTCTAATAATTCCGGCAGATTCAATTCGGTTAAAGCCAAATTACTCACCATCACATGATCACCGATTTTTTCTAAATTTGGAGCATTAAAATATCTCAAACTTCTATTATTACTTAAAGATCCGCTGCCCATTTCGCGCAAACAGGGCAAACTAAGTTCTGTTAACCTCTCATTACTTATTAAAGACACCGGACCGAATATTTCTAATTTAGGTGCGAAAAACCTGGATAAAACAACATTTTGCTTCAAACTATAATCACCAAGCTCTCTTAACGATGGTAAATATAATTTTTCCAACCCTAGATTTTCCTCTAAAAAACAACTGTGTACTGATTCCAAATACGGGGCATTGAAGCTTGATATCAAACGATTTTTTCTTAAGAACCAATGCCCTGCAACTCGTAATTTCGGAAAATCAACTTGTGTCAATTGTTCATTGTTTGATAAAAAATAATTATTCGCAACTTCTAAATCAGGAGCATAAAGTTTTCTAAGCTTTTTATTATATATTAAAAATTTTTCACCGGTATTTTTTACCCCGGACAAATCTAATTCCGTTATTGCACCGTTTTCCACACTTAAAACATAAACCCCATCAGCATAAATTCTTCTTTCATGCTTATTATCCGGATGTTGTTGAATGCTTATTTTTTTATTCCGAAACTTCTCTTGCAATATATGGCAAGCCGAATCTCTTGTTCCTGCTATATCTTTTACTTCACCGGTTCTCTCATCTAATACAAAATAATCCAACATTCTTTCATAACTTGTTTTCAGTTTAGTAATTGTGCTACCCGAAAAATAATAATTCGGCCCGAAATAAGTATTATTAATTTCATGATCAAAATACACCAACTGATCATTGACCATACGAAAATTATCCGGCAATACTGAATTAGAAACATTAAAATCAACATTAAAATAATCCTTCAACGAATTTGTCAACCCTCGAATAATATTATCAGGATTGTTATTAAAAGTAGCGTCCGGATTATTCACCGTATGATTATAACGATTTTTTATCGATATAAACCCGCCTGTTTTAGCAATTTGAATTGATATCACCGAAGTTCCGTATTCATCATCACGCTCCGGATTATCAGATGGCTTAATTTTATCAGCCCCGCGCTTAACTGCGTGAATCATATAATAATTTTTATGCCTCACCGGATCACGAAAAGTGCATATTTCTTCGCCTGGACGATAATATTTTCTGATTGAATTTTTTTCTGCTTCATTAGTTACGACAAAAGCATCATATCCTTTTTCACTCAATAGCTCTAAAGGATTTTTATCTGTTTGATATTCAGAATCAATTTTTTCTTTATAAATTTCTCTTATAACAGGAAACAAAGCTTCTACTTTTTTACGATCTCTTCCGGCAAATTCTAAAATATGCTTAATATTGGGAATATCCAACAATACCCCCTCAAACAAAGCATGAGCAACATCTTCTCCGTTTTGCTTTTTTATTTGCTTAAAAATTTGCTCGGTATTAATCTCTTCCATTATTCCTCCTTGAATATAATTTACCTAAATTATACTAAAAATATGTAAAAATTGCAAGGAATAATATCCGTCATAAAAACCCCGCACAAAGCGGGGTTTATAGTAAATGGCGGAGAGATAGGGATTCGAACCCTAGGTACCCCGGTTAGGAGCACAATTGATTTCGAGTCAACCGCATTCGACCACTCTGCCATCTCTCCGTATGGTCTGGCTTCTTATTAAACTTATTATTTTCATTTTGCAAGTATTTTTTGCCTAAAGCTGCAAAATTATTCCGATTATTGCCGCCACCCCTATATAAAATACCGGACTTTTCTTCCATAAGCGCATAGCCGCCAACAAAGCAACAAATATCACTATACTCATTTCATCAGTTAAAGCTATTTGTGCTAAAGGTACTCCTGCCCACAATATCAAAGCAATTACTGCCGGACGCACTCCGCTCAAAAACTCTTGAACCCTCATATTACAACTGTATCTATCCATCAACTTAGCCACCATGATAATTATAACAAACGATGGTAACACTAATGTCAAAGTCGCCAAAACCGCTCCGAAAATCCCGCCGGTATTAAAACCGGCATAAGTTGCCATATTAACTCCAATCGGTCCCGGTGTGCTTTCTGCCACCGCAATCATATTAGTCAGCTCCAATCTGCTGAACCAATCATATTTTTCGCTCAACGCAAACAAAAAAGGAATTGTAACCAATCCGCCACCGATAGCAAATAATCCTATCTTAAAAAACTCTAAAAAAAGCCAAAAATAAATCATTTCGCAGCCTTCCTCCGCTTATACTCACCCAAAACTATCGCACCGCATCCCATAATCACCACCAATAATGCCGGTGATAAATTCAAAAACAACATTGTCACAAATGCCACTGCAAATACTATCACTTTGCCCCAATTCTTAAGATTACTGCGAGCTAAATCAATTACCACATTAAAAATCAAAGCAACCACTGCTATTCTGATACCCTTAAAAGCATATATAACATAGCGATTATCCATAAAATGTGTTAAAACAGATGCTATTGCTGTAATTATCAAAATTGCCGGCAAAATTACCCCTAATGTCGCCACTGCTGCACCGACTAATCCTCTCAATTTATAGCCGATAAACGTTGCAATATTAACCGCAATAATCCCCGGAGTGCATTGGCTTATTGAATACAAATCAATCAATTCTTCCGCTGAAACATAACGCCGTTTATCGACAATTTCCGCTTTAAGAATAGGCAACATTGCCGCACCGCCTCCAAACATCAATATGCCTATTTTACAAAAAATGCCGAATAATTTACTCAGTCTGACCATTTTTGCCTCTATTGTTTATCAATTTTGAATGATTATATACTCCCTTAGTTTTTTAATAGTTAACGAAAGAGCAAAAAATGATTATCGGAATTATCAAAGAAACATCCCTTCATGAAACCCGAACTTGCCTAACCCCGCAAACGGCAGAAAAACTGATAACAGCCGGGTTTTCCATTAAAATGGAACAAAATGCCGGCCTAAAATCATGTTTTCGTAATTCTGAATATGCGTCTGTCGGAGTAGAAATCCTGGCTTCTTCTGAAGAAGTCTTGAAAAAATGTGATATTTGGCTGACTATCAATACTCCTGACAGCAAGTTTGCTAAATTGCTTAAAAATAACAGCCTTATTATCGGCAATTTATCAAATGATTCCTTAAAAAAAATCTTACCTTCGCTTACCTCCCGCAACATAAAATGTTTAGCCTTAAATCAAATTCCGCGCCTTTCTAAAGCCCAAAGTTTTGATATTCTGTCTTCACAAAATAATCTCTCAGGTTACCAAGCTATATTCAAGGCCGCTCAATTTTTTCCTTCAACCTTACCTTTAATGATTACTTCTGCCGGAACTTTAGCACCCGCAAAAATTCTGATAATCGGTGTCGGTGTCGCCGGATTACAAGCCATTGCCACCGCCAAAAGGCTCGGCGCTAAAGTATATGCCTATGATATCAATCAAGAAGTCAAAGAGCAGGCTGAATCGGTCGGCGCCAAATTTATCAATGATTTTCACTCGGTATTAAACGAAGTTAATGTCATTATAACTGCCGTAACACCGGCTCACTCTGCCGCTCCAAAAATCATTACTTCCGATATCCTTGAAACTTTACCCGATCACTGTATTTTAATCGATTTGGCTACAGCCCAAGGCGGTAATATTGAAAATTCTGCCGATCAAAAAATAACTCGCTGTCAAAACTGCATAATTTACGGCGATAGTGCTTTAGCCCGAGAAATTCCCCATGCCGCCAGCACATTACTGGCTAATAATTTTTATAATTTTTTAATGTATATTTTCAATCCTGAAAACCGACAAATCAAACTGAATTCTAATGATGAAATCATTCAATCAATAATTATAAGAGGATAAAATGGATATCTGGTATTTGCTCAATATTTTTATGCTGGCTTGCTTTGTTGGTTATTTTACTATCCGTGAAATAACTCCGGCTCTGCATTCTCCTTTAATGAGCGTATCAAACGCTATCTCCGGCATTGTCATTTTAGGCGCTTTAATCACCTTAAAAAGTGATTTCGGCTTTTTAGACTCATTTTTTTCCTATCTGGCTTGTTTTTTTGCCGCCATAAACATTTTTGGCGGATTCGCCGTATCGCAAAGAATGTTGGAAATGTTTAAAACTGGAAAACACAAATGATAAATTTATTCATCAACATTTCATATCTTACCGCTAACACACTCATGATTTTAGCCATTAAAATGTTATCAACTCCCAAAACTGCCCGTTTAGGCAACCTTATCGGTATTGCCGGAATGTTTTGGGCCATTGCCGCCGCCCTGATTTCATTGCATTTGTCCGATTATATAACTCCCATAATAGTAATATTTCTGGGCGGAATTTTCGGCATTTATATAGCACTCAAGGTTAAAATAACCGCACTCCCGCAAATGATTGCCATTCTAAACGGCTTAGGCGGTTTAGCAGCCGTTTTTATATCCTTATCCGAAGTTATTTCCCAATCTAAAAATGACATCAGCAACATCACAAGTTTAATAATCGGAGGGATAACCTTCTCCGGATCAATACTGGCTTTTGCCAAACTCAATTTTCCCCGCTGGTCAAAATCCGTTCGCTTTCCCGGACAATATATCATAAATTTGATACTATCATTAAGTGTCTTAGGTTTTGCCCTTGGCTATGTTTTACGCAACCATCCTGAAGCCTTTTACTTTTTAGCTTTTATGAATCTGTTACTGGGATTCATGTTAATTTTACCTGTCGGAGGAGCTGATATTCCTGTTGTCATAGCTTTTTTAAATGCTTGTTCGGGTTGGGCAGGAGTTTCCGTTGGATTATCATTACAAAGTCCGGTTTTAATCGTTATTGGCACGATTGTCGGCACCGGCGGCACTTTTTTAGCTCGTACCATGACCAAAGCTCTAAACCGCTCTTTGCTAAATATTTTAATTGGCGGCGGCAATTCTCCAACAACCGAAATTGACAATTCCCCTAAAATTGCCAATATCGGCTCTCCTGCCGATGCAGCTTTCATAATGCAGAATGCTGCTAAAATTATCATCGTCCCCGGTTTCGGTATGGCTGCTGCTCATGCCCAACATGCCTTAAAAAATATGGCCGACATTTTACGTAATAAATATCAAGCTGAAGTCAAATTTGCTATTCACCCGGTTGCCGGACGTATGCCCGGACACATGAACGTCCTGCTTGCCGAAGCTAATGTTGATTATGCTGATGTTTTTGAATTAAACGATATCAACAACGAATTTCAGGAAACTGATGTTGCTTATGTAATCGGAGCTAATGACATTACCAATCCTCAAGCCAAAACCAATCCCAACTCGCCGATCTACGGTATGCCGATACTTGAAGTTGAAAAAGCTAAAACCGTCTTTTTTGTAAAACGCAGTTTGGGAAACGGCTATTCTAATGTCGAAAATCCGTTGTTCTTTGCCCCGAACACTTACATGCTCTACGGTGATGCCGCTCATATAACCGAAGAAATCGTCAAATATCTCGAAGCCTGAATTTATAGCATAACCCGAAAAACTCTCTTGAAATATTTTAATACAATTGATAAATTAGCTGTCGATAAAATATTAGCAATTGTTTTTTTAGAAAGGAATACAAAACAATGACAATTAAAGTTGGTATTAATGGATTTGGCCGCATCGGACGTTTAGTTTTTCGTGCTGCTCAAAAAAGAAATGATATTGAAATCGTCGGAATCAACGATCTTATTGATGTTGATTATATGGCATATATGCTCAAATATGACACTATGCATGGTCAATTTGACGGCACTATTGAGGTAAAAGACGGCAAATTGGTAGTTAACGGCAAAGCTATTCGCGTTACTGCTGAAAAGAATCCTGCTGATTTGAAATGGGGCGAGATTGGTGCTGATTACGTTGTTGAATCAACCGGATTGTTCCTGACCAAAGAAAAAGCCCAAGCTCACATTGATGCCGGTGCCAAATACGTTGTTATGTCGGCACCGTCCAAAGACGATACACCGATGTTTGTTTGTGGTGTTAATACCGATTCTTATGTAAAAGGAACTCAATTTGTTTCCAATGCTTCTTGCACCACCAACTGCTTGGCTCCTATTGCCAAAGTATTAAATGATGCTTTCGGAATCAAAGAAGGCTTAATGACTACCGTTCACTCCACAACTGCCACTCAAAAGACTGTTGACGGTCCGTCAATGAAAGATTGGCGCGGCGGACGTGCTGCTTCCGGCAACATTATCCCGTCATCAACCGGTGCCGCCAAAGCTGTCGGTAAAGTTATTCCGTCATTGAACGGCAAATTAACCGGTATGTCCATGCGTGTTCCCACTTTGGATGTTTCGGTTGTTGACTTGACTGCTAACTTAGAAAAGCCTGCCGCTTATGATGAAATTTGTGCTGCTATGAAGAAAGCTTCCGAAGGCGAATTAAAAGGTATTTTAGGTTACACCGAAGATGCGGTTGTATCATCTGATTTCTTGGGTGATTCACGCACTTCAATCTTTGACGCCAAAGCCGGTATCCAATTAACTCCGACCTTTGTAAAAGTTGTTTCCTGGTATGACAACGAATGGGGTTATTCTTGCAAAGTATTGGACTTGATTGCCCATATGGCTAAGGTCAACGGCTAAAATTGTTAAACTTAAAGCTCCTGCTTGATTTTAGCAGGAGCTTTAATTTTTTGAAAGGAATAATATAATGAGCGAATACAGAACTATTGATGATTTAGGTGATTTAAACGGTAAAGTTGTTATGTTACGTGCCGATTTGAATGTGCCGATGAATGAAAATTTTCAAGTTACCAACACCGCACGTATCGTCCGCACTGTCCCGACAATTAAAGAACTGATCAGCAAAGGTGCCAAAGTAGTGGTAACCTCTCACTTAGGTCGTCCCGAAGGCAAAGGCGATATGGCTAATTCTTTGACGCACATTGTCAAAGATTTGGAAAAAGCCTTAAACAAAAAGGTTGTTTTTGTTGATGATTGCGTTGGTCCGCATGTTGAAGAAGCCATCAAACATATGAAATCTGACGAAGTTTTGTTATTGGAAAATCTACGTTTCTACAAAGAAGAAAGCAAAGGTGATGAAAATTTTGCTCAAGAATTGGTAAAAAATGTTGATGTTTACGTTTCCGATGCTTTTTCAACCGCACATCGTGCACATGCTTCGATGGTAGCCGCAGCCAAACTACGCCCGTCATCTTGCGGTCGTTTGATGGAAGAAGAAATCAACGCTTTGACTAAAGGATTGAACAATCCCGAACGTCCTTTAATGGCAATTGTCGGCGGTTCCAAAGTTTCAACCAAATTGGATCTGCTCAATAATTTGATTAAAAAAGTTGACAAATTGGTCATCTCCGGTGGTATGGCACATACTTTTATGAGTGCCTCGGGAATAAAAAATGTTAACGAAAAAAATTCATTAGTCCAAGAAGATATGTTGGACACGGCTTCCCAGATTATGAAAGCTGCTAAAGACAATGGCTGCAAAATCATTTTGCCTCAAGACGTCGTAATCGCTGAAGAATTTAAAGCTAATGCCAAACATGAAACCGTTGACGTCAACAATATTCCCAATAACGGTTGGAGCATGCTTGATGTCGGTGCCAAAACTATCGCGGCGATAAAAGCCGAGTTAGATGAATGTAAAACTCTTGTATGGAACGGACCTTTGGGTGTGTTTGAGATGAAACCGTTTGACACCGCCACCAACGAAGTAGCTCAACATGCCGCTCAACTGACCGAACAAGGTAAAATTATTTCGGTTGCCGGCGGCGGCGATACCGTATCAGCTTTGGCCAACGCAAAAGTTGAAAATAAATTTACTTATATTTCAACTGCCGGTGGTGCTTTCTTGGAATGGATGGAAGGCAAAGAACTCCCCGGCGTTGCCGTATTGAAAAAGTAAATCACGCCATAAATCAAAAAGAGCCGCTTAATCAAGCGGCTCTTTTTATATCAAAATAATTATGGTTTTATACCATAAGACAACAGTTTATTACGTACCAATCCTCTTAATGACACTTCCGGTCTGGCTCCATAGTGCGTAATCACTTCTGCAGCCGCAATTGAGCCTATAATAGCACAAGTACCCAACGAACGACCTTGCGTCATTCCATAAAGAAAACCTGCTGCATACAAATCTCCTGCTCCGGTAGTATCCACGGCATTTTCCACTTTCTCTGCCTCAACAAAAATCTTTGTACGTCCGTTAACCACAACCGAACCTTTGGCTCCGCGAGTGATTGCTCCTATCTCAACATGAGGCTTAATCAAATCCAAACATTCATAAAAATCTTGCCCCTTAAACAAAGTGCAAATCTCATCATCATTAGCAAACAATACATCTACATTTTCTTTAATAAAATCAAGAATAACATCTTCTTTACCTTTAAGGCAATTAACATCTGATAATGAAAAAGCCACCTTACGCTCAGCATCATGAGCGATTTTTGCCGCCTTTTGTGCAATCTCCATACCGCTCTGATAATCTAAAATATATCCTTCAATATAGGTTATTAAACTGGCTTTGATAACATTTTCATCAACATCATCAACACTCAAATGTTTATTTGCACCCAAATAAGTAAACATCGAACGCATTGTATCAGGTGTCACCAATACTATCGAACGTCCTGTCATCGGTCCTTCTTTCAAAGGCTGAGTAAAAAAATCAACTCCTGACGAACCGATATCGCGAGTAAATTCTTGCCCTAACTCATCATCATGTACCTTACCTATAAATGCCGGAGCTCCGCCCAACGAGGCTATCCCGGCCACTGTATTTGCTGCCGATCCTCCCGGAACCTCACGTTCAGGCACAATGTCGGCATAAATCTGTCCGGCATCAGCTGCCTCTAACAATTTCATCTGTCCTTTAGGTAAATTGCGTTCGCTCAAAAACAAATCGCCGACCTTTGCCAACACATCAACAATCGCATTACCCACACCAACCACATCATAATAAACTGTATTATTTTCTTTTATCATAGTCTTACTCCGCAAAAACGAAAAAACTCCTCTATCGAACCTATCCATAGAGGAGTTTGAATAGCTTAAAAATTAAGCTGCCGGAAGATTCTTAGCATTCTCCTGAGCATATTTAATCCACTTCTCCTCAGCATCATCTTCAGGAGTAATGGCTTCTTGAGGACATTCCGAAATGCAAACACCGCAATCAATGCAAGTATCAGGATCGATTACCAACATATCTTCAGCTTCGTGAAAAGCATCAACCGGACAAACTTCCGTGCAAGTTTTGCATTTAATGCAAGAATCATTAACAACAGATACCATAATATCAAACTCCATTAAGTTAGGTTAAATCACACTAGAATTTATTACCTAAATGAAAATAAATCAAGCATAAACTTGCATTAAGCAAAAAAAATACCTACTTTAATATCAAATAGTTTATTTAAGGAGTTCTAAAATGAGTGATAAAATTGCCTTTCAGGCTGACGTCAGTAAAATGCTTGATATTGTTATTAATTCATTATATTCGGAAAAACAAATATTTTTACGCGAGCTTATTTCCAATGCTTCTGATGCTTGCGATAAGCTAAAATATTGGGCTTTAACCAATCCTAACCTATCTCAATATGCTCACGATTTCAAAATTACCATCAAAGTTGATGAAAAAGAAAATTCTCTCACTATTTCCGATAACGGTATCGGCATGAATAAAGAGGACTTAATATCTCACCTCGGCACTATTGCCAAATCAGGAACAGCCGAATTTGTTAAAAATGCCGGAGATAACGGTAGCGTTTGCGAATTAATCGGACAATTCGGCGTCGGTTTCTATTCTGCCTTTATGGTTGCCGATAAAGTTGAAATCATCACCCGCAAAGCCGACGATGACAAAGCTTGGCAATGGACATCTAATGGAATTGACGGATTCGAAATAACCGAATCTCAAAGAGACCACTGTGGCACATCAATTAAATTGTTCTTAAAAAAAGATGCCAAAGATTATTGCAATACCATCTATTTGCGCCAAATTATCCGCACTTATTCCGATCATATTGCTTATCCGATTATCTTGGATTTAGGCAAAGCCGGCGAAGAAACCGTAAATAAAGGTTCTGCTTTGTGGACCAGACCAAAATCTGAGATAACTTCTGACCAATATAAAGATTTTTATCAACACATCTCCCACAACTTTGATGAACCATGGCTGACCTTACATTTTAAAGCCGAAGGTAATATCGAATATACCGGACTTTTGTATATTCCCTCTCAAGCACCTTATGATTTATTCCAGCCGGATAAAAAACAGTCCTTAAAACTTTACATCAATAAGGTATTTATTTCCGATAAAATCGATTCGCTCATGCCCAACTATCTTCGTTTTGTAAAAGGCATAATCGACAGCGCCGATTTACCGCTCAATATCTCGCGCGAAATGTTGCAATATTCGCCCCTTTTGGAAAAAATCAAAAGCGGTACCGTCAAACGCTTACTGAAAGAATTGCAAAAACGCTCTAAAAATTACGATGATTACCTCAAATTTTGGAACAACTTCGGTATAGTTCTCAAAGAGGGAATATATGAGGACTTCACCAATCGTGAAGACCTTGCTTCAATATCATATTTTTACAGCACTAACGACAAAACCCGCTTAACTACACTTGATGAGTATATCTCCCGAGCTGTCAAAGACCAAAAAACCATCTACTACATCACCGGTGATGACATCAATGTTTTACGCAATTCGCCACAACTTGAGGCCTTTACTCAAAAAGGAATTGAAGTATTATTGCTTAACGATCCTATTGATGAATTTTGGCCGCAAGTTTTGCCTAACTACAAAGAATTTGCCATCAAACACATAACTCAAGCCGATATGGATATGAATTGGGAACGTAAAGAACAAAAAGCTGATGAAGGCAGCCTAAAAAAATTAATCGATTTTATGAGTGATTTATTCAAAAACGAACTAGGCAAAGTAACTTCCTCCGAAAAATTAACTGCTTCTCCGGCAAGTTTAACCGTAGCCGACGGACAAATGAGCCTTCATCTTGAAAGATTGATGCGCAACCACCAACAGCCCACTGCTTTTGCTTCTACTCGTATCTTAGAGCTTAATCCTTATCATCCTTTGATTATCAAATTAAGTGAATTGGTAATGGATGACCAAAATAAATCTTTGGTTGAAGAAACCTCTAAGATATTATTGGATCAAGCCAAGGTTGCCGAAGGTGAAACCATTTCTGATCCGTCATTTTATGCCCAAAAAATCAGTCAATATATTCTAAACAATTTAGAAAAAGCTGTTTAATCTTGATATATAAAGATTTTTTTTGACAACACTGTTTATTTGGATAAAATAATGTCTATATTTGATTGTGCAACCAAACAATTTAATGAAAGGAATAGCCATGAAATCAATTAATGATAACGAATTTGAAAATACCGTTTTAAAATCAAAAGGTTTAGCTCTGGTTGATTTTTGGGCAGAATGGTGCGGTCCTTGCCGCCAGCTTTTACCGATTATGGAAGAAGTTTCCAGTGAAATGTCTGCTAAAGTCAACATTTACAAAATGAATGTTGATGAATCTCCAGCCACTCCTTCAAACTATGGTCTGCGCAGCATTCCCTCTTTGTTGTTATTCAAAGATGGCAAATTGGTCGATACTAAAGTCGGCTTAAACAGCAAATCAACCATTACCGATTGGATTAACCAATACGCCTAATCTTTTATCAAATATACTTATAAAGCGACTTGCCGTGGTTTTTCAACCAACGGCGAGTTTCTTTATAATCAGGACATATCTGTTCTACACAATTCCAAAAATCTGCCGAATGATCGGGATGCACCAAATGTGCAACTTCATGGCAAACCAAATAATTTATAACTTCTTTAGGCGCCATACAAATTCGCCAATTATAATTTATATGACCTGAAGTTGTGCAACTTCCCCACCGCGAACGTGTATCCTTTATGGCAACGCTTTTCACTTTACCTGCAATTTCGGCTGCTTTATTAACTGTCATTTCGCTTAATATTTTCAATGTTTGTTCTTTCAAATAATCCTTAACACGCCGATGCAAAAATTCTTCACCACCGCTAACTCTTAAAACACTACCCGAAAATTCGGTAGTCCGATTCGTTTTATCATGTTCTATTGTATAATCATGACCGAAAAAGCTCACCTTTTCACCTTGCGAAAACTTTGCCGCAACCGGCAAACGTGCCATCATATTAACCACCCAATCATGATTAGCATCTAAAAATTCTTTAACTTTTTTCTGTGCACATCGCTTGGGAATAGTCAAAACCGGAACATGTAACTTCTCATCAATTCTTAAAGATAATCTTTTAGCCCTGTCCGAATTAACTACCTTTAATGAAAACCCGCAATAAGCCTGATAATCACAAGTTCGGCCATTCAACAATGTAATCTTCATAATCTTTAACCTCGGATTCGTTGATTGTTTGATGTCCTTTAACTGATTTTCCTTCTTTATGTACCGATTCGGCATCACCTGACACCAACGGGTGCCAATCCGGCAAATCTTTTCCTGCCACAATCAACCTGTAAGCACAAGTTTGCGGCAAAATTTCCGGTTCAGACAGTACAGTTTGTAAAGTGATATCACGACAATCAGCGACTTTTTCAAATCTGTGCTCATAAATACGACACAAGCAATTCTCCGGATTCAAGAAACGACAACGTGCTGATGTAAAATAAATTTTATTTTTTATTTCCAATTTATTCAAACAGCACTTACCGCAACCGTCACACAACAATTCCCACTCGGTTTTAGTAAATTTTTCCGGTCGTTTTTTCTTCCAGAATTTAGGCTCAACTTTATGTGCCGCCACATATCTTTCCGCCGGCGAATCACAAGTTATATCTTTTTCCATATCTTATGCGCCTATTTGCTGCGGTATATTTTCCGCTTTTGCCAAATTATTAAAGTGGGTATATTCTCCATTCCAATATAATTCTATCGAACCGGTAGTTCCATGGCGATTTTTACCGATAATCACCTCAGCCTTATTATTGGTCTCTTTACAACGTTCCTCCCAGTGATCATGCCTCTGTTGAAACTTCTCCGCTGTTTCGGTATCATTACGCACCGGTTCTTTTTGACGAAGATAATAATTCTCTCTAAACACAAACATAACTATATCAGCATCTTGTTCAATAGATCCGGACTCACGCAAATCCGACATTTGCGGTTTTTTATCATCACGACTTTCCACACTACGATTCAATTGTGATAAAGCAATCACCGGCACTTGCAACTCTTTAGCCAATATTTTCAAACCTCGCGATATCTCCGACACTTCTTGTACACGATTCCCTTCACTTTTTTTACTTCCCGTACCGGTAATTAATTGAATATAATCGATAACAATCAACCCTAATCCTTTATTACGTCTCAGCCTTCGCGCTCTGGTTCTGATGGCATTGATATTAAGCCCCGGCGTATCGTCAATATAAAGAGGTGCCGCCTGAATTTCACTTACTCCTGCTGCAATACGTTCATATTCGGCATTATCAACTTTACCGACACGCATATTTTTTCCGCTTATCTGTGTTACAGTTGATAGAATACGCGAAGCTAATTGGTCTGCTGACATTTCCAAAGAAAAAAACGCCACTCCACGCTTATTCGGTGCAATAGTCTTATCCCTCAACATTGACTCAGCCACATTATAAGCAATATTTGTTCCCAATGCAGTCTTGCCCATACCGGGACGCCCGGCAATAATCAACAAATCCGAATCATTCAACCCGCCGATTCGCGCATCTAAATCATCAAGCCCTGTCGAAAGTCCGGAAATTTTACCTCCACGCTGTATTGCTGCTTGAATATTATCCATCGAAATATTAAGTGCTTGCGAAAAATCAATAAACCCTTTTGATGCTTCCCCTTGATCCGCCAAATCAAACAATCTTTTTTCAGCATTCTCTATTTGTTGTTCTGCCTCGGAATCAACATCTTCTTTAGCAGCCGAAGTAGCAATATCGCAACCGATATTTATCAATTCTCGCCGCAAATACTTATCATAAATAAACTGCGCATAATATTCAGCATTGGTCAGAGGAGTAGCCGAATCAGCCAACTTAATAAGATATTTATAACCGCCTACTTCATCTAAAGCATGATTTTGCTCAAAATAACTCTTCAACGTAATCACATCGGCAACATGACCTTTAGTTATTAATTTTGTAATAACTTCATAAATCTGTCGATGAATTGGATCGGAAAAATGTTCCGCTTTCAAAAACTCCGATACTTTTTCAAAAGACTTATTATTTGCTAACAACGCACCCAACAAAGCTTGCTCGGCTTCAATATTCTTAGGCAACTGTTCTACATTAGGCTCATACATAAAAAAAATCCTCTCAAATCATATTATTTCCTATCAATACAACGCTCTCTCTTAAAATAAAAGTTTTTTCGCCTTTCTTAATTTGTCCTGCTTGTGGATAATGGGGATAAAAAAACCCGTCTTCAACAAAGACGGGCTTCAACAACAATAGGAGACTGTTGATTAATTTGCGGATTTCTTTTTAGCGATAGCGTTTTTAATTTCAATAGCCTCAGCCGACAATTTAGTATTCGAAGTCGACTCGAGATAAGCATCCAAACCGCCGTTATGCTCTATTGAGCGCAATGTTCTGGTTGAAATCTTGAGCTTAAATGTTTTTCCCAAAACATCACTCAATAAAGAAACCTCTTGCAAATTAGGCAAAAAACGACGACGAGTGCGATTGTTAGCATGGCTGACATTGTTGCCGCTCATAACGCCGGTGCCTGAAATTTCACATTTTTTAGCCATTTTCTTATTCCTCACATAAAAAACTTTTGCCTTTTAATACATACATTTCCCCTAATAGTCAAGCAAAATTTTGCTAATTATCGTAATTTTATCTTAAAACAAGTAATATTATTACTCAAAAACTATTGAAATTTTAACCACCTGATATAAAATTACCGCCGTAAAAAATTCAAAAAAAGATTAGCTGATGACTGAAATTAGATTTTGTACTCCGGTTGGAAAATATTGGTTTTTATCTCCTTTATCCGCATTTCCGATTACCATGTCGGTTGATGGAAAAGATTATACTTTTCCTTCTGTTGAGCATTATTATCAGGCCATGAAATTTTATGCTTCCGATGAGCGTTTTACTACTATAATAAACCTCAAAAATCCCGATGACGCTCGATTACTGACCAAGACTCCCGAATACAAAATCAATCGCCGTGCCGATTTTGATAAAAATAAATTTGCTGTTATGGAAGCCGGCTTGCGCGCCAGATATGCCCAAAATCCCGCAGCTTGTGAAATGTTAAAATCAACCGGTGACGCTATTTTGATCAAATCTTGTCCTGAGTGTTATAAATGCGGCTTTGGCGAGGGCTCGGGCGAAAACCGTATCGGCAAAACTCTAATGCAAATCCGCCAAGAACTTTTATTAGACAATTTCGCCGATGACCGTGATAAAAAATTACTAGAAAACGACAAATACACGTTTTCTATTCTGCGCCGTATTATTGGTAACAATCCCGAACTTCTGCTAACCGATCACCGACGGATGATAATCTGTTATACCTGTGCCCCTTATCCTGTATGGATATGGACTCCTGATGACCTGAGCGAAGCTGAAATGGAAAATGTTTATCAAATTGTCAAAGATAATTCTCTGCTTGATGGTAATCATCGCTTTAATCTTAAATATGAGCTCGCTGAATATTTCATCAAAAGAGCCGAAGAAGATAGCCCAAAACTATCCATCATTACCAACATGTTCGCCTACGATTGCCTCAATCCGATCAAACCTAAAAATATAGCAAAAGGCCAACTGCATCGTTGCGCAATGAAAGACTTAGAAGAATTGGTAAAATTTTTAGATATGTTCCATCAAGAAATCGGCATAGATCAAAAAAATCAAGCAGGCTACCGCATTGATGCTGAGGATAATATAAGTTCCGGCAATATGTTTTTCTGGCAGGATGAAAACGGAAACAATGTTGCCTCTTGCAAATATGCTCCTATCGATGATACGGCCTCAATCAATTTAGTGTTCACCATGCCCGAACATCGTCGCCGACATTATGCTGAAAATCTGGTATATCAAGTAACAATGGAAGCTAAAAGAAATGGTTATATTCCCACGCTTTATACCGATGCCGACTATATTGCCTCTAACGCCTGCTATGAAAAAATCGGCTATACTTTGCGCGGCAAACTTTGCACCATCGGCTAAAGTTGCCAGCCCTCTCAAAAAACTATTGAAATTTAAATTGAAAAGTGTATTGTCAAGCCAATTTCAGATAGTTGTCGTCTTTCCAGCACTTCTTTTTTTCTCATAAATGGTTGCGCTGGAAGCAAAACAGCGAGCGCGGTGTACTTAAATTAGTACATAAGCGAGTTGTTTTGCAATCATGGCGACCATTTAGGAGAAAAATTAAAAATGAACATGAGAAATATTGCCATCATCGCCCACGTTGACCACGGCAAAACCACGCTCGTTGACGGACTTTTGAAGCAAAGTGGCACATTTAGAGAAAATCAACAGGTTGAAACCTGCGTTATGGACAGCAACGAGCTCGAGCGCGAAAGAGGAATTACCATTCTTTCCAAATGCACTTCGGTTAATTGGAAGGGCACTCATATCAATATCGTTGACACTCCCGGTCACGCTGATTTCGGCGGCGAGGTTGAGCGTATCTTATCAATGGTTGATGGTGTTGTTTTATTGGTCGACTCTTCCGAAGGTCCTATGCCCCAAACCAAATTTGTCTTGGGTAAAGCCCTCAAATTAGGTTTATGCCCGATTGTCGTCATCAACAAAGCCGACAAACCTGATGCCCGTTGTGATGACGTCTTAAACGAGGTTTTTGACTTATTTGTCAGCCTGGACGCTAATGATAAACAGCTTGACTTTCCGGTTTTGTATGCTTCCGGACGTAATGGTTGGGCGGTTAAAGAGTTAACTGATGAGAAAAAAGATTTAACTCCGCTTTTTGAATTGATTTGTTCTTATGTTCCCGAGCCTAATTGCCAACCTGATGCACCTTTTTCCATGTTGGCCACCACTTTGGAAGCTGACAAATTTATCGGTCGTCTGCTCACCGGCAAAATTCAATCCGGCACTTTGCATGTCAATGATACGGTTAAAGTCTTAAACGGCGATTCTCAAGAAATTGAACGCGTCCGTATCAGTAAAATTTTGGCTTATCGCGGCTTAAATCGCGAGGCCTTAGATGTCGCCCATGCCGGCGATATTGTTGCGGTTGCCGGTGTGGTAAAAGGCACGGTTGCCGATACCTTATGTGCTTTTGAAGTAACTCAAGCCATTAAAGCCCAACCGATTGATCCCCCCACTTTGGCAATGACTTTTTCCATCAATGATTCGCCTTTATCCGGTCGTGAGGGCGACAAGGTTACTTCCCGCGTAATTTGGGATAGATTGTGCAAAGAGGCCGAGGGCAATATTGCTTTGAAAATTTCTCGCACCAGCACTTCCGATTCGTTTGAAGTTGCCGGACGCGGTGAATTACAACTCGGCGTATTGATTGAAACCATGCGCCGCGAAGGATTCGAATTATCAATTTCTCGTCCCCGTGTTTTAATGAAAAAAGATGAAAATGGTCAGCTTTTGGAACCGGTCGAAGAAGTAACCGTTGATGTTGATGAAGAATTTTCCGGTGCGGTAGTTGAAAAACTCGGTCGTCGCCGCGGCGAATTGGTTGAAATGATACCCTCGCAGGTCGGCAACAAAACTCGTCTTATTTTCAATGCTCCCTCACGCGGACTTATCGGTTATCACTCCGAATTTTTGACCGACACTCGCGGCACCGGCGTTATGAACCGTTTGTTCAAATGTTATGAACCTTATAAAGGCGAAATTGAAAGCCGTCGCACCGGAGTTTTGATTTCCTCCGAAACCGGCACCGCTATTGCCTATTCTTTATGGAAATTGCAAGAACGCGGCCCGATGTTTATTGATCCAGGTGTTCCGGTCTATACCGGCATGATTATCGGCGAACATACCAAACCCAACGATATTGAGGTTAATCCTTGCAAAGCCAAACAATTAACCAATATCCGCGCCGCCGGCAAAGATGAAGCGATTGATTTGATTCCGCCCCGCAAAATGAGCTTGGAACAAGGTTTATCTTATATTCAAGATGATGAGTTGTTAGAAGTAACTCCTAAATCTTTGCGCCTGCGTAAACGCATTTTAGATCCTTTGGCCCGCAAACGCGCCAAACCGGAAATTATGGAATAAATAACTTAAAACCCCCGAAAATGTTTTTCGGGGGTTTCTTAATTTATAATTGATAAATCAACCAAACTATCTGCCGTCATTTCCTTTTTTAAACATTGAGGCAATATTTTGATTATTATCATTACTTTTACTTAAAGCTTTCCACAAGCCGCTCAGGAAACGATTATTAACCATCAACATACCTTGCAAATTGTCATGAATTTTATGTGCTAAAATTCCGGTCAATTCACGATAAGTTCCGTTAACCAATAAGTTATAACCTTCAACTACATTTGCCTTGAATCTAACACCGACCTGTTGTTGAGCACTCATCATTTGCTCGCGATGCTGTGCCACTAT
Organism: uncultured Pseudomonadota bacterium; assembly: GCA_902761535.1. GTDB lineage: Bacteria > Pseudomonadota > Alphaproteobacteria > RF32 > CAG-239 > CAZU01. Next base: position 38,864 of record CACWKS010000007.1, read on the forward strand.
TTTAGCTTGATCAATAATCTCACCGAACATTGCTTCTAATTCGGCCTTTTCTTCTACGGTTAAGGTAACCCCTTGCGGCAAAACCAATTTATTGTTTTTAGCATCAAACATAAAAGTCTTCGCTTTGCGTAATAGCCAACCTCTAATTCCGCCGACCTTTTCTATCTTAGTTTCACTTTTTTTCTGTTTATCATCTTCTTTATTATCGTCTTTATTTTCTTCTGAATCCATTTTTGATTCTCCATATTTTTAATTTTTGTCCACTATTTCAACTTTTTTTTATTTTGTCAACCCCAAACCCGCAGTTTTCTTGCAAAAAAACTCTTCACAAACCGCAAATTTGCTATTCCCATATCAAAAATATAATATATAATCAGTTAACATCGTGTTAATTTGAGTCGTTTGTTGTAATGAATTTATTCAAAGCTATTGCCACTTTTGGCGGATTCACACTTCTTTCACGCATTACCGGATTCTTGCGCGATATGCTTTTGGCCAACTTTTTAGGTGCCGGTATGGCTGCCGATGCCTTTTTTGTTGCTTTCAAATTACCCAACCTTTTTCGCTCTCTGTTTGCCGAAGGTGCTTTTACCACCGCCTTTGTTCCGATGCTATCGCAGAAACTTGCCTGTGAAAATCGCAAAAAAGCTCTGCTTTTTGCTTCATCAGCTATCTCTATTTTAGCCTTTTTTGTAGGCTTGTTTGTTTTGGCAGTAGAATTTCTTATGCCTTGGGTAGTCAGCATTCTTGCACCCGGATTCGCCGGCGATGCCGAAAAAGTCGCTCTTGCTACCACTTTGTGCCGCATCACCTTTCCTTTCCTTTTATTTATATCAATAGTATCATTTCAATCCGGAATATTAAATTCATTTAACAAATTTGCTGCTCCCGCTGCCGCTCCGGTAATCTTAAATATAACAATAATCGCGGCAATTTTTGTATTTGTCCCGTTCTGCCCGACCACTGCCCATGGTCTGGCTTTAGGTATAACCGCAGCCGGATTACTGGAAATATTTTGGTTACGTTGGTTTTTACTCAAACAAAGAATTTTTCTCCGCCCTCAATACAATATTAAGTCATTACTCAAAAACGACGACATTAAAACTCTGTTCAAACGTATCGCTCCGGGTATTTTAGGTGCCGGCATTTATCAAATCAATATGGTAGTTGACACTATCTTGGTCTCACTTGTCGGAACCGGAGCTATTTCTTGGCTTTATTATGCCAATCGTTTACAACAACTTCCTTTGGGGGTGGTCGGAGCGGCCATCAGTGTAGCCGTATTACCTATATTATCTCGCAATATCAAATCCGGAGAAATCGAACAAGCGCGCACTGTACAAGATAAAGCTGTTGAATATGGTGCAATTCTCTCGATTCCCGCCGCTTTTGCCTTGGTAATTTTAGCCGAACCTATTATAAATATCTTATTCCAACATGGTGCTTTCGGATCGCAACAAACTGCTATGACATCCAAAGCCGTAATTGCTTATGCGATTGGGCTTCCTGCTTATGTATTTGTCAAATCGCTTGCGCCTAACTTTTTCGCTCGCGGTGACACCAAAACTCCCGTCAAATATTCAGCTACTGTTTTATTAACCAACTTAGTTTTTGCTGTCATCCTAATGGGGCCGTTCGGCCATGTGGGCATAGCCTCTGCCACCACCATTGCGGCTTTTGTATCCCTTTGGCTTTATCTGCGCGGCCTGAAAAAAAGAAACTTTTGGCAACCATCTCGTCTTTTATTATTTAAAATAGGCAAGGTTATAATCTGCTCAATTATTATGAGTATATCCCTGACATTCATCGAATATCGACTTAATTGCCAATTTGAAAACTGGCTGCATTTAAGCATCTTGCCCAAATTAGGCTTGCTTACGTTTAACTGCCTGATTAGTGGATTTATATTTATTATATCTGCCATAGCTATGCATTTAATAGATATAAACACTATTATGCAATCCGTACTTCGAAGAAAGAAAAAAATATGAAAAAATCTCAACTGAATCAAAAATACAAATTCATAAAAAGAATAGCCCGAAAATATTGTTTGGCAACCCAAAAACATCTTCGCAAAACGATTGCCTTTATTCGCACACGCATAAACTCTTGGTGGCGCATTGCCCTGACTATATTTTTTGCTGTAACATTCTTATATTATCCGATCGGAGGGTGGTTGATTAACGACACATCAACCCCATCATTCCAACCTCAAAATTCTGAAAATAATTCTTCAGGCATAAGCTCACTATTTTATCTTATAAATCAAGAAACACATCACAAAATTTGGACTCCCAACTTGCCGATTCTGTTTCCTTCATATATTCTCGATAATATGCCGAATTTTCAATTAGGTGTTATATCCTCCGTCAGTAAAACGGCTAAAGCCTACACTCAACTTAACATCAAAACTGTAGATTCTTCCGCCATGAACAACTTAATCCAAGCGTCAGAATTTTTGCAATATCCGGGAACAATCTGGCTGGTTGCGCCTCAAAATCACCTCTCTCCGGCACCGTCTTCAAGCACCCAATATAAGAAAGCCGCCCGCTTGCTGAAAGTATTTAATAAAAGCATCTCTGACGGAAAAACGGCAATTCCGAACGACACTGTCAGCTTTATCATTTTAATGAAATCAATCCGGCATGATTTATCAAAGCTTATTAAGCGTACTGCCACCCACATCCAAGAATATCAAACATCATTTTTTGATTTCAAATCAGACGACGTTTATTACTATGCCTTCGGAAAAATGTATGCCTATACTCAAATAACCAAAGGTTTGGGCAATGACTTTAAGGAAATTTTAGTAAAATATGATATATACTCAACTTGGACGAGTTTGCTTAAAACACTGGATGAAACCGCCGCATTAGAACCGTCTGTTGTACGCAACGCTCCCCTAAAGTCTTCTTTATCGCCTAATCATCTTGCAATAATCAATTATCAAACCTCCTTAGCCGTTAATTATATTAACACTATAATTAACAAATTAATTCAAATCAAAATCAAATAACCGCAAGGCAAAACCATGAATATTGAAACACAAACGACTCCTGATCCTGACATTATCAATTTTTTCCCTTCTCAACCTTTAACCAGACAAGGTTCGGCTGAATTTATTGACCGCAAAAGCCTGCGAAAATCCCCTTTGGCAGAACAACTATTTGATATAGGGAATATTGTTTCAATATTCATCACCTCTGATATGATATCCATCACCAAAGCCCCCGAAGCTGATTGGGCAGAGCTGAAACCTTTGATAATGGCGGAAATAATGGATTTCTTCACTATAAATGCTTCTCAGGAAATCCCTGCCGGAGAAAATTCCGATATTATCCAGTCAATTCAAGCTTTATTAGATGCTCGCATCAGACCGGCCGTAAAACGTGATGGCGGCGATATCAAATTCATTGATTTCAATGATGGTATCGTTACGGTAGAAATGCAAGGCTCCTGTAAAGGTTGCCCCTATGCCATGCGTACTCTCAAAGATGGAGTTGAAAAAATCCTCAAAGCCTATATTTCCGAAGTTAAAGAAGTTCGCAGCAGTGAGATGTCATCATGATAAAAAAAATCATAATACTAACTTTTTTTTCTCTGTTTATGTATACAAATGCCCCAGCTACCGAAGAATTATGGTTACACGATATCCCGGTATCCAAACTTTACGAACTTTATAAAAAAATCGGCTACACCGGTACAGAAGAAAAAAATTGGCTTATGCTCAAATCGCAAAGTTATCCGGCCGTTTTACTGAAGAATTTTCCGCCTGATTTTAACTCAATAACGGACCGGGAAGAACGCAACGCTCTATTCATTAAAATTCTCGCCCCTCTTGCCCTAAAATTAAATCAGCAACTTTGGGAAGAACGACAAACAATTGTCAATATCAAAAAATCTCTCGAAGATAATAACTCCTTAACATCAGAACAGCTTAATATTATTGAAAACAAAGCGTCTAAATATGATATATACACTCCTTACATCGGCGATTCGCGACGGAATTTTCTTATCCGCGAATTACTCAATCGAATTGATATTATACCGCCTTCAATTATGATAACCATTGCCGCCATTGAAACTGATTTCGGATCTTCACGTGTTGTCAAAGAAGGTAATTCTTTATACAAAATATTAGTTTGGCACACATCTTCAGGACTGAAACCTATCGGAGAAACAGAAGACGATTCCTATCGCATAAAAATCTATCCCGATATTTTCAAATCAATGGAAGATTTTGCCTTACGAATAAACAGCAGCCCTAATTTCGAATTTTTACGAGTTGCACGTTCACAAATGAGAAAATCCATAACATCTCCTCAAATTATGGGATCTGACTTTGCTGCATATTCTTTTCCCAATTCAGAACTTCGTAACTACGCCGGCATTATTGATTATACCTCTGCCTATTATGAATTGTCGATTATTGATCGTTCATCGCTTGGCTCACTTCCCTTAACCCCTGATATTTCTAAGCAATTCTCTAAATTTTTAATAAAAAAATAATTATTGCTTGTATTTTTCACAATATTTGTATACAATGCTTTTGGGATTTGTGATGAGAACAGATATGAACGAATATATGATTAATCGGCAAGATATTGAAAATCTTCGTAAAAAGCCTGATATTGCAAACAAATCAAATGTTGCGCTCAAGGTAGGTACTTATTATGCCTCATCGCAAATTACTTCCGAACAACGTATATTAGCCGAAACCATATTTCGCTTATTAATCAAAGATACTGAAATAAAAGTCCGACAAGTTCTGGTCAACACGCTAAAAAATGCTAAAAATCTTCCTTCTGATATTATTAACGCGATTCTCAAAGATATTGACACCGTAGCAATACCATTTATTCAATATTCGGTTGCTCTTACTGATGATGATTTACTGAATATTCTTGAAGTCACGAATATTTCCCGTCAAATTGCTGTCGCTAAAAGACCAAACTTAAGCTCTGCCGTGGCTGATGCCATAGCTGAAAAATGCTCATCAGCGGTTATTGAACACCTTCTTACCAACAACACAGCTAACATTACATCTCCATCTTTTGAAAAGATAATTAATAAGTATCCTTCTAACGAAATATTGCAAAAAGGTATTATATACCGCAATAATCTTCCTTTTGATGTAATTGAAAAAATCATATCACATATCTCTTACAAACTCAAAACATATCTGGTTCTCAATCATGATTTACCCCAAGATTTCGCGATTGATTTAATCAATGAAATCAAAGAAAAGCTAACTTTAAAAATATCCGAAGACTATTCTCAAGATGAACAAATCCACGACTTTGTAAAACATCTACATCGTGCCGGACGTCTAACTCACAGCTTGGTTGTTCGTTCGATTTGTTCGGGCGATTTAATGTTTTTTGAACATGCACTGAGTTGTTTATCAGATATTCCGGTATCCAATATCCGCAAAACCCTGTTTAACTCTTCGGCCGATTTTGAAATTCGTAACCTTTTGCGTAAGGCTTTATTGCCTAAAAGCGTATTTACAACTATTTTCAGCGCACTTAAAGTTATCAGCAATATTCGATTTGACTGCGATCAATTCAGCAGCAAGCCTTATTATAAAAAAATTATTGAGCGAATTTTAAGTTATGCCCCCAACACCGAAGAATTAAGTAACGATGACCTAAACTATTTATTATCTAAAATAAGCTAAACGAGATAAACAGTGCCTACTTCACTTGAAAACATTAACGATACAATATTTGACTTACTTGAAACATCTGAAATAGATGATTTAAGCTCTCGTATTAACCGAAATCTTCAGATTCTGGCACAAATTTCTTTATCTGATATGGTTTTATTTTTTTCAATTTCATCAGATAATTTTATGAATTTTGAACAAGGTTACATTAACATTCCCGATCGTCCTTCACCAAACATAATTTTTTCTAATATCTTTCCTCCTGTATTTCTTCCAGAAATTCGCAATAAAGAAATTAAAACTCCTGCCGAAATTTGCGCTGTCAACAACGAATTATTTAATACATCTAATCTATACAAGGATAAATCAATTGATGTTACTCCTTATAAATCATTAGATGAAGAATTAAATTATTTTACAGTATCTTTACTGGCCTTTCCGATATATAGCAGCAAAAAAAGCTTGCTAGGAGTAATTCAACTTATCAACCCACGCAACTCTACCGGTAAAATCATCGGTTTTACTAAAGATATAATAAAAAAGCTCAACTCCGCAAGCAAACTTTTAGCAATTCAAATTGAACTTGAACACCAAACTAATTCATATAATCGTTTATTGGAATCATTTATAGAAGTAATTGCTAAAGCTATTGATAATAAATCTCCTTATACGGGAGAACACTGCCAAAAAGTTCCTGTTATAACCAGAATGCTGGCCTCTGCTGCTATTGCAGCCACTTCTGGGCCTTTTAAAAATTTTGAAATGTCCGAAAATGAATTGTATTCTTTACATATAGCTTCGCTCTTGCACGATTGCGGAAAAATAACCACTCCTGACTATATTGTCGATAAATCCACCAAATTAGAAACCCCCTATAACCGCATTCATGAAATTCGCGATCGTTTTGAAATATTACGTCGCGATGCTCATATCGAATATTTGCAAAAACGCCTTAACAATGTTGATACCAAAGAAAATCTCCAGGCCGAATTTGTTGAAAAAGTAAAAAAATTAACCGACGACTATAATTTCATCGGAAAATGCAATATCGGTGATTATCCCTTAACCGACAATGATCTAACACGCTTAGACGAGATTGCAAAAAGCACTTTTTTACGGTATTTCAGCCGTATGGTAGGATTATCATGGAACGAAAAGAAAGCCATTTCTGACAGCAAACTTTACGATTCGCCGCAAGAAGAACATCTTTTGGAAGATAGGCCGGAACAACTTAAATTCTTATATAATCAAGGTGAATTAACTAATTTAAAAATCAGAACGGGTACTATTAATTCCGAGGAAAGAAACAAAATTAATGATCATATATCAACAACCATAGATATGCTTAAAGATTTATCTTTTCCACCCGAACTGTCAAATATCATTGAATATGCTGGAGCACATCACGAACATATTGACGGAAGCGGCTATCCTAATGGTTTAACCGGAGATCAAATTTCGATTCCTGCTAAAATTATGGCAATTGCTGATGTCTATGAAGCCCTTACCGCTCGTGATCGTCCTTATAAAACTCCTAAAAAACTTTCCCAGGTTTTAAGCATTATGCGCGATATGAAAAATACCGGCCACCTTGACCCGGATTTATTTGACCTGTTCATCACCAGCGGTGTTTATATGGAGTATGCTAAAGAATATGTCGCCAAAGATCAATTAGACGATATTAACCCTGAAGAATATTTATAAAACAGCGAAGTGCGCGTACTTGAACGTACGTAATCGAGCTGTTTTTTTTATTTCTGTATTAGATGACCATTATACGAGTTTTTAAATAACTTCACGACGACCGACATGATCCGCCGGCGTTACTATACCCTCTTGTTCCATGCGATCAATAATTGAGGCCGCACGATTATATCCTATCCGCAAACGCCTCTGTACATAACTTATCGAAGCCTTTTTATCACTCTGTACAATCTGAACTGCCTGACGATACAAATCTTCGTCACTTCCACTGCCAAAATCGGTACTATCAAAAACTGTCCCACCTTTACCATTAGTCTCTAATTCTCCTTGAGTAACTTCCTCCACATATTCAGGCTGACGCTGTGCTTTAATAAACTCAACGATTTTTTCTACTTCAGAATCATCAACAAACGGTGCATGCACGCGCAAAGGTCTTTGTCCAGTCGGCATATAAAGCATATCACCTTTGCCCAACAATTGCTCAGCACCTTGCTCTCCTAAAATAGTCCTGCTGTCAATTTTTGATGTAACTTGATAACTGATACGAGTCGGAAAATTAGCTTTAATAGTACCGGTAATAACATCAACTGATGGCCTTTGGGTTGACATAATCAAGTGAATTCCTGCAGCACGCGCCATTTGTGCCAATCGTTGAATTGCAGCTTCAACTTCTTTACCCGCAACCAACATCAAATCAGCCATCTCATCGACCACAATTACTATATAGGGCATCGGAGTCAAATCAAATTCTTGTTCTTCAAAAACAGGCTTACCTGTTTCGGCATCAAAACCTGTCTGCACAGTGCGTGACAATTTTTCACCTTTCTCGCGCAACTCTTCCAATTTTTGGTTATAACCGGTAATATTACGCACATTAAGTTGCGCCATCGCTCGATAACGCTCTTCCATTTCCTTAACTGCCCACTTTAAACCTATCACAGCTTTAGCCGGATCAGTAATTACCGGTGTTAACAAATGAGGAATTCCGTTATACATTGTAAATTCCAACATCTTCGGATCAATCATTATCAGCTTACACTCTTCCGGTGTCATTTTATAAAGTAACGATATAATCATCGAGTTAACCCCGACTGATTTACCGGAACCCGTTGTTCCGGCAACCAACAAATGCGGCATTTTGGCCAAATCAGCATAAGTATTTTTGCCACTGATGTCTTTGCCCAAACTTATGGTTAAATCTGCTTTTGAATTTTTAAAATCATCAGCATCTAATAAATCATGCAAATATACTGTTTCACGTTTAGGATTTGGCATTTCTATACCGATGGTATTAGATCCGGGCACTACTGCGATTCGCACCGAAACAGCACTCATGGATCTGGCTATATCATCAGACAAACCTATAACTCGAGCTGTTTTAGTTCCCGGAGCCGGCTCTAATTCATATAGCGTAACTACCGGACCTGAACTTATTCGCACAATTTTTCCTATAACACCGAACTCTTTAAGCACTTCTTCCAGTTTTACGGCTATTTTTTCTAATTCTTTTTGGCTTACCTGTTGAACGATTTTATTTTTCCCTTTATTTAATAATTCAACACTGGGAAAAACATATCCAACTGAAGTTTTTTTCGGTTTCATTACTCTAACAGTTTCTGTCTTACCGTTCACATTTGGGTCCTTAACTTCATCAACTACGCTAAATTTAGGCTCTTGACGACTTTTAATTGTTTTGCTTTTTTTATCCTTGTGCCTATTATGCAATCCTTTAGCCGTATGACAAACTTTTTTACTCTTACTGCAAAGCCAAACTATCCCCGACCACAATGCTAAAACTATCCGCTTAAACAATCTCCACCAACTGCCGAAAGTTATACCGCACGCAAAATTAAAGGATATAAAAGCCAATAAAACTCCCGTAGAATCTAACACATACATATTATATGGAAAATTAAAATTACGTTCTGCCAAACTGGAAATTTCTTTAGCTAACAGCCTTCCTATATTTCCTCCCAACTCAAAACCATCAATTTTTCCGACTATTAAACTGGCTAATACTGCCGCGCAAACCAAACCTATCAACCAGGCTGCAACCCGCCACCAAAATTTAATTACTGTTTTATAACGAATTATTTCATATCCCCAAATCATCATAGGCAATAAAAATATAGGTAAAGCCACCCCCCACCAACTTAAAATCAAATCAGCCGCAACAGCTCCTTTGGCACCTAAAAAATTTTTAACATCACGCGACGAAGCAACATTATAGCCTGAATCATCTCTGTTATATCCCATACAAGCAACCAACAACCAAATTATTGCCAATATCAGCACCGCTCCGCCTAACATAACAGCAGCTTTAATTATTAACGATTTACCTTTTTTGTGCTTTGCCATATTATATATTCCCTTATCTGACATTTTTCCTGCGTATTATAACCGCAACTTCTCTAACAATCTGTTAATGTTTTTTAATTTTATAACATCAGTAAACAGCTTGACTTTAGCCGCTAATTGCCTCAATCTGAAAGACAATAAACAATCTTAAGGAGTTTAAAATGTTCAGACTTGATGGAAAAGTAGCCTTGATTACCGGTGCTTCCGGTGGTTTAGGTGATAAAATTGCCCGCACCCTGTATGCTCAAGGTGCTAAACTTGCCTTAACCGATGTCCGTCCTGAAGGTATGGAAAAATTAAAGGCTGATTTAGGTGAAAATGTTGAAACTTTTCAAGCCAATTTATCTGATGCCGAAGCTATCAAAACTCTTGTTTCCGAAGTTGAAAGCAAATTTGGTCAAATTGATATCCTTGTAAATAATGCCGGCTTAACTCGTGATAATTTGTTTATGCGTATGAGTGATGAAGAATGGCAACTGGTTTTAGATGTCAATCTTTCGGCCGGTTTTAAATTAGCCCGCAGCGTCATCCGTGGCATGATGAAACGTCGCACCGGTCGCATTATCGGTATTGCCTCGGTTGTAGGAGTTATGGGCAACGCCGGTCAGGCTAACTATGCTGCCTCCAAAGGCGGAATGATTGCCATGAACAAATGCTTGGCTCAAGAAGTTGCTTCTCGAAACATTACCGTAAATTCAATTGCTCCGGGCTTCATCCGTACTCCGATGACTGACGGATTACCTGAAGACATTAAAGCCAATCTTTTGGCACGTATCCCTGAAGGCAAACTTGGCGAAGCTCAGGATATTGCCAACGTTGTCGCATTTTTATCTTCTGATGAAGCACAATATATCACCGGCCAAACCATTAACGTCAACGGCGGTATGGCAATGATATAAAAATTGCAAATTAAAAAGGGAGCTTTAAATAAGCTCCTTTTTTATTATTTCAAATCTTGTGCCACATGCGGATGATGTAACAATTTTTCGATTTTATCTACTTCCTCAAAACTTTTGTCCACTCTGAAATTTATCTCAGGCACAAAACGCAATGAAGTCTTAACTCCGATTTGTTTTCTGAAGAAATTTGCCGCTAATTGCAATCCGCCTAACACTTCTTGCAAATGTTCTCCGTTAGAAGTAATAAACCAAACCGTACAATATTTCAAATCCGGCGATACTGTAACCTTGGTTACGGTAACCAAAGTATCAATTCCTTCCAAATTATGAACTTCGCCCCGATCAATAAACTGCGTAATAACTTTTCTAATCTCTTGTGCAACTCTCAGTTGCCTTTGTGACATTTCCTTTTCGGACATCATATTTTCTCCTTGCAAAACTTATCGCTATTATACTAATATTAAGAAACTTAAGCAAGTATTTTAGTAACATTATAAGATTACAAAATGAAACACTCTAAAGGCGAAAAAATCAATGGTTGGCTTATCATCGACAAACCCGTCGGAATGGGCTCAACTTCAGTTGTCAATCAAACCCGTCACTTACTCAACGCTCAAAAAAACGGTCATACCGGCACATTGGATCCTTTTGCCTCCGGTGTTTTACCGATAGCCTTCGGCGAAGCTACCAAATTAATTCCTTTTGTTACCGACGGACCAAAAGAATATGAATTCACCCTCAAATTCGGTTCAACTACTGACACCCTTGATCATACCGGACAAATAACCGTTTCCGGCGGCACAATTCCGTCACGCGAACAGATTTTAGCGATTCTCCCTTCGTTTATCGGGCAAATCACTCAAATTCCTCCCGCTTATTCTGCCATCAAAATCAATGGTCAACGCGCTTATGACTTAGCCCGCAAAGGTGAAGAAGTTACCATTTCTGAACGTCAAATCACCATTCATAATTTACAACTCTTGGAAATATTACCCGATTCGCAAGCTCGCTTTCTCGTATTCTGCTCCAAAGGAACCTATGTACGCACACTCGGTGCTGATATTGCCGCAAAACTTGGCACTTACGGACATTTAACCGCTTTACGCCGCACTAAATGTGCTAATTTTAGCCTTGCTGATACGATTTTACTGGATAATTTAAAAAATTTAGATTATAGTTCTCGTCAACAGTTGTTACTTCCTTTGCTGACATCACTGTGCGACATCACGGTTATTGCCATATCAAAGGAAGATGCCGACCGCTTGCAAAAAGGGCAAAAACTTTCTGCCAAATCTTATTCGATTGAACATCAAACTGGCGAAATGATAGCCTCTTGCAACGGCTCTCCGATAGCAATTGTTCGAGTTGAGGAAAAATCAATTTCCCCGATTCGTGTTTTTAACTTATAACCAAAAAAAGGAAATATACGATGTCGTTATCAAATGAAGATAAACAAAAGTTGATTAAAACTTATGCGCTCAATCCCAAAGATACCGGTTCTCCGGAAGTTCAGATTGCCATTTGGACCATTGAAATCAATAACTTGATTGAACATTTCAAGGTTCACGCCAAAGACAATCACTCTCGTTTGGGTTTGATGAAAAAAGTTGCTCGTCGCCGTCATATGCTTGACTATTTGAAGAAGACTGACGAGAACAGATATCAAGATATTATCTCTAAATTAAACATTAGACGATAATTCGGTTTTGAACAGATTTTGCGGAGCTTATCCAACATTCCTTAAGCTCCGCAACTCTTATCAAAGCCAAAAAATCCTGCATGGGGCAGGTAGAGGTTTATAAAAAAAATGAAAGGTATATAAAATATGATTCAATTCAACGAAGTCCGCAAAGAAATGGAATGGGGCGGACGCAAACTCATTCTCGAAACAGGTAAAATTTCTCGTCAAGCTGCCGGCTCGGTTGTTGTTACTTATGGCAACACCATTGTCCATGGCACGGTTTGCGCTGCCAAAGAAGTAAAAGAAGATCAGGACTTCTTTCCTTTAACTGTTAACTATCAAGAAAAATACTATGCCACCGGTAAAATCCCCGGCGGATTTGTTAAACGTGAGGGCAAACCTTCTGAGCGCGAAGTTCTTCTTTCCCGCTTGATTGACCGCCCGATTCGTCCCCTTTTCCCTGATGCTTTCAAAAACGAAGTACAAATTGTCTGCACTGTTTTGGCTCACGATCAACAAACCGATTCTGATGTTGTGGCAATGATTGCCGCCTCGGCCGCCTTGGCTGTTTCGGGCATTCCGTTCTTAGGTCCTATCGGTGCTGCCAAAATCGGTTACATTGATGGACAATATGTCCTCAATCCGACAATTGAACAACAAAAATCATCTCAGTTGGAATTGGCTGTCGCCGGCACCAACGAGGGTGTTTTAATGGTTGAATCCGAGGCACAGGAGCTTTCCGAAGAAACTATGTTGGGCGCAGTTATGTTCGGATTCGAAAATTTTCAACCGGTAATTAATTTAATCAATGAATTGAAAAAAGAAGCCGGCAAAACTCCTTGGGAAACTCCGTCATTTCCGCCCGAGTTTGACGCTATGCTCGCTCGTTTGGAAAAAGAATACGGTGACAGATATTCGGTTGCTTTTGAAGAAACCGACAAACTCACCCGCGGTGACAAATTAGGTGCCTTAGCCGAAGAAATCAAATCGACCATTGATCCCGAAAACGAGATTGAAACTCGTTATGTCGGCGAGGCTATTGAACAGTTAATGCATAAAGTTATGCGTGAAAAAGTTCTTTCCACCGGACGCCGTATTGACGGACGCGACACCAAAACCGTTCGCCCGATTCAATGCCAAGTTGATGTTTTGCCCACCGCTCACGGCTCGGCATTGTTCACTCGCGGCGAAACTCAAGCCTTGGTTGTAACCACCTTAGGCACCGGTGAAGATGCTCAAATCATTGACGGTTTAATGGATGAATCCAAAGAAACCTTTATGTTAAACTACAATTTCCCGCCGTTCTCGGTTGGTGAATGCGGACGTTTAGGTTCTCCCGGACGTCGTGAAATCGGTCACGGCAAGTTGGCATGGCGTGCTATCCACCCGATGATGCCTGATGATCCCGACAAATTCCCCTACACAGTTCGTGTTGTATCCGAAATTATGGAATCCAACGGCTCATCTTCTATGGCTACGGTTTGCGGCTCCACCATGTCATTGATGTCAGCCGGTGTTCCTATGCGCAAGCCGGTTGCCGGTATTGCCATGGGCTTGATTAAAGAAAATGACGGTCGTGTTGCAATTCTTACCGATATCTTGGGTGATGAAGACCACCTCGGCGATATGGACTTTAAGGTTGCCGGAACCAAAGACGGTGTTACCGCCCTGCAAATGGATATCAAAATCACTTCCATAACTAAAGAAATTATGGAAAAAGCATTGATTCAAGCTCACGAAGGCCGCATCCATATCTTGGGCGAAATGGCCAAAGCCATTGCCGAGCCGCGTCCTCATGTATCCGATAAGGCACCGCGCATTGTCGCCATTAAGATTGCGGTTGACAAGATTCGCGAAGTTATCGGCACCGGCGGCAAAGTAATCCGCGAAATCGTTGAAAAAACTCACACCAAAATTGATATTACCGATGATGGTGTAGTTAAAATTGCCTCAATGAAAAAAGAAGACGGCGATGCCGCTCTTGAATGGATTATGGGCATTGTTGCCGAACCCGAAACCGG
>CACWKS010000008.1 GCA_902761535.1 uncultured Pseudomonadota bacterium
ACATCATGCAGGAGCTTTTCTTAAATTCTCGGTTGTTGGCTTGGGCTAACTGATTGAGCTTGATTTCCCAATTGCTGTTTTTATATGGGATATCCACAACATGAGCCTTGCTTTTGAGAAAATAGCGCACAAATGCACTGGCGGAAAGATTTTTGCCCTGCTTTTGATAAGAAATAAATTTCTTATACTGTAAATTCTTAAAATACTCTCTAAATGGTGCGTATTTTTCATCTTTGATTAAAGCTTTTCTTTTAGCTTCTTGCTTACGGTCGTAAGTTATTATGGCGTCTAATATCGTATTGCGCATATCGTCCCATTCTTGACGAGCTTCTTCTAACATATCTTCTGCCCAAGTAATGATTTTTTCTTGCAAGCTTTTATCTTTTGCCAAAGCTTCATTATGCATAATCAGCATATTTAACTTGCCTGCAGCTTTGAAAGGTATGGTCTCTTTATCGGTCATTATTGTTTCCTAAAACTATGAGTTTATACTATTTGGTAACAAAATCTTAGAATGCAAGGGTTTTCCTATGTTTCCTTAAACTTTTCAAAATCTGCTTCACTTCCTCTGTCGGGATGTATCTCTGTATGATAGTGAACAAATGGCACAAAAAACATTTGCATTACAAGACAATCTTGTTTTATACTTTCGAACATTCTGAATCAACAACTGCCGGCGTGGAAAAAGCCGGTATAAGATAAAAGGACCGGATTAATTGCAGAACTATACTATTCAAACCAACTTTGTATGCGCTAAGCAAATTTCTTTTTCTTTAGAAAACGGAAAGTTACACAATATCAAATTTTACGGCGGTTGCCCGGGCAATACTTTGGCTATCGGCAAATTGTTAGAGGGGGCGGATGCCAAGAAAACCATTGAAATCTTAAAAGGTAATGATTGTGCCGGCAAAGGCACATCTTGTGCTGACCAATTAGCAAAAGGCATTGAAGAAGCTCTTAAGCAATCCTCTGTTGCTGTATAAAGTAAAAAAACGCCATGGCGGCTTAATATCAAAAAATATTAGGGATTTTTTTACCTCTTCTCAATTTTTCTGCGACCGATAAATTGACCGATGTCAAATCTTCCGCTTAGATTTATAACATAATTATATAATTCATCGACAGCTTGTACTTTATCTTTTGGTTTTGCCGTAAAACAAGCCATCAGCAATTTTGTAAATGTTTTATCCGGCAATTGCGTGGCATGATAACGTTGGGCAAATTCCTTATCCGTTAAAATTTTTTGTATTTTGGCATGCGGCACATGAGGCAAACAGCTGAAATCATAATAAGCCGTAATCAATTTATCAACCAATGTCCAATATAGCAAATCTATCGGATATCCATCATGTTGCAATGAAAGCATATCATCATATCTACACCATAAACCATATTTTTTGAAGTCGTTGGAATATTTAGAAAAAGGCTTTATTTTTTTGTTCAAATCACGGATAGACTTTTGCCGCAGTTTTTTCATAATCCCATGCTTGTCGTGTAATATAACACCATAGGCGAACATATTTTGATCGACCGGAGTATGACTTTCCATTCCCGATTGCATATATTCTTCAATTTTATAAACCGGATTTACGGTATATTCCATTAAAAAATCATCGACATAACAATTTGATTTTTCCTGCCAGCCGAGATTATTCGAAGCTACAATAACCACATCAATATCCGAAAATTTATTTTGATTGCCCGCAGCATAAGACCCGCAGAGCAACGCACCCTCAAACCAAGGTTTATTTATATAACGTTTCAAAAATTTATCTAATGCGATTTCCCATTTTTCCATTTTACCAATTTCCTATATCTTTTGTCGTCCAGTATTTACAATATTTTGCTCCATCTTTTGTTGTTCAATGGGTTTATCCCAACGCAGCTGTGCCTGCCTTTTTATATAATCTTTATATGTTGCCTGAAGTTCTTCATTTGAACAACCTTGTTTGGCACTCACGGTAAATAATCCGCTGATTTCAGAATTTTCCAACCAAACTGCTACTTTTTTATTATCTTGACCGGCTTGGATCATTGCTTGTTTAAAAATATCAAAAGTTATTCCGAAACGTGGTCCGCGATAAGGTTCAACCCCTGATTTTATTAATCTCTCATCTGCATAACATATTTCCGGAGTACACACTCCGTATTTATCGGTTATTTTTTTATCATATCCGGGAAGATTAAACCTATCCAATTCTTCGTCTCTTTTTTGCTCATCAACCGATTTGCTGTCCCAGCGCAACTTCTCCTGATTTTCGACATAATAATTAAATTTGTCATCGGAGCTGCTCTGTTGCGGTGCAACCACAAAAAGTCCTTTTATCTTGCTGCTGTCAAGATAAAAAGCCGTGTATGTATCACTCTTATCAGCCTGTTGTTGAGCCCCATTAAAAATATCGACATCTTTTGCACCGCGGCGGGCAATATAAGGTTCAATTCCCAGCCTTTCCAAACGCTTTGCGGCATAAACCACTTTGTCGTCCATAGAGCCGTACACATGATATATTTTTAATTTATATTGCGTATCGTTCATTAGTTCCAATACCGAAAACGTTAACCTTCACTGTCGCATTATAAAATCATAATAGTTAACAGTTTGCTAACTGTTCTGAATATATTATGATAAAAAATAAGGGTAAAAAATATGCAAAATACTGTTCATTCATATGCTGAATTAGCAAAACTTTCCGATGATGCTCCTTATTATTTTTATGGAGAGCATACTTATACGAGCGGATGGAAAATGCATCTGTTCTTAAACAAGGTCGACAATCTGTTTCCTGATTTACATGACCAAACAATCAAAGAACTTTCTCGGTTTTTAATGGCTGAAAATTTAGAGCATAAATTCAAAAACGGTTGTGATGATTTAAATACTTTTTGTATTTATGTCGGAAGTCGAGATGCTTGTGAGCAATTAGCTCAGAAACTGATAGCAAAATTTGGCAAAAAATTTCAGGCAATTGCCCCGCAAGGCAATCATTTTTCAGGTTCTGATGAAAATATGTTTGACAATCCTAATATCGGTATCCGCTTTGATGGAGTAAATGAAAAACTTCCCAATTCTCCGTTTTTACGTTATGGCGAAAAAGGAATTCCGGGTTTTTTACATCGCCAATATCTTGCCGCCGCTGTTTTAGGAAAAGACGTAACATCTGCTCAAGAAGATAACCTCAAAAAAGTTGCCTGTCATTTAATTTTGGCAAAATATTGCGGTGAAAATTATCTTGGAAAAAATTATCAAACCAAACCGTGGGATCAGCAGTTATTTGATAAGGTTTCCGCATTTTCAGCCGAAGATATTAAAACCTATATGCAAAAATGCATAGCCGTGTTTAATCCTGAAAAATACATCAAGCCGACTTCTTTATTATCAAACGGGTATGATATAGATGTAGATGAAAAAATGAAACTGACCGCCCGTAATCAACAACAAAATAAGATTTTTTCCGACCATGTTTTTTCCGGGGGCAGAAACAGACTATAGTTTAAAAAACTTGACATTTTTAGCAATCGATATTAAAAAAAATGCAATTTTTATTATTGTTTAATTTAAATTATTAATATCATGAATATCATGACAATTGAAATTAATCCTTATTTCTTTTTAGGAGAGATTTTCTTGACCGGGGCAGTAGTCTGTTTCCTAATAGCGTATTGCCGAGCCTGGTTTGAGGGAAAGCGAAATTTTTGGCGCTTCTTTATCACCAAATTTTTCCATGATGACCCGGAGCTGCAGAGGTCTGTGCGAGGCTCCTTTTTGGGAGGGGTTGTGCTTGCCCTCATTGGGGCAATTATTATGGCTCTAAGTAATCCCTCAATTCCTAAAGAATTGGTTGTAAAGTTGCTTTACGCGTTTTTCTGTATGGGGGTTGCTTGGGCACTCTCCAAATCAGTTTTATTGGGAGCCATCATTGTCCATAAAATAGGGCAGTGGATTAAAGGCACACCCAAAGAACAAAACCTCGCCGATTAGAGCGAGGTTTTGTTTTAGCTTTTTGTTTATTTTACATTTGTTTTGCACGAATCATATTCAAGTTGTTTCCTTGCGTTTTATGATATGCCTCCACAATCATCTTGGCAACTTGATATTGCGCACTTGAAACTGCACTATCGTATTGATGGTACCTAACCCAATTAAAAAATGCAACTTTTACCGGATTAGTTTTATTTTCTCTGAGGCACCTCGTAAAATCTGATTCACGCTTATCTTGCTCTCTTTCATCTTCTAAAGGGCACGTAAATACTTCTGCTTCCTCTTTGGTTAAAACATCATATTTTAATTGTTTCATTTTTTCACCTTTGATTTCGTCAGCAATATAAATTCCGTTGCCAAGATTTTGATATCCTGCCATGTCATATTCATCTTTGCGCCGATACGGACTTACTATATTTTCCAATTCCGCAAGCATTTCTTTTTGATTGTCTTTATTTGCATATATAATTATCGGGTCAGTGCGCTGATTATATTGTTTTCTATTGATAATTTTATAATTAAAGGCATCATACTTCAGGCACAAATCATCAAGTTTATTAAACAATCCCATACCCGGCTTAACATTTAAAGCATAGCGTACCACATTCATTTCTTTGCCCATGCCATACTCATTAAGTGCCGGAAATTTCTTATATATCCAGTCTTCTTGAGTATCTATTTCCACATTATTTTTCTTTGTATAAAGTTCATTCATTACAGACGAAAGAAATTCAGTTTTATCATCCATTTCACGATAACGCATTTTTTGTGCTGTAAAATTAACTACTTTATACATAAAATCACTACTGGCTGGTTTTTGTAATGTATCCGCAATATTAGGCTCAGTAAATTCAATTACCCTTATTTCCTTGTTAAAATGATATGCTGCAGCAATCAAAACCAAATAATCAAACAGCTTTTCTTCTGCTGTTTTAGGCAGATTGTTTTCTTTAAGATATAAGCCGTATCGTTCCCGAACCTCTTTCATCTCCGGTAGATATTGCTCAAATGAATCATATATTCCCATCAATTTCTCTCCTCTGAAATTGGCATCAATCTTATGTATATTTATATCATTATTCTAAGAATTTGTAAAGTCTGAACTTAAAGCAACTCAAAAGGTTGTTTTCTATGTGCCTATTGAACAAATTATTCGCAAGAATGTAAAAAAAATTAGGAGATAGTATTTATAATCTTATCTATCATATGAATCTTTTTCGTTAAAATAAATTGGGGCAAAATTATTTATAACTTGCTTTACTTCTTTCATTGTTGCACAAACGGCAATAACACCTGCATCATGGCATTTTTTTCGATATTCAGGTGTATCGTTTCCCTCTGCGCCCACAAAGGCGATACTTCTTATTCCGGCAGCCTTAGCCGCGGCAAAATCATTTAAGCTGTCACCGATAATCAGACAATCATTTGGTTTATATCCTTTTGTTTTTGCCGCCAACAAAAATATATCCGGAGCCGGTTTACCATGTTTCACCATATCCACGGTAAAATAATCATCAGGCGACATATATTTTTCAATCCACTTAAATTGTGTCATTTTCCAAGCGTGTTGTTCTTTAGTGGCTCCGGTGGCAATACAATGAGCAAAACGACTATCCCTCATAACATCTTCAACACCTTCAATCGGTTGCATAAAATGCATTCCTTTATAAACTTCACCTTCATCAATTTTTTGCATAAAATCAGCATCCAATTTAAGCGAAGGAAAATAATTTTCTAAATTTATTTTTTTATTTTTATCGGCAATACCAACAAGAAGATTTAACTTTTCTTCTTCGGAAAGAGAGATGTTTTTTTCTTTTTTTAATGTTTCCAGCCAAACAGAAACCCATAGTTTTTCACTATCGGCAATAACCCCGTCAAAATCCCAAATGATTAATTTTTTCATATTTGTATCTCCACAACATAAATCTTGTATTACAAAATCAAATAATAGTCAATATCTCACCATTTAAAAAACCTCCGCAAGGGAGGCTTTTTAAATGGTGCCGCTAGTGGCAATTATCAGACTGAAAACTATGAGGATTTTAAGAATTTGAGTAGGAAGATTGAGGCACTTAGTGACATTGATGTCTGTTAATCATCAAATCAACTGCATAAATTTAATCCTCTATCCACTCGGCACCTTTATTTTTAGAATATGAGTATTCAATTTTAGGGCACTGCTTGGCGTTTTCGACTTGATATTTTACCTTATTAAATTTTGTAAATGTAATTAATTCGTAGCCATTAACAGTTTTCTGATTTCCCAAAACTCCACTATATGAATAAGGATCTGTTTTTAATAAAAAATTATCTTTTATGCCCGCATCATCAACTAAGCCTTCATAGTCTGCTGCTAAATTCTTTACATATTCAACATTTCCATAGCATTCCCCATAACCATTCATTGCACAAACAAGGGCATCTTTTTTACCTACAACTTGAAAAATCTTATATCCATATTGTTGTTCATCTGGTGTTGTTGTGCAAATATCTCCTTTTTGTATATTTCCATTTCCACAATAAGGTATATTCATTTTCACCGATTTAGGAGAGCAGTCATCATTTAATATGATTTCTTTTCCTGACAAATCTTGTTCTGTCTTATTTACAATCAATTTTCCTGAAACAATTTTTCCTGTATTAACACACGCAGACAATAGAAGTATAATAGATAAAACAATAACTAATTTTTTCATATTCTTCTCCTAAATACAGAAAGCTTATTGTTAGCATATATGCAAATTTATAGATGTCAAGTTATCAAGCTATTTTATCGGACTGGGATTGGATTTCTCAAAATACTTGATTTTATTAGCTTTTGCTTAAAAAGTCCGATAGAAAATGAAAAAATGGTATTTTAGGGAACGGAATTATCGGACTTTGCGAGAGTCAGTTATAGCAACAAAAAAAAGCACCTTGAAAGGTGCTTTTTAATAAATGGTGCCGCTAGCTGCGAATGACAGCTCGCAAAATACAATTGCTCGCTGCCGACCTCCGCCGCCAAAGCAATATATCGCTTCGGCGATGTCGGTTCAGACTTGCGTTTTCCCCCGCAAGTCCGTCTCTTGACTAAAGTTACCATTAAAAAAACCTCCGCAAGGGAGGCTTTTTTTTAATGGTGCCGCTAGCAAGAATCGGACTTGCGACCCCACCCTTACCAAGGGTGTGCTCTACCACTGAGCTATAGCGGCAACGACAAATGAGAACATACAGCATAAATTCTAAAAATCAAGCAATTTTTTAATCATTTTAATTGTTTTTTACATTTTATGTGTTAAAAATATCTCAAAACCAATAAAATTAAGGAATTTGCTATGGCCCAAAATCAAAATAAAAAAGCTCAACCTCGTGCACAACAACGTATTGCTCGCGAAGCCGAGGCTCTGCGTCGCAATTTAGCCAAACGTAAACTTCAACAATCCCAACGTGAACAACTAAAGAAAGAAAAAAACAATGGACAAGATTAAAATTCATGGCGGCAAACAACTTAACGGCAAAATTTTTATCAGCGGAGCTAAAAATGCAGCCCTTCCTCTTGTTTGTGCCTCGCTTTTGACCGATGAGCCTGTTACTTTAACCAATATGCCGATGCTCTCGGATATCAAATCACTTAATGCCTTGTTGTTGCAAATGGGCACGCAAATTGAAGAATTTGATGATTTTATCGATGGTCACCCCACCAAAACCTATACTTATCGCACCATTGAGGCCACCAGTCTGGTTGCTCCTTATGATTATGTGCGTAAAATGCGTGCCTCATACTATGTTTTAGGTCCTTTGTTGGCACGTTACGGCCACGTAGAGCTTTCATTGCCGGGTGGATGTGCCATCGGAGCACGCCCAATGGATATCCATCTCAGTGCTTTAGAGCAAATGGGCGCCAAAATCGAAATCAAAAACGGTTACGTTCACGCAGATGTTGAGGGCAGACTTAAAGGAGCTGACATCATATTTAAGGTTGCCTCGGTCGGTGCAACTTGCAATATTTTAATGGCCGCAGTTTTAGCTGAAGGTACAACCAGAATCGAAAACGTTGCCAAAGAACCTGAAATCGGCGATTTGATAGACTTGCTCAACGATATGGGGGCTAAAATCAGCGGACGCGATACATCTACTTTAACCATTGAAGGTGTAAAAAGTTTGCACAAAGCGATTCACAAAGTTATTCCCGATCGAATTGAAGCCGGTTCTTATGCCGTAGCTGCCGCCATTACCCGCGGTTGTATCGAATTGGTTAATGCCCAAGCCTCAACTTTGCAAACCCCGCTCGGCATATTGCGTGAGATGGGAGTAGATGTTAAGGAAACACCTAATTCTTTAATTATTGATGCTCGCGGCAAAAAATTGGTCGGCAAAGATATTATGACTGATTTTTATCCGGGATTTCCTACCGATTTGCAAGCTCAGTTTTTAGCTTTGATGTTAACTTGCGAGGGTGCTTCTTTAGTCACCGAAACTATTTGGGAAAATCGTTTTATGCATGTTCCCGAATTATTGCGTATGGGAGCCAATATCAATGTGCACGGTCATGCCTCGGCCATTGTTCGCGGAGTCGACAAACTTTCCGGCGCTCCGGTAATGGCTACCGACTTGCGCGCCTCTTTTGCTCTAGTGTTAGCCGGTTTGGTTGCCGAGGGTGAAACCATCGTCAATCGTGTTTATCACCTTGACCGCGGTTATGAAAAGCTCGAAGAAAAACTCCAAGGAGTCGGCGCTGATATAGAACGCATTAAAGAAAATGACGATGAGTAGCTGCTCATCGTCATTCAAAATCTAACTTCAATATATTTCGACTATTTCTTGCCGATTGGAAATACCTGAACATTTGAGCTTGAAGTTTTAGCCTGTTTACTCGAATTTATTGATCTTTCTATGCCGGTAGCTTTAGCCGCCGAGTTTTGTGCCGAACGTTCAGGAGCACGCAATTCCGGAGCCAGCGGAAGAGCATTTTTGCCTAAACGTAACAACATATATCCCGATCCGCCGCCGTATGCCGGTCCCGAAATGCCGATTGAATAATATCCTCCGATATTTCCATAATCTAAATCAATATAATCAACAATAAACACTGTCTTAACGCTGGAAGTACCGATGGTTGTCATATTGCAGGTATATTGACTGTCCTCAAGCAAAATATGGTCAATATCGCGAATAAATAAAATCGACTGAGCCGGTGAACAGGTAGCAACCTGACCGCCATAAGTCAAATTATAATTAAGAATCAATTTCATGCTTTCGTGTTTTTTACCCAATATGACATCTGTGATTTTCACACTGTCAATATAGGCATGAGTCGGCACAGCACCGACTTTCACCGGTAAGGTAACATAATTTTCCAAGCACGCATGAGAAGTATCGCTGGCCTGACAAATCAAAGCGGTTGAATAGTTATTATTATCCATCAATTGAACCAATGAATTATATATATACTCATTTGTCATTGATAACTTTGCCGGCGCACACTGCTGTGATCTGCAAACCACAACCGGAGATTTTTTTGATGCTAAAGTTTTCTGAGGATTTGCCGGTTTTGGGTTATCCGAGCAGTCCTCACATACTTCTTTGGCCCATTGTTCGGCATAGCTGAAACCTTCGCCTGACATAACCTGCTTTGCGGTATGAGTGCGCAAATATTCACAACCTGTCAATATTTGAACGGTTGTTAAAGCCAATCCCATTGCAAAAATTTTTCGTAACATATCCTTTTAAGCCTAATCTGACCGAAATCTTATCCTAATAATATGCTCACTTAATATAAATACAAAGTTTTTTTTCAGGTTATTCTATGGGTTTTTGTTTTTTGTACTTGATAA
The DNA here is from genome assembly GCA_902761535.1 of uncultured Pseudomonadota bacterium. Classification (GTDB taxonomy): domain Bacteria; phylum Pseudomonadota; class Alphaproteobacteria; order RF32; family CAG-239; genus CAZU01. The sequence goes on from CACWKS010000008.1 coordinate 9,796, forward strand.
TTTTTTTTTAACGGGGCAAATTAGCAAATTGAAAAAGGAATGTAAGATGAAAAAAATAATTTTATTTGCCGTCATAGCTATTCTTGCCGCTATTTTTTCTGCTAACGGATATAGCGGTTATAAAGTGGTTGACGGCGACAGTCTGGAACATGGACTCGAAAGAATCCGTCTCGAAGGTATAGATGCGCCTGAATATCTGCAAGATTGTTATGACAAACAAGGCAACAAATATCGTTGCGGCATCAAGTCAGCAGACTATCTTCAATCGCTGTTGCATGGGCAAATTAATTGCCGCCGTTTAGGCAGAGACCGCTATGGGCGAAGCCTTAGCGAATGTTTTAATTCCGGCGGAATAAATATTAATCGACAAATGGTAATCAGCGGATGGGCGACATCTTACGGCAACCAATATACCGAAGAGGAAAAAATTGCCCGCAAGTCCAAATTAGGTGTTTGGCAAGGCAAGTTTATGCGTCCTGAATTGTTCCGTGCACTCAATCGTAGCAAAGATAAGCGCAATAAAAATAAAAAAAGATAGAGATTCTTGTTGACACCGCAGAAAAGTTATGTATATTGCAAAGCAACGTTTTATTTTATAAAAGGGTGAAAAATATGTATGCAGTAATTAAAACCGGCGGTAAACAATACCGCGTTACCTCAGGCGATGTTCTTAAAATCGAGAAAATCTCCGGAGAGGAAGGTAAAGAGGTCGTTTTTAACGAAGTTTTGGCTTTGGGTGATGTAATTGGTAATCCTTTGGTTGCTAATGCATCAGTGAAAGCTTTGGTTTTGAAACAATCCAAAGATAAGAAGATTGTTGTCTTCAAGAAGAAAAGAAGACAAAACTATCGTCGTAAAAATGGTCACAGACAAAATATTACATTGGTTAAAATAACCGATGTGATCGGTAAGTAATAAAGGAGATAAACAATGGCTCATAAGAAATCAGGCGGTAGCTCTTCGAACGGACGCGATTCTATTGGTCGTCGTTTAGGCTTGAAAAAGTCCGGCGGTCAGGCTGTTATTCCCGGAAACATTATTGTTCGCCAACGCGGCACCCAATATCATCCCGGTGCCAATGTCGGTATGGGTAAAGATCATACAATCTTTGCCATTGCCGAAGGTAAGGTGGTTTTCACCAAAAAAGCCGGCGACAAGACTTTTGTTTCGGTTGTAACAGACTAGTTCAACTGGAAAAGTTGCCGTACAGCAACATTGCCAAGGGGATGTTTATTTTAGGCGTCCCCTTTATTTTTCAACTGCAAATAGCCGTAGGTTAATCTTTAATATGAAATTTTTGGATCAAGCAAAAATATATATTCAGTCAGGCGCAGGCGGATCGGGTTGCGTTTCGTTTCGTCATGAGAAATATATTGAATTTGGCGGACCTAACGGTGGCGACGGAGGAAAAGGCGGCAGTGTTTACGTCGAAGCAGTTCCTAATCTCAATACTTTAATTGATTTTCGTTATCATCAGCATTTTAAGGCTCAAAAAGGGCGTAACGGTATGGGTTCCGAAAAAAATGGTCCCAAAGGTGAGGATTTAGTCATTAAAGTACCTGTCGGCACTGAGATTCTTGAAGATGATCAAGAAACGGTTATTGCTGATATGATTGAACCAGGACAGCGTTTTTTGTTGGCCAAAGGCGGTGACGGCGGACGTGGTAATACGCAATTTAAATCAGCCACCAACCAAGCTCCGCGTTATGCTGAACCTGGTTGGCCGGGGGAGGAAAAATGGGTTTGGTTGCGGCTTAAGGTTATCGCTGATATTGGTTTATTAGGTCTTCCTAATGCCGGCAAATCGACCTTTTTATCCGTAGTTACCAAGGCTCGCCCCAAAATTGCCGATTATCCTTTTACAACCATTCATCCCAACTTGGGCGTAGCTTGGGTTAACAACTATGAAATGGTTATAGCGGATATTCCCGGACTTATTAAAGGTGCACATGAAGGCATTGGTTTGGGTGACAGATTCTTAAAGCATGTGGAACGATGCTATGCCTTATTGCATTTGATTGATTGCACTTCGGAAGATGTTGTTAAATCATATCAGGATATTCGTAACGAATTAACTTTATACAATCCGAGCTTGGCCGAAAAACCCGAAGTGGTAGTTTTGAGTAAAGCCGATTCGCTTGATGCAGCTGAAATTACCAAGAAGCAGAAAAAATTGGAAAAAGCTTCCGGTAAACGTGTTTTTGTTATTTCTTCAATTGCCAAACAAGGAATTTGGGAAGCTCTTAGTGAAATAAATCAGTTCATCACGCGAGAACGTCGTTGCAAAGACGACGATGAAACTCCGCAGGAGGATAATACTGACAATGAAACATGGTCACCGATATAAAATAAGGAGAAATTAAAGTTGGTAAAATCAAAAAAACAATCAATTGATGAATCTGCTCAAGAAATATTGGCAATAGTGCAGAAATCCTTAGATGACGGCAAAGCCGAAGATATCACGGTTATTGATTTGGAAGGCAAATCATCAATAGCCAACTATATGGTTGTTGCCAGCGGAACATCTAATCGCCATGTAGCATCATTGGCTGAAAATATCCAGCTTAAATTAAAAGAGCAGGGGTATAAATCAATTTCCGAAGGCGAAGAAAAGGCAGACTGGATTTTAATCGATGCTTATGACGTAATTGTCCATATTTTCAGACCGGAAGTCAGGAGCTTTTACAGTTTGGAAAAGATGTGGTCGGTTTCTCGCAAAAAAGAATAATTATTTCTAGAACATCTCTATCATTGCTTTAGCATCATCATTCATCATACTTATATCCCAAGCCGGCTCCCAAACTATTTTTACTTCGACTTGTCCTACTCCTTCGGTTTGAGCTAAAGCCTCGGCCGCTTGTGTAGGCATAACTTCGGCTACCGGACACATTGGTGAAGTTACCGTCATCTCTACATAAACATCACCGTTCTCTTTTTGTTCAAGTTTATAAACTAATCCCATATCCCAAATATTTATGGTTATTTCGGGATCTGATACGGTTTTTAGAGCCTCGATTAAATCATCACGTTTAGCCAAAGGACGACCATTTAATGGTTTCCCCGCTTTAGCGATATAATCTTTTTTATAATTTTCTAAATCAATATCGTTTATTTCTTCCATGATTTGTCCTTAAAAAAATGTCCGTGCTTTTTCCAAGCTCTTGCACAAAATATCAATATCTTCTTCAGTATTATACAATCCTAGAGAAGCACGTATAACCGATTCGAATCCCATACGCCTTACCAAAGGTGCAGCACAATGATGACCGACTCTCACCGCAACCCCTTCTTTGTTCAGAATAAAGGCTAAATCTTGCGGATGGATTCCTTCGATTACAAAAGAATAAATACCGCTCCTGCTTTGGTGAGTTCCGAGCATTTTTAATCCTTTTATTTTTTGTAATCGTTCAAAAGCATAATCAGATAATTCATTTTCATATTTTTCAATATTTTTCATGCCCAAATTCATTAAATAGCTTAAAGCTTCGCCCAACCCTATGGCTTGGACTATCGCCGGAGTACCGGCTTCAAAACGTGCCGGAGGCTCATCAAAAGTAGTGGAAGTATAAGTTACGACATTTACCATATCCCCTCCATATTGATATGGCGGCATAGCCGATAAAATATCATATTTAGCATATAATACGCCGATTCCGGTTGGACCATATGTTTTATGTCCCGAAAAGGCCAAAAAATCGCAATCTAAATCTTGTACATCAATTTTTTGATGTACCGCTAGTTGACAGGCATCAATCAAAACCTTTGCCCCTTTGCGATGAGCCGAAGCAATAATTTCTTTTATTGGAAATACTGTTCCCAAAACATTAGATAATCCCGTTATGGCAACCAATTTTGTTTTTCCGCTTAATTTAGAACAAAAATCATCCCAATCAAATGATCCGTCATCATTTATTCGGCATATTTTCAGCTCAAATCCTATTTCATCGCGCAAAACTTGCCAAGGAACCAAATTAGCATGATGTTCGGCTTCAGATATAATAACTTCATCAATTTTAGTTAAAAATTTGCGCCCCCAGGTAAATGCAACTAAATTTATGGCTTCGGTAGCATTGCGAGTAAAAACAATATCTTCTTTTTTTTCGGCATTGATAAACTTTTTTACTATATCGCGAGCATTTTCGTATGCTGATGTAATTTCTTCCGATAACAAATACGAGCCGCGATGGACATTGGCATATTCCTGGCTGTAAACTTTCATCATCTTATCAATTACACACTGCGGTTTTTGCGCCGAAGCAGCAGTATCTAAAAAAGTATTGGGCTTAGAATTTACCGATATCTTAAAAATCGGAAAATCGTTGCGAATTTTTTTTATATCAAACATATCTGCACTTTTCCCATAATTATCAATTTTCTTCCGGCAATTTAAGCACTAATTTAATCCAATCAATAACTTTTTCATCATCAACTTTAGCAATAACTTCTTGCAAATAAGCATCAATCAACATTTTTTTAGCTATATCTTCGTCTAAACCGCGCGATTTCATATAAAAAAGCTGCTCTGCATCAAGCTGTCCGCAGGCTGATCCATGAGTACATTGCACGTCATCGGCAAAAATCTCCAATTCCGGTTTTACATCAACTTCTGCTTCATCACTCAACAACAAAGCTCTGTGTTGCTGATATCCCTTGGTTTTAACTGCATTTGGAGCTATATGAATTTTCCCTTGAAAAATTCCTTTAGCTTGTCCGCCGACCACACCTTTAACCAATTGTTGTGAAAAAGTTTCTGCTGCCAAATGGCGAATATCCGTAGTAATATCCAAAGTCGCCCACCCGTTCATGGCATAAACGGCGTTAACCTCAGCCTGAGCACAACTTTCCTCTAAGTTTATAAGCGATTCGTTGCGTGCTAAATCCGCCCCCTTTTGCAAACAAAAACTTTTGTAACTTGCGCTTTTTTTAACTTCAATGCTGTTGATTGCCAAATGAATGGCCTTAAAAGCCTCATCTTGAACTTTGTAATGTTCTAACTTTGCTTGTTCTCCAAGATAAATTTCATTCACAATATTGTTAAAATAACAAGACTTTTGTTCACCGCTATAATTATAATACTCAATAATTTCAGCCTGAGCATTTTTCTCTAAAACGATTAAATTACGCAAATTATTCATTAAAAGTATACCGCCGCTTTCAGTATGGCAAATTAAGCAAACGGGTTTGTTGATTTTCACCCCTTCAGCGATATGTATATATATTCCTTCGTTCAAATATGCTGCATTAAGTGCGGCAAAATTATGCTGCTCCGAATTTGCTAATTTGCCGATTCTTTCTCTGACTTCCGGATGTAACATGATTGCTTCAATTAAAGGCATAATCTCTGTTTCCGGAGGAAAATCTGATAGTTCGGGAGCAAAAATACCGTTTACGAAACATATCTTATAACAATCAAACGGCAACTCGGGTTTATAACCTGTTTTATTTTCGCTGTTTACCCAAGCAAAATCACTATTTAAGAACATATTGGGTTTAGTGTATTTCCAAGCTTCGACTTTGGCATTGGGAATTCCTTTATCGGCAAAAACTAATCGCCCCTGTTGCCTGAAATCATGCAACCAGGGAATATTGTCGCCCAACAGATTAACGTCTTTTAATAAGCTGCTCATGCTTGCTCTTTCACAAATTCGGAATAACCTGTTCTTTCCAGTTCTTCAGCCAAATCTTTATTTCCGGTTTTTACTATTTTACCTCCGGCATAAACATGAACATAGTCCGGTACTATATAATTAAGCAACCGCTGATAATGAGTAATAACCAACAATCCTGTTTTATCGGTTCGGCAAGCATTTACACCTTCACCGATAATTCGCATCGCGTCAATATCAACGCCGGAATCAGCTTCGTCTAAGATTGCTAAATCCGGTCGTAAAATAGCCATCTGTAAAGTTTCCAATCTTTTAGCTTCACCGCCTGAAAATCCCACATTTATTGAGCGCTTTAACATATCAGATCCTAAATTGAGCTTCCTTCCTTCTTCACGCAGCAATTTTACAAATTCTACCGTATCCATCTCTTTTTCACCGCGATAAGTCCTGATGCTGTTTAACGCGTGTTTTAAGAAAGGGGTAATCGAGACTCCGGGAATTTCCACCGGTTTCTGCATCGATAAAAATAAACCTTCTCTGGCTCTTTCTTCCACCGACATTTTGAGCAAATCTTTGCCTTTGAAAGTAATTTTCCCTGAAGATACATAATATTCCGGCTTGCCGCACAGTATATTGGATAAAGTCGATTTTCCGGCTCCGTTAGGTCCCATAATCGCATGAACCTCACCTTCATTAATGGTTAGGTTAAAACCTTTAATTATTTCTTTTCCGGCAACTCCGCCGTACAAATCTTCAATCTCTAACAAAGGTGTGGTCATTTCTGCGCACTCCAATCATCCAGTCTTTTATCAATTTTTTTCAGCTTTTCTTTTTTATAAGCATCAACCTGCTCATGAATATCATAGCAATATTTCAATTGTTCCAACATAATTTCAACATCAGCGGTTTCTTCTATCAATTCGGCAATATTATCCTTATGGCGATTAATGTTTTTTAGAATCTCTTTGGTTAACTCGCTCATTTCTTCAATAACTTGCAACATTTGCGGCTCTTTGCCCCAAGTTTTCAAAGCTCTTTGATAAGTATTCATTATCCGACACTCCCCTCTAAACTTATGTTAATTAATTTTGCCGCTTCTATGGCAAATTCCATCGGCAATTGTTGCATAACCTCTTTGCAAAATCCGTTAACAATCAGACTGACGGCTTCTTCTTCCGATATACCGCGTTGGCGGCAATAAAACAGTTGCTCATCAGATATCTTAGATGTAGTGGCCTCATGTTCCAATTGAGCAGTTTTGCAACGACTCTCTATGTACGGAACAGTATGTGAACCGCAAGTCGAACCTATTAACAAACTGTCGCATCTGGTATAATTACGGGATTTTTCTGCACCTTGGGCAACTTTAACCAAACCGCGATAAGTCTGATTGGAAAAACCTGCTGAAATACCTTTAGATATAATCCGTGAAGAGGTATTTTTGCCGATATGAATCATCTTAGTGCCGGTATCAGCTTGCTGATAATTATTAGTCAAGGCAACGGAATAAAATTCACCATGCGAATTATCTCCTTGCAACACACAAGACGGATATTTCCATGTAACCGCCGAACCGGTTTCAACCTGTGTCCACGACATTTTGGCATTAATTCCGCGGCATGCCGCTCGTTTGGTAACAAAATTATAAACCCCGCCTTTTCCGTCTTTATCACCCGGATACCAGTTTTGCACTGTTGAATATTTAACTTCGGCATTATTCATCACTACAATTTCAACAATTGCCGCATGCAGTTGATTTTCATCACGTTGCGGAGCCGTACATCCTTCCAAATAAGAGACATAACTGTCATCATCGGCAATAATCAAAGTACGTTCAAATTGTCCGGTATTGCGACTGTTAATTCTGAAATAAGTTGATAATTCCATCGGGCAACGCACACCTTTGGGAATATAAACAAAAGTCCCGTCCGTAAATACGGCCGAATTAAGACAAGCGAAAAAATTATCCGTATAAGGAACCACCGATCCCAAATATTTCTGTACTAATTCCGGATAAGCTTTAACAGCCTCTGAAATCGAACAGAAAATAATACCTTTTTCTTTTAATTGAGCCTGATAAGTGGTAGCTACCGATACGCTGTCAAAAACCGCATCAACCGCTACGACTCCGGCCAAAATTTTTTGTTCTTGTAGCGGAATACCTAACTTTTCATAGGTTTTAAGCAGTTTTTCATCAACTTCGTCTAAACTTTTTGGGGCATTTTTTTGTTTTGGTGCCGAGTAATAAGATAATGACTGATAATCTATCGGATCATAACTCAACTTAGCCCAAGCCGGTTCATGCATATTTTGCCAAAATTCAAAAGCTTGCAAGCGTTTTTGTAACAACCATTCCGGCTCACCTTTTTTCTTTGATATAAGCCGAATTATCTCGCTGGTTAATCCCAAAGGAACGGTATCGGCTTCAATCTCGGTAACAAAGCCGTATTTATATTTATCGCCGCTTTCATCGGTTATTTCAATATTATTCTTAGCATCAGTCATGTAATGGAAATTAGTTTCTTTTTTTTATAAAATCAACTTATATTTATGCAAATTTAGAAAATATTAAGCCTTAATGGCATATTATAATGCCGGATTGGTTTATATGGTGTATTAATGCGTATCAAGGTTTTATTGCTTTTCATAATAGTTATGCTGCTCGGTGCCTGTTCTGGAGACATCGGAATTTTCGGTTATACTCTCTGGGGCGGACAAAGCTATTATCGTAATACTTCCAGTGTAGTGGTTAAAAAAGGTGACACGCTGTATAGTATAGCCAATCGTTATGATGTCGCTTTACGTAGCCTTATTGAGATAAACAAATTGCAACCTCCTTATCTTTTGCGAGTCGGTCAAATTTTACGATTGCCGGCAGCCAAGTATCATATAGTTTCAAAAGGCGATACTCTCTACAATATCTCCAAACGTTACAATGTCGATATGCCCAAACTGAGCGCCGAAAATCACCTAACCGCACCATATATTCTTAAATTGGGGCAAAAACTAACTATTCCCGATAGTTTATATACCAAAACAAATTCCTCAACTTTGGTTCGCGTTGATTCTGCCAAGATTAACTCAAATAATAAAAGCTCATCTGTTAAAAACCAATATACCTACACTCAACCGTCGCTTAATCGTAAACAGAAATTTGCTTGGCCGGTAAAAGGTAATGTAATTATGGGATTTGGTCCTATTGCCAAAGGACGCCATAATGACGGAATCAATATTAAAGCTGCCGCCGGAACTCCGGTCAAGGCTGCCGATTCCGGCACGGTTGCTTATGCCGGAAATGAATTAAAAGGATTCGGTAATTTAGTATTGATTAAACATAATGACGGTTGGGTAACCGCTTATGCTCACAACCAGTTACTTAAAGTAAAAAAAGGTCAGAAGGTTAAACGTGGTGAACAAATTGCTACAGTCGGTTCTACCGGTGGAGTAGGGACACCGCAGCTTCATTTTGAAACCCGCGCCGGCAAAAAAGCTCTTAATCCGCGAAATTATCTGCAATAAAAAAATATCTTGTGAAATAATAAAAAATTCCCTATATATGCTTTAGAATTTGTTTTACAATAAACCGAATTTAGTTTTTAACGGAGTTATAAGATATGTTTATTAGTCAGGCATTTGCTCAAACAGCTGCGGAAACTTCATCTTCTGGCAGTCTTACCGCCATGATTTTGCAGTTGGTTCTTATCTTTGCAATCTTTTATTTTCTTCTTATTCGCCCGCAACAAAAACGCATTAAGGAGCACGAGGCAAAAGTAAATGCCCTTTTGCGTGGTGATGAAATTGTCACCGGCGGAGGTATAATTGCCAAAGTTGTTGATATTAATGCTCCTGCCGATGAGCTTAAAGTTGAAATTGCTCCTGCAGTGGTTGTTAGAATTGCACGTTCCACCGTGCGCGAAGTTTTAACCGAAGATATCAAAGCAGCCAATAACAATAAAAAAGATAAAAATAAAAAATAGGATGTCAAAAAAAATGTATAAATTGTCTAGATCAAGAATAATTATAATTTTAGCTATATGTTTGATCGGCGTGTTTTTTGCCGTTCCCAACATTATGCCCAATAAAGACAGCTTGCCCAAATGGTGGCAACCGATCAGTTTGGGTTTGGATTTACAAGGCGGATCCAATCTGTTGTTGGAAGTAAAATTAGATGATGTCATAAAGGAACGTATGTCTTCAATTGAGGATTCGGCACGTCAGATTTTGCGTGAAAATCGGATTCGCTATAAGAGTCTTACTTCAAACGAAAATGGTGTAAAAGTCATAATTGATAATGCCGGATCGCGTACTAAAGCAGCTAATCTGTTCCGCAAAATTGACGATGGTATTGTCGCAACCGATGATGGTACGGACGGATTGTTAATTGCCTACAGCGAAATTGCACTTAATCAGTTAAAAGCCAAAGTTGTTGAACAATCTATCGAGATAGTTCGCCGTCGTATTGATGAGCTCGGCACTAAAGAGCCGTTGATTCAATCACAAGGTACCGGCAGAATTGTTGTCCAGCTCCCCGGTTTGCAAAATCCCGAGCAGGTTAAGGCTTTGTTAGGTAAAACTGCTAAAATGTCTTTCCATTTGGTTGACGGCTCGGCCAAAATGTCTGATGCCAAACGCGGCATGGTCGGCGGAAAGTATAAATTGGTTTATGGTGAAATGGGCGAACCTTATTTTGTAACTCGTAAACCGGTGGTAGGCGGTGAAAATCTTGTCGATGCTCAAGCCACTTTTCAAAATGGCGAGGCAGTGGTTTCCTTCCGCTTTAATTCATTAGGTGGTAAAAAATTCGGCGAAGTTACCCGCAATAATGTTGGTGAAAGACTTGCTATTGTTTTGGATAATGAGGTTATCTCAGCCCCCACTATCCAAGGTCCCATTATGGGCGGATCCGGTGTAATTACCGGTAATTTTACCATTCAATCTGCTAATGATTTGGCATTGTTGTTGCGTTCCGGTGCTTTGCCTGCTCCTTTGGAAGTTTTGGAAGAACGCACGGTTGGTGCAGGTCTTGGTGCCGATTCGATTAAGGCCGGCGTTATAGCCTCAATAATCGGTTTAATTGCGGTGGTTGCTTTTATGCTTGCCGCTTATGGTTTGTTCGGTGTATTTACTACTGTTGCAGTATTTACCAACCTTGTTTTAATGATGGGCGCACTAAGTGTTTTAGGTGCAACTTTAACTCTTCCCGGAATTGCCGGTATGATTTTGAGTATCGGTATGGCGGTTGATGCCAATGTTCTGATTTTTGAACGCATGCGTGAAGAAGTTAAGAACGGTCGTTCTACTCGTGATGCGGCAGATGCCGGATTTAATGAGGCATGGGCAACTATTGTCGATTCCAACCTCACAACATTGGTAGCGGCATTAGTTCTGTTTTATTTCGGAACCGGTCCGGTCAGAGGATTCGCGGTAACTTTAGCCATAGGTATTGCCACCTCGATGTTTACCTCTGTAACTGTTACTCGCGTTATAATTACCACCTGGCTTAATAAGTGCAAGCCTACCAGACTGCCTATATAGTACGGAAAGGAATACGAAAATGATAAATATGTTTAAATGGGTTACCTTAGATACTAATTTTAATTTTATGAAAGCCAAAAAATTGACTTATATATTGTCATCGACAATGGTGGTGCTTTCATTGATTTGCATAGCAGTCAAGGGATTTAACTTCGGTATAGATTTTTCCGGCGGTATCTTGATGGAGATAAAATCGGAAAATGTCATCAATGTTGATGAATTGCGCAGCACGCTCAACAAACTTGATATTGATGATTTGAATTTGCAGTCCATGGGTGATGACGGCAAAGAAATTGTTATCCGTGCCCAGGCCAAAACCTTGGATGAAAAAGCTCAGATGGCTATTGTTAACCAAATCAAGTCAACTTTAGGCAGCGATTATGAATATCGTCGTGTAGAATTAGTCGGACCTCAAGTCGGCGGCGAATTGAAAAAAGACGGTATAATCGCTTCGGTTATTGCTATTTTGGCGATTACTGCTTATGTATGGTTTCGTTTTGAGTGGCAGTTTGCTCTGGGTGCAATTGTCGGTCTTACTCACGATGTTATCATCACCGCCGGCTTTTTGTCATTATTCGGCTTAGATTTCAGCTTGACCACGGTTGCCGCAATTTTAACTTTAGCCGGTTATTCGGTCAATGACACGGTGGTAACTTATGACCGCATCCGTGAAAATCTGCGTAAATACAGAAAAATGAAGCAAACAGATTTGTTGAATAAGAGTATCAACGATATTCTTTCTCGCACTTTCTTAACCGGGTTAACAACTTTGTTTGCCGCCTTAGCGTTATTGATTTGGGGTGGTGATGCTCTTCGTTCCTTTGCCTTTACGATTTTCTTCGGAGTTGTTATCGGAACTTATTCATCAATCTATGTTTGCACAACATTATTGGAATTGTTTGATTTGCGTGCTCACCAAAATGAAGCGGAAATCAATCCTTTTGGTAATGCTTAACTTATAGCGAGGGGAGAAAAATGACCAAAGTATCATGGAAACCGGGAACAATGCTTTTTCCTCTTCCGCCTGTAATGGTTACTTGCGGAACTATGAAAAAAGCTAATGTTCTTACCATAGCTTGGACGGGCATTGTTAATTCCGAGCCGCCGTTGACATATATTTCGATTCGTCCGACTCGTCACTCTCATGCCATTATTGCCAAGAATAAAGAATTTGTTATTAATTTGGTCAATCTTCCCTTGTCAAAGGCCTGTGATTATTGTGGGATAAAGAGCGGAGCTCAAACTGACAAATTTAAGGATATGAATTTGGAAATTGAAGCTTGTTCTCAAGTAAAAGCTCCGCAATTGAAAGCCTCGCCCGTAACCTTGGAGTGCAAAGTTATCGATAGTGAGAAAATGGCCACTCATGAAATGTTTTTGGCCGAAATAGTCAATGTTAACATTGATGATAAATATATTGAAGAAGGCGGCAGATTGGCTGTTGAGAAGATGGGCTTGGTTGCTTTTGCTCACGGACGTTATTATACTTTAGGTCGTGATTTGGGGGCTTTCGGTTTTTCGGTTGATAAGACTAAAGAAAACAAAACCAAACCGCGCAAATCCAAATTTATGGCTATCCTTAAAATAGAGGAGAAATTAAAGGAAGGTACTCTCAAAATTAAGGAGAAAAAACCTTCTTTACAAAAAGCCTTAGCCGAGAAAAAAGCCCGCGCTGCCAAATCAAATTCCGGCAAACGCAAGCCGTTGAGGGGCAGGGGATTATTAAATTCCAATCACAAAAGGAGTTTAGTAAACAGTAACAAAAATAAAAAGACGGTTTCACGACCGAAGCCTGCTAAATAAAACCAAAAAATTGTGGATTAAATCTTGCTATTTTTATTAAGATAATGTAAATTCCAAATAAATTTGAGATGTTACAATTTAAACTGTAAGGATTAAACATGAGCACAATTACCCGTTCCGATGTCGTAGATGCTATTTATAGTGAAATAGGATTATCGAGAAAAGATTCCAATGATATATTGGATATGGTTGTAAATGAAATCGTTAAAGAATTGAGCGACGGCAACGAAGTCAAGCTGTCGCGGTTCGGTACTTTTTCTTTGCGCGATAAAAATGCTCGTGTCGGTCGCAATCCTAAGACAGGTGTTTCTGCGACCATATCGCCGCGCCGTGTTATTTCTTTCAAAGCATCGCAGACTCTGCGCAATCGTATCAATCGTCGCGGCAAATATAAAGCAAGTTAGCTTATGACAGTCAACAAAAGCAAATCAGCCTTTCGCACTATTGCCGAACTTGCCGAAGAGCTCGGAGTTGCGACTCACGTCTTACGCTTTTGGGAAACCAAGTTTGAACAAATCAAGCCGATGAAGCGTGCCGGCGGACGTCGTTACTATCGTCCTGACGATGTCGAACTCATCAAAGCTATCAAAAGCTATCTTTATGACAAACGCTATACTATTGAAGGCGTGCAAAAGCTGTTTAAGGAAAAAGGTCTTAAAGCGATTCTCGGTGATGAAATTCAAAAAGATTTTTTTGCCGAAGCTCCGCAGGAAGTTGAACTTAACCAAAGCTCTCGTGATATATTAAACAGCATTAAATCATCGCTTGAAGATATTAAAAGCAATCTGCTGAAAAATTTATAAATCTGATGTCATATTGCAATTGGGGACATACATCACCGCTCAACCTCAAATATCACGATTGTGAATGGGGAGTGCCGGTGCATGACGATTATCGCCAGTTTGAATTTTTGATGTTGGAAGTTATGCAATGCGGACTTAATTGGAATATGATGATTAACAAGCGCGAAATTTTTCGCCGTTGCTTTGATAATTTTGATTATGATAAAATCGCCGCTTATACCGCTCAAGATATTGATCGGATAATGAATACCGAGGGTATGATTAAAAGCCCGCGCAAAATTGCCGCAATTATCAACAATGCCAAGTGTTTTCAAAAAATTATCTCCGAATATGGCAGTTTTTGCAACTATATTTGGGGCTACAGCCAAGGACAAACCATTTTATATGACCGACACTCGAGTGGTTATATTCCGGCCAGTAACGGACTTTCCGATATCATCAGCCGCGATTTGAAAAAGCGTGGTTTTAAATTTTTAGGCACGATAGTGGTCTATTCTCACCTCCAAGCCTGCGGTATTATCAACGACCACGATAAAAATTGTCCCCGCTACGCTTATATCAATTCCCACTTCCCCACCATCAGACAAAAACCCTGCCAAGAAAAAACCGTGCAGAAGTTTTGAATTATGACATAAAACCAACAAATAAAATAAAAACATCAACTAACTATATATTTAATACTAAACTCAATGATTTTCTGATTAAAATATATTACATAAAGGTCCCCAAAAATCTTCATTACAAGCTTCGCAATTATTTCCAGTATATTTCCATGCCGCTACTTTATCATCTTCAATAGTAAATGTTGTTTCACATTTCCAATTATAAACATTTCCATCTATGGAATAAACAGACGTCCTCAAATAACTAAGATATTCCACGTGATTATCTAGTTTATAAGTACTTGTTGGAACACCCCATGTTTCTATTAAATTTCGTTTATCAGAATCCATCCAAGTATTTAATATTCTATCGTAACCTGCAGATGTTGCACAGTTTGAGATAAAAAGCAAAGATGAAATCAGAAATATATTTTTCGAGCTTATAAATGATGACATGAGTTATTCCCTAGTTAATACAAATGAACTAATAACAATATGACAATACAATTTTTTTAATCTATTTTCCATACTTATAAAATATATCATCTATTTCATTTTTAATTTTTTGTGGATTATCTATTCCCTCAAATTTAATAACTTTATTGCCTGTTCCTGTAAAAACGATTGTTCCATATCCTAAAATTAATCCAAATAAACTTTTTTTAATGTTTGTAGATTCAACTTTTTCTAAACGCAATTCATCAGTATTATGAATAAAAATCCCTTTTTTCAAAATAACACGCTTATTAGTAACAACCATCTCTACAGCTTTTGAACTAAAATAGCAAAAAAAAGCAAAACCTCCAAACATCATAATTCCGATTTCACCTACTACCATAGCATCTTTTGTTCCCACAAATAATGTTGGTATAAAAGCCATTGCAAAAAGTAACATAAAGACAACGCAAGGCCAATATAACCACCCATTTACTTTTTCTGCGACCAAAATTTTTTCTTCTTTACCAAGATTTTTTGAAACATAGTCAGGAAAATAAGTGTTTTTATTGTTTTCTTTTTTTTGTTTTGCCATAGATAACCTCCTTTTTTTGACATATAAATAAATGATATAGTCTTACACTCTGCTAAAATACTAAGCCCATTTCTGCTAAATTACAATTAAAATTATCTGATTATTTAAATTTTTCTCATCCTTGTTGCGCTAAAATAACAGAATAAACTAATTAACTGAATCATCTAAAATCTTGCAACATTGATTTTTTGGTTTTATGATACAGCGAGAATTTAACCTGTTATGGAGTTTGATGTGTTATCTCTTCTGATTTTTTTTATCGGCTATATGATTTTTGCCACAGCTAATTGGATTATTCACAAATTCGGTCCGGTTACTTATGAGCAAATAATGTTCCACCTCAATATGCCTTTCGATTCGGAAACACGGCTTATGTTAAGCTATTTCAAACATACCGTTATGACTGCAGCCATCATTATTTTGCTTTTGTTGTTGCTGTTTTGCCGCAAATACAAATTTCATGTTAAACTCATCGATCAGGTCAGGGATTTTATTTATGCCAAAAAACTTTGGTTCAGCTTAGCTTGGTTAGCTTTTTGTTGCCTGTGGTTTTTCGTTCGTATGAATGTTTGGACTATGCTGAATTATCATAATATCAAACGTGAAACTTCCAATTTTTACGAGCAAAATTATGTTATACCCCAGCATACCAAAATCACTTTTCCCAAACATAAACGCAATTTGGTGCTGATATTTATGGAGAGTATGGAGGCGACTTATGCCAAAATTCCGCACCATAATTATTTTGATGCCGATTTAATTCCCGAATTACATCATCTGGCCAAGCAAAATATCAATTTCAGCGATAATGAATATATCGGCGGTTCTTCGTCTATCGATGGAACTCAATGGACTCAGGGCGGATTGGTTGCTCAAACTTGCGGAATCCCTATCCAATTACCGATTAATGACGCTAATTT
Source organism: uncultured Pseudomonadota bacterium (assembly GCA_902761535.1). GTDB lineage: Bacteria > Pseudomonadota > Alphaproteobacteria > RF32 > CAG-239 > CAZU01. The sequence continues at coordinate 26,095 of CACWKS010000008.1, forward strand.
CTTCCATCCTAAAAACAGCTTTTATCCAAATGCCTGGTGTTTATACGATATTTTGCGGCAAAAAGGTTATGAAGAAAGTTTTCTGCTCGGCTCTAATGGTGAGTTTGCCGGCATGAACCGTTTTCTTGAGACTCACGGCAAACAAAAAATGTTGGATATTTTATATTATGCCAAACGTGACGGCCTCAAAGTTTCTTTTGAAAAAACTACCAAGTTGCCCGATAAACAACTCTTTGTTTACGCCAAAGAGGAGCTGTCGCAATTAGCCTCACAAAATAAACCTTTTGTCTTCACCTTGATGACTTTGGATACTCATTACGGCACCGGAAGATTTGCCGATGATATTTGCGATCGCAAATATGGTGAACACAATAATATCAAAAATGTGGTTTCCTGCTCCAGTTATCAAATCGGTGAATTTGTCAATTGGCTTAAACAACAACCGTATTATCGTGATACTGTTATTGTAATGTTGGGTGATCACCTGACTATGAACGAATTTTTTACTGACGATATGAATCGCAAAGTCTTAAACATATTTATCAATTCCTCAGTCGGTGCCGATCGCACCAAAAATCGCAACTTTACGCCTTTTGATATCTATCCGACCATTGTTGAAAGTTTAGGTGCCAAAATTTCCGGCCATCGTTTGGGTTTAGGAACATCTCTGTTTTCCGATATCCCGACCTTAACCGAAAGCAAAATGAGTATCGAAGAAATGGACACGGAAGTCCGTAAATCATCTAAATTGTACGATTGGTTGCTCTACGGTAAAAATGTCAAATAGCCTACCACGGCTCGGCATACAGCAAAAACTTATCTCTGCCGTTGATAGTTTTTATCTCATGATTGAGCAAAATTGTCGGCAATTCATATTGGCAAAAAGTACTTAAAGGATGGGCATTTTTAATAAAAGCCGTAATATTTCCGCTCGCCCCCAGCACCATTCGCGTTGAAGCAATTCCCCACACCTGATAAGCTTCATCTCGCGATAATCCGCTGTTAGGCGAAAACAAATCAAGCTCCAACAAAGCCTTTCCGCAAGGAGTATCTTCAATAGTCATGGCGTTTTTATGATTTTTTACATAATCCAAAGCCAAGTGTTTGTTAGTATCATCATTTTGAAAACTTACACTGAACAAAACCAATGAATCAGGTTTGGTCGTCACATCATAAGTTCTGGCGATTTCCAGAATTTTTTGATCTACCATGGCACACCGTGAATACAACGTTCCGGTGTTTTTTCACAGTCCGCACGACCTTGTTCGTATTGTGCATGTCTTTCCGGCGAAAACTCACCTGCTTTAACACATGCCGTTAAAATAAACACAAGTATAAAAGCCAAAATTTTTTTCAAGTCTTTATCCTCTGATAATAACCCACCAAATACTCACAACAGCCGCAATAATAATTATACGTGCCGATTGTGCCAACCAAACGCTTTTATCATAAGTTGCAGCCGATTTCCAAATTCCTTTGACAATTCCTACGGAATATATAACTAAAAACAACGATACGGCAAAATAACACAACAACCAAGCAGCATTGATATGAGTAAAATTACTTATGTTAAAATTTCTGAAAAAATTAATCCAATTAGAACCCTTCGCATAATATCCGGATAAAGATCTGAACATTTTGTGAGCATAATACAAAATAGTCAGTCCCAAAATCCCATATTTCCAAAAAGTAACCCTAAGCGGCAATTCTCCGTTGAAAAGTTTCTTTAACATTATTTTTGTCCTTTTATCTGACCGACAACCTTAGCAATTATGATGTTAATTGCCCATTTAAGCAAGCTAATAATCAAAAATCTTAACAGTTAGCTATATTAACCGCCAAACCGCCTAGAGAAGTCTCTTTATAACGATTACTCATATCTTTGCCGGTCGCATACATGGTTTTTATGGCACTGTCAAGTGATACAAAATGTTCGCCTTTGCCTTGCAACGCTAATCTGGCGGAATTTACGGCTTTGACTGCTCCCATCGCATTTCGTTCAATACAAGGAATTTGCACCAATCCGCATACCGGATCGCAAGTCAATCCCAGATTGTGTTCTATGGCAATCTCGGCTGCTTGTTCAATCTGATTATTGTTTCCCCCCATAGCCGCTGCTAAGCCGGCCGCTGCCATCGAACAAGCCACTCCGACTTCTCCCTGACAACCGACCTCGGCTCCGGATATTGAAGCATTAGTCCGATAAAGCGAACAAATGGCTGCTGCTGTGGTAAAAAATTTCACAATTCCGTCATCGACCGATAAAGGCGACATATGAGAAGCGAATTTTTGAAAATAACGTAATACTGCCGGAATAATTCCTGATGATCCCATTGTCGGAGCCGTAACCACCCGACTTCCGGAAGCATTTTCCTCAGCCACGGCAAATCCCCATAAGTTCAACCAATCAATTACTTCCAAACCATCCTGTTGATTAGTCAAAAATTTTTCTCTCATTCTGCGATAAATTTCCGCAGCTCTTCTTTTTACGTGAAGTCCGCCGGGGAGTTCTCCTGAGCCATGCATTCCTTTATCTATTGCCGCATCCATAATCCCGTGAATTTTTTTCAAATAATCAAAAACTTGTTTTTCCGGCGCCAGACATACTTCATTTTGCAAAACCACATCAGATATGGAAAGATTATATTTATTGCAAATATTCTGCAGTTCTTTACAACTGTCAAATTGATGAGGCACATTATATATTTGGTGAACAATTTCTTGTCCCATTTCGTCTTTGCGTAGAACTGTACCGCCGCCGATGGAAAAATATTCCTCCGATAAAATTTTATTTTTTCCGGAAAAAGCCGTAAAACGCATGCCGTTAGAATGTTCCGGTAAAAATATTTTCTTATGTAGTTTCATATCATTGTCAACATCAAACGGAATAGGCTTCATTTGCGCCAAATGCAACATTTTATCCCGTTCAAGATAGAAATAATAGGGCTGGCTGGTGTCTATATCCTCAGCATTAAATCCCATTAATCCGTAAGTAATTGCCTTTAGAGTTCCGTGTCCTACACCGGTTAGAGCAAGCGAACCGTATAAATCAACTTTCAGCGAAGTGACTTTATCAATCTCACCGTATTTTTTAATATTATCAACAAATCGCTTGGCTGCAACCATCGGTCCGACCGTATGCGAGCTTGACGGACCGATACCTATGGCAAAAATTTCTGATAAACGATAATACATTATAAATATGTCCTGATATCTTTATATGGTTTAACCCCGATTTTTATCAAAGTATCGGCTATATATTCATGCAATTTACCCCATTCGGTGTTTTCTTCAATAAATTGCTGAGCTTTTTTAGGTGATTTTGATAATTGCACGGCAATCGTTTCTTCCAAAATTTTATTCATAACTTTGGGCATTATGGCAAAATCAATACTTATTTTGTTATCAGCGTTGAAAGTAATTGCGCCATGTCGGAGCAAATAATTGAAATGAATCAAATCTCCCATACGGTGAGGTTGTATTTGTTGGGGTTTTGCTTTCAGCAACAGCCTCATTATCCATGTAACATAAACTTTATGTAAAGTTGTTTCATCAATAACTCCGGATTTAACATATTGCGGCATCATAGCTATTGAAACAACATCAGCCTTGTTTTCTTCAATAATATGCTTGTAAGCACCTAAAGAATCTTTATAAGAACTGTCCGGCCCTAAAGAATGTCCGTTTTCATGTCCTATCACAAAAATATGTTCGACCTCATCATCATAGTATTGATGAAAGTCTTTTTCTAATAAAGCATTTAGCATCTCCGTTCTCAGAGCTTTATCACCCGACATTCTGACTTGACGGTGATACACATTACGCCGTCCTCCACCGGTTCTGACCGATAATTTGTCATCATTGGGCAAATTCTGTGCGGTGGTAATTCCGCCTCGACATTGTGCATAATCTCCCTGCAGAGTTGCCAAATCTACGTCAACCATAGTTTGTTTGACATCATCACCTGTATCAATTTTTTGCTCATATTGGTCTGCCAAGGGCATTAGTTTGGCTAACTTTGACATTTGTGATTTAAACTTCAAAATTAAATCCGTACCTTTTTTATTTACTATACCGACACGAGCACCCAGCATATCTTTTGCAATCGGAAAAATATTATTTTCCTCCAATAGTGCGACTAATTCTTCATTTTCAAAAACACTCGGGGTTACCTCATCATCATAATTTTCTCTGGATAATGTGAATTCTAAAGGTGTATCCTGCATAATCGCCCAGTGTTTGTCGGCTAACATATCCATATCTTCATTGTTTTGCAACAAAGCTTGAGCTTGCCATCCCAAATAATCATTAAATTCTTCATTAGTCGAGTAATGAGCCGCAACCTCCAATTCATTAGCTATGTCGGAAAAAGCTTGGGCAAAAAATTGTGTATAATCGATAGCAATCAAATCCTCACCCTTTCGGCGCACCATAGAGCGAGCAGACAATATTTTTCGTACCTCATCAATATTTCCGTTTTTTAACATCCGATATAAAATTTTATGAAATTCTTCAATCGATAAATCGGTAGGATAAAAATTACGTCCTTTATAAATATGCACATTTTCAAATATTTCTATCGGGTCTTTATCTATGCCGTTGATTCCGGCAACTCCGTTAAAAGAATTAAAAAGTTTTAAGGCTTTAGCCGCATGAGTATTGTTTTTTGCTGCATCTTCTAATCCTTTTTTCAATAGAAGATTAAGCGGGTGATCCTGTTCAAGTGCTACATTGTTTAGAATACGCGCAGCTGCTATCAAATGAGACAAAGCTTTTTTATCCCCTTCTGCCAATTGTTGATAACCTTCAAAATTCCTGTCAATCATTTCAATAGGCATCATTTGCTGATTGATTATCTTATCTAAATCTGCTTCGCTGATTGCTATTTCAAAATTATTAATCTTCGTCATCTTTTACCTCGACTGATCTAAAACGAAAAATTCTTATATCTTTTGCCCAATAAGCAGGACTTAATCCGGCTTGTAATTTTAATTTTTTTATAAATTCATTTTTATCTTTTACATCCAACCAAGTATCTGGTAACAAAAAACCTTCACGTTTACCGCTGCGCAATAATAGGCCATCAACTCCATATTCTATCTGTTCCAACAAATCATCATACGATGAAAATTTTATTTTTTCTGGTTCAGTTAATAATTGTAATGATAAACTCAACGAATTTTTATCGGTAATTTTCAACCCTTCCGGTGTATTCATAATGTGAAAAATATTGCGGGCGATATCGGCAGCAACAGCTCTTACTGCTGCGATTTCTCCAAAGCATCCCACCAATTTTCCGTTTTGATAAATTTTTACAAAAGATGCTCCGCGGTTAAATAAAAAATTATTAAAGTTTTTTCGTCTGACTTTATAACGTTTTTTAGGGGCTGAAGCTAAACTGTTTTGAGCAACTTTTAACAGCTCTTTATAATGATGTCTGACAAAGTTTTTTAGATTATGATAATATAATTCACTACCGTTTAAAACAGTTTGTTCTAACGGCTCATCATAACTCCAACCTTTTACTTCTATCAATGCATTTGTATTGGCTGATACTTGTGAAGCATTTAATAATCTCGGAACCAAACCATATTTTTTGGCTAATATAACCGAAGTTTCCAAACCTGTCTTGCTGCAAAAAGCATGTCTGTTTTGTTTTAACCTGATTTCTAAATTTTGATCATCATCTGCAGTTGGTAAAAAATATCCGGCTAAATCAGCGACCACAATTACCAACACATTTTTTTTATTAAGATAGGGGCTAATAAGTTTAGCTAACTCTTCCGGATTAACTTTACTATATAAAATAGGTGCAATTTTGGCGGATTTAAATGTTTTTTGAATAAAGGGCAGTTGAACATTCAGCGAATTCTTTTTCGAATAATAACTTTGATTTCCTTTAGCTAAAGGACTTTTTTGCCAATCATTTACTATATTTTGATTAATTGCTATATCCCCAAGCGGAGTAGTTATAATATTGTTGCTAGGTAAAGCTATACCGTCAAATTTTTGATGAGATGGACCGATTAAAATAATATTGCGATAAATATCGCTAAAAGGCTTAAGTTGATTAAAACTTTCCTGAGCCAAAGCACCGGCACGGCGATAACCGTGATGTGGTTGAATTATAATACGGGGAAAGTTTTTTAATTTAGGTTGAGAATATTCAATATAGCCGTCCGCGTTGTTGTTATTTTGATATGCATCGGCGGGATAGAAAAAAGCAGCCATCGCCAAATCTGCCGGAGGAATAATATCTTCATCACTCAAATTATATTCGGATATGCTTTGATGATTACTGGAAATTTGATATTTAAAATAAGCAACATTAAACCATATAATTACAAAAATTATGGTTGCAATCATTATATAACCCGATATTTTTTTTCGGTTGAACTCCATAAGCATCTTTCCAATAATTCGGTATTTTAATTAATATGCCGACTTAGCAACATCTTCGCCGATTATACTCTCTGAAATATAGCTGTCGGCACATTGAGCACTAGTGCAACGTTTAAGTACTAAAGCGTCACGCCCTTCTGTCAAACCGCGCAATTTGATTGACGGAACATAAACATCTTTAATGTTAATCTTAAATGTTATGTAACCGGTCTTACCGCTATTATCACTCAAATAAGCTTTGATTGTATAGGTTCCGACGCTTCCCGGCATTGCCTGTCCGGTAAATTTATTCTCTTTCTCATCATACATAATCCAATCAGGTAATGGTGAATCGTTTATTAATCCGGCCTTTACTGTAACATTACCGCTAAAATTCATCTTCTTAAATACACTTTCCGGTATTTCGACTTCAAAACGTTGTCCGCTGTCCAAATTAAGATCAGGTATAAGTTTTGATGAAGACAGATTAACCGGAGGACGCTTTGCCGGCACATCTAACAGATACGGACGATTATCCGGTAAAAATTCTCCTTTACGCCATTTTTCTAATACTCCGCGTAAATAAACGGCAATTTGTGACGGTTTTTCATTGAGCATATAATAAGGAATTGCATCCATTCCTAAGGTTGCATACAAACTTCCCAAAGCATCTTGCAAATCAACATATGCCAACATAGCTTTTGCTTCATCACCGATAGCTCTGGCTGATTCTAACTGTGTCTGAGTCGAACGAGCTCCGCTTGATGTAGCTGTATCTTCTGCTATATCTTCCGAAGCACGCGAAAGTTCATGGGCAATACGATAATCCTCAACTGCTGACATATAACGTGCCCAAGCCACATAAACCTGTGTTAAAATCAGATTAGTCATGCGTTGACGGCGCAAGGCTTCAGCTTCAAAATATTTCGGATTTTTTACGTTTTCGAATACTTCCATACCGACATCACGAGCTTTCTTTGACCATAAGCGATTATAATAATTGGAATCTTTCATATATTTCTGATCACCAGGATTGGACAATACTTTGAATGAGGCAACTATTTCATCAATATTTGTTACCATATCGCGCGTACGCAACTCCGGACGATTGTTCAAGGCCACCCATTCCATTTCACTCAAAGAGCTTTTAATCTCGGGCAAATCATAATTTCCGTCTTCTTTTCCGACCAGAGTAAACTCGGTATTGGGATGAAAACCCATAATAGAAGCTAAACGTACATTGGCAGTCTCTAAATCACGCTTCAAAACAGATAAATCCTTTATGCTTTGCATAAAATTACGTTTTTTATCTAGTTCTTCAACACTGAGACTCTTCCCTTCTTTTGCTAAATCGACAGTATTGGCGTTCATTTCATCGATATCTAAACTCATATATTCAATCATCTCATCAATCAAGGGCAACATTCTCTGTGCACTAAGTGCTTTCCAATATAAAGTACGCGTTTCCTGCATCAAATTATGTATAACCTTACGACTTTGTTCATAAGCAACTCCTGCCTGATAAAGTTTGTCTTTACTTTGATAATATACCGTACTGACATCTAAGATATTCCATGCCAATTTAAGTTCTGAATCCATAGCTGTGCGATTCTCTGTATTAACATATCCGGCCGAAGAAAAAATTTCCGGTAGTCGATTCTTCGGTGAAAGTCCCATTTCAACCATGCTTTGCTGATAACTGGTCAAACGGCGCGTATAATTATACTTTAATGCCAACGCAAAAGCCATATACATATCAATCGGTTTTTGGATTTTTGAAGGAATATTAGAATACATCGATTGCATATCGGCATCTATACGAATCGCCCTATCCCAGTCAGTATAAGAAGCTGGAGCCGGAACGCTCACCTCATTATGGCCGCTACTGGAACATGCCGTTATCAACAACGCTAATCCGCCGACCAAAATATTTAATTTTTTCATAATCCAAACCCTTGTTGAACATATTAAACATATTGGCATATTATAACAATATTTTGCATATTAACAGTATTTATTTGCTTTTATTCAACTTTGTTGTATAAAATTAATAAAAAAGATATCTTTATCGGTTATAATAAAATCAAAGCGATGATTTAATTTATATTATAGGTGCTTCTAAATGCTTGATTTGTTAAGATCTTTATTTAAATATAAACAAAAACGCAGTCCCGATAAACTTGGACTTTATCCTGAAATGGTGCATACCGATGCCATACCCGAGCGTCGCTACCTGTGGACTTCTCGTTTATTGGTTATTTTTGCCGTATTAAGCATTTGTGTCAACATTATGTTGGTTTTAACCATATATATTCTTCTTCCTCAGCGTGATGCCGAACCTCGTTTGTTGCAAATAAATGGTTATTTCAATCAATTAAATTTTTTAACCGAACAAGAAAGTTTTGTTGCTCCCAAAGATTTGTTGATTGAAATGTTTGTTCGTGAATATATCCTAACCCGTCATACGGTTACTTCTAATTACGATGAATTGAAAAAACGTTGGCAGCCTGGTTCTCGTTTTTATTTAATGTCTTCTCCCGAGGTTTATAAAGAGTTTGCTTCCGAAGATTTTGATCAATTGTTATATGCATATCAAAGCGGAGGTTTTACCCGCTCGGTTAATATTGAATGGATGTACCCCGTTGCCAGCGGTTTATGGATTGTTCGATTTGTTACTTATGATTATTATTCCGGCTCAAAAACTCCGATAATCAATATATGGCATGCTTATTTGCGTACTTCATTAGCCTTGATTAATTATGACAACAAATTGTTGCGTTATCAAAATCCGTTTGGTTTTTATGTATCTAGCTATTCATTGTCCTATATAGGCTCACCTGCTGATACTGAAAAATATTTGCAACGTGTGCGTCGCAAACGTTTACGACAGCATTATTAAACAAGGCTGAAGAAAATATGCAGATATTTTCAAGCTTGTTTCGCTATCGAGATAAAAAAAGTCCTGATAAATTAGGATTATATCCTGAAAGGTTTCATATTCCCGCGATTCCAGAACGTCGCTATTTGTGGACTTCTCGCTTATTGGTAATAATAGCGGCCATAAATATCAGTCTTGTGATGATTTTGACTTTAACTATATATTTGCTGTTGCCTCAGCGAAGCACTTATCCTTTGTTGTATGAACAGCATTTAGGTACTTTGCGCACTTTACAATCTCAAACAACTACGGCTTCACCCATACAATTGCTTACTGAATATCATATCCGGGAATATATAAATCTGCGCCACAATCTGCCGGATCGTTTGGGACAACTGATAATTCGTTGGAATGATAATTCGGTGTTTAAATCGTATTGCAGCGAACAAGTTTATTCTCTATTTCAAGAGCAATTGCAAATGGACAGCTTAAAAAAAATGATTATCAAAAAAATCCGTCGTTCGGTAGAAATTGAAAAAATTGAAAATTTAATCGGTAATTTGTATTCGGTACATTTTAAAACCATCACGACTTACCCGAACAGCGAAAAACCGATTATCACTGTCATGAGAGCATATTTGCGAGTGGGGTATGTTGATTACGGCAAAAATCCTCCTCCGGAATATTTGCGCAATCCGTACGGATTTAAGGTTTTTAGTTATGAGCTTGGTTATTTGGGCAAAAATCCTCGCTGATATAGTTTGGAAAATTTTTTCTTGACTTGACAATTGTTAATGCTAACATAACGCAAAATTAATAATTAAAATATTATAATATGAAATACATTATTATAGGAATTATCCTCTCCGTTGCATGGGTGATTGCAACTTTAGAGAGCAACAAAGCTCAAGGCTATTTTTGGGTGGCAGTACTTTGCCTCACCGGTTTTTTATTCGGCCTTTTGGCTATAGTCTGCGAAGTATGGTGGATTTGGATTATTTCAGGCATAGCTTGGGCTATAGCAGCATTACTCCTTTTGATGATGCTACTTATCTTTAAAGTATAATCTTTAAAAGAATTCCCCCGCATGTCGGGGGATTTTTATATAATCAAATTAGCTAAATCTGATTTTACAAGATAGGGAAAAATATTACTCAAATTTTCATTGACCACCAAGGTTTTGCAATCAGGTTTAAGTACAATATGCCAACGCTGTTTCGAATATCCCATACCGACTTTTTCACAATAAACTTGCCAAGAAGATAGAAAGAAGGGAATGCTTAAGGATCTTTATGAATTTCGTAAAGGTGGCGAAAATAATAAAGAAAAGAATAGGAGAGCTAAAGTTTTTGCCGAGGTGTTGGGGAAAAAACCAATACTGCAAGAAGATCAATTTCTTATCGCTTTAGCTGCTAAAGATGGCTTAGTTTCAAAACCTACAAGACCAGTTCGAGATAAAGTGCGTGATTAATATTGAGTATATTATAAAAAAACCTCCTTTATGGAGGTTTTTTTGTGGCTATTTCACTACTCCGCAGGCAATGCGTGCACCGCCGCCTCCCAAGGGCAGGGGCTTGTCTTGATAATTATCACCGCCGGCATGAATCATCAGACTGCGTCCTTTAATCTCTTTTACCTTGAGGTGCGGTGCATAAATTTTTGTTTTAACTATCCCTTGTGCATCGACTGTCAAATAAGGCAAATCGCCCTTGTGTCCTGATTTGTTCGGGCCCAAATGTTCACCGGTTTTATCCGGATCATAATGTCCGCCTGCTTTCAGTCCGGCGGTCATTTTGCCGTCTTTATCTGCCGCAGCACCGCAATCTCCCATCTCATGAACATGAAAACCATGCTCACCCGCAGGTAAACCTTGTAAATCAATGTCTAATTCCAATCCTTGCGCACTGTCTTGCAAAGTTATCACGCCGATATTTTTATCCAATCCTTCGGCATTTATCAAATAAATCTCGCTTTTAGCCTTATTATTACCGTAACATCCTGCCAAAAATAATGCCAAACCTAACCATATTTTTTTCATTTTTCATCCTCCCGCATCCTAACATATAACCATGATCCGGCAAATTTCCATAAAAACCTGGTCGTTATAATTTTGCATAAGTTGATTCTCGCGTTTTTGTCTGGCCGTTTGATAAGCCACTTCATCACGAGTGCTAAATCCGTTATGATTAACACCATAACTGTCGATGCCGCCAAAGCCTTGTTTGGTAGCCTAACGGTGAAATGTATTAAAGAAAATTATTTGTAAAATATAAACAGTCTCTTTGGGATAATACAACATAACAAGACTTTCCATTATTGCCCAAGGAATAATTATATATTTTAATGTAAGGATTTTTGTTGTATGGCAATCAAACCATCTTTTTTTTAGAACAAATCTTAGAAATAAAGGATATCCTATCAATAAACAAAAATCAAAAAGGAATAAAATAGGAAAAAAAGGTACATATGCATGCAATCCTAATATAACAATAATTCCTAAACCAACGCAAAATGAAATAAAAAAATCAATGGCTTTGGCAAAGTTATCTCTAAAAGTATATTTTTCCATATTTTATTCCTTTTATGTTCTTTTATTTATCTTTACTGTATATCATATTTTTTATGTTGTCAGCAAGATAATTAATACTCTGTGGTATAATTTTTCTGCCAACATTACCGAGTATACGACCGACCGGTGATTGGTTAATATAAAAACCTATTCCATTTCCTACGCCGTTAATCCCGAGATTCACTCCAAAATCATTCCAGTTTTCGGCATATCCTGCTGAAGCATTTATAGTATCAGTAAGAGCATTTATAGCTCTATTAAATTTATTTGTGTCATTTAATAAATGCACAGGTGTTGTAGCAGTTCCAAGCATCTCCATCCCTTTATAAACATAAGGATGATTTAATATATTTTAACTTATGTTATAATATACTTCGTTCGGAGGTAAAAATGAAAAAGATACTGTTGTTTTTGACCGTACTGATTTGTTGCATAACTGATGTCTATGCTAATGAAATTATACATGGAATTGACGTTGATGCGGTTTATGCTTCCGGCGATTGGAGCAACAAAAACAAAATAAATGACATTATAAATGATTATAGCTTAGTACTACAATATCAAGAAAGGCTGGCTCTGTGTTCGTCATCAAGAGATAAATTAAATTGCTTAAACATCTTAGCAGAAGAAATTATCAAACATTTTTACAATCATAATCTGGATAATAATTTAAATGATTATTATACATATGTTAAGTCTGTTTCAGCAGCTTATGGCATTATCTATTGTTTAAATAAATATAGACTTCCTTCCGGAACGATGTGTAATCAAGAAACACAAGTAAAAGTTCAAGAGAATGTTGAGCAATATGTTAATAATTTACTTCAATCTGTGGATCAAATCTTTCGCGGTTATAGTTTCCTTCAAGATTATAAAGATTAAAAAAGAGGAGCCTTTGTAAGGGGCTCCTTTTAGTTTTTAGTAAGAAATGTGATATCCATCCGTTTGTTTATTCCATTCCAATTTCACACTTCGTTGTATAACAAAGCATTAGCCCGTTCTCTGGTTAAATTTTTTATATCTTCATTAGGATGATATCTTTTAGATATTCCCATATTAGTTTCTCCTCCTGGATCATTTATATTATTAACATAACCTTTTTCGTTGGGAATTGCATATTCTTGCAATGCTCGATGATAATCTTTATCACCAAGCATATTATCAATAAATTCTTTAGAGAAATCATTTCCATACAAAGAATAATCAACTAAAAGTTATACTACTTTAGTTCATCAGCGAATCATGTCACTTTAATTTTCTTTTGTTAATTCTGCCAACACTTCCTTTTTCAACGTAACATTATCAACCTTTCCGGTTGCCGAAGTCGGTATCTTGTCCTTATACAAAATTACTCTCGGCATATATAATTCCGGATAACCGTTTTGGCGAATAAAATCATGTAGCATATCCGAAGTCAGGCTTGGCTCGTTGGTAACCACCACAATTTGCTCACCTTTGTTTTCGTGCGGAATGGCAACCACGCCGCAACAAAATTCATCTTTACCTTCAAAAGCCTTGCAAATCATATTTTCAACTGCTTTCAGCGATACCATTTCGCCGCCGATTTTAGCAAAACGTTTAATCCTGTCTTTAATCTTGATAAAGCCGATATCATCAACTTCCACCACATCACCGGTGTGATACCATCCGTTGTGCGGCGGTACCAAAACTCCCGGATTATCCGCGAAAATATATCCCGCCATAACATTCGGCCCTTTTACTACCAATTCACCGCCTTCGGCAATACCGTCAACTTCTTCCAAACGATATTCCATGCCGGGGCAAAGTTTACCGATGGTGCCGAATTTGTTAAATACCATATTATTACCGGCAACAGCAGGCGAACATTCGGTTGTTCCGTATGCTTCCATAAGTCTTGCCCCTAATCTTTCGTTAAGCAAATTGCGCGTATCCAGCTTGACTCCTTCGGCACCGGCATAGCACAAACGCAACGATCCGAAATCAAGCGGGTGAGCAATCTTGGCATAACTGCGGAAAAACGTATCGGTACCGATCATCACCGTAGCATTTAATTCATAAAGCAAATCACTGATAACGCGGAAATGCAAAGGTGAGGGGTATAAAAAGACTTTTGCTCCTTGATACAATGCATATAATGTTCCCAAAACCAAACCGAAACTATGGAAAATCGGCATTGAATTAAGCACCACATCACTCTTATTCAAGGTTTCAAAAGATGCAATTTGCCATACGTTGGAAATAACATTGCGATTAGACAGCACCACTGCTTTGGGCGCACCTTCCGAGCCGGATGTAAACAAAATCACCGCCCGATCATCTGCCGTAGCTTTATAAGGCACGTATTTAATTTTATATTGCAACAGTGCCAACAATTTTGCCGGCAAAGAAATGCTTTTTCCGACTTCTTCCAAATAAATTACTTTTGTTCCGTTATCTTCTATCGCCTTGATAACATCTTCCAAATTAGCCTTTTTAATAAACATTTTAGAAGTGATAACTTTCTTTACCAAGGTGGTATTGATACCGCTGACAATGTTTTGCGCTCCGGCACTGAAATTAAGCATAACCGGAACTTGTCCGTAAGCATTTAGTCCGAAAAAGGTGCAAATAGCCGCCACCGAATTAGGTAACAAAATTCCTAAAGCTTCCTGATGAGTTGACATCTTGTTAAAATATCTTCCCAAAACATAACTGCCCAGCATAATATCCTTAAAACTCTTCGGCTTACGGGTAATATCTTCCAAAACCTTGGGACGAACCAACCCTAAATATTTTTTAGCATGAACTTTTGCTGCTTTGATTAATTGCGTAAATACAGTCAGTTTTGGATCATACATCGACTCAAACATCATTTGCCGCATAATCATATAAATCTCATTGGAAATATGGTTACGCACATGACGCAAATTATCTTTTAATTTTAGCGGTTTAGGCTTCTCGACCACAATCTTTACTTTAGGAAAATAGCGATGCGGCAACCTTCCGCCGGTCTTGGAGAAAAAACGGCAATATTGCAAACCGTTAATCCAAATCGGAATAATCGGAGAGTCGGTCTTGTCAGCAATCAATCCTGCAGATTCATAAATCTTCATAATATTGCCGTTGGTAGTCATACGACCTTCCGGAAAAATAACGCATAATCTTCCCGAGGCAACTTTAGCAATTAACTGTTTCAAATCGGGAACATCTAAATTGCCGTATTCCATCACATCGGCTTTTTTCATAAAGAAACGTATCCACGGATTGCGATAAAGTTGTCCGTGCAAAGCGAAAATGGGATTCCCCGGTAAAAAGGCAAACAAAATTATCGGATCAATATAAGAAACATGATTGGATATATAAACGCCTTTATGGGGTAAATCTTCAATATTAAAGCGCATTTCAAAACGAACTTTAAATAGCTTAAACATACATCTTAAACAAAAACGTACCAAATTTCGCATAACTTTGTCCTCAATATTTATATCAATTTCGCGCTATAAATAGCTCATTTGATAACTGATGTAAAGTAGGCACTTTAGAGAAACTATTGAATAATTTCGGCTTTACCCCGTTAATCGTAATAATTGGACACATTAAGTTATTGACTTAAACACAACTTTAGCTTGCAACTGTTGATAAATATTATAAAGTTTGCCTCAAACCGATTGGTTAATCGGTTTTATTTTTTATGAAACTCAGTGAGAAAGAACTATGAAAAAAACAAGTTTATACGCTTTGCTGCTGGGTGCAGCTTTAATTCCTGCCGATGCTTATGCCGGCGGTTTTCAATTATCCGAATATTCAGCCTCGACTATCGGGCGTGCCTTTGCCGGCACCGGTGTCGCCGGTGATGATTATTCGGCTGTGGCTTATAATCCTGCCGCTATGACCTTAAAAAATACCGGTATGCAGGCTGTTGCCACTTATTTCAAATTACGCGGCCATGCCTACAATCTTGATGAGCCCGGAAAAGATGAAGGTATTTTATCAACCAAGGTAACTGTTCCGGCCTTTTTTGCTCAATACAAAATAAATGATCAATGGCATATCGGCGCCGGTGTTTATGTTCCTTTCGGTTTGGGTACCAATTGGAAAGGTCATTGGTTTGGTGATACCGAAGCCACCGATTCGGTAATTGAAGATGTTAACTATAACTTATCGGTTGCCTATAAAGCCACTGATAAATTGTCTTTGGGTCTATCGGTTATTGCCGATGCCATGCATGCCGAGTTGACCAATTATTCAGCTAACCCACAGATGCCCGGAGCATATTCCATGATGGAAGCTGATGACATAAACGTATTATGGCAAGCCGGTCTTATGTATGAATTTAATAAGAATACCCGTTTAGGCTTGTCTTATCGTCCTAAATCCAAACAAGACTTACACGGCGACCATGATCTTAGTCCCTATGGAATGAGCGGTCGCGTTCATACTCGTTTGACTTTGCCGGAATATGCTAATGCTTCAATTTATCACAAATTGAATGACAATGTTGCTTTAATGGCCGGTGCTCGTTGGACTCGTTGGAGCAGGTTTAAAACCTTGGATATTTGGTCAACCATCGGAGGCCAAGATCATTCAACCGGTGCGGTTGACGAAGGTTGGAAAGATGTTTGGATGTTATCACTCGGTGCCGATTGGTATGTCAACGACCGGTGGACCTTGCGCGGTGGTATCGCTTGGGATGAAAGTCCGGTCAGAGATTCTAACCATCGTACCGCTCGTATTCCCGACAGCAGTCGTGTAATCTTGTCGGTAGGTGCCACTTACAAAACCGGTAATTGGACTTGGGATGCGGCTTATTCCCATCTGATTATGCAAAAACATGACGGCTATCGCCAAACTCATGATTTTAATTTCCGTCGTGAGTTAAATACCGATATGTTGAGTTTAGGTGTTCAATATAATTTCTAAACTTTGTCTGATACCAGAAAAACCGTCGCAGTCAAATCTTGCGGCGGTTTTTTATTGACATTTTTCCAATCAGGCTTTATCGTTAGACAAAATTTTATTATTAATCACAAAACTTATTTATTATGGAAGAAGTAAAAGAAAAAACTCCCCAAGAACAGTTGGATTATTTCTGTGCCAATTGTTGGACGCTTGACTCTCCGCAGTTGCTATATCGAGCCCTATGGGAGTCATTTATTTTCCACTTACCAAAGGAAAAATATGCAGAAATGATTCCCAAATTGGTTAATGCCAGAAAACATTACCGAAATTTGGTTTTTTTGGCAGAAAATTTGTTCAAACGCCTCACGGCTGATGAACAAAAAAAAATAAATTTTAACGGCTATTCTCCTACAAGTCTGAATGAAAAGGAGATTGCCATCACCACAGCCGAATACCTGTGGCGAAGAAGCCGCAATCAGCCATGTAAACTTTATCATAAGGGTGGGTTCTCTCGCCCGGCGAGTATTGAAGACTTTCTGGCTGTTGAAGCCATAACGGAGATGCTGATGTTATCCGATTCATCGGCACTAACCTAAAAAATGGTCTGAAAAACAAAAAGGACTATCCCGACGGGTAGTCCTTTTTTGTAATTAAAATTTTCTTTGTTGATTATAATAATTTTGCTGTATATCCGAGGTTGCTTCAATGCTCCGCCGAATGATTTCCTCGGTTTGTGCTTTAATCCACCAAGGCGCATAAACTTTCTTAAATACCACTTTTGATGTGCCGGTTCCCGAAAAATAGATACTGCCGTAATTCAGAATTTTCCCCATAATTGACTGGCGAACACTCACCGCCTCAATTCGGCTGTTAACCAATTCTTCGGTATGAACATTAAAAATACCGATTTTATAAACCACACGATAGTTGGTAACTGCCATTTCCACTGAATAGTTGCGGAAAAATGTGTAGATTATTCGTAACACAATCGCCCACCATATCACCGTTTCAGTTGTCTCCAAAAAATGAATGATTCTGTAATCATAATTGATGAACGGTGCCATATAATGGCAAAATAAGATATACAAAATCGACAATTGCAAATAAGAGTCAATATACACGGCCCAATGCAACTTTGGTGCAATTAAAACATCTTCTTCAATTTGCAGATTTCTTTGAACATAATTCAGCATTGTGACCACCCTGAAACAATCCCACTAGTCAAAATTTTATAATAACATATTAAAATGTCAACATATTTGATTAATAAAAGAAAAAAATATCCTCTCTCCTGCAAAAATATATTTCGGATTAAAAAAACTTGACTCTTAGACTAAACACAATAAAATCGCGACAATTAAAATTATTATTAACCTAAAATTATAAAAAATGAGTACAACATTAATTTTAATCGTGATTTTAGCCGTCATACTGGCAGTCATCGGCGAGGTTTGGGGCAGTGACAATGGTGGTAGATTTTGGAATCCTTTCCAAATTTCTTTCCCAACAAAGCTTGCCCAGTTCGTTTACCGTCTGGTTTGGGTGGTTTTGATCATCGCCCTTTGTGCAGATGTAATCACAATGTTGAACTTCTCCGGCTACGGGTGGCTGTGGTTGATTATCATTCTGCCGGCCGTTGTAGTCGGTCTCTTTATCTTCGTCGTATTATTTATCATGGCGATGGTATGGTTGTTCAACAGACTGACAAAACTTTTGAATAACCTATAAGTCGTTGATGCTTTTTTATAAGCCTCAACGGCTTTTTTTATATTTCATTTATCTGCCTGTTTTTATATTGACAAAAAGATATTTTTTTTTATAACTTAAATCGACAATATAATTATTAATAAATAAATAAAAATTATGGAAACATTAATTATTAGTGCCGGTGCGATAATTGTCATTGCGGCAATTTTGTTGCTCGTCGGAGCAATCTTTGGCGTAGAAAAACAGATTGAAAAAAAAGTGGCGATTCGATTGATTTCTTATCCGTTTCGCCTGAACTTCAACAAAAAATGGCAAAATGCCCTATTCAGAAGCATAATGCTCTTATTGGCAATAGTCTTCTGTATTGTTGTCATCAATGCCGCCTGGCTTGATTTAGGTTGGTATTCATTACTTTGCTTGCCTGTTTTGGCGTTTGCATGGTATGTGCTGACCTATCTGGTGAGCGGAGTCCTTACGATCGTAGGATTGATACTTATATTCCTGATATACGGATGGCAACATGACAATTAACACAATTATCTCAATCATTGTATTGCTGGTGTCAGCATCATTGTTTGAGATTCTATCAAACGAACGTTATTCAAGCGAGGATGGCTGTCTAGGCATCATTCTCGGTTTACGTTTCAAAAATTCGGCATGGACGTTGTTGTATTTATTGCTGATTTTGGCAGCATATATAGCAATTACCTGGATTTTTGTAAAACTTCTGTTATCGGCCGGTTGGATACTTTTTTTCTCGATAATTGTGGCAGTAATTGCCGCAGTAATTGTCGAAATAATAGCTTTGATTCTGATTCGGCTGATTATCTTTCTGATTTTAACTATTATTAATTTATGCTAACGACGCCGACGGTAATTTTAAAACCGTCGGCGATTTTTTTTACACACTTGTTCCATACATCCAAACATAAACAATGTTCAAAACGGAAGCAAACAACATCCATAAACAATAAGGAATTAACAGATAAGCCGATAAACGATTCAATTTGTGATACAACAAAGTCATTTTAATCACGGCAACATCAAGTAATAGTATAATTCCCGACCCGAAAGCCAGCTGTCCTTGCGCAAAAAAGGCAAAACACCATAATATTTGTAAAAAGCATTGTGCTAAAAACAAGTCATTTGCCGGATTATGTAACAAAGATTCCGTTCGGCTTAATGCCAAATACGATGCTAAAATCAATAAGGCATAAAGTATCGCCCACACAATCGAAAACACAAAATCCGGTGGCACAATCGCCGGTTTAGGCAAAGTTTGATACCACCCGTCGGTTCCGTAGCGTGAAAAAACCGAGCTCAAATAAGCCGTCAGCAAAACCGTTGCTAAAATATAAATAGATTTGAGTATTTTTTTCATCATTTTTCTCCTTTCAACGCCATATATAATAACTGAGCGGAATAATTTAAATAAAATTAAGCCTGGATAATTATAACGATACTCAGGGATGATGGTATCGTGATTACCATCGTAGCAATCACGATAATGTTGACACTGTGGCGGCTATACATCATTTTGCTGGGAGAGATTGTTTATGGGTATGTTCTACTAAAAGCAAAAAGAAAATAACAAAACCGCACTTTTCGTTTTTGAAAAGCGCGGGTTGTTTATTTATTTATTCATTCATTATATGGTGGCTTATCCATTCCCTTAGGCGATAGGGTAAAAATTTCTGCTCCCGTCGAAGTTACGCCCAACGAATGTTCAAATTGTGCCGATAGCGAACGATCTTTGGTCACGGCTGTCCACTCATTAGCCAAAATCGTTGCCTCTTTTTTACCGAAGTTAATCATCGGCTCAATCGTGAAAAACATTCCTTCTTCAATTCTTGGTCCGGTTCCTTTCTTGCCGCAATGCATAACATTAGGCTCATCATGAAAAACTTTGCCCAATCCGTGCCCGCAAAACATATCAACCACCGAATATCCGTAATGATGGGCAATTTCCTCAATCACAGCACCGATATCACCGAAATATGCTCCCGGTTTAACTGCCTCAATTCCCCTCATCAAACATTCATAGGTCACATCACATAATCGTTTAGCTTTAACCGAAGGCTTGCCGGCATAATACATTCTTGATGTATCTCCATGCCACCCGTCGGCAATCACCGTTACATCAATATTCAAAATTTCTCCGTCCAACAATTTACGTTCCGGTGAGGGAATTCCGTGACAAATCTCATGATTAATTGAAATACAGGTATATTTCGGATATCCGTGATAACCGATACAAGCCGACACCACACCTTTTTCTTTGATAAAACCCGCACATAAGTCGTCTAAATATTCGGTTGTTACCCCCGGTTTAACATAAGGAGCAATAAAATCCAAACACTCTGCCGCAATTTGTCCTGCTTTGCGCATTCCTTCAAAATCTTTTTTATCGGTATGAATAACAATCCCGTCTTTATTTCGATTTGACAATTAATTTTCCGCCTTTCTTAAAAAGAAATTTCCATTTTATCGCCCAATGATATACCATCATCTTCAATTTTGCAACCATAGCACACAAAATTTACGCCGTTTTGTTTTGCATCATACATGGCTGCTGCAGCTGTCGGGTCGATATCCCAAACAAATTTTGCTTTTGTGCAATCTTCACGCGGTGCAATCATCATAATATATCCTTTAGCTCCATTTGCTATTTTTTGATGCAAAGCTTCCAGCATCTTAATTTCAAAAAAGTTTATTTTTTGCGGAAAAGTAGCATAGCCGTCTTTTTTGTGATAAATCGAGGTTACAAAAACAAAAGCCTTTTCATCGTTTTCACCGCTGAGTTCAAAATCTATTCCTCCGGCCTCTTCAGCTTTAAGCGAACGATAACTATTATATTCCTTAAAATCCGGCATTTGTTTACGACTGAATGCTTCCTTAAACAAAGATCGATTATATTTAGGATCAGCTAATATCCAACCCTCATCGGTCTTAACAAACAACACGTTTTTTTTAATGATTTTTTGATTATTTTTAGCTTTTACCAATAATACCTGCATTTCCGGCTTACACATTTCAGCAATTTCCACTGCACCGCAAAAGGCTGGTTCTTCTTTGTCATTAGCATCTTTAACATCAACAATCAGGTCGCCGATCACTCTGACTATTTTCCCGGCAGCTAATTCACCATCATAGTTCATTTATTTTTATTCCTAAGCTTTTTGATTAATCAAACACTATATATAATAAAAAACCAATATTTGCAAGAGTTTTATAATTAGAAACGCTTAAATATTTTTTAACTTATTAGTTATACAACATAAATAATAATATAGCTTAATCCGTCAAAATGACTCAAGGGAAGGGTAAAAAATGAAAAAGAGTAATCTTTTATGTTTATTTTTAGGAACTACGTTTCTGACATCACCGGTATTGGCAGATGATTTTACAGTAACTTCAAATTATCTTAATTCTTTAACCGCACCTAAAGTAACATGGTCTGATGATTCTTCTTCCGGCGGTACGGCGGTTAATATCAACGGGCAAAATTTTTATTACACTTATCATAGACCCGACAATTATACAGAAAGTTCTACCATAATTACTAATCTGGATCAGGAAGATACCTATACTCATAGAGTTTTTATCGATATAACCAATGCATCAAACAGGGTAATTTCGCTGCAAGCTGGGGGAGATATGTCAGATAAAAGTATTGTATCTGATTTTGTTAATAATACCGCAACCGGATCATCATCTGGATCAGCCGTAAAAAATAACAGTGGAGAAGGCAATACTAGCATAGTAGGATCAGTTTATGGTGATTTTATTAACAACAAAATTTTGAATACCTCAACTGCCGGTTTAGGCGGTGCAATATATATAGAAAGTCGTGGAGACGGTTCCAATGGTGCAATAGAAACTATTGAGGGTAATTTTGTAAACAATCTTTCTTCCGGCAGCAATAATTATGCTCATGGTGGTGCAATAGATAACCATGGTAGAATAGATAGTCTTAAAGCCAATTTTATTGGTAATAAAGGTATAAGTTCGGGTAGCTTTGTTATGGGCGGAGCATTAAATGTCGGAGCAATGTCTTATCCTAATGGAGGAGTTGTCGGGGTTCTTCAAGGTGATTTCATAGGCAATTCTGCAATATCGAGCAACAATTATGCCCATGGAGGAGCTATTAATAATTACGGAATTATTAATGACATAATTAACTCTAACTTCTTGTACAATGTTGTTGAAGGAAACGATTCCTCTGGCGGTGGTGCTATATATTCCAGTAAAAATTTGAATGTCAGTGCCGATAATGGCACATCATTATTTGAGGGTAACACTGTCAATGGTGAATCCAATGCCATTTATATGCTGGGAGCTGAAACAGGAATAGTTGATTTAAATCTTCGTGCTGAAAACGGCGGTGAACTTACCTTTAATGACGATATCGACGGAAGTTATTATAATATCAATATCATAGGGGACGGCAGAGGTGATGTTGTTTTCAACCAAACGGTTGACAATGCCAATAATGTAATCATAAATGATGGCGGCATAATGAGAATGGGAACAGAAGCAGCTATAAATTCGCAAGATTTTGATGCACCGGTCGGCGGAACACGAAGCTTAAAAGTAGATATCGAAGTTGATCGTGCCAATGAAACGACTAAATCAGGTTTAATCACTTTGACCGGCGATGTTAAAGGCGACTACAAAGTTATAGTCAATTCGCTCAATAGAGATGGTTATGAAGGTGCCAATACCATGTTCTTGACTGCCCCGAACGACAGCGATGAAACTGATGAAAATTTCACGGTCAGCCGCATAATCGGCAGTCCGCATGAATGGGAAGCGATACGTAATTACGGAGGTGAAACCTCTGGCTCAAATTGGTATTTAGCTTTAACTAAATATGAAACCCCCGAAGTTGTAGCCGCCATCGGCTTGCATCAGGCAGCAATCGAGCAAACCCGCAGTGTTACCCGTAATATAGCCAACAAAGTTGCCGCCGGTAGAGAATATTGCCCGAATTGCGGTGTATATGACTACAATTGGGACGGCGAAAAATTGCGCAACTTATGGGTATTGGTCAACGGCGAGAATGCTCAAATTGACAAGCATATTGATATGGAAGCCAAAATCTGGGGTATTGAAGCCGGATTTGATATGCAAAAAGATCGGCTCGGATATTGATATCGATAGCTATCTGGCCGGTTTATACTACCGTTATGACCGTAATATGAATTGGTTGTTTGCCACTATCTACGGCGGCCTGCAAAAAGCTGAAATCAAAACTAATGATGGTGTAACCGAATTTGATACCGATGGTGTTGAGCTAGGTGCCGGAGTAGAGGTAGGACGCACTATACCGTTGAATGATACCGTCACCTTAACCCCGAGTTTCGGCTTGTATTATAATCAAGTCAACTTTGATGAAGCAGATGATAATGTCGGCAAACATTATAAATGGAGCACTATCCGCCATGCCGAAGCTGAAGCCGGAGTTCGCTTGGAAAAACAATTTGAGCGTGGTAAATTATACCTCAAACCGAGTATAATCCGCACCTTAACCGGTAATGATAAAGTCAAAATCACCGGCATGGACGAGGCTGACACTTATCATGACCAAACTTTAGGACGTATCGAGGTCGGCGGACGCTATGGCTTTACCGATGCTTTCTCAGGCTATGCTTGGGGTAATTACACCTTTGGCTCGGATTACCAAGCAACCGGAGCCGGAGCCGGCGTCAGCTACTCTTGGTAAACGTTACCTTTATTCACAAAAATCCCCGAAAATCGGGGATTTTTTTTGGTTTATGCTTTTTTTAACATAACTTCCGGCGCTTCAATACCCAACAAATACAACATTTGTTTTAATACATCACGCACCAATTTAGCCATTGTCAGACGTGATGTTGCCAACTCGGTGTTCTCCTCGCTCATAATCGGCGCCACATTATAAAATCCGGAAAAAATCTGCGCCAAAGTATAAGCATAATCAGCAATAATACTCGGCTCTTTTTCTTGATGTGCACGCCAAACTATCGTATTAAGTTGCGATATTTTTAATGCCAAATCGCGCTCCTCCGGCAAATTGATAATAATTTTACCGATTGATAAATTGCGCTCTTGTGCCTTACGCAAAATCGAATTTATACGAGCAATCGCATATTGAATATAAGGACCGGTTTTACCATCAAACTTGGCAAAATCTTCCATGTCAAATACATATCCCGAAGCGGTATTATTCTTCAAATCTTGGAATTTAATGGCACCAACGGCAATTTGATTGACCATTTTTTCAATTTCTTTTTCGCCAAAACCATCAACTTCATTCGGAGCCGGCATTGATTCGCGAACTTTATCTTTAGACAACTTAATCAAATTTTCCAAAGTCATTACCCCGCCATCACGCGTCTTAAAAGGCTTACCGTCTGCTCCGTTAACCGTGCCGAAACCATAATGTTTCATCTTGACGTTCGGCGCAATACCTAATTTTTCCACCGCCTGAAAAACTTGTTCAAAGTGTAAAGATTGACGTTGGTCGACAAAGTAATATATTTCTTGAGCATTAAATTCATCAACTCGGCGTTTAATAGTGGCAATATCTGTAATTTGATAACCGAAACCGCCGTCACGCTTAATCAAAATAATCGGAGGCATCGGTTTGTTATCTTCCTCCAAGCGCATAATCAAAGCGCCGTCGTCCATCTCGGCTAAGCCTTTTTCTTTAGCCATATCCACTACCTTGAAACTCATTTCATGGGCGTCACTTTCACCCCACCACAAGTCAAAATTGACATCTAAAGCATCATAATTTTCTTTAATTGCCTCAATCGATACTTTGCGTAAATGTTGCCATGCTTTGCGATATTCAGCCTCTCCGTCTTGCAGCTTTGCCGTGATAATACGAGCTTGTTCTTTGGCCGTTTCATCTTCTTTGCAACGAATATTGGCTTGCTTATAAAATTCGGTAATTTGATTGATATCATAACTTTCGGTTTTGCTTAAATCTCCGTCATGATTGATAATTTCCGCCAAAATCATTCCCATCGGCGTTCCCCAATCGCCCAAATGGACATCACCGATAACTTTATTGCCGATAAATTTTTCAATTCTTCGCACTGCCTCACCGATAACACCGGCACGCAAATGTCCTACGTGCATGGCTTTTGCCGCATTAGGTCCGCCATAATCCAATACTACCGTTTGCGGCTGAGTAACTTTTTGAATACCGAAATCACTGCCGTTTTCCATTTGTTGTAAAACTTCGGCAATAAATTCATTAGTGATGCTCATGTTCAAAAATCCCGGTCCGTCAACCGAAACTTTGGCAAAACAATTATCTTTTTTAACTTCATCGGCAATCATTGTTGCAATTTCACGCGGATTCTTATGCAGAGATTTTGCCAAAGCCAGAGCTCCGTTACATTGAAAATCACTCAAATCCGGACGATCGGAGGTTTTACAAACAGCATAAGCCGTATCCAACCCCAAATGAGCAAATATATCATACATTTTTTGATTAATAACATTATCTAAAGACAAGTTCATTTTGATTTTCCTTATTGCTCGCATTTAAAATAGTAATGATTTGGTACTAACAAACGACAGCTGAAAACAGTCTCTTTAACCGGAGTGGCACGAGTGCCGGTTTTGTTCTTTACACACTCCTCATCAGCCAGTTTTTGCACCTCATCAAATGATGTATACAAACGATTATAACATATTGCCGGCTCATCAGGTTTTGATTTTCCGACATATAAAGCTCCGTTGCTCAAACCTCCGGCCTCTCTGCGTCTGTCAACAAACGGTCCGAACTGTGATGCACAACTGCTTAAAATTGCGGTCAACATCAATATATTTATGATTTTATATCTTGCCAATTTTAACAAAGCTCCTTATACTCAAAATCAAATTCGTATCAACAACTATAACAAGAAGAATTAAAAATGCAAGCAAACAAATACATCGGTGATGAAGCCTTTATCAAAATGTTGGATCACTATAATTGTCCGACACCGCTGAATGTGGTTAAAATGCGCTTTTGCGGAGCAATTTGCTCACCTAACTTAAAATTACGTCCGGCAGATGTTATATCTTCTTTTTGGGAGGAGGGGGCAGCACCGCGCTTGACGACTAAAGCCGAAGCCGACTTGTTTTTCAAATTTTTCATGGGGTTGTGGGACGAAATATTTTCTTCTGTTTCCCAAAATAAAGTCAAAATATCACATATCGAAAATAATGACATCACCGCTTATTGCCAAATGCGTTATGATGAAGTAGAACAGGGGTTCGTTGAGGGATTTTTCGGCGGTGAAGAAAATTTGCAAATGCAAGGTTATTTGGCACAAATTGTCGATTCTCTCTCCGAATTGGCTTTAGCTTATCAAAAAATAGGTGCCAAAGGAGAACACTCGACAGCTGTATGGGATGCCGTCCGTCATACCGATAAGATGGTCGAACGCTCAATAGCCTTTATTATCGAAAATTCGGTCCTTCCGCGTATCAAACAGTTACGTCGCCAAGTCAATTAAATCAGAGCACAAGAATAAAGTATGGCGAAAAAGTGCATTATTGTCCCCAGTAATACAAAGAAATGCCAAATTGCGTGAGTAAAAGCTTTTCTTTTGTTAATATAAAACAAAACTCCGAAGGTATAAGCTAATCCGCCTAATATCAAAAATACAATTCCTTTAGTCGGCAGATGTTCAAACAATGTCTTGGATGCAAAAACTATCAACCACCCCATTGCCAAATATAATCCGATTGACCAAAACTTGGCTCCGTTACCGTCGCTGAACAATTTCAGGAATGTTCCCAACAAAGCCAATCCCCAAATAATTCCAAATATACTCCACCCCAAAGCTCCTCGTAAATTCACCAGCATAAAGGGAGTATAGCTGCCGGCAATCAAATAATATATTGATATATGATCAAATTTTTTTAATATTTTTCTGCGGCTGTCGCTTTTTGCCGCATGATACAAGGTTGAAGCGGTATACAGCAACACCATCGACACACCGAATATCACTGTTGAAACAATATTCCAAGCATTTCCGTATATAGCCGAAAAAGTAGCCAATATGCTTATGGCGGCAATTCCCAAAACAATACCTATTCCATGAATAATGCAACTCCACAATTCTTCTTGCGGCGAATATCTTGTTAAAACTGTTGCACGCATAATCAAATCCTCTCAATTCTTTATCATATAAAAAAATAATCGAGCTTGTCGCTTTCGTCAAGTAGGCACTTTTTTTAGATTTAGTATGCATAAAGAAACTAACCGCCGATATTTTTTTGCTTCTATCTTTAAAATCATCTTGTCATTACTATATCTTGAATAAGATGTATAATGGAGATGATTATGAAAGTTATAATTGCTGACCAACAACCCGTATATCGCGACGGACTTAAACACAATTTAGCCAAACTTAATTCTCAAACAACCTTTTTTGATGCTTCGTCAACCGAGCAAATCAAAGATATTTTAAGTCGCAACAATGATATCAATTTAATATTGACTGATGTTGATATACTTCGCCCGGATTGGGAAAGTAAAATTCGAGAATTGTTTAGTAATTTTTATGTACCTAAAATCGGGCTTATGAGTGAAAAACAAAATATGCTTGATTATCAAAAAGCCCAACATATCGGTTTATGTTGCTATTTACCCAAAAATGTCGAAAGTGACGAGCTTCAACAAGCATTTAATACTGTCCTAAACGGCAAAAATTACTATCCTCACATTATTAAAACTGCACAATTAATCAATGATAATGATAAAAAGCTTACCAATCGCCAATTTGAGGTGCTTAAATATTTAGCCCAAGGATTATCAAATAAACAAATTGCATATCATATGAATGTTTCCGAGGCTACGGTCAAATTGCATATCAATGCTTTGCTGCGTGCTATTGATGCCACCAATCGAACCCAAGCGGTGGTCAAATCGCAAAAACTGGGTTTGATTTGATTACCATCTTAAAGTGCAATTTTTTGCCGCTGCCGACATTTTAACTTTAATACCCAAAGGTATAATATGTCGCTCCGGAATATGCCCATAAGCAAAATCACAAATTACCGGAACATTTAACCCTTTGGCAAAGTCACTGATGCAATCGGCAATTGTCCCGTCATTCTTATCCTTAATTTCACAATCGGAAAATTTGCCGAATATAATACCTTTTAATTCGTCAAAATGCGGCTGTTGTTTAAGCTGTTGTAACCACAAATCAATCTTATAAGTTTTCTCTCCCACATCCTCCAGCAACAATATCTTACCGCGTAAATTGGGAAAATATTTTGTTCCGCACAGCAGGTTAAACACACTCAAACATCCTCCGACAATTTTTCCCTCGGTTTTACCTGATTTCAAACATTTTCCCGAACTGATTTCATGCTTATCCTCAAACAAGGTTTTTTGTAATTCTTTTACCATAAATTCGTTGATTTTGCCGGTTTTTACTTCATACAGAGGGAGAAATCCGGTCAATGAGATATTGTTTGCCAGTTTAACTGCTGCATTTTGCAAAGCTGTTGAATCGCTTAAACCTATAATCGGTTTTGGATGTTTTTTGAGCAACGCAAAATCAACTTTATCAAGCATTCTGGTTGCACCGGCACCGCCGCGCAAACAAAACAGTGCCTTAACCTTGCTATCTTTAACCATACGATTAAATTCTTTTGCGCGCACTTCATCGCTTCCGGCCATATAGCGAAAGCTGTCGGTCAGATTGTCGGCATAAATAACTTTCAGTTCCAGTTGTTCAAACAGCCTTTTCAATAGCGGCAAATCTGTTTTTTTTCCTCCGCATGACGGTGCTATCAAACCGACCGTATCACCTTTTTTCAGCAAGCTCATTTTATTTTCTCCAAAATTCTATATCCCATATCGGTTATGGAATTGTCTCTTGCCCCCATCAACACTACTCTGTCACCTTCATGAACAATCTTTAACAGATGTTTTTCCAAATCATCACGCTTTTCAAAAAAGTAAGCTTGTTTTTGTAATCTAATCGCATAGTCAATCAAATCCCTTGAAGAAATATCACGATTAACCGTGCCGCCCGAAAAATAGATTTCCGGCATCATTAAAATATCATCATTATCCATATATTTGGCAAAACTTTCAATAATTTCTTTTCCCATCAATCTCATCGGAGCAAATCCGTGCGGTTGAAACATAATCAATAATCTTCCCTTATAAGCTTTCAATGCCGACATCGAAGCCGCCACTTTGTCCGGATTATGAGCAAAATCATCAATCACGGTTATATTATTGCTTTTGCCTAATACTTCCAATCTGCGTTTAGTTCCGGCAAATCCTTGCAAAATTTCACAAGCTTTGGTTGCCTCAACACTTGACATTGAACATACCGCAACTGCCGCCGCTGCATTTGCAACATTAAAACGTCCGATTAAATTCAAATGATAATTTTTGCCCTTAAAATTGTAATTTGTTCCGTCATCGGTAGCTTTGATATCCTCAAAATAAAAATCAGCTTTGGGATTATCAATCGCAAAAGTAACAGTATTAGGGTGTTTGTTTAATAATTTTATCGTATGTTTACAATCCGCATTAAGCACTGCACCGAATTTAGCCCTGGCTGCAAAATCACCGAATAAAACTTCCAACTCTTCCAAAGATTTATGATCAAGCGATATATTGTTGACCACAGATATATAAGGTGTGTATTTTTCAATTGAACCGTCACTTTCGTCAGCTTCAATTACGCAAATATCTCCTTTGTTTAATATCACATTGGCAATCCCCGGCATATCTTTATAATTTTGCATACCGGCACCGTTAATTACTGTCGGTTTCAAACCGGCCTTATCCAAAATATATCCGACCATTGCCGTCAATGTTGATTTTCCCGAAGTCCCTCCGATAGCAATTCCTTTCGGGTAAGAAGCAAAAACTTCCGCCAACAAATCCGAGCGTCTTTTCACCGGAATATTTTTTTCCAAAGCTCTTTTGACATCAGGTATAGTGCTTTCCACCGCGGTTGAGGTGTATAACACTTCCAAATCATTATCCAACATTGATCCGTCTTGCGGACAAATTTTAATTCCGATATCGCTTAAAGCTTTTTTAATTTTGCCTTCTTTTCCTTGATCAAAACTGCGATCCGAGCCGTAAACCTCACAACCTTGCGCTTTTAACACCTGTGCCAATGCACTCATTCCCGAACCTGCAACCGCACAAAACCCTGCTTTTCTCATATTTTCATCCTAATAAAAATTGCCGTTTATGCAATATCATAAACGGCAATTGGTTAAATTTTATCTAAAATCGGCAGAGATTTTATTTATATAACTTGGGCAAAGCTCCGTCATCATTACTCTGACATTTAACTTTATGTGCCGCCGCTTTCTTAAAAATCCGCACAAATTCACTGCCGTCCCATTGTGCATTGTTGCCCGAGTATAAAAATTCGCGAATTTTATCGGTTTGTTGATTAAAGTCTTCATCTTGCAACACGTCGGCCACATCTTGCAAATTGCTGATTCCGGCACTCGGGTATTTATCTTTTCCCCACCACAAAAGCTCATCACGCAGCTTATGAATATCTCCGCTATGTGCGGCATTTATCACTGCTTTATAATGATTTGATTTTCCGGCACCGCCTCCGGCAAACAGCTTAAATAACAACCAAGCTAAAATCATTCCGCCGACAAAAGCTGCCAACAACATCGCAATCATCATGGTATTGTCGACTTTGGTCACTTCCTGAACTTGTGTCGATAGAGGTTGAGGAGCTTCTATTGATGTCTTCTCTGCTTGTGGTTTGGGCAGCTCTGTCTCTCCATCACCCTTTACCACCATCGCTTTATAAGCCGGAATTGTTGCTACTTCCGGTGAATTTGTATTGGTGTTAAACCAATTTACCTTAACCTCCGGCAACCATATCTCACCGCTCTCCGATGGAATATACACATTATCTGTTTGCATAGAGGTAATTATTTGTCCGTTTTTAACCGTCATTTCCGTCAAAGGTTTTTCCGGATATTGCTTAACCCCTTTGACATTGGCAAATTTAAGCTCCGGCATTTGATTATCTGTTACTCCGTAAGCCTTAACATAAATTGTTCGGCTGACCGGTTCACCGACTTTAAATTTAGGATTGGGTGAATCAAATTCTGCTGATACTTCCACTTTTGATGCCGGCAACCACCAACCGTCAACCGTTGCTGCCGGTTTAACTTTAACCGCTATCGGTTTAGTCGTTAACACTACCGGATTTTTGCGTGCAAAAATATCGTTCAATCCCAACCCTGAGAAAAAGTCATCATCACCGAAGAAATCGGCAAACGGATCAACCCGGCGATTCTTAGTCAGATAATATCCGTTAAATTTAACCGCCGGTATCTCCAAATTGCCGCTTTTTTGAGGAAACATCGCATAAGTAAAAGTTATTACCCGCAACTGTTTGCCATTGATAATTTTTGTTTCGACCGATGGCTCATCTAAAGGTTTAATAATCCAGTCATCGCCTGATCCCATAAAGATCGGAGCTTCGCCTTGCAAACCGCCGGTATCATATATTTTCAATTTATAAGTAATTTGTTGCTGAATATAAGGATTTTTATTATCCGCTTCGCCGCTTATCTTAAATTGCGGCCTGTTGATATCGGAAGCGGTTGTCGTCGGTTCAACATCAACAGCTTCGGCAGTTTTTACCTTGAGTTTTATCGGTTGGGTTTTATATCCGGCCAATTCAATTTCCGGAATAATAATTTCACCGGAGCGATTCGGTATCATTACCAAACTCCATTGGCGTGATTTGCTGACATTGCCGTTGATAATATTAGTGCGATAGCCGTTTGAAATTGACAACACATTAAAATCTTTGGATAACACGTTCAAATCAGGAGTAGCACTGCTGTCAACATCTCTCAAATCAAGAGTTAACACCAAAGTTTCGCCTTCTGATACCGGATTACGATTGACTGTAGCCACAAATTCCTGCGCCGCCGCAACATTCATTTGAAATATCAATAATCCTAATAAAATTAAAAACTTCTTCATTTTATCACCTATTTTTCATTATAACGATTTTTTCTGTATTCTTCGGCAATAAATGCTCGTAACAATCCTCCCGGATCTTCGGGTATATCGCGATAACGCTGCATTTTTGCCTGCACTTTTTCATCATAATCTTCATCGCCTTCCTGCATTTCTGCTTGACCTGCTTGGTTTTGCTCACCTTGTTTCTGTGGCTGATCTTCTGTTTGTTGGTAGTCATAAGACCCACGTGACTGCTCAGGTTTATCCTGATTGTTTTCATTATCATTTTGCCCGCTTGAATTATTTTCTTGAGATTTGTCATCATTATCTTGCGGTTGCGGCGAATTATCTTGCTTCTGCTCTTGATTATCGTTGCCGTTTTGTTGCTGATTATTCATTTGTTGTTGCTGATTTTCTTCTCCCTTATTTTCATCATTCTGATTATTGTTTTGATTGTTATCTTGCCCATTATCATTATTATTATTTTGTTCACCGCTTTGAGCTTGACTTTCCGAATCTTTATTTTGCTGCGATGATTGATTTTGTTGTTGGTTTTGTTGTGACGATTGATTTTGTTGTTGCTTCAAATATTCCAAGTTAAATTTGGCATCTTCATGTTGCGGCTGTATTTTCAAAACTTCTTCATATTTAGCGATAGCTTCTTTAATTTTTCCCGATTTTGCCAAAGCATTGCCTTGATTATATAATCCTTCAACTGAATTATTTGAAGTATAATATCGCAAGGCTTCAGCATAATTACCCTGTCGATAATAGCTGGCAGCTTTCCAGTTTTCATCGCGAAATAATTTTTCGGCTTTTGCATAATTTTTATTGTTAAATGCCTCCAACCCGTCTTGATCCGCATTTGTGAAAAAACCGGCTTGTGCCTCTCCGATAAAACAAAACAGTGCTATTATCAACAATCCTTTTCTGAATAATAATAAACAACATATCAGCGGAACAAACAGAAAATACCAACCGTTGTCCAACCATTGTTGCGACAAGTTTTCACCTTTTTCAATCGGAGCATTGGTTTTATTAATCATTTCCGCCCACTCATCAATTTGACGATCATTATTTACGGCATCAAGATATTTGCCGCCGCCGGCCTCTGCAACCATACGCAGTTTTTCATTTTCACCGGCCGCAGTTGCGATGATATTAACTTTTATTCCATCGGTAATTGCTGCTTTTGCCGCTTCAAGCACCAAATTTAATTTTTGTCCCACATCTGAGGCAAATATCACTAAATTACCTTGATTATATCCGGCTTCTTTTATCCTTTCTGCACCCAAGGTAATAGCTCGATCAAGGCGATCACCGTTAGCCGGCATTATATCAAGTGATAATGTAGGTAACAAGTTATGCAAAATTTTCACATCATCGGTAAACGGAACGATTACAAAAGGTTCATCACTATACACACCCAAAGCGGTTTGGGTTGAAGTAAGCTTATCGGTAAAGTCTTTAATTTTGTATTTGGCTCGCTCTAGCCGATTTGGTTTAACATCATCATTACTCATATCCGACGACATATTAAGCATAATCACTACCGGATTTTGTTTTTGCATAACCGGAACTTCTATTTTTTCCCAACTGGGACCGGCTGCGATTATTGCCGCGGAAACCAAACCGAGCAACGCTGTTCGCATTAACATTTTGCGATTGTTGGCAACACCTTTAATTAACAGAAAGTCCAATAATTTCGGATCAATAACCTTTTGCCATGAGGAAACGGCAGTATTTCCGTTGTGATAAAGCCTTTGCAGCAAAAAAGGTATAACTGCCAATAACAAAAACCACGGACGTAAAAAATGAAAATCACCTAACCACTCAGTCATTTTTTTTACTCCTTTGCATTAAAGAGGCAATCAACGCAAACAACCAAGCTGCTATTAAAGGAATATAATACACTTCATCAACTTTTTGCACAAATCGTGCATCTTCATTTGAAGCCTCCAAAGAATCAATTATTTGATAAACCTTTTGTAAATCAGCCGCTGAAGAAGCCCTGAAATATTGTCCTTTTGACATCTCAGCCAAATTTTTTAATTCGTTTTCGTCCGCGTCATGCAGACCGACCGCTGATAGCATTCTGAAAAACAAATTAGGTGAGCCCACACCGATGGTATAGATTTTAACATCTTCCTGTGCCGCCAGTTTCATAGCACCGGCCATTGATAATGATCCGTCATTGTTTTCTCCATCGGTCAGCAAAATAATTATCTGACTTTTTTTATTTTTAGGAGCTTGAATATTTTTTAATGCTAAGGCTAAAGCATCGCCGATACTGGTTGAATCACCTGCCATTCCGGCTTTCATGGAAAATAAAATATTTTTAACTGTTGCTTTATCATAAGTGAGCGGTGATTGCAGATAAGCACGTGTTCCGAATAATATCAGACCGATTCGATCATTGGCTCGTTTTTGCACAAAATCAGCCACCGTTTTCTTTACTGCTTCAAGACGAGTAATTGCATGACCGTTAATGTTAAAATCAGGTTCCAACATCGAGGTTGAAATATCTAACACCAACATTATATCACGTCCTTCATTAGGCAATCTTTGCGGTTCATCGGCAATTTGCGGACGTGCAGCTGCCAAACATAACAAAGCCCAAACTATATACAACATTACAAATTTGCCTGAAATTTTTTCATTTGTTCCGGCATTGACTTTCCATAAACCTCCGTTTTTCAGCGAAATTCTTTTCAAGTCATCTATAAACGGAATTCTCAGGGCATTGCCGTACATCCCGCGCATCGGCGGCAGCAGATAATAAAATATCGGCGGTAACAAAAGCAATGCAAAAGCCCAAGGAAAAGCGAATATAATCATAGATTTTCTCCTATCCAGCTTTTGCAAAATTCATATAATTTAGCCATGTCATTACTGTCAAAATCCGAAGAATCATCCGGCATATAAGGAGCATTGAGCAAAATTTCTTTGACATTGTCCTCTAAATTAAACTTACCTTGCTTTGTCAAAAACTTTATCCATTCATCACCGCTCAAACTTACGGCTTGAGGGTATTTATACATACAAATTCGCCGCAAAATTTCTGATATTGCGGCCGCAGTTTTCACGGAATTTTTGCCTGCTGATTTTTTTAATTGCCGTAAAGCATAAAGTTTCTTTGATTTTCTTCGTAAATAATTCCAGGTTTTCAGCAATATCAAAGTTGTTGAAATTGTAATCAAAATAATCCACCAACCATAGCCGATCGGCCACAAGGAAACCCCTTCCGGCAAATGAATATCACGTAACTCTGGCAGATTATCCGGCATTGAAACCATGATTTTTTTCGCTCCTTCCCTACAATTATTTAGGGACGAATATGATGATAATCAAGTTTATTTTAATTTAATTACCCCGAATTTTTTCTTACCCAAAGCAATTTTAATCTGTCCGTCAGATTGATCAACCGAACTCAAATGATAATTTTCATCGATAACCGTCTTATCATTAAGTTTCAATCCGCCTTGTTTGATTAAGCGCCGAGCTTCGCCTTTGGATGCACAAAAACCGATTCCTACAAAAGCATCTAAAATTCCGCATCCGTCAGTAGTCTCAAAGACCGGCAAATTGTCGCCCAAAGCTCCTTGTTCAAAAGTTTTGGCCGCGGTATCTTGTGCTGCTTCAGCCTCGCTTAAACCCCGACAAATTTTGGTTGCCTCAAAAGCCAAAATCTTCTTGGCTTCATTAATTTCTTTATCTTGCAAAGCTTCCAAACGTTTTACCTCATCCATCGGCAAATCAGTGTATATGCGCAAACATTTTCCCACTTCTGTATCGCCGATATTGCGGAAATACTGATAATAATCATAAGATGACAATTTATCTTCATTAATCCAAACGGCATTGCCTTCGGATTTACCCATTTTTTTGCCTGCAGCATCGGTGATAATCGGCGAGGTATAACCGAACAATTCTACATCATATTTGCGGCGTCCCAATTCTGTTCCCGAAGTGATATTACCCCATTGATCGGATCCGGCGATTTGTGCCCGACATCCGTATTTTTGATAAAGAACGCAAAAATCATATCCTTGCAATAACATATAATTAAATTCCAAAAAGCTCATCGGTTGTTCGCGTTCCAAACGAGTTCTGACACTATCCATTGTCAGCATGCGATTGACCGAGTAACAAGTTCCGATATCGCGCAAAAAAGCCAGATAATTTATATCCTTAAACCAATCCCAGTTATCAACCATAACTGCACCGTTAGCACTATTGTTGAAATTCAAAAATTTTCCGAAAGATTTTTGTAATCCCTTAATATTATGCTCCAAAGTCTCTTCGCTCAGAAACGGACGCAATTTGTCTTTACCGGAAGGATCACCGATGCGTGCGGTTGCACCTCCTACCAATGCAATCGGCTTATGTCCGCATTTCTGAAACCAACGCAACATCATTAATGGTACAATATGTCCCACATGCAAACTGTCTCCGGTCGGATCAGAACCCAAATATCCTACTGCCGGTTTACCTTCTTTTTCGCAATTATACAAATATTCATCAAAGCCTTCCAAATTAGTGCATTGATTGTAAAAACCGCGTTGCAGCATTATATTCAAAAATTCTGATTTTAACTGTGTCATCAATTTTTCCTTCTATTAAATATCATAACTAAATGTTAACGTATGGACGTTATAATTATCTTCGACAGCATAGCATATTATCACATATTTTTGTTAATGCAAGAAAGGAGTTGACTTTTTATGTCATCATTACAAACTTTTCGAGTTTTAGGTATTTCCAGTGGTTCGGCACTTGACGGAGTTGATGCTTCGGTTATTGTTACCGATGGTGTTGATGTATTTGATATTTGCCGCAATTATGAGTTTCCTTTTGATGAGGAGTTACGTAATAATCTTATAAAATTACATAAAAATTATCCGAATATCGATGAAAATGAAAAAATCAATGTGGAGGCAAAATATACCGATTTTTGCATTGACGCGGTTAAAGAAATATTGGAGGATGATAAAGATATAAATTTGATCGGATTTGGCGGACATATCATTTGTCACAAACCTCAGGAACATATTTTGTGTCAAATCGGTGATAACGAAAAAATAGCTCATCAATGCAATATTACAACTGTCGGCAGATTGCGTGATGCCGATATGCTATCCGGCGGTATGGGAGCACCTCTGGCAGCCATTTATCATGCCGCTTTGTCGCAAAAATTGCCTAAACCTCTGGTGTGGATTGATATCGGAGGCATAAGTGCTTTAACTTATATCGGTATTAATGGCGAGTTATTGGCTTTTGATACCGGTCCCGGTAATGCATTTATCAATGATTGGGTGGCCAAACATGCGGGAATCTATATGGATCATAACGGCAGTCTTGCCGCTTCCGGTCATATTAACAACGATGTATTATCGTCTTTAATGCGGCATAAATTTTTAAATATTCAGCCGCCCAAAGCAGTCGATAAAAGTGTTTTTGATGATAAAAGAGAACATCTTGAAGGGTTGAGCGTTGAAGATGGCGCAGCTACCGCTACGGCATTTGTTGCCGATTCCATAATCAAAGCAATCAAAGATTTCGTTCCGGAAAAACCCAACGAAGTAATTATTTGTGGCGGAGGGGCTAAAAATCCGACTTTGATGCGTTTTTTACGTCAGCGATCTGAGGATCTGGAAATATGCAATTCCGAACAACACGATTTTGCTTCACAAGCTATCGAAGCTCAAGCATTTGGTTATTTGGCGGTTCGCCGTTGTAACCAAATGCCGACTTCTTATCCGTTCACCACCGGTGCTGCAATGGAAGTTATTGGTGGCGAAGTATATGCTAATTCTTAGTAATTAGCCTCTTTTACAGCCTTATCGGTTGCAAAATCGGAAGTGCGTTGCACGGTGTTTCCGAAACTCTCCATGAAGGAGTCTAAATAACCGTTATCATACAGCCATTTTCCACCAAATACCAATCCGGCTAAAATTACTAACCAAGTTAATGTTTTCATTTTTTTCTCCTTTGAGTTATAAGTTAATTATTTCATTGCATTAAGCAAAAGTTTGGCATAACAAGGGTGGTCCCCGTCACAGCTGATTACTACCTGCAAATTTTGATTAAAGTTTACAACATAAGTAGTTACAATAATTTCTTTGGGCGGATAGACGGGAATAATGTTTTTTTCCTGCCATATATTCACCTTATATCCGTTAATCACCTCTTGTGCCAAAACCGGTTCCTTCGGCTGATAAGATCCGTCAAAATTCATTGATATTTGCGTAACTTCTTGCTCGCTTGTTGCATTACCTGCCGGCATGGTTTCATAAATCACGCAAGCAATAACATCTTTATCGGCATCTTTTTGAATACGGCAATAATTATTGGGGTTGGTGTTTATTTTAGCTATTGCTTGCTCCAACCAGCCCTTCATTTGTAGCATATCATATCCGGCCTGAGATATAGTTGCTTGACCGAATATTAATGCATTTAACAATAAAATTTTAATAAATTTATTCACTTTTTTGTTTGCTTTCTGTTATCTGTTGAATTTTACATTATTTTCTTTTCTCTTGCTTTTCTTTCATCTTCTGCTTCATTTCTTCAAATTCTTTTTCAAAACTACTGTTTAATCGCGCTCTTATTTCTGCACTTGACTCTCCACCTAACATTTGCAGCAAATGCTGTACATCAACAGTCTGCAATAATTGCTCTATAGTATCATCATAATTTCCACCGAATGCTTTTATGTGTATTCCTAATTGACCGACAGAAACAAATGCATAAGCACTTGTTTTTTCATTGTCAATAGCCTTCATTCCTTCAAAATTATTTACATTTAACGGAGTGAATTTACTGATATTGATTTCATCATCAATAATAGTTATTTTTGAGCTGTTTTTTATATTATCAATGGATTGATTTTGCGATATCATTTCTGCATCATTACTCATTTTTTGAGAGATTTTATCCCCTAATTTATTCATCGTTCCGACAAGCGAATTAGTCATTTCTTTGCTCATTAAAAGGCAATAACTTTTGGCCAATTGCATAGTAATTTGTGATTGATTTAATATGAAATTACCTTTGGCAAAATTTTCAAGATTTTTGGCTTCAAGATTTATGGTAAAATCGTTGATGTTATTTGGCGCAATAAGTTTCACGATATTTTCTGCATCTTGTTGCGTCATAGGTGCCATTTTTTTATCTTCTTCCATGCAAACTTTTCCTATAGCCGCTATTTTAGCAAATTCCTCCAAAAAAACCGCTATTGCTTCTCCTACAGTAGCAAAATTTTCAGTTGCTATTTTACTATCAATGTTATTATCTTCCTTATTTAACAGTTGTTCTTCAAAAGAAGATGAATTTTCAAATTGATTTTGATTTTCCTCCTGAGCTTTTGCCAAGTTTGTACTAAACAGAATAACGCTTGCTAAAACAACAATTTTTTTCATCATGATCAGCCTCACTACAATTTTATTACCACAATTCTAGAAGCAAAGCTTTAATATTTGTTTAAACTGTGGCTTTATTAACAATATTTCTTGCTTTAAGCATAAAATAATATAAAATAACCGCTACGAATTATAAGGTTAAAGAGGAATATTATGAGTTCAGCTGAAGTTAAACAACCGATAGTATTGCAAGTTCTACCGGAAATGAATCATGGCGGAGTCGAGTTGGGAACTGTCGAAATTGCCACAGCATTGCAAGAAAGAGGCATCAAAAATTTTGTTGCTTCATCGGGCGGTCGCATGGTCTACGATTTGCAAAAAAACAAAATCAAACATTTTGAACTTCCGCTCAAAACTAAAAATATACTTAAAATGTATATTAACTCATTGCGTTTGGCTAAAATCATCAAAGAAAACGGAATTAATATCGTTCATGCTCGTTCGCGTGCTCCGGCCTGGAGTGCTTATTGGGCAGCTAAAAAGACCGGAGCTGTTTTTCTCACCACTTATCACGGCACTTACGGTTTAGGTCCGTTAAAACTTAAAAAGATTTATAATCGGGTTATGACCTATGGTAAGTTAGTTATTGCCATTTCCGAACACATCAAAAAACATATCATGAGCGAATACCACGTCCCTGAGGATAAAATCCGCTTGATTCATCGTTGTGTTAATCTTGACAATTTCAGTCCCGAAAAAGTCAGTCAGGAACGAATCATAAAAACTATATCCGATTTTAATATCCCCGAGGACAAACCGATTATCTCTCTGGTTGGGCGTGTAACGCCGTGGAAAGGTCAGTCTTTGTTGATAGATGCCTTATCAAAAGTAAAAAATAAAGATTTTTATTGTCTGATAGTCGGCTCTGATCAAGGGCGCACCTCTTATAGTAATCGTCTTAAAGAAATGGTCAAACGCTATAATCTTGAAAGTAAATTACAATTTATCGAACATAGTTTTGATATTCCGGCTTTATTGATGATATCTGATGTTGTTTTGTCAACAGCTACCGAGCCTGAAGCTTTCGGACGTGCTGCTATTGAAGGTCAGGCTATGGGCAAAATTGTGATTGCCTCAAACATCGGCGGCTCTCTGGAAAATACCATCGACGGCATTACCGGCAAATTGTTTAAAAGCGGCGATGTCGATGATTTAGCGGCTTCGATTGATTGGGCTTTGAGCCTTTCCAAAGATGAAAAAGCCAAAATCGGTGCTGCGGCGATAAAAAATGTAAAAGAACACTTTACGAAACAAATAATGTGTGATAAAACGATTGCTGTTTATCAAGAGTTAATAAAATAAAAAGAAAGGAATAATTGAATTATGGTTGCGATAAAATTGCCTGATGGCAGTATAAAAGAAATGGAGCAGGGTGTTAGCGGAGCGGATATTGCTTCGGCTATCAGTCCTAATTTGGCTAAAGCTGCTTTAGCGATAGAAATTAACGGGGAATTAAAGGATTTGACTACCACTGTCACAACCGATTCTACAATTCGTATTATTACCGCCAAAGACAAAGAAGGTCTGCATATTTTGCGTCACACTTGTTCTCACGTAATGGCTCAGGCGGTCAAAGAGTTGTGGCCTGATGTACAAGTCACCATCGGACCGGCAATTGACAACGGATTTTATTATGATTTTTCGCGTAAAGAACCGTTTACTACCGAAGATTTTGCCAAGATTGAAGCCAGAATGCACGAGATTGTCAAACGTGATGAAAAGCTCGAACGCATTATTATGCCGCGCGATGAGGCTATAAAGTTTTTTGAAAATTTGGGTGAAAAATACAAGGCTGAAATTATCCGCGATTTACCTGAGAGCGAAACAATCAGTTTGTATCGCCAAGGCTCATTTACCGACTTGTGCCGCGGACCTCACGTTCCTTCAACCGGCAAAATCGGCGATGCATTCAAATTGATGAAGGTTGCCGGAGCTTATTGGCGCGGCGATTCGTCCAAAGAAATGTTGCAACGTATTTATGCCACGGCTTGGGCTGATAAAAAAGATTTACAAGCTTATTTGGATATGTTGGAAGAGGCCGCCAAGCGCGATCACCGCAAATTGGGACGCGAAATGGACTTGTTCCATTTTGAGCCGGAATATGCCCCCGGTGCAGTCTTTTGGCACGATAAGGGTTACAAGGTTTACCGTCGCCTGATTGAATATATGCGCAATCGTCAAGAGCATAACGGCTATATCGAGGTTTCAACCCCTCGTGTTATGGATCGTGTTTTGTGGGAAACTTCCGGCCACTGGGAAAAATACGGTGCTCACAACTATTCCGGTCAGACCGAGGACGGCAAATGGTTTTGCATTAAGCCGATGAACTGCCCCGGCGGTTTGTTGGTTTATAAACAAGGCATCCGCTCATATCGCGACTTGCCATTGCGCATGGCCGAGTTTGGCAAAGTTAATCGTTACGAGGCTTCCGGCTCGTTGATGGGGTTAATGCGTGTTCGTGAATTTACCCAAGATGATGCCCATATTTTCTGCACTCCCGAACAGATGGAAGAAGAATGCATCACCACCTTAAAGTTGATTTTGGATATTTACAAAGATTTCGGCTTTAACGAAGTTAAAATTTATCTTTCCACTCGTCCGGAAAAGCGTATCGGTTCGGACGAAATATGGGATTTGTGCGAAAAATCTTTGGCCAATGCCTTGACCACTCACGGCTATGCTTTTGAGATTAACGAAGGCGAGGGTGCTTTCTATGGTCCTAAATTGGAATTTATCTTAAAAGATGCCATCGGTCGCGAATGGCAATGCGGCACGATTCAGGTTGATATGAACTTACCTTCACGTTTTGACATCAGTTATATCGGTGAAGACGGCGAAAAACATCAACCGGTTATGTTGCATCGTGCTTTGTTCGGTTCAATTGAGCGATTCTTAGGTATATTGATTGAAAATCACGCCGGCAAATTGCCTCTGTGGTTATCTCCCGAACAAGTTGTGGTTTGCCCGATTGTCAGCGAGTTTGATGATTATGCCAAAGAAGTGGCTCAAGCCATGTGTAAGGCCGGTCTTAGTGCCGCCACCGATTTGTGTAACGAAAAGATTAACTACAAAGTTCGCGAACATTCGGTTGCCAAAATTCCGGTAATTGCCGTTGTTGGTGCCAAAGAGCGTGACAATCGCACGGTTACCATCCGTCGCATCGGCTCTGACAAGCAAGAGGTTTTGCCTTTAGATGATTTGATAAAATCTCTTGTGTCTGAAGCTCAAATGCCTCATGCCGATGAGTAAAACACCTTATGTGAGAAAAGAGGTTGCTTTTTTTAAGCAACCTCTTTTTTATTCCAAAATTCCGTTGACATCACTGCAAAAATGCAATATCTCATAAGCAACAATTTTCTATAATTATTTTTTTATAAGGAGAACAAAATGAGTGCAATTATAGATATTCATGCTCGCGAAATATTGGATTCTCGCGGCACCCCCACGGTTGAGGCCGAAGTTGTTTTACAAAGCGGTGCTTTCGGACGTGCCGCCGTGCCCTCTGGTGCTTCCACCGGTGTCCACGAGGCGGTTGAGTTGCGTGACGGCGACAAAAAGCGTTTTGGCGGTAAAGGTGTTTTGAAAGCCGTTGAAAACGTTAATGACAAAATTTATGATGCTTTGGCCGGTCTTGATGCCGAGGATCAAATTGCTATTGATAATGCTATGATTGAGCTCGACGGCACTGACAACAAGGGCAAGTTGGGTGCTAATGCAATTTTGTCGGTATCTTTGGCAGTTGCCAAAGCTCAGGCCGAGGAAGCCGAGTTGCCGTTATATCGCTATATCG
Organism: uncultured Pseudomonadota bacterium; assembly: GCA_902761535.1. Classification (GTDB taxonomy): domain Bacteria; phylum Pseudomonadota; class Alphaproteobacteria; order RF32; family CAG-239; genus CAZU01. The sequence continues at coordinate 69,679 of CACWKS010000008.1, forward strand.
GTGGCACTATGGCTCGCACCTTACCTGTTCCGATGATGAATATCTTAAACGGCGGCAAACACGCTGACAACCCGATTGACATTCAAGAATTTATGATTATGCCGGTATCTGCCGCCAACATTCGTGAGGCGATTCGCATGGGTGCCGAGATTTTCCAAACCTTGAAAAAGAACTTAAAAGCTGCCGGTCATAATACCAACGTTGGCGATGAGGGCGGTTTTGCTCCCAATTTGCAGTCGGCTGATGAGGCTTTGTCTTTCATCGTTAAATCAATTTCCGATGCCGGTTACAAACCCGGTGACGATGTTGTCTTGGCGATTGATGCTGCTTCATCTGAATTTTATGAAAACGGCAAATATGAAATGCGCGGCGAGGGCAAATCATACAGCAATACTCAAATGGTTGCCTTCTATCAAGATTTGTGCAATCGTTTCCCGATTTTCTCAATTGAAGACGGCATGGCCGAAGACGATTGGGAAGGTTGGAAAATGTTGACTGATGCTCTGGGTGACAAAGTTCAGTTGGTTGGTGATGACTTATTTGTTACCAATCCGGCTCGTTTGGCTCAAGGCATTGAGAAAAAGGTTGCCAATTCTATCTTGGTTAAGGTTAACCAAATCGGCACTTTGACCGAAACCTTAAAGGCGGTTGATATGGCTCATCGTCATGGCTATACTGCGGTTTTGTCACACCGTTCCGGTGAAACCGAAGATGCCACTATTGCCGATATTGCCGTTGCCACTAATTGCGGACAAATCAAAACCGGCTCTATGTCGCGTACTGACCGCATGGCCAAATACAATCAGCTCATCCGCATTGAGGAAGAGTTGGGCGATATGGCGGTTTATGCTGGCAAATCGATTTTGAAAAAATAGATTTTATTGATTAATCTTAAGCACCCTCGATAGATACAGATTCGAGGGTGTTTTTTTATATTATCAGCAGTCATTAAAAATAACTTTCTTGTTAAAAAAAGCTTATTTTAGTGTGAAAAATGTGGTATAATAAGTATATAGTTTAGGAAAAACATACACTTATGGAGCAAGAGAATGGCAAAAGCTCGCTTAAATTATCAAAATTCTCAAGGTTATTGCCCAAACACCTCGAGTCTTTTGTGCCGTTTTCTGCTGATTTAAAATGTCACCGCTTGAGCGAGGAACGAGCGAGATTAGCGGTCTACGAATTTTAAAAATAATTCGAAGATGCCTAACTCCGAAATATAACCTGTCACCCCTGAGCAACTGAAAGTTGCGAATAAGGGGTCTTCGAATTTGTCCTTCCCATTGCAAGCAAGGGGATAAGAGGGGATAAAATACTTCCTTTTTTGCTTTATTTAAAAAAATAATTCGAAGATGCCTAACTCCGTTCGCTATAGCTCACTTAAGGGCATGACATTAATATTTAACCTGTCACCCCTGAGCAACTGAAAGTTGCGAATAAGGGGTCTACGAATTTGTCCTTCCCCTTGCAAGCAAGGGGATAAGAGGGGATAAAATACTTCCTTATTTTTGCTTTATAAAGAAAATAATTCGAAGATGCCTGACTTCGTTCGCTTTCGCTCACTACGGGCATGACATTATTGTTTTCAGGGTTTGGGATTTATGAGCCGCATTTTTGTAGGTTCGGACTTGCGAGCCATAATAAACTTTTTTGGGTTTGGGCATAAGCAGATTTAAGATAAACAAAAATCAAACAACGCATGGAAACTTCCTTATTCGTTAACTGTTTGAGCAAACGCGTCAAGCGTTGGCGAGTTTTAACGAACATACGTGTTGTTTGATTTTTGCTTAAATCTGCTTCGCTGGTTACTTTTGGTCATGCAAAAGTAACATAAATCACCGGTCCGACGCTTTTTGGTTACTTTTTGTTGCCAAAAAGTAACGTAAATATAAAAATAAAAAGAATTCGAAGATGCCTTACTCCACTCACTTCGTTCGTTACGGGCATGACATTATTGTTTTCAGGGTTTGCGAATATCCCAACAATTTTTGGTTACTTTTGTTGCCAAAAAGTAACGTAAATAAACCAGTCCGCGACTGTTTTGCCTTCAAAAAGTAACATAAAAAATCTGATTATTTTTTCAGCGACAGCTCTTCCCAGGTTTTCAAACCCAGTTTGCCTAAATCATCAGGCATCTGATTGACAATATTCATATCGGCAATATAAGCGTCTTTAATATTGTCTAACAAAGTTTCAACCACTATCACAACAGGGGCTTTGCGTAACTTATCCCGAACATCAGGATTAATATAATCCAATACCACGGCCTGTTCTTCATTTCGTGCCAAAACCGCATGATCTTTGCCATCATAAATAACATAAGGGTGATGAGGCTTATTGCTTTTTGCACTTATATAAAAATACAGCTCACCTTCTTCACTTTCGGCTACAATATAATTACCTTCGGTCTGATAGTTTTGCATTATTTTTTGTCCATTTAGTTCAGCTTTTAGCTAAATTATACCATTTAGACAAAAATTGTCAACCCTAAAATTACAAAAGATTTAAAAATGCATCAATAAAATCACCCCGCCTGTTCTGATAATCCAAATAGTAGGCATGTTCCCACACATCGATACAAAACAACGCTTCAGCCCCGCTTATTGTCAGCGGACCATCGGCATTTGCAGTCTTAACAATTTCAATTTTTTTATCCTTTTGAACAACCCAACACCAACCGCTGCCGAACTGTGCCAAAGCTTTTTGCTTAAATTGTCGCTTAAATTCTTCCCAATCACCGAAATTATCGCAAATTTCTTTTTTATACGCTTCTTTTTCCGATTCGCTCAAAGCCAAACTTCGCCAAAAAAACTGATGATTCCACATCTGTGCGGCATTGTTATAAATTATCTCATCTTGCGGCAGATTATTAAAACTTTCCCGCACCACTTGTTCCAGAGACATATTTTCATAGCGTGTCCCCCTTGCAGCCTCGTTAAGTTTATCGCAATAAGCTTTGTAATGCTTGTTATAATGAAAATCCATTGTTTCGGCTGAAATATAAGGTTCCCACGCTGTCATCGGTTTGGACAGTACCTTCATCATAAACATTTTATTTCTCCTAAAATTTATTATTTTGCTCCGTGCTTTTTGATATAAGCATTGGTTCCGACTTCATCAAGCAGCTTTTGTTCGTTGGCATTAAATTCTTTTTGTTTTTGTGCTTCTCTGGCCTCATCAATTATGTTATAAGTTTTTTCTTCCTTAAAAATATCCGCCATCTCATTGCGTAACTGTTCAATTTCGTTTTCCAATGCGGCAATAAACTGTTCCAAAGCACGTTTTTTTTTCAGATAATTTTCGGTATATTTTCCAAAATCACACAGCAAAGGATTCTGTGCGGCAAACTCTTTTTCTTTTTCATATTGTTGATTTAATTCTTGTAATTTATGTTTGCCCTCATCTTGTCTGGCAATTTTATCAGATAAAACGCGACGCAGTTCGTCAAGTTCCATTTTTTTTATGCGTTGCAAAACTTTCAGTGATTTTGCCATCTAATGACTAACCTTCAGGATTATAAGGAGTATTGAGGATATTTCCCAGCATTTCATAGCATTGTTGCAGAGAAAAACGCTCTTGTTTGCCTTGGGCCAAAAATTCCTCAATCATCGGATAATAAAATATTGCCTCATCTACTTCGCGATTCGAGCCTTTTTTATAAGCTCCCAATCTTATTAATTCGGCCATATCTTCATAAGATGCTATATATTTGCGTGCTTTTGCCACAATTGCATACTCTTCCTTAGTATCACAATCCGGCATGGTACGCGAAATTGACCGCAAAATATTAATTGCCGGATAGCGGTTACGCTCGGCAATAGCTCTGTCCAATACGATATGCCCGTCCAAAATTGACCTTACCGCATCGGCAATCGGCTCGTTATGGTCATCACCATCAACCAAAACGGTAAACAAACCGGTAATTGTTCCGGTTCCCGCTCCCGGTCCGGCTCGCTCCAGCAATTTCGGTAACTCGGCAAACACACTCGGAGTATATCCCTTAGATGCCGGAGGTTCACCTACCGACAACGAAATTTCTCGTTGTGCCATGGCAAAACGGGTAATCGAATCCATCATACAAAGAACATTTTTATTTTCATCACGAAAATATTCGGATATCGCCATGGTTACATAAGCGGCTTGTCGGCGTAACAACGGGCTTTCATCGGAAGTTGCCAACACCAACACCGATTTTTTCATTCCCTCTTCGCCCAACACGTCTTCGATAAATTCTTTAGCCTCTCTGCCGCGTTCACCAATCAAGCCGATTACTGAAATATCGGCATCGGATTGTCTGGCCATCATCGACATCAGTGTTGATTTTCCCACGCCCGAACCGGCAAAAATACCCATACGCTGCCCTTTGCAAATTGTCAAAAAGGCATTAACCGCCTTAACTCCCAAATCTACTTTGCCTTTTACTCTGTCGCGAAAAGGCGCCGGCGGTGGCGATGTCCTGATAAAATAAGGCTTATTTCCTTTTATCAACGGACCTTTGCCGTCGATTGCCTCGCCGAAAGCATTTATTATCCGCCCCAGCCAACTCTCGTGCGGATAAATCACTGCCGAACTTTGCGTAAATTCAACATCACAACTGATTCCTATGCCTTCCATAGTGCCATACGGCATGGCCAAAACCTTACCATCCTTAAAACTGACGATTTCACATGGAACTTTTTCACCGCGATTATTAACAATATTACAATTATCACCCACCGAAATACCGCCGGTTCCGCCTGAAATTTCCACAAACAACCCTTGCACCCCGCAAACTTTGCCGTAATAAAAGGTGCTGTCCAAACGTTCGATTGAGCTGATTATGCTGTTTGTTAAATCGGTCAAGTTTCATTTCCCCTTATGAACTGCCAAATAGTTTTTTAACTATACAATGAATTTATGCTTTTGCCAATAAATCTAACGGTTATTAACATCTTCAAAAAACTGTTAATAATTATTAACAAATTTCAAAAAATAAAATTTTGCTTATATACTTAAACCATCAGAAGTTAAATTAAATCGTTGAGGAGTTAAACAAATGCGAGTTTTATTGGTTGAAGATGACTTTGCTGTTTCTCAGAGTATTGAAACCATGCTCAAAAAAGAGGGTATGGCGGTTGATACTACCGATCTTGGCGAAGATGGGTTGGAAATCGGCAAACTTTATGAATATGACATTATTATTCTTGATTTGATGCTTCCTGATATTAACGGATATGAAGTATTACGCAACTTACGCAGTTCAAAGGTTAAAACTCCGGTATTGATTTTATCCGGTCTTTCTCAACCTGATAATAAGGTTAAGGGTTTGGGCTATGGTGCCGATGACTATCTCACTAAACCTTTTGATAAAAACGAGTTGTTAGCACGTATTTATGCCATTGTTCGTCGTGATAAAGGACATTCGGAATCGGTTATTGTAACCGGTGATGTAGTGGTTAACTTAGGCACCAAAACCGTGACCGTAAAAGGCAAGACATTGCACCTTACCGGTAAAGAATATGGTATTATGGAATTGTTATCTTTGCGTAAAGGTTCCACCTTAAACAAGGATCAATTTCTTAATCATCTTTACAACGGCATTGACGAGCCGGAATTGAAGATTATCGACGTGTTTATTTGCAAATTACGCAAAAAATTGGAACATGCCTCCGGTGGCAAGAATTATATTGAAACCGTTTGGGGACGCGGCTACGTCTTGCGTGATCCTGACGAAAAGAAATAATCATAATTTCCTAAATTCGGCGGCTGTCATCTCAACCGCCGATTTTTTGTATTAATAAATACCTCTTGCGTAAAAAAACTATATTTTACTTTTATTTTGCCTCAAAAAGAATAAACTTTAACCATGTTTTATTTATTCAAGGAGATTAGTTATGAGCAAAAATAAATGGTTTGGAACTGACGGTGTTCGCGGTGTTGCTAACGAATTCCCTATGACTGCCGACTTTGCTTTTAAGTTGGCTTGTGCCTTAAGTACCGCTATTTGCACCACCCGTCACAAGGTCGCTATTGCTAAAGACACTCGCATTTCCGGTGATATGTTGGAGGCTGCCATGATTGCCGGTTTCACTTCCCAAGGCATCGATGTCCTGACTTTGGGTATTATCCCCACTCCTGCAGTCACCACTTTTGCTGACAAACTTGATGTCGATATGGCAGTGATGATTACCGCTTCGCATAATCCTTATCAAGATAACGGCATCAAATTGATTAACAACGATGGCGACAAATTCTCTGATGAAGTAACTGCCCAAATCGAAACCTTGATTGAACAAAACAACTTTACTTTTTCCAAAAACAAACTCGGCAAAGTTTCTCAAGACAATACCATAGCCGCAAAATATCAACAAATTGCTTTGGATATGTGCAACAATCAGCCTGTTTTCAAAGATTGGAAAATTGTTGTTGATTGTGCCAACGGTTGTTTTTACCGAATTTTGCCCGATGTTTTAACCAAACTCGGTGCTGAAGTTATTCCTCTGGGTACAAATCCCGACGGCTGTAACATTAACCGCGATTGCGGCTCTCAACATGTAGAGGCTATGTTAGAAACTGTCAAAACCTCCGGAGCTGATATCGGTATTGCCGTAGATGGTGATGGCGACAGAATCAAAATTTGTGATGGTCAAGGCCGTCTGATAAAAAGCGAACATCTTATGGCTTTTTTAGCTATGGATGCCGAAAAATCCGGCGAGAATCAAGGTCGAGCTTTTGCTTCAACCAAACTTTCCAATACTGCTTTGGAACGTTTCATTACCCAAAAGTTAAAATTACAATATTGTTCCACCGGCGTCGGTGAACGCTATGTTATCAAAGCCTTAAAAGAAAACGGTGGCATGATCGGCGGCGAAGAATCCGGTCATATTGTCTTACTTGACTATGCCAAATCCGGTGATGCCATGATGACCTCTATCCGGTTATTAAAAGGCATGGTCCGCGAGGGAAAAAAGCCCGATCAGATTTTCCCGTTATTTGATGATGATTTTCTGTTCTATAAAAATTATTCTTTATCGAATCGCGAAATGGTCAAACAAATCACTTCACATCCCGAATTAACCGCATTAGTTGAAGATTTAAGCCAAAAAATTTCCGGACACGGGCGTGTTGTTATTCACCCCTCCGGAACCGAACCCAAAATAAGGGTTTGGGTTTGCGGCGATAATGAACAACAGGTGCAGGATTTTGGCACTCAATTATGGAACAAAATAGAAAATTTATCCCGCTCAATATAATTTTTTTTTGAATATTAAAAATTTGTTTACCTTTTTAAGATAGTCTGTATAGCATATCAAGCCATTCTAAAACAGAGGAGATGAATATGCAAGCAGCTATGCAAAAACAAATTTTCGATTGGAGTAGAGAGCAGAATCTCCGTATTAAGGCACGCGGAACTTTGGCCTTATTTGCGCAAGCAGCCAGAAATTTGCCTAATTTAAACGTAACCAAAGTATCAAGCCGCAGTGAGTGGCCGTTACAACAAAACAATTCTCGTTATCTGACTCGCAAAATTTTAATCGGTTAATCCGCAAATGTTTAAAGGAATTATTGCGCTTTTTACGTCTGGATTGATTTTTCATCCTATGATATTGGGCGGAATTATTTCAGCTGTTATCGTCAGTTTTAATTGGGAAAATGAAGAAATTTATGCAATTTTGCGAACTTCCTATCTTTATATCGGCATTTTTGCCTTAGCATTGGCTTATACTTTCATCTTTGCTAAAGTATACAAAGAAGGCGGTGAAGAAGTTAACCAATTCGCTACTTTTATTCGTACGTTGGGAAATACCGTAAAATTTACGCTGGCCTTTCTTTTAACTTTTTCTTTTATGATGATGATTAGTTTTTAGGTGGTTATATCTAAATTCGCACCTTTATCCGATTCTACCGGAACCGAACGTGCCGCATCAAGCAACACTTCAGCCATTTGTTGCTGAACGTCTTGACTTTGTTTAATAATGGACATTTGTAACTGTTGTATTGAAGCAACATAAGAACTGAGTGAATCGATAATATTCATAACCTTTCTCCTCATTACAAATATACATATATTATAGCATAAAAATATTAAAAAATCACTACTTTTTATAAAAAAGTTGTTTTTTTTATCTTCGCAATTATATGAATAAAAAATGAAAGGTTAAAAAATGTGGTGGAATTTAACTGTTGCAATAATATTATCAGCTTTTCCGGCTCAAGCCCAATCACCGACCGTTATTGAAGCTGTTGCCAATACTCCTGACGGCAAAAAAAATATTTCTATTGTCGAGCAACCTGCCGGTGCACCCAATCCTTTAGGCAATCCGATTGTCGGACCGGATATAGCACCGCAGGCATACAATTCTGCCGATGCTTTGCAAAGGCAAAACTCACCTGCTGACATATCTGCTTCCGCCGGACAATCTTATCAGGCAGAAAACAACACTTATCAAACAGAGGGAGCTTGGTATCAGGCTAAAGAATTAGGCAAAGAATTTTCCAACACGCTTTCCGAAGAGGGCGGACAAATCTACGACGTACAAACTTTTCCGGCTCAAGATATCAAGTTGATTACCGACCCTTCCAATCCGCAAATAATCTATTCGCCGAATGCCGATTAGCAGTTTTTTCCGATAATTTTCTTTCCGCCCATATAAGGTTGTAATTTTTCCGGAATATTGACAGTCCCGTCAGCATTTTGATGATTTTCAATAAACGGTACCAATGCTCTTGGTGTAGCAATACCGGTGTTGTTCAATGTATGCACAAATTTAACCTTGCCGTCAGAATTTTCACGATAACGCAAATTAGTGCGGCGAGCTTGCCAATCGGTAATGTTGGAGCATGAGTGAGTCTCTCGATAACAATTTTGGCTCGGCACCCAAGCCTCCAAATCATATTGCCGATATTTCGGAGCACCCATATCGCCGGTGCAAATATCCAACACTTGATAAGGAATCTCCAAAGCCTGTAAAATTTCTTCCGAAATATTCAGCAATTTTTTATGCCATTTTTCACTTTCGGCCAAATCATTTTTACAAATCACAAATTGTTCGGTTTTCATAAATTGATGAACACGTACCAATCCGCGGGTATCTTTACCGGCGGCTCCGGCCTCACGGCGGAAACAAGGCGAAAATCCGGCATATAAAATCGGCAACTGATTTTCGCTCAAAATTTCATCGGCATGCATTGAGTTCAAAATCAATTCGGCGGTTCCGGAAAGATAAATATCATCAGCCGGCATATAATAAATTTCATCACGGGAAAACGGCAAATAACCTTGACCGTACAATGGTTTTTCTTTGGAAATTGAGGGTACGGTAATCACCATAAAACCTTGCTCGCGTAATTTATCCAATACCATCATGTGCATAGCCAATTCCAGTTTGGCTAAATCATTTTTAATTGCATAACTGCGAGTACCTGAAATTCGAGCGATTCGCTCCATCTCGCCCCAATCGTTCAAATCCATCAATTCAATATGATCACGCGGTTGAAAGTCAAATTTTTTCGGCTCACCCCATTTTCTGATAACCACATTTTCGCTGTCATCTTTGCCGTCAGGACAATCTTTGCTCGGCATATTGGGCAACCCCAACATCATCAAATCATAATCAGCTTGAGCCTTATCCAACTCAGCCTGCTTTTCTTTCATTTCTTCGCCGATTTGTTTGCTTTTGGCAATAATGGCAGCTTTTTCCTCAGCCGGAGCCGATTTTATCGCATTGCTTAACTTGTTTTTTTCTTCGGCACCTGCCTGCACGGCTGTTTTCAGCTTGTTAAGCTCTTTGTATTGATTTATTAAAGCATCAATTTTTTCGGCTTCATAGCCTTTGCGTCCGAGTGATTTTTTAACTTCATCGCTATTTTCGATAATATATTTAATGTCCGGCATAACTGTTACAATCCTATAAATTTACTGTTGATTTAAATCTCGCACCATAATAATATACGACAAAATAATTTCAATAAAAAATTACAAAGGCAATATTAAAATGTTTGAAGATAAGACTGTTTTAACCGGAGTAAAGCCCACCGGAACTCCGCATTTAGGCAATTATATGGCCGTAATTTCACCGGCGATTAAACTTGGTAATCAAGCTAAAAATCACTATATGTTTATTGCTGACTATCATGCCATTAATGCTGAAAAAGATCCCGCAGTTTTACGTCAAAAATGTCAGGAAATTGCTTGCGGTTATTTAGCTTGCGGACTTAATCCCGATCACTCGGTGTTTTATCGTCAATCAGATGTACCGGAAATTTTGGAGATTGCCACTATTTTATATGCTTATACTCCCAAAGGTTTTATGAATAAAGCTCACGCCTATAAGGCTTTTGTTGATAAAAATCGTGCTGCACAAAAACCTGATGATGATGGTATAAATATGGGGCTTTATACTTATCCGGTGTTGATGGCGGCTGATATATTGTCTTTTGATACCGACATTGTTCCTGTGGGAAAAGATCAGGTTCAACACGTGGAAATTGCCCGTGATATTGCCGGAATTATCAACGCTCACTATGGCAAAGAAGTTCTGCATCTTCCCGAATATCATATTGAAGAAAATATTGCGATTATCCCCGGTCTTGACGGTCGCAAAATGAGTAAATCTTATGACAATGTCATCCCGTTTTTTGCCGATGACGCAACCATCAAAAAGGCGGTTTATTCGGTTAAAACCGATTCTCGTCCCTTAGAAGAGCCCAAAGATCCTGATTCGGTTTTGGTTTATCAGATTTACCGAGCTGTTGCTTCCTCCGAGCAAGTAAAAGCAATGGCCGAAGGATTGCAACAGGGAAAATTAGGCTATGGTCATGTTAAAGCGATGTTGCTGGAAGCTATAACCGATTTTATTAGAGAACCGCGTGAAAAATATAACTATTATATGGCACATTTTGATGAGGTTGAGGAAATGTTGCAAAAAGGCGCTCAAAAAGCTCGCCCGATTGCTCGCCGCACTTTGGATCGATTAAAAAATACCGTCTTCGGTCGTTAGTAAAATAAAACATTTCATCTCTCAAGCATTTTACTCTTTTAAATGTCAAAAGCGAGCCTCATCAGAAGTGTGGCAATCCCGGCAAATTTAAAACCTGTCATGCCTCAATCGGCACACTCTTTATTGTCATTGCGAGGAACAATAGTGACGAAGCAATCTCGGCAAATTAATTGTCACCCCTGAGCAACTGAAAGTTGCGAATAAGGGGTCTTCGAATTTGTCCTTCCCCTTGCATATTTAAAAAATAATTCGAAGATGCCTTACTCCGAAATATAACCTGTCACCCCTGAGCCGATTGAAATGAGGCGAATAAGGGGTCTACGAATTTTTAAATAATTCGAAGATGCCTTACTCCGTTCGCTTTCGCTCTCTTAAGGGCATGACAGGTTTTTGTTTATTAGAATAGTTTTAATACGGCATTGCCGCTTTGAGCGGCCAAAGCCAAAGCATTAACCGCTAAATTGTTGCGTGTCTGCAAGGCGAGATAATTTGCCGATTCCTCATTCATATCTGCCAAAACCAGATCATCATATCGGTGAAGTTTTCTCTCGTCTGAATTATACTCAAATTATTACCTAAACTCTCTACCATATCCCGAACTTTGCCCATCGCCGCTTTTATCTCTTTGATACTTGCCGCTATGTCATCTCTGGTATGCCATTCTCTTGTTGTGATACCTAAGGCATTACTCCTCATATCCTCGCCTTGTACCACAAAACTATGATCTCGATTCTCATTGAATATTGTTGTCATTGCCCCGCCGGTCAACAAATTAACTCCCAAATAACTGCTCTCTTTAACTATCTCATCAAATGAAGTCATAACGGTATTATACTGTTTTGCGTCTTGTGTTACCGATTTAGCACTATCGCTCTCTTTAATCTCCGGCACAGCTTGCCAAGTATCCCAATCTATCGTCTCTCCGCTCGGTACAAAATCACCGCTGTTTGCTAAAGTTGTTGAGTAAATATTTCTATTTGAAGATGTATTATTTTCTAAAACATAGCCATTACTAATTAATTCCGCCTCACCTTGACTATCTTTCATATTAATTCTAGCACCAGTTTCAACATTTAGGCAGTTATAAGAGTTCTCATTTTGACGTGAACCCAAAGAAATATAAGGCTGATTCAACGTTAATGAAGCTCCATTATAAATGTTCAAACTATTACCGCTATACGCTCCACCTCCCAATAGTAATCGTTCATTAGTATAACTATTAATTTTACCATAAATATTTAATTGTGAACCAGTATATATAATTGCCGTTCCCCATAAATCATTCTTTGTTCGTATATTAACTACAGCATCTTCCGCAATGTTTAATTGTGAATTTTCTGATAACCCAAAAGCAGCCTTTGCTCTATCTCCATTAATATTAACAACACCATGAAGATCTATTGATGAATTCCGGTAGCCACGAATAACTCCTTGTAACGCCAAGTTTAAATTACCATAAACATTGTGGTTCATATCAAGATTTGTTAAATTAACGTTTTGACTAAATGAGGTATATATTAAAACTGAATGATTTCCTTGTGAATTGCTTCCAAAATTTAATTCTAGATCAGAAATCAAACAATTATTAGCCATATCAATTGCATAAACTTGATTTCCCTTAAAATTAATCTCCGAGAATTTTTTATTGCCGGTATATCCGGTAAAATATTCCGTTCCGACTAATTTTTGACCTTCTTTCATAGTTAAAGTTTCATTTTCGAAATAGTCAATCTTCCCATAAACGCAAATCGTTTCTTTACCTGAATCTACTGCATCTTTCAATTCTTGCGCTGTTGATACAACCGCACCATTCGGACCGACTTGTGCTTCAAACCATGCCTTCTCCGGTATGATTGCCGCTTCATAAGCCGCCTCGGCTATCACCGCCGCTTGCTCCAACATCTCTCCGGATTTTTCTAATCCCTTTATCGCCGTGTTAATGGTTTGTATGCTCTGTCCCATACTGTCTAACAAAGCATCCAAATCGCTCGCTCTATT
>CACWKS010000009.1 GCA_902761535.1 uncultured Pseudomonadota bacterium
GGCGAAGAAAATTTTGTTACAAAATATTTAAATCTTTAGTTTTTGAGATGAAAATATTTGGAGTTTTGTTGATAAAGTAGTATAGTAAAACTAAGGTCACAGTTGGGAGACGGACGATGAGATTGCGAATATTATTACTAGTATTGATGTTGTTGCTGCCGATTAAGGCACAAGCAGCTATTACATGGGATTTCAGCGCAATTGCCGGAACAATCCAAACGGTCGTAACCAATGTTAAAACGCAAATTGATACGGTTAAAGCGACGGTTCTGGAGTGGAAGTTTGTTCAACGTCTGGGCTCTTATATTTCTACGGTTGCAGATTTCTTCCAAAGTGTCAGATATGAATATATAAAAATTGTTGATTCCTATAACAAATGGCGAAAGGATATTTTAGAATTTAAAAATCGACTTGCAGACTATTATTACAGTGCGGTGGATGTTTATAAAGCGGCTCTTGATACTGCCGAACACATATCCGAAATAGCAGCAAGAGTGCAAAAATATTTTGAAGAATCCAAAGCCATTATCCAATATATCGGCGATACCATAACCAAATGTTCTGATAATGCCAAAGAGTTGGTCAGTTTTCGTAAACATTTTGATGAACAGAAAAGAGAATACGAAGCCAATATTGCAGAATATAGAGCAGCTCAGGCTTCCTTGCGACAAGAATATGATGAAATAGCAGCTGTTTCAGAAAAAACTGCTGATCAAATCAGTAGGATGCATTATCTGAGAGAGCAAATCGATATTAAAGAGACACAAATTGCCAATTTCTCATCAATGATTGATAACATTGATATTCAAATTAATAACTTTATTGCCTCGCAAAAAAGTCTTGTTTATGAATGTGTTTATGCTGTACGCAGTATCAGAGGACGTATTGATCGCTTGGCTTGTTATATAAACAATAGCGAAATTAAAGGATTTGAAAGCAGAATCAATCAAATCGGCGACAGTATAAATAATTGGGCAAACCAAACATCGGCTTTAGAAAGTGCTACAACCGATTTAGCTAATGATTTTACTTCCGGATGCGGCAATATAGCCGCCGTTATGGATGATTGCATAACTTGTGAGCATACTCCGTCTAACCAAGCCGCATGTAATAAATGTAATACCTGTAAGCCGGCTGAGGGGGAAACTTATGTTTATGTGCCTTTATCCGATGACAATCCAAATTGTGAAAACAAAATAAAAGAAATATTGGGGCGACCGGGATTTGAGAGTTGCCAAGATTATAAAAAAACTTGTGAAACTCAAATTGCAGCCGGAAATCCTAATTCGGAAACTTGTGAGATAAGTTGCAGTCCGTTGTGTAATTATTCAATGGGAGCAAGTAGTCAGGTTTGTTGCAACATATTCAGATCTAAATGTAACTCAAACAACAAAAGCGGATATTGTAACGAATTAGGGAAATACTGCGGAGCCGGATTAAGCTATAATTATTCCATTTCTACTTCTTCTTCGACAGCTTTTGCCTTTAGCTTCACCAAAGAAAACGATAAAATTGTTGTAAACGGAGATGTCAAAAGCGGTGAAGATGGGTATGGCAATTTAATATTGCCGGATAATTTAGCCGTATGTTGCCAAATTGATTACTCGGATGTTCAAAAAACAGCAAAAAAAGACGAAGATAAAGAAAAGCAAGAAGCTCTGGAAAATCAAGGCACAGAAGAATTATACACCTGTTTAAGCCGTTATATAAAGGCGATTTATACTCCTGCCGGAACAGTTATTCCTAATGAAGATAAAACTTTTTTTCAGTGTTTGCGCAGAGAAATAGGTATATCTGAACAGAATTTTGAAGAAAAATCAAAAGTTATTCCTTCTGACAATTTGGCCGCAGCTAATTTTCTTGAAGAGGCTTATGCTGAATACTTGGCCGGAGCTTATTTGGATTCTCTCCGTGCTTATCACGATTCTATTGAATATGTCGAAAAAGAAATCAGATCAGTTGCTAATTCCTCATATAAAGACATAGGTTCGAATTGGACTGCCGTTGTAAATATGAATCTTCAAGTAAACAATCGCATTAACGAAATTAGCAAAATTTGGTCACGTGAACATTTAATCAGTGCGGCTAATAGAGCGCGAAATTCTAAAATTTCAACAAAGGAAAAGAACGATGCGCAATAATTTTTTCATTTTAAGATTGGTTTTGCTGCTATCTTTCATTTTTTTTACAGTTGCTCATGCAGAAGAAAATGATGCTATAACTGATGAGGTTGATCCTATAGAAATTGCCAAAGAAGGATCTACCGATTGTGATGGTAATGATCCTAATAGCGGCGTAGTTTTAATTCCCGAAGAATGGGTTAAGCGTTGCAAATTATGCACCAAAGACGGACAATTGGAATTTGATCGCAGTTGTCTGCAACGAATAGCTTATGACCAAAAATATCAGCAAGACCAGTATCAAGAACAATTTGATGCCGCAATGGAAACATACATAAAAGATGATTTGAAAGCCGCATTAAAAGATTTTATCAGTATCGGTCAAAACACCAATCGGGCCAAGACGCAGGCAGGCTACGGTAAAAATTTAGGGATTGAAAAAATAACTAAAATCTTTGCGGAAGAAGAAGGTGAAGAAACTGAAGTTGATACGGAAAGTCTTTCTGATCTTTTGCAAACCGGGCTGGATGAGAAAAAAGATATAAGTGTTGATAAATGTATAGAAGAACAAACTGGTGACAGCGGACGTTGTTACATTGAGGCTAACAATCGAGTAACTTCCGAAAGCACTCGTATCCTTAATCGTTCGTTGGCTACAATATCCATGTTGGGACGTTCTCAAACTATCGATAATATTATGGAGCTTATACCAGTTATTGAGGTTAGCAAAAGTGATAAAGCACTTATTCTTCCCAGTGATGATGACGTTAACGAGATTGACAAATCTGAAAAGGGGAAGACTAATGAATAGGTTTATAGGCATATTTTTGTTATTCTTAAGTCTGAACTTTAGTAGCATATCCAATGCCTATGCCGGCACGGATATTATCAATAATCTTTTGATTAAAGCCGGTAATGTTATTGATAAAGTTGCCTTAAAATATCAGAAGATATCTATTAAAATAAATGAGTTGACTGAAGGCAAAATGTTTCAGCTTGATGAAACCACCAGTGATTTAATTCGCAATTTAATGGAGGATTATTATTTAACTGAAGCTAAAATAAAACGATTTGATGATGATATAAAATTAGCTAAAGAAGTTTATCAGGATGCCGTAGATTACTATAACCAAGTTAATGAACGCATGAACGAGATTCAAGATAAGGCGGAAGATTTGCTACGCAAACGCGGTTGGAATACTGATAACGCATCTGATGATAGCGATGAAGCTAATGAAGAAGACGAAGATGAATCATTCGGAAGCATTACCAATCCTCGTGCAACAGGCAGTAGTCGAACGATAGTCGGTGGTGGTAGTAGGGGAGATGATTCCTCATCAGGTAGTGGCTCAACAAGAAAACGTTTTATTGATGGAGATGATACACCGGATAATCAAAATAATAGTTATTCACCAAATAACCAACTATTGGAGAAATCACATGCTGAAAACTAACCGATTTGTAATTATGCTGAGTTTATTGCTGTGTGGTTGTTTTTTACCGTTCGGTCGAGCGGTTTTTGCCGGTGATTTTGATACATTGTTAAGCGGAGCAAAAAATATGGGCGAATTTTTGGCTAGCGGTGCCGGAGCAAAATATTATGATGACAAAGTAACGGTTTTAAGCGCTGTTTCAGGTCAACCAATGTATGTTTGGAAAGCTCCTTGGGGTGATAATGAAGAAGGTGCTAATATTGAAAACAATAGCACCAATCGTTGCCGTCTTATCAAAACTCTCAAACCGGGAGAAACTTTAGTTATGCAAACACGCCATAACACAGAGGCTCTTTTATCTCGCTACGCTACTGACTTATATGTTGAGGCGATAAAAACTGAATTTGATATTGATCGAGAAAATGCTATAGCTCCTGTAAAACATGCTGCTGAACATACCTTGATTAAGCGTGAGGTTTTGGCTCGTTTGGCCAATATTGCCACTCGCCTTAATGTTATTGTATCATTGGAGGCTCGGACGGCAGCTATGGATAACATTGCTAAACTCAGCAAAGTCGGATCTTATGTTTTTAATGAATATGTATATAATCCGGAAGACGGAACTTGTGCCATACCTCATGCAACCAAGTCGAAAAAAGGAGAATAGCTGTCATGAAAAAATTTAGTATATTTATTTTATTGACAGTTATGCTAGTAGGTATGACGCTTCCGCTCAAATCGGCTGATGCACTGATTCCTTTTGAATTCACTATCCCTGAAACCGCCGGCAAAATCGGTACTTGGGTTCAAGAAAAATTGGCCTGGGTACAATTACAAATCTCTTCAATCAGCGAAAGTAAAATTGCTCGACGAATTGGTGATGGTATGAGAACTATTAGAGAAGTGCGCGGTTGCATTCGTAAAATTTATCGCGGACAACCGGTTGATAAGTTAGCAGATTATTATAAGAAGTTTGAATTTTCGGAAAATGACGATTGCTACAAATATGTAAAAAAATATCCTTTTTTAGCAAACATTCTTAGAATAACCGGTCAGACTCAGCGTATTCTCGGCGAAATCAAAAATGAAGATGCTTACCTGATAATGGATGCCGCTCGCAACGTTGTTGAAGATACAGTACGCATTACCGAACTTGAAGAATTGAAAAAACATCGTTTGGAAGAGTTAGAATATCAGGCAGAAATCGATAAAACAACTCTTGCCGCCAAAATTCAAATTGCAGAGAAAGATTTAGCACAAATGCATGCTGAACATGCGGCTCGACAAGATACCGCTGATAAACTGGATAAAGAGGCAATGCTTCAAGAAGAGGAGCAAATGAAAGTCGCCATTGCCGATATGAAAATAAGAATGGGCGAAATAAATTTAAAACTTGTAAATGATAAGCTTGTAATAACTCAACAAATCGAAACCGAGATTGCATTGCTTATCGAAAAACGAGTAAATGATTCCAAATTGCTTGAAGGTCTTCGTGAAAGAGTTAAACAAGGAATAAGAGATAATGCAAATAAAAAAACCGGATTAGATATTGCTCTTGAAGCCAAGCAGACCTATAGTGTCGAAGATGACATGAATGATACTATGGAAGCACAGTTAAAACGCATTCAAGCCATCAGAAAAGATATTACCAAATCCGATATTGCGGCTCTTAATGAAAGTAACAATTATATTGCTTATGCTCATGACCCGTCCAACAATCCTGAAGTTGATACCGAATTGGGTAGTACCACCGAAGGAAAATCGGAAACCTTGCAGGCTTCGATTGATAACACTCTGCGTCAAATAGAAGTAATTGAAAAAATAATCAAAATGGAATTAACTTCTTTGGAAATGCAAACCAAGAACATCATTTCGCAAAATATCAACCATCATCTTAGCCACAAACGAGAAAATAGCTTAATCATTGATTTTTGTCGTTATCAGGAGGGGCGTAATCCCAAAAATTCAAAACGCGATAATAATAAAAATAAATCTGAAGATAACAAAAAAAATGATAGCAACGATGATAACAAAACGGAGCATTGGTAAAGGAGCAAAAAAATGAAAAAAATATTTTTGACATTATTGATTGCCCTGACAGTTATAATGGCACCCAAAACTTCTTCGGCATTTATATTAAAAGCCATTGAAGAGGCTTATAACGTTATACCTTTGTCTCCTGTTATCAATTTTGGCGAAGATATAGCCGAAACCGGTAAATTGCTTAACAAAACCGCAATGAAAGTGCAAAAACTGGCTATACAAATTAAAAAAGACATTATTACCTTAAAAACTTCTATTTTGGATATTAAGAACAAAGTTGTTGCTGTTGCTCATGGTAATTTTGGTGCGATAGGGCTAATTATCGGTTTATCCGATCCTAACGCCGAAGTTAAAATCTGTGATGCCGATATGTCTCAAACCAAGCATTCCGGTCTTGCTAAAAAGCTTCAAGAAATTTTGTTAACTTATGGTGTTGGTGAAAAAGAAATTGTCGAACGTAATCGTCGTAAATTTTATCTTGACAACATATATAATATCTATGCTGCTGTTCAAGTGCTTAAAGATAATATGTCAGCAAACGGCATCATTGGAACCCAAATTATTGAAACACAAAGTTGTTGCGGCGAAGGTCAAGGAGAACTGTGTGGTCTTCCGCCGATTATTGAAGGTTCAGAAGAAAACATGACCGAAAAAGACGTAGGCAACAGTGAAATGCTGATGTATTACGGTTATGCACTTGGCACTTTAGAAAATCTTATTAAAACTTGGGAGCAGGTTGCCGCCTTAAAAGCTCAGCTTCAAGCTGTCGAAACTTTATTGAATATTGAGCTTAAACCTGATTTCAGCATTGAAGAAAACGAGGAAATATCCTCTATTGAAACACCTTCGCCGATATATGCCTCAGCCCAAACAATCTACAATCAGCCATTATCTTTTGCACAAATGATATATAAAGATAACAGCGATTCTGGTTTTGACGAAATCATTGAAGAAGAGATACATGCCGTTCCCAATGATGGTTTTAGCGGTACTAATATAAAATTTGTTGAACCGAAAGCAACTCTGCCGGATTCTCCTTATAACAAACGTAAAGAAGCAATGGAAAAATATAGTGACCTTTCAGATATTGAAAATAAAATATCAAAAGCTCTATCTATTCATAGCAAAATACGCGACATCGATTCATACCAAAAAACTGCTATAGAATATAACAATCTTAAAGATGAATATAATAAAAAATTGGAAATTATCGAGGATTCGCATAAATGCGGGCTTGGTTATGTCAAACAATATTTTATGGATGAAGATAGTGTTTGGTCCGGAAAGAAATTAAGCGGAACTGCTCCTGCAGAAACAGAAATGACTGGTGAATACGAATATACAATTAACAATTATGATATTCGTTCCGGAATTTCAGGTTGGGCGATTAACGCTTATGAAATGGCCAAAGCTGCCTCTGCCAATGATGTTGAAGGATACATAACAAATCTTAATCAAACCAAAGAAAAACTTAAAGACTATGAAAAAGCGGAAGAACAAAGAGAAGCGGAAGATAAAGATGATTACGATATAAGCGAGAGACAGAGCTCCGAAGGGGTGGATGTTAGTGATGTTAATAGAAAGGCAAGTGAAAATAGAGAAGGCTCCTATGAAGCAGAAGAAGCAGAAGGAACAGTCACCAACGAAGATCTTGAAGAAGAGACATTGCTTGATGATGATCTGGAGGGTAAAGAAGGTAAAGCTGACCTGCGAAGCATAGAAGGAAAGAAGGTGGCTGGTAAACAAGATGATTATGATTCCGGTAAAGGTATAAGTGCAGAAAAATCCAAAGAAACTCAAAAAGAAAATCGTCGTGCCAATATGATAGCATGGCAAATCGGTGCATTAGCCTCAGAGGATTTAGGTATTAACGGCGGTTCTGAAGGACCTTGGGGCCAAACTAAGGATAAGTTGATGGTTTGGCAAGATGCTAAGATTTTTTACGACCAATATCTTTACCGTAAATATGAAAATATTAAAAAATATCTCCAAAGATATATCGAAGCCGATATAATTGAGCTGTTTGCATCTCTCATAAACAATGGCCAAGTAATGAACATTAATCAAACATCTTATCAGAAACTATGGAAAGATAAATATGCAACAGCTATTGCTGAAATAGAAGAAGTATTTCCATCTGACAGTAATAAAATTGAAGCAGATCCGACTTTAATAAGCGAAAGAGACCGGCTTGAAGCTGAGATAAACAAATTAGATAAGCAAATCAAAGACCTTGCCCAAAATGTCAATGATGCGTATTTTGGAGCTGAAACAAAATCCTATGAGGATAATGATAGGATTGCTGCTGAATCAATCGACTATTTAACACCTGATGAAGAAAAAGAAAAAAAGGTCAAGAGTATTGATGAGGTAAAGCGAAAAGTTAATAGTGATAGTCTAGAAGGGAAAGGGTATGCTTTAAGTAGTAAATCAAATTTAGATGTCCTTAAAAGCTCTATTCGTGATGCCCAAATTAAGTTGGACGATGTAAACCGGAAGATTGAAGAAAATATACGAAAAAAGCAAGAAGAACTCGTAAAAAATGCAGCAGTTAATAGAAATAAAATAAATCTTATAATTGATGAATTTGAAGATGCTGTTCGAGGTAAGATGGATAAGAAAGGTGAGTATGATATTCCGAAGGCGCGTAAAAATAAAGCATTATCAACTCTCGAAAATGTATTAAAAGACAAGATTCAAATTGATGATTCAGGAGAAAAAACTAGATTGATTAAAACCATCAAGAATGGAATTAATAAACAAGCTGGCTCCATCATAACAGAATTAAATAAACAAATAGATAAAATAGTAAATGATGGTTTGGCTGATATGAAGTATCAATTAGGAGATGAAATGTATCTTCCCGACCGTACAACTTCTGCAAAAATCGTTAATCTTCACAAAGGTATTATTAGCCGACTTCAAAGAGTATCGGTTACTGCAACCGTTTCTGAAATGATTGGCACAACCTTAGAAACATTCACGTTCCCTGTAACGATCAGCTCTTTAATTCCCGGTGCAGCTGCAATTTCCGCCGTTGGCGGTCCGCTTTCCTCCGCAGCAATGGCAACTGATTTGTTGACCATCAATACTGATGCTGACGATAATTTCTTTGTTGGTGCTTTACCTGCCAGACGAGATTTCAAAGCTCCGTATCCGATGGAAGATTTCAGCCAACCGCCGGTCCGCGAAATTTTTCACTTTGATATGGTTGATTTTGCCAATATTCAGCCCTATAATGCGAAAAGATTTGAGCAATTCGACAAAAACCCCACTGAAAAATATCAAGAAATGTTAGCTATCTCTCGCGGTGATTTCTTAAATTATGGCGGTAAAGTTCCTGAATTATGGAAAAAGATGCTAGGTGCTTATGGGCCGGCCTTTGTTCAATCTGAATTTCAGCTGCAGCCGGCACTCAATCAGGGGTGTGAGGCAGTAGCTCTTCTGCGCGGTGGTATTATGCCATGCCGTGTTGGCAATACGTCAACTGTAATGGATGTTTTAGTAGAAAAAAGCAATAAAAATAAAGATGGATATAAAGAAAATGAATTTTATTATAAACCGAACAAGCCTTTGGAGGTAGATAAATATTATGTTACCAGAAATGATTTGGATGCTAAAGATTTACCTAAATGTATTTTAATTGAAATGGGAGAAAAAGGACCGTTTTTATCTTATTACGAAGAATATGCCAAGATTGAAGATGGAATAAGTGAAGAAGATTTACCGCCATTACCGTATCAATGTATAGCCAGTGAATTGGGTATGATACTCGATGCCGATGAGGATAATAATCTTTATTTCAAACCCTTTATTTATAAACTGTTCAATGATAATTATTATATAAACGAAAAGCAGGGTCATGGAAAAAAGAAATATAAAAGCGAGTCAAGTGCCTTGGCTCTTTCCGAGCAGGCTCAGCTATCCCGTAATCAAGTCGGTGATTTCTTGCGTCAGGCTGAATCCGAGAAAAAAATGCGCCAATCTTTGGAAGAAATGAAAGCTAAAAAAGACGCTCAGATGAAGGAATTGGAAACATTATTCAAAGACGAAAATAACGAGCTGTTTCCTGCAAACAATAAGCCGAATTTTAATAAGGATTGGGATTTGACTGATGACAATATAGTTAATCAGATTAAAAATTCATTGAGAGAAGCAAAAAATAATCTCATTGGAGATGAAAATAATGGCATTGGAAATGACATTAATAATGTCCTTAATAATAACAAAAATAATGAAGGCTCCGCAACATCTGATGAAGAAGATAGCGAAAGCCAAAAATTGATTAAAGAACGCTTAAGAAAATTACAGGAACTTGTTAATTATCTTAATATATCTGGTAAAAAATATTCAAAAGATGGTAAAACTTGTTATCAATATAAAGGTATCAAAGACGACGAAAACAAAGATGTATGCGGAGCATTTGAATATCCCAGTGAATATATTAATGTAACCATGGATGCTGTTGAAGAAGAAAATTGGCAAGAGGAGCTGAATAAACAAATAGGAAATGCTGTCGCCGATAATGATGCTACCACTGAATACCATGAGGGAAAAAAGAAAAAAGCACATGAAGATGACGGAAATTATCGTGATTTAGAGGAGGCGTATTGCGCTAATTACTGATGGAAGAAAATATTCAAAATCCGCAAATTAATAACGATTCCACAATCAAGGCTATTACCGGTGACACTCCGCAAGGTCCGCAATATCTTGAACACTTGGATAAAATATCTCACTCCGCCAAAATGGTTTATTATATGTTGATATCGCGCTTTTTGGTGTTGGTTACAATATTATCCATGACTTTTTTGGTTTTATCCTCATTGGTATTATTTCGTATGGCTCCGCGCGTTACGGTTGAACCGCTCTTATTGGTTAAAAATACCTCATCGAATGATTTAATCAGTCATGAGCCCATTGCCTTTAATATGCCCTCGCGTGATGCCCTGATGAAAATGTATATTCGTCAGTATATAATGTTGCGTAATACTATCATTCACGATCAAACCGAAATGCAAACTCGCTGGATGGCCGGCGGCATGGTGCATTTTTTGTCTTCTCCCGAAGTTTATAACGAATTTGGGGCTTCTACTGCCAAAAATTGGAAACAGATTATCAGTCAGCCGCTCACCCGTGAAGTTGAGATAGTATCAATGAGCAAACAAGGAGGAAACAATTCTCCGACTTGGGTAGTCGATTTTAAGACCTATGATTTACCCAATGTCAAGGGAACCAGGGCTTCTGCCGAAAATGTAGACAGTAAATTTTGGACAACCGCCATCACCGCTATGTTTATTCCCGAGCGCTCTTTTTCGTTCAATCGTTTAATCAATCCATTAGGCTTTACAGTTGTTCGTTATTCTCAAACCGACAAATATTAAAAAGTTATGCAATATTTCAACCAATTGTTGATAAGTGTCAAGCAATAGTTAGACATTTAAAATAAAACAGTATACCTTTATATAAGGTATACTTGTATAATTGTTTGTAAAGAGGGTAAAAAACAATGAAAACTCGCTCTAAGTTATTGATATTTGCGGTTTTGTTTCTTATATCCGGATGTTATGGCTCTTATTATGAACCGGAACCGATAGGTATAGGTACAGGTATTGATGAGCTTAAATTATCACCTTGTGCTTGTATCGAGGTTGAGCTGCCTCACACTTTGCCGGATTGGTTTGTTGCCACAATTTAATGGGGTGAAAGCTGAAGAATATGGTGGAAGAAATAAAATACGGACAAACTCAGCCGAAAATGCTGGAAGGAAGACGAGCTCCAAACAATGCTCGACGTTCCGTATCTAATGCGAATGAAAAATTATTCGTTGCAAATATCGCTGAAAAACGCTATTTGTGGACAGCTCGTGCTTTTGCTATTATTACTGCTTTGAGTGTTTGTTGTAATATTGTTCTTATCATGGCAATATTTCAAATAATACCTTTATACCGCGTAGCACCTTTTTTGCTTACTTTTCAAAATCAGTCTGAACGTGTCTATAATATTACCCCTATAACCGGAGAATTGCGTAATTATCGCGCTATTACCGAGGTTTTTGTCAGAGACTATGTATTGCAACGCAGTACATTCGATCATAATCTTGATGTCGATAAAGCACGCTGGAACCCCGGTGGTATTATCCAGGAATTATCAACTCCGCAAATTTATCAGGAATTTTGGGATAATGTCGGCAAAAAGGCTTTATCTATGATTAAAGATAAAGGGATGGAACGCAAAATTAAAATTCTCTCTATCAATGAATTGTCTAATAATATATGGCAGGTGGAATATGAGGCCAGTGATACTTATCCTGATTCTCTGAGCCCTGAAATAAGTTATTGGACTGCAACTCTGACTGTTAATTATCGTCGTAAAACGGTAAAATACGGTGAAAGATTAAAAAATCCTTTGGGGTTTACGGTTGTAAAATACGCGCTTAGTCGCAATAATGTGGAGTAAACGTGTCGTGAACATATTTATGAAAAAAAGTTGTTTTTGGGCGGTGGTTATGACGTCTTTATTGTCGGCAAAATTTTCTTTTGCTCAAGCTACTCAACAGTTGTTAGATGCTAGTGCTGACCAATCTCAAGGAAATTATACTCCTATGAATTTAGATTATGCCGGTTTTAATTCCTTGGGAATGACGCAGGCAGCTTGGCTTGACCCTCTGCAAAATTTAGGCGAAGGACAAAGTCGTCCGGCTTACTCCAAATATTATTGGTCGCCTGATTTGGTTTTGCCTGTTCGTGTCCGTGAGGGGATGTTAACTATGATTAATTTCCCTGAATGGGAGCTGATTGAATCCATTAACTTTGGCGATGCAAATTCATTTGCCGGTGAAATACAGTCACCTAATACTATTTTATTATATCCTAATCCTGGCGCACAGGTAGGGGTTGATACTAACGTTGTAGCTTTCGGGCGTTCCGGCAATCGCTATGTTTTTTACCTTAAATCCGAAGCGGTTAATACCGAACGTTTAACTAATGCAATTATTGATATAGAGGTTGTTAATGGTAACAATCCCGATTCTAATAGCGGCCAACCTTATGCCGGAAGCGGTTCGGGAAGAGGTGGTAACGGTGGCATTAAAAATGTCAGCGGTAACAATCCAAGCTATACCAGACGCTTTCAGAAAAGTGATTGGATAAAATCTATACCGGTAGATCCTACAGATTTTAAGTTTGATTTGGAAGTTTACGTGCCGAACCCCGATGATGTGGTTATAGCTCCGGAAAGAGTTTGGCGTGATAATATTTTCACTTATATTGATTTAGGTAAAAAAGCACTCAATATGGTGCAACGTCCGGTGGTTAGTATGATCGTGGAAAGAGTCGAAGTTCCGGTTGGCTTTCGTTCTACAGGTCCGGACAATCGTCTGATTGTTGTAGAGGGTATCGGGGATATGGTCTTGCGTAATGGTAAGAGGATTATTTGTATCAAAATGCGTCGTTCTGACGAAAGCGGACTTGAATATGCGGTTAATTCGGCTGATTATTTGCCGCCCAGTTGGGATGTTTCTCCGGCTATTCCCAATGGAAAAACTACTGGAATCGATAACAATATAAATCCTGCTTATGATACCGGGCAAGGTTATGTTCCTCAAGGTGGCAGCCAACCTTTCGAAATGCAAAATAATTCCGGAAATATGCCTTTAGGGCAACAAAGTAACGGACAAATGGATATAAAAAACAGTCAGGGACAAATTATAGTTCCCGAATATGCTAAAAATGGCACTTCTGACTGGCAAGGCGGAAATGCCGCTGATAATTTTGACTATTCCAAAATGCAAAGTATGAGTGTAGGTCAAGGTGGTGCTGGAAATTATTCAATGTTGCCTCAATATACTTATGGAGCCGGTTTTAATGGTGCAGATACTCAAAATATATCCATAGAGTTAGGAACCGACGGAGATGTCAATAATTTGGAAACTTTATGGGGAAAACTTTCCGGTAAATATAAGGAATTGAGCGGTTACACTCCGTTTTTTTCAGTGGATGCTCCGGCTGATGGTAATGGACGAGAATTATTTCACTTAAGAATAGGTCCGGTAAAAAGCCTTGATGCCGGTGATAAAATATGCAGTTCTTTAGGACGCAACGGCGTATTTTGCAGTGTGGTTAGGACACAATAGACCAAAAGTATGAGTGATGAGCAATTAACAAATTCTGAAAGATATGTTAAAAAGACCAATACAGTAATCCTGATTATAGGTCTTGTTTCTTTACTTATATTTATTTTTGGTCTTATTCTGCTTATGAGCAGCGGAGACGATTCTAATTTGTATGAAGAGCCGGTATTTAACGATCAAGATGATGTTTTTACCCAGCAGCAAACCACCGATCAATCGACTTCAATCGAAATGGTAACGGCTGAAAGCGATAGTCCTTTTACGGCAACTCCCGATCCTGTTCCTATGGGGGAGGTTGTTTTGGGTACTGAAGCCAAGAATGTCTTAACTCTGGGTACAAATGGTAAATCAGCAATAAAAATTGTTTCCGTAGAACTGGCAGAACCTCCTTCAGCAGGATTTGTTTATAACGATAAATGTTCCGGAATAGCTTTAAGCGGTAAAGAAACTTGTCATATAACGATGACATGGAAACCGATTATTGCTGGTAATGTCCAAAATAATTTTTTAATAATGTGGCATGAAATTAATATAAATCAAGAAAATACCAAAACCGCCAAAATTCCGGTAAACGGCAACGCTGTAAATCGTGAAGAGTGCCGTTATTGCGAAAATGAAACAGCACCGCTTGAACAGCAGGAATATGGCAAAGCTTTGCAGGCTGCTATAGGCCCAGATGGAAAAAATATAGGAGTTGTTGATAAAGAAGGTTATGCCCGAGACGATAATGGAAATATTATCGGAAAGATAGCAACAGACGGACTTATCATGGATAAGGATGGTAACGTTATAGGTGTAGCAGAAAATAATAAAATAGCATATGACGAGTTTTCTAATTTGGTTGGATATGTTACCCCGGATAATGAAATAGTTGATGATGAAGGAAAAGTAATCGGAAAAGTGCTCCCTGACGGTACGGCCTTAGATCCGAGCGGAGGGATAATAGGCAACACAACAAACATTGGTTTGGTTTATAACGATTCCGGAGAAATAATAGGAAAAGCTGTCCCTGATGGATCAATAGTTAATGAAGATGGTGATATCATAGGACAAGTGCTGTCAAATGATAAAGTTGTTGATAAAAATGGCAATAATATAGGACATATTGCTCAAACCGGAAGAGCTGTTATAGATGTAAAAGGCGACATCCTTGGTGTGACTTTGCCCAGCGGAGAAGTTGTAAATTCAAAAGGAGAAATAATAGGTAAAGTAAAAGATAATGGCGAGGTTGTTGTTGAAAATTCACCTTTAATCGGTAAGAAAGTACGAATAGCATATGATAAAAACGGCACAACTGTAGGTTATATAGATACAAATAATAATTTGGTAGATGCCCATGGGGAAGTAATCGGTAAGGCTCGAAGTGACAACAAAGTAGAAAATCTTAAAGGGGACGTTCTGGGATACGCCGATGAAGAAATAACATTTAGTGCTGATAATTCGGTAATAGGTAAAATAGTTACATTTGAGCGTATTCCGATTACTCCGGCAGGTTCAGTTTTAGGCAAACTTAAAAATGACGGAAGTATCGAAAATGAGCGTTCGCAAATAGTTGGACGTATGTTGCCTAATGGATTGGTTAAAGATCAAAGCGGGGCAAAAGTAATTGCCAAAATGGTCAGAGCAGGAAATGTTATGGGGTTTGGCTGCAATATTATAGGTTATTTGGATGTGGATGGTAAAATTAAAAATAATAACAGTGATACCAATTATAAAATAACCCCGGAAGGCTTGGTTTTAGATACGGAAGGAAATTATTTAGGCGGAATACTTCCTCGAGGTAAGGTTTTCAGCAATGATTGCAAATTATTGGGAAACATAGACAATTCTGGTTTAGTAAAAGATGAAAGTAACCGATTCGTCGGTTGTGTAAACCCTGATGGCACGGTACTCAATGAAAAAGGTGATTTAATAGGTGCTGTTGCCAAACAAGGTACAGCTGTCAATATTAACGGTAAATATCTTGGATATGTAAATGCAAATAATATTTTGATTAATAACAAAAATGAGCCTATCGGATGTGTCGGTATATTTGGTGATATTTTTAATAATAAAGGATCTTATATCGGAAAGATGTTGGATAGAAAATATGCCTATGATTTTAGTGGTAATTATATCGGTGAGGTTGATGCTAATGCAAAAATTAAAGTTTATGAAAATCCGGCATATATGTTGTCTTCTGACGGATTGGTGTTAGAAGACAACAATACTATAAAAGGTATAGCTCTTCCGTCAAACGCATCAGTAATCAGTTCTTCAGGAAAAATAATAGGTTTTTTATTTCCGGATGGCAATGTGTATAATATTCAAGGTGTGGTTCAAGGCAAATTGGTTAATGGCGGATATGGAGAATATAATGGTGTTTTGGGAGCACTATTGCCCAAAGGTGAAGTCATAGATATAAACGGCAAAATTATCGGAACGGTTGCTCCTGATGGGCGAGTTTTGACACGCTATGGCGATGCTATTGGTAAAGTCAATTCTAAAGGAGATTATTATGATGTTAAAGGCGAGTATAAAGGGCATATTGTTTCCAAAGGAGTTGGTATCAGTTATAATGGTTCTTATATAGGTTATGCTGTTTCTGATGGAAAGGTTATTGATGAAAGTGGCAAAATTGTAGGGCATGTTACTCATGATAAAAAAGTAGTTGATAATGCCGGTAAGATTATAGGAGAAATATTATCAGAAGGTGCAGTAATAGATGTTACCGGTAATTATCAAGGAATTATGAATTCACTCGGAGATATCATAAATAAAAAAAATGAGGTTGTAACAGCTATTTTGCCAGGAGGAAGTAGCGATAAAGGATTAAATTTATTTAATACCGGTGTAGTAATTGATTTCGGAGGATCAGTTATAGGTTTTGTATTACCTGACGGACAAGTTAATGGATTAAACAACTCTCCTTTAGGTAAAGTTTTTCCTGATGGCAATGTATTAAGTTCAAGCGGAAAAATTATTGGGGAAGTTGTTAGCGGTGATATAGTTATATCAAATAGCGATAAAGTTGTGGGTTATGTTAATTTTGATGGTCAAATTATAGGATTTGATGGTACAATAATCGGCAGAGTTCTATCAGGGGGATTGGCTGCAGATATGAATAACCACGTTTTAGGCAAGACATATAAGATCGGCGCAACTGTTTTAGATAGTAAAGGAATATATCGCGGACGGATTTCTCCTTCCGGATCAGTTATTAATGCCCAAAGCAAAATAATCGGTAGTATTAAGAGCAACGGTTCTTTTGTTGATTTGGATAAGAATGTCGCCGGATATGTCTTAGGCGAAGTTGCTAAGAATAGGAGGAACTGAGATGAAAAAAATCTCTTTATTCAGATTCGTTGTAGCAACCTTAACAAGTGTAATAAGCATTTATTCGTTTAACAATGTATCAGCCCAAGAAATTACCGCAATCAATTTTCAGGGTGAAATTTTAGGAAAAGTTATTTCCGATGGTAAAGTAGTCAGCATGGAAAATAAGGTTTTAGGAAATGTCACGGCTGATAGTTTTATATTAGATAATAAAGGGAATATTATTGGAGGAGTTGTACCGCAGGGAGTAGCTATCGGCAACGATGCTAAAGTATTGGGAAAAGTAAGCGGCGATGGTATTATAAGAAGCGCTGCCGGACAAATAATGGGAAAGGCTTTGCCTAGCGGTCTTGTAGTTAATGACTATTTCGATATAGTAGGACAAATAATATTTCCTGGGTTGGTTTATGATGATGAAGGAAAAATTGCAGGGCGTGTAACCGGCGACGGCTCATATAGTGATTTAAGCGGAAAGCAAAAAGGTATTATTACTCCTGATGGTTACGCCTATCGTAAAGAAAATAAAGATTACATTCTGGACGGACGGCTTATTTCATCACGAATGGTCGTTTCAACCGGTGGAAACTTTATAGGTAGTGTTGTCCCAGGAGGACAAGTCACTGATTTTAATTCGGAAGTGCTCGGCTATATAAAAGCTAATGAGTATGTATATGATAATCAGAATAGTATTATAGGAAAATTAGTAAATACAGGTTATGCCATCAATGAAAATGGTGAAGAACTCGGTATTGTCAGCTATAACGGAGTTGTTATTAAAGAAGGAAAATCAATTGGAAAAATCAGAGCCGATGGGCGTATTGTAGGAAATACTGGTTCAGTAATCGGTTCCGAATTGCCCTTTACCGGAGTAGCTGCCGATATGCAAGGAAATTATTTAGGATATATGAATGTCAACGGGCAAATTGCTAAAGGATCATCTGTTATAGGCAAGGTTGGTTCGCGTGGTTTTGTTTTTGACAAAGATGGTGATGTTAAAGGAAAAATTGTTAAAACCGGACCAATTTATAATTATCAAGGAGAACAGGTTGGACACGCTGTAAGTAACGGCTCAGTTATTAATCTTGATGGTACAACTATCGGATATATGATAGGAGAAACTGCTTATAATCTGTCGGGAGAAATAATAGGTAATGTATTGAATAATCAAATCATTTTTACTAATACAGGATCTTATGTCGGAATGTGCGGTATATCGTCACAGTTTAATTATAAAGGGGATAAATTAAAGATATCCCCCTTGGGATATGTCTGGAATTCCAAAGGAGATATTATCGGACGAACTCTGCACAACAGTTCTTTTTACACGGCTGCAGGAACCTTGTATGCTTATATGAATTTGTCAGGACAAGCTTTAAGAGCAGATGGTGGCGATACGGAAAAAATTATCGGCAATGGCATGACCTTAAATATTCAGGATAATATAACAGCACAAACTATTAATATTCAAACAGCCGTAAATTATGAAGGTATAATGGTGGGTGTTCCGAATCAACATAATGCTTTGTTGAATAAAAATATGAAGCAAATTGGTAAAGTATTGCCCGATAGCAGTGTTTCAAGCTTTGGTGGAACCAATTATATGCCTAAAATAGGGCAAGCTTATCAAGAAAACATCGCTGTAAAATTTAATGGTGATTTTTTGGGACATATTGATGTTAGCGGCAATGTTATCGGACATGACGGAGTGAAAGTCGGTTATCTGGTAGAAAGAGGACTTGTCAGCAATAATGGAGGAAGCATTGTCGGCATGGTGATAAATTATTCCGGAGCAAGTAATGATAAATGTGAATTATTAGGTGTAACTACACAGCAGGGAACAGTTTTTAATGCTAGAGGAGTATTTGTCGGGAAAATATTGGGAGATAATAGTGTTATAGGAAGTTCTGGTATAGTTTTGGGCAAGATGTCACGACAGTTACCTTTAATTAATTTTTCCGGTAAAATAATCGGATATTCTGATTATCAAGGAATAGCCTATAATCTTAAAGGAGAAAGACTTGGGTGTATAGATTCTCAAGGACGTCTATATGATGCCTCAAAAGAATGGATAGGCGGTTTGGTTAGTTACGATTCATTTATAGATTTTAACGGCAAGATAAAAGGATTTGCCTTATTTGACGGCACTATTATTGATGATAAAAATAGTATTTCTGCATATCAGCAACCTGATGGAAATATAAATTCAAATTCTGGTATTCCGCAAGGTATGCTTATGCATTATAAAGTCGCTTTTGATTTAAATAACCGATTTATGGGATATGTAGATAGTCAAGGAAAAGTATTGGATAGCCGGCATAAAGGAATTGGCAGGGTTGATTTTGATGGAAATGTATATTCAGGCAAGGATTTAATGGGCTATGCCCTTAATAATATGTATGTGTATGGAAATAACGGACAAGTACTTGGAGTGATTTCTCCGTCCGGTGAAGTTGCTGATTTTAATAATCATAATTTAGGAATGTTAGATAAAGGTTTCGTAATTGCAAATAATGAAGTTATTGCACGTGGCGAACGCGATTATAATATCCGTGATAACCAAAAATTAGTATTGGGTGAGTTGCTGTTTAATGGCAATGTTATTAATAAAAAAGGTAAAGTTATCGGATCAATTAATAATGAAGGACAAGTTATCGATTCAGCAGGTTCTGTTATAGCTCAAGCAACTCCTTTACAATATTATCGTAAAAGTTTAATAAAGCCAAGTCCTTCATCACACCAAGATAAAAGTCGTGAAGTGGAAGCAATAGTAAATAATATGGGAGAAACGATAGGATATATCTCAGAAGGAGGAGTATTAATAAACAATCAAGGGAAAGTAGTCGGGCAAATAAATGCTGATAATGAAGTAACAAACGAACAAGGCAAAAAAATCGGTAAAATAAATGAGCAAGGAAATGTTATAAACGAACAAGGTGAGGTTGTCGGAAGAAAAGAGAGTGTGGAGACTTTATTACCGACGATACCAATGGTTGAAACAATAGTAGATAATACAGGTTCGACAATAGGATATATTACGCCGCAAGGAGATGTGGTAAATGATAAAGGAGAAAGTATCGGAGAGATAATGCAGGACGGTAAATTTATTGATTTGCAAGGAGAAGAGATAGGCCGCATTAATTCTCAAAATCAATTAGTGGACAGCACAGGAAAAGTAATTGGCTTAAAGAGCAGAGTAGTAACATCGTTGCCGGTATCGCGTGAAGCTGAAGCCATAGTAGATAATATGGGAGAGACTTTAGGATATATCTCCGAAGAAGGAATATTGATAAACAATCAAGGGGAAGTAGTCGGGCAAATAAATGCTGATAATCAAGTAACAAACGAATATGGTGAAAAGATTGGCAAAATAAATGAGCAAGGAAATGTTATAAATGAACAAGGTGAGGTTATCGGAAGAAAAGAGAGTATAGAAACTTTGTTGCCGACGATACCGATGGTTGAAACAATAGTAGATGCTTCAGGTAAAAAGATAGGACATGTAACAAGCAAGGGAATAATAATAGATGAACAAGGTCAGGTAACCGGAAAAATAGATTCATCTGGCAAGGTTACCGATGAGCAAGGAAGTACAATCGGTCAGTTGAATCAGCGTAATGAAATAGTTGATGGCCAAGGCAAAGTTGTAGCTCGCAAAAATAAAACCAAAACAACTTTATCAGCAGCTAAAGGTATAGGTGCATTGTTTGACAAACTTGGTAAGCTTATAGGGTATCTGACACCTGATGGTAAACTTATTGATGAAGATATGGAAGTTTTGGGTGAAGTAAGTTCTGATGGTAAAATTATTAGTGCTGATGGCGAAATGGTAGGACGTATTAATTCTCGGAATGAAATAGTTGATAATCAAGGTAAAAAAATCGGGCGTAAAGGCCGAATATCTGCTAATAGCAAAATAATGAAAATGATACAGCAAAGCCAAAATCAATCAAATCCGATAGATCCTTTTACTATTCCTGTAAAACCCCAAGAGAATATTTCAGATA
This sequence comes from uncultured Pseudomonadota bacterium, assembly GCA_902761535.1. Taxonomy (GTDB): domain Bacteria; phylum Pseudomonadota; class Alphaproteobacteria; order RF32; family CAG-239; genus CAZU01. The sequence goes on from CACWKS010000009.1 coordinate 21,047, forward strand.
TAATTATTACCGGTGATGATTATATAAAATCGTTAAATATAGCACTCACATCTGACGGCAAATTTTTAGGTGACATATTACCCAGCGGAGAAGTTAAGGATGATAATGACAAAGTTGTCGGTTATCTTATGCCCGATAATACAGTTATTGATGGTAACGGTAACACAATAGGTGTTAAACAATCTTCTGGAGAAGATACAAAACCTATAGTTGAAAAACCATCAGGAGAAGTATTTATTCCTAGCGTTCCTAATGCATATAGAAATGACGCTGTACCTAATATTGGTCCCGGAGGAGGTACCGGTCCTGGAGAGCGTTATGATCCAGTACGTCGAGCAGCATTAAATAGAGCTATGCAACAAAGACGTGCCAACATAAGACCGGGTAGTGTAAAGAGTAAGATAAATGAATCTTCTTTTACCGGATATGAAAAGTTAAATACAACAAAATCTACATGGAAAATAGATTTAAGTAACATTATTTTGTCAGGTAAACCTATTCCGGCCGTAATAGCTAGAGCTATAGATACAAATCATCCTGCACCGGTAGTTGCTTATGTTGAACGTAATGTTTATGCTGAAGAGGGAAGAAATGTTATTATTCCTGCTGGTTCAAGAGTGCAGGGCCAATTCGGTAGTATTAGTGGTCCTACTGAGGCAACCTCAAATTCCGCTCGAGTGCAGATTTCATGGAATCGTTTAATCAGACCCGACGGATCAATGTTTGATTTAGGTGGTGCTTCAACTGCTGATGCTCAAGGACGTATAGGTGCGTTGGGCTATGTCGATCAACAATTATTAAAGAAATATACTTTACCGGCTCTTACAACGGTTCTTAGCTCAACAGCTGCATACGTCATGGCAACAGATGATAATAGTAGCGGAAGCGTAGAAACTTCTAAACAGGAATCGGCAAATGATGCTCGAAGGAATTTTCTTGATAATATGCAGAATATATTTGATCAAATTTTGACGGATAAAACCAACGTAAAAGCTGTGACTTATGTTCCTAACGGAACAAGAATTATTATTTATACTCAAAGAGATTTAGAAATACGCACTCCTGACAACGCTAATGAAGAAAATAACGAAGATGGAAATTTCCATGGGCTGATAGATAAAGATGTTACTCAAACTTCAGCTAATGTTCCGCCAGGAACTAAAACTTATGGTCCTGGAGGTCCTAGCAGTACTCTGAGTGGTGATACAGGAGGTCAAGTTGTCTATAATCCTGATTCGCTTAACCTTAAACCGTCAGGCACAACCCCGCTCATTTCTAACGGTACATCGGCAAAAAGAACGCCACCTCCGCCTCCGCCGATGTATGGTGCAAATAACAATAGCCAAAATACTGAAACTGGCAATACAAACTCTTCAAATAATGACAACAGCGTGCCGGCACTATTTTAGGGAGAAAAATATGAGTTTTACCGTTCTTGAATCAATTTTAAGACCTTTGGCATACTGGTATAATCAGGATGGGATAGAAGAGGTTGCCATTAACCATGCCGGAGAAGTTTGGCTGCGTTTGCGAGGAAAGAGAGCCTATCCTTGGGTGGCATATAAAGATGAAAAGTTGTCAAAAGAATATTTGGTTGATTTACTTTATATTATTGCCAATACCTATGAATTACAATTTGATCCGGTTCAAGGAAATCCGGTTGTCTATGCTACAATTCCGGGCGAACATCGTTTTTCTGCCATTTGCGGAAAGAATGTTATGTATGATAATCGCGATTTGACGGGCGGCATTGCTCTAACTATTCGTGTTCACGCAGATGATGTCGCCTTTGGACTAGGCGATTACGGACTTATGCAAGGTGGAAAACTTCACAAAGTAAATCCCTTGAAAGATATCAAAGAACCGCAAGACCCATATGAGAGATTGCTTTTGAGCATAAAACGTGGTGACCACATTCTTGTATCCGGTGCAACTTCTACCGGTAAAACGACATTCTTAAATAACTTATTAAAAATTATTGATATTAATAAACGTATTTTAACTATTGAGGATACCAGAGAACTTATTGTCCCGCATCCTAATCGGGTACATATAACCATGTCACGTACCGAACAAACCAATGCTTTTGATTATGCAAAGGTAATAGACTTGGTTGTTCGTTTTACTCCCGATGCAATTATCGGAGGCGAAATTTCGACATCTAATGCCGGTGCCATTTGGGAACTTATGGGATCAGGTCATGATAACTGTTTGGCAACCATCCATGCTGAAAGTTCCGAAGCGGCATACCAAGCATTCACCGATCGTATTTTGCATACTTATCCTACTATTGATCGTAAAAAAACCATTGAAGAAATGCATCAAAAATTGCGCGTGGTTCAAATAAATCGTGATGGAAATTTACGTGCTGTCACCGAAATTACCTAAATTTTGCAATATATAGTTTTTGTTAACAATAAATTTACAAGCATCAAAGTATAATGACCTGATTATAGGTTAATTAAGAGATGTTGATGGGTTATGGCGCAAGATGATGAAATAAATGAGGCTCGCCGCAAGGCTATGCGCAATGGCGAAGAAGATCCTGTCGTTGTTGCACAGCGCTATCTTAATATTTATCGCCAAATGCACATATTTCCTCCCGAGCGAAAAGAAGCTTTTGATAAAATGCTGATAGAAATTCCGGCAAATATACGCAGCATTCTTGGCTCTTTGCCCGGAGGGTTGATGCTTCAAGATTATATTGGTGATTTAATCGAAAAGCAAGGTGGAAAACCGATATCTTCGGATACTCAAGCACCATCTTCAAAGCCGATTCTCGAAACTGTATTGGAACAGAAAAATACAGCAACGGATTCAACACCTGTTCAACCGGTTATTACACAACCGACACCGATAATTCAGGGAGGTAATGTCGAAATATCTCTAGGTAAAGATTTTGCCGAACAATTTGCCGGTGCTTTTGATGCATTATTAAAAAAACAAAGCGATTTACATAATGAAAGTATTGAAAAAATAGGTGCCGATTTAAGTCGTGGACAGCAAGAACTTGCACAATATATTGCTAAAAATCAAGAAAATGAACAAAAGATTTTTGCATTAATAACTAAAGCATTGGAACAACATCAAATACCAAATCAACCGGCAATTAGCGGAGATGAGCTTAATACTGATCAATCTTTGGCTGTCCAACAACTTATTGATGGTCAAAAAGAAATAAACTTACGTCTTAATAAAATGGAATCAACTTCGCTAAATCATAGTAACGAAAACAATCAGGAATTAATTAATGCTTTGATAAAATCAAATACTGAAGCTATGCAGAAATTTGCCGCCATGCAGCAATCATCAACCTCGTTAAATCAAGCGACCAATTCTGTTTCGCTTCCTGATAATACTGAGCATATAATAAATCTTATAGAACAATCGCAAGCACGCCTTATTGAAGGTGTCGTTGAACGCGTGATGCAAAACAATTTGGCACAAGGGCAAAGTCAAACGGCCAACAATGCCAACAATATTCAAATTAATACTCCGGATACTTCTGCACAAACATTAATGTTGGTAAATAAAATAGCCGACTTACAAACGGCTAATGAAAAAAATATGGAAAGTGCTATCGAACGATTAATCAAAGCTCAAAAAGAAATCTATGCAACAATTGATAATAATCGCAGTCAGGAAATTGCAGAAGCTATTGTAAAAGGCCTTCAGTCTTCTTCTCTTGTTATAAATAACTATGTACCTGCCGAAAGTACAAAACATTCATCTGATTTTGCAAAAGATGATTTGGAACAACCTGTGACAGCCGAAAATATTGTTGATGAAATCAAAGCAGATGACGATAATATGGAACCTGATTATACTGAACCTGATTATATCGAGCCGAAACCTATCGAAACAGTCAAAAAAAAGAAGAAAAAAAAGAAAAAGAAGAAAGAATTTAATTTACCAAATACTGATGTAAAATTTGAGAATAATACACAATATAGTGAAACAAATAGCGAATTAAGCTATCAAAATAATGATAACAATTATTTCGATAGCAATAAAACAATTATTGATGAAGTTCAAAAAAATGCAGTTGAAAATAAAATATATGAAAAAGATAATGACGTTAAAAATATAAAATCGAATTCTGCAAATAAACCCATTTCAGATTTAACTGAAAAAAGTTTTATCATACCATCTTTTGATTCTGATAATGATATCTCGACTAATGAGGTAGAAATTACATCATCAAGCAGTGATTGGGGTTTTAGTGAAACTGAAAATGATGCAATAACCGATGATAATACAGCGATTATGAATAACGATGAAAATACCAATTATGATAATGTTGAAACAATCGGTTCTGACAGTTATATCTATATAGATGATTTATCAAATCAAACTGATATGCAGAATACCTCACCTGTCGTTTATAATACCGATCATCCTCAAATTAAAGTTATGCCGCAAATTTACGATGATGAAGATGACGATGAAAAAGATCCCTACGTAAAATAACGTTAGAAAACATCAAAATAAAAATTTACAAATCATCATAAGCGAATTAAAATTATCACATAGATAATTAAAGCTTTTTAGGAGAGAAGTATGGAACAAAACAAAGCATTTAGTTCCGGAAAAAACGTCGAAGGTGATACTTGGTACGTCGATAACTATGTTTTACTGAAAAATTATTACGATATGACTATCTCTCGTATTGCAGCAAGATGTATCCGTAAAGGCAATATTGCTATCGAAGAATATAAGCATTATGCCTATGTTTTGGATGTCCTCGAAGAAATAAATGAAACCGGAGAATATATTGTTGCACACCCTAATTTATATAGTTATGTAGAGAAAAAAATTGCCGGAGGAATCAATGCTCTTAAAAATAATTTACGGGAATTTAAAACAGAGTTGGAACACAATGCTTCTCCGGATATGATAAAGCAGGATAAAGACGAACTTAATAAAGTTAAGGAAGCACTGGGAGCTATTGATAAATCTAATGATCCTACTGTCGGTGCAGGAATGTCTGCTGATGAAGTTGTTAATAAACTTCTTAATCAACAAAAAGGTCATCCTCAATCGGTAAACTCTCATTTATCGGATCATCAAAATCAACCGCACAATCCCAATCCTAATCCCAACCAATCACAGGGGTAATCAATGTTAAAAAAATATTCTTTATTGATTTTTGGTTTGACACTTTTCATCGGCGCATGTGAAGGTCCGGGGAGCTTGGATAATTCTAAACCTAAAAATACTACTCCGGTATATACCGCTAAAGTTGAAAAGAGCACTTACCCGCTGATTCGTACTCCTAAAGGAGCCAATCAATTGGATTTGGAAACTCCGATGAGATGCTTTGTAAATTGGGAAACTCAGCAAATGATATCGAGTGTTCCTTACAATCTTAAGGCTTTTAATTTGGCAAATAATGATGTCAAAGATATGTTGCCCCGTTTTGAAGTTAATGGTTTTTCATTTGCAACCATGCCTGCAGAAAAAGCATTGTTAAAACTTACTAAAGAAGCAGACATAAAATTAGTTGCAAAAGATGCCCCTTACGCCAGCATATCTGCCGAAAATCTTCATGGCGACTTTACCGAGGTAATAGATGTTATCGCTGATGCTGCCGAATTATACTACACTTATAATGCCACCAATAAAACCTTGCGCATATCACGTATGTCTAATTTTAATCTTTCCGTTCCCAAGTCGCGCCCGATCATGTTAGGTGTCTTGGATGTTTTACGCGGAGCAGGAATTACGGACTTTACGGCTAATTTTGATGATTATACTATCAATTTCAATGCAGACTATGAACTTAAAAATAAGATACTCAATCTTATCAGCTATTTTGAAGAAAATCCGGTGCTGTTAGCTTATGATGTTCGTGTTTATCATCTTTATCCTTATAATAAAGACGGCATAGAATGGCAGCAAATTATCAAAACATTTGACCTTGGCTCGGTAAAAAGCACAAAATCCGGAGTTTTAGGTCGTATCTTGACTACTTCTAATGAGATAAATGTTAACTCTTTAACTTCATTCTTGAGCAGACAGGCCAAAGTTGAAATCGCCGGAGAAGGAAAATTTGTCGTTCCCAATCAATGGTTCTCGCGTTTTGATATAGGTAAATGTATATCTGCTGACTCTGTTTTATCGCAATTATCTATTTTAGCTAAAGCTAATTTTTCGGCAGGCAACAAACTGTTGTCGCAAATAACGATAGAGGGTTCCGAAGGAGAAATATCGCAATATTCGATTCGTAATCGAATTGGCGAAAATTTCCTTATTATAGGTCTGCCGGGAGCAATATTTGATATGAAAAAAGCTCAATCCGAAGTGGCAATAATGATTGTTCCCAGAGTTATTAAAACCGTTAAAACTCCCAGTGCTTTGACTAAAAGTTTGCAATGAAATTTAAAGAGGTGAAATTATGGAAAATGGGCCGATATTAAAAAAGGTCAGACGACCGATTAACCGATCAATTCCGGTGTCTTCATCTGAACCGGCAAAAAATACTGAACAAGCACCTGCTGTGAGTAATGCCAATAAGATAAATTCGGACACGACTTCTAAAGATATTTCTTTACCTTCGGATACTCCTGTTGTTTCGCAGCATCTTTCAGTAGAAAAAAATTCTCAACAATATAATGAAAATTATTATGATAATCAGCGCTATGGTGAAGAATATTTTGATGACGATATTTCTGAAAACAGCAAAGGCATTAATATAAGTGTTAAAATTTTTGTTCTTGTACTGGCAATATCTTTGTTGGCCGGATTATTTATGGGGCGTTTTTTATTTGGTGGACAACAAGTTACGCAAAATGGTCTGCAAGGTGTTGTAATTAATTCCGAAGTTCCTCGCGGGCGAGCTCGTTGCGGAGTTGCCGATCGTAATCAAGGATGTGTTATTTATATTATGAATTCACAACGGCAAAATGTTCGCGCCAAAGATTTTTACGATTTGGCAGCTCAAATGACCGGACGTCAAAAGTTTATGATTGAAACCGGTAACATGCGCTATGCTAATGTCGAAATACGTCCGGGTGATATAGCCCAAATCAATATTCCGCCATTGTAATGTGGTTTACATTTTTCTGCTTGCAACAATTTTATTTAAAACATATATTGGCAGAAAATTGTTGGATAATAAAATGGTAAAAGTAATAAATTTCGGCTGTCGCATTAATGCTTATGAAGCCGAGGCAATTAAAGAAAAATTAGCACATATCGACAATCTTATAATTGTCAACACCTGTGCGGTTACCGGTGAGGCTGAAAGACAATGTCGCCAAATGGTTCGCAAGCTTGCTCGTGAAAATCCCGATTGCCGCATAGTTGTAACCGGTTGTGCAGCCCAAATTGCTCCGCAAAAATTCGCCGAAATGGAAGGCGTTGATTTGGTGCTCGGCAATATCGAAAAAAATAGCATTGACAAATTATGGGCTTCATCTCCGCAAGAAAAAACGCTTGTCGGAGATATCGCATTATATGACGGCTATGATGATTATCTAATTACCGGCTTTGAAGGACGGCAAAAAGCTTTTGTCCAAGTTCAACAAGGTTGCGATCATCGATGTACTTATTGTATTGTACCTTATGCCCGCGGGCGCAATCGCAGCGTCTCCGAAGATGAAGTTATTAAACAAATTCAAGAGTTGCTTAACGATGGCTTTAGCGAAATTTGCTTAACCGGTGTTGATATTTGTTCCTATCAACCATCATTTACCTTATTAGTGAAGCATATTATCGAGCAGCTTGATATACCTAAGCTCAATTTTGGTTCATTAGATCCGGCAGCTCTTGACGATACCTTTATTGACTTGTTGGACAAACATCATAATATCGGCAATTATCTGCATTTCTCGGTTCAGTCCGGCGATAATTTAATCTTAAAGCGCATGAAACGCCGCCATACACGTGAAGATGTAATTCATCTTTGCCATAAGATACATCAAATTCGCCCTGATATAATTTTCGGAGCTGACTTCATTTGCGGATTTCCTACCGAAACAATCGAACAATTTAACAATACTCTGCGCTTGGTTGATGAAGCTAATTTGCAAAAATTACATGTTTTTCCCTACTCCGAACGCCAAGGAACACCGGCCTCGCTAATGCCGCAAATTCCGATGGAAGAACGTCGCCGCCGAGCTGAAATTTTACGCCAAAAAGGAGAAAATATCGATGCTTAATTGGTTATCCGGTATCAAAAAGAGCTTGAGTAAATCATCATCAAAAATCAGTTCCGGACTAAACGATATTTTTAATAAAAAATCAATTGATGAAACCACTCTCGAAGACTTGGAAGAACTTTTGCTGTCCGCCGACTTAGGTTACGAAGCCGCTTCGCGAATAGTTAAGGAATTTGCTTCCGTGAAAATTGCCAAAGATGCTGATTTAGCCGAAATCAAAGCGATTTTAGCTCAAAACATCTGCTCAATTCTTGCTCCTTGTCAAAAAGATATGCAAATCAGCCACCGTCCGCATGTTATTTTGATGATAGGTGTTAACGGCGCCGGCAAGACCACGACCATCGGCAAGTTGGCGCACAAATTCAAAGATAAAAAAATCAGTTTTATTGCCGGCGATACTTTTCGCGCCGCCGCAGTTGAGCAACTCAGTGTTTGGGGACAACGTAACAATGTCAAAGTCCACACGGCATCTTTAGGCGGTGACGCTGCGGGGTTGTGTTATGACGGACTCAATCAGGCAATTAAAGATGGCGATGAAATAGTATTTATTGACACGGCCGGTCGCCTGCAAAACAAAACCAACCTGACCGACGAGTTGAAAAAGATTATTCGGGTTATTAAAAAGGTGATTCCTGATGCCCCGCATCATACAATATTATGTTTAGATGCTTCTACCGGACAAAATGCCGTTGAACAGGTTAAAACCTTCAAGGAAATAGCGGATATCAACGGCCTGATAATCAACAAACTCGATGGCACGGCCAAAGGTGGTGCACTCGTTGCCATAGCTTGCACCGCTCCCACGCCGGTCTATTACATAGGCACCGGCGAGGGTATCGATGACATAGCGGAATTTAATGCCTCGGCTTATGCCGATTCATTGCTTGATATATAGAAGGCTAGCTGATATGCGGCCAAAATTTTTCCAAAAGCAACATAATATTTGCGGTAAACAATTTGATAGAGATTGTCAGCAATATTATACCGAAAAATTTCTTTATCATATATAAGATTCCGGGATTTACCACTTTGGCAATCAAATCGACCATTCGCAACATCAAATAAACGCAAACCATATTTGCGGCAATTGCCGTGATTAGGTTCACCGGAGCATATTGCGAACGGATTGCCAACATGGTAGTCAAAGCACCGGCACCCGAAACCAGCGGAAAAACAATCGGGAAAAAGCTGATGTCGTTAGGTGTATCTTTGGCTTCCTTAAATATTGAAATATCAAGAATCATTTCAACTGCCATAACGAAAATAATCAACGAGCCGGCCACGGCAAACGAAGGCACATCAACTCCGAACAAAGTCAAAAAAGCATCACCGGCGACATAAAAAACCATAAACATACAAAAAGCCATCACAGCGGCTTTTATCGGGTTAATGGTTTTTCCGCGATTACGCAGTGACAAAATATAGGGCAGTGAGCCGGGAATATCAATAATTGCGAACAAAACAAAAAAACTTGCGATAAACTGTTGCCAGTCAAATCCTTTTAACATCATTTCTACCTTTCAAAAAATACATATTTAACACAGTCGCGCAAGCTAGCACAACAAAAGTTAACAATTCAATACCAAAAACAAATTATGTACTGTTTTTTTCTTTTAGCTTATTTTCAGATAGCTATTTTTCAAAAACTCTCTGTAGCAAATATTGCATATATTTTGAGGCAAAAGTTTTGTCTTTTTCCAAACTTTCAAAATTAGGCATCTGTGTAGCTCGAACATCTTTAGCCTTAGCAAAAATCAGTCTTGCTTTATCTGCAGCCTCATCAAATTGCATAATAGATTCTTCATTTATTTCACCGCCTCTTCCCCAAGTATCACAGCGACATAAGTTGATAAAATCGTCCATTTTTCCTTCATCTTTAAATCTATCGCTTATATTACTGACCAATCTTATAGCTTTCATGTCTTTCATTATCGGCAAATCCCGAAATACCATGTGATATTCACATCCCAACAAAGCAAAATCGCGATACGAATTCGGCACTTTCAGCCGCCGGCAAATATCTTTTATAATCGGCAAACCTCTCTTATCATGTCCGTGATGAGACGGCAAAATTTCTGCCGGTGTTTCTGATTTACCCACATCATGCATCAAAAGTGCAAATTTCACCATCGGTGACAAATTATGTCCCTGTTTCAGTACCAAAATTGTATGAGCACCGCTGTTTCCTTCGGGGTGATACTTTGTTTTTTCCGGAATCTCCCACAACTTATCAATTTCCGGCAAAATTACCTTTAACGCTCCGCATTCTTTCGCCGTAATAATAAATTTCTCAAAATTATCGGTTTCCAAAGCTTTTTCTATTTCTTTCCAGATTCGCTCCGGAGTTAAATGGTCAATCATACCTTTATCAACCATACTTTTAGCCAATTTCATGGTTTCCGGAGCAATTGTAAAGTCAAATTTAGCGGCAAAACGACACATCCTCAACACTCGCAAAGGATCTTCGCCGAAATGTTCATCGTTAACGTGACGAATAATTCCATTTTTCAAATCATCGATTCCGCCGACCAAATCAATCACTTTTCCGCTATCAATATCTTTAGCGAGGGCATTTATGGTAAAATCTCGCCTTTGTGTATCTTCATCGAAAGTAACATGCGGTCCGAATTCGAATCGGAAATCGGTATGCTTATCACCGGTTTTTATCTCTTTACGCGCCAAGGCATATTCAGCTTTGGTTACCGGATTTAAGAACACCGGAAAATCCTTGCCGACCTGCTTATATCCTTGCTTAAGCATTTCTTCAACCGTTGCACCGACCACCACATAATCCAAATCATGTGGTTCTTTACCTAGAATTTCATCACGAACTGCCCCGCCGACCAAATAAATTTTCATTAGTTTTTTCTTTTCCATAACCAAATAATAACACTTTCTCACCATAATTGCAAGTTATAAGATACCTGAGCAAACCCGTCACCCGCCCCCTCAATCGAAATATAACTTGTCACCCCTGAGCAACTGAAAGTTGCGAATAAGGGGTCTTCGAATTTGCCCTTCCCCTTACAAGTAAGGGGATAAGAGGGGATAAAATACTTCCTTTTTTGCTTAATAAAAACAAATGATTTTTAAAAAATTTAACACTATTGTAACAATTGTTATGATACGATAGAGTAATAAAGAAGGACTTTAGGGAGCCGAACTGATGTATTTATGGATGATTTTAGCAGCATTTTTAGCGACTTTAGCTGCTTATGTTCTGCCCTTGCGCCATGATATGGACAAGATGCTGGACGATCCTATTGCCGAAACCGTGTTAATGAAAATGAAAATCAAGCACTATACCGTACAAAAAATGATGAGAGCTCTAACCAATGATGATGATTCCGTCCACTATCAAGCAACCGAGCAGGCTGACGATTTCAAAAAAGAAGGCGGAGTTTCTATTAACATAGAATCTTACAAACCTTATGGTTTTAACCTGAGTACTGATTATCACAGCGTTATAAAGTGTTTTTGCTATACCCCCGGAGCAGAGGGAGCAGAAGGCACTTATAACTTAACCGCAAACAACGCTTGTAATCAAGAAGCATGCGATGAAGGGCAAGTCGTCAAGCGTGGTCTTTTGACTTACGGTCCGATTCCCCAACATTGGCTGATGAAAACATCGACCGGTTGGACACCCTCCGCAGATTTATTAGCGGCTTTTCGCAAAAATTTTGCCAGCGGAATAAAAGTCGGCATCATCGTTGAAAATGATGGCAGCTATTCTATCCAAACTTATAGTGCGGTGGATAATGCAAGTTATTCTATTCCAGAGCAATTTGGTATTTCTGCCACCGGCTGTGACAACAAAAACGTCAAAAACGTATGCTTTGGCTATTTGAGCGGCATCTAACAATGAGGAGAAACTTTATGAAAAACAATCTCACATCCCAGAAAGGTAGCATTATGATTGAGGCGTTGGCAATGCTCGGCCTTATCGCCATGGTGACGCCGGTCTTATACCGCAAAGCTGCCGAACGCACCAGCGAGCTTCAAGACATTAATGTTGCCTCGCAAATTCGCATGGTCTCTCAAGCGGTTGATGCTTATCTGAAAGATAATTATCCCAAAGGTGATCGCGTTATTAATACTAAAAAATTAGACACTGGAAGTGATAGAGAGATATTGGCTGCTATCCAAAAATATTTACCTGAAGGTTTTAACTTGCAGGCTTCCAGCAAATTGTTTGAAAATTTTCAAATCGGTATTAATAATTCCGGCGATAATGATAACCCTGTCTATACTTCGGCGGTGGTTGCCAATCTGCATAATGATATGAACAAATCCCGTGCCGCCAAAATTGCCTCAATGATCGGTATTGCCGGTGGTTTGATCGATGGTGAAGGACAATTCCATGGTTCTCAAGGTGCTTGGAGTGCGTCTAAGGGTGATTTCGGTTTCAATGAGGATGACTTCCGCGAAAATTCATTAGTTGCAATTTCCAATAAAGCGATTAATACCGTGGTCGGTGAGGTCAACTCTGAAGAGGTTTTATACCGCACACAACAAGATGATCCTGATAGAAACGTCATGTCTACAACCTTGACTATGGGTGGAGATAACAGCATCGAATTTAGAGGTGTTGGTAATATCACAATGAACGGTGGTAATATCACAATGAACGATGGTGGTAATATCACCGGAGTTAACCAGTTTTTAGGTAATAGCATGACTTTGGACGAGGTGATAACTGCAGCAAAAGGTAATATAGGTGAAGTAACTCTGAGTGATGGTAATGTTACCGCCGCAGGTAATGTTACCGCCCAAAATGTTCAAGCCTCAGGTAATGTTACCGCCTCAGGTAATGTTATCGCCAGAGATGTTCAAGCCTCAGGTAATGTTACCGCCTCAGGTGATGTTATCGCCAGAGATGTTCAAGCCTCAGGTAATGTTACCGCTACGGGAACTGGTGATTTCGGCAACTTAATTCTTCGTGGTAATTTAAATATGTCCGAACATGATATTGAAAATGTTAAGACTATCACAGCTCAAAGTGGTATTTTTAATTATTTGCAACTTAACGGCGACCTTGATATGAACGAAAATGTTATCAAGAATGTCAAAGAACTTGATGCAAAAAATCTCCATGCTCATGAGTCTTTATCGGTCGGTGGAAATGATGAAAAAGATGGATATAACCGCTATTTATATGTCGGCGATGGTAATCCTGACGACGCCACAACTTTATTTGTCAATAAATCAGGTATTCGCGTCAATGCCGCAGATGCTGATATAAAACTTGACTTTAATGCTGCTAGCGGTTTTAATGTCTTAAGAGATGATGCTTCTGCCAGCGGTATTTTGAACTTTGATGGAGATCAATTAAATGTAGCCACATTATCCGGAGGAAATATGCAATTAGCTTCCGGTCTTACTGTAAAAACCGATAATGACGAGACTGAATTTAACATTGCGGATAACGCCATGACATTTTCCTCTAACAGCGGTGGAGATAAAATGGTATACAAAAACGGTACCTTAATCATCGGTGGCAGTCATATAGATGCGAATACCCCTCTTACATCTTTCACCACCGACAGTGGAAATACTTCGTATGATGGCAACAGTATTGTGATTACCCGAGATGGTGTTATCAAGTTGGTTGCTCCGAGCGGTGGAGATAATCATGGTCAATCTCACGGCTATATCGAAGCTCGTCGTTTAGATAGTGATGTAAGATATAATCCGCTTAGTACAAGCACACATGATATAGATGCATGGAAAGCTTTTGATAAAAACTATCAATCTCATCAAGATGTACATAGATATGAAAGATATCAAGTCAATCCTGCCTACACCTCGGTGATGAATGATATCAAATTAGCCACACGCGGCGGTGCACGTCTTAGCGATATTTTGCCTGATTATATCAACAAAGGTATCTATGTCGCCGATAATACTTATAAGGCAAACGATAGCTCTGGTGGAATAGATAGGATTCTTGGTCAAACAGGTTCAACCGCCCCCACCGCTTCTAGTTTGATCGATATAATGAAAAATCATGACAATTTTTGTAGTACGCAGACAAACAGTAATTGTACGGCTTCACCGTGGCTTGGATTTATTCCATTTCCGCAATGTCCGCCTGCGTATGATAAAGTTGTTACTATCGAGCCTTTCCGTTGGAGAATGTCCGAAATTTATACCATAACCCCCCAAGATAATCCAAACACTGAAGAGATATTCAACTATACCAGTAACCCAAGTGATCATTCTCCAAACCCTAAATTTCATGAGACATTTAGAAAACTTCAAAAAATAAGCGGATACTTAGAGAATAATGAGAATGTATATAATAATGACTATATTATTGAAATACAGTCAGGCAGTACTCGCGCAATAGTCAAAAAAGCTCCGTTAATGATTCAAGCCAATACTTGGCTTAATACTACTATGCGTGAACACAAATGCAGAAACAACAACGAAGATGAGAAAAGTTGTGGTTGGAGTGTCCTGATGGGCTTTTTATACCCGATAATCGAATATCAAGATCTTGCTGAGATTACTATAGGCTCTGGTGTCACCGGTATAGGTTGGAATCTGTTTCCGGTACCCCAGCAGACTATGGCAGCTGTAGTAAAAACTTATTGCTCATTCAACCGTCATAAAAACAATTATGATGAGAATAATGTGATTAGACACGATAGTCCTGGCTCTACTGAAGGTTATTGGAAGTGGGGCAATAATACTCCGGTTGCTCGTTATGACCAACTCTATCGTGCCGTTACAAATGATAACATTGCCGATGGTTGGCCTACATTCCTTGATAATCCCGATGCCAAAGATCCCGAGTGGGTAGAAGGAGTTAACGATCCGTCGCTTGACTATAACGAAGCCTGGTAAGTAAAAGCATCATATTCTTTGGACCCTCGGATCAGGTCGCTGTCGCGACATGTCCGAGGGTGACAATTTAATATAATGTCATGCCCTTAAGTGAGTGAAACGAACGGAGTACAAAACAATGTCATTGCGAGGCGATGAAATCGCCGGGTCACAAGAAGAAATGTCATTGCGAGCCTCAATAGAGGCGTGGCAATCTCGGCAAATTAACTGTCACCCCTGAGCCGATTGAAACAAAACGAGCAAATATGTCATGCCTCAATCGGCGAAAACAAAACGACCAAATATGTCATGCCTCAATCGGCGCACCCTTTATTGTCATTGCGAGGAACAATAGTGACGAAGCAATCTCGGCAAATTAATTGTCACCCCTGAGCCGATTGAAATGAGGCGAATAAGGGGTCTTCGAATTTGTCCTTCCCCTTACAGGCAAGGGGATAAGAGGGGATAAAATACTTCCTTATTTTTACTTTATTTAAAAAATAATTCGAAGATGCCTAACTCCACTCACTTCGTTCGTTTCGGGCATGACATTATTGTTTTCAGGGTTTGGGATTCATGAGCCACAACTATTCTGGGTTTGGGCATTAGCAGATTTAAGATAAACAAAAATATCTCAACGCATGAAAACTTCCTTATTCGTTAACTTGTCTGAGTCGCGTTGAAATATTTTTGCTTAAATCTGCTTCGCCCAATGACTTTTGGTTACTTTTGGTCATGCAAAAGTAACATAAATCACCGGTCCGATGGTTTTTGTGCTACGTCAGTCCGAGACTGTTTGACCATTCAAAAGTAGCTAAAACAATCATCCCAGCAATTTTTGGTTACTTTTTGTTGCCAAAAAGTAACGTAAATATAAATATAAAAATAATTCGAAGATGCCTTACTCCGTTCGCTATCGCTCTCTCCGGGCATGACATTAATATATAACCTGTCACCCCTGAGCTTTGAAACCTTATCCCAAAACCAATAAAAAATCCCACCATAAAGGTAGGATTTTTTATTGGTCGGGACGAGAGGATTCGAACCTCCGACTTCTTGCACCCCATGCAAGCGCTCTACCAGACTGAACTACGTCCCGAAAACTCTACCACAATAATTTAATCAAACAGCAAGAAGTCGCCGACTTCTAAACTCGCGATTCTCGCTCGTTCCCGCTTGTTTGCTAAGATTTACGGCAACTCTTGCGACTTTTGTAAATCTAATCAAACTGCGCCTTTCGTCAGAAAATGACATTTAGAGGTCATTTTCTTTCCTCAAGCCCCATGCAAGCGCTTTTGCGAGACTGAACTACGTCCCGAAAACTTTGCTATATCTACCACAATATTTTAATTTTGCAACAAGTTTTTGCAATATATCGATTCGCAATTCAAAATAAAAGGCGGCCGATTTCAGCCGCCCGATTCTTGCTTTATTTTTTGTGTACTGATTTTGCGTCAATCTCGGTTTTATCTTTGTCTTTATCAACTTCCCCATAGATGATGACTGTATCTTGTTCGGTAACAATATTTCCGTTCCAGTCTTCTTCATCTATTTCCACCATAATCATACCGGTAGGATCTTCCAATTGATAGGTATCCCCTTTAACTTGTTTGGTCAGTTTGCCGCTGACCTTAACCGGCACATCATCTTCCATAACCAAAACTTCGGCAATTGTACTGGTAGGCATGGCAGAGTGCTGATATCCTCCGCCTTTATTATGCTTTCCGGCATTGGCAGTCGATAAACTGGCGAATCCGATAATCGCTGTTAAACACATGATATACAACAATTTTTTCATAAATTTTCTCCTGCTTAAATAATTTAGAATCACTATATATGTATTGCAAAAATTTTTTTAATAGTTCTAAAGCATAGTTTGCTTTCGAGTCGTTTTAACCTTTGCCGAATTAGTGATAAAATGCTTAATTTTTAGCTTAAATTTCCTAAAAAAACGGCGGATTTTCGCACCTTTGAAACTTCTTAACAATGTTTAATAAAATTATCCTCATGTGCATAAAAATTTTTTATTACACTAATTTAAATAGATAGATGTGGAATCAAAATTATCAACAAAATTTTGTTCGGCAAGGCTATTGAGAGTGGATTTTTTATTTGTAAAAATCATCCTAACAATTTCGCAAAAAAAATTGTGTATACAATATCTAGTATATTTACTTTTTATTAAGACTATATATTGTATGTTACCAGCAACAAAATAAAAATGGTTTAATATTTAAGCAGTGAAAGAAAGAACATAGATATGACTAAAACAAATACCGCAAATTCATCTGCCGCCGAAGAAAATATCGGCATTGCCCATGTTTCAAAACGCGATGGCACATTAGCCCCCTTCGACTCGGAAAAGATTTATAACGCTATCAACAAGGCCGGTCAGGCTACCAAAGAATTTGATGAAGACGAAAGCCGTTTATTGACCGCTCAAGTATTGAAAGTTTTGAAGCACAAGTTTTCGGCAAAAAATCTTCCTTCCATCGAACAGATTCAAGATGTGGTTGAACAGGTTTTAATTTCTTCCAACTATTTCAATACCGCCAAGGCCTATATTTTGTATCGTGATCAACGTACGCGTATCCGCGAAGACAACAAGGTTATGGTTGATGTTGAAAGCTCCGTTAATGAATATTTGCAAAAACTTGATTGGCGTATTAACGAAAATGCCAACCAAGGTTACTCAAACGGCGGATTGATTCTCAATGTTGCCGGCAAGGTCACTGCCAACTATTGGTTAAGCCATGTTTATCCTGCCGCTATCGGCGAAGCTCACCGCAACGGCGACTTTCATATTCACGATTTGAGTATGTTGGCGGCATATTGCGCCGGTTGGTCACTCAAGAATCTTCTGCATGAAGGTTTCAACGGTGTTCCCGGTAAAGCTGAAGCCGGTCCGGCCAAGCATTTGAGTGCTGCTGTCGGTCAAATGGTCAACTTTATGGGAACTTTGCAAAACGAGTGGGCAGGCGCTCAAGCATTTTCTTCGGTAGATACCTATCTTGCACCCTATATCCGCAAAGACAAACTCTCATACAAACAAGTTTATCAGAGCATGCAGGAGCTTATCTATAATCTTAATGTTCCGTCACGTTGGGGATCTCAAACACCATTCACTAACTTCACATTCGATTGGGTATGCCCTGAAGATTTGCGTGACAAACATCCGATTATTGCCGGTCAAGAACAGGATTTTACTTACGGTGATCTGAAAGAAGAAATGCACATGATCAACAAAGCCTACATCGAAGTTATGATGCAAGGCGATATCAAAGGCCGTCCGTTTACTTTTCCGATTCCCACCTACAATATGACTCCTGATTTTCCGTGGGAAGACGAAAACACCGAATTGTTATTTGAGATGACCGCCAAGTATGGATTGCCTTATTTCCAAAACTTTATCAATTCGGTCTTAAAACCTGGTCAGATTCGTTCCATGTGCTGCCGCCTGCAGCTTGATTTGCGTGAGTTGTTGGCTCGCGGTAACGGCTTATTCGGTTCGGCTGAGCAAACCGGTTCGATTGGTGTTGTTACCATCAACTGCGCTCGCTTAGGCTATGTTTACAAAGGAAACGAAGCCGGACTTTATGCTCGTTTAGACGAGTTGATTGACATGGCCAAGGTATCTCTTGAAATCAAACGTAAACTTATTCAACGTTTGATTGACCAAGGTCTTTTCCCCTATACCAAACGTTATTTGGGAACTTTGCGTAATCACTTCTCTACTATCGGGGTTAACGGTATTAACGAGATGATTCGCAACTTTACCGATGACGCACATGAAATTGCCGATGAATGGGGGCAAAATTTTGCAATTAAATTCTTGGATTATATCCGCGATAAATTGGTTAAAATCCAAGAAGAAACCGGACATATGTACAACTTGGAGGCAACTCCTGCCGAAGGAGCTACTACTCGTTTTGCTCGCGAAGATAAAAAACGTTATGCCGACATTATCCAAGCCGGTCCGAAAGAAAATCCGTTTTATACCAATTCATCACAGCTGCCGGTCGGCTATACTGATGATCCGTTTGAGGCGTTGGAACTGCAGTCGACACTTCAGACCAAATACACCGGCGGCACCGTGTTGCACCTGTATATGGGACAACGCATCTCCTCAGCCAAAGTTTGTCGCGACATTGTCAAGCGTGTTTTGACAAACTATCGGTTGCCTTATGTTACCATCACTCCTACTTTTTCCATTTGCCCGAAGCATGGATATATTTCAGGAGAACATAAATTCTGCCCGATTTGTGATGAAGAAAAGAAGGCAGAAAAAAGAGCCGCGGCATCAAGAAAAGATGTTGCTTAAGAACCCGATTTGTATTATAATTAATTACCACTGGAGAAAAAATAATGACAACTATCAATTTTGAAGACATTAAATTAAATGACGAAGAGAGACAGCCTTGCGAAGTATGGACTCGCGTAATGGGATATCTCCGCCCTTATTCTGAGTTCAATGTAGGCAAAAAGTCCGAATTTGATTCTCGCGTTTGTTTCTCAGAACTTAAGGCAGTTGATGGCTGCGCTTGTCATTGTGAGTGTGATGCTCAAGCTATTGCGGCAGAATAATTTCTAATGAACAATTCCCAAATTGTGGTCGGCGGCGTTGAGAAATTCAGCGCCGTTGATTTTCCCGGAACCTTAAGTGCAGTTGTGTTTATGCAGGGTTGCCCGTGGAAATGTCCTTTTTGCCACAATGCCTCAATCAGAGAAATATTAAAAGAAACCGATTTTTCGTGGGAAAAATTCGTTGATTTTCTGCGTAAAAGAATAGGGCGATTGGATGCCGTAACCTTTTCCGGCGGAGAGCCCTTAGTGCAAGATTGCCTGAGTGATGCTATCAGGGACGTCAAGTCATTGGGATTTAAGATTGGCTTGCATACCGGTGGCTATCGCCCCGAGCATTTAGCCAAAATTCTGCCTTTAGTTGATTGGGTGGGATTAGATATCAAAGCTCCGTTTGATGAAGCAAAATATCAAAAAATCATAGGTGTTAACCACCTTGCTAAAGTTGAACAAAGTTTACAACATTTATTGGATTGGGGCGGAGATTTTGAGTGCCGCACAACTTGTGATCCGCGATTTTTAAGTGTTGATGATTTATGGTCAATTGCTCAAACATTAAAACAAAAAGGCGTTAAGAAATATTTTTTACAAAAATATCGTCCTGTAACAAGCGACAAACTCACCACTGATGAAGCTTGCGAAAGCTTATTGTCAAAAGTTGATTTGTTACAATATTTGCGGGATAATTTCCGCGATTTTGAAGTTCGCCGCTGATAATTAGTTATTTTATTTAACCTTTTTTTAATATGCTCATGCTAGAAATATCACCATGTAGTAATTTTTTCTAATGTTAACAGAAGGATTGATATTATGAAACATAATGCTTTTTTATATTCTCTTTTAGGGGCAACTTTTTTAAGCACCTCAGCTTTGGCCGAAGATGGTTTTGCCGTGACTGCGGAATATCTCAATGGAAAAACCTCACCCAAAGTAAATTGGTCCGAGGATTCATCTTCCGGCGGTACAGCAGTTAATATTAACGGACAGGACTTTTATTATACTTATACCAATACTGATGGATATACTGAAGTAACAAGCCCATTAAGCAAAGATGGTACCCCCGTAACATCAGAGGAGGTTAATAATAAACTTTTTAGCGGTATTGACAATAGCTCAAGTAGTAGCGGTGCCGTAGCCATTATAGGAATTGGTACAGACTCTCCCGTAGATATTGAATCTGATTTTATAAACAATCAAAGCGGTACCTACGGCGGTGCAATCAGATTAACTGCATCTTCAGGCGGACAGGCTTTTATCGGCGACATATCCGGTGACTTTGTCGGAAACATTGCCTCTAATGCTTCCGGAAGTGGAAAAGGATTAGGAGGTGCTATATATTTGGAAAGTACTGCTACCGGCAATGATGCAAAAATCGGTGATATTACCGGTAACTTCATTAATAACATTGCTAATTCTACACAAAGTGGAGATTGGACTCACGGCGGTGCTATTGATAACCATGGTATAATTCAAAGTATTGATGCCAATTTTATTGGTAATAAAGCTACCGGCAGTGGACAATATGTTTACGGTGGTGCCATCAATAATGGTAAAAATTACACCGGAGGGGTAGTAATTGGAACAATTCATGGCGACTTTATCGGCAATTTAGCTCAGTCCACAGGAAGTCACGCTACCGGCGGTGCGATTCGTAATACCGGTACAATCGGCGACATTATCAATTCTAACTTTTTATATAACAGAGTGGAAGGAAATTCCTTATCCAGAGGTGGTGCCATATATTCTACAAACAACCTGAATATCTCTGCTGATGATGGAACATCATTGTTCGAAGGTAATAAGGCTAATGGTGCGTCCAATGCGATTTATATGCTCGGAACTGCAACCGGTATAGTTGATTTGAATCTCCGTGCCGAAAACGATGGCGCATTAACTTTTAACGATGACATCGATGGAAACTATTATAACATAAAAGTATTGGGCGATTCGGATAGTGAAGTTGTGTTTAACACCAATGTAAGCAATGTTAATAATTTATCCATTGCCAGCGATGCTGTAATGCGTATGGGTACCGGAGCTCGGATTTATACCAATACAATGAATGATGCCAATGGTGGCGAGATTAAGGTTGATGTGGATATCGATAGTGCTAATCAAACCATGACTTCCGGCTTGATAACGGTCAGCGGCGAAGTCAGCGGTAATTACCGAGTAATTGTAAATGATCCTAATGCATCAAGCGGTTATACCGGTATGCACACCAAATTTTTAACTGCCGCCAATGATACCAATCGTGATGACGAGAGTTTTGAGGTCAGCCGTGTTATCGGCAGTCCTTATATGTGGCATACTGTATTGAACTATGAACTTGACTATGAAGGTCAGGATACCGGTTCGGATTGGTATTTGGCTCTTGAGGGAGATAATGGTTGGGGCAGCGACGATCCGGTTGAAACTCCCGAAGTTGTAGCCGCCATTGGTCTGCATCAGGCAGCAATCGAACAAACCCGCAGCGTTGTCCGTAACGTCAGCAACAAAGTTGCCGCCGGTAGAGAATATTGCCCGAATTGCGGTGTATATGACTACAATTGGGACGGCGAAAAATTGCGCAACCTGTGGGTATTGGTCAACGGCGAGAATGCCCAAATTGACAAGCATATCGATATGGAAGCTAAAATCTGGGGAATTGAAGCCGGATTCGATGTTCAAAAAGATCCTTGCAACACTTTAGGTGTATTTGCCTCCTATCGTCGTGGTGATTATGACTTGTCCGGCGATGGTGATAAATATCGTTCATCGATTGGCTCGGATATCGATATCGACAGCTATTTAGCCGGATTATACTATCGTTATGACCGCAATATGAATTGGTTGTTTGCCACTATCTACGGCGGTCTGCAAAAAGCCGAAATCAAAACTAATGATGGTGTTACCGAATTTGATACCGACGGAGTTGAATTAGGCGCCGGAGTAGAAGTAGGGCGGACCATACCGTTGAATGATACCGTCACCTTAACCCCGAGTTTCGGTTTGTATTATAATCAGGTCAACTTTGATGAAGCAGATGATAATGTCGGTAAACATTATAAATGGAGCACAATCCGCCATGCCGAAGCTGAGGCGGGAGTTCGCTTGGAAAAACAATTTGAGCGCGGTAAATTATACCTCAAACCGAGCATAATCCGCACCTTGACCGGCAATGACAAAGTCAAAATCACCGGCATGGACGAAGCCGATACTTATCATGACCAAACCTTGGGACGTATCGAGGTCGGCGGACGCTATGGCTTTACCGATGCTTTCTCGGGCTATGCTTGGGGTAATTACACCTTTGGCTCGGATTACCAAGCAACCGGAGCCGGAGCCGGCGTCAGCTACTCTTGGTAAACGTTACCTTTATTCACAGATAAAAAAACAATGCTTAAATTGACCTCTTTGAAACGAAAAAAATGTATAAAATAGAAAGCAAATAAACTGAAAAATTAACAAAATACCAATAAAATCAAAGCGTAAGGCAAATGACAGATTTTTGTTGTGTAATTGACAAAATTATGTTAATATACATTCACAAGAGGTTAAACTTAAACAATGAAAGGGAAAAAAATGAATAATAAGTATATAATAAAAGTAGTAGAAGATACATCGGAAAAGGCCGTTTATCGAGTTGTTGATAAAACAGGAGCTGAGAAATGGACTTTATCAATCAAAACTAAAGCAGATTATATGCATGTAAAAAATTGGGGAGATCATGATACACATCAATGTGATGCTCTATCATTAGATTTAACATCAAACGGAAAAAATATTTTTAATCTGTGTGTAAAAAGTATGAAAGATGGATATCCTGGAAGTTATGATAGTTTCAGAGACAACAGTAGACCATCCGAATCAGTTGAAGATTATAAAACAATTTTTTTCCGCCAATTAGTTAATGATAAGTCAAAAGAAGCAAATTTAGCAAAGAAGATATTGCAAAAAGTAAATGGGCAAATTGCTGATGAAATTAAACAAGGAATGGTAGAGATTAAAAAAGGAAATGAAACACAAATAATGCCGCTAAAATCTTTACTGAATAGGCTCCGAACTAAATAAAAAATTGCAATATAATAAGAGCTGGTTATATAACCAGCTCTTAAAATTAATCACATAGCTCTTCTGCCAGTTTTTCCAGTTGAGGTAAATCTTCTTTCTTCATCGCCGATTTAATTGTTACTTTGTTTTCGCAAAATGTCAGATTTTTGCAACCTTCCAACGTCTCGCGCATTTTTTTTGCCGCCATCGGCGCCCAAGAACCATTCTCAATCAAACCTATTTTACGATTTTGATAATTTTTATCTTTCAACTGAGTAATAAAATTTTCCATCTGCGGCATAATTCCGGCATCATGAGTAACACTCGCCAAAACCAACCGATCATAACGAAAAGCATCTTCTACCGCCTCTGCCATATCTTCTCGTGCTAAGTCGGTAATTGCAACCTTTTCTCCTCTTTCCTCCAACATATCTTTCAGTTTTAATGCCGCCGCTTTAGTGTGCCCGTAAATTGAGGTATAAGCAATAAACACTCCTTTGTCTTCCGGCTGATAACTGCTCCAAATATTGTATTTATTCACATAATAATCCAGATTTTCCTTTAACATCGGACCATGTAAAGGAAATATTTTTTGAATATCTAAAATCGCCGCTTTTTTCAGCACATTTTGCACTTGTTGTCCGTATTTGCCGACAATATTAAAATAATAGCGTCTGGCTTCGCAAGTCCAATCCTCATCGCAATCTAACGTTCCGAATTTACCGAAAGCATCTGCCGAGAACAACACTTTGTCTTGTTTGTCATAAGCAAACATAACTTCCGGCCAATGGACCATCGGTGCGGTAATAAATTGCAGTTTATGTTTACCCAAATCCAATTCATCGCCGTCTTTTATCTCAACTTTGCGATTTGTTATATCCAAATCTTCAAAAAATTGCTCCAATAAACCGAAACTTTTAGCCGTTGCCACCATTTTAGCATTGGGATAAAACTCCATAAATTGAGCTATATTAGCCGCGTGATCCGGCTCCATATGCAAAACAACCAAATAATTCGGCAACCTTTCGCCTAAAATTGCTCTGAGATTGGCAAACCACTCAGCGGTAACTCGTTTATCCGCCGTATCCATCACCGCAATTTTATCATCTTTAATCACATAAGAATTATATGATATTCCATTGGGAACAATATATTGCCCTTCAAACAAATCGAGAGTCTTATCATCAACCCCGATATAAAAAATATCATTGGTCAACTGCATCTGTTTTTCCTTCTTATTCAATATATTGCTTTTATATTTTTTTCCAAGTCGTTCCGGCAGGCGAATCTTCCAAAACGATTCCTTTTGCTTTTAAATCATCACGAATTTTATCGGCTTTGGCGAAATCTTTGGCTTTTTTAGCCGCCGCACGTTCGGCTATCAATTGTTCGATTTCCTGTGCTTCGTCACCGTTGTCGCCCTTAAACCAAACTTCAGGATCTTGATAAAGCAACCCTAATAAATCGGCCGAAGCCAGTAATATCGATTTTTTATTCTTTATCTCATCGGCAGTTTCAGCCTTGTTCAAATCACTTACCAGCTCATGAATATAGCTCAAGGCAAGAGGAGTGTTCAAATCATCTTCTAAAGCTTTTACCACTCTTTCATCTGGTGCAACCTTGTCTGTTGCAATATCTTTAACCCTTAGCAAGGCATTATAAAATTTATCCAAATTCTGCTTAGCCGATTCCAATCCCTCAAAAGTGAAATTAAACGGCTGATGATAATGAGTGGTCAAAAAAGTCAAACGCAAAGCTTCTGCCGGTGCTTTATCCAATACTTGGTCAATGGTATAAAAATTGCCCAAAGATTTTGACATTTTCACTCCATCAACCATCAACATACCGCCGTGCACCCAAACTTTGGCAAAATCATCATTTGGGTGGGCACACATTGATTGAGCGCACTCATTTTCATGATGCGGAAAAATTAAATCCGAACCGCCGCCGTGAATATCAAACGAATTACCCAACAGTTTAGAACTCATTGCCGAGCATTCCAAATGCCATCCCGGACGACCGAATCCCCAAGGGCTGTTCCATCCGGGTTGATTTTTATCCGAAGGTTTCCACAAAACGAAGTCTGCCGGATTCTTTTTATAATCGGCAACCTCGATTCGTGCTCCGGCTAACATTTCTTTCATTGAGCGTTTAGATAAAAATCCGTAATTTGGCATTGATTCCACATCAAACAGTACATGTCCGTTTGCTTCATAAGCATGTCCGTTTTTGAGCAATAATTGCACCAATTCAATCATTTCATTGATATATTCGGTCGCTTTGGGACGATAATTGGGAGACAAAACATTTAATTTTGCCATATCATCAATATACCATTGATACGTTTCACGAGTAATTTCAGCAATAGGCTTGCCGGTTGCAATTGACTTATTGATTATCTTGTCATCAATGTCGGTAATATTGGAAACATAAGTTACATGATCCTTGCCGTAAATATATCGCAATAAACGATACAGAATATCAAAAGTTACCGGAGTTTTGATATTTCCCAAATGGGCATGATCATAAACGGTCGGACCGCAAACATACATCCGCACATTATTCTTATCTATCGGCTTAAATTCTTCCTTTAATCCGCTTAATGTATTAAAAATCTGCATAAAACTCTCCCTTAAGCTTTTTGTCCCGACAAACGAGCTTTGGCTTTTTCATAACCGATAAATTTGAGTAAAACTTTCAATTCGGGACCATTGTCCAAACCGGTCAAAGCCATACGCAAAGGATGGAATAAATCTTTGCCTTTCTTATCGGTATTTTGTTTGATGACATTAATCCAACTACTATAAGCATTATCCGCCGCTAAATCATCAGGCAGTAATTCCGTAGCTTTAGTACAGAGCTCGTTGTCTTCAATAATCGGTTCAATAGTATCATAACAAACTTTTTGCCATATTTTAGCTTCTTCAACCGTATTAAGATTACCTTTAACCGCTTCCCAAAATTCTTCGGATACATCCAAGCGATTTTTAACGGCTGTGAACCTTAATTGATGCACAACTTTATGATTAAATAATTTTAATTCTTCTTCATCAAATTTAGGCTGTGAGCGTCCTAATTTACTAAAGTCTAAGGATTGAGCCAAATCTGTCAAATTATCCCAAGGCTCAATGGCTTCTGATGTTCCCAATTTAGCAAGAAAGGCGCAAATTGCCATATTTTCGATTCCCTCGGCGCGTAACTCACGCACTCCTAACGAACCTAAACGTTTAGATAATTTGCCTTCTTTACCTGTCAATAACGGCAGGTGAGCAAATTGTGGAGCTTTTCCGCCTAAGGCTTCAAACATCTGAATTTGTGCAGCCGTGTTGGTAACGTGATCCTCGCCGCGCACGATATGCGTAATTCCGAAATCAAAATCATCAATTACCGAAGGCAAATGGTACAGATAACTGCCGTCTTCGCGTATAATCACCGGATCAGCCAAATTTTCCGCTTCGTATTTGATGTGTCCTCGCACCAAATCATCCCACTCAATTATACCGGGATTTAATTTAAAACGATAGTGCGGTCTGCGACCTTCTGCTTCATATTTAGCAATATCGCCGACAGTTAATTTCAAAGCTCCGCGGTCATAAATCGGTGGTTTCCCTTGTGTCATCAGCTTTTTGCGCATAACTTCCAGTTCTTCCGCCGTTTCATAACAAGCATAAATACGGCCATCAGCCTTTAATTTTGCGACAACTTCATCATATCTGGCCGTACGGGCAGATTGTCTGGCTTCTTCATCCCAGTTTAATCCTAACCATACCAATATATCGCGAATAGCATCTTCATATTCTTTTTTTGACCTTACCGCATCAGTATCATCGATTCGCAACATAAACTTTCCATCGAGTTTTTTTGCCAACAACCAATTAAATACCGCTGTGCGTGTATTTCCAATATGCATCCAACCCGTCGGACTGGGGGCAAACCTTACCTTTACATTACTCATTTATAAAAAACCCTGTTATTATTTCAAAAATTTACAGAAACATTATAGGTTTTATTGCTCAATTTCAAGGGATTTTTGTTTGTTTGTTGCATTTTCCTTTAAACTGTTTTCCCAAGAATTGGTTATATCTTCCAAATCCTCTAAAAACCAATCAATCTCTTCATCATTTTGCGCTATCATTTCATAAAATTTAGAACGATAGGCCAACAGCATACTGCTTTCTGCAATTTTTACATCAACTGCTTTTATTATTCCTCCGGATTCATGCAATCTGAAAATTAAAGCCATCTCTTGATGTTGATTATTTATATCAAAATGCACTATAGTTGATACATTTGTAAATTTTCCGTCGGTTTCCGCTTTGATTACTTCATAAGTAAGGGATGCGGCAAAATCTAAAGGAAGAGTTTTATAATAAGCCAATCCGTAACGTTTGAAAATATCAATATATTTTTGCTGTTGTTCTGTCGTCATATTGCGCCAGTACTTTCCGATTACAAATTTAGCTATATAGTCAATGTCAATGTGTTTGACCAATAAATTGTCAAGTTTCTCATAACGCTTTGCCAAATTTTGTTCTTGAAAATCCATAATCAATTCCTTGCCTATCGTGTTGGCAAAATTCAAAGCGTCTTGCGACGCAATCGGCGCGGCCTGAAGAGGGGTAGTACAAAATAATAAAGTAAGCACGATGATAAGTCGTAAAAATATATTACTTTTCATTTTTTATGCCTTATAATAAAACCAGTTTTTACATATTATAACACAAAATGGTTAATAAAATGAAACTTAAAGCAAAATTTGTACTTTATTTGTTGTTTTGTCTTCCTTTTAATGTATATGGTGTCGAACCTGGTTTTTCTGCTTTGAAACAGCGCAATTATGTCGTTTGCGGTATTGATGCGGATTACAATTATTTAGCTTATAAAAAAGAAGGTCGTTGGCAAGGTTTGGATGCCGATATGTGTCGAGCAGTCGCCCAAGCTGTATTGCATGATTCCGAGAGTTTTAAATTATTACCGGTTAAAATGAAGAAAATAGGTCAATTACTTAATTCTGGATCCGTTGATGTTGTGCTGGGGCATAATTGGATACCTCCGCGAATTCTTGCCAAACAAAATATTACTCCGACTGATATCATCTATTATGATAAGATAGTTTTAGCTGTACGCGACCAAAAAATAAAAGCTTCATCACTTAAAGATTATTTCGGCTCAAAAATTTGCGTACAAGATAATTCAATTACTCTTGATAATATAGTTCGGTATAATTCCAAATACAATTTGGGTTTTAGTATTTTAAAGTTTTCACAACTTTCCGAGCTTAAAAGTGCATTTTATCTTAAACGTTGTAATTTGATTGCTGGAGATGAAGTATATATTACCGGAATAGTTAAAGATTTGCGTAATGAATCAGCTAAAGTATTGCCGGAAGAAATGTCGGTTATTCCCGTAAAATATTATACTTCCGGTATCAACAATTATTTTAATATTGTTATTCGCAATATATTCAATGCGCTGAAAGTTGCCGCTGAAGAAGGAATTAATTCTGCTAATGTTGATACATTTAAAATTGATAAAAGAACTTCTGTTCAAAATATCTTAGGCTTCAATTCCAAGTTTTGGGAGCAGTTGCATTTAGATTCATCATGGCTGGAAAAATATATACAAAAATATGGAAACTACTATGATATATTGGAACGAAACATAGGCTACAGCTCGCCGCTTAATTTAAACACAAAATACAACACATCATATAAAAAAGGTGGAATAGATATTAATATGCCACTTTTATGAGTGACGTATAATAAAGTCTTTTGCCTTAGCGATTCCTTCATCGGTTATTTTATGAGGGGTATTGTCAAATGCCCAAATTTCAGTGTTGCAACCTAAATTACGAAGATTTTCTTCGGTAAATTTTAAGGCTTCAATACGAATTTTATTATCATCTTTCCCATGTAATAACAAAAAATCAGGTCTACTGTTATAATGCTGTTCAACATAACCTTGTGCTGCTAATAATCCGCCAAAACTGATTACTCCGGCAATTTTTAATGGACACATCAGCCCCGAATATATAGCACACATAGCACCTTGAGAAAAACCGCATAAAAATAAATCACTATAATCCAGTTGATACTCATTGAGTAAAATATCTGCATACTCCATGATGTTTTGATAAGCTGTTTCCATTCCCACTGTCATTTTGTTGTACAACTCAACAAATTCTTGCCATGAAGGAGTATCACGTCGCTTGTCATTTGGATCAAATTGACGTATAGAAAACCATTGCCTCGTTGTTTTATCCACCTCGCTGATAAAAGGAGCTTCCGGTATATGCAGAGCGGTATCTCTTAAATCTTGTAATCCGATACTTTTATGGTCAATATGTCCGGCACAATCTTGATAGCCGTGTAAAAAAATTATCAATTTCTTCGGATATCCGTTAATATGAACAATTTCCTCTTCTATCATGTTCTAAAAAGCCTTAAATTGCCTTATAATTATTGTTATATGAATTAGTCATCGTTTTTCAAAACCATATAAGTAATCTTATCATTATCGGCATTTATTATTCTAAAACCTTTGCCGTTTATGGTAATTAACCCCGGTTTATTGGGAAAGCTGATTTTCTTAAAATTGCCGGAACTGTCATTG
This sequence comes from uncultured Pseudomonadota bacterium, assembly GCA_902761535.1. Lineage (GTDB taxonomy): Bacteria > Pseudomonadota > Alphaproteobacteria > RF32 > CAG-239 > CAZU01. The sequence goes on from CACWKS010000009.1 coordinate 51,262, forward strand.
CCATCGTATGTCAGATAATCAAACCATATCCTATCCAATTGAATGCCACCGTATTTAACTTCATAGCCATTGTGAACATTACTGATTTCATCACGTGTCTGAACAATTTTGTTCATTTTCAGATTTGAAGGATAACGCATAAATGTTTCCGACATAACTTGCAACGTTCCGTCTTTATCAATACCTTCATGTTCATAAAAATTACCGTCATCATCAAACAAGAAATAAGAATTACCGATATTATTTTGCAATAAATAATACTTTACCCCGTCAATTTTTACCCATTTATCTATATCATAAGTTTTTCTCGCATCTAACTTGAAGGTAAAAGCTCCTTGAAGAGTGCCACTGACATTAGGCATAAATATAGTTTTTTCATAAACTGATTTATCAAAAAATTTATCACTCAAAATAGCTTCGCCTTTTCTGGCTGTCAAAGCTTTATTCATTATTACTTCACTTTCGCGAATAGTTTCAGTATCTTTATAAACATCATCACTGAAATCATGAATGGTATATCCTCTGATAGAATTAACCAATCCTTTTCTAAAGGGCAACAAATCATAATCACCTGCTCTTATACACGAGGTAATTGTTAACACACCAACGAAAGCCGCTAAATATTTTTTCATGCTTTTTCTCTTGATAAAAATTGCTACGTCAATCTATTTTTAATTATTATATCATAAAGTTATGGTTAGCAAATAAAATTATGCAATTATAGGATAAATAAATGGAAAGCAAATGTTGGCAGGTTATTTTTCGAGTTTCTGATGCCCAAACGGAGTTTATGGATTTTTTAGATGATTTTTTTGATGTAACGGCCGTAAATTATCTCGATTCGGGAGATGAGGAATATGTCGGTTACGCAAATTATAATAATTTTTCCGAGCAGAATATGTTATCTCAAGCCAGCTTAAAAAAAATAGAGCTTCCCCCATATCGCATAATTGAACTTAAAAGTGAAAATTGGCTGAAAGACTATGTCATTAAATTTGATGCTTTCGAAGTGGCAGATTTTTGCATATACGGAGCTCATCAAGAACACCCGCCGCACACGGATAAAATATGTTTACAAATTTATGCTGCGACAGCCTTTGGTTCCAATCACCAAACAACTCGTGCCTGTATAACGGCAATTTCCGAGCTGTATCATCAAGGTTTTTTACCTAAATCAATATTAGATATGGGATGCGGATCGGGTATCCTGTCTTTATGCGCCGCCAAACTTTGGCCGAACGGCAAAATTGTCGGTGTTGATATTGATGACGAGGCGGTGGTCGTAACCTTAAGCAATGCTCAAAACAATGGGGTATCATCACAAATTGAAGCGTTTGTCGGTGATGGATATACTGACTCTCGCCTTAATAAAAAAACACCTTATGATCTAATTTTGAGCAATATTTTAGCCAATCCGCTTAAAGAATTTGCTCCTCATTTAGCCGGACATCTTGCCCAAGGAGGTTATGCCGTATTATCCGGTTTTGTTGACAATCAGGTCGAAGAGGTTGTCAAAGCCCATACTTCTCAAGGGCTGAAATTGAAAAAAATTTATAAAATAGACAATTGGCGCGCTGCGCTTTTACAAAAGGAATAAAACCATGACTATAAATGAAATCCAAGATTATCTCAAACAACACGAACTTAATGCCTATATCGTTACTCGTAACAATATGTTTATCGGTCAAGATATTTTGCCGGAGGAAAATAAAATTAAAGAGCTTACAGGTTTCAGCGGTTCTGCCGGAAATCTTATTATCTTTCAAGATAGAGCTGTTTTGTTGGTTGACGGACGTTATGATATTCAAGCCTGCCGCCAGACAGATTCTTCCACGGTTGAGGTTGTTTGTACACGTGATTCGGTTAGTTCCTGGATTCATCACAATGTTCACGAGCCGCAAAAATTCATTTATAATGCATGGTGCCACTCTATTTCCGAAGTAGACTATTGGCGTCGTTCACTCAATTGGCACCTGTTTATTGAAGATCGAGATAATCTGTTGGGGAGCAGAGTTTCTCCTAAGCAAGCTGAAATCTTTGAAATGAAGGAAGAATTTGTCGGTGTTTCATCGGAAGAAAAAATATCTTATCTTGCTGATTTTATGGCTAAAAACCGTTTAGATGCCTATCTTTTATGCGAGAGCGACAGTGTTTCTTGGTTGATGAATTTACGCTCTGATTTAATACCGTATTCTTGTATTTTGCGTGCCTATGCTCTTGTTCATACCGGTGGTGAGGTTAGTTTATACACCAGTGATTTTTCTAAATTGGTGGACGAGCTATCCTTATTGCAAGGCAAATCAATCGGTATCAATTTTTCACGCACACCCAAAAAGGTGCAGGATATTATCAAAATTGCCGGAGCTGTATATCGCGGTGTTAATAATCCGATAACTGATTGGAAATCGATTAAAAATCCGGTGGAAATATCGGGTTTTAAGGCTTGTCATGTTCGCGATGGCGAAGCTGTCTGTCGCTTTTTAAGTTGGTTAGATAAAAATTATACTGATGTTGATGAGTTGGGATGCGTTGCCAAATTGCACGAGTTGCGCCAACAGCAAAAAGATTTTTATTCTGAAAGTTTTGCTACGATTGCCGGATATGGTGCTAATGGAGCAATAATTCATTATCAACCGACTGCCGAAACTAATCAGAAATTAAATGCCGGCTCATTGCTTTTGCTCGATTCCGGTGCTCATTATTATGATGGTACTACTGATATTACTCGTACAATTGCTCTCGGCAAACCAACCGATGCCATGATTGATGATTATACCATGGTGCTCAAAGCTCACATAGCATTGAGTTCACAAATTTTCCCCATAGGTACCATCGGTTCTCAACTCGATGCCATAACCCGTTCAGCTCTGTGGAACAAGGGTAAAGACTATTCTCACGGTACCGGTCACGGAGTTGGATATTGTCTTAATGTTCACGAAGGCCCACAATCAATCTCATTAAAAAATCCGGTTCCTTTGCAATCGGGAATGGTTTGTTCAATTGAACCGGGGTATTATTTGGAAGGGCAATACGGAGTCAGAATAGAGAATTTAGCTTTAATCATCGAAGCCCAAGAAGGTTGGTTAAAATTTGAGCCGCTGACTTTGGTGCCTTATGATCACAACCTTATCAATAAGTCACAGCTTACTGAAACGGAAATTACTTGGATAAACAACTATCATCAACAAGTTGGTGAGAAGTTGTTGCCTTTACTGGATGCAGAAACGGCTCAGTGGCTTAAAAATCAGATTCGCCCCTTGTAAAATATTTTTTATCCCCCATATTTATCGGCGATATACCAATAATAAAGGAGGATAAAATGAAAAAAATTTTATTTTGTTTAGCTTTATTGCTCAGCACCGTTCCTGCTCGAGCACAGGATAATATGTTGCAAATGGAAAATGAAGAGCAATATTTTCAGGCAAATAATCAAAATCCCGATAAGTCGATAATTTATATCTTTTTCAACAACCAACCTTGTCCGACCTGCCCGCAGGCAATAGAAATGATTGAAAAGGTTTATAATCAAAATTTTCTCAATAATTACAGTCTGTTTCTTATCAACTATGATGAGGATAGCAATGCCGGATTCGTTCAAACCTACAACTTGACCAATCCTTTAGAGGTTGTAATGGTTGATGTCCAAGACGGAAATTTTCAGGGTTATCAAAAAATCGAAGGTTTGCAGGATATGACCAACACTCCGCAAGGGTTTAACGATTTTGTCATCACCGAAGTAAACGGTTATCTGGGCAAAGCAAATGAATAACCTGTTCCGAATTATAATGTTTTATATAGAAAAAATCATGGTAATTTTTTGATTTTGAATTAAAAAAAGTGCCGCTCAAAAGCGGCACTTTTTTACACGGCAACATCAGCTTTGATTGCCGGATGGCATTGATAGCCTACCAGTTCAAAGTCGTCAAACCGGAATTTATTAATGTCTTTGACATTCGGGTTGATTTTCATTTGCGGCAAAGGATAAGGCTCCCTTGAGAGCTGGAGCTTTACCTGCTCAAAGTGATTTGAGTAGATGTGCGTATTACCCAAGGTATGCACAAACTCTCCGGCTTTGAGCCCGCAAACCTGCGCAATCATCATCGTCAACAATGAGTATGAGGCAATGTTGAACGGCACACCCAAAAACATATCGCAGCTGCGTTGGTAGAGCAGGCAATTCAAATAGCCGTCGGGTGTGACATCAAACTGGAAAAAGCAGTGACAAGGTGGCAAAGCCATCTCATCAATCTGCGCCGGATTCCAAGCCGTAACAATCAAACGACGATCCTGCGGATTCTTTTTGATACGATCAATGACGTCCGCAATCTGGTCAATTCCACCTTCAGTTTTAACCCCTTTAGCCCAAGGGGCACCGAAGTGGCGCCATTGATGTCCGTAAACCGGACCCAAGTCCCCTTCGGCATCAGCCCACTCATCCCAGATGTGAACGTTATTATCCTGAAGGTACTTGATGTTGGTATCGCCTGACAGCAACCAAATCAGCTCATAGATTATTCCCTTAAGGAACACTTTTTTTGTGGTTACCAGAGGAAAACCTTGGCGCAAATCAAAGCGCATTTGCCGTCCGAAAACCTTGCGGGCATAAATGCCGGTGCGGTTATTGGCATCTTGTCCGTTTTCCATAACGTCTCTTAATAAATCAAGATACTGTTTCATTTTTTTTGACCTTTAGTTAATAATTGAATTAATTATATGTTTTAAAACTTCTTGCGGTACAAACTCACCTTTTTTCACCCAAACTGTAGTGGTGACATTATCTTCCTCATAATCCGGTGAAATTTTGCTGTAATCTTTTTCCATTTTTTCAATACACTCTTTTATATCTACTGGATTACCGCTCAAACTTTTATCAATTTCATTATGATTGCATGAGTCTACAATCACTTCCGGAGCCAAATTTTTCATAAACAGCTTATAAATACTGGCACCGCCTGCAATATACAAAGGCTCGGCAAAATCTTTTAAGCTCATCATATCATTAACCACATGATGATTTTGCTTATCCGAAACCTCATAATCTTTTTCGAAAGTCAAAACATAAATCTGCCGATTCGGTAAAGTGCGGTTGGGAAAACTCTCATAGGTAGTCTGTCCGCAAGTAATGCTTGCTCCCGAGGTAATACGGCGAAATCTCTGTAAATCTGACGGAATATTCCATGGGATTTTAGGTCCGATACCAATAATGCAGTCGTTTTCATGACGACACCAAACGGCAATTTTAGTCATATAAATTCTCCCTGTATAGCACCTGAAGTATAAATAATTTGTTAAAAAAAAGCAATAATTTTTTCCAGTACTATTTATATCCTGATTTTTTTACTTAACAAATCAAAAGACATTTTGTAGATTTGCAAATAAATTGAAAGTTATAAAAATGGAAGATTTATTCAGTCCCCAAGCAAACTCCGGCGAACAACCGGAACTCACCGTAAGCGAGATTTCCGCACTTATCAAAAAAAGTGTGGAGACAACCTTTTCGCATGTGCGGATTCGCGGTGAAATTTTCGGTGCCAAACGTGCCGATTCGGGACATTGGTACTTAAGTCTTAAAGATGAAAACGCTGTTCTTTCTGCGGTTGTTTGGCGCGGTGTTGCTGCAGGTTTAGCTGTCAAACCTGAGGACGGATTGGAAGTTATAGCAACCGGCAAAATAACCACTTTTGCCGGCAAATCATCTTATCAATTGGTTATCGAACGCATGGAGCCGGCGGGGCAGGGTGCTTTGCTTAAATTATTGGAAGAGCGTAAACAGGCTTTTGCCAAAGAGGGATTGTTTGACGCTTCCCATAAAAAAGCCATTCCTTTTTTACCGCAAACAATAGGTGTGGTAACTTCTGCTTCGGGGGCGGTTATTCGTGATATTATCCATCGGGTTCACGACCGATTCCCAACCCGTATTTTACTGATTCCCACTCCGGTTCAAGGCGAAGGAGCCGCCCTGAAAATTGCTCAGGCCATTAAAGATTTCAATCGCTTGGATACTATTTCTTCTTTTCCCAAACCTGATGTTTTGATTGTAGCACGCGGTGGCGGAAGTCTGGAAGATTTGTGGCCGTTTAACGAAGAATGTGTCGTGCGCGCGGTTTATGATTCTGTTATTCCGATTATCTCAGCGGTAGGGCACGAAACCGACACTATGCTGATAGATTATGTTGCCGACAAACGCGCTCCGACCCCGACCGGAGCTGCCGAATTTGCCGTTCCTGTATTGACCGAGTTGCAAATGCGTGTCAATAATTTAGATAATCGGCTTAAAAACGGTGCCTTGCGCTATTTTAGCGAAAAGAAAAATTATCTTGCCGCTTTGTCGCGCGGTATTCCCAATCTCAACCAGATATTGCAAGAGGCAACGCAAAAATTTGACACGCGTATCGAAAGGCTTAATTTGGCTTTTTGCCGTTTGCTCAAAGATAAATTACACCAAATTGAAATGTGTCGATTGCAACCTCTGAGTGTGATAAAAATTATTGAGCGTAATCAAGAAAATTTAAACCATTTATGGCTAAGATTATCTTCGGTATCGGTCGGTTCGGTGCTCAATCGAGGTTTTGCCTGGGTAAAAAATGAGTGCAACCAAACCGTCTATAATACCAAACAAGCCAAAGCATCAAAAGAATTTACCGTAAAATTTGCCGATGGCGAAATTAAAGCTGTAAATTCAACATCTTTTAATGCTAAACCAACCAAAGGAAAAAATAATGAAACTGAACAAATATCTTTGTTTGACTTGTAGCTTGGCATTTTTGGCAGTTAATGCCGATGCGGTAGAACTTTGCGGTAACCTTAATCAAGGTGAATTGGTTATCGGCAAACTTGATTCTTCAGGTGAAGTCTATCTCAACGGTAATAAAATTAATGTCGATAAAGACGGTACTTTTTTAATGGCTTTCTCCCGTGATGAAAAAAATGACCAATTGTTATCGGTTGTCAATGGTCAAGGTGAAACGCAAAATTTTACTCTTTCCATAGCTCCGACCGATTGGAATATTCAAAATATAACCGGTGTTCCTCCACGCAAAGTCAATCCGTCTGATGGAGATTTGGCGGCAATAAATAAAGAAAATTCGCTTTTGGGGCGAGCTTTCAAAGTTGTAAATCAAGAAACTTTTTGGCATCAGGGGTTTATTAAGCCGGTTGACGGACGTATATCCGGTGAATTCGGCGGACAGCGTATTATGAACAAAGTTCCCAAAAGTCCTCATCGCGGCATGGATATTGCCGCTAAAGAAGGTACTCCGGTTAAGGCAGCCGCATCCGGCAAAGTGGCTTTAGCCTATCCTGATTTATTTTATTCCGGCAATGTGGTGGTGCTTGACCACGGCTTCGGTTTGCAAACCATTTATGCACACTTAAAAGAAATTAAAGTAAAACTCGGTGAAACGGTTGCTCAAGGTGACATTATCGGTTTAGTCGGCAAAACCGGACGTGCAACCGGTCCGCATTTGCACTTCGGTGCATCGTTGCGAAATCTTCGTTTCAATCCGCAATCGTTGCTAGATATGAACAACAACTTGCAAAAATGTTTTACATTACAAACAAAATGAATAAAATCTAATCAAAGGAAAGATATTTAAGAGGCCGAAAATGAATGATACAGTTAATAAACCTATGACTTTGGATACAGTAACCTGCCTGATTGTTGATGATGATAAGTTTTCGCGAACTTTTACCAAAACCGCACTTTATCAAATTGGTATTAAAAATACCAAAGAAGCGGCTACGGCACTTGAAGCCTCGGAAATCATCCGCAGTTATAAAATAGATGTAGTTTTGTTGGATCATCAAATGCCGGAGCAAAGCGGCTTGGAATTAGCGCGCCAAATCAGAGAAGGTAAGCTTGGTGAACACAAAGATTTACCGATTATTATGGTTACTATCGATACCAAAGAAAAAACGGTTATGGATGCCAAATCAATCGGTCTCCATGAATATTTGGTAAAACCTATTTCTCCCTTGGCTTTGCGTAAACGCATTTGCACGGCATTAGGTATTAAAGAAAGAGTATAAAACGGTGTTGGATAATTTATATGTTTTGTATCTGTCCGTCTTGCAGGGCTTGACCGAATTTCTGCCGGTAAGTTCTTCGGGACATTTAATTTTGTTTTCTAAATTTACATCTTTTCCCGACCAAGGTTTGGTATTGGACGTAGCGGTACATTTTGGTTCGATATTGGCGGTTATGCTCTATTTTTCCTCAACCTTATTTGACATATTAAAATCTTTATGGAAGACCAAATTTTTGCCAACTTTCAAAGATGAAAATGCTAAATTGTTTTGGTTGCTGATTATCGGTACTATACCGATCATTTTTGCTGGACTATTGCTCCGCAATTACGGAACCGAATGGTTGCGCAGCACTCGACTTGTCGGTTGGACAATTCTTGGCTACGGATTATTGTTGTTCTTTGCCGACAGTTGCTCAATGACTATCCGCCAAATCAAACACATGGGAGTTATGGATGCTGTTTTGATAGGATTGGCCCAATGCTTGGCTCTTATTCCGGGGACATCACGCTCCGGCATAACCATAACCATGGCACGATTTTTAGGGCTTGAACGCACCGAAGCCGCCAAGTTTTCGATGCTCTTATCCATACCCGCAATTATCGGAGCAACGGCCTTAGTTTGCTGGAAAATTGTAGTACAAGGCAATTTTGCCGAGATATCTCAGGTGTTTGATGGCGTGGTTTATTCCTATGTTGCTTCAATTCTTGCTATTTATATTGTAATGTGGTGGCTGAAAAAATCGACATTTTTGCCTTTTGTAATTTATCGTATTGCTTTAGGATCGTTCTTGTTGCTTGATTCATACGGATATTTGAACAAGTGGCTTGACTAAATCAAAATTTGAGTCTATAGATTGCACATCCTGAGTTGCTCTGGTGGCGGAATTGGTAGACGCGCAAGTTTCAGGTACTTGTGGGGGTTTCCCCGTGAAAGTTCAAGTCTTTTCCAGAGCACCAATTACCAAAAAAGCCGCTTATCCAAGCGGTTTTTTAATTTGAGTAAATTTTTTTAATATTGTTTTCGGCGGACGTCCCAGTTTTTTGCCCGATGCTTTAAGATTTGCCAAACTGGCTTTAGTGCGTTCCGAAATCAGTTTACGCTCAATTTCCGCCGCCAAACCGAAAGCAAAAGCCAACACTTTTGATTGAATATCGTTGCCTAAACGATAGTTTTCTTTCAAGGTCCAAACTTGACAGTTTTTATTCAAACAAGTTTCCAAGATTCGCATAACTTCCATCAATGAACGTCCTAAACGCGATATTTCACAAGCAATTAAAATATCATTTTCTTGCAAGTTATCCAACAATTCTCCTAATTTACGTTTTTTAAGTTCTTGACGTGAAGATATTTTTTCTTCAACCCAGCGGTCGATTTTGAAATCGTTTTTGAGTGCATATTGAACAATCTCATAATGTTGATGTTCTAATGTCTGTTTATCCGAACTAACTCGGACATAACCTATTGTCGCCATTTGATTTTCCTCTGAAAATGATGAATTTAAACCAACGTTTTTACAAAGAAAATATAAAAAACAAGGAAAATAACTCAGTAATTTTTTTCCAAAATCACCCCAATTTAATGTTGGGGGGATTTTGTTATTATGCATTAAATATTTCTCTTACACATATTTTGTGAAGTGTCGGCAAAAAGTTAATGACAAAAAGATTCTTTAGGTTAATATAAAGCAAAACAACTTTATGCATAAGAGTTTAGTTTGATGAAAACGTTATATAAAAGGGTTTTGCTCAAATTGTCCGGTGAAGGTTTGTCGGGCGATAAAGGATTCGGAGTTGATTCGTCGTCGGTAGTTTCGCTTGCCGAGCAAATCAAAAAAATAGTTCAAGCCAAAGTTCAAGTTTGTATTGTGGTTGGCGGTGGTAATATCTTTCGCGGAGCTAAAGATTGCACTATCGGACTTGATCGTTCTCAAGCCGACCAAATCGGTATGATGGCGACAGTCATGAATGCGGTTGTCTTGCGCGGTGCTTTGCATCATCTCGGAGTTGACGCTGTCGTAATGAGCGGTTTGAGTATGCCCAAAGTTTGTCCTGATTATAATTATGATCAGGCAATCAATCATTTGCAAAACAATCAGGTAATTATTTTTGCCGGCGGCACCGGTAACCCTTATTTTACCACCGATACCGGCGCAGTATTGCGTGCGGTTGAAATGCATTGTGATGCGGTTCTGAAATCCAGTCAGGTTGACGGCGTTTATTCGGCAGACCCCAATAAAGATCCTAAAGCCGTCAAGTATGATTTGATTTCCTATGACCAAGTTATTGCTAAAAATCTCAAAGTTATGGATTTAACTGCGGTGGCTTTAGCTCGAGAAAACAATTTACCTTTGGTTGTTTTTTCTCAACATGTTGCCGATTCGCTGATTAATATAATTCAAGGTAAAGGTAGTTATTCAATTATCAAAAATTAGGTGAGGTATTTATGGAAGATTTTAATGAAGTTAAAAGCAGTGCCGTAACGCGTATGGATAAAACCATCGAAACGCTTAAGGCGGACTTCGGCTCTTTGCGAGCCGGCAGAGCTCATGTCAGTTTGCTTGACGGAATTATGGTTGAGGCATACGGCTCAATGACACCGATTGCTCAAGTCGGTTCAATTTCAACCCCTGATGCTCGCACTTTGTCGGTGAGTGTGTGGGACAGAGGTTTAACCAAAGCTGTCGAAAAGGCTATAATGGAGGCTGACCTTGGCTTAAATCCTTCCAGTGACGGACAATTAATTCGTATTCCTGTTCCGCCTTTGTCGGAAGAACGCCGTAAGGAATTGATTAAGGTCGCCGGCAAATATGCTGAAAATGCCAAAGTCGCAGTTCGTAATATTCGTCGCGATTCTATGGATGGTATCAAAAAACTCAAGAAAGACAATCTTATTTCCGAAGATGAAGAAAAACGTTTTGAGAATGAGATTCAAAAGCTCACCGATGATGCCATCAAAAAAATTGATGACATATTGAGTCAAAAAGAAAAAGACATTTTACAGGTATAATTATTAAGGTATCAACAGTTGACTGACACAATACAACATATTGCGGTTATTATGGATGGCAACGGGCGTTGGGCAAAGGCTCGCGGTCTGCCTCGTTCTGCCGGACATAAGCAAGGTGCCGAAACCCTGCAAAAAATTGCCGAAGCGGTTGCCGATATGGGAATAAAGTGTTTAACCGTTTATGCCTTTTCTACCGAGAACTGGAACCGTCCTAAGGAAGAGGTTGATTATCTGATGGGGCTTTTGCGGCAATATCTCAAATCTGAATTTAAACAAATTCAAGAGCGCGGCGCCCGTATTCGCTTTATCGGTGAGCGTCAGATGTTGGCAGATGACATTGTTGAGCAGATGGAAAAAATCGAAAGCGATACCAAAAATAATGACAAATTTACATTCTGCATCGCTTTAAGTTACGGCTCTCGTCAGGAAATAACTTCAACGTTTCGTAAATTAGCCGAAAGGGTAAAAAACGGACAGCTTGATATAGATAACATCAACGAAAAATTAATCAGTAACGAGCTATATACCCAAGGTATACCGGATCCTGATTTAGTGATTCGCACCAGTGGCGAGGAACGTATCAGTAATTATTTGCTGTGGCAAATAGCATATAGTGAGCTGTTTTTCACTAAGACTCTATGGCCGGATTTTTCGGTCGATGAATTAAAAGATATTATCAACCAGTATCAGACTAGGGAGCGACGTTATGGCAAAGTCTAAGATGAATTCTTTTGTTAAAAGACTTATTACAACTCTTGTATTGGTGCCGATAGTCGTCGGTTGTATATTAGCCGGTCGGACATCTGTATCTCTGTTGGCAATGACGGCAGCAGTGTTGTTGTCTTGGGAATGGGCTAATATGCTCAAAGGCAAAAGTGAGCAATTCTTGTCACTTGCTTATTTGTTTACGGCAGCAATAGCTATTCTGATACCTTCAATAAATGTAGCTTTAGGCGTTATAATATTTTTAAGTATATTGGGATTTGCCTGTTGCCGCAAAGAGAATCATTGTTTCCTAAGAGTTTTGGGTATTCCTTACATCTCAATCGGCATTGCCTCAATAGTTGCTTTATACGACAGTTATGGTGCCGGTGTGGTTTTATGGTATATGTTTTTGGTATGGTGTGTCGATATCGGCGGTTATTTATTCGGCACAGCATTACGCGGACCGAAATTAGCTCCGAAAATTTCCCCCAATAAAACTTGGGCCGGATTATTTGGCGGCATGTTATTGGCGGTTGTGGTCAGCATGTGTGCTTGTCACTTTTTCGGTGGCGAAAAATATATGGCTAATGCCGTAATTTTGGCCGGTATCCTTACCATTATTGCCCAAATCGGCGATCTTATCGAGTCAGCCATCAAACGTCGTTTACAGCTCAAAGACTCCAGCAATCTTATTCCCGGACATGGGGGAATATTTGACCGAATTGACGGGCTGATTTTTGCTGCTCCTTTTGCTTACGGACTGCTTAAAATTTTAACGGTAGCTTTTAGTTAGGATAAACAAATGAATTGGCTTTGGAATATTTTATATTATGTTGTTCCGTTTTTAGTAGTTCTCGGAATATTAGTTTTTGTTCACGAGTTCGGACATTATTTGGTTGCCAAACTATGCGGAGTTAAGGTTGAAGAATTTTCGCTCGGTTTTGGCAAAATGTTGTGGGGAAAACGCGACAAGTCCGGCACTTTGTGGAAAATATCGGCAGTTCCTTTGGGTGGATATTGCAAATTTTTAGGCGATGGCGATGCCTCATCAGCTTCCAACAAAGCTGACGAACTGTCCGAAGAAGATAAGAAATATGCTTTTGCTTACCAAAATCCTTTTAAGAAATTGGCCATAGTTATCGGCGGACCGGGATTTAATTATCTTTTTGCCATTTTGGTGTTTTTTGGTATTTTTACCATTGTGGGAAAAATGGAATTTCCTCCGGTCATTGGTACTGTTGTGGAAAATAGCGCCGCTCAGGAAGCCGGTATCTTGCCGCAAGACCGTATTCTAAGTGTTGATGGACGCGACGTAAACACATTTCAAGAGTTTCGTCAGGAAATTGAAATGAACACTTCTGGTATTGCTGCAATTAAACTAAAGCGTGGCGATAAAGTAATGAATATTGATGTTCATCTCAAGTTTATTGAGGATGAAAAAAGTGGTGTAAAGTCGACACGTCCGATGGTAGGGGTAACTTCGGTTAATTTGGTGGAAATCAGCCCGACCAAGATGTCGGTGATCGAAGCTGCTAAAGAAGCATTAAGCGAAACTTGGCGTATTACCGAGGTAACTTTACGCGGAGTAGCCCAAATGCTTTCCGGTACACGTGGTACCGAAGATTTGGGCGGAATAGTCCGTATAGCCGAAATGAGCGGTGATATATCAAAAACAAAATCATGGATTGATTTATTGGTATTTACCGCGTTATTATCAATCAATCTAGGATTGATAAATCTGTTTCCGATTCCTTTGTTGGATGGTGGACATGTGGTGATTTTTATCATCGAAATATTATTAGGACGCGAGATTAACGAGAAAGCTAAAGAATATGTTTTCAGATTTGGTTTTGGGTTATTGATTGCTTTAATGCTTTTTGCTACCTATAACGACATTATCCATCTGATTAAACGATGGTTTTCTTTGCAATAATTCTTTGACTTTAGTGGAGTAAAAAAATGAAAAAAATAGTTGTTGGAAGTTTTATCGGTTGCTTAATGGCCTCAACCAGTGTTTTAGCATCTTCGGTTTATGTTAAAGATATTAAGGTTGATGGTATTGAGAGGGTTGAACCTGAAACGGTTTTATCCTATGTCAACATCAAAGCCGGTAGTAAAACTACTGATGAAGCCATGAATGCCGCCTTGAAAAATCTTTATTCAACCGGTATGTTTGAAGACGTTTCCATAAACGTTGATAGTAACAATATTATGAGAATTCACGTTTCGGAAAATCCTATTATTTCACAAGTGCTGTTTGATGGTAACGATAAAGTTGACGATGAAATGTTAAAATCTGAGGTTCGTCTGGCTCCTCGTTCTACTTATTCTCGCGCCAAAGTTCAAGAAGATGTTCGCCGTATTATGGAGGTATATCGTCGCTCCGGTCGTTATGCTGCGGTGGTTAATCCTGAAATTATTCGCCGTGATCAAAATCGGGTTGATTTAATATTCAACATTGATGAAGGTCCATCAGCGGTTATTGACAAAATTAACTTTATCGGTAATGAACATTATTCTTCAAAAGAGTTGCAAGAAGTCATAATGAGCAAAGAAAGTCGTTGGTATCGCCTGTTTTCTTCTTCAGAAAATTATGATGCGGAGAAGGCTGAATACGATAAAGAATTATTGCGCCGTTTTTATCATAAAAAAGGCTATGCTGATTTTCGCGTACTTTCCAATGTTGCCGAGCTCAGTCCTAATAAAAAATCTTTCACTTTGACTTTTGTTGTTGATGAGGGTCAAAAATATACTTTGAACGATATAAAAATTGTTTCAGATATCAACGATGTTAATGCTGATGAATTTTATAATGTTTTAGAAGTTGAAGAAGGGGATATTTACAGCTCTGATAACATTGATAAAAGTATTACAGCCATGACTGATGAATTGGGTAAAAGAGGTTTTGCTTTTGTTGAAGTTGTTCCGGATGTTAATCGTCGGGCGGCAGTCGGCGAAGCAGATATTACTTTCCATATTAAAGAGGGTGAACGATTCTTTGTTGACCGAATTAATGTTCACGGCAATACCCGTACCCAAGATAAAGTTATCCGCCGCGAATTGCGCTTGAATGAAGGTGATGCTTTTAATGCTTCAAAAATCAAAGATTCCCGCCGTAATTTAGAAAATCTTGATTACTTTGAAAAAGTTGACGTCAGCACTTCCGCCAAAGACGGCAATCGTGCTGATTTAGATATTGATGTTAAAGAAAAATCAACCGGATATTTCAATGTCGGTGTAGGTTTTTCAACGGTTAACGGTGCTTTGGCTCGTGCCGGAGTTACCGAAAACAACTTCCGCGGTGCCGGTCAGCAAATCGGTGTAGATGTTGCTGTTTCGCAAAAATCACAAGATTTTGATTTCAGCTTTACCGAACCTTATTTCTTAGATCGCCGCTTGCGTGCCGGTTTTGATTTGTTCCACTCACGTCAGGATTATCAGGATGAGAGTTCATACGATAGTCGCACTACCGGTGGTCGTCTGCGTACCGGTTGGAATTATACTGATGATTTATCGCAGCAATTGCGCTACACTTTGAAAAAAGATGAAATCACTTCGGTTGGGCAATATGCTTCTAAATATATTAAAGCCGAAGAGGGAGAATATACCGGTTCATCGGTTGGTACCAGTTTTGTGTATGACAAACGCGATTCGGCAAACTTTACCCGTAACGGTTATTTCTTAATGGGTGGAACAGATGTTGCCGGACTTGGCGGAGATGAAAAGTATTATAAATTTGATGGTAAAGCCTATTGGTACTACACCATGATGGATTACTACACTTTCAAATTCTTTGCTAATGCCGGATACATTGAAGGTTATTCTGGTAAACCGGTTCGTTTGGCAAATCGCTATTTCTTAGGCGGTAACACCATGCGTGGCTTTGATGTCGGCGGTATCGGAGCTCGCGATAAATATACCAAAGATGCTTTAGGCGGCAATTGGATGGTTTATACCGGAGCCGAATTTAGTTTTCCGATTGGGTTGGATGAAGTCGGTATAACCGGTCACGTATTTACCGATGTCGGAGCTTTAGGCAAACCTGATGGTATTAATACTGATGATGTTTACTACTCTGATAAACCTCGTGTTGCTGTCGGTTTCGGCTTCCAATGGTTATCACCTATGGGACAAATCGATGTTGACTTCGGCTTCCCTGTTGTCAAAGAAAAGTATGATGAAACCGAGGTATTTCGTTTGAACTTTGGTACTCGTTTGTAATTTGGGGAATATTGATGATAGACAGTCGTTTTTATAAGAATAAGGGACCGTTTTCTTTAGCGAAAATAGCTTCAGTTTGTGATGCTTCTTTGAGCGATAGCGGTAAATCTGAAGTAATGATTAATGATATTGCCAGCATATATAGCGGCAAAGAAGGAGAAATTTGCTTTTTCTTCGATCGTAAGAAAAAAGAGTTGGCCGCTTCAATAAAAACGACTGCCTGTGTTACCTCTCCGGCCTTTGTCAGTCTGATTCCTCAAGGGGTAATTATTCTGACCTGCGAAAATCCTCATGATGCTTTTGTAAAACTCAATCGTTTTATGTATGAGGAAGTTTTGCAACCGGCAGGAGTTCATCCTTCGGCGGCAATATCTCCCAGTGCCAAGATAGGCAAAGATTGTTATATCGGAGCCAATGCTGTTGTCGGTGACAATGTCACAATCGGCGATAATTGCTACCTTGAGCCTAACTGTACTATCGGAGATAATTGTGTGTTGGGCAACTCTTGTCGTATCGGTGCCAACGCTAATGTTATGCACGCTATAATTGGTAATAATGTATATATATACGGCGGTGCACGCATCGGTTGGGATGGTTTCGGTTTTCAAACTGTCAATGGACGGCACGAGCGTATTCCTCAACTAGGGCGCGTTATTATCGGCAATGATGTCGAAATAGGAGCCAACAGTTGTGTTGATAGGGGGGCTTTAGACGATACCGTTATCGGCGATGGTTGCCGAATTGATAATTTGGTACAAGTTGCCCATAATGATAAATTGGGGCGTGGTTGTATTTTGGTAGCACAAGTAGGTGTTGCCGGCAGTTGTTCTTTGGGTAATTATGTGGTCGCCGGCGGGCAGGCCGGATTTGCTGATCATCTTGAAATTGGTGATATGGCACAAATAGGTGCTCAGTCCGGTGTTATGAAAAACATTGAATCCGGCACAACTGTAATGGGTACACCTGCTATCGGTGCTCGTGACTTTATGAAACAAGCAGCCTATATCCAAAAGTTACTTAAAAAATAGAGGTTATTATGAAAGTTTATAATCGCGACGATATATTGCGGCTGTTGCCGCATCGTGATCCGTTTCTTTGGGTGGATACAATCGAAATCATCAAAAGAGGTGAAGAGGGTATCGGTTACAAAAACATAACCCGAGATATGGATTTTTTCCGTGGCCATTTTCCCGGTAATCCGATAATGCCCGGAGTTCTGCAAATCGAGGCTATGGCTCAAACAGCCGGCTGTATCGTTAATGAATTTTTGCAAGATGGTCCGGAACGTCCCACTCAAGTATTTTTTATGTCAATAGACAAGGTTAAGTTTCGACAGATGGTTGTACCGGATTGCCAATTGAGAATGTACGCTAAAAAAGTTAAATCTCATGGCAAAGTATATGTTTTTGAGGCTGAAGCCTTTGTCGGCGACAAATTGGTCTCAGAAGCAACTTTTAGTGCATTAGTCAGTTAATTTATTAACCTATTAACTAAAATTTAAGCGCTTTAGCATTACAATTAAACAGATATAACCGAAGCAATAGTTGTTTTAAGCTTTTAGATATAGTAGTATTAAATTATAAAACGACTTGTAACAGAAGGAAAAAAGCATGATAATGTTAAATAAAGACAACCAATTCGGTCGATCCATGATTGAAATGTTGGGTGTGTTAGCAATTATCGGTGTTTTGTCAGTCGGAGGTATTTCCGGCTATTCTAAAGCGATGGCAAAGTATAAATTAACCAAAGCACAAGATCAAATTACCATTTTGTTAATGAACATTCGTACTGCTTATGCCACTTCTCCAACCTATGGTGAATTAAGTGCTACCAATGCCATTCAATGGAACTTAGCTCCGAGCGATATGTACAGCAGTTCCAGTGCATCTAAATTATACAATACTTTCGGTGGCGAGGTTAAAATCAGTGATTGTAGCAGTTCCAATAATAATGCTTGCGGCGACATAGAATCTGGCTCGACTTACTTTGGCATTCAAATGGAGGGGCTCAGTAATGATGCATGTCGTTCTTTGGCCTCAGCCGATTGGGGTACTGATGGTTTGATGGGTATAAAAATAAATGATGCTTCTTCGCATACTACCACCGATCTGCCGATAAGCTTAGGAACAGCAAGTAATGAATGTAATAAAACTGATAATACTAATGTTATAGCATGGGTATATTATTAGTCTGATCTTCATAACCATTTGCTTTCAAATTCCCTACCTCAATGACAAGCATTTTTTTATAAATAAAATCCCTCAGGTAAATTATCTGAGGGATTTTGTCTGAATCTTAGTAATAACTAATCATCGTCAACAGCAGCATCGCTGTCCCCGCCAATCATTTCCGCACTTAAATGTCCGGCATCAGCACGAATTTTCTTTTCGATTTCTGCCATAATATCGGGATGTTCACGCAAAAATGTCTTGGCATTTTCCCGACCTTGTCCGATTTTATCGCCGTTATATGAAAACCATGCTCCCGACTTTTCAATTATATCCGCTTTGACACCCAAATCAACGATTTCGCCGGTTTTGGAAATACCTTCACCATACATAATATCAAAATCCACAACCTTGAACGGAGGAGCCACCTTGTTCTTAACCACTTTAACTCTTGTTTGTGTACCGATAATGTCTTCTTTATCTTTGATTTTACCGATACTGCGAATATCCATACGTACCGAAGCATAAAACTTCAATGCATTACCACCGGTAGTGGTCTCGGGATTGCCAAACATAACTCCGATTTTCATACGAATTTGATTGATAAAAATAACCAAAGTATTAGAGCGAGCAATCGTGGATGTCAGTTTGCGTAAAGCCTGACTCATCAAACGGGCTTGCAATCCCATATGAGAGTCGCCCATCTCACCTTCCAATTCAGCCTTAGGAACCAAAGCTGCTACCGAGTCAACTACCAATACATCAATAGCCCCTGATCGCACTAAAGTATCAGCAATTTCCAAAGCTTGTTCACCGGCATCGGGTTGTGAAATCAGCAAATTATCCAAATCAACCCCGATCTTTTTTGCATAAGAAGGATCAAGTGCATGCTCTGCATCAATAAAAGCACAAGTACCGCCGTTCTTTTGGCTTTGTGCAATCACACTCAAAGCTAAAGTTGTCTTACCCGAACTCTCAGGTCCGTAAATTTCAACAATACGACCTTTAGGCAAACCGCCGATTCCCAAAGCCATGTCCAAACCCAACGATCCGGTCTGCACCGCTTCAATATCCACATGGGCATTATCTTGTCCCATTCTCATAATTGATCCTTTGCCAAATGCTTTTTCAATCTGGCTCAAAGCTGCATCAAGTGCCTTATCCTTATCCATATTTCAACTCCGTTATTAGTTACAAAATGATTAACTGACATCTATAATGTTCTATTTATGTTCTTTTTGCAAGAACTTTTTTTGTTTTTAATGATTTTTCTTGTTTATTATTTGATTTTGCTATATTTTTTTCTTCGCTATATTCATCTAGTGCCGCCGTTACCGCTGCTCCGAAAATAACTACCGCCCAATTCAAATACAGCCATACCAACAACAGCGGAATTGCCGCCAACGCTCCGTAGAGGGTGGTATAAGCAACCGATGAAGCAATAAATGTTCCGAAGAACTTTCGCATTATATAAAACCCTATCAAAGCGCAAAAAGCTCCCCAAAAGGCATTCAAAAAACGCACTTTCTTATTCGGTACCAAAATATACATCATCATCAAAGCCAATAAGGTAAATAAAGTCGGTAGGGCATTCAACAAATAATTACCGCCCAAATCTTCCGGCATAAACTTTTGCAGAGCGAAAAAATAACCGCGCATTGAAAATCCAGCACCATATAATAAAGGTCCCAAAGTTATAACTGTCCAATAAAGTGTTATTTTGGTTTTAATACTGCGCGGTTTATAAACCTTAAATATATAATTGAAAGAGTTTTCGATTGTCGACAGCAGCAATACCGCCGTTATTGCAATACCGATAACCCCGACGGTTGTCAATTTTGCGGTTGCCGAAACAAATTCGTTGATATAAACCGACACCTCATGTCCGATTGAAGGCACTAAATTATGCACCAAAGTTTCCTGTAATTGCATTCTCATATCACTAAACACCGGAAAAGCCGAAAATATAGCCAATCCGATAGCAATAAACGGCACCAAAGCAATCAATGAAGTATAACTCAGCGAAGAAGCTACTCTTAAAATATTATCCGTTTGAATTCTTGATCGCAAAAAAGCTATAAAATTTCTCAAGTTGCTTGTTTTTTTTGTAAATGTATTCCAATTAAAGGTCATATTTGTGTCCTAATCGAAAAAAAATAGTTTACTTTTCAGCCAGAAGTCTATAAAAAAATATGATATATTGCAAGCAAACAAAATTTGCTTTGTGTATTGTAAAATATGGAGAAAGATATGAGTAATTTATTGATGGAAGGCAAACGCGGTCTGATAATGGGGCTGGCTAATGACAAGTCAATTGCTTGGGGTATTGCTCAAGCACTTAACGCTCAAGGTGCACAGTTGGCAATTTCTTATCAAAATGAGGTTATGGAAAAAAGAGTTAAACCGCTTTCTTTACAATTAAATAAAGAGCCTTTGCTTTTGCAGTGTGATGTTACTTCTTCCGAAAGTATGGAAAAATGCTTTAACGAGATTGCTCAAAAATGGGGTAAATTAGATTTTTTGGTTCATGCCATTGCTTTTTCCGACAAAAATCAATTACGCGGACGCACCATTGACACCACTCGCGATAACTTTGCCATGACTATGGACATATCTTGTTTTTCGTTTTTGGAGGCTTGCAAACTGGCTTCGCCTCTGATGAAAGATGGCGGTGCGATTCTTACTTTGACTTATATGGGATCGGAAAAATATCTGCCCAATTATAATGTTATGGGTGTTGCCAAAGCGGCTCTTGAAGCTGCCGTGCGTTATGCCGCTTTTGATTTGGGTGAACAAGGCGTCCGAGTCAACGCCATTTCCGCCGGACCGATTAAAACTCTCGCTGCTTCCGGTATCGGCGATTTCAGAAAGATGTTGCATTGGAATGAACTAAATTCAGCTCTGGAACGTAACGTAACACCGGAAGAGGTCGGACAAGCCGCTTTAGGCTTGTTATCTGATTGCGGCAAATCAATAACTGCCGAAATTATTCACGTCGATTGCGGTTATCACGCACAAGGCATGATAAAAATGAAACATGCCGCAGCAAATGCCGAAGTACTGAAAGAAGGAATAGAATAATGGATGAGCAAACAGTTAAAAAAATTACTTTCTTATCACGTCTGAAAATAGATGATGATAAGGTTGAAAGCACCAAAGATGAGTTTGTCAAAATTTTAAGTTGGGTTGATCAACTCAAAGAAGTTAATACCGATGGTATAGAACCGCTTGTATCGGTCAATCAAAACAATATAGCTTTACGTAAAGATGAAGTTACCGATGGGAATAAGTCAGCCGAGGTTTTGGCTAACGCTCCGATGAAAGAATATGGCTATTTTGCTGTGCCTAAGGTTGTTGAATAAGAGGATGTATTATGACTGATTTAACCAAATTGACTATTGCACAGGCTCGTACCGGATTGGATAAAAAAGAGTTTTCGGCTCAAGAATTAACTCAAGCTTATATCACCAATATGGAAGCCAAGCGCAATTTAAATGCATATGTTTGCGAAACTCCGGATAATGCTTTGAAACAAGCCGAAGCATCGCAAGAAGCAATCAACCGTGGTGAGGCTAAAGATTTAACCGGTATTCCTTTAGGTATTAAAGATTTGTTCTGTACCAAAGGTATTCCGACAACTGCTTGCTCCGGTATTATAAAGAACTTTGTTCCGCCTTATGAGTCGACCGTCAGCCAAAATTTGCTTAATGCCGGAGCGGTATTTTTAGGCAAATTAAATATGGATGAGTTTGCTATGGGCGGCAGTAACGAAACTTCTTGTTTCGGGCCGGTAATTAACCCGTGGAGCAAAGACGTTCCTTTAACTCCCGGCGGATCTTCCGGTGGCTCGGCAGCAGCCGTTGCGGCTGATATGTGCATGGCGGCAACCGGCACCGATACCGGTGGTTCGATTCGTCAGCCGGCTTCATTTTGCGGTGTGGTCGGAATCAAGCCGACTTACGGTCGTTGCTCTCGTTATGGAATTATGGCATTTGCCTCATCACTGGATCAGGCCGGACCGATTGCCAAAACGGTTGAAGATTGTGCAATTATGCTCAAAAATATGGCAGGATATGACGCCAAAGATTCCACTTCGGAAAATAAAGAAGTTCCTGATTTTACCAAATTTTTGAGCGGCAATATTAAGGGGATGAAAATCGGTATTCCGCAAGAATATCGTATTGACGGCTTGAATGATGAAGTCGCGGCATATTGGGATAAAGCCACCGCGATGTTAAAAGACAGGGGAGCTGAAATCGTTAATATTTCTCTGCCTCATTCCAAATATGCTTTGGCAACTTACTACATTATTGCTCCGGCCGAAGCCTCAAGCAATTTGGCTCGCTATGACGGCTTGCGTTATGGTGTCAGAGTTGACGGTAACACTTTGGATGAAATGTATATCAATTCCCGCACA
The DNA here is from genome assembly GCA_902761535.1 of uncultured Pseudomonadota bacterium. GTDB lineage: Bacteria > Pseudomonadota > Alphaproteobacteria > RF32 > CAG-239 > CAZU01. The sequence goes on from CACWKS010000009.1 coordinate 73,807, forward strand.
GCCGGATTCGGTGCAGAAGTCAAGCGTCGTATAATGATAGGAACTTATGTATTATCAGCCGGATATTATGATGCCTATTTTATTAAAGCTCAAAAAGTTCGCCGCTTGATTCGCAACGATTTTATCGAGGCTTTTAAAAAATGCGATGTTATTCTGACACCGACCACCACCGGAGCTGCCTTTGCCATTGGCGACAAAACCATGAAGGATAATCCGATTAATATGTGGCTCAACGACTTGTTTACTGTTTCAATATCTTTGGCCGGCTTGCCGGCAATGAGCTTGCCGATCGGTTTAAACTCGCAAGGTTTACCTCTGGGTATGCAAATAATCGGACAGCCCTTTGATGAACAAAGAGTATTTGAAGCAGCCTCGGCTTTGGAAAAACAGGTTGGATTTAAGGGAGATAAATAAGATGACAGCGATGATTTTAAAAGGCAAAGATGCTGATTGGGAAATTGTTTGCGGTCTGGAAATTCACTGCCAAATTATTTCCAAGTCTAAAATTTATTCCGGAGCTTCCACCCAATACGGTTCGGATGTTAACGAAAATGTATCGTTTGTTGATGCCGGTATGCCGGGAATGTTACCTGTCTTAAATGAAGAGTGTGTTCATCAGGCAGTTAAAACCGGATTAGCCTTAAATTGCCATATTAACAAACACTCGGCTTTTGCTCGCAAGAATTATTTTTATGCCGATTTGCCGCAAGGTTATCAAATAACTCAAGACAAATTTCCGTTGGTAGGTGAGGGTAAGGTTGAAATAACTTTAGAAGACGGCAGCAAAAAAGAAATCGGTATTGAGCGTATCCATATCGAGCAAGATGCCGCCAAATCAATCCATGATATTTCCCCGACCAAAACTTTTATTGATTTTAATCGTTGCGGTGTCGGATTAATGGAATTGGTCACCAAGCCGGACTTTCGTTCGCCGGAAGAAGCCGGAGCTTTTTTGAAAAAACTGCGTTCAATTGTCCGTTATTTGGGAACTTGTGATGGCAATATGGACGAAGGCTCCATGCGTTGTGACGCCAGTGTGTCGATTCGTAAAGTCGGCGAAACTGATTTACGTCCTCGCGCTGAGATGAAAAACGTCAACTCGGTCAAGTTTGCCATGCAGGCGATTGAATACGAAGCCAAACGTCAGTTAGATCTTTATGATAATGGCGAGGTTATGGAACAGCAAACCCGTAAATTTGACGCGGTTAAGGGTGTAACGGAATTTTTGCGCAAAAAAGAATTTGCCGATGATTATCGTTATTTTCCCGAGCCGGATTTGTTGCCTTTGGAATTGAGTGACGAATATATCAACAAAGTAAAATCAGAAATGCCTGAATTGCCCGATGAAAAGAAAAAACGCTTTGTCGAGAAGTTAGGTCTTACTCCTTATGATGCCGAAGTTATTTGCGAAGATAAAGAAACTGCCGCCTTTTTTGAAACGGCTGCCCAAGGGCATGATGCTAAAAAAGTAGCCAACTGGCTGATGGGCGATTTCTTCGCTATGTTGAACGAAAAAAAATTGAGCTTAAGCGAGTCACCGATTTCAGCGCAAAATTTGGGTGCTTTGGTGGAATTGGTCAGCCAAAATGTTATTAATGGTAAAACCGCCAAAGATGTATTTGTGCTTATGGCGCAAACCGGCGACGCACCGGAGAAAATTGTTGAAGAAAAAGGCTTGAAACAAGTAACCGATACTTCGGCAATTGAAAAAATTGTTGATGATATCTTATCGTCCAATCCGGATAATGTTGCCGCTTATAAAGCCGGTAAGGTTAATCTGATGGGCTGGTTTGTCGGTCAAGTGATGAAAGCCTCTTCCGGCAAAGCCAATCCGGCGGTGGTTAATCAGTTGCTCAAACAAAAATTAGGCTGACCTGCAACATACTATAAAAAAGCACCTCTTAAAGGTGCTTTTTTATAAAATATCCTTATAATTGCTAGGCTTTTTCTTTTTTCTCAACAAATTTGAAAAATTGATAAGTGTGAGCGTAATAAGAGCCTTTCAAGCAAGTATTAAGCACTTGTACCACAATACCCAACAACCATAATAAATTGTTGTCACGTAGGTTATCCACGCCGAAAATAGCCTCTGCCGCTAATATTATAACAACCAAAAGCACAAACAACGGGATATTAGTAACAAACAATCCCCAAAACAACCGATTATGATTACCCTTGGTCAATCTGAACAATTTTTTCAAACTCAACATTTTGTAATCTTCCACCGCAATACTCGGAAACCATAACAACAATGGGGCCAACAAAACAAACTCGATAAATACAATCACATAAAGTAATAACAATCCCCAAGCTATTGAATTTGCGAATGTGGCAGCATCAACCGTTGTTATTAATTGTATTATTGTTGCCGCTGAAAGTAGCAATATTACCAATGGTAACAAAACAGATAAGAAATAAATTAGAGACGCGACAAAATAAAATACAGCACTCTTCCAAAATTTTTTGCCGGTGAAATTAGGTTCTTCTTTCAAAACAATTCTGCGGCAATAATTGATTATTATAGCGATATTCATAACAATCATCGCTATCGATAAGGTCAAACTCCGCCAATCATTACAATTTTCTGCGGTCGGATCACATGTGGACGTCTGGGACAGTACAAACTTCAAAACAAGAAATGCTATTAATATCGGCAATACGAACATTAATATCTTTCTGTCATTCCACACATAAGCAAATGTGCGTCTTAAAGTTTCCCAAAAAGGCATTTTAATTTTTTCGTTCATTTTCATCACTCCTAAATAAAAGGTTATATTGAACATAACAAAAATTTATTAATAAAGCAATCCCGCTTAACTTAATAAAGTTAAATATATATTCGATTGACCAAGCTTGTAAGGATGAAACAATTTCGCCCGATTGTTCAACGAAGCTGGTTAATTGTGTTAATACAAATAACCCTACAAAAACCAATATTGCCACACCTCCCAGAATTTTACCGGAGTTGCCGCTTGTCTTGTTCCATACTTCAGACAATTTTGGTAATTTGGTTTTCATGGCAGCAGCCGCCAAATAACAGCTTAATCGCATTACTACCACCGGCAATAAAAGCCCCCAAGCTACTGCCGTAAAATAAATTATTTCGATTCTCCAATCTGGATCAGGTACTCTGATATATAACAAATAAAACGACAAAGCTGCCGCCAATAAGGTTAGTCCGTAGCATAAAAATATACCTAATACTCTTAAATCTCTTTTATCGGGACTAAAAATTTTTTTCAGATTGATTTTCTCATTGCTTAAAGAAATATCTGTCCAGTTTCGCACGAACATACATTCACATAACAATACCAATAACCTTAATATCACAAAAACAATAACGTTACTGTTGCAAAATCCCATTGTTCTGTAAGAACTGCTTATACAAAATACCAAATTACCGCTTAGTGCAAAAAGCAAAGTTTCCACCAAAGCAAACAAAGCAATCAACCCCCACGCATAGCGGTTTGCTTGTAATAATAAATTGAAATCTTCGAACAATAATTTAAAAATCGGCAAATTTATCTTATCTTTATCCATCTTACAATTCCTCTATTTTAGCCACACCCGGCAGATTCCTTATTTGCGCCATTACATCACCGTATAGAGCAAATCCTCCTTTTAATACAATTCTTATATCCCAATTTTTATCCATGGGAATAATATAAATTTTATTTTTACCATTACGATCTTTTTGCAAAATTTGTTTTAATCCGCTAGCTGCACTCAAATCGTTAATGTATATATTTAATCCGTTAGTAACTTCGGCAATTGCACTATCTAATAATTCAACCGTGTTAATTAATATTCGGGAGTTATCATTTTCTTCTTTTTTGGTTAAAGTTGCATTAACTAACAGCGGTTGCCCTGAATTAATAATGCTCTCATATTTACTCAATCCTTCGGAGAATAAAATTCCTTCAAAATTTGATATTCCGTCAGATAATCCCAAAAAGGCAAATTTGTTGCCGTTTTTCGATATTCTCTTTTGAAAATTGGTAACACATCCTGCAAATTTGCAATGCAGATTATCGCCGACTTTAAGTCCTTGAGCCACTTCTGAATATTTTTTAACTCCGATACGTTCCATTCCGGTACGATAGCCATCTAAAGGATGAGCCGATAAGTAAAACCCTATGGCATCTGCTTCTTGCTGTAATTTTTCCAGTTCCGGCCAATCAGGTTTTTCCGCTAAAGTTATTTTTGAAGTCAACTCTTCAACACCGAAAAGCGACGCTTGAGAGCTGTTTTTCATATCGGTTGTTGAGACTATGTTTGATATAATCAAATCTAAATTAGCCATCAACTTTCCGCGCGATTTGTCCAAACAATCAAAGGCACCGGCCTTAATCAGCTGTTCTATTTGCCGTCTGTTAATTTGCTTTGCATCAATGCGGTTAATAAAATCTGATATATCCTTAAATTTTCCGTTTTTGTTTCTTTCTTTGACAATCATTTCCATATTTGCTGCACCGACTGATTTAACTGCAGCTAAAGCATAGCGAATATTTCCGTTTTCCACGGCAAATTCTGCCAATGAATTATTTATATCCGGCGGCAAAACTTTAAATCCCATCTTACGGCAATCTTCTTTATAAGACAGCAACTTATCTCCGTTGGTCATATCCAAAGACATAATGGCACACATAAATTCAACCGGATAATGTGCTTTCAGATAAGCGGTTTGGAACGATATCAGCGAATAGGCTGCCGCATGCGACTTATTAAAGCCGTAAGAAGCAAATTTTTCCATCTGGTCAAAAATTTGGGTAGCGGTTTTTTCCTCGATTCCTTTCTTTAGTGCCCCTTCAACAAACATTGCCCGTTGCTTAGGTATTTCATCACGCATTTTTTTACCCATAACTTTGCGCAATTTATCGGCTTGTCCTAACGTATATCCTCCCAACACTTGAGCAATTTTCATAACTTGTTCCTGATAAACCATAATCCCGTAAGTCTCATCAAGTATTGGTGCTAAATCGGGATGGAGATAAGTTATTTCTTCTTCACCGTGTTTACGCTTAATATAAGTAGGTATATTGTCCATCGGTCCCGGACGATATAACGAAACAATAGCGATTAAATCTTCAAATCGGTCAGGTTTTATCTGGCGATGAACATCTTGCATTCCCGGAGATTCAAATTGAAAAACCGCCGCCGTATCGCCTCTTTGCAACATTTCATAAGTCTCTTTATCATCTAACGGCAATTCATCAACATTCAAATCTATACCGCGGCTTATTTTAATCCAATCGACAGCCTTTTTAATTACCGTAAGCGTTTTTAAGCCCAAGAAGTCAAATTTTATCAATCCGGTTTCTTCTACAAATTTCATATCATATTGTGTAACCGGCATATCAGCCCGAGGATCCTTGTACAACGGAACAAGTTTTTCCAAAGGTCGATCGCCTATTACCACCCCTGCCGCGTGCATACCGGAATTGCGATATAGTCCTTCCAATTTCATCGCAATATCAAACAACTTGTTAATTTGCGGATCTTCTACCCGCATTTGTTCTAATTCCGGAACTCGCTCAAGTGCCTCTTGTAAGGTGGGATTTTTTCCTTGTACAGGAGGTGGTATCATTTTGGATATTTTATCAGCCTGACTGTAAGGTAAACCCATGACTCTTGCTACATCACGGATGACCGCTTTTGATTGCAGTTTGCCGTAAGTTATAATTTGTGCAACCTTATCTGCACCGTATTTGTTTTGTACATACTCAATTGTTTTATAACGATTCTCTTGGCAAAAATCGACATCAAAATCCGGCATATTAACGCGATCGGGATTTAAGAAACGTTCAAAGAGTAAATCAAGTTTAATCGGATCCAGTTCGGTAATATGCAAAGACCAAGCAACAATGGAGCCTGCTCCCGATCCTCTTCCTGGTCCGACCGGAACTCCGTTATTCTTAGACCAGGTTATAAAGTCGGAAACTATTAAAAAATATCCCGGAAATCCCATTTTTTTTATAACGCTGAGTTCATATTCCAAGCGTTCATAATATTTTTTATCAATTTCTTGCTTTTGTTCTTCGCTCATACCTTGAAAATAAACATGCTTTTCCATACGTCCTTTCAGTCCGTCATAAGCACGTTTTGTAATATATTCATCTTGTGTCATGCCATCTGGGCATATAAATATGGGCAATAAAGGTTGAACTTTTTTGGATAGATAATTGCATCTTTTAGCGATTGTAACGGTATTTTGCAATGCCTCGGGCAAATCTTCAAATACTTTGACCATTTCTTCTTCGGAACGTAGACGATTGTTAACGGAAAAACGTTTTCGATTCTCATTACTTAAAACTTCGGCCGCCGCAATACAAACCAAAACATCATGAGCCTCATACATTTCTTCATCAAAAAAGAATGCTTCATTGGTGGCAACCAAAGGAATATCCAACTCATAAGCCAAATTAATAAAATTCTCTTCGGTTTTTGCCTCTGTATCCGTTCCCAATCTGGAAATTTCCATATAAAAACGATCGCCGAATATTGATTTTAATTTAACAGCCGTTTCTTTGGCTTCATTGATACGATTTTCAAGCAATAATCTGCCGATTTGTCCTTCTACTCCGCCGGATAAAGCAATTAAACCTAAGCTGTTTTCTTTCAAATCACTCATACGCAGATAAGGTTTCTCTGTGCTGTTTGGATTATCCAAATAAGACAATTTCATCAAATGCATGATATTCATATAGCCTGTCTCATTCATTACCAAAATGATAATCTTATCAGGCTCAATATTCATACCTTTGGATTTTAACAAATCATCGGCATCGGGATTTCGCAAATAAAATTGACAACCCAGAATAGGTTTAATGCCTGCATCTGCAGCAAATTTTGATACTGCCTTGCCGCCGAACATATTAGCCGTATCCGTCATAGCAAAGGCAGGAATTTTCATCTCTTTCAATCGATTAACCAAAGCAGGAACTTTCATTGCCCCTTCCGACAATGAATAAGCCGTATGCACTCTCAAAGGTATATATTTCGGTTCCACTCTTTATCCTTAAATCGCATTTGATAAACGTCATCATAAACGATTTACTTAAATATCACAATGAAAAATTTGGTGATTTCGTAAAAAAAATTACTCCAAACTTGCCAATTTTTGTGCTTGGTCATCAGCAATCAAAGCATCAATAATTTCTCCTAAAGCACCTCCGTGCATTACTTCATCCAGTTTATATAGTGTCAGGTTTATGCGATGATCGGTAACTCTTCCTTGAGGAAAATTATAAGTTCTTATTCTCTCTGATCTATCGCCGCTGCCCACTTGCTGTTTACGAGCTTCGGCATAAGCTGAATCAGCCGCCTCTTTTTGAGCATTATATAGCTTAGCACGTAATTTTCTCATAGCGTTATCACGATTCTTAAATTGCGAACGTTCTTCTTGCGATTCTACTACTATGCCGGAAGGAATATGAGTCAGACGTACGGCTGAACTGGTTTTATTGACCTTTTGTCCGCCGGCTCCCGATGAACGAAAGGCCTCCATTTTAACATCTGCCGGATTTATATAAATATCAACTTCTTCGATTTCCGGCAAAACTGCAACCGTAGCAGCAGATGTATGTACCCTTCCTTGACTTTCGGTCACCGGAACACGCTGTACTCTGTGAGCTCCCGATTCGAATTTTAATTTAGCAAATACTCCCTTGCCTGATATTGATGCCGTAGCCTCTTTATAACCGCCTAATTCATTTTCCGATGCATCCATAAATTCGAATTTCCACCCTTGAGTCTCGGCATATCGTTGATACATTTCAAACAAATCAGCCGCAAAAAGAGCTGCCTCATCACCTCCGGTTCCGGCTCGCACCTCCAAAATGGCATTTTTTTCATCGTCTGCATCTTTGGGCAACAACAAAATTTTTATAGATTTTTCTTTTTCCGGAAGTTGATTTTTCAGTTCATAATATTCTGCCTCGGCCAACTCTTTCATTTCTTTATCCATGGAAGTATCTTCCATAATATCCTTAGCCTCTGCTAAGCTTTTTTTCATTTGATTATATTCGTTAATAGTTTCTACAACCGGAGCTAAACCGGCTAATTCCTTATTCATTTTCACTAAACTATCCGGAGAAACTCCTGGTTCGGCAATAAGAGCTTCTAATTCATTATAGCGATTCACTACATTGGCAAGTTTTTCATTTATATCCATTTTTTTATTTCCTGTTCAATCTTTATATATCAAAAATTGCAGGCGATTTTCCAATCACCTGCAATTTGAATCAGTTACTGTTAATGATTGCCATTAATATAGCTGTCAATATCAATGTGCATTTGTTTTCCCGAATGAGCTATATCTGTCTTGGTGCCGTTAACATAAACATTTACACTACCTTTTTTTCCTATTGATAACATCAGACCTTTATCATTCGGTAATGTGTAACTTTCGCCTGCGTTCAAAACTTTGCTCAGATAAAGTTTTTCTTCATTTTTTACTTCAATCCAAGTTTCTTCTAAAATTTCGATAAATACTCCTTTGTCGGGTATAGTTTTTTGTGTTTCAGCTTTTGCTTCTTCAAGAGGAGCCGCTGACTCATTGGCAGATGCTGACGTTTCGATAATTTTATTCTCGGTTGCAGTCTCCGGATAAGAAGTTTCAGTTACTGATATTTGGTTATCTTCATTAACCGAAACATTATTATCTGTCATATTGTCAGTTTCTTGTGCTAAAGTTAATTCTTCAACCACAACCACATCATTAATTTCATTATTATTGTTTTCAACAAGTTCTTCGGTTGATACAATGTTTTCCGTTGATCTATTGTTCTCGTTCAACTTTGTCCAGACACCATAAAGTAATACTATTGCGGCTAAACCGATTAACACATAAACAATTTCAGGCATGGCAGATTTATTTTGCGGTTCGGAAACCACAATTTTCGCTTCTTTCTTTATGTTGGTTTCTTCTTTATATAATTCTACAATATTGCCGCTGTTTAATCCCAAAAACTCAGCATATGAACGTACAAAACCGACCCCGTACGGAAATGCCGGCACTTCACTGTAATTGCTGTCTTCTATAGCCTCAAGATATTGCTTACGAATACACAACCGCTTAGCAACATCCATAACCTTCAATCCTTTTTCTAATCGCATATTTTTCAATAAAGTTCCCACTTTTGTAATTGCGGGCGTCGCTTTGTTGCTTTCCTTTTCTTCTTGCTCAAGCTTGCTTTTAGCTTCGGTTTCAGTAGTTTTAACTTTTTTCACGGCACGTTTCCCTTCAGTTTTTTTTGTTCTGTTAAGCATCATCATATCCTGTTTTTAAAAAATTGCAATACTATGATCATAAGCATAAGTCGCAATTTGAGAACGCAAGCTTCGCTGATTTCTTTTTAACAGGGTGTTCAGATAATCGGCAAGCTGTTTTGTATTAACCGACCTAGCCATTCGTTTTATTTTATAAAATGACGAACCAGATACGGATAAATTCCGATAACCCAATCCCAACAAGGCTAACGCTTCAATAGGATTTGAGGCCATTTCTCCGCATACTGAGCAAGTAACTTTATATTTCATACATTTATCAATAATTTCTTTCAATATTCTTAAGAAAGGAGCAGAAAGCACATCATAACGATTCATCAATCTATTATTGGTGCGATCACAAGCAAAAACAAATTGTGCTAAATCATTAGTTCCGATAGAAACAAAATCTACGTAAGGCAAAACCTCATCCAATTGAAATAATAAGGATGGGACTTCCAACATCATTCCGACATTAACAGCTTTAGGCACAGCACCGCTGTTTGCTTTTTCTTTATCCAATTCAAGCATCAACGTTTCTTTAGCATCTTCAAATTCGGTTAAATTGGTAATCATCGGGAACATTACGTTCAGTTCTTTGCCTTTAGTTGCTCTGATAAAAGCTCGTAATTGTTTGCGTAGGATAGCGCGTCGATCCAAGGTAATGCGAATTGATCTCCAGCCTATTGCCGGATTCTCTTCTCCGGAAAAACCCCAATACGGTAAGAGTTTATCTGATCCCACATCAAGACTGCGAAAAACTACTTTTTTATTACCTGCTTTATCCATCAATTTTTTATAAAATACAAGCTGTTCTTCAACATCAGGCATTTTATCTGCAGACATAAACGGAATCTCTGTTCTGTACAGTCCCACACCGCGGCAATTAGTGCTTTCAATATAATCTAAATCAAAATCTAATCCGACATTTATAAATAAATTAACCTTTTGATTATCTAAAGTCTTTGAAGCTAAACTTCGCAATGCTGACATTTGCTTCAATTCGTGTTCGCGCTGAATAATTTTTTGCTTGATATTATCTAAAATTTTTCCTTCGGGAGCCAAATAAACAATGCCGGCCTCGCCGTCTACCGCCAACAATTCTCCGTTGCGAACTTCATTATATATACCTTTTATTTTTGCAACTACCGGTATTCCTAAGGCTTTTGCTACTATTGCAACATGCATGGTTGGGGTGCCGTCTTCCAAAATCAAAGCTCTTATTCTGTGATAATCATAATCCATTAAATCAGCAGGCCCCATAGTTTGAGCTACAACCACAATATCCTGTTCATTTATTGATTTCGTTTCACATTTATCTCCATACAAATAAGATAATAAGCGATCGGTAACATCACGCAAATCGTTTAATCGCTCGCGTAAATAAATATCTTGAGTTCCGGCTAATCGATTCCACATATCCTCATAAGCACGCTCAACCGCCGCTTCAACCGTCAATCCGCCCTCAATATGATTGGTCATTCTCTTCAGCCAACCCTTATCTTTAGCAAACATTCGATAAGCATCTAAAATTTCGGCATGTTCGCCAAAGCCTAACTTAGCAGTATTAAATTTTTCATCTAAATCTTTATTCATCTGATTGTGAGCGTCAATGAGGCGTTTCATTTCTGCATCTTTATCTTTGGCAAAAATATTTGTCACTGCTTGGCGACGTCTATGTACAACCGCAGCTCCGATTCCATAACCACGATTTAATGATATTCCTTTGAACCGATCCCGCGTATTTAATCCGCGTTTTTTAATAAATTCATTTTTATAATTTCTTATTTCATCTGAGGCTGTCCACTCGGCAAAAGGCATTGACAGAGTTTCCATAACCCCTATATCCGAACGTTTGAAATCCTGAGCAGTTTGACGATACAGACACAACACACCTATAGCGATTCCCCAGTGAATTAAGGGTACTCCTAAAAATCCTTTATATTGTTCTTCTTCAACTCCGTCTCTGTGCAGAAAATCAGGATCTTCCCACATATTGTCTGTGCTGAAAGTCCTTTTAGATTGTGCGATTCTTCCGATGATTCCTTCGCCAACTTTTAAAGCTATATTATTGTTGAGTTTATTGCTAAAACCATATGAGGCAAACATTTCAATATAATTATCGTCAATAGCCAAATAACAAGAAGCTCCGTTCACCCCCATATTCTCGGCTATCATCTTCATGGCCTTATCCATTTTTTTAGACACTGTAAGCTTGCTGTTGATTATCTTTTTCAACAGATCGGCCATTTGTGCAGCTTTATTTATCATGGGCGAATTCATGCTTTTTTTACCATTTGATTTTTTTGCCTTGCGTTTTTACTTATATTATCTATATTCATATACATCAAGTGAAAAACAGAATTTATCAAGGAATAAAAATGACTACAACATATCAAACAAAAAAATTTGCGTTAATCCTCATGCTCAATTATCATTGCAATTACACCATCATCGAGCAGAACACTGGATTATAGCCGAGGGCGAAGGTGTCGTGACTTTGGGTGATAAAAAAATAAATGTAAAAAAAGATGACGCAGTTTATATTCCGGTTGAAACCAAACACCGCATTCAAAACGATTCGTCACACAATTTAACCTTTATTGAGGTTCAAACCGGTGATTTTCTTGATGAAGATGATATAGAGCGTTTTGAGGATATTTACGGCAGAGTTTAATAAAAAGGAAAATGATATGAATTTCAGAGAGTTAGGTTTAAGTGAACAAACAGTTCAAGCTATTGATGAATATGGTATTACCACTCCGACTACGGTTCAAGCTGATGTAATACCGGCGATTCTTTCCGGACGCGATATTTTTACCATTGCCCCGGCCCGTTGCGGAAAAACCATGTCATATGTCTTACCTTTACTAGACATTATCAATGACAAAAAAGCTAAAAACATTTTAATTATCACGGCTAATTCGCAAATGGCGGTCAAAACTTCCGATTGTTTGGCAATTTTTAACAAATATCATGAAATCAATGGCGCTGCACTCAAAGAAGGTGACGATATGTCTGCCGATGAGGCTAATGTTATAATAGGTGCTCCGGATTTGTTATTGGAAGTTGCTGATGGTTCTAAAGTTGATTTAAGTCAGGTTGATATTTTGGTAGTTGACGATATCAATCTGATTAAGAAAAATAAGCAACTGGACAATTTGGAAAAAGTCTTGGCAATGTTGCCGGCAAACAAACAAAATGTTGTTTTTACCAATCGCCGTTCCAAAGAAACTCAGGATGTATTGTCCAAGATAATGCAGGCACCGGCAGAAATTAAAATTGATAAAGACAAAGAACAGGAAGCTGATGTCTCAAAAGTTGCTTCAGTAAAAAAGAACAAGCCTGCTTTTGTCGAAACGATAGATGAAGAGACAGTTGCTTTAGCTGAAAAATTAAAAGCTTTTAACGGGCACACACCTCGCTTTTTGCTTATTAAAGGAATTATTGCTGAGGGCGAAGAAAAATAAATATATTGACAATTCCAAAAAAAAATGTTCTATAGGACGACATAAAAGTCCTATTATGAAATTATAAAAATATAAAGTGCCGCCTGAAAGTTGTCTTTACTAGTCCTTTATTCAATTTAAGGGCGGCACATTTTACAACCATCGGAGCCTAAATCTTTCTTATAAGATTTCGCTGATTGATGCTTGTTAATTTGAGGACCCTTTCCTCTCTCTTCCATATATATATTCTCACCGGCTTGATTGAAGGTTTTCTGCCACCTTCGATCAGCCGGTAATTCATTTTAAAATAACTTTAATAAAATTCTTGCCAAATCGAGTCGCTTATGCTAAAACATAAGTGATAAAAATTATTAATATATAAATAAAAAAAGGCTTGAGACACCTTTTCGCATTTTCCGGATAAAAAAATCTCAACCCCGAAGCTATGGAAAGGTCAGATGTTCCTAGTGACGAACGAGCGCGCCAGAAACAAAGATTGCAAAAATATGCGCTAAAGCATGGTTTGCGAATTTTGGAGACTGGATTTGCCCTCGTATGTCGTCGTGGCCGTAACAATGCTTATCAAAGCTGTTATGCCCTGGTCTTACAAGACACCAGCCGCGACAAAAATGCCGCAAGGCATGGTTTTCCTGAAACTGTAGAGTGTATTCTCTCCATTTTGGGAAACAATCAGATTTCCTGCAAACCTGTTTATGTGGGAATCGAACTAAGAAACAAACAATGTTAAATACAAGAGCATTGGCCCCGCGGGGACTCAATGCTCTTTCTTTTTACCCTATCCCGATTCGCATAAATTTATAAAAAAACTCAAAAAAAAATTCCCTCTCTCTTGCACCTATAAAAATCGTTTCCTATATAAGTTAGCAGATAAGATTTTTTAATAACGAAAAGAGGGATAAATTATGAGTAATAAAGTTATTGGTATTGACCTTGGAACCACCAACTCCTGCTTTGCGGTTATGGAAGGCGGCGAGGCCAAAGTTTTGGAGAATTCGGAAGGTGCCCGCACCACTCCGTCAATGGTTGCTTTTACCGACAACGAGCGGTTAGTCGGATTTCCCGCCAAACGTCAAGCGGTAACCAATCCGGAAAACACTTTGTTTGCCATTAAGCGTTTGATCGGACGTCGTTACGATTCGCCCGAAGTATCCAAGGATAAAGATCTTGTTCCTTTCAAAATTATCCAAGGCGACAACGGCGATGCTTGGGTTGAAGCTAAAGGCCAAAAATATGCTCCGTCACAGATTTCGGCGATTGTTTTGCAAAAAATTAAAGAATATGCCGAGAGCTATCTGGGTGAAAAAATTGAAAAAGCGGTTATTACCGTTCCGGCCTATTTTAACGATTCACAACGTCAAGCCACCAAAGACGCCGGTAAAATTGCCGGATTAGAGGTTTTGCGTATCATCAACGAGCCTACTGCCGCAGCTCTGGCTTATGGTTTGGATAAAAACAAGACCGGCACTATTGCGGTTTATGACCTTGGCGGCGGAACTTTTGATATTTCTATTTTGGAAATCGGCGATGGTGTGTTCGAGGTTAAATCCACCAACGGTGATACCTTCTTGGGCGGTGAAGATTTTGACCAACGCTTGGTTAACTATCTGGCTGATGAGTTCAAAAAAGAGTCCGGCATTGATTTGAAAAACGATCGTTTGGCTTTACAACGCTTAAAAGAAGCCGCTGAAAAAGCTAAGATTGAGTTATCCTCAACCACTCAAACCGAAGTTAATCTGCCGTTTATTACTGCCGATGCAACCGGACCGAAACACCTTAATATCAAACTCACTCGTGCTAAATTAGAGTCAATTGTCGAAGATTTGATTGACCGCACGGTTGAGCCTTGTAAAAAAGCTATGGCCGATGCCGGAGTTTCTGCCGGTGATATCAGCGAAGTTATTTTGGTTGGTGGTATGACCAGAATGCCCAAGGTCCAAGAAAAGGTTAAAGAAATCTTTGGTAAAGAGCCTCATAAAGGCGTTAACCCTGATGAAGTTGTGGCTGTCGGTGCCGCAATTCAGGGCGGTGTTTTGATGGGTGATGTTAAAGATGTATTGTTGCTCGATGTTACCCCGTTGTCTTTAGGTATCGAAACTTTGGGTGGTGTATTTACCCGTTTGATTGACCGCAACACTACTATTCCTACCCGCAAATCTCAAGTATTCTCAACTGCCGAAGATGGTCAGACTGCGGTTACTATTCGCGTATTCCAAGGCGAACGTGAAATGGCCGCTGATAACAAATTGCTCGGTCAGTTTGATTTGGTAGGTATTCCGCCGGCACCGCGCGGTATGCCGCAAATTGAAGTTACTTTTGATATTGATGCCAATGGTATTGTTAATGTTTCGGCCAAAGATAAAGCCACCAACAAAGAACAAGCTATTCGCATTCAAGCCAGCGGTGGCCTGAGCGATGCCGACATCGAAAAGATGGTAAAAGAGGCCGAAGCCAATGCCGCTGCCGACAAGCAAAAGAAAGAGGCGGTTGAGGCCAAGAACCAAGCCGAAGCTTTGGTTCACTCCACCGAAAAGACCTTAAAAGAGCATGGTGATAAGATTTCTGCCGCTGATAAGCAAGCGATTGAAACCGAGCTCAATGCTTTGAAGACGGCTTTGGAAACCAATGATGCCTCGGTTATCAAAGAAAAGACCGACAGCTTGATGCAAGCCTCCTTAAAACTGGGCGAGGCTATGTATAAGGCTCAGGCCACCGATGCTAATGCTCAAGGTGCCGCTCAAGGTGCTGATATGGGTGGTACATCTGAACAACCCAAAGACGACAAAGTAGTTGACGCCGATTTTGAAGAAGTCAAATAAAATTATTGTTTCCTTTCATATTAAAGTTAAAACAAAAACCCCCGAAGCAATTCGGGGGTTTAATTATTCCTATAAAAAACTACTCAGCAAGCGGCCTGAAACTCTTTTTTCAACGGACGCTCAAACAATTCGCCGATGGTTTTCTTAATATCGGCTTTTTCATAAATAGCTTTATACAAAGCCTGACAAATTGGCATATCGATATTGTTTTGATCGGCAATAATCTTCACGGCTTTCAAAGTCGGCACACCCTCGGCTAATTTTTCAAAAGATTCACCGCGGGCAAACTTTTCGCCAAACATACGATTATGACTGTGTTTGGAGAACAAAGTTGCCTCATAATCGCCCAAATGCGATAATCCGTATGCAGTCATCGGATTACCGCCGAAGAATTTTATAAAGCGACCAACCTCAACCGGAGCACGCGCCATCAACGCGCCTTTCAATCCGTACCAGTCCAAACCATCCAAAATTCCGGCCGCTAAACCGATAACGTTTTTCAAAGCCGCCCCGATTTGATTACCGATTAAATCACTGCCGTAATACAAACGAATAAGATTGCTTTGCATCATATTTATAACTGTCTGTTTAGTTGCTTCTTCATCACTGTCAACCACGGCCGCCGACGGCACTCCGCGCATATAATCCTGCACATGTCCCGGACCGCCCAAGGTTGCAATATGAATATCTTGCTTAATTTCTTCACGCATAATATCCAGCATTCTTTTTCCCGACGGCTCCTCCAGACCTTTCATCGCCAGCAAAAATGTTTTGCCGTTCAAATCATAAGCACTCAGCTCTTTGCAAAGCCCACGAAAATATTGACATCCGATGGATATAATCACAAAATTATTCTCTAAAACTTTAGCCAGATTATCAAACAAAAACATATTATCGCTCAAAGTCAAATAAGCGTTTTTGCGCGTGTTTTTCAATTCCAAAAAATTAGGTGAAGTAGGGATATCATACATATAAACTTCATCAGCTTTGCCGTAATTCGCGGCATACCAACCCAAAAAAGTTCCCCATCTTCCGCAACCGATTAAAGATATTTTAGTCATATTGCTAACCCTTTCGTTCAAGTTAAACTTTATATGTACAATACTAGAGCAATAAAACCGATTTAGCAACGGCAATATTTACAAAAATAATCATATAGTGGATTAAAAAATTACAAATCGCCTTTTTTGGCGCGTTGACGCGTAACAATTGCCGATACATGATCAAAATTTTCAAAAGATTTATAAGCATAATCTTTGCTTTGCGCATCATAATCATAAAACACCCGATTAGCCAACGAGCTTATGGCATCATCAATCCGCTTAAATGCAGCATTATAATCCGCATTATAATTATTTTTCTCTTTTTTCTTAACGATATTATGATACGCCGCAATAGCCTTTATCGTTTCATCAGCCGAATTAACATACCCTTTCTCTTCAAAGTCACGCATAATCCGAGCGGTAGTCTGATAAAAGCATTTATTGGTTAAAATGGTTCTTTGTTTTATGTTATTGCCGTCAATTATCATGGTAATTTCAAACAATCAGTTCAATTTCACCTCTCTGCTAACATAAAATATTACAAAAATCAAGCAAATTCGGATTAAAAGGCACAATATATCAACTAAAAGTCAGTTTTTGTTTCGTTATTATGTCAGTCAAAGAGTTAAAAACAATTTGCAAAAAATAAATCAGCGGTTTATAAGATGTTCAAGTTTAATTTATTCGGAGTTTTTTTATTATGGGATTTAATTGTGGTATTGTTGGTCTCCCCAATGTCGGCAAATCGACCTTGTTTAATGCTTTAACTCAAACGATAGCGGCACAGGCGGCCAATTTTCCGTTCTGCACGATTGAGCCTAATGTCGGCAGAGTTGCTGTGCCGGATAAGCGCCTTAAAATCTTAGAAGAAATGGTCAAGCCCAAAATGGTAACTCCGACTCAATTGGAGTTTGTTGATATTGCCGGTCTGGTAAAAGGTGCATCCAAAGGCGAGGGCTTGGGTAATCAATTTCTTGCCAACATCCGTGAGGTTGACGCCATAATCCATGTTTTGCGTTGTTTTGAAGATGATAACATTACCCATGTCGAGGGATCGGTTGACCCGATTCGCGATGCCGAAATTGTTGAAACCGAATTAATGATTGCCGATTTGGAATCTTTGGAAAAGCGTCTTGACCAGGCAATCAAAAAATCCCGCGGCGGCGATAAAGAGGCCATTGTCAATGTTGCGGTAATGACTCCGATTATCGAGGCTCTGAAGGCCGGAAAACCTGCACGCACCGCCAAGCCTGATACGAGCAACAAGGACGCTTGCAAAGCCTATAAAAATTTACAGCTTTTGACCTCAAAACCGGTATTGTATGTCTGCAATGTTGATGAAGCATCGGCGGCAAACGGTAATGAATTCTCGCAAAAAGTTTTTGCCAAAGCTAAAGCCGAAAATGCCCGTGCGGTAGTAATTTCCGCAGCAATCGAAGCCGAAGTTGCTCAGCTCGAGAGCGAGGAAGAGCGGGCGGAATTTTTGGCTGATTTGGGTTTGAGCGAAACCGGTTTGGCCAAAATTATCCGCGAGGGGTATGAGCTTTTAGGTTTACAAACCTATTTTACCGCCGGACCGAAAGAGGTTAGGGCTTGGACATTTATCAAAGGCTCCAAAGCACCTGTTTGTGCCGGTATCATCCACTCCGATTTTGAACGCGGTTTCATCCGTGCCGAAACCATCTCGTTTGATGACTTTGTCAAATTCGGCGGCGAACAAGGCGCTAAAGAAGCCGGCAAAATGCGCTCCGAAGGCAAAGATTACGTCGTTCAAGACGGCGATTTGCTTAATTTCCTGTTTAATGTTTAAAAAAAAGATGAAAGGAACTCAAGTTCCTTTCACCAGTTATTTACGCTTTTGTTTGAGAGCGTATTCTACTGTTATAGCTCCGATGTCTAGCAGTAAAAAAACTATAGACATGAGTAACCAAAATATAGCCCACAAGGCCCATTGAGAGTTTATGCAACTCTGTATAGCCATGGTGGCTGAAAACGTTAATAAAAAGATGCAAATAATAAATAATACCATAACATCTATGTCGCGTTATAAAGCATCCGACACCTTCGCTCTTAATTAATAATTACTTTTACCAAAACCAATAGTACCACATTTTACCCCCCCCCGCAAGCGTTATTTTATTAATTAAAATCAATAAGTTATATCATAATTTTCAATTTAAACCTTATTTTCCGAATCGTTATTTTACTATTATCCTGCCTCAATCGAAATATAAAATGTCACCCCTGAGCCGATTGAAAAAAAACGACCAAATATGTCATGCCTCAATCGGCGCCAGTCCGATTGATAAGGCATCTTCCGCTTTGTCCTTCCCCTTGCTGGCAAGGGGATAAGAGGGGATGACAATATTATTTTTTCTCAGGGTTTGGGATTTATGAGTAAATTAGTTTACAATATCAGGTTCGGACTTGCGAGTTCAAGGGATAAAAATTTTAAGCATAAATTCAGTCGCGATTTGCCTATTCCGCCGCATGTCTGAGCAAGCGCATAAAGTCGCTTGCGAGTTCGGCGGAGACTGCATTTGTGCTTAAAATTCCCGTGAACGAACAGTCCGATGGTTTTTGTGCTACTTTTGACCATTCAAAAGTAGCTAAAACAATCATCCCAACAATTTTTGGTTACTTTTTGTTGCCAAAAAGTAACGTAAGAATAAAAAATGAATGAATAGTTCGACGCTTTTGTGCTACGTCAGTCCGAGACTGTTTGACCATTCAAAAGTAGCTAAAGATTCTCTGCTTCACCCAAAGTTTTTTGGTTACTTTTTGTTGCCAAAAAGTAACATAAATCACCGTCCGATGCCTTTTATGCTCCTTTTGGGCGTCCAAAAGCAATGTCAATTTCTTGTTTAAAAACACAACTCTCCCGACCTTGTTATAAGGAAGGGAGAGTTGAAGTTGTGTTAAGCAACTAACAGGGCTGCAATACATTCGTCACAATCAGCCGAGACCATGAATCCTGTCGAAAAATTCAGGCAGTAATTCCAATTCTCATCTCTGCCATCACCTTTGTGAAACAGATACCAACTGTCTGCTAAAGGCGATTCGCCTAACTCCAACAAATTGTTGCAGAGCGAGCTGCGGTTGGCATAGATAAGCTCAATTTCTTGCTGGTTTGGTAAACGACCGGGAAATTGTCGCAGAATTTCCCGAGCATCTCCGGGAAGTGCACCATCTATGAAAATCTCGCGCAAGATAATAAGATTTTCATCAACTTTGATACCTTTAACATTGTCAAAAGGTCGTCCGTATTCAGCTCTGGGGGTGTATTCCAGAGTTCTCTTGATTCCTAAATACGGAGAGCGATAGTCAATTCTGCGGACTTTCTGCTCTTTTGGCTCTCCGTAAACATAGGGCAGTTTTGCCGCCGAAGAGTCAAAAAATGATGGGTAAATAATAGCCATAATTAATATTTTTTGGATTAATAATAAATTAGTGCCGCTTATTAAATCTTAACAACACTTAAGAGTCAAGCAATTCTGCGTTTTTTTCTTGTTTTTACTCAAAGAAAATTATAAATTATCGAGCATAAAAAAAATAGGAGTAACTAAAAAATGCGACTAGCCTTGTTTCAACCCGATATTCCGCAAAACACCGGAACTTTGTTGCGTCTGGGTGCTTGTCTTGATTTGCCGATAGATATTATTGAGCCTTGCGGATTCTTATTTAATGAAAAAGCCATGAAACGCGCCGGCATGGACTATCTCGACTTTGCCGAATATCGCCGTCACGATTCGTGGTCGGATTTCTTGCAATTTCGTGCCACTCATCCGCAAGAATACGGGCGCATTATCCTGATGACTACCCATGCCGACCAGCCTTATACCGACTTTAATTTTAAGGAAAATGATATTATCTTAATGGGCAGAGAGTCTGCCGGTGTTCCTGATGAAGTTCATCATATTGCCGATGCTCGCCTGACAATCCCTATGAACCCTCAAGCTCGCTCAATCAATATGGCAATTTCGGCGGCTTTGGCAGTCGGTGAAGCTCTGCGCCAAACACGTTGGCAAAAATAATCCAAAGTTTATGATGAAAAAGTCAAACCGGATAATTACCTATAAAATAAAGGCTTAAATTTCAATTAATTAGCTTAATATAAAAAAAGTTGCATATTTATAAGTTTTTTAGTTGAAAATTAAGTTTTTATTGCTTAAGTTAGTCCTGTATTAGTTGTTATGCAACTAGATAATTTTTAAAACCCATATGGAGAAAATTAAAATGAAAAAACTTTTAAGTTTGTTTTGCGCTGTTATAGCTTTGTCTGCTTGCTCGACTTTGAGCGAGAGTGCTTTGTTTGGTGGCAGCGAATGTGAGTCTAAATTGGCTCGTGATTTCATGGCTAATGCTGAAGATCGCGTATTCTTCGCTTTTGACAGCTCGGCTATTTCTGCTGATGCCGCTGAAGTTTTGAACTCTCAGGCAAAATGGTTGAACAACCACGAAGATGTTAAAGTTGTAATTCAAGGCTATTGCGATGAAAGAGGAACCAGAGAATACAACTTGGCTTTAGGCGAAAGACGTGCCAACGCTGTAAAACAATACTTGGTATCTAAAGGTGTTGCAGCTGACAGAATCTCTACCATTTCTTATGGTAAAGAAAGACCGGCTGTTTTGGGCAACAACGAAACCGCTTGGGCTCAAAACCGTCGTGCTGTTACAGTTGTAGATTTGATTTAGATTAACCTTATCTGTTCACATTTAGCGAGGCGAAAATGAAAAAAATTATACTTCCGGCTGTTGTTGCTTTTGGTGTATTAGGTATGTGTGCCGATTCTTTTGCGGCATCAGAAGCATCTCTGCAACGTCAAATTGAAAACTTGCGTGAAGATGTCGAAATTTTGCAACGTCAAATCGCTCGCACCGGCAATTCTTCCGGTGAAGATGTGGTTATGCAAATGAGCCAAATGGAAGAAAATGTTCGCTCGCTTAACGGTCGTTTGGATATGTTGGAACACAGTATCAGCACTCTTGAAGGCAAGCTCAACAACATCAACAAAGATATTGATTTGCGCCTTAATATGTTAGAGGGCAAAGGCATGACTACCGCATCATCCGATTTGAGTATTACCGAGCCGACCTCAACTAATAAGAAATTTACCCCTGCCGTAGCTGCAAGTGCACCGGCTGCTTTGTTGGGTGGTGAAATTGCCAAAGGCGAGGCTTTGCCCGAGGTTAATACCAAATCTCCCGACCAAATCTATCAGGAAGGTCTAGACGCTGTCAAAGCCGGCAATTTTGATTTGTCGGTTGCCCGTTTTACTACGCTGTTGACCAAATATCCCAATCATGCCTTGGCGGATAATTCGCAGTATTGGTTGGGTGAGTCTTATTATGGTAAAAAAGATTATACCAAAGCGGCGGTTGCTTTTGCCACCGGCTATGAAAAATATAAAAACGGGCACAAAGGCGCCGACAATATTCTCAAACTCGGTATGTCAATGCAAATGCTTGGTAAAAAAGATGAGGCTTGCACCGCATTTACCAATTTGCCTAAAGAATTTCCCAAAGCATCTGATGTGTTGAAAGACAAAGCCGCTCAGCTTGCGACTGAATTAAAATGTAAAAAATAGGTTATGCAGGATTTCTTTACAAAATATCAAATCAGTAATGATGAAGTTATTGCCGTCGGTGTCTCCGGCGGTGCCGATTCGTTGGCCTTAGCTTTACGCTTAAATGAGCAAGGGCATAAGGTTGTTGCGCTCACGGTTGACCATGGTCTGCGTCCGGAAGCTCGCACCGAAGCGGAATATGTCGCTTCGTTAATGCAAAAATTTGCCATTGAGCATCATATTTTGACATGGATTGGAACCAAACCGACCAACGGAGTGGAAGAAGCGGCACGCCAAGCTCGCTATAATTTATTGTTTGATTTTTGTCATCAACATAATATCAAATATCTGGCCACCGGTCATCACCGCCGCGATCAGGCCGAAACTTTTTTGTTGCGTTTGGCACGTGGCAGCGGAGTTTTCGGTTTAAGCGGTATTTTGCCGAAATCCGAGCGTCAAGGTATCACCATTATTCGTCCGCAGTTGGATTCCTCTCCGGATGATTTAAAAAAATATCTGCGTGATTTAAATATCAAATGGATTGAAGATC
Organism: uncultured Pseudomonadota bacterium; assembly: GCA_902761535.1. Classification (GTDB taxonomy): domain Bacteria; phylum Pseudomonadota; class Alphaproteobacteria; order RF32; family CAG-239; genus CAZU01. The sequence goes on from CACWKS010000009.1 coordinate 96,520, forward strand.
CGATGAACGATCAGGAAGATTTCGCCCGCGTCAAGATGCGCAAATTTTTACCTCAGCTTGAAACTATCGGTATCACCGAACAACGCTTGGCCGAAACGGCAACAATCCTGCAAAGCACTCGCGAATATCTGCACCATCAATGCAACAAGTTTATCAATGACAATGTTCGCAGATTCGGCACAAACATTGTGGCCTTGCCGTTTAATCAATTTATAAAATGTGAAAGCGAAATTGCCCGTTTGGTTTTGGGCGAGTTGATTCGTTCTATCGGTGACAATTCTTATCAGCCCGAAGCCGAAAGCCTGCAACGCATAATCAGCGAGGGCAAACAATTTAAGGGTTGCACTTTAGGCAAATGTGAGATAGAAATTGCCTCACACAAGCTATGGATAATTCCGCAGGACAGCAGCAACACCACCATGACCACGGCACAGTGGGATAAATTTGTGGCAGAGCATCCGGAGTTTACTAATTCCGGATTACCTTACAAAGTTCGGCGGGCAATTTGGCAGACATGGAAATAAAACAATGGCAAAAGATAAGAAAAAATCCAATTTAATCTCGACCGGAGTGGTTGCCAACAACCGCCGTGCCAATTTTGATTATACCATTGAAGAAAAATTTACTGCCGGACTGGTGCTTACCGGAACGGAGGTAAAATCTTTGCGTCTCGGTCATGCCAATATCAATGATGCCTATGGCGTTGAGCGAGGCGGTGAAATATTTATGCTCAATATGTTTATTGCCGAATATGCCAACAAAGGCTACACTTCGCATGCCGAAAAACGTGAGCGCAAATTATTGCTCACCCATCGCGAAATAATTAATATCACTAATTTCTTAGCCCGTAAAGGAGCAACTTTAGTGGCAATAAAATTGTTTTTTGATAACCACGGACGTGCTAAATTGGAAATAGGCTTAGGTTTCGGCAAAAAGAACTATGACAAACGCGAAGCCCAGGCCAAAAAGGACGCGCAGCGGGATATCGACCGCGCAACCCGGCCAAAGCTTTGAAATATGGGGACGAAAGGATTTCGACGGGGATCCGGAAGTATGAGAAGCGGGTAGTGGCGCGGAACCACTTAAAAAGCCGCAACCTTAAATTGAACTGACAATACTACAGTTTTAAAGGCTGCGTAACGCAGCCCGTCTGTGCGCTGAGGACTGCGGCAGCGTAACAGGCGTCGATCAGCAGTGAACGTGAACAGCGGAGCGACTCGGCCGCCGTCATGCATCAGAGCCTACTGAACCGTTGAGCCTGTCAACCGGCGCAGCGGGAAGGGAATTTCAAACGATTGACTGCACCCGGAGAAACTTGTATGGATGGGTTTTCGGACGCGGTTTCGATTACCGCCGTCTCCACCAACCACACGGGGCTGCAGCCGGCAAAGCTGCAGCCCTGCTTTTTGAA
>CACWKS010000010.1 GCA_902761535.1 uncultured Pseudomonadota bacterium
ATAGCGACAAATATTTCAGCACCGGATAATCCTTCAACAAATATAGATAAAAAATCAAAATCAGGGCGCAAATTTATTCCCCTTTACTTTATAAAGATTGTTAGTTTTTTTAGCTGCTTGCCCGTAGGCTCTGGTCATATCGGAAATATGAGGCTCTTTAACCCCTAAAAATATGCAAAAAATGTGTCCGATAATTATTGATGACAAGAAAAACAACGGATTGATTTTAAATGTACCGACCACCATAAACAACAAAGGAAATTGCAATCCGAGATTAACCATAACAGGCAAAAACGGCCCCCATAATATTTTAGGAGGATTAGCAACCGCTTTTAATATCATCTCACGCACAACAATCACCTCTCCGATAAGACTATCAATTTTATGGTAATATATTAACACTTGCATTGCAACCTTGCCGACTAACTTATCCTATTGTTATTTGGCAAAATTAACAAAATTATACTATACGCTTTAAAGGTGAATGATATGCTATTTTTATGAAAAATAAGTTAATAAAACAGGTTTGTTATACTTTTGATCAGGTAAAAAATAAATATTTTGCAAGAATCGGCAATTTTATATTGCAAAAATAAATTTAATATTTTAGATTGACGCAAGCGATTTAAGGATAGATGGCCGAGTGGTCGAAGGCGCACGATTGGAAATCGTGTGTACCTCTCAAAGGGTACCGTGGGTTCGAATCCCACTCTATCCGCCAATAAGAAAAGAGGGTTTTATGCCCTCTTTTCTTATTGGTAGTTGGGATTTGAAGCCACGAAAATAAGTGGGTTCGACTACAAGGCAAAGGCAGACGAAAGTATGCCGGTCGGCTTTTAAGCCGATTGCCGCAGTGAACGAAGCAATCCCACTCTATCCGCCAACTATAAAAAAGCACCTTTTTAGGTGTTTTTTAAATAGCAGAAGCCGACTTTGAAAGTCGGCTTCTGCTTTTAGAAAATCACATTACGATTTTCGGTAATGTAGTTGATTACATCGTCAATAGCGAGGCATTCACCCACATATACGGTGTGATTAGGTGCTCCGCCATAGACATCAAAGCAAATTGTCAAGTTTGTCAATATTATATTGAACTTCCAACCTTTGTTGCATTACCTGTTTTATCTTGACAGTTTTGTTTTTTATCATAATATTTTATGTGAGTTTAAGAAGGTAAAGAAATGGTCATAAACAAATATAAAGACATAATTATAAATAAATATACCGAATATGAAGAAGATGCACGTTTATTCAGCGACAGAGGGCATAATGTGGAATATCTGACCACTATGCGTTATATTCAAAAATTTCTTAAACCGGGGGCTAAAATATTAGAAGTCGGTGCCGGAACCGGACATTATTCCATAAACTTGGCTAAAATGGGATATGAAGTTACCGCTGTTGATTTAACTCCGCGCCATGTTGAAATAATGAAATCCAAAACACGTAAATTAAAAAATTTTAAGTGTATGGTTGCTGATGCTCTTGATTTGAGTATGTTTGCGGATAAATCTTTTGATATGGTGTTAAACTTTGGACCGATGTATCATTTATTTAACAAAAAAGATAAAAATCAAGCAATTAGTGAAACGTTGCGGGTGGCAAAGAAAAATGCAATTTGCATGTTTGCCTATATACCTTGTGCTTCTATTGCCTCCGGTTACGGATTGCTTCATCTGGGTTTTGAGCGTTTGGATGAGGTAATGGATAAGGTCGGTCGTTTTAAGGATGTTCCTGCGGAAGTATTTAATTGTTTTTATATTGAAGATTTCAAAAAATTGTTTGAAAAAACAAATACCCAATATATTGCCAATGTTGCAACTGACGGAATTGCTTATGTTATGAAGGAATATTTAGAGCAATTGTCGGAAAAAGGCTATAAAACCTTTCTGAAATGGCATTTTTTAACCTGCGAGAGATCGGATCAACAAGGTTACAGTTCGCATTTGCTTTATATTTGCAAGAAAAAATAAGTAATGAAGTGCAACAAAAGCTCGACTTGATGTTGAGTCTTTGTTTTTTGATTAGTTGCAATTAAAATTATTTGCTATTTTTAACATCTTCTTGGGATTCATCTGAAAAGTCAAATTTATCAAAGTCGTCTTCTTCGGTGACTATTCCTTCAGGAGTATAATAAACTGTAGGACAATAATATTCATAGTAGTCATCATTAACTTCTCGCCAGCATAGCGCATACTCGCCATATTTTAAGACTATTCCGCCACTCCAATCAAATCCGTTATACTTAAGCTCTATCGCAGAAGACATGCAACCGAAATTCATTGCTATCATTTCTTCTAACTCATACATACTGTAAGAAGTTAAAAGGATAACCTCGTGGATTGTATCGTCAAACTTAATATTTTTAGGCTTTTGCGGCTCATAATAAACAAAGAAACCACCAAATTCGCACCAGCAGGCAGAAAACTCATCATTGATAAAAACATCGCCGGTTTGCGTGAATTTAATCGTTTTGGAATCAATCTTCATATTTTTAGCCAAAGTCAACCGTAACTGCTGGACAGAAAAGCCGACAAGCAACACTTTTCTGGCACGAGGAAGTATGTTGGCATCATACTCGGCTTTTTTCTTCTAATCTTGCAAAATATCATAAGCTTTTTTGACAATTCTGAATTGAGATGCGGCATTTTTGCTTTCGTTATGGTCGGGATGATACCGCATTACCATAGTCTTATAGGCTGCTTTGATTTCTTCGGCTGTTGCTGTCGGCACAATTCCTAACACATCATAAGCATTCTTTTTATTGGCTTTCTTTTCTCTTCTGGCCCAAGCATCGGTAAACGTTTCTTTACCTTGTTCGCTCAACAACTGATAAGCACCAAGCTCTTTCTTCTTACCGGAAGATAAAAGACCTGCCGTTAATAATCCTCCTATAATCCAAGCTGTTATGCTCATAGATTTTTCTTACTTTCTCCATCTGCCCTTTCTTATACCTTCACTAATAATAAACTTATTTATAGTTGCGTCATATCCGTATTTGTCCCACCAAACACGAATTTGGATATATATTGCAAGAATTATCCATCCTGCCGCCATCTCTGGGCCAACATCTTCTGAAAAGCATACAACAGAACAACCTGCTGGAAAAAATGTAAAAAGCAATGTCGCTAAAAGAGAAGCCATACATCCTTTTAATTTACTCGGCACTCTAGGTTCTTTTGGTTTTATTATCTTTTTGGGCTTGTCTTCAATACCTTCCAATGCTATCTGCTTAATGGCTTCAAACTCAATTTGACTGATAACATTTTTACTCTCCATTTCTTTGGCTGTATCAATGTCATCTAATGATATTTTGTGGCTATATATGCCATCCATTATCTTATCTTTAGAAGAATTGTAGTCTTCCTCTGTTATTGAACCATTCTCAAATAATTCATGCAGCTTTTCTAAATCATACAATTTTTTAAGTGCATACATTGTTTAAGCTCCCAATAAATGCAATTTTGGTTATTTTATACTCGATATTTTTATATTGCAAGTATCTGTTATTTTGCAGGATTATATTTGTTAGTACTAATGCCATATTCTGACACATATTTTGATTTTATCACAAAAAAAGCCCCTGAAAATTCAGGGACTTTTTTATAGAATTGCGCTCAGGTTAAGCGTTTTTCTTTAAGGCTGCACCTAAAGCATCACCCAAAGCGGAGTTGCTGTTATCGGCAGAACCGTATTCTTCCAAAGCCTTCTTTTCCTCATCGATTTCCAAAGCTTTGATTGACAAACCAATCTTGGAATTCTTGCGATCAACTGAAGTAACTTTGGCTTCGACCTTGTCACCTTCGTGGAAGTTTTCGGGATTTTGGGCGGCTTTATCACGTCCTAAATCAGCCTTCTTAATTGAGGCGGTTAATCCGTTAACTTCAACCACAATGGCTTTGTCTTCAACAGCTTTAACTACGGCTTCAACATGATCACCTTTTTTGATGTTGTCTAAAGCTGCAGATACACTGTCTTCAGTGAGCTGTTTAATACCTAAAGAAATGCGCTCTTTCTCAACGTCAACATCGATAATTTTGGCTTGGATTTCCTGACCTTTGGTATATTCCTTAACCGCCTCTTCGCCGGCTTTGCTCCAAGAAATATCCGAAAGGTGAATCATGCCGTCGATTTCATCAGACAAACCGATAAACAAACCAAATTCGGTGATGTTTTTGATTTTGCCTTCAATAATCGATCCGACCGGATGCTCTTCGATATAAGCAGCCCAAGGATTAGGAGTGCATTGCTTGATACCCAAAGAAATACGACGTTTATCAGCATCAACTTCCAGCACCTTAACATCAACTTCTTGAGAAGTGGAAACAATCTTACCCGGATGAACGTTTTTGCGGGTCCAGCTCATTTCAGATACGTGAACCAAGCCCTCAATACCGTCCTCCAACTCAACAAATGCACCGTAATCGGTGATGTTGGTAACTTTACCATGATAGATTTGACCAACTTCATATTTACCTTCAACCTTTGCCCAAGGATCAGATTCAAGCTGTTTCATACCCAAAGAGATACGTTGGTTATCTTCATTGAATTTGATAACTTGAACTTTTACGGTTTGACCGACAGTCAAAACCTCGGCAGGATGATTGATACGGCGCCATGAAATATCGGTAACGTGTAATAAACCGTCTACACCGCCCAAATCAATGAACGCACCATAATCGGTGATGTTCTTAACAACACCTTCAAGAATCGAACCTTCTTTGAGATCTTTAATCAATTCTGTACGGGCTTCGGCACGGGTTTCTTCCAAAACAACACGACGAGAAACAACAATATTGCCTCTTACCTTGTCCATTTTCAAAATTTGGAAGGGTTGAACAACTCCCATTAAAGGAGTAATGTCACGAATCGGGCGAATATCAATTTGTGAACCGGGCAAGAAAGCGATTGCACCGTTCAAATCTACGGTAAAGCCGCCTTTAACACGACCAAATATAACACCATTAACGCGCTCGCCGGCATTGAGAGATTTTTCAAGATCTTGCCAAGCTTCTTCACGACGAGCTTTTTCACGTGACAATACAATATTACCATCTTTATCTTCATAACGATCAACATAAACTTCGATGATATCACCGACATGAAGTTCGGGATTTTGCCCGAATTCACGAAGAGGAATCCGACCTTCGGATTTTAATCCTACATCTACGGTTACAAAATCAGGGGTGAGACGAATAATTGTGCCTTTAACAACCGATCCGGTGATGCTGTCTTCGCCGAATTGCTCGTTCAACAAGGCTTCAAAATTTTCTTTTGTTTCAGGAATTTTAAATTCAGTATTAATCATATAAAATCAAATCAAAAAAATGCCGGCCATATAATAAAGGCGGACTTGCGCGAAATAACAAAACCTTAAGAAAAGCGCGCCCTTTTTCCAAAGGTCTGGATAACTTATACAAATAAATATTTATTTTTCAAGTGTTTTTTTATTTAGAATCGATAATTTCGCACACTTTTTGATAAACTTCATCAACAGAAAGAGTCGATGTATCAATAATAACGGCATCTTCTGCAGGTTTCATCGGAGCAGAGCTGCGTGACGAATCGCGTGCATCTCGCTCTTTGGTTTGTGATAAAACTTCTTCATAACTCAAAGCAAGACCTTTTTGTTGATATTCCTTAAATCTGCGCATTGCACGAACTTCCGGTGTGGCAGTTATGAAAAACTTGAAATCAGCTTGAGGACAGATAACCGTACCGGCATCGCGTCCGTCATAAACAACTCCTTTTGCCGATCTGCCATCCGGAAAACGCGGTGATTTAGCAAAATCACGCTGCATTTGCAACAAGGCTTGACGAACCGAGGGAATCGCTGATACCTTTGAGGCCGCACTACCTCCCGATGCCGAACGAAAATCCGGATGTTTAGACATTTCCATCATTAGAGGAAAAGTCATATTTTGAGCTATCTTCAACGCAGCTGTTTCGTTTTCCGGAGATTGGTTTTCTAAAATAGCTTTAAGCCCCACCGCACGATAAATCATACCGGTATCAAAATAAGCCAAATCATATTTTTGCGATATTTTAGCCGCTAATGTTCCTTTGCCTGCAGCCGCTGGTCCGTCGATAGTTACAATCATGTTTCACCTTTTAATTTTTTTTGAAAAAAGTAACAAAATTTTCACTTTATTATTATTAAAGTATATGATATAATGAATTTATTAAAGGGTAAATTATTTGATGTGTATATTTACGTGGAGGATTAAGATGATTAAATGGTTAAGTATGATATTATTTGCAGTATGTTGCAGTTTCAGTGCTCAAGCCGTCATGGTGCAGAGAGTTGATGATGCTTTATCTTATCGGAATGTTGCAAAATCACGTGCGTCAAACCCTGCTATTCAAAATAATCGTGCAGAAAAGCAAAATAAATATGTAGATTTAAGATCGACCGTTTCTGCTACTGTTGTATTAAACAAAGGAGATACGCTAAAGATTGATATTGCGGAAGACCGTCATTGTACTTTAAGTATTAATTATGATCATAGCATCTTTTCACTCTCGGACAGAGGCAATACAAATGGTGTACGCACTTTAATATTCGAATTAAGGTCAGATAAATGCACTAATATTTTTATTGATGTGAAAAACAAAGATAATAACTCTACTATACAAAATAAGGCTGTGTTCGTTAAATGCAACTAAATCAAAGCCAGCGTAATATCAGGTTATGGATTGACGGCAATTTAGCTCAAGGTAATAATTTTGAGCTTTCTTCAGTGCAAGCTCATTATTTAAATAATGTAATGCGTTGCGTAAAAAATGATACTATTAAATGTTTTAATGCTGATGATGGTGAATTTTGGTGTCAACTGATTGAAATTACTAAAAATAAAGCTGTAGCTAAACCCGTAAAAAAACTTCGTAATCCTGAAACAGAGAGCGATATATGGCTGTTGTTTGCCCCCCTAAAAAAAGATAAAACCGATTTTGTTATCGAAAAGGCTGTTGAATTAGGAGTATCTTGTATCGTTCCGGTCATTACGGAGCGAACCAACGTAAAACAAGTAAAAACCGAACGCTATATTGCTCAAGCGATTGAAGCTGCTGAACAGTGTGAAAGGTTGAGCATTCCCGTAATAAATAATCCCCTTAGTTTAAGAGAAATACTGGACAGATGGGATAAAAAGAGAATATTATATTTTGCAGATGAAAGAAGAACAGGAAAAAGTGCTATTGAAACAATTCAAAAAGAAAAAAATCGTCCGTGTGCTGTTTTAATAGGACCGGAGGGAGGTTTTAGTGACGATGAAGCTAGGTTTATAAACAGTCATGAATTTGTCAAAAATATCAACTTAGGTAAACGAATTCTACGTGCTGAAACTGCGGCTTGTGCCACTTTGGCTATTTGGCAAGCAACGGCCGGTGATTGGCAATAAAAAGGGTAAATAATGAAAATACTAATAGCAGATGATCATGAACTATTTTTAAAAGGCTTAGAAATGATTTTAGCCGATTATGATAAAACTGCAGAAATTGTTACCGCTAAAAGTTATAGCGAAATTTTTTCAGTAATGGATAAGACTGCAGATTTTGATTTGATATTAACCGATTTGGCCATGCCAGGAGCGCATTGGTTAGAAGCTATAAAAAAAATACACGGTGAGACGCCAGACACACCGATTATTATATTATCGGCAGTATTTGATAAAGAAATAGTGCAAAAGACTTTAGATATAGGTGCAGCCGGATATATCCCTAAAACATCGAGTCGCGATGTTATTATTTCTGCCGTTAATTTGGTATTATCGGGAGGTATTTATATTCCTGCCGAACTGCTGCATAATAGCAATCAATCAGAACTTAATATATTAAAATCGATTGAAAATGTTTCCGTAACCGGTGATCCTAAAAATAATGTAAAAATTTTATCTCCACGTCAAATTGATGTGTTAAAATTGATAGCCTCGGGAAAATCAAATAAACAAATTGCTTATGATTTGGGATTAACCGAAGGCACCGTGAAATTACATGTAACCGCAATATTGAGAATTTTGGGTGTATATAACCGCACCGGAGCTGTAACAAAAGCAACAACTTTAGGGATATTAAACGAAAATGAACAAAATTAACAAATCACAATTGAATGAATATTTAAGTATTTTCGGCAAGCGTAAAATGCAGGGTTTGCTACGCGATTATTTGGCTGATTCAACAAAATCATGGGATGGTTTGGATAAAAGCAGTGCCAGTGAAAAAAGACGTATTTTCCACTGCTGGAGATCTAACAGTCTGGTGTTCGGTATGGAAGATTTTTCACGTTTATGTACTAAGATTGAAGATGATTTAATAAATAATCGTTTTGCAAAAGCTTCCGAACTTATTCCTGTCAGCAAAGAATGCTATCAAGAAAGCATTTTAAAAGTTATAGCGATTTTGCAGGATGCTAAGAAGTGAAAATAAAAGAAACTGCAGAATTTTGCTATCCTGAATATATGGATGTAATTTATGAGGGATTTTATGATAATGACGCCTTATGCAAAAAAGCCGATCAGCAGTGGCGTTGCAATTTACGAACTTTAGGGTGTTACAGAAAACTGGTCAACTCGGTCATTACGGAAATACATAACGGACAGCGAGTTTGTCAATTTGGAATCGTTTTCGGAGATCAAATTGAACAAACAGCAAATATGATTGGTAGAGCGGGAACATATGACATTATTGATATCAATAAAAATGTAATAAAGCGGTCAAACGACAAATATACCGCAAACTTCTCTCAAATAAAGTTAAAACATGGTGATGCGGCAAAAATTAAGCCTGTTGCAACTTATGATGCAGTTATTTGTTTCTTGTTATTATCGATGGTTCCACAAGACCATAAGAAATATATTATAAACAATGCTTTACATTTGATTAAACCGAAAGGAAAAGCTATTTTTGTTGATTGGCACAAACCTTTGCGATGGAATCCTATAGAGTGGCCTATAAAAATGTATAACAGACTTTATTACCCTTTTGTTGAGGATTTATGGAATTATAATATATCTGACTTTGTTAAAGAAAAAAAGTCACAATTTGCTTGGACAACTCAACTTTATGGGTATGGATTATTTCAAAAAACCGTTGCAGTTCGCAAACCTGAAGACGATCAAACTGATTTTATGCAATTATATCTATAATTTTATCAGCAATTTCCTTAGAATTTTGCAAAGTTTTCTCAGGTAAAAAGTCATATTTTGCAGAAGAATTAAGATTGCATGCATAACCGCTGTTGATTAACGAATCGGCGAAAGCCTGATGTTTTTTGGGAAGCCAGTTTTCGCCCAAAAACAGCCATATCGGTTTGCCGGTTCCGCAAGCTTCAGAACACATTGATACCGAATCTGCCGTTGCAATTATACGATCAGCACAAGCATAAAACCCCATTAAAGGATTTTCTTTTTTTTCACCCCATATATAAGTATAAGATGGGATATTTTTCAGTTTTTCCATTATCAAATTTTGGGCTGCATTCCCGGTACGTCTGGAAGTTGTGATAAGAATCGAGCCTCCGATTTTATCGTGTATATTTTTTATTTGATCAGCTAAATTTTCGGCATTATTTAACGGCCACGACTTACCCTTGATTGCACCACCGATTATTATGGTTGTATAAGGATGAGGTAAATGACTGAAAATCGGTTCCCATTTCAATCGAGCCTGCCGTAATGTTTCTTCGCAAATTTTGGTAGGTGCACCTTGTATTACCATAGCATTGCTGATTTGCTGCTTTTTGATACTATCATGTGCAGGAACAATTACTAATTCCATTTCTTTTAGTCCTACCCCGCCGCTGGGATACATAAGTTGTATTATTTTGGTTTTATTTTTTGATAGTTTACGGATATAACGAGCCACAGGGACGGTTCTACGTGAAGATGAAAGAACTGCTTCAGGAAAATCCTCTGTAACACAGTCTGATTTTTGTTGATCAACTCCCAATAAGGTTTTGCCTCTAATCCAATTGGGCAAAGAAGCCCAACGATTATAAACCAATTTTTTTTCGATTATATTTAGTCGATCTCCGATAGCTTGTGCTATACCTTGTGCCTGATTTACACTTCCTTTGCGATCATCTAATAACAACCATATTGTTTTTTTCATATCTGATAACTTTCAAAAAGTCGTAGTCAATTAACAGTTTAGGTTATATTATTATAAATAGTGAAAATGTTAATCATTATCCTTTTGGGGGTGTGCATGAAATTTTTTTTTGCGACTTTACTGTTGGTTTTAATATGTTGTCTGGAAGCAAAAGCGCAATATTCATCGCAAAAAGATGCCGTATATATGGCAACGATTAAAGCTGTTGCCGATTATAAGATTAATGATGAAGAAAATTTAAAAAACGTTGAAGATTTGCGGCAAAATAAGCGTTTTTTGCAGGAATTAAACAAGATGGTTGATAAATTATCCAACAATCGGACTAAAAATTCTGTAAATACTCGTGTTTATGATATATTGCTGAAAGCCGGCAAAGAAATATATGATGAACTTAAATAGGATGGTGATGCTATGAAAAAAAAGTTATTTATTTGCTTACTGTTAGCCTTGGGTGCTTGTGCACATAGTGAGGAAATTTTTGAACCTGAATATAATCGCTTGGCTACACATATTAATGTAATAGGGCAGACTTCGAAGTATGTTGTTTACGAATACTCTGATATAAGAGTAGATGAAGTCGCTGCAGTTGCTGCGGTATATTGTAATGATCATTGCGGAAAGGTTGCGGAGCTTTATGATATTTCATTAACTCCCGAACATCGTCGTCGTGCTACTTTTATTTGCAGATAATTGCTCTTGGCTTGCAATGGTATTTAAGGATTCCTATATTGAATATAAGAAGTGTATTTTTGTATGGTGAGTGAAATGAATAAAGATTTATATCAAATTTTAGGAGTCAGTAAAAATGCAAGCGAAGCTGAAATCAAATCAGCTTACAGAAAACTTGCCAGGCAATATCATCCTGATTTAAATAAAGACAATAAAAACGCTGCGGATAAATTTAAGGAAATTTCGTGTGCTTATGATATATTGGGCGATAAAGATAAACGTCGCAAATATGACAATAATGAAATAGACAGCGACGGAAAACCTACCGGTTTCGGTGCAGGATTCGGAGGCGGTTCGGGAGAATATCATTCATATTCCGGAAATCCTTTCGGTAATGGTTTTGGGCAACAAGGCGGTAATTTTGATTTCTCGTCAATTTTCGGAGAGGATATATTTTCATCATTTTCTTCGCAACAGGGATTTCCTTTCGGGAGACAATCTCGTCGAGCGATGAAGGGAAATGATGTAAATTATACCATGCGCATTGATTTTTTGACAGCAGCCAAAGGCGGAGAAAAAACAGTTAATATAAACGGAAAAAACATTAATGTTAAAATACCTGCAGGAACCGTTTCCGGTCAGACTTTACGATTGAAAGGCTTGGGAGAGCCAGGTATAAACGGCGGAGCTGCGGGCGATGTATTGATTACGCTTAATGTAGACCAGCATCCGTATTTTTCTTTATCGGATAAGAACGTTTTATTAGATTTACCAATAACCTTAAAAGAAGCTGTTTTGGGTGCAAAAGTTACTGTCCCGACAATTAACGGCAAAGTTGCGGTAAATATTCCTCCTTATGCATCATCAGGCGAAAAGTTAAGGTTAAAAGGTAAAGGAATTAAAGGCGGTGATCAAATTATGACATTAAAAATTATTATGCCAAAAAATAAAAACGAAAATTTGGAAAAAGCGTTGTTGACCATGCCAAATGAGGATGTCAGGACTTTCTAATGATTTTGGGAAACATAAGAGAATTTGATTGGTTTAATGAGCCTGAAAATGTTAGTTTTACGGAAGGGGGTTTGCAAATAACCGCCAGAAGCTCTACGGATTTTTGGCAGAATATTGATGGTAATTTCTCTAAAGATAACGGACATTTTTTTGCCACTTATCAGCAAAATGATTTCGTTTTGGACTGCAAATGGTATTTTGAAAACATTAAAGATTCCGCTCAATGCGGGGTTATGGCCAGGATTGATGAATGTAATTGGATAAAATCAGGATTGTTGTCACCAAATATATACCGTCCGCAAATCGGAGTTATTGTTGCGAATCGAGGAACTTCCGATTGGTCTATGACAGATATCCCCGCATCACTTCACGCTATATGGTTTAAGATTAAACGTTGCGGAAAAGATTTTGTTTGTTATTATTCAATTGATGGTGAAAATTATCATACTATAAGAATGGCTCATTTGCCCATAGCAAGCAATGCCGTGAAGGTTGGAGCATATGCTTGTTCGCCCAAAGGCGAATCCTTTGAATGTATTTTAGAAGAAATAAATTTAAAAAAATTATAAATCGATTCCAACTAAATCCCAATTTCCATTATCAAAAACCAAATGAAAAAGAGCAGTATTTTTTATCCGGTGCGGACCATAGCCGAACTGTAAAAGAAAATAACGTATTGCGGCACCATGTGAGGCAATTCCGATTATGCTTTCCGGTCTTGATAACAGACTATTAAATGCCTTGGTCATTCGCTGTTGTATTTCAAGTTTGCTTTCGCCATTAGGCCAACGAACATCCATGATTTGGTTATCGCCATACCAAATATTCCAAATATCAGGATATTTTTGTGCTACATCTTCTCGGAGAACTCCTTCGCAATCTCCGACATTTCCTTCGGTTAACTCAGAAATTATTTCTATCGGAATATTGTGGCGACGTGCTACTGTTTCGGCTGTTTGCCTGGCTCTTTTGAGAGGAGATGAACAAATTATTTCCAACCCTTTATCTTGGAGTTTGGTTGCTAAAATTTCTGCCTGTGCTTTACCATTATCATTTAAATCAAGATCAACACCTTGTCCTTGCCAACGACCTTGTTGATTATAATCTGTTTCTCCGTGCCGAAAAATATAAAAATCTTTGTGCATTATAGTTTCTCAAACAATAACATTGCTGATCCTATCATTCCGGCGTTATTCTCGAACTTGGCAGGACAGACTTGCAAAGGTTGTGTAAGGATAGAGGTATTGACAACTTTTTCAACTTTATCATATTCGACAAATTGAGCCATAGAACCTGACAAAATAATTTTTTCGGGATCAAAAACATTGCCCAACATTATCATTCCTTTAATTAAATAATTCTGCCAATCATTAAAAACCTTAAGTGCTGTAGCGTTACCATCTTTGCAACCGGCTATGACATCATAAGTGGTAGTATTTTCACCCATAACTTTTTGTGCACTAACTTTTAGTCCGGTACCTGAGGCAAAGGACTCAAAACAATCATATTGACCACAACCTTTGCATTGTCTTCTATGCTCCGAATCTATAGGAAAATGCATTTCACCGGCTGCACCTGATTTTCCTTTCAATAACCTGCCATTAACGATAATACCGGAGCCAATTCCCGTTCCGATTGCCAAAACAACAACGTTGTGGCATCCTTTAGCGGCTCCGCATATATATTCAGCCCAAGCAGCAGAGTTAGCGTCGTTTTCCACCAATACAGGCTTGTCGGTTAATGAAGAGAAATTTGTTTGATTATATCCTGCCGGTAAATTTCCGGTAAATGATGTTATGCGTGTTCCTTCATGATTTACAGCTCCGGCGGTTGAAAAAGATACTCCGTCTATATCCTCATAATTATCATTTATAACATTGATAAAAAGATTTTTAATGTCTTCAGCGTTATCCGGGGTTGGAACTTTGACTATATCTTTAGTAAAATTACATTGCTCGTCGATAATCGAATAAGCTATTTTAGTACCTCCGATATCAAAGGATAAAACTTTTTTCATTATTTTTTCCTTCCGTTGTCAGATAAAAACTTATTTATGGCATTCACAACTCTTGCGGCTGTTTCGGTAACACGTTCGTCTTTGCTTTCAACAACGATGTCTGCTTGCGAATAGTACGGATATTCTTCTTTAATATAAACTTCTATTTTATCTTTTAGGGCAGAATCGAATCCATTGAGAAAAGGACGACGTTGTCTTCCGGCAGTACGTTTGAAAAGCAAATCGGCATCGGCCTTTAACCAAACGGTTAGAGCTTTTTGTTTGGCTAAATCTCGTGTCTGATTACAAACAAACGCCCCACCGCCTGAAGCTAAAACGCATTGTTTACCTTCCAGCAATCGTTTCATTACCCGTGCCTCGCCGGCACGATATTCTTCTGTACCAAAACATTTAAGGATTTCAACCAAATTTAATCCTGCAGCTTTTTCAATCTCGGAATCGGCATCGGAAAAGGGTAAATCCAGTTTCTGAGCCAATTTGCGCCCAACCGAAGTTTTACCGCTTCCCATCATTCCGACCAATAAAATTATTTTATCTGTTTGTATCTTCATTTTTAATTTATCTTTCAAACTTATTGTGTTAACTATATATATATGTAAAGTTTTTCGCAACAAAATTTTTATATGAAGAGGTGGAATATGCGTAATAAAAAATCAAATATGTTATATTATGTAATAGCAATAGTTTTGTTGTTAATTATTGGCGGTGCGGTTATGTTGGAAGTTCCGTTGAAACAAGAACAAATAGAAATTGTTTTAAAATAAAAAGTTATGAATAAAGTCAGTCAGCTGGTTGAATTGTTTTTAGATGCATGTGTGGCTGAAAAAGGATTAGCTCAGAACAGCGTGATTTCTTATCGGTCGGATTTAGCTCATTTTATTGATTTTTATGGGGCAGAGTTAACTGATGCAGATGAAGCTGATGCTTATGCCTATATAAAACATCTTAATGAAAAAGGGTTTGAAAGCAGTTCAATTGCCAGAAAAGTTTCGGCTCTACGGGATTTTTATAAATTTTTATTATCTGAAAATATTATAGATGAAAATCCTTTTGCCGAAGTGGATAATCCTAAACAAAAACGCAGCCTGCCTAAATTTTTAACCAGAGAAGAAATTAATCGAATTATTGATGCAGCAAGAAATAATGATGATTTTAGCCATCAACGAACTGCTGTTATGCTCAAGCTAATGTATGCCGGCGGCTTGAGAGTTTCGGAACTAGTAACGCTACCACTGAATTGTATTAACGCCAAGCAAAATCAAATTTTAATAAAAGGTAAAGGTTCAAAAGAGAGAATCGTTCCGATTGCGGAAGCGGCAATGGTAAGTGTGTTAAACTGGATAAAAGTGCGTAATTCATCAGCAAGCATAAAAGAAAAACGTTTTCTTTTTCCATCAACCCGCTCTTTAAGCGGACATTTGACCAGAGACGGATTTTATAAAAATGTTAAGAAATTGGCTGTTTTAGCAGGT
Source organism: uncultured Pseudomonadota bacterium (assembly GCA_902761535.1). Taxonomy (GTDB): domain Bacteria; phylum Pseudomonadota; class Alphaproteobacteria; order RF32; family CAG-239; genus CAZU01. The sequence goes on from CACWKS010000010.1 coordinate 15,277, forward strand.
ATATCACCGGAAAGAGTTTCTCCGCATGTTTTACGGCATTCTTTTGCTACTCATCTTTTGGACAGTAATGCGGATTTACGCTCGGTGCAAGCCATGCTGGGGCATAAAGATATTTCAACTACTCAGATATACACTCATACCACCGCACAGAGTATAATCAAAGAAGTTTTTGATAAGCACCCTTTGAACAAATGTTTATAATTTTATCTCGGAAGTTCACCGCGTTTGGGATCTCGACCGTATTTTTCCTTAAATTTTTCAACATCATGTTCGCGTTGTTCGGCACGTTGTTCGGCATCACTGAAATCTTTGTGAACTTTTTTAGCAAACTTCTCTATGTTTTGCCCGGTAGCATTCAATAAACCTTCTTGGGATACATGGTGTATACCTCCGCCAACTTTTTGTGCAAGTTTGCCTAAAACCTTTTGCCCCATTCCGGTTACAATACCCTTGGTTTTATCGGTATGAATATTTGCATCTCCTTTATTTAACATCTTATCTCCGAAATCACCGATTTTTTGGCCGAGACTGCTTCCGAATCCTTGAACAGAAGTTCGGGTCTTTTCTAATCCTTTACCTACTGCGGTATTACTTATAAATTGTCCAAGACTGCTTTGTTTAATGCCGCTGGCAATCTTAGCCGGCATTTGCAATGCTCGACCGGCAGCACCCATCAAGCCGCCTCGTGCATGATAACTTTCGGCAGCCATTTTGCGAATCGGTTTGGTGGCTTTTTTAGCTACACCGGTTGCCGCTGAAGCACCCATAGTACCAACTTTAGAGGAAACACCCAAATTAAGACCGCCGGCTAATTTATTGGTTATTTTAGGAGTTTCTTTTATGAATTTAAAACCAAACAAGCTGGCAAATATAAGCAATAAATATCCACCGCCGCCAACACTTACAATGTCTTGAATTGCATCAGTGTCTTGTTCATTTATGGCTTTGAAAAGCCCAAATAATCCGGCATCACTTTCGGGAGTTAATCTGGTGTTGTTCAACTCATTCAATGTTGAATTTATAAGATTTAATTCTACCGTAACAATAAAACCGGTAAAAAACAGAGTGAAGAAAGTGTTAAGCAGCATTCCCAACCCGCTCCTAGAATAATTTGCCGTTATTTTGAACGGCCAACCGGCAATCATAAACGGTAACATGGCACCCAAAATTGCTAGCTGTAACAAAGCGTCTATGAAATAAAAGGCAAAGGATATTGTTAAAATAAAGGAAAAAATAAACAAAATAAGCCCTAATCCCATCATCTGTATACCGTATGATATATTTGATTTAAGATGAAACACATCACTGATATTTTCAATCATCATTTGATGTCCGCCTACGCAAAACAGCGATGTACCTATGGCTTGCATTGTAGCCAAATCAGTCTGAACATTAGTTAGAAATTTTTCAATTTTTTCATATAATGCATCGGCATCAAATAATCCGGAACTTGCGACAGATGTAGCAGAAAAACCGGAATTAGAATTTGTAGCTATAAGAAGTCCTTGTGACATATCAATTCCGGCTTGTAAAACAGGGCTGATGAACAATCTAAACAGTTCATCAGGATAAGCTAACAGCAAGTAAGCAAACAAGAATTTTCCCGCTTGGGCTATAATACCGGATAAATACTTGTTGCCATCCTGTTTGGTGAAAGTAAATACTGTTTTTAATGAAGTTAGAGCTAACCATATTGCAAAGGCAATTACCATTAAGCTCATAAACGGAGAGCTAAAACGATCAAAGGACAATTGAGTTAGAGAATTAGCACTTTCAAAAACTACTTTTGCCAAAGGACAGAAAAAGCAACTTCTCATACTATTTATTTTAATCGGTAAAACTTCACATCCTTCGGCAATATTTTTTTTGGTATCCGAAGCGTATGCCAGTGAAGCATTATTATCCGAATCATAAATTAATTTATAGCATTTATCATTATCGCCAGCCTCACAAAATTGGTCATTTTGCAATTTAACATTTATAAACAAACCCAATCTGACGGTCTTTGCTCCGATAAACCCGTTTTTTTCATAAAAAAGCTGTTTTTTGGTATTGCCAAAAGCAAAACCTTTTATCTTGCCAACCACATTCTCTAATTCTGTATTAATTTCACCAAGGCAAAACCTAGCTTGATCAGCTAACAAACGAATTTCTTGTTTATCATAATCATCAGGGTGATTGGGAATTCTTGACACACATTTTCCTTCTTCAATATAAGCTTTACTACCGCCGCTGATAGCACCTCCGCTTTTGTAGAAAGAACAACGCAGACAAATTTCAGTTTTACGGTTACATGTGGTTTCTTTATCTCCGCAAAAAATTGTTTTATCGCTATCTTGGCTATACAGCCCTTCTATATTGTGTTTTTTTACAAATTCTTTATAACTCAATACTTCTATAGGACTGATTTGTTGAGCATAAACTTGCGAAGACAAAGCAAGTCCTATTATTAACACATTAAATTTCAACAATTTTTTTATTATGCTTCGCATTGAACCAGTCCGTAGATTATGGTAACAAACTCATATTTAGGGTATTATAACATATAAATTACTTAAAAAGTGTTACACTTTTTTGTATAATGTAAAAATATCCGTTTTTTGAGCATTCAAAAAGTAAAATTGCCAAGAATCCACAAATCTGGGGATTTTTTTTTGCGACTCTTGCCAAGAGTCGCATTTTGATTTATCAAGATTGCGAGGGGTAATTTTATGCAAAAAACAGCATTTAAAGTTTTTCTATGCAGTTTTTCGGTGTCAATGCTTGCTATGTCTGTGGCAAACAGGATTTTTTTGCATACCAAAAATTATGACACTCCCCCTCTAGACATCAGCGAAAAGAATATTTCTTTGTTCTTAAAAGATACGAATCCTCGAAAATATCCGGTTAAAAAAATTGATTTAAGCATACTTGATGATATGGATATTACCCCTCATGAGGATGATTATCTTGACCTTAATGACAGTATTGTTGTGGCTGATGAAATAAACTTTCAAGATGCATCTCCTGATGAAAAAACAGAAGAATCGTTTAATGACACTAATGAAGCCGAAGATCAGAAGATTTTTTTGGCTGATGTAGTCTACTCTCAGGATAACCAATTGGAATCTTTGGCTGTTAACGAAAAAATCGTTTATAGTCCTGAGGAGCCAATCATTACTGATGGTAATTCACAGGAAGAGGTTGATAAGCCGGTTGTTTATGCTGATAATTCGATAAAAGAACCGATTAAATTCGAAGTTCCTAAAGTTGAAAATAATAAAACCGTTGAGGCAAAACCAACAGACAGTCTTATTCCGATAATGTATAACGGAAGCACACAAACTTTAGCGGACATCAGTATAGATAATCCGGATAATTTAAATAATGTCGCAATGAAGATCAGCAATGCACCAATAGAAAGTATGTCAAACAACATTTCATCCGACAAAGAAACATCTTCCGAAGACAAGAAATGGCGACAAATGACCGATAATCCTTGGTTGGTTGCTCGTAGTAACGGCTCGAAAAAAAATAAATTTTCCGAAAAAAATTTAGGAACAGTAGATGATCAAAATATCGAAGATACTTTGAACATTCAGAAGCCCAAAAAAGGGGTCGATTTAGCATCGGAAACCGTTAAAAATTTAGTTATTCCCTTACCGGAAAAACTTGCCGGTGATGAAAATTTAATGCCAAAATTGGCTTATCCGGAAGATTCATCTGATGCAAAAAAAGAAAAAGCCATGAATGCTTTGTCTTTACGGCAGGAAAAAGAAAAAGAGCAACACAAATTATTAACACCAATAGAAGAAGATGAAGAAGATATTTCTATGGCTCCGCCGGAGGAGGAAACCATTGAAAAACCTAAAAATAAGGGTTTGTTTTCTTCGATTAAATCTCTGTGGTCCGATAAAACAGAAGACCTTAGAGAAAAGTTAGAAAATGCCGCCAATAAAGCAAAGGCTAAGTTAACAGCTCGAAAAAACCTTAAGCTGGCGGCTGATGCAAACAGACGTATTTCTATCGTCCCTAAAGAAATAAGGATGTCTTTTCAGCCAAACAAAGCCGAGATATCAGGACAAACTTTACGTTGGGTCCAAGCTTTTGCAACCAAGGCTGCTCAGGAAGAAAGTGTCTACCTAGAGGTCAGAGTTGATGCTTCAAGACCAACAACTTTGCAGAAACGTCGATTGAATTTATTGTATAATATTCTTACAAATAAAGGTGTGGAATACTCCAAAATTAATATCGTTTACACTTCTCGCGAGCCTAACAGCTTTATTTTGAGAATGGTTAATATGGGTGAAACTGAAGGGAAAATTGCAAAAAAAATAAAGAAAACCGGTACCGCTCATATACAATGGTAATAACTTATTGAGAGTGCTTGATTATTTATTTTTCAATAGTAAAATGGGAAAATCGTGATGACTTATATAAAATATATTCGAAGGATTGCAAAAATGGAGTTGAAGAAAATATGCGCGTTGTCTTGTTTAGCATTTTTCGGGCTTACCGGATGCTCGGGACAATACACATGGTGGGGATCCGGTGATACCACAGGTGAAGAGGTTGTTTATCGTGATGATAATGCACCGGTTCAGGCATTGAACGGAGATCCGTGTGTTCAAGAGGAACAGGTGAAACCTATATTTGTTACACCTGATGAAGAAGAGCAATTTATTGATTATCGCCATACTGCAACCGAATATCGTAGCTACGGCGAGAGAACACCGCGTGATCAGCACTACACTCAAGGAGCTGCCGGAAATAATATAAGCGCTACAATTCCTCCGACCATTGATGAAGAAGTTGCTGATTATGAATCTGCAGTTGATTCCGCACTTAATGAGGCTGGGGAAGATAATGTTTCTGATGATGGGGTAGATAGCGGTGATGAGGCTGTTGAGGATTGGTTAGCCGAAGAAGGTAATACCTTACGCGGTTTGCTCACAGAATGGAGCGAGCGTGCCGGATGGCGTTTGGTTTGGAAATCCAATCGTAATTACACATTATCTGCCGGTGCAATGTTCAGAGGACGTTTTGCCGATGTTGCTTCGGCTTTGATAAGATCTTTTGCCAGAGCCCGCCCTGCCCCGTTGGCAACATTTTACAAAGGAAATCGGGTATTGGTAGTTGAAACCAAGGAGGACGAGAATGCATATAACTAAAAGATACTTAAATATATTGGCAGGAATATCCGTTGCTTTGATAGCGGCTTCTTGTTCTATTTCGACTACTATGGATGATGCACTGGATCGTGATGCAGCTGCAGCAATTGCGTTGCGTGAAGATTCTAAAATTCCGACCAAAGTAGCTAATCAAGACTTGGTTAAGGTTAATGATGATATTTGGTTGGGCGATAAAAGCTTGATTGAATATGAGGGTGAGCCCTTACCTGCCTATTTGGAAGCCAAAGATGGCGTTACTTTGGTATCGAATCGCCCGATAACTTTGTATGAAATCGGCGATATGTTGAATCGCACAACTTCTTTAGGAGTACGCTATGCTTCGGATATAGAGAGTGAGATTCGCTCTAAAGGTCAGAGTAATAAACCGACAGAAGGTGTGGTTGAAACAAACGACTGGGCTTCACCTGATACGATGATTGTATCTTATCAAGGGCCTTTAAGCGGATTTTTGGACGAAGTTTCGTCGCGCTTCGGGATTTGGTGGAAATATGAAAATAAAGATATTTATTTTTATAAATTTATAACCAAGAGTTTTGTAATTTATTCATTACCGTCAAATCCAAAAATGGATTCAAATTTGGGCGGTTCGTCATCGGGTGAAGGTGGAAATGCTTCGGTAAGTATGTCATCATCTATTGAGGTTGAATTATGGAGTAAATTCGAAACCACCATTAAATCAATGATTTCAAACGGTGCACAATTGACGGTATCTCCTGCAGATGGAACTATTACGGTTACGGCAACTCCTGACGATATTAAATTGGTGGCCAAATTTGTTAATGAACAAAACGAAAGGTTAGCACGCCAAGTAGCTATATCAGTTAAGATTTTGCAAGTTTCTTTAACTGATTCTGATAATTATGGTTTAGATTTGGCGGCTACTTTCAATAAAAATGATCTCAACTTATTATTTACCGGAACCACTGGAATTTCTTCAGGAACAGCAGGAACATTAAGTGGCCATTTAATTAAGAGTAATTGGACGTCCGATGCTATTGTTCAAGCAATATCTTCAAAGAATCGCGCAAGTTTAGTAACAAGCGGCACCGTTACGACTTTAAACAACAAACCTGCCCCGATTCAAGTAACCGAGAAGCAAAATTACATCGCAGAGATGACCAAGACCAGTAATGGCGGAACTAGCGGAAGTTATGACATTTCGGTATCTACAGATACAGTTGAAACCGGATTTACAATGAATATACTGCCACGAATATTAGAACATGGTAGAATGTTGCTGATGTTTAATATGACCTTATCTGATTTGTTAGGATTGGACGATGTTAAATACGGACAGAGCGGTGAGTATGTTCAGAATCCTCACATCGAATCGCGAGCCTTTTCTCAAGAGGTTACGATGACTTCAGGGGAATCGTTAATATTAACCGGTTATGAAAAAGTTAAGACCGATACTAAAAAATCCGGCGTTGGTTCAGCAGAAAATTCCTTATTCGGAGGAGAGGCTAAAGCTGATAAAAGTCGCAGCGTGATTGTTATTATTTTAACACCGGTTATTTTGGAATCGCCATTATTACCTGAAACCAGAATGTCGATGAATTAGTGTTGTAATCTGGAGAATCAATAAGTGCTTAAAGACGGTGAATTTGATAATGATTTAGATGATGGAGCTCCACGCACCTGGGGAACTTCAATAACTGTCGGTGGCACGGTTTATGCAACCAGTTTGTTTTGGCAACCGTTGCAGAATCCTAATGATCCCATGCAGGAGATTGAGGAAACATCAAGTGCCGTACTTGAAGGAGCTGATCTGTTCTGTATAAAGGGAGGACGTGCACCTCAATTCGGCATTTGTGTATCCCAAGAAGGATATAAAAGCGGGCAATATGTGGCGGCATGTTCATTGGTTACGGCAATGGATAATCTTTCATCATTTGTCGGCGTATTCAAAACTGATGATGGTTGGTGGTACACTTGCGTGCGTAACGATATTATATTGTCAGATGGCGATATGCTGTTTTTGTCGGAAGATGAGGCAAAAAGTCAGTTTATGTCAATGTTAGCTGTTCCTGACTGGGGTATGAGGATAGCGCCGCAAGAGTGGGGTATTGAAGACACTCAAGAAGTTTCTTTGTCGGAATTGATGCAGCGCGGTGCAAAGGCAAAGCTACAAAAAATTAAAGGGTTGCGCGGAACAAAGCTACTTTTAATTATTGTTTTATCTTTGCTAATCGGAGGTTGGCTAATTTCCAGTTTAATTGATAAGTTATTATTTACTCCGGTGAAAAAGCCGGTAGTAGTGCCAATACGCCCCAAAGCTGTTGTTGAACAAAAAGTAGAAGTTAAACCCATACCTAAACCGTGGGAGAAATTAGCTAATCCTTCAACTTTTATGGAAAATTGCTTTCATGGAGTTAAGCAGATAACCGATTTGACTCCTCCGGGTTGGACCATAGGCAATATTACTTGCACGGGAACTTCTGTGGCGACTTCTTGGGCCAGAAATGCAGGATTTATTTCTATAGCTAAAGAAGCTATTGATAAAACAGATATAAAGTTGGCCGGTTACGGATTTGATCCGAATGGTAATTCTTTTACAGCATCAATTAATTTGCCCCCGTTAGACACCTTAGAATCGCCGCCGACTTACAATATGACAGATTTGAGATATACGATAAATAATGAATTTCAGATATTAAATTTACCGATATCTCTTATTAACGGGAGTGTTAGTGTGCCGTCTAATCAGCCTAACGTTCCGCCAGTTACGTTTAATAAATTAATATTTGGAATAAATTCACCGCACAATCCGCTTATATGGATGGGTTTGTTAATGAAATATTCAGGTCTTGAGATTAATCTTATAACATATTCTCCAAGTGGAGGTATGTGGCATTATGAAGGAGCTATTTATGTCTTGTAAAATGAAAAATATTGTTTTAGCTACAGCATCGTTGTTGTTGCTATCAGGAGTAGAAAATGTAAAAGCTCAAGGTGCAGTTTCTTTGTCGGAAGATGCGATGTTTGATGACGAGTTAGAAACAACTAAAGATTTTCCTGCTAAAAAGGATACAACCGCAGATAATTCAGCTGTTTCTAATAGCAAAGAGGGCTTAAAAGAGCCAGCAGATGAAAATATTGGCAATGATTCGGTTAAAGAAGAATTAAATAACGCTAATGATAAATCTGTTGGAGAGAATAAACTAAATGAAGTTTCAACCGATGAAATAAATAAAACATCGCCCAGAGAAGATTTACCGGTTTTGGCCGTAACAGCAAAAAAAGATGTTTCTGAAGAACTGGCAAAAGTTGAAGAATTGATTAATGCTAATTCCAATCCAACTGCCGTTGATGATTTATTCTCGAAGATGTCAGATATCGAAAAGAGTACGACTTTGCTTAATTTAGAATTGCGCAGGGAAAAATTACAAAATGAGATTGAGGCAGTAAGGAACCAACGCCGTCAGGCGATTGAGCAAGAAAGATTAAAGGCCGAAGAATTAAAGCAGAAACAATTAGAAAAAGAGCGCGAGGAAGAACGCAAAAAAAGAGAAGAAGAACAAAAACTTCGCGAATTAGATATTCAATTCGAAAAACTGCGTCAGGAAAAGATTTTAAAAGCTTATAAGAATCAGATGTTAGAGGAAACTCAAAAATGGATCGCTCGCAGTGCAATCTTTCAGAAATCAATTGCTGATTTACGCGAAGAAAAGAAAGTATTGGCTAACGGATATAAGTCAAAGTTAGAAAACTTGAGAACTGAAAGCGAAAACGCTATTAAGTCATATAATAACAAAGTAGTTGAGCATAAAAACGAAGTTCAAAATTTGAATTCACAAATTGATGTTTTGCGTAATAGAATTGTTTCATTAGAGCACGAACTTGAAGAAAAGTCTCAGAATATGGTTGTTGGAGGTATGATGTCTTCGGGGGTCGGTGTTGGAGATTCAAACAATCTCAATATACCGATTTCAAGTGCCGGTGATATTAACACTTCCTTGTCTCATTACTATGCTATATTGGAAATCAGGGGACAAGGGGGAGAGTTAGTAGCCAAATTATTGAACAGAAACGGTTTAAGTTTTTATGTAAGAAAAGGAACCGCTTTACAATCAGGTCATGTGGTTAGTGAAATAACTTCGACTTATGTTGCTGCAGATAAAAACTTTAAGAGAGATTATATTTACTTTTCATCAGGAGGTATTTTACCTCAAGAGATTGATGCTTTTGAAGTTGATAAAGCTAACGACAAATAATAAATTGTTAGTTATGTGCTGGAGATGCTTGGTAAATGACAGCTGAAGATGACCAGTCGCAAGATGGTAGCAATAACGATACAACCGAATCAAAAAATTCGGATAGTGTTGTTGTTGAAAAAAATGAAGATAAGGTTTCTAGTGAACAATTATCTATAACTGAAAAATATTTTTCAAACGGCAATAAGCTACTGACTTTACCAGGCATGCCCTTAGCAATAAACGATGATACCAGACGTTTGTTAGCTCTTTTTTCAGATGGTAGATTTTTAGTTGGTGAAACACACAAATTTGACGGTCGAGTTTTAAGTTTTGAAGTATTAGTAAGACGCAAAAAATTACCTATATCCAAGCCAATTTATGTTTCTCAAAATGAAATAAATGCAATTTATTCTATAGGTGAGCGTGCACAAATAGCGACGGAAGCAGCTGATGATGGAGCTCTTGATCAGCTACAAATGCAAAAGGACTTTGTAAATATTATAGCACAAGCCGCGCTTCAAAAAGTATCAGATGTTCATGTCGTGGTCGCTGACAGTTCGCAGATTTTATTTCGCGTAAATGGTATGATGAAAGTTGAGATGGAATATGGTAAAGAATGGGGTGAATCATTTGTGCGTGCAGCTTTTGCCTCAGCAGATATTTCCGACTCAAACTATGCACAAAATGAATTCCAAGGGGCTCAAAAACTAGGTTCAACCCCTTTACGCGGATCTAAAGGTAAATTAATGTTGCCACACAATGTATTGGCTATACGTTTACAATTCAATCCTATCGCTTTTGGTTCGCAATATCTAGTTATGCGTTTATTGTATGCCGATGATAATCCAGACGGGTCAGGAGATTTAGCATCATTAGGTTTTGGACCTTATGAAGAGGATTTATTTTACAGATTACGCGCTGTGCCTGTTGGCATGAGTATTGTTGCAGGTCCTACAGGGTCGGGCAAATCGACCACTTTGCAACGTAATATGATAAAATTGTTGCAAGAGAAGAATTATGAATTGAATTTGTTAACGGTGGAAGATCCTCCAGAGTATCCTATACCGGGAGCAAGACAAATGCCGGTGACAAATGCAAATACTGAAGAAGAAAAGGCTGAACAATTTACAAAAGCTTTGTCAGCAGCACTTCGTTCCGACCCCGACATTATTATGGTTGGAGAAATTCGTGCATTAGCAGCCGCACAACTTACTTTCCAAGGAGCTCTTTCAGGACACGGTATGTGGTCTACATTGCACGCAAACTCAGCACCGGCGATAATTAATCGTTTTCGTGACATGGGGGTTGAAACATTTAAATTGCTGGACCCGGAATTGATTAAGGGATTAATTTCTCAGCGTTTATTCAGAAAACTTTGCCCTCATTGTCGAAAGTTGGCAAGAGAGCGTGGCAATGATCCTTCCGTACAAAGATTGAAAGTTGCCTTAGGTGATTTTGGTATGGAAAATGCCTATGTCCGCGGTGAAGGGTGTAAAATGTGCAACGGAACAGGCATTAAAGGACGTATGTGCGTTCCTGAAATAATATTACCTGATGCAACTTTTTTGCAATTAATGATAAATGGCGAAACTCGTAAAGCTATTGATTATTGGACATCAGATTTAAATGGTCGTACACTAAAAGAGGCCGCAATTGAAAGAATGTTAAAAGGCTATATTGATTTAGATGAAGTAGAGCGTTGGTGCGGGTTATTAGATCAACGTCCCGTATATTAGTTAAGGAAAAAGGAAATGGCTGATAATGAGGTAAAAAAGAAAACAAATAAATCTTTGCAAACTGCAATGCGAAAATTTAATGCGGCAGAAGAATACTATGCAAAATTTATGATTGCCTTTGCCGGTAAGACGCGTTTGAAATTATATAAAAAAATAGCATCATTAATGAAAAACCGCTTCTCTTTGATGGATGCTTTGGATATGTTGCATGATTCGGCATCAAACGGAGGGAAAAACCCCGGAGAACCTTTAGCTATTGCTATTGCCTCATGGGGACGAGCATTGAATAACGGTAAAACTTTTTCGGAAGCTTTAAGAGGTTGGGCTCCAGATCGTGAAAGGCTTATGCTGTCTGTGGGCGATGTTTCTGACTTGGAAAATGCTTTATTGAATTTGATTAAAGTTTCCGAAGGATCAACTAAAATGATTCGCCCAATTGTCAGCTCAATTACTTACCCAGCTTTTTTAATGATGATGGCTGTATTAATTATTTATGCTATCGGTGTATATATGGTTCCTCCGATGGTCGATGCCGCACCTAATGTAAGGTGGCGCGGAATGGCTAAAGATTTAGTGGATTTATCGGCATGGATTAAAGATAATTGGATTGTAGCTTTTTCATTGTTGCCGATAATAATGGCGGTAGTTTATTTTACTATCAGCATATGGACCGGCAAAGTACGAGTTTTTTTTGATGCAATTCCACCATGGTCATTATATCGAATTTTTGTCGGCATAAGTTGGTTGCTTTCATTGTCGGCTCTTATTTCGGGCGGCACTCCTATATCAAATGCAATGCGTGCTTTACGAAGAGATGCTTCCAGATATTTGAGAGAAAGAATTGATAAAACTTTGGTATTCATTAATAATGGTGAAAACTTAGGACAAGCCTTGGCTAAAACAAAACTTAATTTTCCTGACCCGGAAATTATTAATGACTTGAAAATTTATTCGGAGTTAGATAATTTTGAGGAAGCCTTAAATAACATGGCTAACGAATGGTTAGATGATTCGGTAATTATGATTGAACAAAAAGCCAGTGTTTTGAATATGATTGCCTTATTGCTAATAGCCGGCGTTATTGCGTGGGCTGTCATGGGGACGTTTGAAATGCAAGATCAAATAACAAGCAGTATGGAATAATAGATAATGAAAAGAAAAAGCAAAATACTTAAATCAACAAAACGACTATGGGAAAGAGTAAAAAAAGGTAAATTTATTCTGGTATTGGTTTGTATAGTAATTGTCATGGTGCTGATGGTTTTATTGGTATTAAAACAACGCAATATCGGAGCAAGGGAGGCAGGTATTCAAATTGAGCAACTGGCTGATTCTATTCGCAAACATTATAAATCTCGCCCCGATTATTGGGGATTAAGCACCGCAGAAATTATCAAAAACAAAACATATCCTGAGGATATGGCTGTTGTTAATGGTATATTATTAGGATATTTTGGGAATTCAGTAGAAGTAGGAATGGATATCTATGGGACGCCGGTTATGCCGACATTGCGAGATTTTATAATAACTTATCGAAATTTAACCAAAGAACAATGTTCTGCCCTGGCTTCTGATCGATTTAGCAAATCGTTTTGGCTGGGAATAAAAAATGTAGCAATAGCCAGCAATAATTCCATTCATTACTTCGGTTGGGATAATAAAGAATCCGGATTACCGATTGATAAAAATAAAGCTAACGAATTATGTGCTAATGGCGGTTCGGTATCTTTCAGATTTGAATAATTTATCAAACTGATTTTCGCGAATTAAGTGCCAGCTGAATGGTTCCTTCGTCCATATAATCGAGTTCTGCTCCCATGGGAATTCCTTGAGCCAATGTGGTTATGGCTATCCCTTTATCCTTAAAACGCGAATTGAGGTAGTGAGAAGTTATTTGTCCATCAATAGTGGCCGGTAAAGCTAAAATAAGTTCACGAATAACCTTAGAGTCAATCCTTCGCTCTAAAGCTTCGATATTTAGATCCTCCGGCACTATACCGTCCATTGCCGAAAGAACTCCACCTAAAACATGATATTTTCCCTTAAATTGAGATACTCTTTCCATGGCCCATAAATCGGCAACATCCCTGACAACGCAAACTATTCCATCATCTCTGGATAATGATGAACATATCGGGCAAGGAGACATTGTATCAAAATTTCCACAAATTTCACAGATTTTAATGTTTTGAACTACTCTATTCATTGAATCAATTAAAGGTAAAAATTGTTCTTCACGTTTATCCAATAAGTGCAAAACAATCCGTCTTGCTGAGCGGGAACCCAAAGATGGAAGCTTTGATATTTGTTTGATTAGGGTTTCGATATCTTGTCCAGCCATAATTTGATCTTCTAAAAAGGTAATTTTAATCCGCCAAGATTTATTCCCTCGGTTACAGAACCAAGAGCGGAACTCATTTTAGCATCAGCTTTATTTTGAGCGTCATTATAGGCTGCCATTACCAAATCTTCTAATATTTCGGCTTCATCAGCTTTAATTATAGACGGATCAATTTGTATTTTTGTCATCACAAATTTGCCGTTTATGGTTACTTTAACCATTCCACCGCCCGAGGTTCCTTCAACTTCTTCTTCGGCAAGCTTAGCTTGTTCGTCAGCTAATCTTTTTTGCATTTGTTGAGCTTGTTTCATTAAATTTTGAATATTCAGCATTAGTTTTCTTCCTCTATATAGTTGTTGTAATCTGTAAATGATGTTTCTTCAGATGAAGTCTGTTCTTCGTTGTCGTTATTTATTTTTCGTACCAAACTATCAATTTTAGCCCCGGCAAATTCCGCCATAATAGCTTTAACCAATGGGAGTGCCAAAGCATCTTTTTGATATGACATTGTTTGTAATTCCTCTTTGTCGGCAAGCGTTTGACCCAGTGGAGAATCAGAAATATCAATATCCCATTTTTGACCGGTATTTTTTTCAAGAAATTGTTGCAAAGACACCCAAAAATCATGATTTATTTTATTACTTGCAGCAACTCGCATTTTACCAAAACTAAAATCAAAAAATGAAATTTCGTGTTTTATGGAATAGCTTAGTTTAAGTTCCTTACATGAGATAAGATAATTAACCAGTTCTTCCGGAGTATTAAAAACTGTATAGTTATTACTCTCACAAATTGCTTGTGACTGAAAATGTGCTGAAGATGACTGATCTGTCTGATTATTTTGAGCTAAATCAGAGTTTTTTTTTAAGCCGTCAAGTATCTCACTCGGAGTAGGTAAATTTGCCGAATAAGCTATGCGAATAAGTATCATATCCAGAGCATCTCGTTGTGACGGTGCTAAATTAAGTTCGCTTATTCCTTTAATGCACATTTGCCACATTTTAGATAATACGGCAATAGACACTGATGGCGAAATCTTTGTAATAAATTCTTTCTCATTTTCAGAAAGTGACGAATCTTTAATAAACTCAGGAACAATTTTAACCTTGGCAATAAGGTGGATAATGTTAATTAAATCTTGCAATAAATTAAGGGGGTTGATGCCATCAGAATGTTGTTTATCTAATAACTCAAGTAATTTTTCAGTCTGACCGTTAATCAGATTTTCAAAAATATCATATATCAAAATTCTATCATTAATACCTATCATCGCTTTAACAATGTCGGTTTTGACTTCACCGGCACCTAATGATATTGCCTGATCCAACAAAGATAATCCGTCACGACAAGATCCGTCTGCTGCTTTAGCAATAAGATGTAATGCCTCATCTTCTGCAATTAAATTTTCTTTTTGAATAATATTTTTAAAATGTGTCATCAGCGTTTCTATGCTCAATCGTTGTAAGTCAAAACGTTGGCAACGTGATAAAACTGTAACCGGAACTTTGTGAATTTCAGTAGTGGCAAAAATGAAAATGACATGTGATGGAGGCTCTTCCAGCGTTTTTAATAAAGCATTAAAGGCTGCTTTCGATAACATATGAACTTCATCGATGATGTATACTTTATAACGACCGGAAGTAGGTTTGTAACGTACTCCGTCTAATATTTCTCGCATATCATCAACACCGGTACGAGAAGCAGCATCAAGTTCCAGAACATCTACGTGTCGAGATTCAGCAATAGCACGACAATTATCACATATTCCGCAAGGATTGACCGTGGCTCCGGAAAGAGCATCTTTACCGGTACAATTAAGTGCTTTGGCAATAATACGGGCGGTGGTTGTCTTACCTACTCCGCGAATACCGGTCAAAATATAAGCATGGTGCAATCGATTGTTTTTAATGGCATTAGTAAGTGTTTGTACCAAAGCATCTTGTCCCAAAAGCTCGCTAAAGTTTTGCGGACGATATTTACGTGCTAACACGACATAATTTTCTTTATTTTCAGCCATTTAACAAAATCACCCTATTAAACCTGTGGAGAAAAGACGACCTTAACTAAAATTCGTTACGGCTGCTTTCTTCCGAACCTGACCGGATTGGCGAAAAGTTAACCCGCCTTCCCTCCGTTGTTTATAGTTAGCAAAAACTTTGATCTTTTTCAAGCAGATTTTTATAATAAAATTCTTAATTGTTTTTAGCGAATCGAAAAGCATTTAGAGAATCTTAAGAAATTGGAGTCAGACTCGATGACAGTAGAATCGGTTTTTATGCTTGTAACAGGCCTAAAAATGTG
>CACWKS010000011.1 GCA_902761535.1 uncultured Pseudomonadota bacterium
ACACACAATACTGTCTGCGTATCCTCTTATTTCTTATCTACTTTGTTTTATAACCGCCGACACTCATCGCATCGGTGAGCTAGTGTATATGCCCGCTAAAAAAAAATGTCAACACTAATTTTTAAAAAAAGTGAAATTTTATTTACCATAAAGTTAAATATATGATTTTTATGATAAAAATTTATACACAAGCGGCAAAAGATTCGTCGAATCGGAGGGGTAAAAACAAAAAAACAGCGAGAATCGAGTCTCGCTGTTGAAAATCAATCGGGTTCGTTTAGAAAGTGAAACGAAGACCGGCATACCACTCGTGGGCATTAACTTCGGCATGGAGAATCTTGCCCAAGGTCCAATAACGATAACCGGTATCGATATTGAGGCATTTGTTGAGACGGATACTTACGCCGGCACCGGCCTGCCAAGTGAAGGCACGATTCTTTTTCCAAGTATCTGATCCGCCCAATGCACCAACTTCAGTATGTGTAAATTCAATTTTGCTGACACCGAGACCGCCGCCGATGTAAGGGCTGATCCAGTAGTTGGGCAAAAAGTCAAGATAACCGTTAAACATCAAAGATTTTGAACCAACCGATAAATCCGCGGTGTGAACGCCGTTTTCATCATTATATGGTTCATCGGTGTCATCACGATGAATATATTCGATTTCAGCGCGGACGAATTTGTAACGATAACCGATGGCGCCGGAATATTCATTTGCACGTCCGATATTTGACTGAGAGGTCTCGGAAACAGCGTCATCTTTGGAGTTAAAATTGTTCCAAACCAGACCACCGCGGGCGGCGAGATAGAATCCGTCGCGTGCTTCTGCCGGAGCGGATAAGGCCATGCTTAAAACAAGAGCGGAGGCCGCTAAAGTTGTAAATTTATTCATCGTTCGAATCTCCTAATATACTTTAAATCTAGGATGACATTAACATAATATTTATTACTGATTGGTTAATAAAAACAATTTTTGTGGAAAAAAAATAATGTCATGCCCGAAACGAACGAAGTGAGTTGAGTTAGGCATCTTCGAATTATTTTTTTAAATAAAGTAAAAATAAGGAAGTATTTTATCCCCTCTTATCCCCTTGCCAGCAAGGGGAAGGACAAAGCGGAAGATGCCTTATCAATCGGACTGGCGCCGATTGAGGCTATCCCCTTGCCAGCAAGGGGAAGGACAAAGCGGAAGATGCCTTATCAATCGGACTGGCGCCGATTGAGGCATGACATATTTGGTCGTTTTGTTTCAATCGGCTCAGGGGTGACATAAAAAAAATGTCATGCCCGGAGAGAGCGAAAGCGAACGGAGTTAGGCATCTTCGAATTATTTAAAAATTCGTAGACCCCTTATTCGCAACTTTCAGTTGCTCAGGGGTGACAGGTTATATTTCGATTGAGGCATGACATTTATTTAAAACAAAAACAGCCCCCTTTTTCATGAGGGAGCTGTAAAACCTAAGGTGCAAGACTAGTCTTGCTCGCCTTAGGGTTGGGTTAATATTACGTATTTGTTAATCGCCCACCGCCAAGGTAGCGGCCGGCGAAATATATCAAAGGGTCCACCGCAGTGCTAAAACCAAGCGGAGTTGGTTGGGGTTTCCGCGGGAAATTAAGGTCTGTGTTGCCTCAACCTCTCCGGATTGCTCCAGAGAAATTCCCCTTGGAATGGTATAAGCATAGTCCACCTTCACTCCCAATTCGATGTGGCCGTAGTGCCAATCGACGTTGAAGAGCTCCAATGGAGCTATGTTAACACCAATGAACCCACCAAACGACGGGGCTTGGCTTATTTTACCGAATTCCCCGCTGAAATTATTGCTATCGCCACAAGTGGCAGCGATAGAATATTCGGCGAAGTTTTCGGCAACGCCTGCCTTTACACCGGCCTCAAGGTTCCACCAGGAGCCTTCGTGGCTGCGGTCAAAGAAAATTCTTTGAACCTTGCCCACGAAGTAGGCGGATTTTAGCTTGAGGGCATCGGCGGTTTGGTTGGCCTCTACTCCGAGGAAACCTATAAAGTGATCCTCGAAGCGGCGGAACCAGTCCATGCCTATGGTGTAGGCGGACTGGCTCTTGCCAAGGCCGATGGCATAACCGCCACAGATTTGTAAGCGATGATCGCCATCAAACCTGCTGATGCGGCGGTTGCCAAAGCCAACGCCGATAGAGGCAGTCAGTGCGGGGGCTGTCCATGTTTGGGCCGTCAGCTCCATGCCCTCGAGGCTGGGAGTTCCCTCCATGCCAAAGGTCCAGGCATAGCCGACCTTGGCATTAAGGAGCACCCCTCCGAGGGTCAAACCGCCACGGAGATAAAACCCCAGAGACGGTTTGAACATGAAGCTGGTTTGGGAATACTGAAAAATAAGATTTTCAGCACTCCAAACACGGGCAACGCCGTTTAGGCCGCCTTCAACGCCGAAGGCACCGTAGGCGTACTTGCCGGAGAGCAAGCAGCCGGCGCCAATGGCGAGGCTGTGGACCGGGGTTGCCTCATAGAGGTAACCACGGTAGACCGTGGAAACCTCGAGGTGACCCCATCCACTCACGGCGGTTGCACCCCAGCCGAGGGTGGGGGTGGGGGTGAATCCAAACCCCTCGGCATAAGCCTGCCGGGTACGAATCACCTGCCCCTGGTTAAATCCCCCTTTTCCTTTTGCGGTAGCGGGGGCGACTACCGTCATCAACAGCACTATCGTGCTGATGACGAATAATGTTTTTTTCATTGTTGTGATTTTGAATTAGGTCTGAAGGGGAGCGCTAGCTCACCCTCCAGACAGAAATTTCTTTTTTTTAGCCCGCTCAGGTGAATGACTCACCCTACGGCAGAGATGATATAGAGTAGAACTTAGTTAAAATACCAAGTTCTTGTTGTGCCGCCGTAATCGACGGTGATCATATGGTTTGCAAGGTCTGCCTGACCTCTCAAGGCATTGCGCCCTGAGTCACCGGCCATGGTCCAGCTGGATCCACCCATGACATAAGCCTGGGTGTTGCTGGGAGCCAAGCGGTAGGTCAGCTGCCACCAATTAGATAATTCCTCGCTGTAAACAACCCCGTCATAGAGGGTTGTGCTACTATTGTGAGGAATAATCTTGGTGGCGTACCCTCCGTTGCTCGCCGCATTGACGTAAAAATTATACATCGTTGCGGTGATGCTCGAACTGTCGCAGCTCGAGCGTGTCGGCATCGTCCCAGGTGCATCTGTGACGTCCTTCCAGAACATCTTATATCCTGAAAGGGAGTTATACACGATGGCAACCATGAACTGGTGCCGTTGCGATGTTGCTGAGAAAATCTGGTATTCATATCCGTCTGTGACGACGAGATATACCAAATCTTCCCATTCCTCGGAGGGTGTCTGCCATGTCACCGGGATGGTGACAGTGCCGGTGCCGCCGTTGTAGGTGAATGTCACCACAAGACCGTTACTGGTTAAAGTAGCGGTGGTGTAGGTGAGAACACACCACGGCTGAGCGCCGGGTGTGAGAGTCAGGGTGACGCCGCCAATCGTAACAGTGTTTCCACTGAAACTGGCGGTGGTGCCGATGGCTGATGAGTTTGCTGATCCACTAACCATGTATTGAGAATAATACATGGTAGATTCACTGACAGTATGCGTCTCGGTGAGAGGCGCAATGTTGTAGTGAATCGTTTCCACTCCGGTTCTGGCCAGCGTGTGCTGGATCATTACTGAAGTGAGGGAGGAGCTAACCAAATGCCCGCAACCGTTCCACGATGTGTCGCGGCTCGTGATAACACGATTAGTAGCGGGCACGTTGTGGGTGGCACTCGTGGGCGTACCCTCGAGGGTGCCATTGATCGTTACGTACGGGTTGCCGCCATTCCAATGGAGGGTGCCCGTGGTCAGTGAGTGCTGGCACGGCAGGGGGATGGGAGTGATACTGCACTGCCGAGGCTGTGCAGTAAGAGTTACGGTGAGACCGCCCCATGTTGCGGTCCCAGAGGTTGAGAAGTTCACCGTCACACCGTCCATAGCCGGGGTGGCATTGCCACTCACCGACCAGATGTAGGGGAAATAGATGCTGAAATTCAGCGCAGAATCTATTTCCACCATCGGCGCCCGGTTGTAATGCCGGGTGATGGTCCTGCGGTTGTTGCAGGACCATGTGACGGTGTTACCCGACCATGCGCCGTTGGGGGTTGTGCTCAGGTGGACATAAGACGTGTCCACCGAGACCAGCCGACGGGTGGTGTCCTCGGGGTTGGTCGTGCTGTAGGGGGTGGTCACGGTGCCGGCGGCACGACCGTCGGCATCAATGATATATCCGCGGGCGTTGCCGTCCGCGTCAAACCTTACCCGCTGCCCAATTGCCTCATGGGCGACCAGATAGGCCGTCCAATCTTGGCCGTTCAGGACCACAGGGCCCTGGATGGCCTGAGGCCCCAACGTCATCACGACGTTGTGCCCGGCCATTGAGCCGGAATAAACACCGTTCCCCATAGCTGCAAGCCAGCAGCTGTCACCCACCACAGAGGCGGGGTAGGAGGCGGTGCCCACCGACAACGCGGCGGTGCCGCGGTGTTGGGCTGTTGTGCGCCAAGTTTGGAGGAGCGTAGCTCCTTCGTACTTGGTGAGTACCACCGAGTCCTCGCCGATGAGGTACCCGCCGCTGACTCCCAACCAGCGGTTGTGCCACTGGCGTACACGCATATTATATGTATGCGTGTCCTCGACAAACACTATTGTGGTGTCGAGGACGGGAGGAATGCTGTCGTGGACGGTGGTGGTGTGCTCGGTGGCACCGAGTCTGTCCCGAGCGAAATCATTTTTTTCTTTCTCGCAGCCCGTAAGCATGGTGGCTGCGAAAACTATTAAGGTCGCGACCATGCAGGCGACCGTAAATGTTTTTTTCATTGTGTTTGTTATTTATTTAATAATTAATTCTTTTTTACATCATCGGAGCAGGTCGCAAGCGACAAGTTCGATGACGGGACAAAACGCTATTTATCCGTTTTTAAAATGAAAAAAACATTCCACGCGCCTAAAAAATGCACCTGAAACCCTTTTTAATCACTCTAAAAAAAGATTTTTCCGATTCGACTAAAATCACAAATTATGAATAAAACAAAAGTCAACTTTAATATCGTAATGCTATACGATTATTTTAAATTAACCCTTTTTTTATGCACAATAGTAACTTAATCTCATCTATAATAACTTTTTATCCAGTTTCGAGTGTAGCACATTATGGGGAATTTTGCAAGAGGTTTTTTTGTCAAGAATCGCGAAAAAATAAAGTGAAATAAGCAATATTTTATCCCCTCTTATCCCCTTACTTGTAAGGGGAAGGACAAAGCGGAAGATGCCTTACTCCGTTCGTTTCACTCACTACGGGCATGACAGGTTTTAAATTTGCCGGGATTGCCATGGCGATTTTATCGCCTCGCAATGACATTGTTTTTGGGGTGACAGGTTATATTTCGGAGTGAGGCATCTTTGAATTATTTTTATATTTACGTTACTTTTTGGCAACAAAAAGTAACCAAAAATTGTTGGGATATTTGCCTGCTTGGCTCATAAATCCCAAACCCTGAAAACAATATTAATGTCATGCCCGTAGTGAGCGTTAGCGAGCGAAGTTAGGCATCTTCGAATTATTTTTTATAATAAAGCAAAAATAAGGAAGTATTTTATCCCCTCTTATCCCCTTGCCAGCAAGGGGAAGGACAAAGCGGAAGATGCCTTATCAATCGGACTGACACCGATTGAGGCATGACAGGTTAAATATTAATGTCATGCCCGTAGTGAGCGTTAGCGAGCGAAGTTAGGCATCTTCGAATTATCTAAGAATTCGTAGACCCCTTATTCGCAACTTTCAGTTGCTCAGGGGTGACATTTTATATTTCAGAGTAAGGCATGACAGGTTTTTATTTGCTCGTTGGGTTTCCGGCTTGGACATGACAGAAAAGAAAAAGGCGGGGAAAACCCCGCCTTTGTGAAGTATATACCTTATTAAATAGTGTTTCCACCTCTGTTTCTAGCTATAGAAACTAGATTAGCATTCTTAGCATTATTTAACATTTTAGCAAAGCTTGCGTTCTTCTGCTCAACCTCATGTCTATACTCCAAAGTATTGGTCTTAACATCTTGGTTGCGAAGATCATCAAGACGCCTGATGAGAGTATTTTGGGCAAGACTGAAGTCAAATTGAGCATCAACTTTCTTACCAAATAATTCCTCAGAATGATCTTTAACATAATCTGTTAGAGTTTCACTCATGGCTTCACGATCGGCTCTGTTCATTACTACATATTCATTTTTACCATTTTTAATCCAACCTTCGCCTTTTTCATTAAAACCAATTCTAATCGGTTGGCCATTTTCATCTTGCATATTCAAAACGCGGAAATCTCCCTCGCGCGTAATACTGATATTACAAGCTGCTGCATCAAGGTTGGCCGCCGCAGGCAGTGTAACATGCTCCATACCGGTAAGCGAGGTACCAAAACGATCATATCCATTACCGCTTGAATCTTTATCCCATGTAATATTGGTTTCAGGTTTAAGCAACTGAGCATATTGCTCCTTGGTTACAGGAGCCTTGACTGTTTCATACTTAAGAGGATTGCCGTGCTGTCCGGCATCCCATTCTTCTTTACGCATTACGAGATAACGAGGATCTTCGTCTCCCTCAACACCGTCATAATTAGTGGTAGGATCTTTAACATCACCGGTATATTTGAAACGAACCATATCTTCACCGGTTTTGGGATCGGTGAAAGATCCATCCTCACCTTCTAATTGCTTGGCTTTACTAAAATCAATGTAGGTTTCGGTGCCATTATCGGTATTGTATGCAGCACCAAGACCGGATTTAGCTGCCGTAACTCTGACCGCGGCTGTATGATCGCTGGAAATTTTAATTTCCTCAGGATGTTCAGCAAAATTGACCGATATGTCGGTTGGTTGTACCTCAACAACTTCTTCAAGAACAGGTGCCGGTGCCCTTACCTGCTCTTCGACAGGCGGAACATCTGTTTCTTTACAACCACAGTCAATATTTAAAGGATGAGTTGTCAGTTCTACTCTTCCCTCCGGACAATCAATAAAAGCTTGAGCACTGGTAAAAACAGCTTTATAACCGGCTACAGCATCTTTTCCGGTAATCTCGTTATATTTATCAACATTGATTTGTCCGAATGTAAAGACTTTTGTCGGACAACCATTAACCATAACATCTTTAGTGCCAAATTCAAATTCAACCGCGTTTAATGAGTTGATTGCTTTGACTATTTGAGCATCAGAATATAATCTTAATTTTTCATCACAATCGGTAAATAAAGCCGCCAATATTCTGGAATTTTCGTTATTAACGCCGGTCCATTCATTCAAATGCTGAAATGCACTGGCAGCCTGAAGAGGTTTCATGCCTTCAGGAAGGTCAAAAACACGACCATC
This sequence comes from uncultured Pseudomonadota bacterium, assembly GCA_902761535.1. Classification (GTDB taxonomy): domain Bacteria; phylum Pseudomonadota; class Alphaproteobacteria; order RF32; family CAG-239; genus CAZU01. Next base: position 7,424 of record CACWKS010000011.1, read on the forward strand.
AGGCAAATGAAATTTACCATCGCTAATCAAGGCAAGCTTTGATTGCAATACGACAAGTCCCCATTTTTGCTCAAGAGTGTCATACATTTGACCTTCGGCTTTTGATAACTCACTGCGGACAACCGGTTCATAAGCAGCATCAGGATCAGTATTGCCCTCAACATCGTCTACTACCGGTGTTTCAAGAGCGGTGGTATCAACTCCGGTGGATTCGGCTCCGTGCAATACACTATCGGCACTGGCCACATATTGAGTTGAGTCATAGTCACCAAGCGTAAATGATGGTTCTTGCGGTGTGGGAGCTATAGCAACCCGGGCAACATCCTGAGCTTCGGAAAGTCCGTTTCCATCAAGCAATCTGTTAATTCCCAAATAAGATGCTAAACCGGCACCAAAAACAGATAAACCAGTTGATAAGCGGGCTGCATTGAGCGATGCTTTATCGACTTTGCCTTCTTTATAATCTTTTTTGGTATAGATATTGGTTGTTATCGAAGCAAGTGAAGTGGAGGCTGCACGTGCGGCTCCGCCCAAAATTTTTGCCGCTCTGGCAGAAATTTGGCCAGCAACTGCTCCATTAACCAAACCCATACTTGCAACACCTAAACCGGCAGTAGCAATACCGGCAACCCAGCCCCATTTGCAACGAGTTTTATAGCTCTTGCTCTTTTTCATGTTTTCGTTTGCTTGTTTCCATCTTGCTTTCCAAGGTGCAGGGGGTTGGCCTTTTTCTTCGGCAAGTCGTTTCATCTTGTGAGCTTCTGCCACAATCGGCCAGATATAGTTACCGGCAACAGTATAAACTGCATAACCGATAACTGCTGCAGAACCAATCGGTGTGGCAACAAGAAAAGCTGTTCCAGCTGCAAGCGTAGTATTGGTGATAAGTTGCCCTTGGCGATCGCTTAAGTTATCGACAACAGCTTTAGTTATTTGATAGCGATTGCCCCATAATTCTTTAGCAAAAGATCCTAATTTAGCTGCTTCTTTACCAATAGCGGTTCCTGCACCTTTTAATTTGAAACTTAATCTTTTAGCGAATTTTTCAGCATCAGATTGGGTAACAGCTACGACATTAATTACATCTCTGAGCTTTAATTTAATTTTACCGTCACCATTTATAAGCTGTTTTATTCTATCTTTAACCTCACTATCTGCTTTTTCTAAATATTCGTGCCATCTGTTCGCATCAACGATATCGTCATCCCCGGGAAGTTTGTCCATTGTGCCGGCAACATACGCCTCAGCAACCATGTTAGAGAATTCTTCTTCAATTTTATCATTTTCTGATGTAAAGCAGCTCTTTTGAGAACGAACAACAGCGGTTTCTTTTAAGACATCAATAACGTTTTTCTTATCTTCATCGTTCAAATTTTGCTCATCATCATCAACAATCTCAATTCTACCAATTAATTCTTGACACATTTTATCAATATAATCGGGATTCTCTTTATTAATGAAAGCGAGAGTAGTACTTTCATCATTTTTTTCGCTTAATTGATTATAGTCTTTATCAAGGCTGTTTTCATGATCATAATATGAATTCAGCTGTGAGGCCAAATCCCAAAGTTGGTTATTCTCATTAAATTTTGTATCTTTATTTCTTAATACATAGTGTTCGATAGCATCCATCACACAAGTCATAGTCCAGGAATTATTATCTAACTCTTTTTTTATTCTATTGATAAAAGCATCATTAATTGCTTTAAGCTGACTGTCATATTTACCGTTAATAGAATTTGCGGCGCGTAATAAAGCTGCTACTTTATCCAATTTAAAAACATCTGCTTCTTTAAGATTTAATTGTTGATAGGCTGTAATGGCTTCTCTATTTACTTCAGATGCTAAAGTATCTTTCCCTGTATAATTATCATCTTGTTTAATGATCTCATAAGTCAGGTCATAATCGTTATCCAGATCATTTTCATAGGTTTTTTCGAATTTCTTGAAGAAATCTGCTAATGTTCCGGGATATGCAACATTAATTTTTAATACATGAACCGCGCTTAAGATTTGTTCACGATTGTACAACTCGAAATTTTCGAGAATAGTCGTGGCTGTATCGACATTTATTGTATTGTTATCCATATCCATCTCCTTATAAATGCTAATTTTATGGTATATTTTCACTTGATTGTGAGAAATATATCACAAATTTTCACGAATTTCAACAACTTTTTGTCAAATTAGCAATTTTTTTATTGCTATAACATCATTACCTATAATTTTCAGGCAGTTTAATATAAATATATTTAAAAGTCATTAAGTTTTTACGAAGCGAATCGGCAAAAAAATAAACAATCAATGAAAAAATACTTGCATTTAAGTAAATTATAGAGTAAACAGGCGGAGAAATTGATGCCGACATAGCTCAGTTGGTAGAGCTACTGATTTGTAATCAGTGGGTCGGGAGTTCGAGTCTCTCTGTCGGCACCATTTTTTTTGATTGCCGATTCGCGGTGTGGAAATTTGCGAGGTGTTGGAGAAAATTCGAAGATGCCTTATTCGCGGATTTCATCCGCTCAGGCATGACAGTTTAAGGTTGGAATGGCGGCTTTAGCGGTTTAATTTTAGCGGTCTTGGAATCGCAGATGAGCTTCAGCTCCAAAGCGTCGAGGGACAAACTTTAGTTTGTCGGGCGGTTTTCCAAAAAAGAATTATTGTGAACGTATGTAATTGGAAAGGTGGCAGAGCGGTTTAATTTTAGCGGTCTTGGAATCGCAGATGAGCTTCAGCTCCAAACCGTCGAGGGACAAACTTTAGTTTGTCGGACGGTTTTCCAAAAAAGAATTATTGTGAATGTATGTAATTGGAAAGGTGGCAGAGCGGTTTAATGCAGCGGTCTTGAAAACCGTCGAGGGGGCGACCCCTCCGGGAGTTCGAATCTCCCCCTTTCCGCCAATTAAAAAAACACTCCTTTGCGGAGTGTTTTTTTATGCAAAAACCACCCTGAAGGGTGGCTTTTTTGTCTGAAAGGCGCTGTTCGGCTACTCGCTCCGCTCGTTCACTGCGGCAATCAGCTTTTCAGCTGACCGGCGTGCTTCCGCCCGCCTTTGCCTTGTAGTCATTCTTGCTCGTAGGTTTCGCTTTTTGCAAAAGCTCAACAATTCCGACTAAAGCTTTTATTTCGCTTCGTTTACACTTACTCATAAAAGCAAGTCTCATTGCGTCTCCTTATAAAAAGTGCATTAAAGCACTTTTTATTGCGGCCGCGCTTCGGTCACTCGTTTGCTAATATTTGCTTCCAGGTCTCACGACCTCTCGCAAATATAATCAAACTTCGTCTCTTGCGGTAAAATCAACCGGAGCATCGGTTGATTTTATCCTCGAGCCTATCTCGGGAGTTCTCACCTAGCTCCCATACCAACAAAAAAACCACCCTGAAGGGTGGCTTTTTTGTTGGTGGGCGCTGAGAGGTTCGAACTCCCGACCCTCTCGGTGTAAACGAGATGCTCTTCCAGCTGAGCTAAGCGCCCGTCCCGTTAACGTGGTTTCTTATACACTCATCATTTTAAATAATCAAGCACTTTTTTTCATTTTTTACACTTTTTATATCTTGTCCTTAAGGCGAGCGGCACAAACCTTTCTAATCTCATGACATTCCGCACCATAACATACTTCTTTTATCTCACCTTGATCCAGTATCAACTCAATTGTTCCCTGCCCTATGCCCATCTTGTCACTTTGACGCCAATCATCAAAATGCGGTTTTAGACTGGAATCGATTACCCGAATCACAATCTTGGTTGAGCTGCGCGAAATTTCTTGCTCCACAATCGCAACATGGCCCCAACGACCTTTTTTCAACGGATTTATAAAGGCTAAAATGTCACCATAATGCAATTCCTGCTTGATATCAACTTTTTGCCATTGTGAAGATGTAATTATGCTTTCACTATTAAAAAAATCATAAAAATCAAAAGAATAAAGTCTGACTATTTGATATTTGTCGGTATCCCTGATCCGGCGGATATAATCATAAACCTCTGCTAAAGCTTGAGGACGAGCATTACGCAACCATAATTCCGCCAGACCGGAACAGTCAAGCTCCAGAAAAGACACATCGTTTTGAGTATAAACTTTGTTTTCATGAGAATACGCAGTTTTAAGCTCGTCGCATCTTATTTTGTTTAATAAATCAATCAGCCAATGCATTTTCAGTTCTTATAAAAAAAAGGACGGAACCATTGACAAGCACAGCTCCGCCCCTTGCAAACTATAACTTTAATTAGTTTACAGAATCCTGTAATGCTTTGCCTGCCTTGAATTTGGCTTGCTTGCGAGCGGGAATATTAATTGCGGCACCGGTGCGAGGATTGCGACCGGTGGTGGCAGCTCTCTTAGCAACCGAGAAGGTGCCGAAACCAACCAAACGAACATCGTTACCTTTTTTCAAAGAATAGGTAACTGTATTTAAGAAAGCGTCCAAAGCTTTTGCCGAATCAGTCTTAGTAAGACCGGTTGAGTTGGCAATGCTGGAAATCAATTCATTTTTATTCATGGTAAGATATTCCTTATTAATTTAAGTTATATACAAATGAAACTTAAGGTTTCCCTTATGTTCGGTTTGATTTCAACATCAAAAAACAACGCTGTCAATCGTATCCGTATTTAACAGCGCTGTTTATCCACAATTTTATGTGATTTTCAGGTAATCAACCGACTTTTTTATCAAACATCTCTTTGATGCCGTCAACCGAGGAAAGGATTCCGGTCGCCTCATAAGGCATATAGACCACTTTATTGTTTTCACCGGAAGTGATTGAACTCAAAGTTTCAAGATATTTCATCGCAATCAGATATTTATCGGGTTGGCCTTTATTTGCAAGTGCTTTGATAATGCGGTCGATTGCTTCTTTTTCGGCATCAGCCTCGATAACGCGAGCTTGGGCTATACCCTCAGCACGCAAAATCTCGGCTTGTTTGGCACCTTCGGCCGAACGAATGGCGGCTTCTTTTTCACCTTCGGCTTTGCGGATGGCTGCTTCTTTTAAGCCTTCGGCCTCGGTAATGGTGGCTTTTTTCTCGCGGTCGGCTTTCATCAGCTTGTCCATAGAGGCTTGAATATCTGCCGGCGGGAAAATATCCTGAATCTCAACACGATTGACTTTTACCCCCCATTTGTTGGTGGCTTCATCCAAAGTGGTGCGTAATTCATCGTTGATTTTGCCGCGCGAGGTCAAAGTCTCTTGCAAATCCATTTGTCCGACCAGATTACGCAAGGTAGTTTGAGTTAATTTTTCAATCGCGTCGGGGAGATTTTCAATTTCATAAACAGCACTTTTAGAATCGACAATTTGAAAATATATCAAAGCATTGATGGTTATCGATACGTTGTCTTTGGTGATAACGTTTTGACGAGGAAAGTCATAAATCTGTTCACGTAAATCAATTCTATCAACTGAGCGGACCACAGTATAACTGCCGTTATTGTCGCGAATCCATTCTTTACGCAAAATAGAACGGGGAGCTTCCAAAACCGGAAAAATAAAATTAAGACCGGCGGTAAGCTTTTTTTCATAACTGCCTAAACGCTCAACAATTACCTCCTGTTGCTCCTGAACAATAATAATCCCCTTGAATATATAAAGTAAAACTAAAACCAATAGTACAACTGCAAATGTTTCCATTTTTTATTCCTTTGCTTCTTCAACTGTTAAAATAAGACTGTCATATTTAATAATTTTTACCACTTTGCCTGCGGCAATCGGCTTGTCAACATCGGCGCGAGCTTCCCAACGCTCGTCATAAATACTGATAGCTCCCGAAAGACGATTTATCGGCTCGCTAACTTTGACGGTTTTGCCGATATATTTTGAAGCCATGCCGGTGGTTTGATCAACTGTCTTGCGATGACGCAACATCAGAGGACGCAATATTAATATGCTTGCTAAAGCTAATATTGAAAAAATAATCGTTAACCATATCCAATCGGTAAGCCAAAAAGCAATAATCGCCGTGAGGAATCCTGATAAAGCCAAATTTAGAAAAAACATTGACGGTACCAATATTTCCAAAATTAAAAATACCATGCCGACAATCGAAAAAATTTGCCATAATTGCATAAGAAAAACTCCTTATTGAGAAATAACGGAGTGATTATAAAAAATAATTACTTAATTTTTTGCTAAATTTAGGGCTTGCGGGAAGTGTTTTTTTGTGATATATTGACGAGTGATAACAAAATTATTAACAAACAAAAAAACAACACAAAAATGAAGAAAATCATTTTTTGGGTCGTGGTTGCCCTGCTGATTAGTTTTTCAGCAAAAAGCCAAGTGGTTGTGGTGCAGCGTCCGGTTCCGGTACCTACACCAAGAGTGGTGGTGGTCGAAAGACCGGTACCTCCGCCTGTGATATTGCCGGCTCCGCGGGTTGTGTACCACAGGCCAGTGCCGATTCCGGCGCCGAGGGTGGTTTACCATCACCCAAGGCCAAGGCCGGTGCCGATGCCTCAGATGGTTTATCGCCAGTCGGCGATGCATCCGGTTCATCCGAGACCGGTGCCGCATCATCCGAGGCCTCAACCGAGGCCAAGGCCACACCACCATCACCACCCGCACCATCACTAGGGCGGGAAAAAATGACAGACTTTTTGGTTTAACCGAACTAAAAAGTCTGTTTTTGTTTGTGCAGAAGATGACAAATACTTTTGGCAAAATAATTTTTTTTATTATAATCAAGTCGTTGACAATAACTTTATAAGGATTTGATAGATGAAAAAATATTTAGCTGAATTGTTCGGCACTTTTGTGCTGGTATTTGTCGGTTGCGGCACGGTGATTTTTGCAGGTGCAACCGTGGGACATTTGGGAATCGCTTTTGCTTTCGGTTTGGCGGTGGTTGCAATGGCTTATACCATCGGCTCAATATCGGGAGCTCATGTTAATCCTGCGGTAAGCTTGGGTGTTTGGAGCGCCGGCAAGATGTCATTTAAGGATTTGTTGGGTTATATCATATTTCAATTTGCCGGAGCAGCTTTGGCAGCGGCAGTTTTGTTGTATATAGCTCAAGGAAAAATCAGCGGATTTGACGTGGTTAAAGAAGGATTAGGTCAAAACGGCTGGGGTGAAGGTTACGGCATGGGTTATAATATGGTTTCGGCTTTGTTATTTGAAATTATTGCCACTTTTTTGTTCGTAAAAGTAATTTTGCGCACAACAGCTTCTGAATCGGTAATGGCTGGATTGGTTATCGGTTTAACGCTGACAGTAATTCACATTTTGGGTTTGCAGATTACCGGTGTATCGGTTAATCCGGCACGTAGTTTCGGTCCGGCAATTATGTTGGGCGGAACAGCTTTGAATCAATTATGGTTATTCTTGCTGGCTCCGAGCGTAGGCGGATTGTTGGCCGGATTGAGCTGCAGATGTTGCTGCTGTTGCGGCGAGTGCAAAACCAAGGCTAAAAAAGCTAAAAAATAAGTTTTGCAATTAATCTGAAACAGACTTTTTTGCTTGAAGCAGAAAAGTCTGTTTTTTTTAACGGATATACACTTTATATTATATTGTTTAATAAAAAAAAATCCCCATATCTGCATTTTGAAGTGATTATTTTATAAAAAAGGAGTCAACAAAATGCCCAAAGTTGCCAAGACTAAAGAAAATTTGAAAAAATGCCAATGCCGTAATTGTCCGTCTTATACCATCGGTTGCAAGATGAAAAATTATCCGCTCAATTTTATCAGAATGATTGACGGTTTGGATAATTTGGAACATTTTGAAGGAATGTTTTGTGCTTACGGAACAAGTAATTGTATTGAAGAAAATCGCGGCTGTTTATGTGATGACTGTGAAGTTTTTCGGGAAAATAATCTCAAACGAGATGAATATTGTCTGCCCACACAAAAGGCTGCGTTTCGTTGCCGCGGGGCTCAATGTCGCGCCTAAACTTAATCAGGTTGATTATGCCCAGAGATATTGTTGAGGCTTATGCTTTGGCGATGAAAGCCAGAGAAAACAGTTCGCGTAAAGCATTTCAAGAAGTGATTGATTTTTGCGAGAATGATTTGAAGTGCTCTACGGATAATTCACGCAAGCGCAATACTTTGCTGTTGTGGAGTTATGACAGGTTAGCACAATCGCATTTTAAGAGCAATGATTACAAAGCGGCGTATAACTTATGGAAAAAAGCGTTGCCTTTGGCCGGTTCGGTTGATTTAAAATTAAATTTAGGTTGGAATATGTTGGCGGCAGCAGATAAGGAAGTTATCGACATTAAAGAAAAAGCCGCTAAAATTGCCGAGACAGTTGCGATGTTGCAGGAACTTTATCAGAAAAATAATGACTATGACAACAGTCAAAAAATGCAAAAGCTTTTTAATACCGCGGCTAATTTATTGGGAAAAACCAAACTTCCCAATTAATCACCGCAAAGTTGGCTAAATTCATCTTTCTTGCGGGTAAGCATTTCGCCCTGCTCGCCTTTTAAGGGCTGGAATTTGCGGGCAATAACATATTGAGGAAGAAGTTTTTTCACCTGTTCAATCGGCATATTCCATACTTGAGGTCTGAGGCGTATGGACTTACCCTCTCCGGCAGAAACGCGAGATGTTATCTCACCGGTAACAGCATCTTCGAATTCGGACAACTTTAATTTTATCACATCAAGGCTTTGGGGAATTAAAAATTCGAATTCCTCTCCGGAATTGATATAATTGCGTATTTCAAAAACAGCATCATCACCATCCCAACGCACCAAAGATCCGGCAAATAACCAGTCACCGAGAGTTCTGGTATATTCATAATTTTGGCTGATATTGGTGAGTTTACCATCATGAAAGCCCAGACAATAACCGCGATTTTGCAAAGTTTCCAATTCCGGCATATAATTTTGCCAATTCCATTGTTGAGGATCATTATACCAATCGTCAATTGCTTTGCGATATGCACGAGCAACAACTCCGGCATAATATTCGGTTTTGTTGCGTCCTTCAACTTTGAGTGAATCTAATCCGATAGAAAGCAAATCAGGCAAACGCGGTAACAGACACATATCTTTGGAATTGAGCATATATCCGCCATGTTCGTCTTCAACCACTTCATAATATTCGCCGGGACGAAAATCTTCTTCCAACAAAAATTCAAAAGCATCTTTATTTTTTTCATCAATGGTAATTTCTTTGATTGAACCGTCTTTGATGCGTAAATGCAGTTTATAATGCCAGCGGCAACAGTGAGCACATTTGCCTTGGTTTGCCGAACGATCAGCCAGATAATTGGAAATCAGGCAACGTCCGGAATATGACATACACATGGCACCATGCATAAATGTTTCTAACAATATGTCGGGACATTTTGAACGAATTTCTTTTACTTCCTCAAAAGTTACTTCTCGCCCCAAGACACAAAGTTTGGCTCCCATTGACTGCCAAAATTTTACGGCGGCCCAAGAACAAATATTGGCTTGAGTCGAAACAAACAAATTCAATTCAGGAGCATTTTCTCTGACATACTGAAAAACCCCCGGATCGGCAATCAATACACCATCGGGTTGCAATTCGCGTAATGTTGCTACAAAAGACGGCAATTTTTCAACATCGCGATTATGCATAAACAAATTGAGCGTAAGATAAATTTTTTTGCTATGAGCGTGTACAAAGTCAATTCCCTCACGCAACTCTTCAATCGAAAATTTGGATTGGGCACGCAAACACATATCGGGAGTTCCGGCATATACGGCATCGGCTCCGTAAAGAATTGCAGTTTTTAATTTTACTAACGAACCTGCCGGTAATAACAATTCAGCTTTATCAAGCATTTTTATTCCTCTATTTTAATATCGGTAACATAAGCGTTTAATTCACCGAGCGGAGTTTCTTTGATACGCACTTTGGCTATAAACGGACGATTGGTTGTTTTATCACGCATAATCCAAAAATCAATAGGTTTGTTAGCGGCAAACTCCCATAAAGTATCATCATCTTCCGACAATACTTTTTTAATGTGCATGGAGCAAATATTGGCTTCACCGGCATAAGGAGAATTTTCCGTTGCCGGTAAAACATCAGTTCCCAGGTCAACTACTTCAACATCAAAACGACGTTTGCCGTCATATACGGCCATTTGAGAATTGCAAAAACCCAATTTGTTGTATTGATAAGCTATTTTCATCATAATTGTTTGCAAATCGAAAGTGTCGGCAGGAGTGGGGGATGGTTCAAAATTACGTGTCTTTTTCTTGCTGTTACTAATGACAATTTGCGAAACAGGTAAGCCATGGTCGTCAAAAATAACCTGTTTACTGCGATCCTTAAAACGAGTATGCGAAACATACTGATAGTCATGGGTAGTCATTTTATCTTCGGCAATAGTGCCGGAAGTATCATATTGGGCTAAAAAAGGATATAAAGTATCAAAAAAACCATCGGTGGAAACTTCCGAACGGATACTGTAATCTTGAGGATTCAGACGATAAGTAAATTTGGCTCTTGCCGCATCAAAAATGCCTATTTGCACGGCAAAATTATGCTCAACGCTGAATGCTTTGACTTCGAAAGTCCACAGTAAAGCTAAAGTAAAAAAAATCGATTTTAATTTCATAGCATTATTCTTTCTTTAAGATTTTTATCGTATGATAACATAAAATTTTATAATTAAAAGGATTAAAATGATGAAAACGAAAAAAGTTTTGCTGATAGTCGGCGGATTTTCCAATGAAAGAGAAGTCAGTCTGAATGCCGGAGGTGATATTGCCAAGGCTTTGACAGAGTGTGATTATGAGGTAGTAAGTCACGATTTCACCGATAGTTGGAAATTGTTGGATGTGATACGAGAAGAAAAACCGGATGTCGTTTTTAACGGACTTTACGGTAACTGGGGGGAAGACGGCGAAATTCAAGGCTTGCTCGATTGCTTGCAAATTCCTTATACCCATTCGGGAGTTTTGGCATCAGCCGCAGGAATGGATAAATATCTTACCAAATTGGTAGCGGAAAAATGCGGTATAAAGGTTGCCAAAGATGAAAAAATGACTTTCGGAGAATTTAAGAAACACGGAACCTCAATAAAAATGCCTTTAGTAGTAAAACCGGTGGCTGACGGTTCGTCCTGCGGGGTATTTATTGTTGAGAAAAATGAAGATTTAGCGGCTGTAAAATATAATAGCGACGAAACAGAAATTCTGGTGGAAGAATACATTGCCGGACAAGAACTTACAGTTATGTGTTTGGAAGGAAAGTCTTATGTCGTGACCGAACTCAGAGCAAAAAACAAATTTTATGACTATAAAGCCAAATATACCGGTGGTGTCACCGAACATATTCTGCCGGCGGAGATTCCGGAAGGAGTAAAAAATATTTGCCTCGATTATGCGCAAAGAATCCATAATGCTTTGGGATGCAATACCATATCGCGAACAGATTTTCGTTATAATCCGCAAGATGGTGTGGTAATGCTGGAGATTAATACTAATCCGGGAATGACATCATTGTCTTTGGTGCCGGAACAGGTTAAATATGCACTAAATATGACTTATGCGCAGTTGTGTGATTTATTGGTCAGGAATGCTAAATGCCGCAAATTGACGAACTAGATTTAAATGATAAAAGCGTTTTGGTAATCGGTGGTCCGACAGCATCGGGAAAATCCGGTTTGGCACTGCAAGCGGCAATTAAATATGACGGCGTGGTTATTAATGCCGATGCAATGCAGATTTATCAAAATATTCCCGTTATTACCGCAGCTCCGACTATTCAGGACAAAGAAAAGGCTCCGCATAAACTATATGAAATTTATCCGCCGTCTCAAAAAGGAAATGTGGCTGATTGGTTGGATTTAGCCGTAAAAGAAATAAAAAAGGCTTGGCGTGAAAAAAAACTGCCGATTGTGGTGGGTGGAACAGGTTTTTATATAGAGAATCTGATTAAAGGGGCATCTCCTATTCCCAACACAAAAGATGAGATAAAAAAACAAGTGGCAGAATTGATGGCACAAAAAGATTTGAAACAAGTTTATGAATACCTGACAGAAATTGATCCTGACGGTGCAAAGATGGTCAATCCCAACAATACAACCAGAATCCGCAGAGCTTTGGAAATAAAACTTGATACCGGAGAATCCATTGCAAAATGGTTTAAGAAGCCGATGATAAATTTTTTGCCGGAAGCAGATTTTATGATGATAAAACTGTTACCTGATTTAAGTGAATTGGAAAAAAAATGTTCGCAAAGATTTGATGAAATGATGAAACTAGGGGCTTTGCAAGAAGTTGAAAATCTCCTAGCACTGAAACTGGATAAAAATCTGCCAGCAATGAATGCTATCGGAGTGCCGGAATTGGGAGATTATTTAAGCGGAAAAATTGACTTAAATGAAGCAGTCGCTTTGGCTAAATTGCATACCAGACAATATGCAAAACGTCAATTAACCTGGTTTAGAAACAGAGGATAAAATTTTGTGTTAAAAACAGGAATTTGTTGTTGCAAGCCCATGCAGATGGTTATAAAAAAGAGTAAGTATTAAAATTTATTTGCGGAGATTAAAGGTATGTTTTCAAAATTGTTGGGGTGGTTATCTGCTGATATGGCTATTGATTTAGGTACAGCAAACACCTTGGTATATGTAAAAGGTAAAGGTATTGTTTTAAATGAACCCTCAGTCGTTGCTATTGAGGAATATCGTGGTAAAAAGCAAATTTTAGCTGTCGGTAATGAGGCTAAATTAATGTTAGGACGCACCCCCGGCAATATTCATGCAATTCGTCCATTGCGTGATGGTGTGATTGCTGACTTTGAAATTGCCGAAGAAATGATTAAATATTTTATCCGCAAAGTACACAATTATAAGCGTTTTGCAATGCCGATGATTATTATTTGCGTGCCTTCCGGTTCAACGGCAGTTGAACGCCGTGCCATTCAAGAATCGGCTGAAGCAGCAGGAGCACGTAAAGTTTGGTTGATTGAGGAACCTATGGCTGCAGCCATAGGTGCTGACTTACCGGTTACGGAACCTGCCGGATCAATGGTTGTTGATATCGGTGGCGGTACTACTGAAGTTGCAGTTTTGTCTTTGGGTGGTATTGTTTATGCTCGTTCCGTTCGTGTAGGCGGCGATAAAATGGATGATGCGATTATTTCTTATATCCGCCGCAATCACAATTTGTTGGTTGGTGAAGGAAGTGCAGAAAAAATTAAGAAAGAGATCGGATCCGCTTGTGTTCCGGAAAAAGGTGATGGACGCACTTATGAAATTAAAGGTCGTGATTTGATGAACGGCGTGCCGAAGGAGATAGTTATATCCGAACGTCAAGTAGCGGAAGCTTTGGCGGAACCTGTATCGCAAATCGTTGAGGCGGTGAAGGTTGCGTTGGAACATACAGCACCGGAATTAGCGGCTGATATCGTTGATAAGGGAATTGTTTTGACCGGAGGCGGTGCACTATTGACTAATTTGGATCAGGTATTGCGCAGTGCTACCGGCTTACCGGTATCTTTGGCTGAAACGCCTTTGGCTTGTGTTGCTAAAGGAACAGGCAAGGCATTAGAAGACATCGGAAGATTAAAGACTATTTTGTCATCGATGTACTAGTAATATAAGTTGTATAAATGCAAAAGCCTGCTTACAGTATTTTATTGCAGCAGGTTTTTTGCGTGATAAGATGAGAGATTAGATGAAACGTCGCAGAAGTTTGTTTTTACATTTGAATCAATTGAAGATACTTCTTAAGAAGTTTACTTTAGCGGCGATGTTTGTTTTATCGCTGATTTTGATGTTAATGAGCAAAAATCAATCAGGTATGTTGGATTATGCAGCTTCGGGAGGAACAGTCGTTGCAGCACCCTTGATAAGAGTTTTAGTGTGGCCGGCAAAAATGATAACCAAAAGTTATGAATATTTGCATAATCTTTGGTATATTCAACAGGATAATGATTTGTTGCGAGCGGAAAACGATGCCTTACACAAACTGCAGGATCGCTATAAGGCCTTGGAAATAGAAAACAAACTGCTGACGGATTTATTGAATTTTGTTTCGTTACCTAAAGTAGGATTTATTTCGGCACGAATGGTGGCCGAAGAAAGCAATGCATTCAGTCATACTATTGTCGCTTATGTCGGAGACAAAATCGTTAATAAAGGTGATGTGGTATTAGCTAACGGAAGCGTTGTCGGAAGAGTTGATAAAAAAATTCATAATTATGCTAAAGTTATTTTGCTTACCGATATCAGTTCTAATATTCCGGTTATTGTTGAAAATACTCGCATTCGCGGTATATTAAAAGGAGATAATACTTCTTATCCTAAATTGGTATTTACTCCACTTGATGCAGAGATTTCAGTAGGTGATCGAATTGTAACCTCCGGCATTTCCGGAGTTTTTCCGGCAGGGCTTCCCATAGGTTATGTTTCATCAATAGTGAAAAATGAAATAAAAGTGAAATTGTTTGCATCGCTAGAAAAATTAGAATATGTAAAAATTGTCAATTATGATATTGGCGGATTGTTAGAAGAGAATGCCGATGATAGAAGATGATTGGCAAGATAATGCGACATCTCTGATTGAACGGATACTGCCGATAACTTTGGCGACAGTTTGTCTGTTATTAGAATATCTCCCTATTTATATCGGGATTTTTAATAATATTCGCCCTGATTTCGGATTAATTGCAATTTATTTTTGGTTATTGAATCGTTCTGATTTATTTGATTTGAAGTCCGTAGTGTTTATCGGATTGTTGAACGGAGTTTTAAGTTCTTCAATATTCGGATTAGGATTATTTGCTTATCTGTTGATGTATGTTCTGATGATAAACTTACGTAAATTTTTAAGCGGAAGATCTTTTTTGGTTATTTGGTATGGTTTTATGGCTTTATCCTTAATTGTTATGTTGATAAAATGGTTGGCGGCAACTATTTATTACGGACAATTTTTACCTTTGACACCATTGATGCTTTCTTATTTGCAAGGTATAGCTCTTTATCCGCTGATTTCAATGCTGCTGATAATCGTGCAAAATCTTTTGGTTCAGGATGATGAGTTATGAATCGCGATAATGATAAAGGTAAAGTTCTCATCAGCCGTTCGATTGCATTGGGGGTCATGCAATTGTTTTTGCTGTTTATGATTGTCTTTCGTTTGTACTATTTACAAGTTTATCAAGCGGATAAATACAAGACTTTAGCAGACGAAAATCGCATTTCAACAAGGCTTTTAGTTCCTTCACGAGGTATAATTTATGATCGGCACGGTGTTATTTTGGCAGGCAATCAACAAAATTTCCAGGCAATGATGATACCGGAACAAACTCACAGTATTGACAATACACTTAATCTTTTTAAAAAAATTATGCCTTTGAGTGCTGATGAAGAAAAACGTATTAGAAAAGATATAAGACATAATCGTAGTTTTGTACCGATTAAAATTAAAGACAATTTAAGCTGGGAACAAGCCACACAGATTTTGCTTAATTCTCCGGATTTACCGGGAGTGATTATTGATGAGGGGTTATCCAGATATTACCCTTACGGAGATATTATGGCTCATGTAATAGGTTATGTTGCTGCCGTATCAGATAAAGACGAAAAAGATGATCCGCTTTTGGATATGCCCGGATTTAAAATTGGAAAATCAGGAATTGAAAAATTGTATGAAAAAGAATTACGAGGTAAAGCCGGTAACGTAAAATTGGAAGTAAATGCTTTCGGGCGTATAATGAAAGAAATAGAACTTATTGAAGGAACAGCCGGTAACAGAGTTGATTTAAGTTTAGATGTAAGATTGCAAAAAAAGGCTTATGAATTATTGGGTGAAGAAAGCGGAGCCGTTGTTATGATGAAAGTTGATACGGGAGAAATTTTAGCTTTTGCATCCGCGCCGTCGTTTGATCCGAATATGTTTTCCAACGGATTATCGATAGAAAACTGGAAAAAATTAAATCAAGACGAAAAGAAGCCTTTATTAAATAAAGCTGTGGCCGGACTTTATTCTCCAGGATCAACTTTTAAGATGGTAGTTGGCTTGGCAGCACTTGAAGGTGGTGCTTTAAATACTAATAAATATTCAAGTTGTTACGGCAAGATGATGCTGGGTAACCACACTTTCCATTGTTGGAAAAGAGATGGACACGGAACGCTTAATATTGTGCAGGCGTTGCAACATTCTTGCGATATATTTTTCTATGAAACAGCACAAAAAATCGGGATTGCCAAAATTGCTTCGATGGCCAGAAAATTCGGATTGGGCAGTAAAACTAATGTAGGCATTGAGAATGAAAAAGACGGAATAATTCCTGATGCAGAGTGGAAGAAAAAACGTTTCGGTGAATCTTGGCAATTGGGTGAGACAATTATTTCCGGAATCGGACAAGGATATATTCTCACAACACCGATTCAATTAGCCGTTATGGTATCACGAATCGCCAACGGCGGTTATGCGGTTGTTCCGACATTCCAAAAAGCTGATGATTCCGATAAAACTAAATTTAAGAATTTAGGTATATCTTTACATAATTTAGATTTGGTAAAACGAGGTATGTATGAAGTTGTGAATGTTGCCGGAGGTACTGCTTTAGGGGCGTCATTCAACTTTAACGGTCAACAAATGGCCGGAAAAACCGGTTCGGCTCAAGTTAAAAGAATAAGCATGAGAGAGCGACAGACCGGTGTTATAAAACAAGAAGATTTACCGTGGAAATTTCGTGATCATGCTTTGTTCGTGGCTTTTGCTCCTTATGATAATCCGCGTTACGGAGTAGCCGTATTGGTAGAGCATGGACGATCAGGATCTAAAGTAGCTGCCCCAATTGCCGGGCAAATGCTGCTTGAAGCATTAAAATTAGATACAACAGATGAACCGGTGGACTGACAATGTATAAAGCTTATGAAACAAGTTTTAAAGGGCAAAGGCTTAATTGGGGAGATAAACTTTGGAATATAAGTTTTTCTTATGTTTTTTTGATTGTGCTATTGGGCGTTATAGGTATAACCATTTTATATTCGGCGGCTAACGGCAGTTGGTATCCATGGGCTTCAAAACAGTTAATAAGGTTTTTGATAGGGTTTGCCTTAATGATGGCATTAGCTTTTGTTGATCTTCGCTGGTTTTTACGTTATGCTTATTGGTTTTATTTTCTGGTGTTGATTTTATTGATTGCAGTTGAAATCGGCGGTCATATCGGTATGGGAGCACAACGCTGGATAAACTTGGGATTTATGAAATTACAACCGTCAGAACTGATGAAAATAGCCTTAGTTTTGGCTTTGGCTAGATATTTTAACTCAACTACATTGCAAAGCATTGAGAGTATTAAAGGAATTATTGTTCCGACAGCTATGGTGATTATTCCGGTATTTTTGATTATAATACAGCCTGATTTGGGAACAGCAATTATGTTGCTTTTAACCGCTGGGGCAATGTTTTTTACCGTAGGAGTACAATTGTGGAAATTTGCTCTGCTTTTTTGTTCCGGAGCAGCTGCATTGCCTTTGGCTTGGCATTTTTTACATAATTATCAAAAAAATCGTGTACTTACTTTTTTGGATCCGGAGCGTGATCCGTTAGGAGCAGGATATCACATAATTCAATCTAAAATAGCCTTAGGATCGGGCGGCATATTCGGTAAAGGTTTTCTCAACGGTACGCAAAGTCATTTGAACTTTTTGCCGGAGAAACATACTGATTTTATCTTTACCATGCTATCTGAAGAATTCGGTATGATAGGAGGAGTTTTAGTTATAATTCTTAATTTGCTTATCATCAGTTACAGCTATTTCTTTGCATTGCGAAGTGCGAGTTATTTCGGAAAATTGATGGCTGTCGGTATAACCAGCAGTTATTTTTTGTATGTCATTATTAATATATCAATGGTATTAGGTATGTTGCCGGTAGTCGGGGTTCCTTTACCATTGATATCTTACGGAGGAACGGTGATTATGTCTGTCATGGCCGGTTTCGGAATCATTTTAGCGGTTAACGTAAATCGTTTTATCAATATAGGTAAAGATCAGGGGTGAAAAAGTAGTGATATTTGCTTGATTTTGTATGCAACAATAGGATAGAATCAATATAAGTTTGATAAAGAGTTGCCAATGGTCGGTTATAATAAGTTTGAAAGTGAGAAATTTTTCATTGAAACAATGACGCGTATTCTGCGCAATAAGTCAGAATACGGGGTTTTATATATAAATATATCAAAGCTTAAACCAAAAAATCGTCATCCTCGTTTTGTTCGTATAGTAGCAAGAATGTTTGATAATATGGTTGCAATATCCGATGGAACGATGTTTGTATTCAGTAATGGTGATATAGCAATATTAGGTAAAAATATAAGCGAAAAATTAGTTGATGATGCTACCGAAAAGTTGCGTAGCGGTTTATTGACCGATCCTATCTGGATTAATCGCGATGCCGAAAAACTGGTTCAGATATACAAACCTAATGATTTTGATGCTTTGATGGGGCAAGTTAATGAGATGATTTTAGGCGGTGCCGACAATACCATGCCGCATGACCCGATGCCGATTGATGCCGGTCAAATTGAAGCTATTAAAAATCATATTGATACCATGGAATTGATTGATTTGGTTAAACATCAAAGTGTTATACGTTTTGATAATTCAAATAAATTTACTAAATTATTTGAGGAATTTTTTGTAGCCGTTAAAGATCTGAGCAGTCGATTTGATCGTGATATTGATTTAACCGCAAATAAATGGTTGTTTTTATATTTAACACAAACTTTGGATAAAAAGACTATGTCGTCTTTTGCCTTTTCCGAATTGCATAATAATACGGCTAAGGTTAGTATAAATCTTAATTTATCGTCTTTATTTACTTCGGAATTTGATAAATTTGCCGAACTTTTAAAAGAAAAAGGACAAGGACTTATAGTTGAAGTACATATAATTGATATATTAAACAATATGCAAGCGTATTTTGATGCTAAAGAACTTTTGCACCGTGCCGGAAATGAAATATTGCTTGATGCAGCCGATATTGAAATGCTGCAAGCACTAAATATTAAAAAATTTGCACCTGATTATATTAAAATATTTTGGCATTCCTTGTTAGAGGATTACGAAACCGGCGATAATATCAAAAGTCTGTTGGCTGAAATAGGATGCGAAAAAATCATTTTAGCTAAAACCATCAATGAGACAGCGTTGCGTTGGGGGGTAAAACATGGGATACGTTCATTTCAAGGCCCTTATATTGATAATTTAGAAACTGCGATTATTCGCAGCAAATGCCCGAATGGGAAATTATGCTCACCATCCGAGTGCCATAAGCGCAGAAAATTAATCGCCGGTGCAGCACGCAATCAATGTGCTCATTTAGAATATTTAGAAGGCGGAGTTGAATTATAATGGCAAATGATAAACAAAAAAATGCGGTTACGGAATATATTAAAAACTTAGAAAATAAACTCAATATTTTCAGAGTGTTATATCTTAATTTGCATTTAATATCTTCAAAGATTCTGACTGATCAAACTCTTAAATCGGTGCATGATGTTTTTATTCCTTCGGTAAAAAACGGAACAAAAGTGTTTGATTTGCCTAACGGGGATATTTTAGCAATTTTTGAAAAATCCTCTAATGATGAAATTTTATCTTTGTTGGTTAAGATAAAATTTTTATTACAAGAAGATGAGAGAGTTGCTAAAGCAGCTTATCTGCAAGAGTGCAATATTGTCAATCTGTGGGATATGGCAAAAGACTATACCGCAATAAGCGAAAAGATATCGGCGGCGTATAATAGTAATTACGATACTGATAAGTCTTATCAGCCAGAAGTAAAAACTGCAAGTTTTGACAATTTTCCTACGCATACCGGAGAAAAATTGACCACCACAATGCTGGATAAGGTTCAGAAAATTATTGAGGTATCGGATTTTTCAAGTTTTCTTCGGCGTCAATCTATTTGTGCAGTTATCGGAAAATCTGCACCACAACGAGTATTTGAAGAGGTTTATGTTTCAATTTCAGACATGAGAGATTCTTTGTTGCCCAATGTTGATGTTTTTTCTGACAAATGGTTATTTTTGGCATTAACCGAAGCTTTAGACAGGCGCGTATTAGAAATAATATCAAGACATGATGACGGGTCATTACGCGGTAATTTCAGCGTTAATATAAATGTGGCAACCATTCTTTCCGATGATTTTTTGCATTTTGATGAAACGATTGATAATTCCCAACGTAAAAGCATTATGTTAGAATTGCAATTGGCAGATATTTTCAGTGATATGCGTTCTTATAATTTAGCTAAAACTTTTGCCCAATCAAGAGGCTATAAGATATGTATTGATGGTATAACGGTTGATAAACTTGAATATTTAAATCGGCGCAATTTAGATTGTGATTTGATGAAAATTGTGTGGCATCCCGAATTTGCTCGTTTGATTACTGCAGATAAACATTTTACCGATTATGATAATAAAGCGGAACGTTCTAAAATAATTTTGTGCCGCGTTGATGATGCACAAGCGGTAGAAACAGGTAATTCCTTAGGAATAAACCTTTATCAGGGACGATATATCCAAAAGATGTTAAACGCTGACAAACGCTAGTTTAATCCAGTCTTTTTGAGAGTCATCCGTATAATATTTTTCCTCTGATCGTCTTTTTTTATTTGCTCGATTTTGAGCATTTTTTCCCACATAACTCTGTATCTCTCTTTATCAATAACATCCTGATTAGAGGGATAATTAGGGCCTTTAATTAAATTGTCATTAAACTCGGTTTTGTCAGTCATGAGCAAATCCTTTCAATGTTTAATTTTCCAAAATTCTGATGATAGGTTATTATAACACAATTTTTAGTAAAAAGCAAATTTTTTGTGTAAAATTATTTCCTATACTTTATTGCATCTATTTATCGGATTATAATGTTTGGAGATATGGGGAGGTAAAAATGAAAAAGACATTGATTTTATTGGGAATATTGGGATTGTCGGCTTGTATGAATACCAAAACGGTTACAGAGGAAACTTATCCTTACGGTTTGACCGAATCCGAGTGGAATCAGTTATCAATTAAGGACAAAACAAGAATTCGCCGCGATTTTTACTTTTATGAAAAAGGTCAGGTAAATTTTGTAAATCCCGATATAGATATTGAGGGACGGAAAGAGCTTCCCAATGTTTATCAAAGCCGTGCGGCTGCAAAAATTAAGGCAAATGACACTATTCAGCCATTGGTAGAATAATTCCCGGTAATAAGACTGATAAAAAAAATTCCGCAAGTTCTGCGGAATTTTTTTTACCAACCAAATACCTCTAGCGGCGAACCGGTTTGACATAAGCTATTGCTGAGTGTTCATCACAATAAGTCTGACCGGTTTTTACCTTACGTCCACAAAAATGAAAATCCTGATCCTTGGGATCGCCCAACGGCCAACGACAAGTATGATTATCCAAATCAGTCAAAGAAATATTTTCTTTAAGATAATTTTTTTCCGGCTTTATTTCCAAGGATTTAATTAATTTTATATCTTCTTCTTCAATTTGGTCATCTAATTTATTATCAACGTATTTTGTCTGAGATGGTGAGATTGGAGACTTTTCAACAACCGGTTGTTTGGGAGCAGATGAAGTCTTTGATTTAACGGAATCTTTTTTATATTCTGGTTTAACAGAAGGCTGAACATTGGTTTCCGAAACATTTTTTTTGTTATCCGCTTTAGTTGCGACGGGCTCTTTTTCATTTTTTTTAGCAGGTTTGGTTGAAGGATTTTCTCCTGAGCGTTTAATAGGCGACGGACGTCCTTCTAAACCTAAACGATGAACCTTGCCGACAATGGAATTTTTGGATATTCCGAGGCGTTTACCTATCTCGCCGGTGGTAACACCTTGTGCCCAATATTCCCTTAATTTTTCAACCATTTCATCAGTCCAAGCCATTGTATATCTCCTAAAAGTACAATAAATATGGTCTTATGATACGGCAAGTTTTTTACTATGTCTAGACTTATTTTGCAAAATAATTCGCTTTATTCATTTTTTTTTAGAATTTTTATGTTATTATGAAATGAGTTTTGTAATAAGAGATGAGCGATGAAAAAAATAAAACTTAGCTTAAAAATCGTTGCTGTACTTACATTATCGGCTATTCCGGCAATGGCTAGCAATTCAGATTTTGCCAAATTTTATGAAATAGATTTGGAAAATGATCCATTACCGACTATGGAAGAACTGGAAGAAGGTTTTAATCAAAACAGCAATTACGATCGCAAATATAACAGTTTGTTTGATCTGGTGGGTGATTTTGATCCGGAAATTGCCGCTACCATTGCAGCATACGGACATCAGGAAAAGCGTATAAAACCAGCTGATGAAGATTTAATGATTGAAGCAATAAAGCAATTTCCGCCACAATATTACCAATATATAGGACCGCAATTGTTTGAAGTTCCGGGAATGTCGGAAAAAATATTGAATATGCCGGGAATTAAAGAAACCAAACATAAATTTCCTACGCGCATTGCCGAACAAGCAAAAAACATTGAAAATCTTCATTTTTTATCGCCGAGTTTGTATTTTGTCCTGATGCCGGAAACATGGTCAGAGTATGAAAGTAACATAGAAGATCCGCCTACACCGTTTTATGCACCAAAAATTAAATATGATCCTGAATTTTATGCTTTTATAAAAAAGATTGTACCGACTAATGAATATATGCCGGGGTATAAAGCTCCACAAACAATTACTCGAGATGATTTACGTACGCTTTATCCTGATGCAAACACGGTGTTGACTTCGGCAGATGTTAAAGCAGTTATTGCTACTTTGGACAAGGTTGAAGATTGGTTGCAACAGCCTGACAATCAATATCAAATTTATAAAGTTGATACGTTATTGACCATATATGAACAAAAAGATGAGCTCGGAAAATATGCTTATACCGAAGTTCGTAATATTGTTAATCCATGTGCGAGGTTGGTACAAAAAGCAAGAATAGCCGGCAAAGACAAAGAGTTGGCTAAATTAGTTGCTCCGGAAGGTTTTACCTTGAATGAGTGGGGATATACCTGTGACAAGGTTGTGCATGCCTATCGTTTGTCACATATAAATTACGGCACAGTGCAAACTTTGTGTTTGTTCAAAAGAGGAGTTTATGACGATATTTACAATAAATTTGCACCGCAATTCAGAATGAGCCAACTGTCAATGATGCAGGCGGTTATAAAATCTTATCAGGCTCCGTTGCGCGATGTGATGGCGGTGAAAAAGAATCGTCCGGCTTTAGATGAAAAAATAAGGAATCGGGAATATGAAATATTGGGGCATCCGATGTTTTTTGATTAGCTTTTAATTTATTGATTTTTCACAAAATAATCATTTTTTTCTTGCATTTTAAAACAATTTTGTTTTATAGATTTGACGAAGTTTGAAAATAATCACTTTTTATTGAAAAGGAATAATAAAAATGGCTCGTGTTACTGTTGAAGATTGTATTGATAAAATCCCTAATCGTTATGAATTGTTGATGGTGGCGGCTCAACGCGCTAAAGATATTTCAGCTGGTTCAGCTTTGACTGTCAATCGTGATAATGACAAAAATTCGGTAGTAGCTTTACGTGAAATTGCCGAGGGTAAAGTTAATATTGAAGAATTACAACATTCTTTGGTTATGGGATTGCAAAAATTTGTTGATGTGGAAGAACCCGAAGAAGAAGAATTGGAAATTATGGCTGCCGAACGTGAATTGGCTGATTTAGACGAGCAATTCAGCGGTTTGATTTCTCAAGATGAGATCAACGATGCGATGCAGGTTCGTTCCGGAGATGAGGATATGACAGCGATTGATGACAATGAGAATCTTGAAGCTGATGTTGATTTCGATGATGGAATTGAAGATGAAAATTTCGGAGATGAATCATTTGAAGGCGATGATTTTGAAGAATAATTATCAAATTGGAAACTGGTGCCGCTTAAAAATAAGCGGCAATTTTTTTATTTTTCCGAGAAAATCTGCATTGTTACCCGAAAAAAAATCAGATTCGGAACAGATTTATCCGAAAATAATCCATAAAAAAAATTAAAATATAAACAAAAAAAATAAGGTAGCATAAAAAAACACAAAAAAACAAAGAACAACCTCTTTTTATAAAAAAGGGGTTGTTTTTTACTTTAAAATGTGATAATATATGAAATGTAGTCGGAAGTAGAGGCTATTTAACCAATTATTAACCTTTATATGTGACTATTAGGAAGCGACTCGGAGTATACAGAGTCGGTAAGTATAACCAAATTTTTTTAGGAGAAAGAAAATGACACAGTCTATTACTTTGACAGCTAGCATGCGTTCTAACCTTGCTTCGTTAAAGGGCATTCAAAGCCAGATGGATACAACTCAAACCAGATTGTCAACCGGCAAGAAGGTTAACTCGGCTATTGATAATGCTTCCTCTTACTACCAATCTCGTCATCTGACTATACTACTCAGTTAGATAACTATCAAAAGCAATTCAACAGCATTGTTAAAGAAATCGGCAACTTGGCTAAAGATTCATCTTACCAAGGTGTTAACTTGCTGACCGGCGGTGATTTGACCGTTACCTTTAACGAATCCAGAGACCATACTTTGGTTGTTGATGGTAAAGATGTTGT
>CACWKS010000012.1 GCA_902761535.1 uncultured Pseudomonadota bacterium
GGCCTGTTACAAGCATAAAAACCGATTCTACTGTCATCGAGTCTGACTCCAATTTCTTAAGATTCTCTAAATGCTTTTCGATTCGCTAAGATTATTTTTTTGTAAAAAAAGATAATTTATAAAAACGCCTGTATCGGCTTATAACTCAATCGATGAACACCTTTCACAATTCCGTATTTTTGCAACCCATCAATATGCGCTTTAGTGCCATAACCGGCATTTTTTTCAAACCCGTAAAACGGATACTTACTTGCTAATTCCTTCATTAACCTATCACGCGTAACTTTTGCCATAATCGAAGCCGCCGCAATAGAATAACATCTGGCATCACCCTTAATAATTGTCTGACAATCACAACCCAATGCCAAAGGTTTTTGATTACCGTCAACCAATGCAAAATCTACCTTTTTTCCCAATTTTCTAACCGCACGGCTCATCGCCAAAAATGTCGCCTGCAATATATTCATTTCATCTATCTCTTGAGCTGATGCCTCGCCAATTGCTGCCAAAATATGTCCTTTTGACTGTTCTTCCAACAATTTATTATATAAAACTTCACGTTTTTTTGCCGATAACTTTTTGGAATCATCTAAATTTTGCAATAAAAATTCATCTACTTCTTTAGTCAAAAAGACCACCGCCCCGGCCACTACCGGACCGGCCCAAGGTCCTCTGCCAGCCTCATCAATTCCGGCAATCAAACCTTGATATTGATTTTCAAAACTAAAGTCCGGCATAAATTACCATTCCAAACTTATCTTATCGCCGGTAATTTGACACTTGCCGCCCAAAGGCAACGTTGCAATGGGTGTAGTATGACCGAAATCCATATTGGCAATAATCGGTAATCCTTTAAGCTGTGGAATTGAACGCACAATATACTCCAAATCGGCTTTTGTAATCTCGGAAGCTTTTTGAAAACGTCCGATTAAAAGTGCTTTTACATTGGCAAAATCAGCTTTCTGTGCCATTGCTTGCAATTGACGCAAAAATTCCACCTTATCTGCTCCGGAAATAAAGCAATTTTCCACAGCCAATATCGTCGGATGTTCAAATTTAACCGCAAAATCAGTACCGTTAAGCAAAACCAAGGTGCTTAAATTGCCACCCTCTAATATTCCTTGTGCATTACCTGTTTGCAACACCCACCAACCATCGTTCGTGATAAATTCGCGTTTTTCCTGATCCAAAAACCATAAATCATCACTCCATTCAGAAGATGACACCCAATTGTTTTTACCGCTGAAAAGCATCTTTTGCATACAATCAAAAGTATATTCATTCCCTTTTTTCATACCAATCGAACTATAATGCGGACCATAGAAAGTTATCAATCCGGTCTTAGCTCTGATTCCGTTTAACAATGCAGTAATATCCGAAAAACCGCAAACAATCTTCGGATTAGCCTTAATAAATTCATAATCTAAAAATGGCAACACCTGATTGGAATTGAAGCCACCGATAATCGTAAATATAGCTTTTACATTTTTATCCCTAAAAGCATCCATAATATCTTCGGCCCTCTTTTGATAATCCGAAGTTCTGAACTCATCAAAATTATCATCAATGGTATTTTTACCAAAACTAACTTTAAGCCCCAGTTCCTCAAAACGCTTTTTGGCAGTTGCTCTACAATCTTCTTTGATAATTTTAATTCCTACAGAAGGTGCGACAACCCTTATTTCATCACCTTTCTGTAAAAAATCAGGTCTTATATTTTTCATTTTAACTCCTTATTTAATAGATGGAAACAACGGCTTATTTGATTGTAATAAAATATGTTGTTGTTCCATCAAAGTAGCCATATTCAATTTACCGTTTCTAATCATACCGCGCACCTGACAACCTGCATTAACATCGGGATTAGCAAACACGGTTGATATCTGAATTCTCTTAGGAGCACCAACTAAAATCTGATGTACAATACCTAACAAACCGCCGGCCACCAATTCATAAGCCATGCCTTCACTAATACCTGACGATGCAGCCAATTTAACCAATGAATTTATTCCCTCATTGACATTATTAGCATGAATTGATGACAACACTAAGTGTCCCGAAGTTGCAGCACGCAAGGCCTCGGATGCTATATCCGGCGAACGTATTTCTCCTAAGTATATATAACGCGGTTTAGAACGCAAAGCTGATTTAATTCCCTCAGCCCAATTTCCATTGGGAGGAACAGTTTGCTTACACAATCCCAATTCATTATTAGGTGTAACATATACACCGTCTAAAGGTAATTCCACCGGATCCTCAATAGTAAAAGCATATCCGCCTTTTCGGCTCAGATATTCTTTTAATAAAGCGGCAATAGTAGTACTTTTGCCCGAACCGGTCGCACCGGCCAACAATATCAATCCGCTCCTGTCTGCCAGTGATAGCAAATGATTATAAATACCTTGAGGTAATCCTAAATCTTTCAAATCAGGAACTTTCGTTGGCATTTTGCGCGCACAAAATTGTTGACCTCCGGTTGCAATTGATCTTTCAACACGATAATTACGCCCTTTATATTGCAACAGATAGCTCGGATTACCTTTATAAGCATCTTCTATAGATTGCAAAAATTCATCAAAATCCTTAAAATGCACATAAATCAACCCGGCATTGGTTTTTCCACCCCATATATAAGTTCGCTTATCGGGAGTAATATAAACATCAGAAAAGACTACCGAGTTTATCTCGCCCAAACCGATACATTCAATTCCTAAATCATTATCTTCTTTTGTTCGGTCAAATAAAACTTCTTGCCCCTGCTCAGTTTTTTTTTCACTCGATGTAATTTGTGTAGCCGTCTTGACTTGCTCTTTCGATGCTTGCGATAAAGATGTATTTACTAACATATTTGACGATACGGCACTGCTCTCGACTTGTTCTGCCGAAGAATTTTCTTTATTGACATATGTTCCTTGCATTTGCCTGACGTTTTTGCTGCTTAATACTCTTGGAGTATTAACAGTTTGTTTTGACGAATTACTAAAATTACCGAACAATCCCACTTTATATCTCCTTCATCAATTCAATAACATCTTATTTACCCGATAATTTATCACTCACTGCTTAATTTTCAATTAAAAAAATCATATCAACCTGGTTTTTGCTTCAAAAACCTTTGCGATACAAATTTGCACTTTGTGTCCCCGCCGGTTTTTCTCCTTTTAACAATTTTTGCCAAATCTCAGCCACGTCATCTGCCGAATAATCAATATGGCAAAAATCAGCTTTAGCATATTCTACTGTCACATCAGATAATGTCTCAACTGCACAAAAAGGTTCATTTGAATATACTTCGGTCTGGCAATTTTCGCTTTTCATCCGATATTTCTTACCTGATTTTTCCAACTCACTCCATTTTAATTTTTTATCACAACTTTTACAATCATTATCCCGCACACAAACAGCCGAAATAAACAGCGGAATATTTTGATATACCGTAAACACCACCGGAATAGGAGCTTTCCTCGATAATTCTTTCATATTATCCAACCCATCTTCAACCGATAATGTAATTCGTGATACTCCCATATTTTCAGCCATAGCCACAGCTTGAGTATTTAACATATAAATCATACTGTCAAAACTTATGTCAGTTTTCTCTTCCGGCAAAACACTCAATCCCCAATAATTACCGATTTCCCATTTTTTATACCCTTTTGCCAGCAACAAATTTATTATCGGTTTAATTTTAGCAACATTACGACAAACCGTAGGCAAAGCGATTCTTACCTTTTCTTTAGGCAAAGAACTTATATCTTCAATCAAACTTTTTTCATTGATTAAATAAATAATTTCATCAATCCGTCGTATGTCTAATTTTTGACATTTTGCAACGTTATCAATCTTTACAATCCAACGACATTTCTCTGGTAATTTTCTCGCACTTGGCCTATCAATAATGATATTATCTGGTTTCAATTCAATTTTTGCATATAAATCTCTGCGTAATTCATTAAGCATTGATATCGGCACAAACAACCCTGATTTATTTTCAATAACCAAATTTTCTAAATCAAAATTAACCTCACCTGTTTTAGCAAAAGCCTTTTCTATTGCCTCTGATACTTTGGCAACATTTTGTGCCGCCTCAAAATGTCCTGCTATCTCACTCTGTTTATTCATTGCCGTTGCCATAATTTTACCCGGCTCAACTTTAATTTTTACCTCAATGGTCGGCTTCTGCCAAAATTCTTTAGGTTTCGGTTTCTTATAATCATAAGCACCTTTAACTTCCGAAGACGATGCTAAATAAATAGGCATACCGTTCTTAATTTCAAATTTTGTAAAAGGAATTGTAACTTCTACCTTTGTCCCCTTTTCTGCTTCAAATACATTTTTACCGCTAACTCTTAAATTTTGCAATGAAAAACCCCAAGGCTTTTCTTCACCGGGAATTTCTATCTGTAAACCGTCATGTCTGGCAATCTTATGGTTTGGGGTAAAAATTATTTTCCGTCCCGTAATTTCTTCAATCTTTCCTATCTCCAAACCGCGATGTCCTACATAATTTCTATCAACCACCGCCTTATTTTTTCCGTTAAAATGAAATTTACACCACGGTCTGGCAAATATCTGTTTGATATTATCTGCCTTATCCGCTAAATTCTTCTCTCCGTTCAAAATTCGCCGATAATAATCAACCACCGCCGCCACATACAAAGCCGTCTTCTTGCGCCCCTCAATCTTTAACGAATAAACCGGAAGTTTCAGCACATCTTCCGCCAAAGCCAAATCTTTCATCGAAAAACAATGACTTCTCTTACCGTCTTTAATAAATTCCGCCCGACAAGGATACATACATTTTCCCCGATTGGCACTTCGCCCCTCGGCTATCGAAGAAAACTGACATATTCCGCTGTATGAATAACACAAAGCTCCGTGAATAAAACACTCCAATTCTAAATTTTCAATTTTAGCAATCTCTTCAATTTCATTTTTTGTCAGCTCCCGCGCCAAAACCACTCGTTCAAAACCCAGCCTTTGCAAAGCCAATGCCCCTTCTTTATTATGAACAGCCATTTGCGTACTGGCATGCAAGGCTATTTCCGGAAAATATTTCTTAACAACCCTTGCCACTCCCAAATCCTGCACAATAACCGCATCAACCTTTGCTTCGCGACAAACTTGCAAATTTTTAATCAAATCCGGTAGTTCCGATTCTTGTAAAACCGTATTAATCGTAACAAAAACTTTACGTCCCAACGAATGAGCATAACCGGTAAATTCATTCAACTCTTGTGCATCAAAATTATTCGCTGTAGCCCTTGCCGAAAATTGTTTTAACCCCAAATACACAGCATCGGCACCATAGTAAAGCGCAGCATACCCTGCCTCAATATCCCCGGCCGGAGCCAACAATTCTTTTTTTATTATCATAAATTTGTCTCTTTCATCTCATTTATTAAATGTTTGTTTATATATTACATATTATATTAAACCGCAACTAAATTTATTTATTCGATAAAATTTTGAGGACCCGATATGCATAATTTACCTGCTCTGATTTCCGATTTAGCCCTGATTATGATTTGTGCCGGATTAATCACGGTTATCTTCAAAAAACTCAAACAACCGGTGGTGTTGGGCTATATATTATCCGGAATTTTGATTGGTCCTCATATTATACTAACCCCCACCACGGTTGATAAAGAAAATATCCAAATTTGGGCTGATATCGGAGTAATATTCCTTCTCTTCAGTTTAGGACTGGAAT
The DNA here is from genome assembly GCA_902761535.1 of uncultured Pseudomonadota bacterium. Classification (GTDB taxonomy): domain Bacteria; phylum Pseudomonadota; class Alphaproteobacteria; order RF32; family CAG-239; genus CAZU01. Next base: position 5,714 of record CACWKS010000012.1, read on the forward strand.
TCAGTTTCAAAAAAATTGTTAATGTCGGCAAATCAGCTATTATTACTGCTCTTACTAACATTTTATTTATGTTAATCATTGGTTATAATGTCGGCTTGCAATTAGGTTGGTCAACCACCGAAAGCCTCTTTTTAGGCGGTATGATATCCATGTCATCAACCACCATTATCATCAAAGCTTTTGAAGAACTTAACCTTAAAGGAGAGAAGTTCACTGATTTGGTATTCGGGGTATTGGTAGTTGAAGATGTTGTAGGAATCTTACTCTTAGTATTATTACCGGCTGTATCCATCAGTAAAAACTTCAATGGTGCTGAGATACTTGTAAGCGCCGGAAAATTAACTTTCTTTTTGATATTATGGTTCGTTATCGGAGTTTATCTGGTTCCGACATATTTAAAAAAAGTCACTCATCTGCTTAACGACGAACTGCTTTTACTAACTTCACTTGCTTTATGTTTAGGCATGGTTTTGCTTGCTTCATCGGTTGGATTCTCACCGGCATTAGGCGCATTTATTATGGGTTCGATTCTCTCAGAATCCGATGAAGTCGAACGAATTGAAGAAGTTATCAAGCCGATTAAAGATTTATTCGGTGCGGTATTTTTTGTATCTGTCGGTATGTTAGTCGATCCGCATATGTTTATCGAACATATAATTCCCATCAGTATAATAACTTGCACCGTAATGTTGGGAATGGTTATTCTGTCCACAACCGGATTCTTACTCTCCGGTAATCGGCTGGAAACAGCCATTCATGGCGGTTTCTCTTTAGCTCAAGTCGGCGAATTTGCTTTCATTATTGCCGCAACCGGTATGTCTTTGGGCGTTTTAGGTGATTATGTATATCCCATAATCGTAGCGGTCTCGGTAATAACCACTTTTACCACCCCCTTAATGATAAAAGCCGCTTCACCTTTCTATAGTTTTATTTATAAAAGATTTCCTGCTTCATGGAAAAATTATTTAAGTTCTCATACAACTTCCAAAAAAGATACTAACGAAGAAGAAGAACTTTGGTTGCAACTGTTCAAAAAATATTTTATTAAACTTTGTGTCGCCTCAGTAATTTTAATTGCCATAATTAATATATCGTTTTATTTTGCCACACCTCTGATAAATAAATATTTACACCCCAAAGCAGCCGCCCTTGCCTCAACTTTGCTCACCTTAGCTGCAATGTCGCCGTTTTTGCAAGGACTTCTTACTGTTAATAATGATTTAGCTCGTATTTATTTAACCTTATGGAACAAGCGTTTGACTAATCGTCTGCCGCTGGTGCTCTGTACTGTACTCCGGCTCGCCATCATCATTATATTCATAATGGTTGTTATAAATCATTTACTCACTAAAAACTTTTATTTAACCTATGCACTTGTCGGAATAATGATTGCCATTATCTATAAATCAAGCTGGCTGTCTAAAAGTTATAAAAACATTGAACGTCAATTTTTAACTAATCTCTATCGTAGTAAAGGAAAAGACAATGAATAATAAAACTATTTGTATCTTATTGGCTGATGGTTTTGAGGAAGTTGAGGCTATATATCCTGCCGATATATTCAAGAGATTAGGTCTTAATGTAATGATGACCGGAATTGAAAGCAACATTATCCGTGGCACTCATGACATCAAAATCGAAGCTCCTTATACCTTGAATGATATTGATGTTACTTTATTCGATGCCTTAATGCTGCCGGGTGGTTTGCCGGGAACTATCAATTTGCGTAATTCACCCCAAGTTATCGACTTGCTTCGGCAAGCTGACAATCATCAAAAAATTATTGCTGCCATCTGTGCCGCACCGATTGTTTTACATGATGCCAAAATTATCGACAACAAACGCACTACAGGATATCCTACCTGTGAAAATCTTGCCCTTGAAAAAAACTTCAGCTTCACCGGAAATAATCTTGAAATTGACGGCAATATAATCACCGCCATCGGTATGGGACAAGCCGCACCGTTTGCCTTCGCCATAGCCGAAGCTTTAGGCGTATCACCTGATAAAATTGCTAATACTGCAAAAAATGCCTTTATTGAAACTAAATAAAGGCATTTTTCGGATTTAAGATTTTTTACCAGGTTTGGGCATTCTGCGTAAAGCTATCTTTAATACTTCTTTCACATCGGTCACGGGAATAATTTTCAACCCTTTCTTAACATTATCAGGAATATCCTCCAAATCTTTTTCATTATCTTGCGGAATAATTACTGTCTTAATTCCGCCCCGTAAAGCCGAAAGCAATTTTTCCTTCAACCCACCGATCGGCAACACTCTTCCTTGCAAAGTAATTTCACCGGTCATTGCCACATCCTTCTTCACCGGAATTTTAGTCAATACGGATACCAAAGTCGTAAACATGGCGATTCCCGCCGATGGCCCGTCCTTCGGTGTTGCTCCCTCCGGTACATGGACATGAATATCGGTTTTTTCAAACACTTCCGGTTTAATTCCCAATTCTTTAGAATGAGCTCTCACCACCGAATAGGCCGTATCTATTGATTCCTTCATTACATCACCCAATTTACCGGTCTGTTTTACCACACCCTTGCCCGGCATATCAACGGCCTCAATAAATAAAATATCACCTCCGACTTCTGTCCAAGCCAATCCTGTGGTAACTCCCACTTGATCATCGTGTTCAGCCTCACCGAAACGATATTTAATTACTCCTAAAAAGTCTTTCAAATTTTCTGCAGTCACTAATGTCTTGCAACCTTTTTGAGTTTTACACAACATTATATTTTTCACTGCTTTACGTGCCACGGTTGTAAGCTCACGTTCCAAATTACGTACCCCGGCCTCACGTGTATAATAACGGATAATACTGCGTATTGCTCCGTCATCGATCACTAATTCTTGCGGCTTAACGGCATTTTCCTTAAATATCTTTGGCAACAAATGTTGCTTTGCAATTTCAATTTTTTCATCTTCGGTATAACCGGAAATACGCACAATCTCCATTCTATCCAACAACGGCCTCGGCATATCTAACGAATTTGCCGTTGTAACAAACATCACATCCGATAAATCATAATCTACCTCTAAATAATGATCGTTAAAAGCTGAATTTTGCTCCGGATCCAAAACTTCCAACAGTGCTGATGATGGATCTCCTCGATAATCATTTCCCAGTTTATCGATTTCATCCAACAAAAACAATGGATTGGTTGTACCGGCTTTTTTCATTCCTTTAACAATTTTACCCGGCATCGAACCGATATAAGTACGCCTGTGTCCTCGGATTTCAGCTTCATCACGCATTCCGCCTAAGGAAGCTCTGACAAAGTTTCTGCCGGTTGCCCGCGCTATTGACTTACCTAAAGAAGTTTTACCCACTCCCGGAGGACCGACTAAACACAATATCGGACCGCGAACTTTATCTGAACGAGCCTGAACTGCTAAAAATTCAATTATTTTTTCTTTTACTTTATCCAATCCGTAATGATCTGCATTTAACACATCCAAAGCATACTGCAAATCTTTATTGACTTTAGAACGTTTATGCCAAGGAATATCCAACATCCAATCCAAATAATTACGAACTACCGAAGCTTCTGCCGAATTATTTCCCATATTTTTCAGTTTTTTAACTTCAGCCAAAGCTCTTTCTTTTGCCTCTTTTGATAATTTGGTATCCTCAATGCGTTTCAAATATCCGGCAATTTCATCTTCTTCATCATCACCCAATTCTTTTTGAATAGCCTTCATTTGTTCATTAAGATAATATTCTTTTTGGCTTTTTTCCATCTGCTTACGCACACGATTCCTTATGCGATTCTCTACTTCTAAAACCGTAATTTCCGCATCCATAAAGCCTAGCAACATTTCAAAACGTTCGCTTAAAGTTTTACCTTCCAATAAAGCCTGTTTATCTGCTATCTTCAGTGACAAATGCGAAGCAATTGTATCTGCCAACTTGGCATAATCTTCTATCTGATTAACCGAAACCATCACTTCCGGCGGTATTTTTTTCGATAACTTCACATATTCTTCAAACTGCGATAATACCGCACGAACTATTGCTTCTAACTCGGGATTATTTTCCTGATCATCCGGCATTATCTCAATTTCACCGGTTATACAATCGTTTTCCGCAATTGCATCTATTTTTACCCGATCAATTCCTTCTATTAAAACTTTAACGGTTCCGTCAGGCAATTTTAATAATTGCAAAACATTTCCCAACGTACCGACTTGATAAATATCATTTACTGTCGGATTCTCTATTACCGGATTTTTTTGCGTGACCAAAACAATCTGATTACCCTCTCCTTCAGCTTTTTGCAATGCAACTATTGACTTAGACCTCCCCACAAACAGCGGAACAATCATCTTAGGATAAACCACTATATCACGAAGCGGAAGTAAAGGATATTTACGTTTTTTCACCATATCATCACCTAAAATTATTAATCACATCATCTAATATAACTATTACGGCTTGCTCATGCAAGTCTGTGATATCAACTTTTTGTCATATTATTCATATTATCTCAATTATCTAAATATTTAATCCACAAAAAAATCCTTATAACAAATTTTATTTGCGATTTTTATCACTTTCTTATAAATATTATACATATTGTTAAATATCTTTAAGGAGTTCGCAGTTATGGCTGCTATCAACAATTCGGATTACTCAAGCGGCGATATAAATGTTAAGGTTTCAATTACCTTAGGATCAGCCAATCTCCGTGTTTATCAATTATTAAGGCTCGGACGAGGAGCCGTCGTCGAGTTAGACCGCAATGTTAATGATGATGTTGATATTTACGCTGACGATGTATTAATCGGTCACGGTGAAGTTATCGTAACCGATGACGATAATATCGGTATAAGCGTTACCAAAACCCAACCATAACTTTAATTTGAAAATGTCACTGAAAACTTTTTTAAAACCGAAAATAAAATCCCTGCTGAAAAAAACGATTATCATAAAAACGATTTCGTTCTTTATTTTTATATATGCTCAAATTGTAGGATTAACTTCTCGTTGGAATATTGATAATCCTCAAAAAAACAAAGAATTGCTTAAAAAACCGGCTATTCTCATAGGCTGGCACGCACGAGCCGTAATGCTGCCGTTTTTCTGGCGTAAATTCACTGACAAACCGCTTAATGCCTTGGTTTCTCCTCATCAAGACGGACAAATCATTGCTAACCTGTTAAAATTATACGATATCCGTCCTATTGCCGGCTCAACTAATGAAAAAGCTTCTCAAAGTGCTCTCGAAATTATGCGCATTTTAGAAAAAAAAGAAAGTATATTTATTTCTCCGGATGGTCCGCGCGGCCCCCGCATGCGAATGAAAAAATCGCCGATTTATTTTGCTTCCAAAAGCGGTTTCCCCATAATATTCGCAACTTTTTCCACTTCTCATGCCTTATTTTTTAATAAAGCATGGGACAAAACTTTGTTTCCTCTCCCTTTCGGCAAGGGTATATTTACACTCAGCCAACCTTTTTATATTCCTTCGGATATAAATGAAGAACAAATGGAATCTTATCGTCTTCAATTAGAAAATATAGCCAATTCAGCCAACTTTTTTTGCGACAGGCAAAGCGGACAAATTCCGATTGAGCCGGCCGCTCCTGACGAAATTAAAAAGAAACGAGGTTAGACCATGTTTATAAAAATATACAATTTTTTGGTTGCTGTTCTTTACCCTTTAGTTATTCAAGGTTATGTAAAAAAAAGAAAGATCTGTGGTAAAGAAGACGTACAACGTTTCAATGAGCGAATTGGCAAACCTAAAAAAGAACGCCCGCAAGGTAAATTATTTTGGCTGCACGGAGCTTCGGTCGGAGAGTCGGTATCAATGCTTCCGCTTATTCACAAAATTCTGGAAACCTATCCCGATTCTCATGTAATGGTTACAACCGGTACGGTTACTTCTGCCGACGTTATGCAAAAGCGTTTACCCGAAAGAGCTTTTCACCAGTTCATCCCGATTGACAATCCTGTATTCACCAATCGCTTTGTTCGTTATTGGCATCCTGACGTGGTTTTATGGTTTGAATCCGAATTTTGGCCGGCTGTATTATCCAGCATCTCTAAACGTAATATTCCTTTGATACTTATCAACGGTCGTATTTCTAACAAAACATTCAAACGTTGGCAGCAATTTGATTTTATTTGCAAAGAATTACTTGAATGTTTCACCTTATGTCTGGGACAATCGGAAGAAGATGCTTATCGTCTGCGAGTTTTAGGGGCCAAAGATGCTGTTTGTCTGGGCAATCTCAAATATGCCGGTCTGCCTTTGCCGATTGATGAAAAAGCTAAACAATCTTTACTCAAACAAATAGGTCACCGTAAACTTTGGCTCATAAGTTCAACTCATGATGACGAAGAAGTGCGCTTAGCCAAAGTTCACAAAAAACTTAAAAACAAATACCCCGATTTATTACTTATCATTGCCCCCCGCCATCCTAATCGCGGCGGTGAAATTGCTGCCGAATTGAAAAAGATGGATTTATCTTCAGCTTTACGCTCCAAAGACGAAAAAATAACCTCTTCTGTTGATGTATATATTGCCGATACCATTGGAGAAATGGGGCTTTGGTATGATATTGCCAAAATAGTATTCATCGGTGGATCACTGATACCTCATGGCGGACAAAATTTTATTGAACCGTCACGGGTTCGTGATGCGGTGATTGTAGGTCCTCACATGCACAACTTCAGCGATGCCATGACACGTGCCCGCAAGGCCGATGCCGTAATGCAAATTGACAACATGGACGAGCTGGAACAAATTGTTGACGAATTACTCGCTAACGATGCCTTGTTAGATGCTAAATGCTCGCTTGCCTACAACTGGGCACAAAGTGAAACCAAAGTCCTTGACGGAATAATCGATAAAATAAAGGTATATTTCTGATATGCAAGCTCCTCAGTTTTGGAATAAACAAAATTATTTAAGCAAACTTTTATTTCCTTTAGGATGTTTATATGCCGGCATAACCGCACTGCGTATCAAAATTCGTCGTCCCGTAAAAGTCAAAGTTCCGGTTATCTGTATCGGCAATCTTACTGCCGGAGGATCAGGTAAAACTCCGACAGCTATATCCATAGCCGCAATTTTACAACAAGCCGGTCTTAACCCTGGTTTTATCACCCGTGGTTATGGCGGAAAATTACAAAACGTTATAGTAAATCCTACCATACACTCAGCAGCAGATGTAGGTGACGAACCGCTCCTTCTGGCAAAACAAGCCTCTGTTGCTGTAAATCACCGCCGTGACCAAGCTGCTCAATTAATCATCAAAGAAGGAGCTGATATAATCATCATGGACGACGGTTTTCAAAATCCGTCTCTTTACAAAGATAAATCTCTTCTTGTCATTGATGGTGCAGCCGGATTAGGTAACTGCTATCCCATACCGGCCGGTCCTTTACGTGAGTTTTTTTCTGCCGGAATTAAACGAGCTGATGCTCTTATCATTTTAGGAGAAGATGTTCACCATATTGCTGATCTTACCCCCGGTCTCCCCATTTTCAAAGGCAAAGTAACCCCGAATACGCAAAACATAAAATTCCCTAAAAAAGTTTTGGCGTTTGCCGGTATCGGTCGTCCGCAAAAATTTTTTCAATCGTTGCAAGATTGCGGTGCCGATATTATCAAAACTTATTCCTTTCCCGATCATCACTTTTACACCGAAAATGAATTAAAATCACTTATTCAAGAAGCGTTAAAATATGATGCCGATATTTATACCACCTCCAAAGATATGGTTAAAATTCCGCCTCATTTACAACCGCATTTTCACCAACTTGAAATAACCGTTATTTGGGAAAATGAAAATGCCTTGAAAGAATTTTTGCTTAAATAAGCATTTTTATCTTGAAAAAAACAATTATTTTAGTAAGATATACTTTGATTTTTATAACTTTTTATGGAGGCTACAATAGTAAAAGAAAATAATAGTGCGCCAGTACGCGAAGAAGATGGACCGCGCATTAACGAGAACATCACAGCCAAACAAGTAAGGCTTATTGATGAAAAAGGCGAAAACTGCGGCATTGTTGCTATAGCAAAAGCTCTTGAAATGGCTGATGAAGCCGGTTTTGATTTGATAGAAATTTCCCCTCAGGCAACCCCTCCGGTATGTAAGATATTAGATTACGGCAAATATAAATACGAAGCACAAAAGCGTAAAGCCGAAGCCAAAAAAAATCAAAAAATTGTTGAAACCAAAGAACTGAAATTACGTCCGATGATTGACACTCACGACTATGAAGTCAAGGTCAAGCAGGCTAAAAAATTTTTGAGCGAAGGTAATAAAGTTAAATTTACCATGCGCTATAAAGGTCGTGAAATGAGTGCCAACAACATGGGTAAAGAAGTTCTTGATCGCTTGTTAGAAGATTTGGAAGGTTTGTGCAAAATGGAGCAAACTCCCAAATTGGAAGGCAAACAAATGATGATGGTAGTTGCCCCGGAAAAATAGCGCGGCAAAAATTCTTGTCCCCGCGTATCAAAACGCGGGGATTTTTATTGAAAGATATGAGATGAAAGATATTAAAGATTTAACTGTTGATGAAGCTAAAGCTGAACTGGCCTATCTGGCACAAGAAATTGCTAAATCCGACAATGCTTATTATCAAAATGATGATCCTTATCTTTCCGATGCCGAATATGATGTCCTCAAACATCGCAACATCGCTATCGAAACTCGTTTTCCCGAATTGGTTCGCCCGGACAGTCCATCTCAAAGAGTAGGCTCGGTCGTAAAAAGTGCTTTCAGTAAAGTCACTCATCGCTTTCCCATGCTATCACTTGGAGATGTCTTTTCTTTTGATGAAGTAGCCGACTTTGTAATGAGTGTAAAACGTTATCTCAACACTTCCGAAGAAATTGCTTTTATGAGCGAACCCAAAATTGACGGTCTGTCTTTTTCCGCACGTTATGAAAAAGGAATATTCGTCCAAGCTGCCACCCGCGGTGACGGCATCATCGGTGAAGACATTACCGAAAATTTAAAAACGCTCAAACAGCTTCCGCTCAAACTTCCCGCTGATGTTCCTGATATTTTGGAAGTTCGCGGTGAAGTCTATATGTCCAAAGCTGATTTCCTTGCTCTTAACGAACGTTGTGAAGCTGAAAACAAAAAGCCTTTTGCCAACCCACGCAATGCCGCTGCCGGCTCTCTGCGTCAACTCGATTCGCGCATCACCGCATCGCGCAACTTAAGCCTGTTTGCTTATACTTGGGGCGAAGTATCGCAAAGACAATGGGATTCTCAAGCCGACTTTTTCAATCATCTCAAAGCCTGGGGATTCCCAATCAACCCCAACAATACTCTGTGCAATACTTTTGCCGAACTTGAGAAAAGTTTCAAAAAGTTAATGGAAATTCGCGCCTCTCTCCCCTACGATATTGACGGTGTGGTCTATAAAGTTAATTCCATCGCCTTGCAAGAACGTTTAGGATTTTTAACCCGCACTCCGCGTTGGGCAATCGCTCACAAATTTCCTGCCGAACAAGCCCTTACCACTATCAAAAACATCCGCATTCAAGTAGGACGCACCGGTGCCTTAACTCCGGTAGCTGACCTTGAGCCAATCAATGTCGGAGGAGTACTGGTATCTCATGCCACCTTACATAATGAAGACGAAATCAAACGCAAAGATTTTCGTATCGGCGACACCGTAATTGTCCAACGTGCCGGCGATGTTATTCCGCAATTAGTAGGAGTAATACCGGAAAAACGCCCCGTAGATAGCAAAGAATTTATCTTTCCCACCACTTGCCCGATTTGCGGCGCTCATGCCATCCGCGAAGAAGATGAGGCGGTGCGCCGTTGTACCGGCGGTCTATCTTGTCCGGCTCAAGCCAAAGAAAGACTGGCTCACTTTGTCTCTCGTGATGCTTTTGATATTGTCGGTTTGGGCGATAAAATTATCGAGGATTTTTTTGCCGAAGGAATTTTGCACAATCCTGCCGATATTTTCACTTTGCAAGAACGTAACGGCGGCGATGACCTCTTTTCCTCTGTCCAAGGTCTGCATCTGGAAAATCGCGAAGGTTGGGGCAAAAAATCGGTTGATAATCTGTTCAAATCCATCAATGCCCGCCGCACTGTTTCTCTGCCGCGTTTTATTTATGCTTTAGGCATTCGTCAGGTCGGTATTGCCACCGCCCGCCTGATTGCCAAGCACTACACCAAATTTGAGCCTTTTATGCTTGATATGCAAAACAAACAAACTGCCGGTATTATCTCAATTGACGGCATCGGCGCGGCTATGGCTACCGACATGGTAGAATTTTTCCAAGAACCGCACAATCTGGAAATAGTCAACCGATTGTTGCAATATGTCAAAGTTGAAGAATTTATTGATGATGCCCAAACCGATACGCCTCTTTCCGGCAAAACGGTTGTATTCACCGGCACTTTGCAGCAAATGACCCGCAACGAGGCCAAAGCCAAAGCCTTAAGCATGGGCGCCAAAGTTGCAGGCTCGGTCTCGGCTAAAACCGATTTTGTGATTATGGGCACCGACGCCGGATCAAAGGCCAAAACCGCTCAAGAGTTAGGTATAACAATTTTGAGTGAAGAAGAATTTTTACAAATGCTTTAATTTATATGATCATTATTAACTTTTTTATCTAAAAAGAAAAATTCATAAGCCAAAGCCGATACCACATTAAAATAAACCATCACCGGCGCGGCTATCAACATTGTTATATAATCATTACCGCCCCAATCCAAAATCAACCACCGCACTACCGACAATGCACAATCAGTCAATAGCGATATCACTAAAAATTCCCAATAATTATTACGTGTCTTTTCCCAAGCCAATCTTAACGAGCCGGAACGCCCTATCAAAGCCGAAATCCATGCTAAAAAGGGACGATATGCTATAATCGGCGACACCAACAAAAACAATACGTTTGCCCCTAATATAAACAATCCGTTATGTTCTATATCGCCTTGTAAAAATTGAGCATATCCGGCATTAAATTCCGGTGAAATATTAACAAATAACGGCAATAACGGCAATAATACCAATATTGTTGCTATCAAAACCGTTAACAACACTATTTTGGTCGATGGTATCAGCGAATTAAACAATGGTTGCCAACTCAAATAAGGCTTGCGGTCAAAATAAAATCGGAAAAAAGCACCCCAAACCACATACAACACCAACATCAACGGCCAAAAAAACCAAGTCTGCCAACTCCATACCGCACAAGCACCTATCGCATAAAAAATCAAACTGAATCCCAAACTCATCTGCGATTTGAAACAGCAATACTTCCAAGCGCTTTGTAAAACCGCCCATACCGGCAACTTTTTGTTTTTGCTCATAATTTTTTCCTAATTTAACATTTTTATTTATATTACTATATAAGCCTTAATTATTGTTTAACGATTTATAATTTAACATCTTTCATAAAGAATATCATTGTAAAAACATAAAAAAGATGCTATAATCGATTTATCAAATTTAATTTTAACAAAGGAACATAACCATGACTAAAAGCATATCACCCAATGAAGTATATTTGAATAAAGACATAGAACAACTGTTATCAGAGGCAAATAAGGCTACTGTTACATACAAAAGTGATAATATGACTGCTCAACTCACCATCGAAAATGGAGAACCTACCGAAATAAAAGGAATTAAAAATGAAAAAGAAGCTAAAGAATTATTGCAAACACCTAATATTTCCTTTGCAAGTTTTAATGATGATGCAGGTACCAACTACACTTATGACACAACTAACGGCGAAACTTTAACTATAGAAGAAAATTCTTCTCAAGGTTCTATTTTTAAAACTTATAAAGCACATAATAATAAATTTCGTTTGGTAAAAGAAACATCACCGAATAGTAATTTAGAAACTGTATATACATACCATGAAGATGGTCGCATCACAGCAAAACAAATAGATCCTAATGAAAAAGGAGCAACACCCTATTTAATATCTAAAAACCGAGAAAGATAATAATATTATCCCTAAATAAACCCCGCCTGTCTAACCGGACGGGGTTTATTGTATAACAATATTACCCTGCTCAATATACTTTCACAAAACTTCGGAGAATTAGCTTAATACGAAGAAATTCCCTTTGTGCAGTGTACAAAAAGCGTACATAAACAAAGGGAATTTCAAGTAGAAAGCCGTTAGAATTAATTTTTAATTACTTCAATTCAACTTTAGCCCCAGCCTCTTCCAATTTCTTCTTCATTTCTTCGGCTTCGGCCTTGGCAACGCCTTCTTTAACTGTCTTAGGAGCACCGTCAACCAAATCTTTGGCTTCTTTCAAGCCCAATCCGGTAATAGCGCGAACTTCTTTAATAACATTGATCTTGTTTGCACCGGCTTCGGCCAAAACAACATCAAATTCGGTCTTTTCTTCACCGCCTGCGGCACCGCCGGCAGCAGGAGCACCGGCAACTGCAACGGCAGCAGCGGCAGAAACGCCCCATTTTTCTTCTAACATTTTTGCAAGATCAGCAGCTTCCATAACGGTCAAAGCTGACAATTCATCTACTAACTTGGCTAAATCGGCCATTTTTTTTCTCCAATAAAATAAAATTTAAACAATTAAAAACCTGAAAACTGCAAACTAAGCAGCCTCTTTCTCGCTGTATGCTTTGGCACAACGCGCCAATTTGGCGGCAGGTGCCTGAACCAAACCGATAATTTTGGCTCTGAGTTCGTCCATTGACGGCAGAGAAGCCAAACGTTTGATATCATCGAGCGAAAGCACACCACTGGTGTTAGCCCCACCCAAAATAACTAACTTTTCGTTGGTTTTGGCAAATTCAACACAAGCTTTGCAAGCCGAAATCGGATCATTGGCAAAAGCAACTGCCGTCGGTCCGGTCATCAAATCGGCCAAAGCTGCAAACTTGGTATCTTTCAAAGCAAGACGAGTAATCCGGTTTTTAGTAACTTTGAAACTGGCTCCGGCTTTGCGAATATTATCGCGCAACTGGGAAACTTCGGCAACGGTCAATCCCTTATAGTGAGAGATAACTACCGTATCCGAACCGTTGAACATCTCTTGAAGTTCAGCCAGTAATTGTGCTTTTTCTTCACGGTTCACTTGTATGTCTCCAATAAATATTTTTCTTTTGTTGTAAAAGAAAAACTTTTAAACCAAACATCACTTCCGGCATATTAAGGCCGCAAGCAAAACCTAAACTGTCCTCGGAGAAATTTTGATTGAAATCTAAATTTACCCCCATCTATACAGGAAAAATTAAAGTCCACTTACAAACGATGCTTTTGCCCCGCTTGCCGAACTGCCTGTAGTCTCGGACAGGGTGAGTCGAACACTTTATTCAACTCACTTGCCGCGATTGATAATACCATTCCTCTCAAATGTCAAGCATTTTTTTGCATATTTTGCCTATCTGCCATCGCCGCCACGATTAGGGCCAAATCCACCTCTATCACCGCGACCGCTGTTTACACGCACCGGCTGAGGCTGCTTATTTCCGCCCAATCCTCTTAGTTTTTTTAAACCATCAAATACACTTGCTACCCCTCGAGTAACTGAATTACTATTAATAATTTCCCTAAATTGCCTCTTATTATCATCTCTGAGCTTTTTATTTGATTCCTCTAGTTTTTGCCTAACACCCTCTAATGTTATCTTAGGATGCTTTTTATCATATTCAGCTGGAGTCATTTTTCCGGAAAGCAAATCAGACAAATCTTGTATATCACTGCCAATTTTTTGCACTTCTTTGCCAATACGACCAAGAAAACCTTCTACACCTTTTACAACTTTCTTCGTGGTCGTTGGTTTCGGCCTTGCTCCTATATAAAAGGTATTTCCATCATCGAAATGTCCTTTCACAGCAGTACTCATATCATATTTATCTGCCATACTTCTGTCTTTATAACTTTCTCTTACTCCTGCTGTGAATCTATTCCATAAATCTTTAGCTTGAGTAATTATCTCATCTCTTTCATATTTATCCAACAACCTAATATCATTCATAAGATCATTAAAAGTCTTTTTTCCATCGGCAACCTTACCCATTTCATATAAAAAATATGATAATTTACTCATTTTCCTCACTCCTTACCTGTTTAATACAACAACTACTGTCACTATATCATAAATGTTGATTATAGTCAACACAATTTTTTCCGCAAACTGTTAAGCTATATCTGATATCAGCGAGAAATTTCATGGCACTTAACAGATTAAAAAACATCGGCAACAATATTCGCACCATTCGCAAACAACAACACCTTTCACAAATAGATTTGGCGGTAATGGTCGGTATTGACCGTGCTTATCTTTCCGAGATTGAAAACGGTCGCACCAACCCTACCATCAATCTGCTTTACGCTATTGCCGATGCTTTGGAGCTTTCTTTAGAACAACTCTTATCCGAAAACAATCCTAAAACCTAATCCTTTATTTGACAAATTGCTTATTGCGTGCTAGCATACATTAAATGGAGATATGAGATATGAAATCAGCCGCGCCGCAACAAGTTTTTTACTATCATTTCAAAACCAACTGGATTTGGCTTATTCTCACTTTGCTGTTATTCTTCTTTATGTTGCATTGTATTTTTTGCTATCCGGCCGCCTTATATTGGTGGCAAACTTGGATTCTGTTCGGTTGTTGTATTTATTCTTTTGCTCTTTGGGCTTTCAAATATCTCTGCCGCCACAAAATGGCTGTAATTGATGATAAATACATCAAAATTGACCACAACCGCCCCCTGCCGTGGCGTGCGGTTGCCTTTGCCGAACTTAAAACCGCTCGTTGTTGTTTCAAAAAATTACCGATTATCGTTCTGCATACCAAAAAGCCGTTGCATTATCGTTATAATCTGATGCAAAAATGGTGTTCACACCTTGATTTCACACCTTTTTCTATTGCACTTTATGCCCTCACCTCTGAGGATGCCAATACTATCACTACGATTATCGCACAAAAAACCGCCCTTCTCAGTTAACATTTTTTGAAAGTATACTAAATGAAAATCAAATTTTTGTTTTTTTTATTAGCCTTTTATCCGACAATTGCTCACAGCATAGCTTTGACCGCATACTATGATAAAAACGGACAAATTCACCTTGTATCAAGTAAAGCAAATACCAATCGACAACCGACATTCGTTGACGACGGCCAACCGGTTTCCTCATCTTCTCAAATACATTGCCTTGCTATTCCAGGTGATCCTGAAACTTATTGGAATGGTCAAGCTTGTGTTCCTATTCCCATTGTCGAATCATGTAAAAAACAGGGAGGAGCATGGGTTGAAGTTCAACTACGTGTTCCTCAAACCGGTGTAGAACAATGCTCTTTTGTTAACATGTGCGCCTGCCCAAATAATCTGACCTGGGATGCTCGCAACTGCCGATCGGACGTTCCTTTAAATAAACAAGTCGAACGACAAGTTAACCTCGGACCAAAAGTCAAAATGACTAAAGCATTTTTTGACCATATCGGCGAATATATTAATTGCCACTAACTATAACCACTCTTTCGCCCAAGATTGCAATTCTTCTTCCGATACTCTGTCGGCAAAACGCTTGCCGACTGCAACTCGTGCTTCAGGAACCAACTTTTGTATATTTCCGCCGGAATCTCCGATTCCGCTGACACCTGAAGTAGCAAACGGCACAATGGTTTTACCCTCAAAATTATAACTTTCGATAAAAGTATCAATTATCGCCGGCTCCCTGTACCACCAAATCGGAAATCCCACAAACACCACATCATATTGCGACATATTAGTCACCTTTTCGGCAATTTCCGGACGAGCATTCCCTGACCTCATCTCCACCGAACTTCTGCTTTGAGGATTTTGCCAATCCAAATCTTTTTTCGTATAAGGCCTTACTGGTTTAATCTCAAACAAATCAGCAACCGTAACTTGAGCCAATCTTTCGGCAACTTTTGCTGTCACTCCGGTAGCACTGAAATATGCTACTAAAACTTTTTTATCCGACATAATATCTTCCTCTGCTTTTACATTAAAACTCATAAAAAAGGCGATTGCCGCCATCATCATACATAACCACTTCTTCATATAACATTCTCCTATAATCGCCTTTATTAACCGCAAAACCCCGTACCAATGCAACTGATTTTACAAAGTTATGCAATAAAAAATTATCCTGTCTTCTCAGAAACAATTATTCTTGCCGACTTAATTCCTATTTACTTAAAAATACAATCATCATACGCCTTAAAATTATACCTCAATAAGAGTTTTATTCATATCCAAATTTTTCCTGCAATTTTTCTAAGAAAAGATTAGCTGCAGCGGAACGTACGGAAGATTTATTCCAAACAATATTTAATTTTGCTTCCAATTTAGGCTCTAACGGACGAAAACAAAGCAAACTTTTATCGGAAGTATCCGTCAGCTTATCCAAAGTTATCGCATATCCGATGCCTGATTTAACCATGATTGCAGCATTATAAATTAAATTATACGTTGCAACGGTATTTAAATTATCAAACTGCCCATGAAACCATTTAAGAAACTCGTTATTTGATGATTTTTTTATCGCTTGTCTGGAATTTATTAACGGCAAGCCCTTTAAGTTATCTATTTTAAGATACTTATATTTAGCCAACGGACTGTCTTTGCGCATCAAAACACCCCAAACATCAGTAATCGGCAGGGCAACACTATCATATTTTGATATATCGTTATGCTGCACTAAAAGTCCGAAATCCAAAAGTTTCTTATCCAGTTTTTCCATTACATCTTCGGCATTACCTGAATAAAGATGAAATATAATATTCGGATGAGCGGAATGTATTTCTTTGATAACATCGGCAATATAGTGCATAGCATCTGTTTCACCGCCACCGATATAAACATCACCCTTGATATCGCCTCCGGAAGAAATTATATCATTTTTAGTTTTATCAACCATATCAATGATTTCTTCGGCTCGATCTTTTAGAAGAAGCCCCTCATCTGTCAAAGTAATTTTATATTTTCCGCGTAAAAAAAGCTTTTGCTTGAGTTCATATTCCAAATCTTGCAACTGCCGTGTCAAAGTCGGCTGAGTTAAATGCAAAGCATTAGCCGCAGCAGTAATACTTCCCTCACGCGCAACAGTCAAAAAATATTTCAAAACACGTATTTCCATACCAAAACACTAACCAAACCAAATATGCTTGTCAAGCATATTTAAATATTGAAAATAAGTATTTGTTATATAAAAACAAACATTGTAATATTGACGATATTCAAATCAAACATAGGAGACATTTGATGAAAATGAAAACATTATGCACTTTATCAATGACAGCTTTGAGTTTGTTTTTTGCCGCACCGCAAAGTGCTTGCGCCGCAGATACCGATATTGCCGAATGGGACAAGGTATTTACACGATCCGATAAAGTTGATGTAAAGAAAGTAACTTTCAAGAACAGATTCGGTATTGAATTGGTCGGAGATTTATACGAACCGAAAAACAAACCAGAAGGCAAAATGCAAGCAATTGCGATTTCAGGTCCGTTTGGTGCAGTCAAGGAACAATCATCCGGTCTTTATGCTCAAACGCTCGCCGAATATGGTTTTGTAACTTTGGCATTTGATCCGTCTTTTACTGGCGAAAGCGGCGGTAATGTTCGCAATGTAGCATCTCCGGATATTAACACCGATGATTTTTCGTCTGCTGTGGATTATCTGACCACATTACCGGAAGTTGATGAAAATAAAATCGGTATAATCGGTATCTGCGGTTGGGGAGGATTCGCTTTGAATGCTGCGGCACAAGATACACGTATAAAAGCAACTGTTACTTCTACAATGTATGATATGACAAGAGTAACGGCACATGGCTATAATGACAGCATTTCTGCCGATGATTTGTACAAAATGCGCCTTGATTTAAACAATCAGCGCACCAAAGAAGCACAAGGTGCCCCGATTGGCGAAGCGGCCGGCCTGCCGGATAAATTAACCGGTGATGAACCTCAATTTGTTCAAGACTATTTCAATTACTACAAAACAAAACTCGGTTTTCATCCGCGTTCAATTAATTCTAACGGCCACTGGAAACAAACATCTGCACTTTCTTTGATTACGCAACCGATTTTAGCTTATGCTGATACAATCAAATCTCCGGTACTGATGATTCATGGCGAAAAAGCACACAGTCGATATTTTTCGGAAGATGCTTTCAAAAAGCTGACCGGTAATAACAAAGAATTGATGATTATCCCCAATGCCAATCATACCGATTTATATTACAAAATTGACGTCATCCCTTTTAATAAAATAAAACAATTTTTTAAAACCAATTTGAAATAAGGAGCAACCAAATGAAAAAAGTTTTAATTATATCAAGTAGCTTGCGCAACGGAAGCAATTCTGAAATTTTGGCACACGAGGCTGAAAAAGGTGCAATTGCAGCCGGAAAGGAAGTAGAATTCATCAATCTCAAAGGCAAAGAGATAAAATTTTGTATTGGATGCTTAAGTTGTCAACAAACTCATAAATGCGTTTTGAAAGATGACATGGTAGATTTAATCAGTAAAGTTCAAAATGCAGATGTCATCATTTTTGCAACCCCGATTTATTATTACGAAATGAGCGGACAATTAAAAACTTTTTTAGATCGTTGCAATCCGTTATACCCGCAAGAAAACAAATTCAAAGATGTGTATTTGATTACCTCGGCTTATGACAGTTCTGAAAAAGCCGCGGATAGAGCAATCAACGGACTAAAAGGCTGGATAGAATGTTTTGCACAATCACGCTTCGCTGGTGCTTTGGTCGGCGGCGGCGTAAATATCCCCAAATCAGCCTCCGACCGTGAAGACTTACTCAAAAAAGCCTATGATTTAGGAAAAAACATTTAATTTTTGCATTTGTTTTTGAGTGAACAACTATGAAAAACGTTGCGTTTTTTATGTGCTTTTCAAGAATTATATCAAAATATGAACAATATTCATTGACTATTAGTCATTAACATTTTATATTACTTCCATCATTAAGGAGTTCAGCTTATGACTAAAAGACAAGAAAATGCCCTGAAAACCAGACAGAAACTGCTTGATACCGCTATTAAACTGATTGAAGAAAATGGTTTGAGCGATTTAAATATTGAAAACATAACTGGTACTGCCGGTTGTGCCAAAGGAACTTTTTATGTTTATTTTCCGCATAAAGATGACATTATATTTGAAATTTGCCGTGGACTTTTTGAACGCATCGAAAAAAGAATGGAAAAAATGACAGACAAAAATCTGATTGACCGGCTGTATTATTACTTTGAAAGTTTTATTGTAGAAGTTGAACGATACGGTATTAATATATGCCGTGAGTGGATACGTGGTGTTATTGATCCTAATAAAGCACCGAAAAATATGGATAATACCAAATGGCAATTTGATGTTGATATGCTACGAGACATTTTAACTAATGCGATCAAAAATAACGAACTTAAAAAGAATACCCCTATTGATTTACTGACACATACAATTATTTGCGAGCTTTATGGCATGATGACGTGTTGGTGTATGTCGGATGGCACGTTTGAACCGAAAGAATGGACGAATAAATTTTTCAAAATCCAAGTCCAGCCCATGTTAAAGGATTATTTGACGGAGAACAAGAAATGAAAAAATTTTTATCAATTATCTTAATGGCAACAATGCTTTCAATCGGAGGTCAAGCAATGGCTATCACAGTCAATATCTATTATACGGGTGAAAACGGCAATGCCCGAAAGTTTGCCGAGGAAATGGAACAAAGTGGAACAGTTGCGGCTATTCGTGCCGAAGAAGGTAATAAAAAATACGAATACTTTTATCCCAAAAACGATCCGGAAACAGTGCTTTTAATTGACAGCTGGGAAAGCCAAGAAGCCATAGATAAACACCATGCAACCCCAATGATGAACAAAATTACCGAACTGCGCAACAAATATGACCTGCATATGCGGGTGGAACGCTTTATTGAGGATGAAACAATCCCTGAGCAGGATCAAAACTTTATCAGGAAATAATCGGGAGAAAATATGAAAAGGTTTTTATCAATCATCTTAGTGACAACAGTACTTTTTACAGGAGGTCAAACAATGGCAAAAGCCTTAAATGCGGAACAAGAATCTATTGCAGAAGTGGCGGCTTATGCGGCCAGAGGTAACCAAGAAGGATTAAAAAAAGCCCTTATCAAAGGACTGGATAATAAAGTTCCTGTTAATACTTTCAAGGAAATCTTGGTGCAGTCCTATGCTTATTGCGGATTTCCACGTTCTTTAAATGCACTTTCCACTTTAATGCAAGTGGTGAATGAACGTGGCAACAAAGATGAATTAGGCAAAGAACCATCAGCCAAACCTCAAGGTGAAGCGTTAACTTATGGCACAGAAAATCAAACAAAATTAGTGGGAAATCCTGTTAAAGGGAAACTGTTTGACTTTGCCCCTGCCATTGATGAATACTTGAAAGCCCACTTGTTTGGAGATATCTTTGCCAGAGATAATGTGGATTGGAAAACTCGTGAATTGGCAACGATTGCGATGCTTTCCGCCCGAGATGGTGTAGAAAGCCAATTGGATGCCCATATCAACATTGGGAAACATAATGGTTTGACAGATGAAGAAGTGGCTCAAATCAAAACAATTGCTGATAAAACAGGAAATGACAGCCTGCTGTTCGGTCTTGGAGAAGAAAATCCCTATGGCAAATATTTTACCGGCAAGAGTTATTTGAACCCGATTACTACAACAAACGGCGTACCGATGTTTAATGTGACTTTTGAACCAAAATGCCGCAACAACTGGCACATTCACCATAAAGGCGGTCAAATTTTACTTGTTACTCAAGGTCGCGGATGGTATCAAGCTTGGGGCGAAGAGCCTCGAGAACTTCACCCCGGTGATGTTGTAAATATTCCGCCTGAAACCAAACATTGGCATGGCGCAGCAAAAGATAGTTGGTTTACACATATTGCTGTGGAAATACCATCAGAAGGCGGTTCTAACGAATGGCTTGAACCGGTAACCGATGAAGAATACAATAAATTAAAATAAGGACCAATTAAATGAACATGTGGATTATAATTTTTTGGACAAGTATTGTTTTTGCTATAACAACATTGTTTTATGTTAGTACAAGAATACCCAACTTAATAGAATTTGCTAATCTTGCCGAATGGGGTAAATTCAAACAGTTTTCTCTTGGACTATTGATAACATTGGGCTTAACCGGCATGATTATATTTTGCATTGATTTTATAAACGCAATTATCTGCGTAATGTATGTGGCAATGATATGGGCTTTGAGCGATTTTGCTTTTTGGCTGATGGACAAATTAGGACACATCACTTTTGAACATTATTATGCCGGTTGGATAGCCTTGTTTATAAGCATCATAACTTTAAGTATCGGTTGGTATTTAGATCATAATGTATGGCAAACAACCTATGAATTAGAAACAAATAAAAATATACCGAATATGAAAATAGCGATGTTTGCAGATTCACATATCGGAACAACTTTTGATGATGTAGGTTTTGCCAAGCATTTAGAATCTATTCAAGCTCAAAATCCGGATATATTACTCATTTCAGGTGATTATGTTGATGATGGAACAACCAGACAACAAATGATAAATGCTACCCGTGCTTTAGGCCAAATTAAAACAAAATATGGAATTTATTATGTTTCCGGCAATCACGACAAAGGATATTATGGTGCGATACATCGCGGATTCTCTGAAAATGATTTGTTTAACGAGCTTAAAAAGAATGATATCAATATTTTGCAAGATGAGAGCATTTTGGTAAATAATTCGTTTTATGTTATCGGACGAAAAGATTATTCTGTTCAGCATGAGCAAGGCGGCAAAAGGAAATCAATAGAAGAACTTATCAAAAATTTAGATAAAAGTAAATACATGCTTGTATTAGACCACCAACCAGTTGAATATGACAAAGAAGCCGAGGCTGGTGTTGATTTGGTATTAAACGGGCATACGCACGGCGGACAATTGTTTCCGTTTAATCAAATAGGTAAATGGATTAAAGCCAATGATTCGATTTACGGTCATGAAAAACGAAAAAATACGGATTTTATTGTAACATCTGGGATATCTGATTGGGCAATAAAATTCAAAACAGGCACAAAATCCGAGTTTGTTATCATCAATATAAAGAAAGGAAAGTAGATGTATGATATTTTAAAAACAATTAACAATCCTCAAGACGTCAAAAAATTAAATACAGAACAATTAAACATCTTGGCAGAAGATATCCGTGAGGCATTATTTAATCGTTTAACCAAATTTGGCGGACACTTTGGTCCAAACTTTGGTATCGTAGAAACAGAAATTGCCATGCACTATGTGTTTGATTCCCCAAAGGATAAATTTGTTTTTGACGTATCGCACCAAAGTTATCCCCATAAAATGTTGACGGGACGTAAAGCTGGCTATATTGAAGATGAACATTTTATTGAAGATTCCGGTTATACAAATCCTGATGAAAGTGAACACGATTTATTTAATGTCGGTCACACATCAACCTCTGTATCATTGGCAACAGGTCTTGTCAAAGCACGTGATTTAAAAGGCGAAAAATACAATGTGGTTGCCCTTATCGGAGATGGCTCCTTATCCGGCGGAGAAGCTTTGGAAGGATTAGATTTCGCTGGTTCGGAAATTCATTCTAATCTGATTATTATTGTAAATGATAACCAACAATCTATAGCAGAAGTCCATGGCGGGATTTATAAGAATTTGGATAAATTGCGGGCAACAAAAGGAACCGATCCCTGCAACTTCTTCAAAACATTGGGATTGGATTACATTTATGAAGAAAATGGCAACGATATTCAGGCGATGATAAAAGTTTTTGAGCGTGTTAAAAACATTGATCATCCGGTTGTTGTGCATATCAACACGCAAAAAGGAAAAGGGTATAAACTGGCCGAAGAAAATCGGGAAGCATGGCATTGGTGTATGGGTGGCATGTGGAACTTCCTGCAGAAACTTATACTTCTTTAACAACCGAATATATTTTGAATAAGTCCAAACAGGATAAAGATTTTGTCTTTATCACACCGGCTATGCCAAACATTTTGGGATTAAGCCCGGATTGGAGAAAAGGAATGGGACCACAATATGTAGATACAGGCATTACCGAAGAGCACGCTATTGCTTTTGCTTCCGGTGTCGCCAAAGCCGGTGGTAAACCACTGGTGGGAACGGCGGCCACATTTATTCAACGCACTTATGATCAAGTTTCGCAAGATGTGTGCATCAATAATACCCCAATAACTATTCTCCTCAATTATGCTTCATTTGATAGTTTAACAGATGTAACCCATTTAGGTATTTTTGCCTTATCTGCATTTTCAAACATTCCGAATTTGATTGTACTTGCACCGACATGTAAGCAAGAATACTTGAATATGCTTGATTGGTCTGTGGATCAAACAGATCATCCTGTAATGATTTTAATTCCCGGAAATGCCGTCACTTCACGTGAAACAGATAAAGACTTCAGCAAACTTAATACCTATAAAGTAGAACAATCTGGGGAGAAAGTGGCGATTTTAGCCTTAGGTGATTTCTATCAAAAAGGGGAAGAACTGGCCAAGCAAATTGAAGTACAATTGGGATTTAAGCCCACTTTGATTAACCCCAGATTTGCCAACGGATTAGATAAAAATACCTTAAAAGATTTACAAAAAAAGCATAACCTTGTTATCACAATGGAAGATGGTATTTTAGATGGCGGATTTGGGCAAAAGGTGGCTACCTTTTACGCTTTAACCGATATGAAAGTAAAGACCTATGGACTAAAACGTGAATTTTATGATCGTTATAACCCGGGAGAACTTTTAAAAGAACTCGGCATGACCACCAAACAAATCTTAAATGATATTCAAAAATTAATTTAAAGGAGTTTTCATGAAAGTATTATTGATTAACGGCAGTCCGCATAAAGAAGGTTGTACTTTTACGGCTCTTGATGAGATTGCAAACACTTTGAATAAAAATGGTATTGAAACGGAAATCTATCACATAGGGGTAAAACCGATTGCCGGGTGTATTGCTTGTCAAAAGTGCAGAGAAACCGGTAAATGTGCATTCAATGACGGTGTAAACGAAATCGGAGCCAGACTTGATGAATTTGACGGCATTATTCTCGGCTCACCTGTTTATTATGCAGGACCATCTGGGCAGATTTGTTCATTTTGCGATCGTTTATTTTTTACCTATTCCTCAAAGATGGCCGGTAAATTGGCCGCTGCTGTTGTTTCTTGTCGACGAGGTGGCGCAACAGCATCATTTGACCGCCTGAATAAATATTTTACAATCAGCAAAATGCAGGTTGTCGGTTCGCAATATTGGAATATGGTACATGGACATACACCTGATGATGTCAGAAAAGACAAAGAAGGGTTGCAAACCATGCGTACATTAGGGCAAAATATGGCATGGCTGTTAAAATGCATTGAACTTGGAAAGCAAAACGGTATTGATAGACCGGAATACGAACAGGTCACATTTACCAGTTTTCCTGATGGAAAATAAGAAAAAATGAAAGGGTAACAAAATGAAAAAATTTTTAACTGCAATTTTATTTGGGAGTGTTATAATGACAACGACAGCTGAAGCCAAAACATTAGTGGCGTATTTTACCTTAACCGGTAATACGGAAAAAGCGGCAAAAGTTATTGCCGAAGAAACAAAGGCGGATTTATATAAAATTGAATTGGTTACACCTTATCCGGAAGAATATAAGGCGCAAACGGAATTGGCAAAAAAAGAATTGGCGGACGGGACTTTACCTTCGATTAAACCTTGGCCGGAAAATGTTGGTGAATATGATGTTGTGTTTGTGGGATCCCCTGTGTGGTGGGGAACAATGGCAACGCCGGTACGCACATTCTTGGCTTCCGGTGTCTTAAAAGGTAAGACAGTCATTCCTTTTGTTACACATGGTGGTGGCGGTGCTGATGCTTCCTTTACGGATACGGCAAAATTGTGTAAAGGTTGCAATGTTATCACGGATGGTTGGTCTAATTATGGCCGCATCACAATGGGAATAGGCAGATGGGCTAAGAAAAGTTTGGAAAAAGCAACCAAATGAAAAAATGGATCCAACCGTTTAGATTATTTATCCAGGCTTGTTTTACGGCGGGGCTGTTTTTGCCTTGGATTCATCCGGAAACGATATCAGGTTATCTGTTTTGGACGGTGTTGGCAGTTGGCGTATTTTTTTGCGGATGGGTATGTCCTTTTGGAACAGTGCAAGAATGGATCGGATGGATTGCAAAGAAGTGCAAACTGCCTCGCTTCAAGATGCCTTGGAAAATCCAAAAATATCTGCAATTTTCGCGTTATACCTTTTTTGCTTTAATGTTTTTGGGAATTAGCTTTTCCTTTCTGAATGCTCGTTTTTATTTTCAAGATAATCTTGTTCACAATATGCTCTCGTGGACAAGCGGTATCACCTTGGCAATCTTTTTGATTATCAGCCTGTTTTTTGACAGACCTTTTTGTAATTATTTTTGTATGAAAGGTGCTGCCGACGGATTGATGAGCATAATCCGTCCTATCAGCATTAAACGCGATAATCAAATTTGTGTGCATTGTCAATTATGTGATAAAGCATGCCCGATGAATGTGCTTGTGGAAAATACAACCTTTGTGCGCCACCCTAACTGCATTAATTGTATGAAATGTTTAAGTATCTGTCCTAAAAACTGTATCAAATTTAATTTAATGAATTTTCATCTTAAAAAGGAGAAAAAATGACCAAGGTAATGATTATCAACGGAAGTCCGCGCAATATCCGCGACCCTTGGTATACCGGAAACTTTGACGAGAGCTATTGGGATATTTACGAAGGCTGTCAGGCATTTCTCAAATATCTGAAGGAAAATTTTCCAAAGGCGTACTACTTTTATAGTAAAAACAATAAGCTTGACATATAAAATTAACTAAAATATTCTCCCATCATGGTAATATATATAAAAAATTTCTTTATACAAAAACTATTCTAAGGAAATAAAATGAAAAACATGAATATTTTTACATATGAATTTTGGGAATCTATAATAAAAAAATTACATTGGAATGAAAAAATAAACGGAAGTATATGTAGCACTAAAGGAAGAATATCTCGTTTTCCTTTTTTTATATATTCAATAATGCTAATTATATTTAAGTTACTCTGTATATATCTTATTATAGATGCAACATATAGCAACCAACAAAATATTGAAATTGGACTAATTATTCCTCTAATTGGAAGTATTTACATAGAATATATGCTCACAATAAAAAGACTTCACGATTTGAATTTATCAGGGTGGTATGTTTTTTTTCCTATCTTCTTTACTATCTTGATCAAAAATAATATCAGTATTTTGGGAGAAATTTTACTAATTGCTTGGTTTTTTATGCTATTCCTTATAGCTGGGAGCAAAAAGAAAAATAAATTTGATATCCAAATAAAAAAATAATAAGAAACAATAAAACAAATATTCTATTCCAAAATGGGATGAAATTATTAAGGGATATAAAAATACTCATGCTGTCAAAATTACAAAAAGAGTATCCACCGCATACTTGATTGGACATCCCACCCGTGCAACATCCGCGCCCCTTGGTATACCGGAAACTTTGACGAGAGCTATTGGGACATTTACGAGGGCTGTCAGGCATTTTTAGAACATCTGAAGCTGTAATAAATTTTAACAGCTATTTGTAATAGCTAAATTTTACCTTGCAAAAATTAGCTTTGTTAAATAAACTCTGCTTAAATAATAAAAGGACTTCCGTTGATATGAACAGATATTTCTACGCTGACACAATTGAAAACTTTATAAATAGTGATCCTAATTATGTTTTAGGAACATTGGTAAGAAATTCTCCTTTTGATATTACAGATCTGCAAAGAAATGCATGGGAAGAAGAAATTAATTTGTTGAGTTCCATTCTGCAAAATGAAAAAGGACAAATTATTTTTGAATATGATATTCCCCGGTTGGGCAAACGAATAGATGTTGTTTTACTGATAAGCGGAATTGTTTATGCTTTGGAATTTAAGGTTAACTCTACTGAATATCTGCGTCAAGATATAGAACAGGTATGGGATTATGCGTTGGATTTGAAAAATTTTCACGAAGCTAGCCACAATTTGACGGTTGTTCCTATTTTAATTGCCACAAATGCTAAAGATAGTTCACAAGTTCAGCAATTTAGTCACTATGATGACCTTGTTTTTGAACCTATTTTATGTAATGCGGGTGAACTCAGTAATGTAATTCAAAAAATAAAAGCTCAACACGCTGTAAATATCGACTTGAGCGATTGGAAAAACAGCCGTTATAAGCCAACACCGACAATTATTCAGGCGGCAAGTTCGCTTTATCTAAATCACTCGGTGAAAGATATTACACGTACAGAAGCTTCCGGTCAAAGTTTACAGCAAACAACAGATTTTATCTCTCAAATTATACAATATTCCCGAGATAATCACGAAAAATCTATTTGTTTTGTAACTGGTGTGCCGGGAGCCGGAAAGACCTTAGTAGGCTTAAATGTTGCTGTTCAACAATTCAACCAAGGTGATTTAGCGGTATATCTGTCCGGTAATCAACCGTTGGTAGATGTTTTAACCGAAGCGCTGGCTCGGGATAAAAAAAGACAGGAAAATGAGAAAAATCCAGAAAAGCATTATACACTTACTGAGGCAAGGCGGAATGTAAAATCCTTTATTCAAATTGTGCACCATTACCGCAATACTTCTTTAAGCAAGATTAAAACGCCAATTCGCGATGGGATTTTGGAAATTGATCAAGCAAAAGTTAAAAAGCATCAGGAAGATGGTTATTCAGAAGTTGAGCACGTCGCTATTTTCGATGAAGCCCAACGTGCATGGACACAGCAACAGTTAGCTAACTGGTTATCACGTAAACAGGGGATTAAAGATTTTCCAATGTCTGAACCAGAATTTTTGATTTGGTCATTGGATTTGCGTGAGGATTGGGCTGTTATTATTTGTTTAGTTGGCGGTGGTCAGGAAATTAATACCGGTGAAGCAGGCATTTCTGAATGGCTTAGAGCTATCAACAGTAGTTTTTCTAATTGGAACGTCTTTATTTCCGACAAGTTAAGGGATAAAGAATACGCAACTGGTGAAATTGATAAATTACTAGAAAATAATTCTCATGTTCGGAAGAAATCAGATTTACACCTCGCTGTGTCAATGCGTTCATTCAGAGCAGAACAACTTTCTGAATTTGTGCATGCTCTTTTGGCTTCGAACGTAGATGAAGCTAAAAGATTATATGAATCTCTTAAAGAACGGTATCCGATAGTTTTAACCCGTTCGTTAGATAAAGCAAAAGCTTGGCTTAAACAACAAAAACGTGGTTCCGAACGATATGGTATGTTAGTATCATCTCAGGCTCAACGTTTAAGACCATTATCTATTGATGTTCGTTGCAAACCTGATACTGTACACTGGTTTTTGGATGATATTGATGATATTCGCTCCTCTTTATTTTTGGAAGATGCCGCTTCAGAATTTGATGTACAAGGCCTAGAGCTCGATTGGACGTGTATTGTTTGGGATGGTGACTTACGGCGTGAAAATAATTCTTGGGGCAATTATTCGTTTACAGGTAACAAGTGGCAAAATATTCGTTCTGAAGAAAGAAAATCTTATCAAATCAATGCTTACAGGGTTTTGTTAACGCGTGCCAGACAAGGTATGATTATTTGTGTCCCAGAAGGTAATCCGGAAGATAGTACCCGTAATCCGAAATATTATGATGGAACGTTCAATTATCTGAGAAGCATCGGATTAGAAGAGATATAATTTTAGACTTACACATCTTTCCGTTTCTGATACTCAGCTTTCAGCTCTGCTTGGGATTGTTTGTAGCGGGCGGTCATTTGTTCGAGTTTGAATTGTAGGCGGTTGAGGCGGTCGCGAGGTCTAATCGGTAGCGGATTACCGTAGGCCTTTTTGAGTAAAGTTTCGATTTGAGTTAAAGTTGCCCGGCATGTAATATAACATCCGAAAAGATGGACCGTGTTAGATATTACCGCTTAACCTCAAACAGCGATTAAAAACATCACAAGAGAAAAGCTCGGGTTTTATCCGAGCTTTTCTTTTATTCCTTACGCTTTCGGGCATTATTGCAATAGCGATGCGTCAGTCGCCCATTTTCTTCAGTAGTTTGGCCACCCTGCCAAAATTGTTCTATGTGATCAACTGCGGCATCGTCAATATTCTCAATGCGGTTTCCACATATTGCACAAGTTGGGTTTTTATCAAAAAGTTTTTGCTTAAACTCTAATGAGAAACAACGCTGTTGTTTTGTCGTTGTAGCTAATATATTTTTAATCAGTCTCTCAACCGTTTCGCACCGATATTGTAATGGTTCTTTTGAGCTTGTACTCCTAGATATAGAATCAATAAATGTTTCATCCATAGTCATTAAATTGATAATGGCTTCGCGAATTAAATCTTTCGTGCGCATTACCATATTTTGATCCTTATCTCTAAATGCGAACATCAACGCATCAAATAAAGAAACATTGAATTTTTTCTGTTCCCAGTATCCGGCAGTATCTTCGCTATTTCCGCGATAAAAACGCTTAAATGCCTTATCTCCAAATACAGAGTTAATTATCCGGACAGAATTATAAAAGGCATTGCGTAAATTTTTGCAGTCATCATCAGAAATATTTTGGTATTTTTTAGCATCCTTATTCAGAAATGTTTTTATAGGAGCCTCATAATTAAGGTAAGTGCTATGATACAATGCCGCAAATCTGAGAACTAATTCTACATCCTTCATTCTTTTATCTGCTGTTTTTATACCTATCAATTTTCGGAATTCGTCATAATTAGCTAAATCCTTTAGCAATTCAATATATGGACCTCTATAAATACAATTTCTGAGTTCCATGTCATTTAGAGGTACAGATCCGGTATTTAATCTTTCAAATATAGCAAATTTTAAATCTTCGTCACTTTCTTTCTTGAACGTAATAGTCCTTATTGAACTGTTCTCGATGGTTTCTTGCTTATCTTTAGGCAAATCACCGAACGTTTTTTTATTCAGCTCTGGGAATGATTGCATTCCTTTCAGCTTAAATTCATTATGCATAAATTTCATAACCGCTGTTAAACGCTGTTGCCCATCAATAACCACTTGTTTTCCATCCATTTCTTCTGCCAAATATATTGTAGGCAAAGGAATACCTAACAAAATAGATTCTATTAAGCGGCTCGCTTTAGCATTATCCCATACGTATCCTCTTTGGAAATTGGGTTGCAAATCAAGAGAATGTTTGGTGATCCGTCTTACCAAGCTGAAAAAATCTGGATCAGCTGCATCAGTAACAATTTTGCTTGATAAAACTATTTCAGCATCGTCATTATTTTCAGTATCTTCGAAGCTGATTTCATCTAAATCTTCTACCATTATTTTATCCTTTATTGCAACAAACAACTGGCATAGTTTATGAAAATAATTTATTAAATGCAATTAAAATTTTTATTCTCATAGAATTATGTGTCACATAATGACATAAGTCATATCAGATACGTTGCTTTATTTTTACCCTCCGGTCTTGACAATGCCTTTGCCGAATTTGGCTTCAAGCTCGTCAACGAGGTGCGAGAGTTTGTCGTCGTGCGGCTTTACTTCCTCAAACAGCGACTGTTGCACTTCGCCGTAGGTTAAATGTGTCAGAGTTACACCGGTTGAGCGATAAATTAAATTCGGGCGGTAGAGTTGTTTTAAGAGGTTTATGGCGGTCATGCGCACTTCTTGGTCGCCGTTGGTCGGGTTCGGCAGTTTTGCCTCGATAGCGAGATATTTGAAGTCCTTTGTGCGAAGCATCACTTCTACCCCTTGGCAAAAGCCGTTCCACCGTCGCAACTTTTGACAAGCCTCGTGAACATGCCGATTTAATTCATGTTCCAAATATTCCAAATCTAAAGTAAAATCCTCAAAACTCCGCGTTACCTGTATGCTCTGCGGGGCGGTGGGTTCATTATTAACCAAAGATGTGGCAATGCCGGTCAGCTCACTTTTGAGATTTAATCCGTTAATTCCAAAGGCTTTTCTAATCCAACCGTTGTCTTTCTCTACAAAGTCTTTAATCGTGAAAATGCCGCTGAACTTCATGTGCTCGCTGTTTTTGCGCCCGATACCGCTGACGTCCTCAATCGGCATGCTACCTACAATATCCAAGATTTTATCCGGCGGAATAACAAATATCCCGTTGTTATTTTTTGCCTTATCGCTTGCCAATTTTGCCAGCGTTTTGGAAGTTCCCAAGCCGATGGAAACGGGAATACCGACCTTATCCCAAACCGTCTGGCGGATATTCTTGATAATGTCGGTATAAGTCGAGTGATAAATCTTGTTGAGCGAAGTCAAATCAACAAATGCCTCATCAACCGAGGTCACTTCGACATCCGGGCTGAAAGTTTTAATCGTGTCCATAACTTCTTTCGAAATCTCGGTATAGCGGTGGTGGCGTGCCGGAATACAAATTGCGGTCGGAAAGTTCGGCTTAACCTGAAAATACGGTTGTCCCATTTTAATCCCGAGCGCCTTAGCTTCCTTTGAGCGCGATACAATAATGCCTTTACTTCCACCGCTGGTCATCACGCATACCGGCTTGTCCTGCAAATCAGGATTATCTTTTCGTTCGCAAGAAACGAAAAAGCAGTCGCAATCCACAAGTGCAATTATCCGCTGGCGCATTTTACCTCTTTAATTATGGTCTTATTTCAATAGGTGTGCCGTCTTTTACCAATGCCCAAATTTCTTCAATCTGCTCATCCGTTACAGCAATACATCCCTTTGTCCAATCTGATTTGTGAATATAGTTGAATAAAAAATTGGGAGTCCAATTGGGGAAACCGTGTATCATAATATCACCTCCAGCAGAAACATTATGTTCTTTTGCCCACTTTTTATCTTCATCATTCGGATACGAAATTTTTAAGGCACGATGAAATTTGCTATTGAAATTTCGCGTTTCTATAACATATTGTCCTTCCGGTGTTTTGCCATCATTTTCCTGATGCTTAGCCCCAATCGGCTCCGAGCCCAAGGATATTTTATATTCCCTTATAATATTATTACCATTCATTAAATACATTTTGCGCAGATTTTTTTTTATTACAATCTTATCAATAGGTGTTTTATCAAAATTTTGTGAGGATTGTTGTAAATCTTTATCTTCATCCTTTAAGCCATTCATTTCATCACGTAGTTGTCTTTTAGATAATTCTAATTTTGCCATACTACAACGATGTAAACCTTTTCCATCCCCTTTGCAATATCCATTAACGTAGTCTCCAAGTTCTTCATCAGACCTTAAAATACAACCGTCCTTTTCATTCCAGTGCATGCAGTCAAAACGACATACCCTATACTCATCGTCCCAAACACCACCATCATCGGCACAATCACCAACAAAATCAATATTACGTACAAAGATGCTCATAAAACCACAAAACGCCATGAGATAAATAAAAATTTTGAAAATTATTTTGGATATTACAAGTATCTTAGATAATATTTTCTTTAGCATTTTATATTCTCCTATCTTTTTAATGTTCTATTTCTGTTCTATTATTAGCGCGAAAATATTGAGAGTCAATAAAATTGGTGTGATAACCCCACTTATAATCGAGGCGATATTTACCGGTATCTCTTTTCTTATTTATTCAAGAGTGGCGAGGATATGGGATACGAACTTTGGCAGGTAAGAGGCTAATAAAATCAGGGCGAAATGGTCTGAGTTAGCTTTGGTCCAAAAGTATCTATTTTGGTGCGGCGGGCGGTATATTATCAAAAATAACCAAAAGTGACATCTTGGTCAGACGAAACGAATCTTTTGCAAACACCCGCAAACATTGGGCTTTTGACCGGTCTTTAAAACAGAAAAAAAGAGGAAGTATATCTTTCCTCTTTTTATTATGGTGGTGGATTGGTGCTTCAATGACGATTTCGCATAATTTTAAGCGCAAAAGTATCTGTTATTCGCCACCCCTCTAACCCAATATTTACTTATGTTTCTCGGTCTGCCACCGGTTCTTTTTAGGTAATGAATGAGGACATTTAATGCAAAAAGAATATCCCGCGCCCGGACTATTTTTTAAAGTCACTATTTAAAAACACGCTCCTTCTTTCCACTGACCACCGCATTGTTGGCAAGCATCATAATCTAAGTATTTTATATTTTCAGGACATTTATAGCAATTGTATTCTGATAAATATCGTTTTCCTTTACAAACACTCTCACATTTCCACTCATTATATTGCAGATTGACAGCTTCCGAAGTATCGCAACTCCAACAGTGTCCGACAGTATCCATAAGTGGTGTATCTTGCGAGCATTTCAAAATACTCGGGGGATTTCCGCCGGCTGTATTCAAAATTTCTCTGTTTTTACAAACAGTATTGCACTCTTTTACTTTATCGAAATTACATTCGGTATCGACAATTATATGCTCTTTGGCATCACAAGCATAGCATATATTATTCCAAGATTTAATCGGTTTGTCGGGAGGACATATGTTATCATCTCCATAAGGTTTATTATCATATTTTTCCCATGCATTCTTCAATGGCTTTTGCCCTTTAATTAAGCAATTTCCGTCTTTGTCCACATAACGATTGGGGCAAACATCACAATTTTGGATATCCGCATCCGTAACATATTCCCAAGTCGTATCGCAAGAATAACAACTTCCCACCTTATCGCGTAACGGTGCATCTTTCGGACACTCTTTTAGTGCACAATTTGCCGTACTTGGATGTGATCCTAAATTTTCTAAATTATAAGTTCTGTTTGGGCAATATTCTTCGCACATAGACCAATAACCAACCTCAAAACTCTGTAAATCATCGCAGTTATGGCAATGAGTTGATGTTTCAAACACACAATTTTTTCGTTTTGTTTCGGGTAAATCTTCAGGATTGTAGCATTTTTCCATATACCAAACACCTTTGCATTGAACGCATGCGCTATGTGACAAATATTCTTTATTGTTCGGACATTTATAACTCCAAAATCCTTCTAAATATCTTTTATTTAAGCAATACATTGCATTTGTTTCTTGATTAAAACTCAAATCTATAGGTGTTTCTTCATCACAACGCCAACACATGAAGAATCTATCCATTAACGGTCTGTTTTGCGGACATTTTAAAACGCTGTAACTCTCAACAACATCTGTGCCATGTATCATACGGTTAGGGCAAAAATAATCGTATTTTTCTCCAAAATGACTTTCTGACACAGCAACAGCTTCTGTAGTATCACAAGAATAACATTTATCAAAACTTCCTTTAAAGAAACCTTTTTCTTCGCATTTTGACATATCAACAGCCGTATCTTTATATATTGATAAAGCCGTCTTTTCATCCAAATCACAAGAAGCATATCTTCCTTGACGTATGGAAACACGATTCGGACAATGTTTCAGACAGTTATCCGGGGTTCCGACTTTTAAAGAATAAGGGGTGTCACAATTAAAACACTCGCCCTTTACCATAAACTCACAATCATCTGCCCAGACGCTTTTTCCGGCTAGAAGAAAGCACAATATCAACAATATTCTCTTTAACTTCGTTTCTTCACTTATAATTATTTTCAAAATATTGTTGCCATTTAAAAATAAATTCATTTCAATTCTCCCGTTTAACGCAAAGTTATCCTAAAAAATACAAAAGTGCAATACTGAATATCTTTTTGACTTATTTGTTTATGGTGGGCACAAAAGGATTTGCTTTGTTTCACTTTAGTGCTGCGTCTGCTATCATGACGCTGATCGGCATACTCAGGTCTGCCACCGGTTCTTTTTCGGTAATGAATGCTCACTTGTATGACATAAAGAATATCCTGCGACCGGACCACCGCACAAACGCGCCTATAAATGAGATTGATAAAAAAGCGGAAAGTGCCGGAAAATAAGGGATATAGAGGCAATATTTTAAGCTAAAATCGCACCCGAGAATTTAAAACAAAAAAACCTCTTCTTTGCGAAGAGGCTTTTTATATGGTGGGTCCTGATGGACTACTTCGCTTGAAGCTTCGTTCACTACGCTCATCGGCTTTTAGCCGACCGCGATACTCACGTCTCGCTTTCGCTTGTAGTCAAACCAACTTCTGTTGGTTCGAGCTGTCATAATCTTACCATATAAAAAACCACCCGCAAGGGGTGGCTTTTTATATGGTGGGTCCTGATGGACTCGAACCAACGACCAGACCGTTATGAGCGGCCTGCTCTAACCAACTGAGCTAAGGACCCATAATTATAATGTCTACAACATGTTATATTACTTGTCTATAATAATTTGCTTTAAGAGCAGGTTCGCTTCGTAAATTTCGGTTTCAAACCTCAATAACTACGCTCCCGATGTTTGCTCCTAAGTTTGTCTTGCTTCGCTGTCGCTAGCAAAC
>CACWKS010000013.1 GCA_902761535.1 uncultured Pseudomonadota bacterium
AATAACTACGCTCCCGATGTTTGCTCCTAAGTTTGTCTTGCTTCGCTGTCGCTAGCAAACAAACTAACTCGCTACACCCTACGGTGAAAAAACTTGCCTTAATGGCAACTTTTTTATCCTCGGCTCTAACCAACTGAGCTAAGGACCCATAGACTATCCGTCTAGATAAGACAATTTTATCTTACAGTCAAGCAAAAAATTTATCTGCGTTCAATGCTGTTGAAATATTGCACTGTTTCAGATGGTAACTTGGTAGCAGCCTTATCATCACAAACCACAATTCCGTGCGGGTGCATTTGTAATGCGGTAACTGTCCATTTATGATTAACCGATCCTTCAATTGCCTGATAAACTGCTTGAGCTTTATTAGCCCCGAATGCCATGATAATTACCTCTTTGGCATCCATAATCGTTCCAACCCCGACAGTTAAAGCTTGGTGAGGAACATTGGTTATATTGTTGCCGAAAAAGCGTGAATTATCTTTAATGGTTGAGGGGGCTAAAGTTTTAATGCGTGTACGTGATTGCAATGAAGAAAACGGTTCGTTAAAAGCGATATGTCCGTCACTGCCGACACCGCCCAAAAACAAATCTATTCCGCCATAAGTCTGAATTGCTCGCTCATAATTTTCACATTCTTTGGCATAATCTTTGGTTAATCCGTTCAAAATATGGATATTTTTAGGATTAATATCGATGTGATCAAAAAAATTGTGATACATAAAATAGTGATAACTTTGCGGATTGGTCGGTTCTAACCCAACATATTCATCCATATTAAAAGTTACCACATGTTCAAACGACACTTTTTTATTTTTGCATAAACTTATAAGTTCCTGATAGACTCCCAAAGGAGTCGAACCGGTCGGCAAGCCTAGGACAAAAGGTTTTTTGGCAGTAGGCTTGGCTCTTTTTATACGATAAGCAATGTATCTTGCTACCCAAGTTGAACAATCATTTGAATTTTCTTTTATGATTACCCGCATCAGATTTTCCCTTTTACAAAATTACCTTTGATAATGGTATAAATCAAATCTAAATTTTTGTCCAGTACAATTATATCCGCATCATTCCCCGGCACTAAAAGACCGATATTTTTTTGTTTCATTATCTGTGCCGGATTGGTTGAAGTCATTCTTACCGCTTTTTCAATCGGAATTCCCCAAGATACTAAATTACGAAATCCGTCCAACATCGAAATCGCCGAACCGTTCATAACATTATCTTTTTTGCGATAAAAACATTTATCTAAATATAAGTCCGGTGTCATTGATAAATCTGTCTTTGCCGGATAAAGTGCATCAGTTATCATAACTATTTGACTTAGCGGTTTGCATTTCAGCAACAAATTAACCAAATTCGGATTTACATGCACTCCGTCACCGATAATTTCACAAGACAATTCTGAATGAATTAATGCTGCTCCGACAACACCGGGCTCACGATGATGCATCGGACGCATGGCATTAAACAAATGAGTAACATGCATAATATTAGCCTGCATTCCCTCCATCATCTGATCATAGGTGGCATTAGTATGTCCGGCTTGCAAAACTATACCCTTACTGTTGCAATAAAGTGCTAATTCTCTCATGCCTTTTAATTCCGGCGCTATCGTCATATTAATTATTTTGCCTTTAGCTGCCTTATACAAGCGTTTCATATAAGTCAAATCAACCTTTGATAATCCGTCTGCAGCTTGAGCCCCCATTCTTTCAGGAGAGATAAATGGCCCTTCCAAATGCATTCCTAAAATTCTTGCCCCATTTTCTTTTCCCATAGCCTCAACTATTGCTTTAATATTTTGCATCAGTTGCGATTCAATTTTAGTCATACAAGTAGGAATAAACGATGTAACTCCGTAATCCACCAAAGTCTTTGACATATGAAGAATTGATTCTTTTCTGCCGTCATCGGTTCCGCAACCTCCGATACCATGAATATGGGTATCAACAAATCCCGGCATAATATAAGCTCCATCAACATCGATTGTCTTAACCGATTTGGCAAATTTTCTTTGTCTGAATCTTTCTTCGTTATAAACATCAACAATCTTGCTGCCTTTAATATGTACTGCACATTTCGGCATTACCGAAAAACCGGTAAATACATTGGCATTGTGCAGACAAACCTCCGACTGCATAATATCTGACCCCCTTAATTAAAATTCAATACGTACAATTACGCGTCGATTCTTAATACGATTCTCCGGAATCGGCTCCCCATAAGGATTCATGTTCGGATAAGCCGGCGAAATTTCGGCCAACCCGACTGCCTTAAATCTGTTAATATCCATATTATTGGCAATCATCGCTCTCACCACCGCACCGGCACGTGCTCCCGACAATTCCCAATTTGACGGTAACTCTTCAGATTCATTGGTATCATCTGTATGTCCTTCAACCACTATACGATACTTTTTATATTTATCTGAATTTAACAGCAAAGAAATTTTTTGAATAACCGGTATAGCATCAGCTTTCAAAACCACCGCTCCTTTATCAAACAGATTTATTGAGGTCATTTCC
This sequence comes from uncultured Pseudomonadota bacterium, assembly GCA_902761535.1. GTDB lineage: Bacteria > Pseudomonadota > Alphaproteobacteria > RF32 > CAG-239 > CAZU01. The sequence goes on from CACWKS010000013.1 coordinate 2,529, forward strand.
AAAGTAGCCCCATTTGCATCTGAAGAAATAATCACACCGCTGTCTTCCAAATTAAGATCTTTGGCATCATTCAAAAAATTAGTCATAACGCTGCCTTGTTCTTCACCGCTTTGCGTCCCGCCAAAAGCTGCTGCCAAAGCATATTGAATTTGTGCCGCCTTACCTTTATCCAAACTTGATGATGCAAACAACACAATAAACAAAGCCAACAACAGCGTCAACAAATCCGAATAAGGAATAAGCCAAGTTTCGTCGGGATGGTCTTCGTGGGGCGGATGATCTGGTTTCTTTTTTACCATAGCACTTACCTACCTAAAAAACTAACTGTCACGCTGTGATTTACGTTCCGAAGTCGGAATAAATGATTGCAGTCTGGATTCAATAGCAATCGAAGAAGCACCCTCTTGCAAGGCTAATGCCCCTTCCAATACCATTCTTTTCATAACAACCTCTTCAGCATTAAGTTGTTTTAATTTATTAGCAAACGGGTGCCAACACACATAACCGGTAAAAATACCCAGCAAAGTAGCCACGAAAGCCGCCGCAATAGAGTGTCCCAATTGGTTAATATCATCCAAATTACCCAATGCCGCAATCAATCCGATAACCGCACCCAAAACACCCAAGGTCGGTGCATACATACCGCATTGAGAAAAAATCGCCGCTCCGCCGCGATGCCGTTCTTCCATTTGTTTAATATCCGAATCAACCACATTATAAATAAAATCGGCATTAAATCCGTCAGCCACCATAGTTAGAGTAGAGCGAATAAATGGATCCGATACTTCGTTAGCTCGTTTTTCAATCGCCATAACTCCTTCTTGTTTAGCTGATTTGGCTACTGATACAAACAACTCTAAAATTTCCTGTTTAGGCGTAAAACTTCGCCCACAGAAAATAAGCTTCATCAATTTGGGAAAATGTTTAATTTCCTTCATCGGGAAAGCATTAAAAATAGCAGCAGCCGTTCCGGCAATAATGATCAAAAATGCCGCCGGATTAATCAATGCGTGCGGATCAGCACCTTTAAGGTACATACCTACACCAACCGCACCGATTCCGCCGATAAATCCGATCCAAGTAGATTTTTCCATAACTTATTTCCTATAAAAAATTACCCTTTTACTCTGCATTATAGGATTCATAATTTAATTTTAGGTTAACATTAAAGAAAACAAAAGAAAAAACTGTATAAAAATTTGTCGGTAATATGAACCTTTTTTCAGCTGTTATCGTCTTAAGTGGTATGAAAGGAGAAAAGCCATGCGTAAACTATCTATACTTTTCTTATGCGGAATTTTAACCGCTGTAACCGGATGTGCATATTATCCAGATTACTACTATGATACCGGTTATTCCTATACATATACCGAACCGGTTCACAGAATAAGTATCTATAATTCATATCAACATCACAATCCGAAACCGGTAAAATTTAAGCATCATCCGGCTGAACATCATAAACCAAAGCCTCATCATTCACATCGCCATTGACCTAATTGTTGAGCTTGCCATCCGGGTTTATAAAACTTGACAAAACAAATAAATAATATATAAAGGCAACAGAATAAAATTATTAACAAATTAATATTAATCATTATGACTTACAAAGAAGCAATAACACCGGAAGTTATGGCTAAGATACAAGCTGAACAACCTTTGACTGAAGCTGAGCAACTCCGTCTTATCCATGCTCCGAGTAAAGTCTATTATAGCGACTATTCTTCAGACGAAGAGGTAAATGTCGCTCAAAGCGATTACATCGACTTGCTAAAACAGTGTGTCAAATATCATCAATTTGATGCCGCTGTTGAACAACAAATGCTGCAAGATTACGTTAATTGTGAAGGGGTTTATCACAGTCCTTTCAAAGATAACTTCTTTGCTGATATTAAAATTTGGGTTCATGCCTGTTATTATCTGCTTAACGACTACGCAAAGCATCATAGGTTTCATCCCGAAGTTGAGGTAGAATTCGTCAATATGTATCTCGACGTGCGCTATGGTAAACGCAAAGGTCGCTCATTACGTGAGATATTCGATACCTATTGTAGACATAGCATGCAGCTTGACGGAAAAATTGAGTTTATCAAGAAAGCCAATGCTACGGACCTATGGAATCTCGTTAATTGCGAGTATTTCTATATTGAGGCTGAGGCTGAAGCAGAGTTTATCCGGCAACGAGACAGGTTTAGCGATGAAAAGGTATATATCGACGACGATTCCCGTTCTGTACATCGTTCGTATTATATCCCCAAAAAACGCTTTGATGATGCATTTAAATTGCATCTTAAAAAACTAAGAGAGTATCCTTCTCATCCAACCCATCTCGCTCAAGAAGCTTTGCTCGATTCCGGTTATACGGACCTGATAGAGTTTTATGAAAGTTATTTCAACCGAAAACTCATTCCTATGTATCGCTTTGAAATTGACATGCTTTCGCAAATTCTTCGAGATATACAACGAGGACATGATTGGGAAAAGGATTTCTATAAATTTATTAAAAAGCGCCTGCGGCCCAAAACAGAACAAGAACTGCTAAAACCGGAATACGCGCTGCTGCTCCCCATGTATGAAGCAAAATGGGGTCCGATAAAGGAAGGCTAAAGACCTTCCTTTATTTTTTTAATTTTTATAATACAATGTAAAAGTTTTATTGCTTCTGCAATATAGAGGGATAAAAAAATTGCCGTGCAAAATTGTGGAAAATAACTTGCGGTTGAAATTATAAAGTCACAAACTTATAATAAATATGCCAATATAAAGGAAATAAGTCATGTTATTATTCTTATCAGCCGTTTTATTACTTTTGTGCGGTTATCTCATCTACGGAACCATTGTTGAGCGTGTTTTCGGAGCTGACGATAAACGTCCGACACCTGCTATTGAACTTTGCGATAATGTGGATTTTATGCCATTGTCGGATTGGCGGGTTTTTCTTATTCAGTTTCTCAATATTGCCGGATTAGGTCCGGTGTTCGGAGCTATTTTAGGAGCCCTTTACGGACCGGTGGCTTTGTTTTGGATTGTCTTAGGTTCAATTTTTGCCGGCGGTGTTCACGATTATATGGCAGGAATGATATCATTGCGTGAAAAAGGTTCCTCATTGGTTCAAATCATTGAAAAATACATGGGCAGAAATTTTAGAATTATTTCAATGATATTTATGATTGGTTTTTTGCTATTATTGGGTGCGGTGTTTGCTTTGGCTCCGGCTCGTATGCTTGCATCGTTGTCGGGTTGGGACTTTAGCTGGTGGATTGTTGTTATTTTCGGATATTACTTTTTAGCAACACTATTACCGATTGATAAAATTATCGGCAGATTCTATCCTCTTTTTGCCTTAATGTTGATAGGTGTCACTTTTGCTTTAATGTTTGCTTTGTTCTTAAATGGTGAAGATTTTTATCATCAAATAAGTTTTGCCAACCAACATCCGCAAAACCTGCCCATTTTTCCGCTTATGTTTGTAACCATTGCTTGCGGGGCATTGAGCGGTTTTCATGCTACTCAATCTCCGTTAATGTCGCGTTGTTTGAGTAAAGAAAGTCGCGGCAGAGCTATTTTCTACGGTGCGATGATAACCGAAGGAATAGTGGCATTAATTTGGGCAACTTTAGGCTTAACTTTTTATCCTGATACCCAACATTTGCTTTCTATTATATCTGCTGAAGGTCCGGGAGGAGTTGTTTCCCAAATATCTTCCGGATATCTCGGTGCCGTAGGAGGAAGTTTGGCGGTGTTATCGGTTATAATTTTATCGATAACATCCGGTGATACGGCTTTTCGCTCGGCTCGCTTAACCATTGGTGACTATTGCATAAAAAACAAGAACACTCTTATCAAACGAATTATCATCAGCTTATTGGTTCTTTCAGGTGGAATTGCTTTAAGTTTCTTTGATTTGACGGTGATTTGGACTTATTTTGGATGGGCAAATCAATGCCTTGCGGCAATTGTTTTATGGACGGCCAGTTTTTATCTGCAAAAAAACGGTAAATTTTATTGGATAACATTATTACCGGCCGGTTTTATCAGTGCCGTTTGTATATCTTATATTATGTATGATAAAATAGGTTTTCATCTCTCTGTATCCCTGTCCGCATGGACTGGATGGATTATCGCCGCTGTTATGGTACTCACATTTGTATTATTAAAACATAAAAAGGACAAAAAGCATGAGCTATAAACCCAAAGAAAAAAATTAAAATCAATTTTTGTGATTTTTACAAAAATTTTGATGCAAAAGATAATTATATTATTAATATATTAAATAACCATTATGATATGGAATTTTCAGATACGCCGGATTTTTTATTTTATTCGTGTTTTAGATAATGACACTGATAAATATCTGGCAATGCTCCGAGAAAACCCGATGCAACCAAATTTTGATTTCGAACAACAAATTAAAGTTGTTTGACTTTACCATAAATTATGCTTTTACTTATAACGTTGCAATGATTTCGTAGCTCAACTGGATAGAGCAACAGCTTTCTAGGCTGTGTGTCGGTCGTTAGAATTGCCCCGATATCGCCAATCAAATTCAAATTTTTTGAACGTCACAAAATTCGCCACGATAAAACTCTTTTCATTGGAGTTTTTTTATGAGAAAATTAGGATAAATTTCAAAAGACTTAATCTTGTCCTCCGCCGCAGACTTTGCAAGGGCGAGCGCCGAATTCAAGTGCTTTGTCAAGAGTGGTTTTGATGCAATTTCTGGTGCAGCGATGCGCCCACATACAATCAGGGCTGTGGTATATCAGACGCTGGGTGTTTAAAACTACAGGCAAAGCTATGATAAATAACCCTAAAAGAAAAAATATTTTTCGCATTTTCATTTCACTAATTATCTAGCAGTGGTGTAAACGATAGAGCAAGTTTGCCTCTCACAGGTAAATCACTCAACGTCAAAATCAAAATAGGTATCGGGATAAGGCTCATCTTTTAAGGTGAAGTGCCACCACTCGGAATCTAAGGCATTGAACCCGGCTTTAATCATCGCATCATGCAAAATTTGGCGATTACGCTTTTGCTCAGCGGTTATGTTTTCATAATCAGGGTGCGAAATCTCGCTGAACAGATCAAATGTTCCGCCCATATCCACAAAACCGCCGTCTTTCTTGATGATGGTCAAATCAACGGTGCTGCCTCGGGTGTGACCTGATTTTTCCATAATATATCTGCCGGCAAGCAAATCAGACTTTTGCAACTCGGGATAAAAAGATTTATCGCCCATATCAGCATGGTCATTAATCCATCTTACAAAATTATCAACCGCCTTTTGCGGACGATAAGCATCCCATATCAAAAGTCGATAACCCTGAGCTCGCAAATCATCTGCCGCTTTGGCTAAGGCAGCTAAAGCCTCTTTGGTCATATAGGCACGCGGAGCTTTATATCCGTCAATTTTGTTGCCGGTAAAGTTGTTGGGAGAATAATAGCGAATATCATAAGCGGCATCATCAATCACCGAGGATATTAAAGCAAAATCCGATTTATCGGTTGAAACGGTTTCCGCCCTGGCCAAGGTGGCTAAGCCGATAAATAAACTAAGCACGATGATAATTTTTTTCATAATATTTTCCTTTCCGTTTACTTTATTATTAAAAATATTTTTTCAGCTGTCAAATTATAAATTTAATAAAATATCAGTATAATACACCGATAACAATCATTTTAATATACCGCTTATTTTTATTCTTTTCCGCAATTGTTACTTGACTTTACCTCAAAATTATGTTTTTACTGATAACGTTTCAATGGTCTCGTAGCTCAGCTGGATAGAGCAACAGCCTTCTAAGCTGTGGGTCGGGCGTTCGAATCGCCCCGAGATCGCCAATCAAAACCCTTGAGCAATCAAGGGTTTTCCCTTATAACCGCCAAGGATATTAAATAATGGACGACTTCAAATTTTTCGGACGCCGCAAAGGCCGCAAAATCCGCAAAGCTAAAACCTCTTTGTTGGAACAATTCCTGCCTCAACTGGAAATAAGCACACAACAGCCCATATCCCATAATTTATTTGGTGTTCCGGTCAAAAAAATTTGTTTGGAAATAGGTTTCGGCGGCGGCGAACATCTTGCCGGATTTTCTCTTCTTCACCCTGAAACCGGCTTTATCGGAGCCGAAGTTTTCCAAAATGGTATTGCCAATCTGTTATCTTTAATTACCGGTATTAAGCAAAATTCCGAAATAGTTGAAAAAATCAAACTGTTACCTGATCGAGTTGATAATATACGTATATATAGTGATGATGTGCGTAAACTGTTTTCTCAAATTCCGGACGGATTCGTTGATCAGGTATTTTTGCTTTTTCCTGACCCTTGGCCCAAAAATCGCCATGCTTCACGTCGCTTCGTCAACCCTGATAATATTGCCGAACTCGCCCGCATCATCAAAAAAGACGGAACTTTGCTTATCGCTACCGACCACCCCGTATACAAAAGATGGACTTTGCGACAAATGCATGATTGTCCCGATTTTATCTGGACAGCAAGAACAAGCAACGACTGGCGCAATCCTCCCGCCGATTGGGTAGAAACCAAATATCAACTCAAAGCCTTAAAAGAAGGTCGTCGTCCGGTATTTTTAGAATACAAGCGCATTTAAACTTGCAAAATCAAAGTACTATTGTAAAATATCAATCAAAGGAATAAATATATGAAAATTTTAGTCGGAATGAGTGGAGGTGTTGACTCCTCGGTTGCTGCCTTGTTATTAAAGCAAGCCGGGCATGAAGTTATCGGTGCCACCATGTCAATTTGGGATGATGCCAATGTCGCGCACATCCCCGAACATGCCAATGGTTGCTTTGCTCCGGATAAAGATGATATTGCCGAAGCTGCCAAAGTTTGTCAAACCATCGGCATCCCTCATGTTGTATTAGATTGCCGCGAAGAATATAAAAACATTGTGCTGAGCAACTTCAAATCTGAATATAAAGCCGGACGAACCCCAAATCCTTGTGTAATTTGCAACGCTAAAATCAAATTCAGTGTTCTTCCTCAAGCTGCTGCCAAATCCGGCATCAATTTTGATAAATTTGCCACCGGACATTATGCCGGAGTAGAATATAATCATCAAACCGAACGCTATCAAATAATTCGCGGCGTTGATGAACGCAAAGATCAATCTTATTTTCTTTATCGGCTTACTCAGGAGCAACTTGCCCAAATAACTCTTCCGCTTGGTTCCAAAACCAAAACAGAAATTCGCCAACTTGCTCATATAGCCGGACTAAGTGTTTCCGACAAACCGGACAGTCAGGATTTTTACAACGGAGCCATCAACGATATATTGCAATTTTCGCCCCAAACCGGCAATTTTGTCGGAACTGACGGCAAAATTCTCGGCACTCACAATGGTTATTGGAATTTTACCATCGGTCAGCGACGCGGTTTAGGCATCTCTGCCCCGCGCCCGTTATATGTTCTTTCAATCAACAAAGAAAAAAATGAAGTAGTTCTTGGATATGCGGAAGATTGTCTTCACACCGAACTTGTCGCCGAAAATTGGAATTGGCAATCCCCTGCCCCCGACAAAACCATTTACTGTTCAGCTAAAATCCGTTCTTCACAATCACCCTGTGAAGTCGAAGTTTTTCCTCACGATGATGGTATTTTTTCCGTAAAATTCTTTTCCCCGCAAAGCGCAATAACCCCCGGACAATCCGTTGTGCTTTATGATGGTAATTTACTTCTGGGAGGAGGAATTATAAAATAAACCTATTGCCCTAATGCCAATACCGCAGCCATAAATATCGGCACTGACAAGTTATCGTCAATTTCTATTTTATCCTCATAAACTTCTGCTAATGTGGCTGCTGCACAAGCTATCACACTTGCCCATGTAAACGGATACACCTGAATAAACAATAAATTGATAATCAAAGCCGAAACAAAAAATGCTAAAGTTCCCTCTAATGTTTTGTTTTTGTGCAGTTTAACTCTACCGATTGAACGCCCTACCAATGCCGCCGCACTATCGGATATAAGCATAACCGTTAATGCTATTGAAGCTACTACCTTATCAAACAAACACAAACATAACAAAGAAGATATCAGTACATATATCGAACCGGTAAACTGAAAATGTTCACGCGAAGTCTCTTTATTACGCAAAGTTTTGAAAAACAACACGCCAAACGACTTGCGAGCCCACGGATAACGCCGAAAATTACCATACTCTAAGATAACATTACCAATTAAAATAACCATCAATATCGGAACCAAAATAAACTTAGGCATAAAATAAATCGCTGCCGGAATCCACAATGAACTTAAATGAATGGCCTTTCTCATCAACTCTTTACGAAAAGCCTTATCACTCAGCAACTGCTGATAAAGCAAATCAACATTTTGCCAATTGTTCTTCCAATCCAGCCGAGCATTTATTTTACTCAGTAATTTATCATAATCAGGACGTTTTTTTATATCTATTTTCCACATATTGTCCTCACCGTTACAATTAATGCAAGTATATGACTTTTAGGATAATCTCAAGCAAAATTTATTCTTATGTGGATTAAAAATATCAAAAAAAGTATTATCTATAATTTACAACCAGAGGAGAATAAATCATGCTTAACAAAACCACCGATAAAACGACTGAATTTAACCACTTTTCCGATTTTAATGCTAAACACCGGGATTTTATTATCCGCCCGTTAAAAAAAATGAAACTAATCGATTCAAACAATGGTTTGGATGACGAATGTGAATTTGAAAGAAATATGTTTAACTTTGGCGATTTTGAAGACTTGCCTCCCTCGGATCGTTCCACGGACAATCGTTGTAAACCATACTAAAAACAGGCAGTTTTTCGACTGCCCGTTCATTATCAATCTTCTTCACTATCTTCTTTATTTTGCATATAAGGACTTTTTGACATTGAAATAATCAAATCATACAAATTCTGAGCCACATTGCGGTTACTTATTTTATAATAAGCTCTCACCAATTCTAATGTCTCCTGCTTACGCATCGGATCTTCATCAAACAAAGAATTATTATCGCTCAGCGACATCTCGGCTTCAGGATTACTATACCTGCGCGGACTGCACTTAGCGGTCTGATCATCCATATCTTCATAAAAGAAACTTATCGGTGTATTCATAACCACACTAAAATCCCATAAACGACTGGCGCTTACGCGGTTTAATCCTTTTTCATACTTTTGAATTTGCTGAAAAGTCAAACCCAACATCAATCCGAGTTTTTCTTGGCTCCATCCCAATAAATTACGTCTTATTCTTATTCTGTTACCTACGTGTACATCCACAGGATTTGGTGCTCCGCTCGGAGTTCTGCCGCGACTACCTTTACGATCAGCTTTTTTATCTTTCATATCATCCACCTAACTACTTAATCTTTACGCAATTTTATAACACCGACAGCCATTAAAATCAAGCATAATATTATTACGGGTGCATTTCCTGATCTTCCATAAATTGTTGCCTCAGGTAAAGCCTTTTCTAATTTAAAATCCTTAAAACCTGTTTCATTCAATGACATTTTATTTTTTGCTTCACCATAAACATTTATCATTCCGCTTATACCGTTATTGGCAACTCTGATTACCGGAATTCCTTCCTCTACAGCTCTAAACATCGCTGCAACCCAATGTTGATATGGCCCTGCCGATTCTCCGTACCATCCGTCATTGGTCAAATTAATAATAACCTCAGGTCTCCTCTGTTCATCAACTATTTCATGCGGAAAAATTATCTCATAACAAATTGCACCACCTAATAAAGGATAATCATTTATCTGAAAAACTTTAGGTCCTTCTCCTTTGCCGAATTCTCCTATCGCATTAGCCACCGGTCGCAAAAATTTCGGCAAATAATTTCGCAACGGAATATATTCACCAAACGGTACTAAATGACTTTTATCATAATATCCCTTAACCTCACCGTTATTATCAATAATCATCATCGAATTATGCGGCAACCATCGACCTTTATTGTCATGATAACTGATCATGCCGCTTATCAAAATCTCATCGCCTTCTAAAAAAGAAACGGCTTTTGCACGATGTTCTTCATCTTCATCCAACCTGAAAGGAGAAGCCGTCTCCCCCCAAATCACCCAATCAGGACGATTTTCACTTTTCATAGAACTCAAATTAATATAAGTTTGAAAATTATCCTCAGCCGCCTCTCTTGTCCATTTCATTGTTTGAGGAATACTCGGTTGCACAATTCTGACCGTTACATTGTTAGTTTCTTGATCAGTATCGGCAATTCTTGCTTTTCCCCAGAAAAGATTTCCCCAAAAAACAACAATCATTACCAGAACAATCTTATATGCTCCCTTTACCACTCTGACTGCAATCTTATCTATATTATCAGCATACAACGATTCTATATAAACGTTTAACAATAATCCCCAAACCGTATATGACATAACCGCCAACAAAGAAGTTAAATATACTCCTCCGATTGAAGCATTTTGAATCAATTCAATATTAAACGCCCAAGAATATCCGACTAAATTCCACGGAAAACCGGTTAAAAACCAGCTTCTCACCCACTCAGCAATCACCCACATACCGCAAAAAACCGACCACTCGCCCAATTTGTTTTTTGCTAACCCCATACAAGCCGCAGGCACAGCCGCAAATAACCCGAAAAAAACACCTGCCGCCACCAATATCACCGGATAAAGCCACCCGAACTCATCCGGCTCAATCAAAACGGCATTACCTATCCAGGCAAATCCTCCGGCAAAATAGCCAAATCCGAATATATACCCGAGCTTGAACTTTTTTTTCCATCCTTCAGCTTCGAGCAACAAATACATCAAAACTATAAAACTGCCCCAAGCAGCAAGAATATTAAAATAAGGAGCAAAAGAAAACATACCCGCCAAGCCGGCAACAAAAGCCGAACACTTCGGATATCTGGCCAGATATCTCAAAAATACAAACAACAAATTTTTTTGTTGTCTTGCCTTAAATTCCTGCAGCAGTTCATCTGAATTTTTTCCTCGCTTTTCAAGCTCCATAATTAATCCCTTTCCAGATTCGGCCTGATAATCATCACTTTCTTTATCTGTGTAGGATCCGCTTCCAAAATTCTGAATTTAACACCGCCTAACCCCGTGATTACTTCACCTCGACGAGGAACGCGTTGTATCAAATGAAAAATCAAACTGTTTAATGTATCAATATCGTCTTCTTCGCTTTCCGGCAAACCGTCATATAAATCCAAATTACATATCGACTTTATTTCATCTAATTCAGCTTTACCCTCTGCCACCACATTACCGTTATTTTGCTTACAAATAACCGGATCATCTTCATGATCATATTCATCTTCAATATCTCCGACTATTTCTTCCAACAAATCTTCTATGGTAACCAAACCGTCAATTCCGCCATACTCATCGACCACCATTGCCATATGGATTTTATCTTGCTGCATTTCTTTCAACAAATCAGATACCCCCTTTTCGGGAGCTACAAACTTAATCTTATCGCTGATAACATCATCAATCTTGATATCTGATTGCTTATGCAAAACCCCTTTTACCAAATCAATCACATGGACAATCCCGACAATATCATCTAACGAATCTCCGTAAATAGGAATTCGAGAATGTCCTTGTTCCACCATCAAATCTGCCAAATCCGTAACTGTTCCGCTTTTAGGAAAAGCTATGATTTCGGCTCTCGGTATCATAACATTTTCACATTTACGCCCGCGCAAATCAAGCACATTATTCAATAATAACTGCTCGTGTGCACTCAAATCATTTTGCCCGTTTTCTGCAGCTTCTTCCACCAAATCTTCAATGGTTTCGCGAACATTTTCCTGTTGCTTACGATGAAACAACTTTTTAAAAATATTTAATTGCTGACTATCTTCGTCTGACATTTTTTATTCAAACTCCTTATAAGGATTATCAATATTCATCTCTTTCAAAACTGCAATCTCAATGCCTTCCATAACTTCGGCCTCATCATCATTTTGATGATCAAAACCCAACAAATGTAACAACCCGTGCACCAGTAGATGTATAAAATGATGTTCTGTTGATATTTTCAACTGCTTTGCCTCATCAACCAACACTTCCCGTGCCATAATGATATCACCCAAACCGATAACCTCATCACTTTGCATAGTCTGTATAAAATCACCCGCATCAATATTGGCAAATGACAACACATTGGTAGGTTTGTCTTTTTTGCGGAATTCGGCATTAAGTTGACGCACCTGTTCGGCATTACTCAAAACCAACACTGCACCCAAAGGTCTACCAACATCCAACAAACCATAACGAACTTTGATATTATTATGCCGCAAAAAATCACAAATTGCCTCAAAAACTGCCGCACATTGCCCTTCGCTAACCACCGCAACCTGTGCCCAGCTGTCATCTTCAACTATTATATCTATGCGATTATTATTCGTCGCCATATTCTTTTTTGCTCTTACTTTCATAAGCCTTCACAATTTTGGCAACCAATCCGTGGCGTACTACATCCGTAGCGGAAAAACGTACCGAACCGATATTTTCAGTACCTTTTAATACATCTAAGGCATCTCTCAAACCCGATATAACTCCGCGCGGCAAATCCACCTGGCTCAAATCTCCGTTAACCACCATACGCGAATTTTCACCCAATCTGGTTAAAAACATTTTCATCTGCATCGGAGTTGTATTCTGAGCTTCATCCAATATAATAAAAGCATTTGATAATGTTCGACCGCGCATAAATGCCAGAGGGGCAATTTCTATCTCACCGAGTGCAATTTTTTTATCAACCTGCTCTGCCGGTAACATTTCATACAATGCATCATACAACGGACGCAAATAAGGATCTACCTTATCTTTCAAATCACCGGGCAAAAATCCCAAATTTTCACCTGCCTCAACTGCCGGTCTGGACAATATGATTTTATCAATTGCCCCTTCCAACATCATCGAAACAGCCAACGCCACCGCCAAATAAGTTTTTCCGGTTCCGGCAGGTCCCAAACCGAAAACTAACTCGTTGTTCATCATAGTCTTAATATATTCAGCCTGAGTAACCGAACGCGGATAGATATGGCGCTTTTTGGTCTTTAACACAATATTACTCAAATCCATAGCTTCCTGACAATCCTTATTATCTCCGCAGATTCTCACTGCCGCTTTAACCTCCTGTTCACCTATTTCAATACCGCGGCTCACTTTATCATATAAAACATCTATTGCTGATTTTGCCTGATCAACTGCAGCTTTTTTTCCTTTAATTGTAATCTTATTGCCAAAAGAATTTATTTCCACACCGATAACTTTTTCCAACAAACGCAAATTGGCATCTTGTGCTCCGACCATTTGTTGAACCAACGTGTTATTAAATAATTCAAAAGAAATTTCAGCCATAATATTCACTTCCTTATAATTTTACCTGACAATGAATTCATTGTCGCACTTTCTACTTTAACATCAACAATTTTATTTAAATATTCCCCATCTGCACAAACATACAAATTTTGCATCCAAGGAGTCCTTCCGGTCAATTGTCCGGCATGACGTCCTTTATTTTCCAGCAAAACCGATACTGTTTTTCCGACTGTCTGTTGATTAAAATCAGTTTGATAAGCAAACAATTTTTCTTGCAAAATTTTCAATCGTTCTTTTTTTACCTTGTCCGAAATCTGATTAGGATATTCGGCAGCCGGTGTCCCCGGTCTGGGCGAATATTTAAATGAAAATGCCGTAATGAACTTAACTTCATCAACTACATCTAAAGTTGCTTGAAAATCTTCATCATTTTCACCGGGAAAACCCACTATAAAATCAGATGCAAACCCGATTCGCGGATTCGCTTCGCGCAGCTTAGCAATAACTTCCATATACTGTCCTTTAGTATGCCGGCGATTCATTGCCTTAAGTATTTTATCCGAACCCGACTGTATCGGCAAATGCAAATACGGCATCAAAATATCTAATTCTTTATGACAAGCTATCAAATCATCATCGACATCTGCCGGATATGAGGTGGTATAACGCAGCCTTTTCAAACCATCAATCTTGCTCAACTCTCGCAACAGATAAGCTAAATTGCGTTCTTTTCCGTTTTTATCTTCACCATGGTAAGAATTGACATTTTGTCCCAATAAATTAAGCTCCAATGCTCCGTCTGACACCAATTTACGAGCTTCTTTAACTACATCCTCGACCGGACGCGAAGTCTCCACCCCTCTGGTATAAGGCACCACACAATAAGTACAAAAATTATCACATCCTTCTTGAATCGCTATATAAGAACAAACTCCTTCAGCTTTATTCTCTCCCAAATAATCAAATTTTGATTCGGCAAGAAACTCCGTATCAATAACCAAATTGTCCCTGTTTTTCAATAAATCATCCAAAATTTTTCCCAAACGATGGTATGCCAAAGGTCCTAAAGCAAAATCTACAGCCCCTGAACGCCTAAATACTTGTTCATCTTCGGCCTGAACCACGCAACCGACTACACCGATTATAGTATCTTTACCCTCAAGCATTCTCGCTTGCTTAACCAAGTCAGCTCTTCCTAAATCCGAAAACAGTTTTTCTGCTGCCTTTTCTCTTATATGACAAGTATTGAATATCACCAAATCTGCATCATCGATTCTCGCCACCTGCTTCATTCCGCGACTTTCTAAAAGTCCCGCAATCCGATGAGAATCATAAACATTCATCTGGCAACCGAAAGTCTTTATAAAAAATGTATTCATATCATCCTTAAAAATTCTAATATTCACTAAATTATGCCGATAATAAACAATATTTTAGCTTTTTCAAATATTTTTTCGATTTTCTGACTGTTTTTATTGAAAAGTTAACACATTTCTGATATAATTTAAACGATAATTGACAAAGGGGAAATTTTATGGACTCTCAACAAAATAATTTGGCTCTTCCTATCAGCGAACAAGAAAAAATTACATTTTTAAGCGTCTTGGTCGCCTTAGGTAAAATAGATAACAACTTTGATGAAACTGAAAAAAAAGCCATCATCGATTCGGCTGTTATGTTCGGAATACCCGAAACAAAAATACCCGACATTCTTAAGGATACACCCGTCGATGAAATTATTGCCTCAGCTGCCGGAATTACCAATCGTCCTCTGGCATTATCCTTAATCAAAGAGGCTTGTCTGTTGGCTAATTCGGATGGCGATTTATCAGATGATGAAGTTGTTTTTATCGGAAAACTCGGAGAAGCCATGAATATTGAATTGGAAAAAGTCGAACAAATCAGCCGGTGGGTTCTTGATTACCTGCTTTTACAAGAACAAGAAAAAATTATTTTTGAAAAAAATTAAGGAGATATTTATGCAAAACAACGAGGTATTGACTGAAGAATTAAAAAAATTATCGCCTTCTGAAATTCAAAAGGCGGCCGATAGTCTTATATCTCAACAGAATCTCGAACAATATACTCCTGTCATAAATCACATGTCAGACAAAAACAATGGCAACCCTTTGCAATTTTATGCTTCTTGGACGCCTATGCTCTGGCAGTCAAATTCTTCATCCTCGTCAAAAGATGTTATTATTAATGGCAAGCCTGTTCCCAGCTATGACATGGACTACTATATTGCTGAAAGTCTGCAAAGCATTCAATCCGGTCAGGATCCCGAAGCCGAATATAATGGTTGGGTAGAAGATGCTAAAAAAATTTTTCATGACATGAAAAATGACGGAACCACTTTATCTGAGCTTCATGCCCGCAGCGATTTTGTACTCTTTTTAGATGACCGTGAAACCGATTTAAAACGTGTTATAGCACTGTATTCCGGTGCAGCATTTAACAATAATTGCCCGCAGCAAGCTCAAGCTCAGGAAAAATTAAAGTTTCTCACCTTTAAGCTCAGCGAATTGCGCAAACTGCGTGAGCGCGTAAAAAACATTAAACCTACCCTTCCTCATCGCCCTGAAGATCGACGTGAACTTGCTCAACATTCCATACATGGTTCACCTGCCACCAACCTGGAACAATACGATACTAAATATGAAGAACCGGAAGAAATAACACAAATGAACAATTCTGCCGCTGCCGTGGCTTTAGCTGCCGGTATCACTGCCATAGAATTGCATCGCTTGCAATATCGTCAAGCTTTACAAAAGAATATAGCAAATCAAATTGCCGAAAATCAAATCCCCATGTTGCCTCAAAACACCGGACAACGTTTGCTGGAATTGAGCGGAAGAACCGTGTCAAGTCCTATTTCTCCGAAAACTCGCGGTTTTAGTGCTTCTCAATATTTACAATTGACCGGCAGGCAAACAGCACGTGCTTATGACTAACTTTTCTAATCAAGTTGACATCATCTCAAATTTGTTTTATCACTTGTAGCGATAAAGTTAATTTATGCATAGGAGATACTTATGGTTATTTTTGATCCGATACTGGCTGTTTTATATCTTATTGTTGACATCTATTTTAAGATTGTTGTTGTGCAAATAGTACTATACTGGTTAATGCATTTTAAGGTATTGGAACCGACCAATAAATACGCTAAAAAAACCGTTGAAATATTGGATAAGCTCACACTTCCGGTTTATAACAAAATCAAATCAAAAATCCCAACGGTGTTTTCTGGTATTGATTTTGCACCGTTTATTTTGCTTTTAGCTCTGTATTTTATATTGCATCTGATTACTAGCTTACGCATTTTGATTGCCGGATAAATGTTTTATACCGTCGATTCTTCCGGTATTACTTTAAGAGTTAGGCTGACGCCTAACTCTTCTTGTTGTAAGGTTATGGGATTATTTACTGATGCTGACGGCAATGATTATCTCAAAATAAACGTAACTTCAGTCCCTGAAAAAGGTAAGGCCAACGCCGAATTGATTAAATTTTTAGCCCAAACACTCCACACAGCCAAAACTAATTTAACCATTATTTACGGAGAACTTGACAGATACAAAAAAATCCTTATAACATCTACATCTTCTCTCAATGAAAAAGATTTAGATAAGCTTATTGAAAAGGAATAAATATGACGGCACAAATCATTGACGGCAAATCTTTGGCACAAAAAATATGTTCTGACTTAAAACAAAAAATCTCCGCTCTAAACGGCAATATTCCCTGTTTGGCGGTTATTTTGGTCGGTGATGACGAAGCCAGCCGCATTTATGTTCGCAACAAACAAAAAAAGGCTGCCGAAGTCGGCATTGATTGCCACATTATCGAATTATCCGATTCAATTGGTGAAAATGCTTTGCTTGAAACGATTGATGAACTAAACAATAATCCGGAAGTTAACGGAATTATTGTCCAGCTTCCGTTACCTCAACATCTGGATACTCAAAAAATAATTGCCCGCATTTCTCCGGACAAAGATGTTGACGGCTTTACCCCATACAACAGCGGTCTGCTATCCAGCAACAACCCCGATGCTTTTGTTTCTGCCACCCCTAAAGGCGTTTTGGCAATGTTGCAATCCATCAATGTTAATTTATGCGGCAAACATGCAGTGGTAATCGGACGTTCTCAAATTGTCGGTCGTCCTATGGGCAAATTATTGCTTAATCATGATTGTACCGTTACCATAACTCATTCCCATACCGTCGATTTGCCTTCCATAACCAAAACCGCTGATATTATTGTTTCTGCTTGCGGACAACCGCAAATGATAAAATCCTCTTGGATTAAAGACGGAGCAATTATTATTGATGTTGGAATCAACCGTACTGATGGAAAACTCTGCGGCGATATCGACTTTGACGATGTTAAAAATAAAGCTTCTTACATTACTCCTGTCCCCGGCGGTGTCGGCCCGATGACTATTGCCATGTTGCTTGCCAACACTTTTGAGGCTTTCTCACGCCAAAAATCTCACCCGCAACACCATTGCTGTCACGGACACGATTGTCATTGTTCCAAATAACAACTTAAAACTTAGCTAAATTCAAAAAAACAATAATTTATTTATAACAAAACAGCTAAACTCCTCTTACCAAGAAATTTAGCTGTTTTGGCGCGCCCGGCGGGGTTCGAACCCACAACCCTCAGCGTCGGAGGCTGATACTCTATCCAATTGAGCTACGGGCGCATGATAACTTTACTGCTTTCTGCATCAATCAAGTTATAAATTTTTAGCAATCTCCTCAATTTCATAACATTCAATAAAGTCGCCTTTTTGAATATCATTATAATTTTCAAACGAAATACCGCACTCGAACCCTTCTTTAACTTCTTTAACATCGTCCTTGAAGCGCTTCAACTGACCGATAGCACCATCGTGAATAACCACATTATCGCGCAACAATCTTATCTTGGCACCGCGTTTAACCAATCCCTCGGTAACCATACAACCGCCGACTTTGCCCACACCGGTAATATTATAAACTTCTCTGATCTCGGCATAACCCAAAAGTTTCTCTTTGAGTTCAGGCGAAAGCATTCCTTCCAAACCTTTCTTGATATCGTCCAAAACATCATAAATAATCGAATAATACTTTATCTCAACTTCATCACGTCTTGCCATATCACGAGCCTGCATATTGGCACGAACATTAAATCCGATAATCAAAGCATGTGATGCCTTAGCCAAGGTAACATCTGATTCCGATATTGCTCCCACTGCCGAGTGCAATACTTGAACACTTACCTCATCATTAGATAATTTTGATACTGCACCTTCAATTGCCTCGATTGAACCTTGAACATCAGCCTTGATAATAATCGGCAAATGCTTAACTTCACCTGATTTAATCTTATCAAGCATCTGCTCCATTGCCGACTTAGCAGACTTAACCAGTTTTGCTTCGCGTTCCTTACGAATACGATAACCGGTAATTTCTTTGGCTTTGGTTTCGTCAGCCACCACAATAAAATCATCACCTGCCGAAGGCGTTCCGTTCAGTCCTAATATTTCAACCGGAGTAGCCGGACCGGCTTCTTGCATCTTCTGTCCATGTTCATTAAACATAGCTCTGATATGCCCCCATTCTTTACCGGCAATACAAATGTCACCTACATGCAATGTTCCTTTCTGCACCAAAGCAGTAACAACCGTACCGCGTCCTTTCTCCATTTTTGCTTCAATCACGGCACCTTCACTGGCACGGTTTGGATTAGCTTTAAGATCCAAAACTTCTGCTTGTAATAAAATAGCGTCAACCAATTTATCAATATTGATACGTTTTTTAGCCGAAACTTCCGCACACAAGCACTCACCGCCCATTTCTTCAACTCCGATTCCATGTTGCAATAAAGCGGTTTTAACCTTCATCGGATCAGCACCCGGCAAATCGATTTTGTTAATTGCCACCACAATCGGTACTTCTGCCGCTTGTGCATGACGAATAGCCTCAATCGTTTGCGGCATGATACCATCATTAGCCGCAACCACCAAAACCACTATATCCGTAACTTTTGCACCGCGAGCACGCATCTCTGAAAATGCTTCGTGTCCGGGAGTATCAATAAAAGTTATCTTTTGTCCTGATTTAACCGTAATTTGATAAGCACCGATATGTTGAGTAATACCGCCTGCTTCTTTGGCCGCTACATTAGTCTCACGCAACGCATCCAACAATGAGGTTTTACCATGGTCGACGTGCCCCATAACCGTAACCACCGGAGCACGAGGCAACAATTGATCAGCTTTATCTTCTTCACCACGCAACCCTTGCTCAACATCACTATCGGCAACCCGCTTAAATTTATGCCCGAATTCCTCTACAATAATCTGTGCTGTATCGGCATCAATCGGTTGGTTAATCGTAGCCATAACCCCTAAAGACATAAGTTTTTTGATAACATCTGCCGATTTTTCAGCCATACGATTAGCTAATTCCTGCACAGTAATAACTTCCGGAATAACTACATCTTTAATAACCTTCTCCACCGGAGCCGCCGCAACAACCGGCTTAGGTGTTTTTTTCTTAAAACGACGTCCTCCGCCACCATATCCATACCCGAAATCATCGTCATCTTCATCGGTGCGAATATTATGAATACTAACCTTTGTATTGCGTCTTTGCGGTTCAAAAGACCTTTTGGTTATTTGTTTTTTACGTTCCTGTTCAAACAATTCTTCCTTAGAAATAGCCTTTTCCCGCGGAGTAAAATCCTCATCTTCATCATCGTCAAATTTTCGTTTCTGCCTTTCCTTAAATTTATTTAACGCCCGATTCTCTCCGCCATTACCATCTGATTCACTTACTTCCTTAGCTGTTTCCTGCTTAACTTCTTTTGATTGTTTAACTTGTTTTGCTTCTTCTTCAAGTTGCTTTTGTTCACGTTCTTGCTTCAATTGTTCTTCTGCCTGGCGTTTTTCCTCTGCTTCTTGCTCTGCAATCTTACGTCTTTGTTGATTACGCTCTTCCTCATCTGCTTTGCGTTTATTATCAAATTCTTTAGCTTCAGCTAACAACTTAAGCTTGGCTGCTGTTGCTTCATCAATCTTTACTTCAGGAGTCTTATCTGGTGAAACTGCCGGAGTAATTACTCTTTTTTTGCGCACTTCAACCTGCACCATTTTTTTATCATTACTTGCCTTTGAAGTATTGCCTAATTTCAGAGTAAGGGTAGATTTACCCGATAAAGTTAATTTTGTTTTATTATTACTATCCGTCATATATGTTTATCTCCATATAAAGAATTTAATTGTTTAAATAAGAAGTCAAACGAATAAAAGCATCTCTGACCATATCGCTTATATTGCTTTTAATAAAAACCAGATGAACGATATTTTCTTTGTTTAATTCCTCATCTAACTCCTTTGAACTAAATAAATTGTATATTTCCATATCTTTGGCGTGTGATGCCATTTTTTTCTTCCCATCATCACCCGCATCGATTGCTTCCAAAACAAAAGCGGCTTTACCTTTCTTAATAACATCAAGAGCTTTATCTAATCCCCACACCAAACATCCGGCCTTACGCGCTAGTGACACGGCCTGTAACGCCTGTTTACGCAAAATACATTCTACAGTTTCCGCAAGATTACTATCAACTTTTAATTTATGTTTAAGTGCTTTTGCAAACAAATTATTACTTACTGCTTTTTGTAATTGACTCTTAGCATTAATAACATACACACCCTTGCCGCCGAGTTTCTTTTTGAAATCCGGCACAATTCCTGTATTTTCTACCTCAACAAAACGTAACAGAAGATTTCTTTCTTCCGTTTCGCCTGTTACAATACATTTTCGTGTCGTATCTTGCTTCATCATCTATCCGTTATTTTGATGACGGGCAGATAAACACCTGCCCGTCAAAGCGTATCCTACTTTTCAAACCAATGAGCACGAGCCGCCATAATAACCTTTTCGGCTTCTTTGGTTGAAAGGATATCTTCTCCCAGAATTTCAATCAATTCGTCGGTTGCTAAATCAGCTAAATCATCAATCGTACGAATATTATGATCCGCCAAAGTTAACAACATATCCTTATCCAATCCTTCAATGGTTTGCAATTTTTCATCTAAGCCCAAGTTTTTGCTCTTTTCGGCAAATTCTTTATTACGCTTGTCAACATAGGCTTGAGCACGACGCTGCAACTCTTTAGCTATATCTTCATCAAAACCGTCAATTTCAGCTAATTCATCAACATTAACCAAAGCTATCTCATCAACATTTGAGAAACCTTCGGCAATCAACAAATGAGCCAACAATTCATCAACATCCAAAATCTCCATAAAGCGTTGTGAACGAACTTTATTCTCGTTAGAACGACGCTCTTGTTCTTGTTCCTCGGTAAGAACATCAATATCGCACCCTAACAATTTAGCCGCCAATCTTACATTTTGACCGCGACGACCGATTGCCAAAGAATATTGTTCTTGCGAAACAACCGCTTCAATACGATTATTTTCTTCGTCTAATACAACCTTCAACACCTCTGCCGGAGATAAAGCACTGACAATATATTGAGCTTTATCTTCAGAATATGGAATAATATCAATTTTTTCTCCGTGAAGTTCTGTACTGACCGCCAAAACTCTGATACCTCGCAATCCAACGCAAGTAGCAACCGGATCCAATGTAACATCATTAGCTCTTACAGACATCTTAGCTTTTGAACCAGGATCACGGGCCACCGCCATAATCTGAACTATTCCGTCATAAACCTCGGGAACTTCCGACTGAAACAATTTAACCATAAATTCAGGACAAGTTCTGGATAAAAAGATCTGAGGTCCTTTATTCTCTTTACGAACTTCTAAAACATAAGCTCTGATACGATCACCGATTTTAAGCACTTCATTGGGAATCGTTTCTTCCCGACGCAAAGTAGCTTCGGCTTTACCGATATCAATTATGGTGTTGTTATAATCAACTCTCTTAACTGTTCCGTTAACAATCGTACCGATTTTTTCACTATACTCCTCAAATTGCTTATTACGTTCCGCTTCACGAACTTTTTGCGTAATAACCTGTTTGGCTGTTTGAGCTGCAATACGTCCGAAATCAATCGGCGGCAATGCATCAATAATAAACTCACCGACCTTAATCTTCGGATCATATGCCTTTGCCTCACGCAAGCTGAGTTGAGCCGCCTCATTTTCTTTTTCTGCATCATCTGCAATAACCTCACGATAACGAGCCAGCGAAATTGCACCGGTCTTACGATCAATATGGGCACGAATATCGTGTTCCATACCATATTTAGTACGAGCCGACTTTTGAATAGCAACTTCCATCGCCTCAAAAACATCTTCTTTATCAATGTTTTTTTCGCGGGCTACCGTATCAGCAACCAAAACAATTCCGGGTCTGGGCATATTTTCTTTTTCTTGCATTTTTACCTCTGTAATAAAAGTTAGTCTGTTAATTGTTCTTCAGCGGCTTGCGCAAGCAAGTCGTCGGTTAAAATAAGTTTGGCTTTGTTGATAACCTCAAACGGCAAACTATATTCCACGCCGTCCATATTCAATTTTACCAACTCACCTTTCTCCAAGGAAACAATTTTTCCCTTAAATCTTTTGCGACCTTCAATCGGCTCTGATGTCTCAATTTTTGCCTCATATCCGACAAAACGATTGAAATGTTCCGGCTTGGTTAACGGCCGATCAATTCCCGGCGAACTTACCTCCAAAGTATATTCACCGGCTATCGGATCTTTTTCATCCAACACTGCCGAAACGGCACGACTGACTGCAGCACAATCATCAACATTCGGATTACTATGATCTTGCGGTTCAATCATAATCTGCAAAGTCGGATTCTGCACCCCGATGGTCATAATACGCACCACCTCATAGCCCATATTCTCAATCACCGGTGTGATAAGCTTTTCCAAAGGATGAGATTGCATTCATTTCTCCTAAACAAAAAGCGGAGCTTGCGGCTCCACTTTAATAGTATGTTATAATTTAGCTTCCTTATAACATACAAAAAAATAAAAGCAAGATTTTTTTTTAATGTTTTCAGTAATTTGTTATCAAAAACACCAAACCGCCGGTAATTTCTCACCGGCGGTCTTATTTTCACAACATCCTATTTATACAAAGGACGTTTTTGATATTTGGTATGAAGCAGATGATGCGCCTTCTCACCGCCGGCCTCGCCCAAGAAATCGCTGTATAATTTCTTAATCGAATCATTATGATGCGAAAGACGATTTGTCGCTTTTTCATCTTCACAATTCAACCCTTTTGAACGCAATTTTCTGATTTTGTCGTTAATGCCCCAAGGTTTGTTAAATTCGGCTCCCATAACTTTGGGTTGACCTCCGCCGGCAATACATCCTCCCGGACAAGCCATAACTTCCACAAAATGGTAAGGCAATTCTTCTCCGTTGGCTTGAGCAGTCTTAATTTCTTCCAAAACCTGCTCGGCATTACCCACACCGTTAACCACCGCTATGCGAACTTTGGTTCCCATAATATCTACTTCAGCCATTTTAACGGCATCTAAACCGACAATCGGACCAAAGCACAAATTGCCCAACTCCTGACCGGTTATATAGAAGAAAGCCGTACGCAATGCTGCTGTCATCACACCGCCGGAAACACCGAAGATTGTAGCTGCTCCGGAATATTCTCCCAACGGATTATCCGCTTCTTCTTCAGCTAATGAAGCAAAATCAATACCGTTTTGTTTAATCATCTTTGCCAATTCGCGAGTGGTAATAACCACATCAACATCTTGATATCCGGAAGACGACATTGTTTCATCTCTTGCAATCTCCCATTTTTTGGCCGTGCAGGGCATAACCGAAACCACTTTAATTTTAGCAGCATCGATTCCCAACTTTTGTGCATAATAAGTCTTGGCAATTGCCCCGACCATCTCATGCGGTGATTTGCAACTTGATAAGTGCGGTAACATCTCGGGATAATATTTTTCCATATAATCCACCCATGCCGGACAACAAGACGTAAACATCGGCAGATTGTCATTTTCCTTAAAGCGTCTGACAAACTCGGTTGCCTCTTCAATAATTGTCAAATCAGCACCGAAATTGGTATCAAACACTTTAGCAAAACCTAATTTGCGCAAAGCAGCATAAATTTTTCCGGTCAAATTACTGCCGAAATCAAAACCGAATTCTTCACCTAAAGCCACCCTGACCGCCGGTGCAATCTGCACTACCGTAACCAGTTCTTTATCTTTAAGCAAATTCCATACCTGATTCGTAGTATCATAATCGGTAATCGCACCTGTCGGGCAATGTGCCGCACACTGACCGCATTTAATACAAGGCGAATCACCCAGTTTGGTATCATTAGCTCCGGTAATTTTGGTCGCCATACCGCGATGTAAATAACTCAATGCCCATACATTTTGTGTGTTTTGACATATCTCAACGCAACGACCGCAAACAATACACTTTGCCGGTTCTAATACAATCGCTTTTGAAGAATCATCAATCGATTCAGCCGAAAGAATTTTGCGAATTTCTTCGCTTCTTACTCCCATTTGCGAAGCCATATCCTGCAATTCACACTCTCCGTTGCGAGCACAAGTCAAACAACTGTTGGGGTGATTACTCAAAATAAGCTCTAATACCGTTTTTCTGATTTCACCCAATTCAGCATCATTGGTAATAACTTCCATACCTTCCGCCGCCGGAGTGCAACACGAACGCATAATGCGACCGCCGACTTTAACAATGCACATACCGCACCCTGCACTCGGATTAACATCCGGATGTTTGCACAATGTCGGAATATTGACATTAGCCTTTCGAGCTGCATCTAAAATGCTTTTTCCATCTTCGACTTCAACCGGAATATTATCAATTTTCAAATTTACCATTCTTATAATCTCCTCTTATTCTTTACCGTCAACTAACTTGTTGGTATACTCGCTCTCATAAAATTTGAGCGTTGATAATACCGGATTCGGTGCAGTCTGTCCCAAACCGCACAAAGAAGCTTTCTGCATTGCAAATGCGATTCGTTTTAACAATTCCAAATCCTTCTTCTTGCCTTTGCCGCGATTTATCTTATCCAACAAAGCCAACATTTGGCGACCGCCGATTCTACACGGAGCACATTTTCCGCACGATTCGTCAACCGTAAAATCAAGATAAAACTTAGCTAAAGAAACCATATCTGATGAATCGTCAATAACAATCAATCCGCCCGATCCCATAATCGAACCGATTTTTTTCAGTTCTTCGTAGCATACCGGCATATTCATATATTCAACCGGAATCAAACCGCCCGAGGGACCGCCCGATTGCACGGCTTTCAGTTTTTTGCCTGCCGGAACCCCGCCGCCGATTTCATTAACGATTTCATTTATAGTTGTTCCCATCGGAACTTCAATCAATCCCGAATGTTCAACCTGTCCTGTTAACGCAAACACTTTTGTTCCTTTTGAAGTTTCTGTACCGAATGAAGCAAACCAATCTGCACCTTTGAGCAAAATTTTTGAAACATTTGCCAAAGTCTCAACATTATTCACGCAAGAAGGCTTACCCCATAATCCTTTATTGGTCGGATAAGGCGGACGCGGACGCGGAGTTCCTCTGGCTCCCTCAATCGAGTGAATAAGCGCAGTCTCCTCACCGCATACGAATGCACCGGCACCGAGACGAATATCAATATTGAAATTGAAATCAGTCCCCATGATATTATTACCCAACAGGCGATTCTTTTTACAAGCTTTAATTGCTTTTTCCAATCTTTCAACCGCCAAAGGATACTCGGCACGAACATAAAACCAACCTTCGGTCGCACCGATTGCATAGGCTGCAATCATCATACCTTCAATCACGGCATGAGGATCACCCTCCAAAATTGACCTGTCCATATATGCTCCGGGATCTCCTTCATCACCGTTGCATATAATAAATTTCTCATCAATGGTTGGAACTTTAGCAGCCAATTCCCATTTCATACCGGTCGAAAATCCGCCGCCGCCGCGTCCGCGTAAACCCGAACGCTTAATCTCATCAACTACCTGTGCCGGTGTCATGGTTTTCAAAGCTTTCTCTAAAGCCAAATAACCGCCGCGTGCCATATATTCGGAAATATCCTCCGGATCCATATGACCGGCATTCTTCAACACTACTTTTTCCTGTTTTTTAAAGAAAGGCAGATCTAACGACAGCACATATGGTTCAATACTGCTGTCAACAGCTTTTTCTTTACCGCTTTCTACCGAAGGAATAACAAATTTTTCCATAATATTTTTAACTGCGGCCAAATCAATACGCTTAAATAATCTGTCTTTCTGCCCTTTAATCTCAACTCTGATTAACGGACCTTGAGCACACAATCCCATACATCCGGTTGCCACAATACGGATTCGCTCGCCCAAATTATGCTCTGCAACAATACTTTTTATCAAATCTAAAATATCATCACTGCCCGACGACTTACATCCCGTTGAATGACAGCAATAAATATTGCAATCAAATTTTTCTATCTCTGCTAATTTATTTTTAGCAATTTCATGAATATCAAATCTTTTTTCCAAATCAATATCGGCCATTCTAATTCTCCTTAAAGACTTCGCGCCACTCGTTCAAAATCACCGGCACATTTTCCGGTGTCATACGGCCGTAAGTTTTTCCGTTAACTACACAAACCGGAGCCAATCCGCAGCAACCTACGCAACGCACACACTGCAAATGGAACATTCCGTCTGCGGTACTCTCGCCTTCGTCGATTCCCAACTCTGACTTAAATTTCTCTAATACCTTATCATTACCCTTTAAATAGCATGCCGTTCCGGTACATACCGAAATAACCGCCTTTCCGGGAGCTTTTAATTTAAAAAAGTTATAAAAAGTCAAGACCTCATAGATTCGCGCCAACGGAACATCCATATTTTCAGCCAATTCAACTGCATCACTCCAGTCGACATATCCTTTAACATCTTGAATTTCGTGCAAAGCCATTATTAAAGATCCGCGTTTTTTGCGCCATTTCGCCGCAGCTTGCGAACCTAAAGAAGCATCAGCCATTTTCATCTCCTTAATATCAATTATTTCGAGGTCGAATTTTAATCATTTTTTTTTCAACTGCAAGTGATTTTGATAAGAATTGCCAAATTTATTTTGACAATTAATAAAAAATCAGTCATTTTGCTGGTAATAATTTTATAAATTCCAAACGGCGAATTATGAAAAAATTAAACAAATACATTCTCAAACAAATCTTTATAGGCCTGCTTTTGGTATGCTTTTCGCTTATGTCGATTATATGGCTGTCCCAATCACTGCGCTTTCTCGACCTTATTGTTTCCAAAGGTATCTCTGCCGGCATATTTGTAAAACTTACTTCATTATTAATGCCGCGCATTTTTACCATTTTGGCTCCTATTGCTCTGTTTGCTTCAGTTATATTTGTGTACAACCGTATGCTGATTGATCAAGAGCTTATTGTAATGAAATCTGCCGGAATAAGCCCGCAAAAATTGGCTCAACCGGCCATCTTAATGGGTATTATTTTGGTAATATTTAACATATACCTGATAAATTACGGAATTCCCAAAGCCGAAACCGCTTTCAAAGATCTTCAATGGCGCGTAAAGAACAACATATCCCAATTAATGTTCCGTGAAGGAGAATTCACTAATCTGCAAAGCGACTTA
Source organism: uncultured Pseudomonadota bacterium (assembly GCA_902761535.1). Classification (GTDB taxonomy): domain Bacteria; phylum Pseudomonadota; class Alphaproteobacteria; order RF32; family CAG-239; genus CAZU01. The sequence goes on from CACWKS010000013.1 coordinate 30,526, forward strand.
ACCGTATTTATAAGTGCTCACGATGACGACGGAACGGTATCCAATATAATGATTTATGACGAGCGAACCCCTAATATAAAATCCGTCACGACGGCGGAAAAAGGTTTAATTGTTCAAACCGATAAAGGACCGCGTATAATTTTGCTTAACGGCACCAGACAAGAAATGAACCGCCGCAAAGACACTTTTTCTTCTGTAAGTTTTTCTCAGTACTCGGTTGATTTCGGTCTTAAAGGAGCTCAAAAAGGACGCAAAGACAGCGTTCGCACCCACTCTTTCGGAGAATTGATAACGGCTCTCAGCAATGAAACTCTTTCACAAGATGATCGTTACAAATGGTTTGTTGAAGCTAATCGTCGTTTCACTACTCCGTTACTTTCACTTGTTTACGCATTGATTGCTTGCACCGGATTACTTATCAGCAATTTCAACCGCCGCGGTCAGACCAAAATAGTCGGTATAGCTGTTCTGTCAATTATACTAATTCAAGCAACAGATTTAATTGCCGGGAATTTAGCTTGCAAAAATCTTTGTTGGTTGATATTATTATACTTTAATATTGCCATTCCGTCTGTAATATGTTTATTGTTACTTACGAAACCTGAAATATTACAAAATTTAAAAAACTATAAAATTGGATTGTCCGGAGAATATCATGCGTAAAGCCTTTTTATATCTTACTGTATGTTCCGTTGCGTTTTGTGCCGATACATTCGCGGCGGAAAGATCCGGCACAACCGTTATTGATACTGATAAAACAATCGAAGATACTCGCCCGAAATCCAAAGCTAAATTAGAGCCTTCATACAACATTACCAACATTTTATCAGTAGACAATAACGAAACTACCGACATTTACTTTAATGCCGATAATATGGAAAACGATTCCAATCGGAACTTGGTTATAGCTTCAGGCGATGTCGAAATAATTCGCGAAAATCTGACCTTAAAAGCAGATAAGGTCACTTATAATCAAAAAACTGAAGACATAACTGCCGAAGGCAACGTCGTTCTGTTAGAAAAAAACGGTAATGTTTTATTTGCTGATAGAATTAACTTAAGCGAAAAAATTCAAAGAGCCGATGTTGAAAACATTAAAGTAATTTTATTGGATAAAACACGTTTGGCCGCTCGCACATTCCATAAAAAGGCTAATGATCGCAAAATTTTGCGTCATGCCGTCTACACTCCTTGCGACAATTGCCGCGACAGCTCACCGCTTTGGCAATTGAAAGCTGGTAAAGTTTTGCATGATCCGGTTGAACAAAATGTCGAATATCAAAATGCTTTTTTGGAAATAAAAGGAATACCCGTACTTTACACTCCGTTTTTTTCTCATCCGGATCCGTCGGTTAAACATCGTTCAGGTTTCTTATTTCCGCGCATAATCAGCAGCAACTTTTTAGGCGCCGCCGTTCAACCGCAATATTTTTGGGACATAAATCCTCAAACCAACATAACTTTCAACCCGATTATATCTTCCAAAAAAGATCCGATTTTTTCTTCCATCTTTCATAAATATTTCTACCGCGGTGAACTCAACGCCTCCGGAACCATTATGAATGATGATGCTTCCGATAAAAATGACAAACATGATACTCGCGGCAATTTATTCTTGTATGGTCGTTATGAAATAAACGATTATTGGGTTGCGGATACCGATATCAATTATGCTTCCGACCACACCTATCTTGATGATCTCAATCTACCGCAAAAAGACGCACCTTGGTTAACTTCACGTCTGCGGTTGCAATCTTTTGATAATCGTAATTATGCCTATTTAGAAGGCTATTATTATGATATGTTGAGTTATGATTTGCAACAGATAAACAAACCTTATATATTACCGATTATGGGATATGAAAATATTTCCAATCCTAATCCCTATGGTGCTTATGTCAAAACTTCACTCAGTGCCGCATCTATTTATCATAAAGAGGACGATTCTTCTCAACGTCTTACAATGATAAATTCATGGAACTTGCCTTATACCAGTCCTTTTGGTGAAAAGTATAAACTATCTGCCTCGTTAAAGTCGGATCTTTATTATGTTGAAAAATATCTCAACGACAACGATGAATACTATACCGGAACAACCGCCAGAGTATTTCCGCAGTTAGGCTTGGAATGGCGTCTGCCTTTCATCAAAAATACTGAAAGCACTTCACAGATATTAGAACCTATAATCGTCGGTGCTCTTGCCCCCGACAAAGGTAATAAGCGAGATAAAATTCCTAATGATGACAGCCGCGACTTTGAACTTACCGATACAAATATCTTTGATCTTGACCGTTATGCCGGATATGATCACAACGATATCGGCTCTCGCGTAAGTTACGGCTTAAATTGGAGTTTTTATGGCAAAAAATGGGGACGTTCATCGGTTTTGCTGGCTCAATCTTATGAGGCAGACAAAGATAAAGAGAATGTCTTGCGGCAAAACAATAACAGCCATTTTTCCGATTATGTCGGAAGAATTTATGCCGCTCCCAGCGATTACTTTGATTTGACCTATCGTTTTAAGTTGGACAAAGACGATTACGACATAACCTACAGCGAACTTTCTACATCTTTAGGAGGAGATATATTGAGATTGTATGCTTCTTATATTTTCTTCCCGGAAAACAATGAATCTTCGGTTTATTACGGCAAACAACGTAAAGAAATATATACTTCTTTATCTTCTCATATAACTCGTAACTGGTCAGTTAATGCTTTCAATCGTTATGACATCGAAAATGAACGTACCCTGTCAAACGGTGGTGGCATTGCTTATGAAGATGAATGTTCAAGGTTTGCCGTGCAAATGGAAAAAGAATTTTCGGAAGATCCCGCTGCCGAGAATGACTTTTCCTTTTATTTCACTTTCTATCTGAAAACAATCGGTGGTATTGGTAATAACTAATTAAGGAGATGTTTTATGTTCATTCGCAAATTAATTTTAAGTATTTTGTTAATCTGTTGCTTAGTATTTCCTGCCTCAGCTGAAAACTTTAAAATTGCCGCTTTGGTAAATGGTGAAATCATTTCCAATGAAGATTTAAATAATCAACTCAACCTTTTTATGCTCAACTCGCCGGTACCGCTCAATTCCGAAACCCGAGGAATGATAAATCGCCGCGTGATGGCACAAACCGTTGAGCAAAAACTTAAACTGCAAGCCGCCGAAAAAAACGGCATCAAAATAGATGATAAAGAAATTGATGCTCAAATAAAAATTTGGGCACAACGTAACAAAATAAATCTTGATAATCTCAAAGCCAAAAAAATTGACCGTAACGCTTTATCTGAAACGATAAAATCAGAATTGGCCTGGGTTAAATTAATTCGCAAAAAATATTATCAAACCGCCAATATCACTCAAACCGAAATTGATGATACTATCCGTGAAATTACCGAAGATATGAATATCAAAAAATATCAGGTTATGGAAATATATATCAAAAAAGAAAATGCCGCAGATATTAACACTTTGGTCGCCCGTCTGCGCGAAGATCCTCGTTTTGAATTATATGCAGCCCGTTTTTCCGAAGCTCCTTCGGCTTCCAATGGCGGCAATCTCGGTTGGATAAACTCCGGCAAAATGTTATCAGCCTTGGAAATGCGTTTATCCAAAATGCACATTGACGAAGTAAGCGATGCAATTCTAATCGGTGATGGATATTATATCGTTAAGTTATTGCAAGTATTTGATCCTGAGAAGAATAAGAATTTCACCCCCGATAAAAACGAAGTAAAGTCTTTATTGGAAAATCAAAAGATGGAATCTCTGTCTAAAAAAATGCTTCAAGACGTCAAACAAAAAGCTATCATCGAAGTAAAGGTATAGTATGGACATATCCGAAACAATTGCTTCCTTACCTTCACTAAAAATCACGGTCGAAGCCTATGGATTACTGGCTAAAAAATCTTTAGGGCAAAATTTTTTATTAGACAGTAATATCACCGACAAAATCGTCAACAAAACTTTATCTGCTCAAAAGTTATCTTCTTTTGCCGGTAATCATATTTTTGAGGTTGGCTCAGGACCGACCGGTCTGACTCGTTCCTGCCTCAAAGCTAATCCGGATAAAATGACCGTAATTGAGCTGGATGAACGCTGCATAAAAATTGCTCAAGATATACAATCCAAAATCGGATCGAGATTGGAAATCATCAATCAAGATGCTCTCACTTACGATTTTGCTTTTACGGAAAAACTTCCTAAACACATCTTATCCAACCTACCTTATAATATATCGGTTCCACTGCTGACTAAATGGTTATACGATATTAAGTCTTATCAATCTTTGACCTTGATGTTTCAGAAAGAAGTTGCCGATCGTATTGAAGCTGACACTCGCACCAAAGATTACGGACGTCTCTCGGTTTTGGCTCAGTTGCAATGCCACATTACTCGCTTGTTTAATCTTCCCCCGGAAGCTTTTACTCCGGCTCCGAAAGTCTGGTCAAGCGTATTGTTATTTACCCCGCGTGAGGAAGCCTTAGACATTAAAAGCATTAAAAAATTAGAACAAATCACCACAACCGCCTTTGCCAAACGTCGTAAAATGTTGCGCCAAATTTTCAAATCCGTTCCTGATTTTGAGAATAAATGTGAAATTTGCGGTATATTGCCCACCATGCGCCCCGAAGAATTAACCCCGCAGCAATTTTTACAGCTGTCAAAATTGTTGTAATGTTACTTGACAAATCACGAATTATCCTTTATCTAACGAGCAAGAAGCGACAGGATGGTGCTCGACCTTATTATTTTACTTTGACCTATGGGGGTATAGCTCAGTTGGGCTCGAGGAAAAATCAACCGATGCTCCGGTTGATTTGACCGCAAGAGACGAAGTTTTCTTCATTGAGCTTGCTAGCGTGAGCGACGCTTAAGCGAAATTAGAAAACGA
>CACWKS010000014.1 GCA_902761535.1 uncultured Pseudomonadota bacterium
TCGGATTCGCATTAAGAAAAACTTGTTCTATCGCCGCCTCCTCGGGATGATATGTTTCAATTACTTCTCGCAATACATCATTTATTGCCTTTAATCTTTGTTCTATCGGTAATTTATTATCCGTCGGAATAAAACCGTCGGCAATATATCGCACGCGGTTGTTTTCGGTTTCAATCACTCCCCAACCGGTTGAAGACAAACTCGGATCCAGCCCCAATATTCGCAAAATTATCTTCCTTTTCAAACAAAAAGCCGCTACGCACTTTCAGTCCGCAACGGCTCTACCACCAATCTTAAAACTTCTATTCGGCCGCTAATTTCTGCATAACCTCATCGCTGATTTCGGCATTATGATATACATGTTGCACATCATCATCTTCTTCCATTGCATCAACAAAGTCCAAAAATTTCTGCGCAGTTTCCACATCATTTATATCAACTTTTACCATCGGTTTCCATTCCAAACGCGATGCCGCCGGAGTCCCGAATTTTGCTTCCAAACTTTCAGTAACCGTATTTAAATCATCAGGCAAAGTTTCAATATCATGATGTTCCTCATCACTTGCCACATCATTGGCACCTGCATCCAAAGCTGCCTCAAACATAGCATCCGCCGCGGCAGTTGCCAAAGGATATTGAATAAAACCGATACGCTCAAAATTAAAAGTGACCGAACCGCTTTCGCCCATAGCACCGCCACGTTTGCCGAAAATCGTTCTGACATTGCCGGCCGTGCGATTTTTATTATCGGTCAAGCATTCTACAATTACTGCAACCTTTCCCGGTCCGAAACCCTCATAACGAGTTGCAACATAATCATCACCGCCTGCTGTTTGTGTAGCTTTGGCAATAGCACGTTCAATATTATCTTTCGGCATACTCTCGGCTCTGGCTGCAGCTATTGCCAAACGAAGGCGCGGATTTTTATCCGGTTCAGGCATGCCGGATTTGGCAGCAATGGTAATATCTCTCGCCAATTTAGCAAAAACTTTGGCTTTTTTGGCATCTTGCGCACCTTTACGATACATAATATTCTTAAATTGGGAATGTCCTGACATCTTAGCAAATCTCCTCAAATTTATTTTTTATCAATAAAATTTTTTGGATTTATACAACAATGATTCAAATCTCGCAACAAAAAAATTACACCATTACAAAATAAACTCGCTTTTTGTAAAAAAGCGAGTTTACCCTAATGAATCTGCCTAAGCTTAATAGTAAACCCATTTTATATCGGTATCATTACCGCTACAATAGCTTGCTCCGGATGCTAAACTGATAGGAATTCCATTATCAGCATCACCCGGCTTATGCGGCGTACTACTCCCGACTGTAATACTTACCAAACCATCAGCCCCCCAATCAAAGGTTGCTAACGAACGACAAGCATCATCACTAAGTCCTTCCATTGTAATAGAGAAATACACATTACCCGTGCCTGAAGCAGCAACCGTTACTGCACCACCAAAAGTACTGTACAAGGAAGTACCGACTACCATATCACTCGGAGCCAAATTCCAATTTGCAACATTTTCCGTAGTTAAATCACTATAGCTTGGAGAGGTAGCATAAGCAGCCCTGATATTCATCAGTAACATAGTCATTTGATCTTGTGCTTTAGTCAACTTATACTTTGCCATCGCTTTAGAATATCCCGAAATACCGCCGACAGACAAAACACCGATAATTGCCAAAACACCCAACATTTCAATCATAGATCGACCGGACTGATAATTTTTTGATATCATTTTCATATTCTCCCATCACACGGCATACCGCACAACTACAGATATTCCAAGCCGCATACACATCTTTGCCTCGAAGCATAACATTAATAGCAATTATTTCAATAAAAATTTTTTTATCCACACATTTTGTTTAGCCGATTATATACCTGAATAAACACAACAAGGGTCACCTTAAAATTCAAAGCGACCCTTACATATATATTTTGCAAAAATGCCTATTGATTATTATTTTTTCTTAGCAGCTTTAGTTTCCGTTACTTTCAATTCTGAAGTACAATGCGGACAACGTGTTGCATTAAGCGGAATTTCCGAACAGCAATAAGGACATGTCTTTGTAGTAACAGCAACTTCTTTGGCCTCTTTCTTATCCATCTTTTCTTGTAATTTATTAATGGCTTTGATCAATAAAAATACAGCAAAAGCAACGATTAAAAAGCTGATTACCGCATTGATGAATAAACCGAAATTCCAAGTAACCGCACCGGCATTTTGTGCTGCCGTCAATGAATTATATGGAGCAGGTGTTGCACCTTCTTTCATAACCAAAAACATATTGGTAAAATCAACTTTACCTAATAACAATCCGAGCGGCGGCATAATAACATCTTTAACCAAAGAATCAACTATCTTACCGAAAGCAGCACCGATGATAATACCGACTGCCATATCGATAACATTACCGCGCATCGCAAATTTTTTAAATTCACCTAAAAAACCTTTAAACATCAAACAGTCTCCTCAATAATTATAAAACAATCAAGCATTTATAACAAATGCCGTTGCAGCTAAACTTTCTCTACTTGAGTATATTCCAACTCAACCGGAGTAGCTCTGCCGAATATTGACACCGAAACCTTAACTCGCGCTTTTTCGACATCAACATCTTCCACTAAACCGACAAACGAAGCAAACGGACCGTCGCAAACTCTGACTTGTTCGCCGATTTCAAAATTAACCACTTCGCGCGGACTCTTTACACCTTCTTGCATCTGCGTCATAATTCTGTCAACTTCCGCCTGAGTAACCGGATAAGGTTTATTACGCGACCCCAAAAATCCGCTTACATTAGGATTATTCTTTATTAAGTGCCATGCCTCATCCGACATAATCATCTTAATTAAAATATATCCGGGAAAAAACTTGCGTTCGCTGGCAACCTTCACCCCTTTTTTAACCTCAACAACTTCTTCCATCGGAATCAATATATCAAAAATCCGATCATCCCATTTTTTCAACATAACTTGTTCTTTAATCGACTGAGCCACTTTTTTCTCACAGCCGGAATGAACATTAACAACATACCAACGTGCATCCATTTTTTATTCTCCAATTGAAAACACCATTTTTACAATCCAGCTCAAAATTTGATCAACCACAAAGAAGAATGCCGCCGCTATTGCGACCAACACAACTACCATAATCAAACTTTGCAAAACTTCTTTTCTCGATGGCCAGGTAACTTTTTTTACCTCTTGTCTGACCTGACGAAAAAACTGCAGCGGATTAACATTTGCCATAAACATCACCTTAAATTAAACATTAAAAAAATACCCGTGTCTTTAAACACAGCTCTAATCTTTTAACGCATATATAAAAGTTTTTATTAGCTGATGTCAAGAGATTCTTTAAGGTTTTTATTTTTTTACAATTTTGAATATTCATAAAAAAAGAATAACTACCCATTTGATGAATAAAATTGAAAAACAACTTGCCTTTACTCACTAAAAATCTTAATCTTCCATACATAGCATTTTGAACTTTTAGGGAGAACTAAATATGAATAATGATATTGATTCGGCTAAACGAACTATCGACAAGGAAATAAATGCCTTGCGCACCATGGAGAACGAATTTGATGAAAATTTAACCAAAGCATTGGATCTTCTGCAAAACACTAAAGGTCGTGTCATTGTCACCGGTATGGGCAAATCCGGTCATATTGCTCGCAAAATTGCCGCAACCTTTGCCTCAACCGGCACGCCTTCTTTCTTCGTTCATCCCGGTGAGGCCAGCCATGGCGATTTAGGCATGTTTACGCAAAACGATTCGGTCATCGCTATATCTAACGGAGGCGAATCAAAAGAATTGTCTGATATTCTGGTATATTGTAAACGCTTTAATATCCCGTTGATTTCCATAACTAAGAATCCCGAAAGTTCTTTAGGTAAAGCCGGAGATATTTTGCTTCGTTTACCTGATTGCGGCGAAGCTTGTCCTTTAGGTTTAGCCCCGACATCATCAACCACCGCAACCATTGTATTAGGTGATGTTTTAGCAGTAGCTCTTATGGAACGCAAAGGTTTCAGCAAAACTGACTACAAACAACGCCACCCCGGCGGAAAACTCGGTGCTATATTGCGTAAAGTATCTGACCTTATGCATAAAGGCGATGAAGTTCCTTTGGTAGGCATGAATACCTCAATGCAAGAAGCATTATTAGTAATGACCAGCAAAATGCTCGGATGTGTAGGTGTCATCGATTCTGCCGGCAATCTTCAGGGAATTATCACCGATGGTGACTTGCGTCGTTGTTTATCTCCAGATGTTTTATCCAAAAAGGTATCTGAAGTTATGACGCATAACCCCAAAACTATTAGTCCTGATGTATTGGCAGTTGAAGCTCTTAACACTATGAACAATACCGGCAAAGGCATAACTCAATTATTTGTCATCGAGAACAATAAGCCAATTGGAATAATTCATATCCATGATTGTTTACGCGCCGGAGTCGCTTAATAATTTTGCCGAAATCCAACCAAATTGATGATTTTTTGAATAATGATGACAGTAAACAAAGACTTCATCACTCCTTGGATTCGCACTCGCGAACTTTTTCAATGATTAAAATCGCACTCCCGATCTTAGCTGCGATTCTGTGCCTGACATTATTGTTTCTTCCGACACTAAAAAAGGACATCAATGAGTTTGCCATTGATTTAATCATCCCTGACGGCGACATTGAAAAGATGACAGCTAAAGATACAAGCCTTTATGTCACTGATTCCAAAGGGCAAATTAACAATTTTAATGCAAAATCCATTAAAGAAACTAATCCGGGATCTAAAATCTACGAACTCAATCAACTTGATGCTTCTCTTCCGCTTGATGGTAACGAATGGATAAACTTACGCTCACCTGACGGACTGTACGATCAAGTTAAAGAAACCATCCGTCTGCCGCGTAAAGTGGAATTATTTTACAGTCGCGGACTTAATATTGATACTCGTGATTTTATATATGATTTTAAGACTACTCACGGTTATTCCAAGCATCCTGTTGTCGGCTATGGTTTTTTAGGTCATCTCAATTCCGAAGGTATTGAAATATCCGCCAAAGATCACACTTTAACTTTTATTGGTAAAACTTCTATCATTATTGATGAAAACAGTTTCAAAAAGGAAAAAAAATAATGTTAATTCGTTTGTTAGTTATATTTTCTTGTTTTTTTTCAATAGGTCAGGCAAATGCCGAAGATATCAAACTTAATGCTGATCAACGTGTTGAATATCACCAAAATGAGCAAAAATTGGTAGCTGTCGGTAATGCTGTCGCATCAAAAGGATCAATGAGCATCAAAGCCGATAAATTGGTCGGTTACTATTCTCCCAAACAAAAAAATAAAATATCTCGTGTTGAAGCTGACGGCAAAGTTGTCATGACATCGGGACAGTTTCAAGCAAGCGGAGCAAATATGATTTATGACATAAAAGATGACTCTGCTGTTCTTAAAGGCAGTCCTGCCCGTATCAAAACTCCTGATTCCGAAATATTCTCTGCCGGACCGATTACTTTTTGGATTTCGCAACAAAAAGCTATTGCCAAAAATAACGTTGTAGCTGTTGACCATCAAGGTAACACTGTCCGTGCCGATAATATGACCGCTTACTTCACCAAAAACTCTGACGGTAAATTAATTCTTGATAAAATTGATATTTCCGATAACGTAAAAATAAATGCTAAAGATGCCGAAATTACTTCTCGTACCGGAACTTATTATGCCAATGAGGGTAAAATCAAATTATTCGATGATGTAGTTATCACTCAAAATGGCAACATTCTTAAAGGTAATTCTGCCGAAACCGATCTTAACACCGGCATCAGCAGAATATTATCCGGCAACAAAGGACGCGTCAGCGGCGTATTTAAAGAAACCAAAAAAGGAAAAAATAAATGAGTTCGTTTCAAAACCAATCCACCCTTGAAGTATTTAACATCGGAAAAAAATACAAAAAACGTCCGGTATTACGTAATGTATCCCTGAACGTTCATCGAGGCGAAGCCGTAGGCCTGCTCGGACCTAACGGTGCCGGCAAAACCACTTGTTTCTATTGCGTAACCGGCCTGATTACCCCTGATTACGGTGAGGTTCGTATGGACGGCTTGGATATTACTCGTCTGCCGATGTATAAACGTGCTCGTTTAGGTATTGGGTATTTGCCGCAAGAAGCCTCCATTTTCCGAACTTTAAGTGTTGAAGACAATATTAAAGCAATTTTAGAAATGGTAATTGAAGACGAAAGCCGCCGCGAAACTATGTTGGAAGAATTATTGAATGAATTTTCAATCGCTCATCTGCGTAAATCACCGGCTTTAGCCTTATCCGGCGGTGAAAGACGCCGTCTGGAAATTGCTCGTGCCTTAGCCAGTCAGCCTAAATATATACTTCTTGACGAACCGCTTGCCGGTATTGATCCCATAGCCGTGGGTGAAATCCGCAAACTTGTTTCCCAACTCAAACATCGCGGCATCGGTGTATTGATTACCGACCACAATGTTCGTGAAACTTTAGACATCACCGATCGAGCTTATATCTTACACGGCGGAACTGTTCTCATGGAAGGCACCCCCGACCAAATCGTTAACAATGAGGAAGTCCGCAAAGTTTATCTCGGCGACAGTTTCTCAATCTGATTACGAAAGCAGCATCAATGGCTCTGACACCAAAGCTGGAAATCAAACAAAATACCTCACCGACAATCACTCCTCAGCTCCGCCAGGCTATTAGCCTTTTGCAAATGACTAACCTTGAACTCAATGAGTTTGTTGAACAGGAACTTGCATCCAACCCTCTTTTGGAAAGAGAAGAAAATATTTTAGAAAATGAAGAAACTTCGCCGCCAACCGATGAAACCGAAGAATTTGCCAATGATTTTGATGAACAAAATCATTTTGATGATTTCGGCTCGGATACCGAAGGATACAACAGCTATGAAAACACCGATTGGAGTGATTATCGCCAAAACAAAGCTCATGCCACGGCTGACGATGACTTTGACTACATTCGCGATCGTTTGGCTTCGGAAAAATCGCTTTATTCCGTTATTGAAGATCAAATAAACCTTGTTTTTACCAACAATTCAGACCGATTTATCGCCTTTTTTCTCTTACAAAATCTTGACGATTCCGGTTATTTTACCGCTGATATTGTCGCCCTTGCCGCAAAATTGAAAATTGCCCCCGTCCGCTTGCAAAATATCTTAGACCAAATGAAAAACTTTGAACCATCCGGCATATTTGCCCAAAATTTGGCCGAATGCTTAAAAATCCAACTTCAGGACAATAATCAATTAACACAACCTTTACAGATATTACTTGATAACTTAGCCTTGTTGGCTTCCGGTAAATTAAACGAACTCTGCCGTCTTTGTAATTGTTCGGCAGATGAACTTTCGGCGATGATAAAACAAATAAAAACTCTCAATCCTAAACCGGCAATCTCTTGGAACAGCGGTTTCAACCACAACATAATTCCTGATGTAATTGTCCAACGCAATGCCGTCGGAGAATATCGTGTTGAGCTTAATCCGCTATCTTTACCCAAATTACTCATCAACCATCGTTATTATTCTGATTTCAAAAACAATCACTCTGCCAAGCGTTATCTTAAAGAAAATATGAGCCGTGCCTCGTTTCTGATTAAAGCTATGCACAGCCGTGCCACCTCTGTCTTACGCATTGCCGAAGAAATAATCTTGCGCCAATATGCTTTTTTTGAAAACGGAATTGAACATCTCAAACCCATGAATATCAAAGAAATTGCCGAAACTTTAAGTTTAAGCGAAAGCACTGTCAGCCGTGCCTCATCCAACAAATACATGTCAACCCCGATTGGCACCTTTGAATTTAAGTATTTCTTTTCCAACGCTGCCGGAAATTATCTCGGCAATGATGATGTTTCCACCACTGCAATCAAGCATCGCATTAAAAAATTGATCGAAAACGAAGATCCCAAACATATTTTATCTGATGAAAAAATTGTTGAATTACTTGAAAACGACGGAACCAAAATTGCTCGACGCACCGTTGCCAAATATCGCGAAGCATTAGGTATTCCAACTTCAGCGGAGCGTAAACGACTTAAACGTCATACCTAAATTCTCCTTTTTTTTAACGTCTCAGACTGACGCCGATTGAAGCATGACCAAAACGCCCGAAAATATCGTTCTGAGCACCTTAATTATTTGGTAAACTTTGTGAATTTTTTGTAACAGTATAAAATTTATAAAATAAACAATATGTTAACCTTTGTGTGTTACAACATTTTTTACTGGCAAAACTTGCCCGTATATTGTATAATATAATTGTAGGTTTGAATTTTGCAAAATTTAAAATAAAGGAGAACGATTATGAATAAAAAATTCTTTACTTTCGCGGCCATTATGTTGGTTGCTTTGTTCGGAATGATTGAACCGGCATTAGCTCAACAACACTCAATAATGGCTATTGCTGCTGCAAAAACTTTGGCATTATTCCAAGCCAGCCGTACCATTCTCTTCATTGTAGGCGGTTTCGGTTTGATCGGTATTGCTTTTGCGGCGATTTTCGGCAAGATGCAGTGGAAATGGTTTGCCGCTTTGGCCATCGGTTTGGCTATTGTAGCCGCTGCCGGTGCGATTGTTGACTACGCCACAACCACAACTGATTCGAATATGGTTGGTGGAACTTTATCCGGCGGTAATACTCAGACCAGCTGGGGAACTACTGGTACTACTCAACACTAGTATTGTTTAGGAGGGCGGGATTATCCCGCCCTTATCACCAAAGTTTGAACTTATGTCTGTTGCCTGAGGGCGACAGTCACAAATTCAAAAAAAAGAAAGGCCTAAGCATGAGCTTGAAGGGGAAAGACAATGTCAAAAAAAATGATGTTTTTCTATATATTAGCGATTGCACTGTTGGGATTTAGCCGGACGGTATGGGCTGATGATGGACAACTTTTTAGTAAGTTAATTGAAAGCGGAAAAGCAATTTTTGAAGATTTGCGCGAGTTGATTTTTATCGCGGCAGGTTTCGGAATTATCGCAGTCGGCATCGGAGGAATTTTCGGCAACCTCAACTGGAAATGGTTGGGTGCGATTATTGTATCATTGATAGTGATTGCTTCAGCCGGTGAAATAATCTCCATTATGGTCGGTGAAGAGGCTCCGGTTGAGGATACAGTCACGGAACAAGATAATTATGTAAGATTAAAAAAATAGCAGAGGTGGAGAAATGTTGGGCAAGCTTGACAAGCAAAAACTTTATAACCTCATCATCTTCGGGATGGTGTTGGCGATGAGTTTGTGTTTTGCCGATCAGGCTTGGGCAAGTATTATTGATGATGTCAGAAAAAGAGCTGTAGCAGTAATTGAGGCGGGGAAACCGGTGGTTTATACTTTGGGCGGATTCGGGCTGATTTGCGTGGCTTGGGGCGCTATCTTCGGCAAAATGAGCTGGAAATGGTTTGCCAATTTGGCTATCGGATTGTTTTTGATAGCTTATATGGGAATGTTGATTGATTATGTTACGCGAAATCGAAATGAAACTAATACTCAATCGCAATTTCATACAACTCATATAGAAAATCCCGGGGTTTTCGGCGACACGATAGGTAAACAATCAGTGCTCCACGATTCTGGGCGGTTTATCAGTTTGAAATTAGATGAAGAATATTATGATTTTGAGGATACCGTGACGGAGTGGGGTAATCAAGAATCACCAGATGTGACGGATCCGAATACGCAAGAACCCAATGAGGAGGGGGGTGATACCCCGCCATGGATTGGCCCTTCTATTTGGGGTGGTGGTGGTAATGGACCGAGTCCGTATTTTCCTCCGCAATAATTATTTATGCCCTTAAGAGAGCGGAGTAAGGCATCTTCGATGAAAAGCCTGTCATGCCCGTAGTGAGCGATAGCGAACGGAGTAAGGCATCTTCGAATTATTTAAAAATTCGTAGACCCCTTATTCGCCTCATTTCAATCGGCTCAGGGGTGACAGGTTAAATATTAATGTCATGCCGAGCGGAGTAAGGCATCTTCGAATTATTTAAAAATTCGTAGACCACTTATTCGCCTCATTTCAATCGGCTCAGGGGGAACAGGTTAAATATTAATGTCATGCCCTTAAGTGAGCGATAGCGAACGAAGTAAGGCATCTTCGAATTATTTTTTTAAATAAAGCAAAAATAAGGAAGTATTTTATCCTCTCTTATCCCTTGCTTGCAAGGGGAAGGATAAACAAGCTTGACAAGCAAAAACTTTATAACCTCATCATCTTCGGGATAGTGTTGGCGATGAGTTTGTGTTTTGCCGATCAGGCTTGGGCTGATGATAGTATTATTGATCGTGTCAGAGCTATATAGCCAAAATAAATAAAAAAGCAAAATCATTACCTCTTATCTTTGACTTTTATATTGACTTATCCGAAATTAAATAGTATTTCCTAAAGATAGGCTGCAACATTTACAAATATCGTAGCCGTTGTTGATGTGTTTAAATAAAAATTGAAGGTAAGAAATATGCAAATTACATTATCAGGTAATCAGGTTGATATCGGAGATCGTCTCCGTTCTCACGTTGAAGAAAGTATCTTAAACTCGGTTAACAAATATTTTCCGGCACCTATAAGCTGTTCGGTAAACTTTACTAAAGAAAAAGATGATTTCATCGCCGAAGTAACCGTTCACCCTGCCAAAAACATCATTCTTAAAGGAACAGGACGCGCCGGCGATCCCTACTCTTCATTTGACGCAGCCAACGAACATATCGCAACTCGTTTACGCCGTCACAAAACCAAATTAAATGATCATAAAGGTAAAACCGGCATGGCTGAAATCGCTAATGAAGCCGTATTTTCTTATGATGAAAATGCTGAAGAAGTCAATGATGATGCACCTTTAACCATTGCGGAGTTGGAAGCTAATATTCCTGTATGTACGGTTTCTGAAGCTGTTATGTATATGGATCTTAACAATGAGTCGGCTTTGATGTTCAAAAATGCTGCCACCAACAACTTTAATATGGTATATCGCCGCAAAGACGGTAATATCGGCTGGGTAGAACCTAAATAATTCGGCTATCAGCATGAATATTGCTAACCTTTTGCAACAAAACCATATTTTACTTGGATTAAAATCCGGTTCCAAACGCGAATTTTTGCAGGATTTATCGCAACGCGTTTCCGGCATTTGTTCGATTGATCAACTCACATTATTTGATAATTTGATGGAACGTGAGAATTTAGGTTCCACCGGTTTTGGAAATGGTGTTGCTATTCCTCATGGTCGTTTTTGTGAGTTGGAACATCCTATGGCTTTTTTTGCTCGCCCGAATTATGCCGTTGACTTTGACGCTATTGACGGCAAACCGGTCGATTTGGTGTTTCTGTTAATCTCACCTGAAAATTCCGGAGCCGATCACCTTACGGCGTTAGCTTTATTGTCGCGTTGCTTAAAAAATGACAATGTATGCGAGCAGTTGCGCAATATGTCTAATCCGACTGAAATATACGCTTTGCTTTGCGAATTATAAATATTGTCACTACTAACAAAAAGCAGAAATGAAAATTTCTGCTTTTTGTTTATCTTTTATCAACTAATCTCCTGTACAATAAATCGTAGCGTTTTTTGTGATAGGAGAAAATTTGTGTTTTTGAGCCTTAATCGTAAGATAATTTATATGATCTTTACCCTGACGTTAAGTTCATGTTTATTGTTTCTTTACACGTTTTATATGGCCTACTCGGTAAAAATTCAAAAAGACCAACAATTGTCTATCCAACGCAATCAACAATACAACAGCCTTTTATTAAACAATATCAATATTATTAAAGAACTGAAAAACTTTGTAAATAAAAACCATATAACCATAGACGCAAAAAAAAACCAATATTTACACTCGCTGATTTTTGATACCGAAAATGTCAATTTTCTTGTCAAAGAACAACAATCCATTGCCGAACGCAATGCTCAATTTTCCGAACAATACAAAACCATAAAGCATGGTGTTGCCATTATTACCATCAGCACGGTTTTACAGCTTATATTTCTTTTTATTACAGGCTGGATAATCAAGCGCTTAATTCTCACACCGATTAACAATATCTCAGCCATTTCCGAACAAATAAGTCTCGGTAATATAAGTTTGCGTATTCCCGAACGCAAAAATCCGCATTTTATTGATGAACTTGACCATCTCACCTCTACTTTTAACAATATGCTAGACAATTTGCAAAATATGATGAACAAAATCAAAGAAGAGGAAAATTTCCTGCAATCAATAATCGACAGCATTCCTGACGGCATAAGAGTAATTGACGACAAATATAATATAATAATCGCCAATAAAAATTACTACAAATTAGTCGGCAATTCATCTAAACGCCCAGCCAAATGCTATGCTTCATCGTTTGGTTATAAATCACCTTGCAACACTGTCAGTTTTAAATGTCCTATACATGAAATCATCCAAAACTCCCAAAAAAGCATTTCTACCATTCAACAATTCAGCCATTCTCCCAATAATTATCTTGCAGTTAATGCAGCTCCCTTGTTTTATGACAACAATCATCACTATATTATTGAATCTATTCGTGACCTAAGCCATGATATCGATTTTTCGCATCAACAAAAGGTTTCTTCTTTGGGCTTCTTATCTTCATCAATTGCTCATGAAATAAAGAACCAATTAGGTGCCATCCGCATAATTATCGAACATTTTATTATTAAATATTTTAGCGATAAACCCGACAACGCGGAAGATAAAAAACTTATCAACATGATTTATAATGAAATTGTCAATGCCACCAAAGTTCCGGAACGTTTGCTTAAACTCATGCGTAACCGAGACCTCTCTTACACTTCGTTTGACTGTGTAGCCGCCATTGCTGAGACTGTTGAAGTTTTGGATTATGAGGCTAAAATTAACGGCATAGAAATTAAATTGCAAGCACCATCAAAAGCCATCATGCTTACCGGCAACGAAACTGATTTTAAAATAGCCTCGATAAACATTATTCTCAATGCTATCAAAGCTATGCCGCAAAAAGGCATTATCAAAATTAAACTATCCTCATCATCTCAAGGAATTCAAATCAGCTTTACCGATAGCGGATCAGGCATCAGCAAAGAAAATTTGCATAAAATTTTCACTCCGTTTTTCTCTCATGGAAGTCAATCTCAAACTCCTTCCGGTACCGGTTTAGGTTTATCCATTGCTAAATCCATTATCGAAAAACAAGGGGGAAATATTACCGTGTCTTCAACTCTCGGCAAGGGTAGTTGTTTCACTTTTAATTTTCCTTCACAAAAAGACTTGCCAAAATCAAAACAACAGACTATAAAAACAATCAATCAAACTTCAAAAAGGGGCAAAAACAAATGAGTAAAGAAGAATTATTGGAACTTACCGGTGAGGTTATTGAAAAATTACCTAATGCTATGTTCCGTGTCAAATTAGAAAATGGCGTTGAAATATTAGCTCATACCGCCGGCAAAATGCGTAAATTTCGCATCCGTGTAATGGTTGGTGATAAAGTCGATATCGAAATGACTCCTTATGACCTGACCAAAGGACGCATTACTTTTCGTCACAAAGAATAAAAAAAAGTGCAAATTTGCACTTTTTTTTATTTTTTAGTTTGGAAAATTTATTTCATACATTTTTCAATGATAGTTAAAGCTTCCTCCAATTTTTTCTTTTTATCCGAAGCCTCTCTTTGTCGCCGCCGTTCTTCCGCAACAACCTTTTCCGGAGCCTTTTCTACGAAAGCCGGGTTATTGAGTTTTGCTTCATATGAACGCAAATTATGTTCCAAGGCTGTAATTTCTTTGGTTAGTCGTTCACATTCGGCCGCAAAATCCATTACTCCTTGTAATGCCAACAAAATCACACCTTTTGAAGTAACAACTTGAACCATATCTTGTGTCGCTTCATCTTCGCGTATTTGTAAAAATTCCAACCGAGCTAATGAACAAATAATTTTATCCATATCCTTTAAATAATCTTTAGCCGGACTTGCCCCTTGCAAATAAGCTTTTAATTTAGCACCGGCCGGCAAATTCATCTCAACTCTCAGCGAACGAATTTTGGAAACGACTTCTATAACCCAATCAACCGCTTCCTCTGCTTGAGTATCAATTTTTTCGTCTCTTACCCAATTCTGCAACATCAATTCATCTTGCATACCCAAACTGTTCCAAATCTGGGTAGTAATAAACGGCATAAACGGATGCAAAATCAACATAATACGTTTTAATACCCATGCAAAAACAGCTTTCGTCTCGGCTTTTTCTATTTCATTTTCGCCATACAAAATTGGTTTACTCATCTCAATATACCAATCACAAAAATCTCCCCATACAAATTGATATACTGCATTGGCCGCATCGGAAAATCTGAAATTATTCAAACTGCGACTAACCTCCTTTGTTGTCTTTTTAGCTTTTGCTACAATCCAACGATTAACCTGACCTTGTGCTTTGTTTTCATCAAAATCAGCACCGAAATCAATCTGATTCATCTCTCCGAAACGTGCAGCATTCCATAATTTTGTAGCAAAATTACGATATCCTGCAATTCGTGCCTCACTCATGTTTATATCGCGACCTTGTGTTTCCATCGCTGCCATAAAAAAGCGTAAAGCATCTGCACCATACTTATCAATCATTTCTATCGGATTGACCGTATTACCTTTTGATTTTGACATTTTATGCCCGTGTTCATCCCGCACCAATCCATGCAAATAAACAGTTTTAAACGGAATTTTTTTCATGGCATACAAGCTCATCATCATCATACGAGCAACCCAGAAGAAAATAATATCAAATCCTGTTACTAATACCGAAGTCGGATAAAAAGTATCCAAAAATTCACTCTTATCCGGCCAACCGAGAGTAGAAAAAGCCCACAATCCGGAAGAGAACCAAGTATCCAAGACATCGGTTTCTCTTCTTAATTCAACCTCATGCCCGTAAAACTCCTTAGCGGCAGACTTGGCTTCATCTTCATTTTCCTCACAGAAAATATACTCATCGGGTCCATACCAAATCGGCATTTGATGTCCCCACCATAATTGACGTGAAATACACCAAGGCTGAATATTACGCATCCACTCAAAATAAGTTTTTTCATAATTCTTCGGTAAGAACTGAACCTCACCATTTTCAACTTTTTTAATCGCTTCAACAGCCAATTTCGGAGCATCAACAAACCATTGATCGGTCATCATCGGTTCAATCACTACGCCGGATCTGTCACCGTAAGGTATAACCATAGGATGATCTTCTATCTTATCCATCAAACCCAATTCGGTTAATTTAGCAATGGTTGCCTCACGTGCCTGCATGGTTGACATACCTGCAAACGGAGTATTCTCATTCAAAGTTGCATCGGGATTCAATACATTAACTAACGGCAAATTATGGCGTTTTCCTACCTCAAAATCGTTAAAATCATGTGCCGGCGTAATCTTAACCGCACCGGTTCCTTTCTCGGGATCTGCGTGTTCGTCGGCAATAATCGGTATAACTTTGTTAATAATCGGTACTATACAATTCTTACCTATAAGATGCTTCAACTTTTCATTATCTTTGGAAATTGCTACTGCCGTATCGCCAAACATCGTTTCCGGACGAGTAGTCGCAATATGAACAAAATTTCCCTCTTCTCCCTCTATCGGGTAACGATAATAATACATTTTCCCCATCGCTTCTTTCTGCACAACTTCTAAATCAGAAACTGCCGTCATAAATTTGGAATCCCAGTTAACCAGCTTTTTAGCTTTATAAATCAATCCGTCT
Source organism: uncultured Pseudomonadota bacterium (assembly GCA_902761535.1). Taxonomy (GTDB): domain Bacteria; phylum Pseudomonadota; class Alphaproteobacteria; order RF32; family CAG-239; genus CAZU01. The sequence continues at coordinate 15,808 of CACWKS010000014.1, forward strand.
TTATACATATTTACAAATATTTTTCTGACCGCACGACTCAAACCTTCATCCATGGTAAAACGCTCTCTTGACCAATCACACGAAGATCCCAATCTCCGCAACTGGCGACAAATCGTTCCCCCCGATTCTTCACGCCATTTCCATACTGTTTCGATAAATTTTTCTCTCCCCAAATCATGACGACTTACACCTTGTTTTGCCAAATTACGTTCAACCACCATCTGAGTTGCAATTCCGGCATGATCCGTTCCCGGTTGCCATAAAACATTTTTACCTTGCATGCGATTATAGCGTGTCAATATATCTTGCAAAGTGTAGTCAAGTGCATGTCCCATATGCAAAACACCGGTAACATTAGCCGGAGGGATTACAATACAAAAGGGCTCTTTTGACTTATCCATCGAAGGCTTAAAATATCCGGCTGCTTCCCAATTTTTATAAATATTTTCTTCCCAATCTTTCGGATTATAATTCTTGTCTAACATTTTTTAATTTTCCCATTACACATTATTATCAATATAAACACAAAATGCCCTCAAAAATATTTAAGGGCACGAAAATCCAGGTCGATTCGACAATTTACGCCTTAAGAACCGACCTTTTCAATCACTCGAGCAATTTCTTCTTTTACTATTTTCTCAATCATAATCGGCAAATTATTATTCATCCATTCTTTAACCTGACGCTTTATTTCAGCCTCTGCCATTGAGTAATAATCAGCTCCGTTATTCCATTTCTTAGCTATGTCATCACCGATTACCTTTACAATGGCATCTTTAACAAAATCTTCCAAAGTTCTGTTTCCTTGACCTAAACCAATTATTTGCGGCATTTCAACAACTTTTTTCTTTTCCGCATTGCCACCCTTAGCAAACATTTTAGCGAAATTACTTATTATGTTAGCCGATACATCAACTGCATCGTCAGCTTCTACATCAGCCTCTTTTACCTCACTATAAGCTACCTCTTGATTCGTTTCCAAATCTTTTTGCACATCTTCTTTTTGTGGTTCAATAGAAAGCCCCGTTTCACTTTCTGTTGTTTCTGCCGCTTCAGCATTAACATCTTCAATGTTATTACTCTCATTATTTTCACTATCTGTAACAACATCTTCTTGATGAGGCTCTTGTTCCGTATCTACCGGTTGCTCAACTGTAAAATTGACACCTTCATCGCCGTCATTTGTTGAAACAATTTTTTCTTTATTCTCAACCCCTGCATTTACATCATTTTCATCAACAGGTTTATCTTGTACGTCCGCAACGGTTATGTCATTTTCTTCTGTAATAATCATCGATGAATTTTCAGTTTCAGACACTTTGTTTTCATCACTATCAATATCACCTATAGCCAAATCCAATGGAGATCCTTCTTCGACCTGATTTATTTCCGCAACATCATCACCTGTTTCGCCAATACGCATATCATCTGACAATTCTATAATATCATCAGTCCCATCTATCGCAACAGCATCCGATTCGTCACTGCTGCTGGATACCTCTACATGATTCACATTTTTATCATCTTCATCTTCTTCTAAAATGCTTTTGATTGAAGATAAAATATCGTCAACTTCCATATTTTCATTATCATCAGTCATAAGGCTCTCTCTTTCATTTGGCACTCAACATTTGATATGCTATACAAAAAATATTAATAAAGCAAGTATTTATCATCAATTAAGCGAAAACCACTTACCTCTTGTATCCTGATAGTACTTTTCCGCATCATACAATTCAACATTAAGGCTCAAATCCTTCGCTGTCATTTTTCCCATCGAAGCCAATAAATTCATTACTGCAACATAATAACTTCTGCGAGCTTTTACATCATTAACTTCCGAGTTCAACAGTTCCTGATATGCATCTAACACGTCCAAAATCGTACGATTTCCTAAAGCTTCCTCTCTTTGAACCCCGTCTAATGCTATCTTGCTAGCCTCAATCTGATCAGATATTGACTTTAATTGTGACTCATTGGCTTTCATATTTTCCCAAGCACTGCGTACTGCCGCTTTTACTGCTCGTTTAGCTTCTAAAACACCTTCTTGAGCCTGCCATTTCAAATACTTACTCTGACGAATTTTAGCATTGGTCGAACCTCCCGCATACAAAGGCACACTCAAATTGACGCCCCATTCAGTATTATCAATCGTTGAATTATGGTGATTCTGATCCGATTTATTGCGTCCGACCGATCCGTCCAAACTAAGCGACGGCCACAAATCCCCTTCGTTGGAATAAACTTGATAACCTCTTGCCGCATAAATATTCTGAGCTTGTTTAATCGAATAATTACTTCTCATGGCAATATCCAAAGCTTCATCATAACTGTTCGGCAACATTGCTTTCATTGCAGTTGGCTCTTTCAATTCTTCCGGCTCACTTCCGACATATTCAACATAATTGGCTATTGAAGCTTGCAAAGTTCCTTCCGATGCGATTCTATCAGAAATTGCTTGAGAATGGCGAGCTTTTGCTTGGCTCACATCAGTACGCGTAACTTCACCGACCTTAAAACGTTCCAATGTTTCATCTAATTTTTTCTTTAGTAATTTCTCATTATTTTTTTGCAAATCAACTATCGCCCGATTCTGTAACACATCCAAATAAGCGGTTGAAGCTGCAGTTAAAATATTTTGTTCAACATTTGCCAGGTTATTTTGTGCTGCTTTAACAGCTCTATCGGCCGCTTTAACCGAATTAACCGTCGAATAACCGTTAAACAAAGGTTGAGTAGCTTTTAATGAACCGCCCAAACTGTCATAATCACCGTCATTCCCCGTACCTTTTTTCACTCTGTTTTTACCATCGCGATAACTTCCGCCGGCACTGATATTCGGACGATACCCGACTTTAGCCAAAGCAACATTTTCATCTTCGGCACGCAAAGACGCTCTTTGTGCCTGTAATGTCGGATTAGAATTGTAAGTTTTAGCCAAAACTTCAAAAATATCTTCTGCCGCAGCCGTATTTGCTCCGCAAACAGTCAATGCAACACCCAACAACAACTGATTAATCAAACTTTTTTTCATACCATTCACCTAAAGTTCTATCAAACAATAATTAGTTCGCTTATATATCTTTTCTTCCGAAACTTCAAATTATTTTATCAAAAAATCCCTAACCTTTATCAAAAAAGCCTCTATTAACTTTTATTTTATTAACCATATATCAAACAATTTTTTATATTATCGTGGCATCTTATAAAAAACTTAGGAGTAGAAAAAGTGAACAAAAAATCCGCTATTGTTAATGAGATTGATAAAGCTCGCCTTAAATTTTCCATTGAGCATTATATAGAATATTTTATCGGTAAACGTGTTTGCGAAATTACCAAAGACGAAGCCTTGCAAGCCATTGCTTTGGCTGTGCGTGAATTTGCCATGGATAAAATGTATCAAACTATTGCACGCTACAACAAATGCAATTCCAAAAGAGTTTATTATTTATCGATTGAATATTTACTCGGGCGCTCACTGGAAAATAACCTTCATTCTTTAGGGCTTTTTGATATTATTAAAGACATCAAAATTGACGGGTTTCCCGATATATCTTTAGAAGAAATTTTTGATACCGAATACGATCCTGCTTTAGGTAATGGAGGTTTGGGAAGATTAGCCGCCTGTTATCTTGATTCTATGGCTTCGCTCGGCATTGCCGGATTCGGTTATGGAATCAACTATAAATTCGGGTTATTTAAGCAAAAATTTGAAAACGGCTACCAAATTGAACAAGCTGACACTTGGCAAGGCGAAGAGTCTCCTTGGCAATTTGCCCGTCACGATCGTATTGTCAAAATCCCGATTTACGGTGATGTGGAAATTCTGAATAATCCCGACGGCACCAAAGACTTTTTATGGATGAACACCAAAACCATCTATGGTGTTCCTTTTGATTTTCCGATTGTCGGTTATAATGGTAAGTCAGTTAACTACCTGCGCCTATTTTCTGCTAAAACCGATGATGAATTGGATATTAATATTTTTAATAAAGGCGGTTATATCGAAGCGATGAAGGATAAGATTGAAACTGAAACCATTTCCAAGGTTCTCTATCCTTCCGATGATGTTGCTTCCGGCAAAGAACTACGCCTTAAACAGCAATATTTCTTTGTATCTTGCGCTATCCAAGATATTATTCGCCGTTTTATGGAAAAAAGCGATGATTTCAAAAAGCTGCCAGATAAAGTTGTAATCCAGCTTAATGATACTCATCCGGCCATTGCTATCGCCGAGATGATGCGTATGTTGGTTGATGTTCATGGTCTGGAATGGGATGATGCCTGGGAAATCACCTCAAGTTGTTTTGCTTACACCAATCACACTTTATTGCCCGAGGCTTTGGAAACCTGGCCGGCTTCATTAATTGGTCGTATGTTGCCCCGTCACCTACAAATCATCTACGAAATCAATCGTCGTTTTATGGAATTTGCCCGTATGCGATTCGGCAACAATGAAGAAAAACTTCGCAAGGTATCCATTGTATCCGGCGAGGGTGACAAACAAATTATCCGTATGGCCAACCTCTCGATTGTCGGCTCGTTTTCGGTTAACGGCGTTGCTGAGATTCACTCTGAATTGATTAAAACCAAATTGGTTCCTGAATTTTATGAACTATGGCCGGAAAAATTCACTAATATCACCAACGGTATCACCCCGCGGCGGTGGTTGCTCCATGCCAATACAGCTTTAGCCGATTTAATCGATTCTAAAATCGGCAATGACTGGGTTACCAAACTCGATAAACTTAAAGAGTTGGAACAATATTCTTCCGATAAAAAATTCATTCGTCAGTTGGGTGAGGTAAAGCTTACCAACAAAAAACGTCTGGTTAAAGTCATTCATCGCGCTTGCGGCGTTATGGTTGATCCCGAAAGCATGTTTATCGTCCATGCCAAACGCATCCATGAATATAAGCGTCAGCTGATGACCATTCTGCAAGTCATTGGTGATTATTTGGCAATCATTAAAGACAATCAGCGTCCGACCACGCCGAAAACTTATATTTTCGCCGGAAAAGCCGCCCCTTCTTACAACTTTGCCAAACTGATTATTAAACTAATCAACAATGTTGCCGATGTAATCAATAACGATCCGCAAGTCAACGATATGCTCAAAGTTGTATTTCTTCCCGATTATAAAGTATCTTTGGCCGAAGTATTGATTCCTGCGGCTGACCTAAGCCTACAGGTTTCAACTGCCGGATTCGAAGCTTCGGGAACTTCCAATATGAAATTTGCCCTCAACGGAGCACTCACCCTTGGCACACTTGACGGAGCCAATATTGAAATCCGCCAAGCTGTAGGCAAAAGCAATTTCTATCTGTTCGGTCTCACCGAAGAGGAAGTTCAACAACAGCGTAATACTTACAATCCGCGCGCACTTTATGAAAGCAATAATTATATCAAACGTATCTTAAATGCACTCAACTCTAATATGTTTTGCGAAAAAGATTATGTTCTGCTGTTCAAGCCGATTGTTGAAGAACTGCTCAATCGTGATTATTATTTCATTTTAGCGGATTTGGTTTCATTTGATGAGAAGATGCAACAAGCCGAGAAGGATTTTCTTAATCAAAACAAATGGCATACCATGGCCTTGCACAATATAGCCAACATTGGCAAATTTTCTTCCGATCGCTCGGTTGCCGAATATGCCGCCAACATTTGGCACATCAAATCCTGCTGATTATCAACTGACCAACCTCACAAACTTCCATAATTATTTGAATTATGGAAGTTTTTTATTTTATTATAAATTTTCATAAAATTTGACAAATTTTACTTGATTTTTTATCACAAAAGTGCTATTTTCCATCAAAATAAAAATTTGGGAGAATTTTAACAATGCCTATAAATAAAAATGACTCTGAAAATACAGGGCAATTTAATCAAAACACCCCTGAATTAAATTCAGAAAATATCGTGCAGGCTGCCTCGGATAATTCTGATTTCGATATTGAGCAAATCACCCCATTATATCCCGAATGGCTTGAAAGAGTTTTCACTACCAGTTTTGATAACTTGCCTCAAGATACTAACCCCTATTCTGATGCTGAAGAATATAAAAACATAACATTACAACAAATGTTGGATTCTTTTTGTTCGCTTGACGTTGAAAGATACAATGAAACATTTAAGGATTTTCTAATTATCACCGATTTAGAAAGATATTGGCCGTCTGTACCTGACGATATGGCACCGCAAGTTATCCAAAAACGTATTCAATTTGTTCCCGAATTGAATACCTTATACCAAGCAGTAAATATTGGTGCAAATTATGGTAATCTTTTTGATCCTGCTGTTATTAAACAAGATATTGATGATTTTCGTGATCGATATTTAGAACTGTCACAACAATTATCACCCTATATATTTGCTAACCTTGAGTATAAAACAGCACAACTTTATAATGGACTGAAGAATAATGATAACACTATTAGTCTTACTCCTTTATACTATAATGTGCTACATAACAGTGATGATCCTAAAGCCATTCATGACAGCTTTCATCACCTTAACTTTGCTCGAATATGCAATCAAGTTGCTTTAGATTCATGTAATCGCATTCTTGATGATGATAATATAGAAAAAAGTGCTAGCGATTATTTTTACTTGTACAAAACTATGGGAGATGCTCATAGCCGTAATAAACATAAAATCGGTTTTATAATTCCTTCCCAGAAAGCCAAAATGGACGCTCACAATTGCACCGCAGCTGAATATTATGAAAAAGCATTACCTTATGCCCCCACTGAGTATGATAAAATAGCAACTCTCAAAAGAATCTATGTCACCGATGTTAATAAATACAATAGATATATGAAAAAATACCCTGCTTCTCTTATGGAAAGCACCTTCAGCAAACCATACGGACAGCAATCTCACTACGTCACAGACTACAATGGTCGTTAAAAAATTATAAAAACATATTTTTAGACAAAAAATAGTTGAAATGCGATTTATTTTATGTTATTATTAGATAAAATAACAGCTTAAGCGAGGGATTTTAAAATGACTGATATCAAATTACAGCTGAAAGAAGCTCTTCCCGATGAAATTATAAATAAATTCAAAGAAAATAATAGTAATATTCAGCAAAAAAATATAGATATTAATAATATAGATATTAATAATAATGAAATTACCATCAAAGACCTCTATTTTGATGACAGTAAAACTTTAAATATTAAACAAGCTGTTAATTTTATTGAAACATTAAATTTATTAAAAATAGCAGCGCAAAGTAAGGGGGCAAATCTCTCATTAACAAATTTAGCCGAGTTAAAAAAATACCAAATCAATTATAATCCCAATGCTCAAGATAATAAATATATTGATCAGGAATATTCTCCGCAACCGCTTGATTTTGCCATTGCCGATTTATTAAAAGATGAGGATTATCTCCACAATAATTCTTATGATATAGAAGAAAGAGCTGAAAAAGCCAAAGATGAAATTGCCAAGCGACAAAGAGCTCAAGAAAACGTAACTTTAACTGCCGTTAATAATCTTTTCGGTGAAATACTCCCCAACAATCCTTGCAGTTTTTTCACGGTTTCAGCTCTTAAACCTATCAATCATACTAATCGCAAACATGCCCGAGATGAAGGCCGTAAAAAACTCAATGAAGGCTATATAGATGCTGTCATTAAAACAATGATTGACTGGGGATCTGAAACTATCATCGTTTGGGATAATGAAAGAGATCAACAAGAAGATGGATCTATCAAAAAGGGCGTCCAAAGCCATACTAAACTTTTTACCTACACCCTCAAAACCAGATCGACTCCTGTGGTATTGGAATTTTACGTCGGTAAAATCGGCAGCCGAGTCTCCGGCAAAGAAACCGCTCCCGGCCTCAAACAATTAAAAGATCTTGGTTACAGCCACTTTTCTATGCCTTCAGCCAGCGAGTTAGGAAAACCTCTGTTCAAAGCTTATTTGGAAGGTGCCGTCGTTTCCGGTATGATTCCTCGCCTTAAACATTCACCAAAGGATACTAATGGTATGGAATTATCTTACGGCGACCTTAATGATCTGATGAAGTTGTGGAAAGATAAATCCGAAGGCAAAAAACCCGATGATCGAATTAAATTCAGTCTCGGTTTAGCTAAAGAAGTCGAATTATACTGCACTCAAGGCGGTGGTCCGGCTGATTTACTATGCAAAGCCGAATCATTAAAAATGCAGGCAACCTTTGAAAAATTCAATCAGAGTTATGCCGGAAAATTAAGCGATTATATGGCACAACAACAATGGGATAAAGTTGATGTGATTGCCGCTAGAGCCGCCATGTCTCGCATCCTTGAAGAATTACAAAAAGGCAGCCTTTATAATCCTGAAAACCAAACTTTTGAAGCTTATAATCCTTTAGCCGATAACGGCAATAAGTTAATCGAAACATTTAAATATTATCAAGCTGATAATAACTTAAAAAATAAAATCAGATTAGAAATCAAAGCCGAAAAAGATACTGAAGCAAACAGCAAAGACCTTAAACGTGACCGAATCAAAGAAGTTGAAAAAAGATACGAAATTGCGTGGAAAAAAGCTGTCGGAGATGTAAGCTCCTATGGCATCAAAATGGAAGACATTATCTTCCCGGCCGGAACTGAAAATGCCCACACCTCCAATACATACAATCTTCCTAACCAAAGAGGCAACTCACGATAAAGATTATTTTCATCCAATCCCGCTTTTATCTCAAAGGCGGGATTTTTTTTGTTTTTTTAGCATTTTATTTAGATTTACCTGTTAAATTTTTACTTAAATATTTCAGCTTTTTGACGGGACTCAAATAAAATGTTGCTTCATCTTATTGATAATATTGACAATTCCTATTTTAACAGTTCAATTCTGCGTTGCCTGTTGGCTTTATTGACAGCCCTCATTTTAACCCTTTGCTGCGGCAAACGTTTTATTGCTTTTCTTCACCATCACCAAGCCAAAGGACAACCGATTCGTGAAGATGGTCCTCAATCACACCTTCTCACCAAAAAAGGCACTCCGACCATGGGCGGATTTATGATCTTGGGCTCGGCTATTATATCCGTACTCTTATTCGGCAATCTGCATGATGCTTTTGTTTTGACCGGTATCGGGGTTTTAGTTATTTACGGTGCTGTCGGATTCGCCGATGATTATCTCAAAGTAACTCGTCAATCTTCCAATGCCATGACTGCCAAAATGAAATTATTCCTACAATTTTCTACCGCTTTGGCAGCCATTCTGTTAATCTCTCACTACACTCCCGATAATTATCGTTTTATCCTCAATATTCCTTATTTTAATTGGCATTTTAACATCGGCTGGCTTTATGTTTTGTTCGCTATGATAGTAATCGCCGGAGCCTCCAACGGTGTCAATTTAAGCGATGGTTTAGATGGTCTTGCCGGCGGACTTTTAAGCATAACTTTTGCCGTATTTACCATTATAGCTTATGCTACTGCCACCACATTATCTCTAACCGAATTACCATCGATTCCTTCGGCAATTGAAGTTGCGGTTATGTGTTCGGCAGTCATCGGCGGAATATTAGGCTTTTTGCGTTTTAACCTCAAACCGGCTCAAGTTTTTATGGGCGATACAGGATCATTGGCTTTGGGTGCTTTTCTCGGCTTGGTTGCAGTTATGCTCAAACAGGAAATTATACTGGCAATTGCCGGATTCGTTTTTGTCGGCGAATCACTTTCGGTAATGATTCAAGTATATTATTTCAAACTCACTCACGGCAAAAGATTCTTCAAAATGGCTCCCATTCATCATCATTTTGAACAATCCGGTTGGAGTGAAGTTAAAGTCGTTCGCACCTTTTGGTTAGTCGGACTGGTTATGGGGTTAATCGGACTGTCGGCATTGTTATAAAGGATAAAGTTATGGATTTGTCATTCAGTCGTTCTAGTCGCAATATTTTGGCTCGTTGGTGGTGGACCATTGACAAACCTTTATTACTTATGGTTGCTTTTCTAACTTTGTGCGGATTTATGCTATCTTTTTCGGCTTCTCCGGCCATTGCTGAGCATTACCACCGCCCGACTTACTTCTTTGTCCTCCACCACAGTGTTTATCTTTGCCTGGCTTGTCTTTTACTGTTGTTTTTTTCCATGCAAAACTTGCAATGGACCCGTCGTTTGGCCATATTAGGCTATGTATGCACCATTACTTTACTTATCGCCACCATTTTTTTCGGACATGATGTAAAAGGAGCTCGCCGTTGGATTAACTTAGGTATCCAAATCCAACCTTCCGAATTTTTGAAACCGTTATTCATTGTTTGCACTGCCTGGCTGTTTGAAATGCAACGTCAATACAAAAATTTTCCCGGTATTATCATCAGTTTTGCACTTTTAGGTCTGACTTGTCTGTTGTTATTACTTCAACCTGATTTTGGTATGACTGCTGTTGTTGCGGGCGTTTGGGTGGTTCAACTGTTTTTGGCCGGCATTTCCTTAAAACTGTTTTTTATTTTTGCAGCTATAATTGCTCCTATCCCGATTATTGCATATTTTGCTTTGCCGCACGTGCAAATCCGTTTCAATCAAATGATCAGTGGTATGTTCCTAGGCGAACCGGCCGATCAGGTTAAACGTTCGCTTGATGCCTTCAGAAACGGCGGCATGTTTGGCGTAGGTTCGGGAGAAGGGGTTGTTAAAATGCATATTCCCGATGCTCATACCGATTTTATTTTTCCGGTAGCTGCTGAAGAATATGGTATGTTGCTTTGTTTAATGATTGTTGCTGCCTATGCGGTCATAGTCCTGCGTTCTATGATTATAAGTTCCAAAGAAAAAAATATGTTTATCGTTTTATCTGTTTGCGGTTTGGCCGTAAGTTTTGGACTTCAGGCATTAATCAATATGGCATCAACCTTGCAATTAGGACCAACTAAAGGTATGGCCTTACCGCTTATATCCAGCGGCGGATCTTCTCTCGGCGGAACAGCCATCTGTATCGGTATATTATTAGCCTTAACTCGTAAAAATGTACATGCGGAGAACAAAGACAATGAAATCATCTCGCGATAACCTCATCATTTTAACTGCCGGAGGCACCGGCGGACATATTTACCCTGCCGAAACTTTAGCCGTTGAATTACAGCAACGCGGTTGCCAAGTGATGTTTTTTACCGATTCGCGAGGATTAGACAATTATCATGGACTATTAAAGCAACTCCCCGTTCAAACTATTTTATCCGGTAGTGTAATTGGCAAATCAGTGTTCACCAAAGTCAAAAGTTTATGCAAAGTCGGCTTGGGAATCTTCCAAGCTGCCTTTTATATGCTCCGCAATCGCCCCAAAGCTGTTGTCGGCTTCGGCGGATATGCTTCTTTTCCGACTGCCGTTGCTGCTTTGTTGTTACGCATTCCCTTAGTAATTCATGAACAAAATTCGGTAATGAGCCGCACCAATCGCATCTTGTCCGGATTTGCTGCCTGCACGGCACAAAGTTTTCGCAACGTTAAAAATACTCCTTCCCGCGCCAAAGAATTTTTAAGCGGTATGCCGATTCGCGAAAATATTATTCAACTGCACAATCACCCCTATCAAACTTGGAATAACAAGCGTCCTTTCACCATCATGGTATTAGGCGGATCGCAAGGAGCCAAAATTTTTGGCGAAGTAGTCCCTCAAGCTATTGCTTTGTTCGATGACAATATTCAAAAACAATTTATTATATATCAACAATGCCGTAAAGGAGATGAAGCCGAAATTGAAAAAGCTTATGCCCAACTTTCCTGCTCGGTAACAATATCATCGTTTTTCAATAACATGAACGAACTTTATTCTAAAACTGATTTAATAATTTCCCGTTCGGGTGCTTCATCGGTTTATGAAATTGCTGCTGCAGGTGTTCCTTCCATACTGGTTCCGCTTCCCACTGCCGCTGATAATCATCAATATTATAACGCTAAAGAACTAAATGATTGCGGTGGTACCGTTCTTATTGAACAAAAAGATTTTAATGCTGCTCTGCTTCACTCTCGTATCAGCGAATTTTTACAACATCCGGAAAAACTGCAACAGCTTTCCGTCAATGCTAAAAACTGTGCTATCATTGATGCTCCCAAACGGCTTGCCGATGCAATATTAAAACTGAAATAATCGAGGATAATAATATGTTTGGAAAAAACAATTCTGATATTCTTAGTCTTCTTCCTCAAGTCAAAGGGCAATATATCAAAAATGAACCTCTCAGCAAACATACTTGGTTCGGTGTCGGCGGTCCGGCTGAAGTCATGTATTATCCTGCCGATAATCAGGATTTAAGTTGGTTTATGAAAAACAAACCTTATAATTTACCGATTTTTTTAATCGGCAGTGGTTCTAATCTTCTGGTAAGAGATGGTGGTATTCCCGGAGTTGTCATCAAACTCAATTCCAAATTTTATCACAAATGGTCGCTGCATGATGATACCATTACCTGCGGTGCCGGTATGAAAAACAGTGAATTGAAAAAAATTATGTTGGATAACAATTTAGGAGGACTGGAATTTTTGGTTTCGATTCCCGGAAGCCTAGGCGGTTCAGTCCGTACCAATGCGGGATGTTTTGGCAAGGAACTTAAAGACGTATTGGTCAGTGCAACCATAATCGATGGAAATGGTGAAGAAAACGAGGTTAATGCCGGAGATTTTAATCTCGGATACCGCAGCAGTTTTTTCCCCGAAGAATGGATTGTCACCGCCATGACACTAAAAGTATTTCCTCAAGATGCTATGGAAACTTCCCGTATTTTAGCAGAACACAAAGATTATCGTCTTAAGAGTCAACCGATTAATGCTAAAACTGCAGGCTCTACCTTTAAGAATCCTGATGGATTGCGTGCATGGGAATTGATAAAAAAAACCGGAAGCGATAAATTAATCGTCGGCGGTGCCGCAGTCTCCGATATTCATTGCAATTTTTTAATTAACACCGGAAAAGCAACCGCCCAAGACATTGAAACTCTCGGAGAAGAAATCATCCGCAATGTTAAAAACTCAACTTCCATTACCTTGGAATGGGAAATAAAAAAAGTTGGTGTAAAAAAATAAATGTCTGATAAACAGGAACAATCTTCAAACATTATGAAAATAACGCGCGTTTGGCCTGCCCGTCTTCGTTGCACTATGTTTATTCTTACCGTAATAACTTTATTGGCTGCCGGCACCATTATTTTGAAACAAAAAATTATTCAGTCCCAATTAAAAAACACACGTAATTTAATAGTTGATTTTATCGGAAATCATGGATTCGAATTGCAAGACATTCTTATCAGCGGACGCATTCGCACCCAAACTCAAGAAATTGATAAGGCACTTAATCTGAAGCGCGGTGACAATTTTTTAAATATTGATACCGCCCAAATTAAACAAACCCTTGAAAATTTGCCTTGGGTACGCGATGTAACCGTCAAACGTTCATTTTTTCCCAATATCTTACAAATAAATATTCAAGAAAAAGATGTTCTCGCTTTATGGCAACTTAATCAACAATTCTACCCTCTTGATTATAACGGTTATGTTATTGAAGCTGAATATACTCCTGATTCTCCGATTATGTTAATAGTAGGTGAAGAAGCCCCCGAACATTTGATTAATCTGTTAGAAACAATTCGTCAAATTGACGCATCTTACCTGCCTCGCCTCAAGGCTGCCGTCTATGTATCAAAGCGACGTTGGAATCTTATATTTAATGATATAAATAAAGGTGTTACGGTTAAACTTCCTGCTGAAAATTTTACTTCAGCTTTAACAAAATTAATCAATTTGGATAAAACCTCTGCAATTCTTAAACGTAAATTAACCATCCTTGATTTAAGATTACCCAATAAGACGATTGTTAAAATGCGCAAAGGTGGTTCTATAATCAAAAATCAAAATAAAAACCATGCGCTGTAACATAAAAAACGGAGGCATATTTGACGCATACTTTTGGAAAAGCAGCAACCATTGCTACCTTAGATATCGGTTCGTCTAAGGTAAGTTGTGTCATCGCACGCATTTCTAAAGACAAAAAAATCAATATTATCGGTTATGGTTACAATGCTTCTAAAGGTATTAAAAACGGAGTAATCACCGATATTGCTCAAGCAACCCTTTCCGTAGGCAATGCCGTTCAAGATGCCGAACAAATGGCTAACGAAACAATTGATAAAGTTATCATAAGCATCGGTTGTGATAAAATTCGCAGTTTGCAAAAATCAGCCTCTATTCCTTTAAATAAAAATCGTCCCATCGGTGATAACGAATTAGAAAAACTATATTATAAAAGTACCGGAAAGATTGACATTGGAGAATACAGTCTTATCCATTGTATCCACAATAGTTTCAGTTTGGATAAAGGTGAATTGATAAAAGATCCGCGTAATTTGTTCGGCGAAGAGTTATCCATCAACATTTTATTAGGATTAGTTCCCGAACATATATGCCGCAATCTCAATACCGTAACCGAAAACGCTCATTTGGAAATCAGTGGCAAAGTTTTCAATTCTTATGCTTCAGGACTGGCTTGTCTGGTAGATGATGAAAAAGAAATGGGAGCAACTGTTGTTGACATGGGTGGCGGAAGCACTTCCATAACCACTTTCCATAACGGTCACCCGGTTTATTTTGCATCGATTCCTGTTGGCGGTGCTAATGTGACTAATGACATTGCTTATGGTTTATCCACTTCATTTTCTCATGCCGAACGCCTTAAAACATTACACGGATGGGCATTCTTAAATTCTCAAGACAACCTTGATACCATTAACGTATATCCGGTCGGCGAAGAAGATGACAGTTGCATTAAACAAATTCCTAAATCCGAACTTATCAACATTATCGCTCCTCGCATTGAAGAAACATTCGAAATGGTCGGTCGCAAATTGGCTGATATCGGTTTGGCCGATAATACTTCTCACCGCGTAGTCTTAACCGGTGGTGCTTCTCAGTTATCAGGAATTGTCGATGTGGCTGAAATGATATTGGATAAGCACGTACGTTTGGGGCGTCCGAAAAATATTGCCAACTTACCGGAAACATTAAACAATCCCGCTTTTTCAACTGCTTTGGGAATGTTGTTATTCGGCATCAACTACAGTGAACTGCATCCCAAGAAAATTATTCAAAAATCCCCCTCTAAAGATGGAGGACTATGGAACAATATCAACCTGTGGCTGAAAACTTTGTGGGGATAAAAATTTTCATTTTTTTCAATTTTAGTAACCAAACCTTAAGTTATTCATCGTATAATCTACTCAACATTTGTTATCAAGAATAAAATATAGGAGTAAGAATTTCCATGAGTATTAAATTGGCTGTACCTGAAAAAAACGTTGTTCAACTTAAACCGCGCATCTCCGTAATCGGTGTAGGCGGAGGTGGAGGTAATGCCGTCAACAACATGATTGAAAAAAAGCTGGAAGGTATCGACTTTATTGTTGCAAATACTGATGCTCAAGCTTTGGAAAACTCTAAAACTCAACGCCGTATTCAGCTCGGTTTAACCACCACTAAAGGTTTAGGGGCTGGAGCTCGTCCTGAAATCGGTAAAATTGCCGCTGAAGAAGCTTTGGAAGACATCAAACGCGAATTAGAAGGCGCCAATATGGTATTCATTACTGCCGGAATGGGCGGCGGAACCGGATCAGGTGCTGCTCCGGTAGTTGCCAAAGCAGCTAAAGAACAAGGCATTCTAACTGTAGGTGTTGTTACCAAACCTTTTCAATTCGAAGGTAAAAAACGTTCACAAACTGCTGAAACGGCTCTGCTCAATTTTACTAAAGAAGTTGACAGCATAATAGTAATTCCTAATCAAAATTTATTCCGTATTGCCAACAAAGATACCACTTTGATTGATGCCTTTGTAATGGCCGACAACGTTCTCTATGACGGCGTTCGTTCTATTACTGATTTGATGATGAAACCGGGCTTGATTAATTTGGACTTTGCCGATGTAAAAGCTATTATGGAAGACCAAGGAAAAGCCATTATGGGTACCGGTGAAGCTGATGGCGAAGATCGAGCCATCAAAGCCGCTGAACAAGCCTTATCTAATCCTTTACTTGATGATTGTTCAATGAAAGGTGCCAAAGGCGTATTGATTAACATTACCGCCAGCCAAGATGTTACCATTATGGAAATCAATGATGCTGTTAATCGTATCAAAGATGAAGTTGATGAAGATGCTAACATTATATTCGGTTCTAGCTTTGATGACAACCTGGAAGGCAAGATTCGTGTATCTATAGTTGCCACCGGTATTAACGATAGTGCCAGAAGCACTTCAAACACGCAAAACAATCTTAAAAAAAGCGAACCGCAAACGACAACTGTAAATATATCTAAAACAGAAACCGTTCGCAACACAGAAACAAATTATGAAAAGACGGATAACGCAGAAAATCTGGCTCAAGTCCTGCAGGAAATATCCGGAGATATGGCTGAAACTGCTGAAATTGTGGCTATCAATTCCCAACAACCGGAAGAATTGCCGCAAGAAACCAATCATATTGATGATTTTGACAATCTGCAGCAATCCGATGTGATGCATAATATGCCTAATTCATCAGCACTTTTCCAAGCCATTATAAATAAAACTCCTTCTGTAACCATATCTGAGCCAAGTGCAGCAGAATCTCAAATCGCTAACGAATATCCGCAACCCGACAATGAGGATATATTTGTTCCAAAAACTGCTTTGGAAATGCCTAAACAAGAACCTGAACTGTTTCCTGCTCCGATTGCTACACCTATTGTAAATAATAAAAAGGTTGAGGAAGAAGAAAAATTAATTGTAAATGAACCTGAACCACACCGTAGACGCAGCTTTATAGATATAATGACCGGACGTTCCATCAACAAACGCAACCAACAGCACCAACCAGTTCGCACTCAAGAGCCGGTTATGTCCGATTTGGGATCAAACGAAGAAGATAAGGTAAATTTAGAAATACCTTCATTCTTAAGACGTCGTTAAAAAAAAGTTTATTCATGGGAAAAACTCCGGCTAATAAACATCTTGTCGGAGTTTTTTTTATGTTTATTATCTCGATTATTATTTAAATTGACCTGTTGCATACTATATATTAATAAAAAACAATCTTCTGGAGCATGAAAAGATGAATAAATGTGCCGTATTTATGCTTGATCGAGATAAAGATTTTCTAAAACTTTATTCAACTCTGCTAAAAAACAAAGGCTGCCAAGTATTTGCTACCGACAATCTTTTTCTGTTGCTTAAATATGCCCGTACCGTTGAACCGCATTGGATATTTATTGATGAACAATTTTCTCCGGCTACTCCCGATGATATTATTGAAACCATAAATTCAAAAATAGAACATTCTCCGCATTATACAGTTATGAGCGGCAGTAAAGATTTTCCTTATTTTGCTCAATCTTCTCCGATTGACTACATTTATAAACCGCGAACTTTGGAAAAAATAATCGACATTGCAGAAAATTGTTGCATTATGCAATAAATTCTCTACTATTGGCGGCATAATAAAAATAAACTTAATCTACCGCCATGTTGAAATTTTTTCAAAATCTTATTCATAAAACTTATAACGTAATGCTCAAATGGTCAGCCTCGCCTCATGCGATGTTCTGGCTGTTTTTAGTAGCTTTTGCCGAAAGTTCGTTTTTTCCGATTCCCCCTGACATCATGCTTATCCCCATGATTTTAGCCACCCCCAACAAAGCCTGGAAAATTGCCTCTGTTGCTACTCTTGCCAGCCTGATCGGCGGATATTTCGGCTATGCTATCGGAGTTTTTGCTTTTGATAAAATTGCCGAGCCGATTCTGGAATTTTATAATGCTTTAGATAAATTTCACACCTTTGAAAATTATTATCATCAATATGGGGCTTGGATTGTTTTCGGTGCCGGAATAACCCCGTTTCCTTATAAAATTATAACTATTGCCAGCGGAGTAGTTCACCTTGACTTATTTGTATTCACTATTGCCTCGATTCTCGCCCGCGGTTTAAGATTTTTCGTAGTAGCCTGGCTGTTAAAAAAATACGGCGAGCCGATGAAATACTTCATCGACAAACATCTAGGCAAGTTATCAGTATTATTTTTAATATTGCTTATCGCCGGTTTCGCTGCAGTAAAATTATTTTAGTTTTGCAAAAATTTAACCTTCATCACCGCTAAACCATTAGCCGTAATCCGAGAAATGCTTTCATAAAAATCCTTATAAACTTTGGCATTTTGCAACCAAGCCTTAAATCGTTCATTCTCCAACAATGTATGATTTAACGGCTTCTCGGCGATTCCCACCGCACGAATAATCTCTCCTGACAACACAAAATCACGAACGATATTCCAAGCTCTATCTTCTTCACTCGGCTCTATTTTAACATCTTCAGTATTTTCATCGCTTTTCTTAATTTTGATAATTTTATGCAACTGATTATAAACCCGCTCTTTCCAGTTGGTAGCAGTATCAACTTCTTCAACCGGTTCGGGATATTTATTTAAATAAGCATCAACAAATTCTTTTTGTAATTCTCCCACCGACGGAACGCCTTGTGCTGCAATTTCTTCTATACGGGCAACTTCATCTTTAACTTTAACATTTCCTTTGACGACTTCACTCAAAACTTCCGCTTCATAAACAAATTTTCCTCCACGCTCCCCGGCTTCCTTTACCAACATTGCAGCCGTTAAAATCAAAGCTCCTTCATCTGACACCTTTGCCAACTCGCGCAATTTTTCTTCCGCATTATCCATTCTCACAACCAAACCTAACAACGCATCAACATCTGCTTTTGATTTAATGGTATTAACACTAATCTGTTGAATATCATCGATTCGCTTTTGCATTAGTGAAAAATCAGGATTATGTGCAACATATTCCACCTCTTGCAATTTATTCTGTAAATCAAACACTTGTTGTTGCAAATCATTAACCTGTCCGCTCATCACTTCATCAGGTTTTGCCTTCATCAGTTCATCAAGTTGATTTTTGATTTCTGCTCTATAATACCAAGCTCCGTAGCCCAACGCACCCACAATAACCAACCACACAATGCTACGCAATATTTTTCCTAAACTTAAACCTGATTGAGCCGCTTGAACATTCTGATTAGTCTCTGATTTGATTTTAGGCATATTAATTTCTCCGTTTTATGATGAAAACACTTGGCATTAATTATTTAATAGTGTATATAATATCATCAAATAAGCAACAACAATTTAAATTTTAAGAAGTGCAAAAAAAATGTTAGTCCTCGGAATTGAAAGCAGTTGTGACGAAACCGCCGCCGCTTTGGTAAACGACCGCAAAGAAATTTTAGCTTCCACTGTGCTCACCCAAAGCGAGCATAAAAATTTCGGCGGAGTAGTCCCCGAATTAGCCGCCCGTGCCCATCTCGAACATATTGATGAAATCATCGACGACACTTTTAAGTCTGCCCATATCTCGCCTCAAGATATTGATGCTGTTGCCGTTGCCGCCGGTCCGGGATTAATCGGCGGAGTTACCGTTGGCGTTATGGCAGCTAAAGCCTTAGCCTTGTCCTTAAACAAACCTTTTATTGCCCTCAATCACTTAGAAGCTCACGCTTTGGTCGCTCGCTTGCATACTGATATACAATATCCTTATCTCTTATTGCTTACCTCCGGTGGTCATTGCCAAATATTGGTTGTTGAGGGAGTAGG
Source organism: uncultured Pseudomonadota bacterium (assembly GCA_902761535.1). GTDB lineage: Bacteria > Pseudomonadota > Alphaproteobacteria > RF32 > CAG-239 > CAZU01. The sequence continues at coordinate 35,445 of CACWKS010000014.1, forward strand.
AAAATTCAAACGTCTCGGCACCACTATTGATGATGCTGCCGGCGAAGCCTTTGACAAGGTTGCTAAAATGTTGGGACTTGGCTATCCCGGCGGACCGATGGTTGAAAAAATGGCCTCACTGGGCGATGCTTCGCGATTCGTTCTGCCGCGTCCTCTATACAATTCGCCTGATTGCGATTTATCTTTCTCCGGACTCAAAACCGCCGTTCGCAAAATTATTGAATCTTATTCTCCCGACGGCATAATTGAACATGCTATTATGCGCAAACGCGATGTTGCTGATATCTGTGCCTGTTTTCAAACTGCCGTGGCTGATGTATTTGTTCATAAATTGGAACGTGCTATTCGTTATTTCAAGGCAAATTATCCTTCCGGTCAACATTTGGTTGTTGCCGGCGGAGTTGCCGCTAACCTTTACCTGCGTTCACGGTTACAAGAACTCTGTGACCACTCAAATCTGTTATTTGCCGCACCTCCGGTCAATCTTTGCACCGACAATGGTGTTATGATTGCTTGGGCCGGAGTAGAACATGCCCTTAACAATATGTTTAGCGAATTGGATTTCAAACCGCGTCCGCGTTGGCCTTTAGACGAAAATGCGCCCAAAGCAGCCGGAGCCGGAGGAGTAAAAGCATGAGACCGATTAAAGAAATTCAAAAAATTCTTGATGTATTTAAGGCGCAAGATCCCCACCCACAAAGTGAGCTTGAATATCACAACGCCTACACTCTTTTGGTAGCCATAATGCTGTCCGCCCAAAGCACCGACAAAGGCGTAAACAAAGCCACTCAAAACCTATTCAAAATTGCCGATACCCCTCAAGCTATGCTTGATATCGGACTTGAGAAATTAAAAGATTATATCAAAACCATCGGACTATATAACAATAAGGCTAAAAATATCATTGCCATGTCCGAGATTTTGGTAAAAGAATATCATGGCGAAGTTCCCCACAATCGCGATGTTTTAGAGACACTGCCCGGTGTAGGCCGCAAAACCGCCAACGTTTTGCTTAATGTGTGGTGGAATGAACCGACTGTAGCTGTCGATACTCATGTTTTACGCCTCGCCCAAAGGCTTGACTTAAGCGATGGCAAAACTCCTCTGGAAGTTGAAGCTGACCTCAACAAATTACCTGATGAATATCGCCGTTACGTCAATCATTGGTTAGTATTATTCGGACGTTATATTTGTAAAGCCAAAAAGCCTGACTGTACCTCCTGTCCGATTAAATCATTTTGCCGTTTTAATGAAAAAAAATGATTTAAATTTATCCCTTCTCAATTAAAATATAACCTGTCACCCCTGAGCCAAATGAAATGAGGCGAGGCAAATGTCATGCCTCAATTGGCGAAAACAAAACGACCAAATATGTCATGCCTCAATCGGCACACCCTTTATTGTCATTGCGAGGAACAATAGTGACGAAGCAATCTCGGCAAATTAATTGTCAATTGCGAGGAACAATAGTGACGAAGCAATCTCGGCAAATTAATTGTCACCCCTGAGCAACTGAAAGTTGCGAATAAGGGGTCTACGAATTTTTAAATAATTCGAAGATGCCTTACTCCACTCACTTCGTTCGTTTCGGGCATGACAGGTTTTTGTTTATTAGAATAGTTTTAATACGGCATTTCCTGATTGGGCGGCCAAAGACAGGGCATTAACCGCTAAATTGTTGCGTGTCTGCAAGGCGAGATAATTTGCCGATTCCTCATTCATATCTGCCAAAACCAGATCATCAGCTCCGGTTTGTAAA
>CACWKS010000015.1 GCA_902761535.1 uncultured Pseudomonadota bacterium
TTACTTTTGTCCGCACAAAAGTAACATAAATCACAGTCCGATGGTTTTTGTGCTACTTTTGACCATTCAAAAGTAGCTAAAGATTCTCTGCTTCGCCCAACAATTTTTGGTTACTTTTTGTTGCCAAAAAGTAACGTAAATATAAAAATAATTCGAAGAAGCCTGACTCCGTTCGCTAACGCTCACTACGGGCATGACATTATTATTTTTTTCAGGGTTTGGGATTTATGAGCCAAGCGGAAAAAGCAAATATTAAATCGGCTGGCAATATTTCTTTATGCGGCTTACGTCGCGCGCTTTAGTCGCGTGTAAGTTAAGCCGCAGCCTTATGCCAGCCGCAGCCTTATGCCGTTTTAATATTTGCCCGCTTTGCGAATATCCCAATGACTTTTGGTTACTTTTGGTCACGCAAAAGTAACATAAATATAAAAATAAAAATAATTCAAAGACGCCTAACTACGCTCGCTTCGTTCGTTACGGGCATGACATTAATATTTTTTCTCAGGGTTTGGGATTTCTGAGCCAAGCGGAAAAAGCAAACCTTAAAATATATGCATTGCCAAACAGCTCAAATTAACAATTGCAAAAAAAACATCTATACATTATAAAACGAATAATTTGATTAACAATTTAAGGACAACTTTTATGAAAGTTGAAATTTTTGATTTTGATTTACCCAGAGAATTAATAGCCTCGCAGCCGGTTACTCCTCGTCATGCTTCGCGTCTGCTTGATTTGTCGGAGGATGGCAAAATAACTGATCGTCATTTCAGCGATTTGCCTGATCTTTTGCGTGAAGGCGATATTTTGGTTTGTAATGATACCAAAGTAATTCCTGCCCGTCTTTACGGACAGCGAGGTGATGCTTTGGTTGAAGTTACTCTTTATCATCCGGAAGACGGGCTTAATTGGTGGGCTTTTATCAAAAATGCCAAACGTTTGAAAGTTGATGATATTATAAAATTTTATAATGATAAAATTTCTGCAGTCGATTCGGATTTTTCTGCCACAGTCTTAAAAAAAGATGATGAAGACGGAGTTTTGCTTAATTTTAATGTTGCATCCGATGATTTACCGCTTAAATTGCAACAATTCGGCTTTATGCCGCTTCCTCCGTATATTAAGCGTGATCGTCCCGGCAAAGATTCGATATGGCACCAATTTAATGATAAGGAAAATTATCAAACCGTATATGCTGCTCATGATGGGGCAGTTGCCGCTCCGACCGCCGGTCTGCATTTTACTCGGGAAGTTATGACCAAACTCAAAAACAAAGGTATAAAGCAAGTTTTCTTAACTTTACATGTCGGAGCCGGAACTTTTTTGCCGGTAAAAACCGATGATACCGACAATCACAAAATGCATGCCGAATATGGTATTATTACTCCCGAAGTTGCCGATATTATCAATCAAACCAAAGCCCAAGGCGGACGGGTTATTGCCGTTGGAACAACTTCTTTACGTCTGCTCGAAACCGCAACTGATAATCAAGGTCAAGTTCGTCCTTTTTGCGGAGAAACCGATATTTTTATCACCCCCGGTTATAAATTTAAGTCTATTGATATGTTGATAACCAACTTTCACCTGCCCAAATCGACATTATTTATGCTGGTTTGTGCGGTTGCCGGAATTGATACCATGCGTAAAGCTTATGCCCATGCTATTGAACAAAAATATCGTTTTTATTCTTACGGCGACAGTTCAATTATCAAATGCGTAAATAAAATTTAACCTTTTGTTGTTATCATAATCGTTGCTATTACACGAATTGGAAAGTTTGATATTATGCAGCAACGGTTAGAAAAATATTTGCAACTATGCGGCAATATGTTTTTGCCTTGTTTTTTGTTTGTTGTAGGGTTGTTCACTTATCTTTGGAGCAGCAATCTGACTTTTGATGACGGATTGCTGTATCACAAAATATTTTTAATCTGTAATGCTCTGTTATTGCTAATTTTTATCAATTTCAATCAAGGTTGCATAGCTTTCTCATCTGCAAGCATATTTATTGTCTATCTTCTGATTAATTATCTGAAAAAACAAAACGGTATAGCTATGTTAAACACTTCTTTGTTTAACAATTTGGTGGTTTTATTACCGCTTAATTTAATGGTATTTTACCTTATTCCGCCGCGTCGTTTTCTGGAAAAAAAATCATTCATATATTTATTGCTGTTGGCGATAGAATACATTGTTGTGGAATTTTTATCGCGCTGTGACATAGCGGTTAGTTGGCGTTTATATGATATAAATATCACGGCTTTAGGAGCATTTTTATTATTGATTTTATTGGCTCTATCCCATTCGGTCAGCTCCGGAAATATCTACGATTACAGCATGCTGTTTGCATTTATTGCAGTCGGATTAGGTTGTTATCTTGCAGCTAATCCGATAGGATTAAGTTTGTTTTTTGGAGTGGCTTCCGTCATATTTTTAACCATGATGGTATACACCTTGATATATCACTATTTTTATGATGAAGTAACCGGCTTATACAATCGCAAATCCTATCTGCGTCATGCACGTAATCTTCCGCCTAAATATAGTTTGGGTATAATCAAAATTGATAGTTATGATGGTTTGCACAAAGGACTGACCACACGCCAAAAGAATGAATTGGTTGCTTTAGTCATAGAACTGCTGCAAACCAAACTTCCTGAAGATGCGGTTTTATACAATTATTCTGAAGCCGAATTTGTGATTGTTCGCGAAAAACATGACATGAAAGAAATGTACGCCGAACTTGAAAATGTACGCAGGATTATTGCTGCAACGGATTTTATGTTACATAAACATCCTATCCCTGTAAAAATAACCGTATCCGGAGGGGTAGCCGAAAAAAAACGTGTCGATAACAATACTGAAATTGTTTTTGCACGTGCCGAAAAAGCGATGAACGAAACACTCAAATTCAGCGGTAACATAATCTCACCGGTGCCTCGCTCGGCTCGTCATTAAACTCTTTTAGCTCGCCAAGCAATAAACAGCACAACTAAACCGGTAATAACCAAGGGAACCGACAGCATTTGCCCCATGGTTATATTACCGAAGAAGAAACCCAATTGTGCATCCGGTTGGCGAAATTGTTCCAAGCTCATTCTGAAAACTCCGTATAACAAAACAAACAAACCGGACACAATTCCATAGCAATTGCGGATTCTTGCTTTGCTCCATAACCAATTCAACAACATGAATAGCACCAATCCCTCTAAACAAGCCTCATAAAGTTGCGAAGGATGTCTGGGGATATAACCGCCGGCCGGAAAACGCACCGCCCAAGCCACATCGGTTTCTCTTCCCCACAATTCGTCATTAACAAAATTAGCCAATCGTCCCAAAAATATTCCGATTGGTGAATAAATAGCAACTAAATCCGTTATCTGTAAAAATGACTTTTTATAATTTCGGGCATAAATCCATGCGGCAATAATTACACCGACCACTCCGCCGTGAAACGACATTCCGCCTTTCCATAATTCCAAAAGATGCCATGGTTTAAGCCACATATCAGCACCGCCGTAAAATATCGCATAACCTAAACGTCCGCCGATAATAATTCCCATAGTGATATAAAAAACCAAATCTTCGATTTGTGCTTTGTCATAACCGAGTTTATATCTGCGATTATGATAGCACAATATCACCCATGCCGCCACAATACCAAACAGATAAGCCAACGAATACCATCTTATAGCCAAAGGACCTAAGGCAAAAGCTATCGGCGATATTTCCGGATAAGCCAGTCCGATCATATTAAACCAACCCTTTCAAAATTTCTTTCACTTCAATTTAACCAAAAAATTAAAAAATATTTAATAGCGCATAATATATCCACATTAAAAAAAATCAAAAACTTTTTTTGTAAGCTAACTCATTGATTTTTATAATTTCACATTTAAAAGTTTTATCCACAAAAACAAAATAAGTGGAAAAAAACGACTCGATAATTGCTTTTGCGACTCGCAAAATGCAACCTAGGATTATGTTAATTTTTTATCTTAAAGGAGATTAAGTATGCAGACGGCTATAGAAACAGCCTTTCACGAAAATCCGATAGATATGGTAGAAAACATCTTCGGAGCTCGCTCTTTTGAAATGGAACGTCGCGGTGCCAATGAGGTGGTTGTCGAAGTTCAAGGCAAGTGGAATAATATGTTGCTGTTCTTTTCGTGGGAAGAAGCAATGAAGTGTCTGCATATGTCTTGTCTGGTAGATATTAAAAGCAATTTAGACGACCGCAGCAAAATTTTTGAGTTGCTTGCTTTAGCAAATGAAAACCTTTGGGTAGGGCATTTTTCCTACTGGACCGAGCAAAATATGCCGGTGTTTAAGCACTCTATTTTTCTTAATTACGGCGAAGAGTTTTTTGAGCATAAAATCGCTCAAATGATTGATATTGCCATCAAGGAATGTGAGCGCATGTATCCGGTATTCAAAGCCGTGCTGACCAAAGGCGTCAGTCCCTCGGATGCACTTTATCCTTATATGATGGAAACTCTAGGTCAGGCATAAAAAAAGCTCGGCAAAGCCGAGCTGTAGAGTTTAAGGACGTTGAGCGAAAAAGCTATTGATTTTCTTCAATGTATTTCACCAGATCATTGACTGTTTGGAATCCATTTCTGACAGACTCGGTCATCTCTTCCAAACCAAAGGTTATCTCGATTTGGGTGTAGAAACAAGTTTCCTCGACCTTGTCACGGAAACACTCCTTTAACGGTGATTTTAATGTTAGTTCTGTCTCTCCGCAATGTTCAGCGAGAGCTTCCAGAAGCATTTTTTTTATAAGTCCTTTATTCATGTTACAATAGTATTTAGTTAATAATAATTTTTTTAATTGCTTTAATGAATTGATTGACCATTGAAAATTCTTCAAAAATCTCCCCGATTGCCAAATCTTCAAAATCTTTTTTGGACTTCGGAAATACGGTCGTATCAAGCAATTCCTCCAGTTTAGCCTGTAATTCCAACTGGTCAAACCAATCAAAATTCCAATCATACAAACTGGATGTCTTGTCAACTTTTGCCATGTCCAATTCCGGGTGGCATTCGGCCAAGATTTTCTTGAATAACAGTAAGGCAAGCATTTCCGCGACCTCATCAAAAGAATGGGTGTTTTCGAAAAACTTCTCCGGCCATTTAAGCTTATAATCTTTCGCCTTTTCAATCAGCGAATCATATTTTATATTCATGATTATTATATATTAAAAATATTTTGATACACCACTTTTAGCACAAAATTTGACAAATGCAAGTTTTTTTATTCGTAAAATAAAAAAAAACCCCCGTTTGATTTCATCAAAACGGGGTTGAGATCAGCCATTGTAAGACACGACTGACTTCTTTACTAATGCATCAATGATGTCATTCGGGGTTCGCCATCCTTGAGCTTCTTGCGGCGCAATAGAGCAACCGAAATGAGCGGCGACTTCTACCCCTAAGTCTCGCATGCGTTGGTTGAGTACGCGAAAATTTTTGCGCAGATCAGTGCCCAGGTTAATTCCATCGGCACCATTACCATTACAGAGCGCACCTGCAATCAAAGGCCGTAATTCCTGCATTACCGCCTCTGAGTTTTTAAAATTTTTTGCCATAATAAAAAATATTAGTTAAACAATAATTATAATAATGATTAAGAATGACATTAAAATTATAACGTTATTTTTTCAAAGTCAATAAACAAAAAAATCCCCTTGTCCGTTTTGTTCGAACAAAGGGGGATTTTCAGTTAACGTATTTCTCAACCAAATCGACCAAATCACCGATTGTTTCAAGGCTTTCGATCTCTTCTTCGGAGATTGAAATACCAAAAAATTTTTCAATCTCCATGATGACAGATACTTTATCGAGACTGTCAGTCATGATATCGTTAACCAGTGAATCTCTTTTAATTTCATCTGGGTTATGCATCCCTGGGTTATACATCTCAAAGTAATCAACAATCACGTTAATTACTTGTTGTTCAATTGTTTGTTTTTCCATAATAAATATTTTTTAAATTAATAATTAAATGAATTGCCTCGACTCTATCAATTACATCATTTTTGTCAAGAAAATATTTATTTGCTTTTACGGCGATAGGCAGCTACATGATTGTTATGTTGCTTCAAACTGCTGGAAAAATTATGTCCGCCGTTACCCGATGCCACAAAATAAATATAATCGCTCACCTCTGGATTAGCCGCCGCCAGCAATGCCGCTTTTCCCGGCGAACATATCGGAGCAGGGGGTAACCCGTAATAAACATAAGTGTTATAAGGGCTGTCATAATTCAAATCTTTTCTGGTGAGCAACCGCCCCAAATCACTTTTTCCTTCGGTCAAAGCATAAATCACAGTCGGATCTGTCTGCAGTTTCATTCCCTTTTTCAAACGATTCACAAATACCGAAGCCACCAACCCTCGCTCTTCCGGCAATCCGGTCTCTTTTTCGATGATTGATGCCAAAATCAGCAACTCGTTTTTATCTTTAAGTGGTAAATTAACATTACGCCTTTTCCATATATCCTTCAACGCCTTACGCATTGCCTTTTTAGCACGTGCCACAATGCTGTCACGCGAATCTCCCCGCACAAACGAATAAGTCTCCGGCAACATTTCGCCTTCTGCCGCACTTTCGGTTATTTCTCCGTCCAACATCGGATTATTTTCAATAATCTCTAACATTTGTCTTGCGGTCAATCCCTCTGCCAAAGTTATCTTGCGATAAATAACCTCGCCGTTGCCGATTCTTTGCATTACGTTGAAGAGCGACTCATGTGGTGCAAATTGGTACTCGCCTGCTTTTAATGCTTTATCGGCTCCATATATTTTTGACATTATTCTGAAAAGTGTTGCGCTGTTAATAATTCCTTGTTCCTGCAACTCGCGCCCCACCGAATAACTGTTAGCACCTTTTCCTATCATTATTGACTTTGTTTCCAATAACGGACCGGCATTATATATGGCTATGTGCAATCGCCATAATCCGAAAAAAGCAACTATTACCAATAATAAAAGTATTCTCAATAAATATTTCATCAAACCGTCGGCCTTTGCAGTCCAAAACAAATGAAACCCGCCACATTAACAAGGCGAGTTTCACTAATTTTTCTCATTAAAGCTTAACAGACTTAAGCATTCTTTGAAAGATAGTCAATAGCATCTTTAACAGTAAGAATCTTTTCAGCAGCCTCATCGGGAATTTCGCAACCGAATTCCTCTTCAAAAGCCATAACCAATTCTACTGTATCCAAACTATCCGCGCCCAAATCGTCAATAAAGCTGGCGTCTTCGGTAACTTTCGATTCTTCAACGCCAAGATGTTCGGCAACGATTTTCTTAACGCGATTTGCTGTATCAGTCATAGTATAAACCTCAAAAAAATTAAAACAATTAACAGCTTTCCTTGAGAAAGCGTTCACCAACCAGTTAGCACTATTTTATCACAATTTACAAGCATTATTTCAAAAAAACACACAACCTGTTGTTTTTACGACACAAATAAAGGGGATAAATATTATTACCGGATTATTTTTTATGTAAAAATTGCAAACTTAATAAATAATATTGACTTTTTTATTTCGTGCATTATCTTTATCTAGAACTTTTTATTTAAGGGAGCTTTCTTATCATGAAAAAATTTTTATATATAGTTTTGCTTTTAGCAGTTTTGATTGCTATTGCTTATGTCTTGAAAAATAATCAAACTTCTGCAACTGCACCTGAAACAGTTGCTGAAGAAGTTACTAAAGATGTTTCTGAAGAAGTTATTGCAACAGCCAATGAAGCTGAAGAAAATGTAGTTGTTGTTGATGAAGAACCCACAAGTGATGGCACTACAGATGAAGTTGTTGCCGAAGACGTGGTTGAAGAAAATCCTGAAGCTACGGCAGATGAAGGCGAAACAGTCATCGACTAAATATGAATTTAAAATTATAAAAACTGCCGATTTGGATTAGGCAGTTTTTTTATTTGAAAATTTGGGAGAAAAATTATGCAAATAGGAATTATCGGTACAGGTGCGGTCGGTGCGGCCACAGCTTTTGCTTTGATGATGAAAGGAGTCGCGCGTAAAATAACTTTGGTCGATATAAATCACCAAAAAGCTTCGGCAGAAGCTGCTGATATAGCTCATGCCGCGCCCTTTGCCGACGGTAACAAAATCAAAGCCGGTACTTATTCTGATTTGCAGGATTGCGATATAATTGTCATAACAGCAGGCGCAAATCAAAAGGCCGGTGAAACCCGAATTGATTTGCTTGAACGTAACGTCAAAATCTATTCCGGAATTATCCCGCAAATATCTCGTTACGCATCTGAAGCATTATTGATTGTTGCTACCAATCCGGTCGATGTTATGACCTATGTAACTCTAAAAATGACCGGATTATCTGCATCTCATGTTATCGGCAGTGGAACGGTGCTTGATACGGCACGTTTTCGCACAGATTTAGGTTATCATTTGGGAGTATCTCCCAAATCTATTCATGCTAATGTTTTGGGTGAACACGGCGACAGCGAAGTTTTATGTTGGTCAAGTGGTGATGCCGGAACCTTACCGCTTGATGTATTATCTGCTGATTTAGGTTGTCCTCTAACTGATGAGGTCAAGAGCAAAATAGATGATGACGTTCGCAATGCAGCCTATCGCATAATTGAAGGTAAGGGTGCAACCTGTTACGGTATTGCCGGTGCTATCACTCGTATTTGCCAAGCCATAACCTCCAACGAATACGCTGTCCTTACAGTATCATCACTTCATCAAAAAATTGTCGGTGTTGATAATGTTTGTCTGTCATTACCTTCAGTCATAGGTAAAAGAGGAATTCATCGCGTCCTTACTCCGCACCTCAATTCGCAGGAAGAAAAACTTCTCTTTGCCAGTGCTTCAAAAATCAAGCAATTGATGAATCAAGTCGATAAATTACTTTAATTTTTCAGCAAATTTTTAATAGCTTCAATTGCCTCATCAAAGCGATTCGTAACACTACCGCCGGTTTGTGCCATATCAGCACGTCCGCCTCCGCCTTGTGCACCTAAAAATTGCGCAATTGCTTTCACCATATCAACCGCCGAAAATTTATCTTTAATATTATCGCTGACGGCAATAACGCAAGATGATTTTCCCTCATTTTCCGCCAGCAATACCACCACCAAATCTGTCGGATATTTTTGTTTAAATTCATCGGCAATCGCCTTCAATTCCTTAGGTGCAACATCGCATAATTTTTTCGCAACCAGTTTTACGCCATTGATTTCTTCAGCCTCTGAACCTGCTGAACCTCCTGCAGCCAATTGTTTTTTCAGCTCAAATATCTTATTTTCCATGTCTTTGCGTTCACTCAGCAGATTCGCTACTCGGCTTTCCAAATCATTAACTCCGACTTTTAACAACGCACTCAAAGATTTTACTTTATCTTCCAAACTGCGCAAATGATTTGCTTCTCCGATTCCGCTCACGCATTCCAAACGACGTACGCCTGCCGCAATTGCCGAGTCCGATAAAATACAAAATCCGCCGATATCACCGGTTTGTCTGACATGCGTACCGCCGCATAATTCGGTTGATATTCCGTCTCCCACGCAAACCACGCGCACTTCATCGCCGTATTTTTCGCCGAACAAAGCCATTGCTCCGCTTTTAACGGCATCATCTTTGCTCATAATTTTGGTAACCACCGGATAATTAGCACGAATCATTTCGATAACGCGATTCTCTAATTCTCGTTGTTCACTCAAACTTATCTGCTTGCCGTAAGCAATATCAAAGCGCATCCGATCTGCGGCCACATACGAGCCTTTTTGCGTAACCGACGCACCGAATTTTTCTTGCAAAGCCTTGTGCAACAAGTGAGTAACGGTATGATTACCCTGAATATTGGCTCTCGCAGCTGCATCAACTTTCAACGACACACTATCGCCTGTTTTAATCTTGCCGTTGATAATTTTGCACCAATGTGCATGCAACCCCTCACATTTTTTCTTGGTATCCGAAACTTCAGCCTTAAATCCGGCATTTTCCATCAAACCGACATCACCGACCTGACCGCCCATTTCGGCATAAAAAGGCGTCTGATTGGTCAAAACATAAAACTCTCCGTTTGTAACTTCATCAACGCATTTACCATCTTGCACCAAAGCCGTGACGGTTGCTTCGGCGTTTAAGGTTGTATAACCTAAAAATTCGGTCGAACCGAGCTTATCTTGCAGCTCAAACCAAACTTTTTCGGTTCCGGCATCGCCCGAGCCGGCCCAATTTTTGCGTGCCAAAGCTTTTTGCTCGGCCATAGCGGCATTAAATCCGTCCTCATCAACTTTGATATTTCGATTCTTCAAAGCATCTTGCGTCATATCCAAAGGAAAACCATAGGTATCATACAGCTTAAATGCTGTTTTGCCGTCCAACACATCGCCTGAATTCATATTCTCTGTTGCATCATCTAACAGTTTCAATCCTGTTTCCATAGTTTTAATAAAGCGTTCTTCTTCACTTTTAATTGTTTCGGAAATCAATGTCTCTGCCTTGTACAATTCCGGATAAGCATCACCCATTTCTTTTTGCAAAGCCGGCAGCAACTTATAAATCATCGGTTCTTTAACCCCGATTAAATGCACATGACGCATTGCCCGCCGCATAATTCTGCGCAACACATAACCGCGACCTTCATTAGACGGCAACACTCCGTCGGCAATCAAAAAAGCCATCGAACGCAAATGATCGGCAATCACATTATGCGAAGACTGTAATTCACCGCTCGGATCGGAATTAGCCATATCGGCAATGGCCTTAATCAGGTTGCGGAAAAGGTCGATATCATAATTAGAATGAACTCCTTGCAATATGGCAGCGATTCGCTCCAATCCCATACCGGTATCAATACATCTCTGTTTCAGCGGAACACGCGAACCGTCCGGCAAATCTTCAAATTCATCAAACACCAAATTCCAGATTTCAATCCATCGGTCGCCGTCTTCTTCCGGTGTTCCCGGCAAACCGCCCCAAACCTCCGGTCCGTGGTCATAAAATATTTCCGAGCAATAACCGCAAGGACCGGTATCACCCATCTGCCAAAAGTTATCTTTAGTTGCAATCGGAATAATTCTGTCCTCCGGCAAACCGGAAACTTTCCGCCAAATATCGCGTGCGGCCTCATCTGATTTGAAATAGGTCACGGCCAGTTTATCTTTGTCAATACCAAACTCTTTGGTTACCAATTCCCACGCAAAAGCAATTGCCTCATCCTTAAAATAATCCCCGAATGAAAAATTACCCAACATCTCAAAAAACGTATGGTGACGCACATCATATCCCACTGAGTCCAAATCGTTGTGTTTACCACCGGCGCGCACTGATTTTTGCGAGGTTGTCGCCCGGGTAAAAGCGGCGGTTTCATTGCCGGTCAAAATATTCTTAAATTGCACCATCCCCGAATTGGTAAACATCAAAGTCGGGTCATTATTCGGCACCAACGACGAAGACGGTAGGATTTTATGCCCGTTTTTCTCAAAATATTTCAAAAAGGTTGAACGAATTTCATTTAAGGTAATCATCTGTTTTACATCCGTTAAAAAATAAAAAACTGCCGACAAGGTTACAGCAAATTAAAATAACTGGCAAGCATTTTTTTATCGTAACCATCGTTCCAAAAATATCCGATTTTAATAAAATATTAGTAAAAACATTATATTATGTATTAATGGATACAAAGGCAAAAATGACAAAGCGTAAAAGATAAGTATTGCATTTTAAGAGATTTTTAGTACTGTTATTATGCCTTTTATTGATTACTGATATAGGAGTTGTTACCTTGAAACGTTTTTTGTTGTTTACCGCTGTAACTTTGTTTTTTTCGACTAATGTTTTTGCCAGAATACTTCCTATTTATGACTATATAAAAGGGGGAGAAGACGGTAAAGGTTTATTTGTGGAGTTTGCAAATTCTTATAAGGAAGTTAGTTGCAAAGATATCTATGGTGAAAATGCGGTCGAAACCAAACCTGCAGGTTTTGAATGTGACAGCCATCAGCTTGGTAGCAAAATCTGCTATTATAATTGTAATTGTCCTTCGGAATGGAAATCTTGTGTAGGTAATGGCCTAGTTGGCATAGGTGATGTTTGCATAAAAAATAACGGTGATCAAGTTTACGCTTCTTGTACTTGCGATTTTCAAGTCTACAAACAATGTGCTGAACCGGCGCTTGGTTTAGGTGAAACATGCACTAATGATGGTACAGTCTATTATTCTTCTTGTAAGTGTCCTGATGAATATGACAAAACTTGCGCCAGCAATAGTCAAATCGGAGATGGTGAAGCTTGCACTGATGATAAAGGCACCAAATATAAATCCTGCAGATGTAATGGTAATTATAAGATATGCGAAGGCGACGAAGGGCGCGGGGAACCTTGCACTCTTGATGGCGTTAACAAATATGAATCTTGTCTGTATGGCGAAGTCAGCGATATTTGCCATACGGTAACAAATGCTACTCCTTATGACAAATCTCCCGAATATATTTTGCATGCCAATGCTTTTCGCGGCATCGAAAACACTAAGGCCATTATAAACTCTCAAGGTGAGGCGGCAACTGCGGCTTATGCTGCCGTCCATTATCGTCCTAACAAATATATACCCATCGACCACGAATATTTTGGTTCGGGTAAATGGTATCTTCCTGCGGTTGGTGAAATGCTTTATTTAAGCGGAACAGATTTCAGTAAAATGACCGGTATTGATGATAACACGCAAATCACCGACGAAACATATAACAAGGTTAACAACGCTCTGCTTACTCTGCTTAATAAAGGAGGTCGAGAAAACTTCCATCCTTTCCTTCATCCCGAGAAGCGCAGCACTACCAACTACACTTATTCAGCCTATGATCATTGGACATCCTCTTATGGTTGGAACACCAAACCATATTTCTGGGCTGCCCCTACTTTCTTTAATCAACGCACCAGCGGTGTATATCAAAACAGATATTCTGCCGGATGGCGCGGATATACGGCAGGCACTAACAAATCTACACGCAATTATTGGTCATGGTATCACCATGTTCGTCCGGTATTGATGTTGCAAAGTTGCTTTAGTAATTATGATATTCATGTCGGAGACGTCGTTTTCACTGACATGAGTGTCGGATCGGCTGACAGTTTTAACGTCAATGACGGAGGCAACAGATATCCTGTCGGCGTTATTTATTGGATTTCTGATGATAAAAACTTAGTCCGCATTATTTCGGTTAAACCTGTTTCATTTGTCGGCGATGGCTATCAGTGGATTTATGATCCTTCTAATCCTGACGGAGATTGCGGAGATATTCAAAACTGTGTTTCACGTCGTGTAAGTGTAGTTAATGAAAAGCATCAGAGATATTTTTATGATGATGTACATATTGCCGCTATCAATAAAGACAATTGGGGATGTACATCCATAAATCCCAATAGTTCGAGTTGTCGCCATCCGGCACGCCCTCGCACTACAATGACCTGTACACCGATGATACATTCGGTTGCACCGAATGATGCTCAATTAGAACCGGAATATGCTAACTATAGTAATGCCTTCAAGGGACGCGAATATACCGATGCCATTATCAAGCAACACGGCACGAAGGCCCAAGCTGCTAAATTAGCCGTTGATTATATAGGTCCCGCCAGTTCTAGTCACCTTTTTTTCGGCAAAGGTAAATGGTATCTGCCATCTGCTGGTGAAATGCTCTATTTGAGCGGCGTTGATTTTTCCAATATGAGTTCGATTACCGCTTCCTCCGGTATTACCGGCATCAATTATGATTATGTTGAAGAATCTCTAAAACAAGTATCCACCAGTGACAACGGCGGATACGGAACTACTGGTTCTCTCAGCAAATATATTGGCATGGATACCAAATGTTCAACTATAGAGCAAACCACTCCGCGTCTCTGGACTTCTTCGGAAGTTAATGCCAATGAGGCTTATTATTGGGATTCGGCAGATAAAAAAATCAAAATTGCCAATAAGCAAAATCCGGAAGAGGACATTTATGTCCGTCCGGTCATTATGTTACGTGATCCTATTTTTGTCGGTGAAACTCCTCAAATAGGCAGTTTAGTCTCTTTGGCTTTGGAAAGTGTCAATTTTCCGATTAGTTATACTGGTAATCCTTTAGTTTCACCTTGGCGCACTTATAATGCCTATAGTGGAGACTATCCGGTCGGTGTAGTTTATTATATATCGCCGGACAAACGCATCGTCCGCATCATATCTTGCAGAGAAGCTTCGGCATCGCCGGTCAAATGGCTAAGTTCTGGCACTCCTGTCGACATCCAAGCGATTCCTAACAATGCTTGGGACAATATTCCCGAAGGTACTCCTTTGGAGATGAGCGTTTTGTTTGATGGGCGCGGCAATACCCGAAAACTCATAGAATTTGCTCATCGTCAAGGGATTCCTGTTTTTGATGATGAAATTTCTGAAGATGAAATTTTTGGAACACTTGTGGATGCATATTATTTTTATGCTCCCGGAGTTACAGCCAATGATTCGAATTTCGGTCAGGGAAAATGGTATATTCCTGCAATCGGTGAGTTAATGGATTTAGTGGGTTGGGATTGGAATAAATTGTCAGACTATGTCTCATCAAATACCTTATATGAGATTACCTCAAGTAATAATGTCGCC
Organism: uncultured Pseudomonadota bacterium; assembly: GCA_902761535.1. Classification (GTDB taxonomy): domain Bacteria; phylum Pseudomonadota; class Alphaproteobacteria; order RF32; family CAG-239; genus CAZU01. The sequence continues at coordinate 14,639 of CACWKS010000015.1, forward strand.
GCCGGTTATACTGGTACAAAACTCAATTTAGTCAACAATGCTTTGCAAACTCTGGCCGATAAAGGAGTTACAGCTTCGCCTGTTAACGATGTACAAAGTTCAAATCCGGGGGGCGAAGGAGATTTTTATATTATAACCGGATCAGAAGGATTGGTGACTTTGATGGGTGGTAGTCTAACTGTAGAGGATACAGGTTCCTATGATTATCAAAAACATCAGTACATCAATGAGGCAGAAACTATTGCTAGAAATACTAAACACTCCCCTAACCGACTTTCCGCAATATTGGAAAATCGTTTTCGAGACAAAGCTGTCAAACCGGCAATCGGTGATGTGATGTATGCTGATTTAAGCTATGGAAGTGCTGCAGACTATGACGGCAGCAAAACTCCGGTCGGCATTGTTTATTGGGTGAGTGAAGACGGTGGCTCGGCTCGCATTATCAATCTGAGCGGCATCGTATGCAAGTTTAATGATACGGAAAATAGTGATATCTGGATCACTGATTTTGAACATCCCTACAGCGGTACCTGTAGGAAAACTGGCTATGAAATGATTCCTCAATACGATAACTCAATTTCTCTAGCCGGATCTATAACATATAATAATGAAGAAGAGATATTTGATTTGCGTGAGCAAATCAATATTCCTACCGATGGTGAAATTTCTGATTTAGGTGATGGTAACTATTTTTACACTTGGAATCATTGGAGTAAAGCAGTAGCAGACGGTAATTTAGGTACTTCTTCTGTTTCAAATGATGTATGTCTGTTAGATTCCGAGAATATTGAGAATGAACCGGAAGACGAAGAAGATGATGACGGCGGTGATCAAGAGCCTTTGACATACGGACCTTTACACAATGGTAAAGCCTATACCCGAGCAATTGTTGACCAATTAGGCGAAGATGCTCAAGCCGCTTATGCCGCTACTCGATTCTATGCTCCCAGAGTTGCCGCTAATGATGAGAATTTCGGTCAAGGCAAGTGGTACTTACCTGCTATCGGTGAATTGATGGATATGTATGGCTATGATGTCGAAGGATTCTTGCAACATATTAAAAATGTTAATGAATTTAACGATTTCAACAGTGGATTTGCCACCGGTGAGAATGTGACCAAAGTTAACCAAACTCTGCAAAGTCTTGCTGCTCAAGGGGTTGAGGTTTCCCAAATTAACCATAGTTATCATTCGTCCTCTGAGTATTATGCACCTAATGTTTTATATATCGATGTGACTAATAATAATGCTGGAGTCGGCTACACCGATAAGATGGAGACATACGGTGTTCGATTGTCTTTAGCTTTAGAAAATAAATTCAACAATAATGTTGATAAACCGCAAATCGGTGATGTGATGTATAGTGACTTAAGTTATGGTTCAGCGAACGAATATGATTCATCTAAGATCGCCATCGGCGTAGTCTATTGGGTCAGCAGCGATGGCGGTTCTGCTAAAATCGTCAACTTAAAGGATTTGCAATTTAGCTATGTTATCGATGAAGAAACCGGCGATTATATATATGATAATTATACCGGCAATTACTTGCAGACTTTTGATCCGGATAATCCATACAGTGGTGATATTGATGCAAGTGAGTGGAGTATTGGTGAACATGCTTGGGACGATATTACTGCTATCCCGAATATCTTTAACAACGGGACAATCAATAACGAAGTGATGACGTGGAATTCGGGCAGTAACTAACTGCCCCTATCCCATATTTTGTCATGCCCTTAAGCAAAAGAAGTGAGTGGAGTACGGCATCTTCGAATTCTTTTTAGATTCGAGAGCTTCTTATTTGCCTCTTTTCATTTGGCTCAGGGGTGACATCTTGAATGTTATTGTCATGCCCTTAAGAGAGTGGAACGAACGAAGTAAGGTAGCTTCGAATTTTTTTAAGATACGCAGTCCTTTTACTTTGCCTCATTTAGCTCTCTAAAAAGGTGACATTTCAAATATTACGTTATGGTTGAGCCGCTTTTAATGCGGCTAATAAAACATCTTTCGGTTATTCTTTTATAACCTTAACAATATCATGCATTACCGGAATTTTATAATATTCTTTGTCTTTCAGCGGTTTAATCTCATTATCCAACTCCAAAGCCCAAATGGCTGCCTGATAATTTAAGAAATTTTTACCCAAAGTAATACTATCAGTATTATTAAGAATATTATTTCTGTAATTAGTTATGTCTTCAATATAATAACTCATCAAACCACGCCTTTGTTCATAGAAATACATTGACACCATAATAACAATTTCCGAAAGCATTAAAATTATCGCAGCTATCGGACTGATCACTGTTGACATTAAAATCGTACCTACAATACAGGTATCAATAATTATAAATCTCCATATTGCCTTTAACCAACCGGGAAGAGATACATTCCAAAGCAACAACAGTAACCAACATATTGTTAAAACACTTCCCGATATAGTCAGAGTCAATCCTGAGTTTATCTTAAAATAGGAGATAAAAGCAGCTGTTAACAATAACATTACCAAACAAATCAATGCATAGCCGATAATCAACTTCAATTTGAATTTTGACATTTGATTGTTAAAACCATTTCTTAATGCTTTCATAAAACGAGAGAACGTCAAACGATTATTTTTGGTAACGTTAAAAATTGTTTCATGTCCCGGGAACAATTTTTTAATAGCCGTACGCTCATATTTAGCCAAGTTGCCGAAATTGTCCGTGCGTTTTATCAACAAGATTGTTTCTTCTGACTTTTGAATGTCAATCAAATTTTTCCTGTATATGTCCAACAAAAATCCGCAAGCCGAAACAATATCAAACTTAGCTTTATACAAATAACGCAATACCGGAGCCGTTTTTACCAAAACCAACTTTTGAAGCTTTTTGTGAGCAATTATATAACGCCACGACAATGTCAAAGACAGGGTTATAAACAAACATCCCAATATGGCTAACATAATATCGCCGTAATCATAAAATTTATGCATAAATTTTTGCCAAATACTCTGTGGCAGCATAACATCTTTATTGATTACTGCCAGTATATACATACCTTCACCTATAAATAAAGGTTTACGAGCGTTATAAAACATTCCGGTAGGTCCGCTTGGATTTGCAACAACAGCTCCGGCATGCAGATTATCTTCGTTGCCGAATAAAACATTGTGCTCCAACAATCCTCCGCTTTGCGGCAGGGTTAATAATACTCCCAAACGATCAACCACCAAATTCCACCCGTTACCGCCGGCATTCCAATATAACATATAGGCGTTATTTTTATCAATCAGCAAATTATCTGCCAAAATTTCAAAACGATAAGTATATACTCCAGGAGCTAAAGGTTTATCGTTATCCGGAACCAATAAAATATTATCACCTGTCTTTGTCATATGATAATCAATTGGAACGTCATTTTGCAACACTTCAATTATAGTGTAATCGATATGCTGTTTTTTGCCATTACCGTTGTGTATTCGTAATGGTAAAATTTTGGTAAGACCTTTTTTCAATTTATTACCGTCAGCAACAACCATAATAGTTTCGGTTATTTTAACCATACCATTATTTAATACTTCTAACTCGGTCATATAATAAGGAACATGCTCAACAGCCAAAACAGGAGTAATAACATTGTTCGGTGGCATTGCTACTTTTATGGTTGGAAGTCCGGGGGTTTGCCATTGTTGCTGCTGCATAGCCACGGATTGTGTTGGCATAGATATTTCTGTCACTATATCAGTACGATTGTTAATATTGCTATTGTCAATTTTTTTTATTGCTTTGTCATAAATTTTTTCAAAAATGCTTTTATTATTTTCTCTTTCCAATTGTTGCTCATATAAACTTGGAACAACAGACATGGTTTTTCCTTTAATATCTTGTTCGGTTGCTTTGGTAACTTTAGCAAGTAATTGTGCAAAATCATCGTAACTGATCACCTTAACATCACCTGAAGCATTTTGAGGATTATTTTTTAAGGATCCATTATAAGCACTTAAAGGAGTTATAGCAGCAGATGAGATTGTTGCCCAAAATAATATAGAAAAGATTATAATAAAAAATTTCTTCATAACTTTAAACTCACTGTTAACTGTTTTATTATATATGTTATATCATTAAGTTATTAAAAAGTTATAAATGGGAGGATAATAAAATGGATTCACAAAAAGTAGGTGCCATAATACTGGGTGCAGGCAAAGGTACCCGCATGAAATCAGATTTGCCGAAAGTTTTGATGCCTGTCGGCGGTAAACCGATGATACGCCACATTATCGATACTTTAGAAGATATGAAAATCGATAAAATTGTTACTGTAATTTCGCCCGACGGCGGGGCGGTGAAACAAGTTGTTGCTCCTCACGCCACTTGTGTTCAGGAAAAACAACTCGGCACTGGCCATGCCGTATTGTCAGCCTGTCCGGAATTTATCGGATATAAAGGAGATGTATTGGTTATTTTTGGTGATCAACCGCTATACACAAAATCCAGTATTCGAAAGCTGTTAAAACGCCGTGCTCAAGGATATTCCGTTGTTTGTATGGGATTCCGCCCTGCGGATCCGGCTCGTTACGGACGATTGGTTATGGAGGGTAATGAACTTAAACGTATTGTAGAGTTTAAAGATGCAACCGATGAAGAAAAAGCTATCACCTTTTGCAATTCGGGAATTATGTGTTTTGACGGCTCTAAAATGTTTGAAATTTTGAGCTCAATTACCAACGCAAATGCCGCTCAGGAATATTATTTGACCGATGCGGTTGAAATAGCTCTACGCAAGGGATTAAAATGTTCAGCAGTTGAATGTTCTGTAGAAGAAGCATCGGCCGCCAATACTTTGGAAGAATTAGCTTTGTTGGAAGAACTATACAAGAAACGCAATGCATAACTGATGGTGTAATATGAGTTTCATAAGAAAGCATTGGTTAGGATTTTTAATAGGTTGTTGGTTTCTGTTGTTGAGTTTTTTTGTAGCGATAATTTTGTATGCTCCGCATCATGATGCCAAAAATCGCGGATTCGCCTATTGCACACAGGAGCTTATTGAAAAAATCAGTAACTGTGAAGATGCAGTTTTGTGTGTAGCCGGAACGGTTTTGCACAATACTTGGTGCGATATAGGCATAATTAAGCAAAGTTTTGTCGATTGGCTTGATAACAAACACCCTTATCCTTGGAGCGGATATGTTTTCAAGCCGGAATTGCCGCTTGCCCAATCAGCTTATTTTGATGAAAACGAAATTAGAGAATATATGCAGAAATATCCTGACACCTTACAATATATGGAAAATTTAAAACAATTAAGAAAGGATTTGGAAAATGCCCAAAATAAAGAAAGTTCAATCGAAAACAACTCTATCGAATCACCTATTGCCGGGGTGGGATCTGAGTGACTTATATCATGGGATTAATGATCCGCAAATAACTAAGGATTTAAATACTTATAAAAAATCTGCCGCAGATTTTGCTAAAAAATACAAGGGTAATATTGCTAAATTATCAGCCAAAGGTTTCGCTGAAATGGCTGAAAATTGTGAGGCTCGCTCGGTTTTAGGGAACAAAATAGGCGTATTTGCTTATCTTTCTATGGTAACACAAATGAAAAACGCGGAAGTTATGACTTTTTATCAAAATATTTCCGAGAAACTCAACGATTACAGCAAACCGACAATTTTCCTGTCATTAGAAATTAACCAGCTTCCTGAGCGCAAGATTACCGAGTGGATGAAAAATTCTCAGGCTTCCTATTTTAAACCTTGGTTGGAGCGGATTCGTCTTTTCAAAAAATACGAACTTTCCGAGCCTGTAGAGGAAATTTTGCACGAGAAATCCGTTACTTCCGGTGAAGGCTGGGAGCGTCTGTATGAGGAAACATCGGCTCGGCTTAAATACAAGGTCAACGGCAAAGAATATAATGATGCCGAAATCGGCAAACTTACTTTGGATAAAAATGCCGCCACCAGAGCCAAAGCCGGCAAAGAGATTGCTCGTGTTTGCACCGAAAATGCTCCATTGTTTACCCTTAACTATAATATGATTGTCAAAGATAAGGCAATTGAGGATATTAAGCGTGGATTCAAATCACCGGTTGCTTCGCAAAATCTGGCTAATCGGGTTGATGATAAGGCCGTGGTTGCTTTATCTGAAGCTGTGCGTGCTAAATACGCCGATATCGCCCATCGTTTTTATAAATTGAAAGCAAAATGGTTGGGAGTTAAAAAACTTGAATATTGGGATCGTAACGCTCCTCTGCCTTTTGAAAATGATCGTAAATATTCTTGGGAAGAGGCAGTTGAAATTGTTCTTAAAGCTTATAAAGAATTTTCACCTGAATTATACGACTTAGCCAAAGACTTTTTTAATAAAAAAAGTTCTTGGATTGATGTTCCTCCGCGTGACGGCAAACGGAGCGGAGCTTTCGCCATGCCTTTACCGGAAGCTTATCATCCTTATTTATTTTTGAATTTTACCGGTCGGCAAAATGATGTTCTAACTTTGGCACACGAGCTCGGACATGGTTGTCATATGCGGCTTAGCTCCAAACAGGGTGATTTAAACGATGCCACCCCCTTGACCTTAGCCGAAGTTGCCTCGGTATTTGCCGAGATGCTGACTTTCCAGTCTTTGTTGCGTCAAGCCCAAAGCAATAAAGAAAAACTTTGCCTGATAGCCGGCAAAGTTAATGATATGATAAATACCGCCATTCGCCAGATAGCTTTTCACTTTTTTGAAACTCGTGTCCACGATGAGCGTCGTCAAGGCGAAGTTTCGCAAGCACGTTTAGCCCAAATATGGAAAGAAGAAATGTCTGCTTCATTGGGTAAATATGTTAATATTGACGAAGTGACTGAAAATAATTGGATTCAGGTTGGACACTTTTTCTGGAAGCCGTTTTACGTTTATGCTTATTCTTTTGCCGATTGTCTGGTTAACTCGCTCTATCAGGTTTATCGCGGCGGCAAAGTAAAGGATTTTGCCGATAAATATCTCCATATGTTATCATTAACCGGAGTTAAACGCTATGATGAAATTCTCAAACCGTTTGGCTTAAATGCTAAAGATGCCCAATTCTGGGATTTTGGTTTAGGTCTGATATCCGGCTATATTGATGAATTGGAAAAGTTAGATAAACTAATGCAGAAAGAAAAATAAGATAATACTAATTTTTGGTATTCTTATTTCGAAAAATGTTATATATACAAAATTCAGCCATTAGCCTATATATTTAGTTGTCTGCAATTAAATATAAAGGAAGGATTTTATTATGCTTACAGGGACGATTAAATGGTTTAACTATAAAAAAGGCTATGGTTTTATTGAACCGGAGGGTGATAGAAAAGATGTTTTTCTTCATATAACTCAATTAGAAAAAATCGGTTTACATCGTTTAGATGACGGACAACGTGTCGGTTATGAACTTTATGACGACCGTGGTAGAATTGCCGCCGGAAATATTAAAATTTTATAATAAAAATCATCACAGCTCCTCAAGGCTCCTTAGTGAAATAAGGAGCCTTCTGTGTATAAATTTATAATTAAAATTAAACAATTTGAGTGCGGTAAATTATACCTCAAACCGAGTATAATCCGCACCTTAACCGGCAATGACAAGGTTAAAATCACCGGCATGGACGAGGCGGATACTTATCATGACCAAATTTTGGGACGTATCGAGGTCGGCGGACGTTACGGCTTCACCGATGCTCTCTCGGGTTGGGCTTGGGCCAACTACACATTCGGCAACGCTTATAAAGCAACCGGAGCCGGAGTTGGTGTAAGCTACGCTTGGATAAAGCAACCGGAGCCGGAGTTGGTGTAAGCTACGCTTGGTAAAATTGCTAAACTAAAAAAAATCCCTTCATTTAATTGAAGGGATTCTTTTTTGTTTGATAAATTTTAGTTTGCCGGAATTACTCGTGACTGATTGCCGTAAAGCAGATAGCATCTCTGCCCCGGTTGCATATAAACATCCGTGCCTTGAGTTATGGTGCGTAAATTGCCGTTATCAAGTTTTACTATATATTCAACCCCACCTTGGGATGACAACCCTTCTTGAGCATAATTGCCGGCGATTCCGCCCAAGGCAGCTCCGCCCAAAGCGCCCAATAAAGAGCCGCGACCGTGACCTATTGTAGAACCGGCAACACCTCCGCCGATGGCTCCCAAAACCGAACCGGTTGACGAGTCGGATGACGAAACATTAACTTGACGCACGCTGACAACTGTGCAATTCATTGCTTGCCCCACAGCACCTGTGCCGGATGTAGCATAATGATTAGAATTAATGTTAGGTGCACAAGCCGCCAACATTAGTGAAAGCACGCTTAAAGAAACAAACTGTTTTTTCATAATACCAAACCTCAAACAAATTAAAGTTAACACTCCCACATTTTTAAACCGTAGAATAATATTTGTCAATGCTGGACATTTGATAAAAAAGGTTATATGGTAACAAACAATTAATTAATTTTTTTAGAAGGTGTTGATTATGTTGAAAAGAACTAAAATTGTCGAATTGCTTAAATCCGAGCAGCCTATTGATAAAGTTTTGGTCAAAGGGTGGGTAAGAACACGTCGTGATGCCAAAGATTTTTCGTTTGTTGAAGTTAATGATGGTTCTTGCTTGAAAAATATCCAAGTGATTGCTCAAAGTTCTTTACCTAATTATGAAGAAATCAAAAAACTTTCAACCGGCTCATCTTTGGCAGTTGAAGGCGCACTTGTTCCCTCGCAAGGCGGTAATCAAAAATTTGAATTAGCGGCACAAAAGATAGAAGTTTATTCAATTGCACCTGATGATTATCCGTTGCAAAAAAAGAAACATACCGACGAATATTTGCGTACTATCGCCCATTTGCGTCCGCGTTCCAACAAATATGGTGCAGCTTTTCGTGTCCGTTCGGAATTATCTTTTGCCATACATAAGTTTTTTAATGAACGTGGTTTCAGATATGTCCATACTCCGATTATTACCGGTTCGGATTGCGAAGGTGCCGGTGAAATGTTTCAGGTTACCACTTTGGATTTAAATAATGTTCCCAGAACTAAAGACGGCAAAGTCGATTACAGTCAGGACTTTTTCGGCAAGCAAGCTCATCTGACTGTTTCGGGGCAACTCAACGGCGAAATGTATGCCACTGCTTTGGGCGATATTTATACTTTCGGACCGACTTTCCGTGCCGAAAATTCCAACACTACCCGCCATGCCGCCGAGTTTTGGATGATTGAGCCGGAAATGGCTTTTGCCGATATCAATGATGATATGGATGTCGCCGAAGCTATGGTAAAATATTGCATCAAATATGTTATGACTACCTGTCAGGAAGATTTGGAGCTGTTTGACAAATTTGTTGAGCCGGGATTGTTGAATAAATTAAATCATATCTTAAATAATGATTTTGCTCGCATTACTTATAGCGAGGCAATCGAAATTATGCAAAAATCAGGCAAGAAATTTGAATATAAGCCGGAGTTCGGTATTGATATGCAAACCGAACATGAGAGATTTTTGGCAGAAGAACATTTCAAGCGTCCGGTAATAGTTCGTGACTATCCTAAAGAAATTAAGGCCTTTTATATGCGCTTAAATGATGACGGACGCACGGTTGCCGCTATGGATGTTTTAGTTCCGGGCATCGGTGAACTGATCGGCGGTTCACAACGTGAAGATCGGCTGGATGTTTTGGAAGCTCGTATCAAAGAGTTAGGTATGGATTTGGCTGACTATGAGTGGTATCTGGATTCGCGCCGTTATGGTTCGGTTCCTCATGCCGGATTCGGTTTGGGATTTGAACGTATGATGATGTTGATTACCGGAATTGGCAATATTCGTGATACCATTCCTTTCCCCAGAACTCCTAAGTCAATCAGTTTCTAGGAAAAAGATATGATAAATAAAAGCGGTTTGTTATTTGCAATATCTCTATGTTTGGCACCGTTTGCGGTGTCAGCCGAGGATTCGGATAATGAACCGCTAAATTCTTTCGGTTATCCCGATCAAAATGTAGTTATGGTAATTGAGGCTAATGAAAAAGCTGATTCTGAAGGAGAATCAGTTAATATGCCGGACTGTAACAACCCTGATTTATTGGCACAATTAAAAGAGCTGTTATTACCCTATCTTGACAAAGGTTGGAATAACATTCGTGAACGCCGCAAAATTGATTTAACCATGAAAAATATCAGAAATTTTGAAACATTAAACTTATCTGAAATTGATGTTAAAAAAGATACTGTGGTAGCTGATCGGGTAATGGAACTGAAGATAAATCAAAAAAAACGAGTTTCTGATTTAAAAATTTGTAAGGTTGATAGTAAAGTTATCGGTTTACCGGTTTATACTTTGATGTATTACGAGGGTGAAAATTTAACAGTCGAAGTGCTGAATTTTACGGCAAAAAATAATCCTAAATTTGTTTTTGCAAATCAAAATAAATAATTAAATGTTGCAAAAAATATAAAAATGGATTAAAATCTCTCACCAATTAAAATATTTGAGGTATTTGATATAAAATGAGCGATAATAAAGGTTTGGTTGTAAGAAAAACTAATCTGCCGGTTGTTATTAATGACAACTCGCTCACGGCTTATTTGGAGAAGATTAAAACTTTTCCGGTGCTCAGCGAGGAAGAAGAAGTAAGATTAGTCAATAATTTGCAACAGAATGGTGATATGCAGGCTGCCCAGACTTTGGTAACCTCCCATCTTCGATTGGCTGCCAAAATTGCCATGACCTATCGTCATTACGGGTTACCCATGGCTGATGTTATTTCGGAAGCCAATATCGGTTTAATGCAGGCAGTTAAAAAATTTGATTTATCTAAAAAAGTCCGCTTGGCAACTTATGCCATCTGGTGGATTAAGGCTGCGATAAATGATTATATTTTACGCTCATGGTCGTTGGTTAAAATCGGCACCAGTGCTGCTCAGAAAAAATTATTCTATAATCTCAAGCGCATCAAAGCCAAATTAGGTATATATGATAATAAAGGGTTATCTCCGCAGGAAACTAAGCAAATAGCTCAAGAATTAGTGGTTGACGAACAGGAAGTTAAAGATATGAGTGTTCGTTTAAGCGGAGACTCTTCTCTTAATACGGCAATTGCCGATGATGAAGACGAGCGTACCGAGCGAATTGACTTGTTGGTTGATAAAAGTCAAAATGTGGAAGAACGTATAGCCATTGCTCAAGAAGCCGCTTATAAAAAGGAAATTATCCGTAAATGTTTGTCACAGCTTAGTGAGCGTGAACAATATATCATCAAAAATCGTCTGTTAACCTCAACCCCTCAAACCTTAAACGAAGTAGGCGAAAAGTTCGGTATAAGTCGTGAACGTGTAAGGCAAATAGAAGATGCTGCGATGAAAAAGTTAAAAGAACTGGTTTTGCTTGCCATTTCGGTAAAAAAGTGATATACTGAAACAATTAGAGGAGAAATGAAATGACTGATAATAAAGATTATGCATTGTTGCCTCCGGAAAAAATTGCTCAGCTTATGGCGGATTTTGCAAAAAAAATCGAACAATTGAGAGAACAGGTTCATCAATTGGTAAATCAGAAAAATACCATTCAGGCAATGTATACTTCTGCCCGTCAAAAGCAAAAAGATTAACCTGTGCCTGATACTACAATTAATCATATAATCAATCAAAACTTAAATCTTCTTCAAAGCAGAGGTATTGAGACGTCACGCTTTGAAATAAAAGTGCTTATCGCTCATATTTTAAAAACCGAGCCTAAATATTTAATCGGAAGCCAACAGCTTAATAAGCAACAAATTGCTGAGTTAGACAAATTGATTGCTCAAAGATTGAAACATTGTCCGGTAGATAAAATAGTCGGGCATAAGGGCTTTTATAAATACGATTTTATAGTTAATACCGATGTCTTATCACCGCGTTCCGATACCGAAATTATGGTCGAACATGCTATTGAAATTTTAAATAAACTTAATCAACCTAAGATTTTGGAATTAGGTATCGGATCAGGTTGTATCATCTTGTCAATTTTGGCAGATTTGCCGGCAGTATCTGGTATAGGAATTGATATATCGGAAAAAGCTCTTGCCATCGCAGACATAAATGCCGAAAAGCTGAATATTGATGAGAAAAGATTGGTGTTGCTGAAAGCCGGTTGGTTTGATAAAGATATTATGAAGAAATTAATGGAATATGCTCCTTTTGACATGATATTAAGCAATCCTCCTTATATTCCCGATGAAGAAATTGCTCTTTTAGATGAAGAAGTAAAAAATTATGATCCGCTGATTGCGTTAAATGGTGGAAAAGATGGTTTGCGAGATTATCTTAAAATAAATGAGCTGGCATATAATTTACTTAAATCTGATGGATATTTATTGTTGGAGGCTGGCGATTCTTCGCAGTTAAGGAAAATATCTTTAATGGCACAATCTGTTGGGCTGAACTTTGTAAATATTCTGAAAGATTTAACCGGAAAAGACCGCTGTATAATTTTAAAAAAATGATTTGCATTTATAAAAAGTTTGGTTATTATACGCTCGTTATGTGAAGCCGTTAATGGCCCTGATTTTTTCTCTTGTTTTGCAATTTAATATTTAACAGCGCGATGAAAAGCGCTATTTTGATGGTAATAGTTAATGAAAAAAAATAAATTTCGTAATAGTAATTATAATAACCAGGGATATTCCCTTAATTATAAATTTGACAGCGTTTCTCCGGCCGGAAAATGTTGCGGAACCGCATTAGATTTAATTAAACGTTATAATGATTTAGCCAAAGAAGCCCATGGCAATGGTGATTATGTCGAGGCTGAAGTGTTTCGTCAATATGCCGAACATTATCGTAAGATTGTAACTGAAATAAACGAGCGTAAACAGCGTTTTGAACCTAAAGATGTTCAAGCTGTTACCAATACTGAAGTTTCTGCGACATCAACGCCTCTACCTGATGAGGCAACTTCGACTTCGGAAGTATCTGACGATTCTCCTAAACAAGAAGGCACTTTAGTAGAAACAAAACCTAAAAAAGCATTTACAGTGATTGAAATAACTGAAGAAGACGCCGTATCAGCCAAACCACGCCGTCAATATAAGCCTAGACAGAAAAAGAGCTCTGATGAAAATGCTGTTAACGCATAAATATAATTAGGTTGATTAAACGGAATAAGGTAAATGTCTTTGTTTTTAGCATTTATAATAATAGCTGCTGCTTGTTCGCTTATTACCATAAGAAATCTTATAAGTTATAGTGATTTTTCACATTCTGCAAAGATTAAGGTAATAACGGTTATTTTTATAAGTTGGTTTGGCGTTATACCTTTACATTTTGCACAAAAATATAATTTATTGCCGGATGCAATTTATGGTCCGTTATACCATATTCTGTATTTTATGCTGACATTTGTTTTTATACTTTTCATTTGCTTAATGGTTCGTGATTTTATATGGTTTATTGTTTTCGGCATATTTAAGCTTTTCGGTCGAACATCATGGAAATGGGATCCTCACAATGAAGAATCTCTTAATAAAGCTAATTTATTATCTGTAATAGTAAGTCTATTGATTTGCATTTATGCTACATGGCAGGCCTACAAATTACCCGAAGTAGTCGAAATGAATTTTTATAGTGATAAGATAACTAATAATATAAAAATTTTACAAATAAGTGATTTAAACATATCAAGAGTTTCATCTGACGCAAGAATCAAAAATATTGTCGATAAAGTTAATTCTTTAACGCCGGATGCCGTAGTCTTAACCGGTGACATTATTAACGATAATCCTGAAAAAGTAGAAAAACAGTTGAATATATTGCGCGAATTAAGTGCTCCTTACGGTATTTTTGCTGTAATGGGCGAACATGAATTCAACAATAATGTCTATGAAGCAAAAAAAGCATTGGAAAATAACGGAGTGTCATTTCTGTTTAATGGAGGAGTAACAATTAAGATTGCAAATATATTTATTGCCGGAATACCTGATTATTCTTCGATGTCTGAGCGCATAAATTTATGGCGAACAATCTATAAGTCTCAAAAGGAAAATTATCGTGTGTTGCTATCTCATTCTCCGCTGATTGTAGATGCTTTATCTAAAGAACTTTTTGATATAGTGCTGTCAGGACATACTTTAGGCGGGCAGTTCTTCCCGGTTCATTGGTTTGTAAAAAAACTTAATCACTACCTCGCTGGATATTACAAAGTAAATAATATTGATTTATTTGTTTCCCGAGGAGTAGGGGTTTGGGGACCGAATGTACGCTTGTTTGCTCCATCTGATATCGCAATAATAAATTTACGGTCAAAATAATTTAACTAATACTTGATTTATTCCTATTCAATTTACTATATTATACTATAGGCGATTGAGTTGGAGGTAAAAGTTATGAATTTTGAAAAACTTACTGATAAATCTAAAGATGTAGTGGAAAAAGCCGTAAATATAGCTGTTTCTGCAAAGAATCAATATGTTACTTCTTTGCATTTGCTTAAATCACTTATAAATTCTAAAAATTCTTTCATTGATGATTTAATAAGCAAAGCAGGAGGTTCATTACCCAAAATCAAGGAAGCTGTAGAAAAAGAATTATCAAAATTACCGCAAATTGCCGGAGGCTCAGTGCAAACTTTAATGAGCCAAGATTTTACTTATACTATGCAGGAAGCTGAAAAATTAGCCGACAAAGCCAATGATAAATTTGTCACTCTTGAAAGATTATTACAAGCCTTAGTTGTCAGTGATAATTCCGGAACCGGTGATTTGTTGAAAAAATCAGGGGTTGATGCGGTTAAACTGAATGCGGCAATTAATGAATATCGCCAAGGTCGTTTGGCTGATAGTCAGACAGCCGAAGATACTTTTGACGCTTTGAAAAAATTTACCATTGATGTTACTCAGCGCGCCAAAGAAGGAAAACTTGATCCGGTGATCGGACGTGAGTCGGAAATTCGTCGAGCTATCCAAGTTTTATCGCGCCGCACGAAAAATAATCCTGTATTGATAGGTGAGCCCGGTGTTGGTAAAACAGCCATAGTCGAAGGATTAGCTAACCGTATTGTTAATAATGATGTGCCGGAAAGTTTGCAAGGCAAGAAATTATTGTCTTTGGATTTGGGAGCTTTGATAGCCGGAGCTAAATTCCGTGGAGAATTCGAGGAACGTCTTAAATCCGTATTGAAAGATATTGAGAATGCTCAAGGCGAGATAATATTATTTATTGATGAAATGCACACTTTGGTCGGTGCCGGAGCCGCTGAGGGTTCAATGGATGCTTCCAATTTATTAAAGCCGGCTTTGGCACGTGGTGAACTGCATTGTATGGGTGCAACTACCTTAAACGAATACAAAAAATATATCGAAAAGGATGCTGCTTTAGCTCGCCGTTTTCAAGAAATTTATATTGCCGAACCTACGGTCGAAGATACGGTTTCAATATTGCGTGGTATTAAAGAAAAATTTGAATTGCACCATGGTGTAAAAATAGCTGACGGAGCTTTACTTGCTGCGGCAACCTTATCAGACAGATACATTAATGATCGTTTTTTACCTGATAAAGCTATTGATTTAATGGATGAGGCGGCCAGTGCTCTGCGCATGGCTATTGATTCCAAACCGGAAGAATTAGATGAATTGGATAGAAAAATAACTCAGTTAAAAATTGAAGCCGCCGCTTTGGCCAAGGAAAGTGATCCGCGTTCCAAAGAACGTTTATCCGGCATTAACTATGAAATAAATGCCCTGCAGAGTAAAGCAAAAATTATGGATGATAAATGGCAAAAGAACAAGCGTGATTTAGCTGATTTCACGGTTTTGAAAGATAAATTGGATAAAGCCCGTATAGAAGTTGATATTGCCAAACGTGAAGGCAAATTTGAACGAGCCGGAGAGTTGCAATATGGCATCATTCCTGACTTAGAGAAGAAAATAGCCGAAGCTGAAGGAATAAATAAAAATAATAAAGGTTCTTTCACCGAGACCGTTACCGAGGAAGATATCGCCCATGTGGTATCTAAACGTACCGGTATTCCGGTCGATAAAATGCTGACCGGCGAAAAGGAAAAATTATTAAAAATGGAAGAATTTTTAAGCCAGAGAGTCGTCGGACAAAAAGAAGCTATCGCCGCTATTGCTAATGCCATAAGACGTTCTCGGGCCGGCATATCCGATGCTAATCAGCCCATAGGTTCGTTCCTGTTTTTAGGACCTACAGGTGTCGGCAAAACCGAATTGAGTAAGGCCGTCGCCGAATTTCTTTTTAATGATGAACGAGCTATTTTGCGTGTTGATATGTCTGAATATATGGAAAAACACGCGGTTGCTCGCTTAATCGGCTCACCTCCGGGATATGTCGGATACGAAGAGGGCGGATTTTTGACCGAGGCAGTCCGTCGTCGTCCTTATCAGGTTATTTTGTTTGATGAAATAGAAAAAGCTCACCCCGATGTTTTCAACATATTGTTGCAAGTGTTGGACGATGGGCGTTTAACTGATGGCAAAGGTCGCACGGTTGATTTTAAGAATACTCTGATAATTATGACTTCTAACCTTGGTTCGGAAATCTTGAGTAATGCTACCGGAGCCGATGATGGTAAAAAGATTCGCACTCAGGTAATGGAAGTGGTTAAGAATTCATTTCGTCCTGAATTTATCAATCGAATTGATGAAATAACCATATTCCATCGTCTGGATAAAAACGCCATTAAGGAGATTGCCCGGTTGCAAATTGCTAATATTGAAAAGCGTTTAAGTCCGCGCAATATAAAGCTCAAAATCCATGATACGGCTTTTGTTTGGATTGTTAATAATGGTTATGATCCCGTTTACGGTGCCCGACCTCTTAAGAGATTGCTTAAAAATAATATAGAGAACAAGTTAGCAATCAAAATAATTGACGGCTATATCGGCGATAATGATACAGCCGAGGTTATCGTGCTTAATGGCGGATTGGAAATAACCAAATCTAAGAAATAAGCATATTCTTATTTAGTCGCGGTGGTATTTTTGCTCTTAAGTTGTCCGCAGGCAGCCAGTATATCTTGTCCGCGGGCAACTCTTATCGGTGCTTCATATCCTGCTTGCTCAAGTATCTTTGAAAAAGCATGGACTTTATTGTTGGAACTCGGCTCAAAATTACACCCCGGCCATGGATTAAAAGGAATTAAATTAAATTTTGCTCCTAAATTATATTTTTTCATCAAAGCAATCAGCAGTTTAGCATCTTCGGGCGTATCATTAAAGTCTTTTAGCATGAGATACTCAAAAGTTATCATCCGACTCATTCCCATAATTGCTTGATATTTCTGACAAGCGGAAAGCACATCCTCAATCGGATAGCGTGTGTTAATCGGCATAATGTTGGAACGTTTCTCATTAGTGGGAGCATGCAGGCTGATTGCTAATTTTACCCCTAATTCTTTTGCCACATCCTCAATATGCGGAACAATTCCTGAAGTTGAAAGAGTAATACGACGTTTGGAAATGGCAATTCCGTCTCCGTCAGATAATATTTTTAATGCCTTAAAAACATTGTCTTTGTTGTGTAAAGGTTCGCCCATACCCATAACCACAATATTGGATAAATAACGCGTTTCATTAGTAGGGGAGGGCCATTCTCCATAAGCATCACGTGCCACCATAAATTGAGCGACAATCTCTCCGGCGGTCAGGTTGCGAGTTATTTTTTGGCTTCCGGTATGGCAGAATTTACATCCGACCGCACAACCTACTTGGGTTGATATACAAACTGCCCCTCTGTCTTCTTCCGGAATATAAACTGTTTCAATACGTTCTCCGTCAGCAAATTCCAAAAGCCACTTGTGTGTGCCGTCAGATGAAAGCTGTTCGGTAACGATTTTCGGTCGGGAAATGAAATAATTCTGTTGCAACTTGTCTCTTAATGGCTTGGACAGGTTGCTCATTTTAGCAAAATCGGTAACTCCGTGAAAATAAATCCATTGCCATAATTGCTTAGCTCGAAACGGCTTCTCTCCGATTGAAGCCATTTCTTCAGAGAGTTCTTCTTTTGATAACCCGATTAAGTCTTTCATTATTTGCACTTATTGGTAATAGCTTTATAAGCAGAAGAAAAACCGTTCAAAGAATAAGTATCTTTGGTCAAAGTTCCTTTGGAAGAAGTTCCGTCAATTATCATTCGGCTGCCTCTTTTCATTGCTTCGACAATTTTTTTATCTACCTCACTGTTAACCGCCCAAGCTTTTTCCCCGCTGGTAAATAATTCATCTTCTCCGAAAGTTTTTGCCCCGATTTTAATTTTAACCGGAGTCGCCAATTTATAAGTATAGCCGGCATTGACAGTTATAACGTCAAAACTTTTTTCATTGGGACGATGAGTAACTACAAAATAAATATCGCCGCGGTGGGTATATTTACCTTCATCTTTTTTAGGAGATGATGCCATATAGCAAACCGGACCGGAATTGTCACGATAATAATAAGCCGTCCAATCTCCGTATTCACCTAAGACCTTAGGCGCACCGGCTTGTGCTGAATTAGCAATAATAAAACTCATTAAAATAAAAAATGCGGATTTTTTCATCGTTACTACCTATAAAAACAGTTAATTTATATTAATAATAATTGCAAAATGTATAAAAAATGTTAACTTCAAAAAAAAGTTTTTAACTGAAAATTTTGCCGATGATAAGAAGTAATTATCTTGATATAAATAAATTAACCGACAACAAGCAGATATTACGCTTGTTTGATGTGGTAGCTGATCACGGCGGTGTTTTGCGTTTTGTGGGCGGTGCCGTACGTGATGCTTTAAAAAACATCAAAAGTTATGACTTAAACCTTGCCACTGATTTAAGTCCTGACGAATTGGTCGAAGCTTGTAACGATGAAGGTTATAAAACTGTTCCTCTGGGAATCAAGCAAAATGCTGTCGGTATATTGATTGACGGACAAACGGTTGAAGTCGGTTCACTCTTTAAATATATTGAAGACGAAGACGGTACATCATATATTGAATATACCGATAATTGGGAAGAAGACGCCTCTCGCCGCGATTTGACCATCAATGCTGTCTATGCTGATGAAAAAGGCAATGTTTTTGACTATTATAACGGTGTTGAAGATTTAGAAAAAGGCTATGTCCGTTTTATCGGATCGGCCGCCCAACGCATTAAAGAAGATCCTATCCGCATTTTGCGCTATTTTCGTTTTTATTCCATGTATGGCGTGGAAGAACCCAACAAAAAAGCAGTCGAGGCTTGCCAGGAATATAGCAGTTGGCTTAAAAAAGTTCCCATGGAAAAAATTCGTGACGAATTATTTAGAATTATTTTGACATTTAATGCTCCCCGCGCTTACCGCCTGATGCAATCCCATGATGTTTTGAGTTATATCCTCCCCGAGGCCGAATATATCGATAATTTGGAGTATTTTAACAAACTTTCGGTCGGGCAAAAAATCAAAAACGAGGAAATTGTCAAATTATTTATTTTATATCATCCGGACGAGGCTTTGGCAGAAAATTTGGCAGTTCGCTTAAAATTAAATCGCGGGCAAAAAACTTTGCTAATGCAGTTGGGCAATTCGGATGAGTTGAAAAAAGATTTATTAACTCCGTTAGGGCGTAAAAGTTTGGTCTACCGCTATGGCCAAGATTTTTGCTCGGCTTTTTTACTCACGTCTTATGCTATTGCTATGAATGCTCCGGATAATTTGTGGGATTTATATGATGAAATAAATTCTTTATCTAAACCGATATTTCCTATCACCGGACGTGATATTATGGAAACAGGAATTACCGATAATCGCCAAATCGGCGAGATGATAAAAGAATTGGAAAAAAACTGGATTGACTCAGGTTTCACCTTGACCAAAGAGCAATTATTGTCGCACTTTAGTGAAGTGATATAAATAATATATTGAAACTGCTTTAAAAAAGACTATCTGGTCGCCGATAAATCAATTTTTGAGGATAAACGACAATGCAAATCAAACATTGGATAATCTTAACTGTTTTTATCATGGCATTAATATTAAGTTTGTTTTTTTGAAAAAATAGCTTGACAAATAAGTATGAGAAGCGTAAAAGGTGCACATATTCATCGCGGGGTGGAGCAGCCCGGTAGCTCGTCAGGCTCATAACCTGAAGGTCGGAGGTTCAAATCCTCCCCCCGCAACCAATAAAAACAAAAAGACACCTCTCATGGTGTCTTTTTGTTTTTATATGAATTGCAAGGTTTTGAACCTCCGAAAAAGGAGGTTCACCAGGAGGAGCAGGCGAGACGGAAGTATCGCCGCACTTGCGACGACGCAGCACGAGCCATTAGGCGAGACAATCCTCCCCCCGCAACCAATTTTGGTCAAGGCTTTCAGAGTTTTCTGGAAGCCTTTAATTTTTGCCAGTGCTACGCAGGTGCTACACCATTTTTGGTAAATTTAATCTTGGTTCGGTTGCTTAAAAGCGATTAAAAATCCCCGATTTCCCTTGTGAATAAAAAATGTTAAAGAAGCTACATTCTTTAACATTTTCTCTGAAAAGCCTATAAAATCTATACTTTTGAAATCGGCTGATATGCCTCAAACAAAAAAATGTTAAACTTCGCTCGGGTGGAGAGGATTGTTTAACATTTTGAGTTTGTCCTTCTAAAATTTTCACGTTGACTTTTGAAATACAAAAATTATTATTATCACTAAAGTAGTGAGGTTATAATGAAAAAATTTGTTTTGATTTTAGGATTATTTTTAGCATTCAATACAAATTCTTGGGCAAAAGAAGCCCAAAAAGATGATATCTTAACAAAAATCCAACAAGAAACAGAAAAATACAAAAAAGATTGTTTTGATAAGAAGGCATTTCCAAAAGGATTAAATAATTACAGTATATACGATGACAGTATAAAGGAAGGAAATACCCGATATCATCAATGCTTAAAAAAAGTTATTATTCAGAAAATACAAGAAATCGCGACACCTGAATATGCTAAAAAAATGATTGCTGACCTAGATAAAATTCAAGAGGGCACTCTTGATTTTTATTGGATTTTATATACACGCGAAGACAATGGCACTATCGGAAGAGGTATAAATGATACCACTTTAGGACGTCGTTTTGAAGATATCCTAGAGGATATCATTTATTACCAGATGATACATAGACATTATTAAGGATATTTTTTTAATAATTCCAGAGCTTTTGCATTTTCTTTAATAAACCTATCTTTCATATTATTGCGAGTTGCTTCATCACTACTACGAAAATAGAGATTCACATTGCTTCTCTCATTATAAATATTATTAATTATATCTTCATCGCTGAAAGATGATATATCTGTATTACGACCAAATCTGTTGTGCAATAAACTTGGAGCTCCTCCTTCACCGTGTTGTGTTGCCGTAGAATATAGGACATCTCGCACCACAGGAGAACGAAAATCTAAATTCCATCCATTTATATCACTTACACGATTCATTGTTGGTTTAAGTTTTTTTTCAACAATAAAATCTTGTTGAGATTGCAAAAAGTTTTGGTCTTTTGATAAATCTGCCCAAGTATTCTTAAATTGCTCTGCTCCTGTTAAAGCCGCATTATATCCTCCTGCTTGCTGCAAAGTATTGTAATATCCCTGATATAAAGGATTATTTTGTAAATGTTTTAAATAATCATTCATTGTACCATCTTTGGTTGCAATTTGATATGTTCCATAACTCCAACCGCCTGTTTTATCTAGCTCTCCGTTATTCCACAGTTTTTTACCTTTTTCAGATTCCATTAGCGCACTTAATGTTCCAAGCTGATATGGCGTAACTTGGGTGGTATTAGGATATCCCCACGCACTTTCTGTAGTATAGCTATTGGTGCTACTTAATGTTGGCAAACTTAAATTAATTTGTGGTGGTTGGGTATCTCCATATAACTGTTTATAGTTATATCCATCATTATCATATATATATTTTTGTATTTCTTTGGCATATGGATTTGGCGTATTTTCATTTGGAACATCTATTGTTTTCATATCCGGAAAAGTATCTGTTCCGCGAGGATCCATATAAAACCATTCACTTTGTCCAAATGCCGGATTAGTACGACGTATAGGTTTCAGCCCATACATTAGTTGTCTTGTAATATCTGTTGCCATTAGATTCTCCTATAGTAAATGAGTTATCGGGTTATCACTTTAACTATAGGAATGCGATTATATTCAGTCAATCAGCTATAGATTGCAATGAATCAGCTTTTGCTAACAAAAGCTTTTTTAAATTCTCGGTTATTAGCTTGAGCCAATTGAATTAGTTTGCTTTTTAGATTGTTCTTACTATAAGGAATTTCAATATTCTTAGGTATATTTTCTAAAAACCATGTCACAAAACTATTTGCTGACATTATTTTTTCTTGTTCATAATATTTGACAAATCTCTTTTGCTGTAAATCCTTAAAATACTCTCTGAACGGAGCATATTTTTTATCACGGGCTTGTCCTCGTTTAATCGCTTCAGATTTGCGGTCGTAAGTTATTATGGCGTCTAATATTGTATTGCGCATATCGTCCCATTCTTGACGAGCTTCTTCTAACATATCTTCTGCCCAAGTAATGATTTTTTCTTGCAAGCTTTTGTCTTTTGCCAAAGCTTCGTTATGCATAATCAGCATATTTAACTTGCCTGCAGCTTTGAAAGGTATGGTCTCTTTATCGGTCATTATTGTTTCCTAAAACTATGAGTTTATACTATTTTTCCAACCCATTGAAATAAAACGATTTTTCGTATCGTCTGATTAACGTTTTGATAAGGCGTTAAAGATTTTTATACTGTAAAATCAATGCATTACATCCTTAAAAATTCTATGTGAAGGTGCTGTGAAAGCCTCTTATTCAAATAAATTTTACGATTTTTTTCATGTAATACAAAGAGTTATGCTTTAACAAACAGCCCCTTAACCAGCACCAATATTTTTGAGTGTTTTAGTTCTGCCGATAAATTTCGTCCCCACTTCTTATTAACATAATTTAGATTATAATAATTCAAATTATATTATTTTTCTGAAAACCCATAAAATATGTAGTTTTGAAAATGGCTGAAATTTTATGCTGTATCCTAATCTTGAGTTAGCCACTCAACCAGAGATACAATTCTAATACCATCTTCTGTGCTACCGACGGCTAGTTCATCGTTTGTCAGCACCATTTTGGGAAAACTATCCCTTATTTGTTGCAACGAGCCTAATTCCCTTTCTATGGTTTTTGTCCTATCCATTTTATCGTTGACTTGGATATATAGTTTTTCATCCTGTTTGGTTGCAATAAAATCTATTTCTTTGTCATCATATTTGCCGATAGCAACATTATATCCTCGGCGTAAAAGTTCAAAATATACTATGTTTTCTAATATTCTGCCATTATCTGATACTCTTCCTAATATACGATAACGTAGCCCACTATCAACAATGTAATATTTTTCTAAGCTGCGCAGATATTCTTTTCCTTTTATATCATAACGCCGGATGGGATAAAAAATGAAGGCTTTTTCCAGAAGGCTTATACATCCTTCAACATAAGCATTATTTTTACTCTCAATACTTTTAGCCGAATAAAGCGCATTCGTAATATTGTTGGTACTGCTTATATTTGAGATATTATCAGCCAGAAAATGTATGATTTTTTCTAATGTTGCAGTATTTGTTGTTTTTGCTCTTGAAGTAACATCCTTTACTAATACTGTGTTATATATACCATCAAGAATTTCATAAGATTGACCTTCATCAAAATTAAAATCTTTTAGAGATGGCATACCGCCAAATTTGGTATATAACGCTAGTCTGCGTTCCAACGACATATTTTCGGGAAACTTGTGGAAAGTCAAAAATTCCTTAAATGACAATGGAAGCATTTTGATTTCTACATACCGTCCTGAAAGGAATGTTGCCAATTCAGATGATAGCATATACGCATTTGAACCGGTCAGATATAAATCAGCATTTTTTCTTAAGCGAAGTGATGCAACGACCTTTTCCCATTCCGGTATCTTTTGTATTTCATCAAGCATAATATAGGTCATTTTATTTTTATTGGCTTTGAGCTGTGCATCTATTCTGTCATGCAAGGTTTTAGCGTCAGTGATTTGTTCATCACCCATTTCTTCAAAATTCAGTTGAATGATTTGTTTTTCACTTACACCTTGAGCTTTTAATTTTTCAGCAAAACTTTCTAATATTTTGGATTTACCACAGCGGCGAATACCTGTAATAACCTTAATTGTGTCTTTATCTTTCCAAGACATCAGCTTATCTAAATATAACGGTCTATCAATCATAGCTTTTCTCCCTTATATTTAATATACATAAAAAACTTTATAATTTCAAGAAGTTTTTTAGAAAAATATAAAAAACTTTATTTTTAATCATATTTTTGCATAAAAAGTAAAATTTATTCTGTAAATTTAAAAATGTTAAAAAAGGTATATTGTTTAACATTTTCCTCGGAAGTGGCGGAAAATATAGGGCTTTGAAAACGGCTCAAATACCACGAAATAAAAAATGTTAAACTTTGTCGGGATGGACAGGAAAGTTTAACATTTTAGGGATTTTTATAAAATATATTTCATATTTTTGTTAGTTACTATTTTCCATAACAATTTTGATTATAAAGAATGTTACCTCATGATAATATAACAAAACAAAGAGTTCCATAACCAGCCATGGAAGCAAAATATATTTTATCCTTAAAAAATTATCTTTCGTGCATTCAAACCATTTTCGTTTTAGAACGTATCGCAAAAACAACGGGTGTCCGACCATAAAACAAAAATCAAACAAGAACAGAACAGGAAAAAGGGGGCCAAATTTATGAAATACCAAAATAATCATCAAGCCACATAAAACAAATACACAAATAACATCAGTTATTGCTTCTGATGCTATCTTTTTTATTCTTTTTATTATAGCCTCTTTTTCCATATTCTGTTCTTTTGTTATGTTTTACTAATAGTGTTTTTTATCGTATTCGTCGTTATTGTAAAACATATTTTTCAGTTTGTCAGCAGAAGAATTTATACCTTGCTTAAAAATTTTTTTACCCAACTGAGTCAAAGGTCTTGCCGATGCTCTAAATATTGGCAATTGTTCAGCTTTTAATCCTGCAATATTAGCAATTCCATTTACCGCTAAATTAGTTCCGAAATCGTTCCAATTTTCGGCATATCCGGCGGAAGCATTGAGAGTATCCGTTGCGGCATTTATGGCTTTGTTGGTAAAAGAGGTATCTTTTGCAAAATGCATCGGCGTATTCATTGCCCCTACAAATTCGGATCCGCCGTAAATATACGGATTTCTTTGTACCAAATTATTATTGAGCTGTCGCACTGCGTCGCGTCCCATTTGATAATTATTCGGGTTGGCGGTGATTGCTGCCGTTGCTGCCCCCATCATTTCATCAAAATTACCCAAGGTTAATCCATTGGTAAATCCAACTGAAAATGCTTCGGTGGCATCCGCAAAGTTATTTGCCGCTTTTTTAACATTATCCCAAGCGCTTGTGTTTGGCTGCTGTTGAATTTGTGAAGTTATTGGTTGTGTCGTCATTTGCGGTACTGCTGTTGCCATCGGTATTGGGGTTGTGTTATTTTGCATATTGGCAATGTTACCTGCAATATTCGTCATCCCAAAGCCGTAGTTATTCGCTGAGTTGCCCCAAAAGTTGGTGGTATATTGCGGATAGTTTTCGGTGATGCCTTGAGCGTTATAATTTTGCATCAGTTGGTTTTCACGCTTTTGGCGGGCAAACTGATACTCCAATTCATCACGCAGACTAAAGTTGTTATGGTTGACACCATAAGTGTCAATGCCGCCCACCCCTGTTTGATACCCAAACGGTGAGGTATATTTCGGATACATATCCATTTTTTTACTCCTTATTAAAGTTATTGCAAAATTTTGCATTTTTACTTTAACAAAGAGCAAAACCCTTGTCTATCCGGCATAGCTGGCAACCGTTTAACTACATCATGCAGGAGCTTTTCTTAAATTCTCGGTTGTTGGCTTGGGCTAACTGATTGAGCTTGATTTCCCAATTGCTGTTTT
>CACWKS010000016.1 GCA_902761535.1 uncultured Pseudomonadota bacterium
GCGTGCGGCTCGTGACGCGATTCCGAACCGACTTGGTTCTTCAGCTCAGGTTTATCATCCAATAAAAAAACCACCCTCAAAGGGTGGCTTTTTTATTGGCTGCTTGACCTGGATTCGAACCAAGATTAACGGAGTCAGAGTCCGCTGTCCTACCATTAGACGATCAAGCAATCGTTGCAGGTTCTTTCTATACAGCAATTTATTTTTAATTGCAAGAGTGTTTTTATTTTTTTTGAAAATTTATATTGCTTTAGAATTTATTTACTTATTTGCCTTTATAATGTTGTGGACGAAAAATTACTTGATGCAATAAACAATTTATGGTAGAACTATGTTGTTGCAAGGGGGATTGAATTATGCGAATTAACCAAAAATATCCGTTAAAAGAATATGCAGAAGCTAAAAAAGAGCCGGTTTATTGCACGTTATGCGGAAAAGAATTTGTGGTGCCGTTATCTTATAATGGTGATAAAGAGGCTTTTGTAAAAGACCTGTTCAGTTGTAACAATCAGGATAAAGAAGCATCCGAAGCTCCTCAAAAAACACATTATATTGATATTGACGGATATAAAATTCCGGCATCGCGTGATTTTGAGGATAAAAAACTGGATTCTAAAATTATAAATCGCATGGTTGATGCGGCAGTATGGAAATATAACAGTGCGATAAGACAGGCGAAAATTCATAAAAAAATAGATAAAACCAGTCAACTTACTTTAAATGACAGCAAGCATAATGAGCAGTTCGATGCTATAATGGAAGCTTTGGGACAAAAGAGCGAAGAAGCTATTGAAATGTTTAACAAATTTATAACCGATACATCGGAACGTTTATCGCGCAACACATTGAATTTAGGAGCAAAGATAATTACTGCGCCATTGCTTCTATCGGCACTTGCTGCGGGCAAAAACAGTGCTGTGGGCAAAGATTTGACCAAGGCGGCAATGATTGTGGTAAAGAATGTTTGGCAAAATTCATTTATTGATGAAGATAAAAACAAGGAAAGAGCCGAAAATATTAATAATTTTTTAGATAAAGTTTGTAGCAATTTTATTAAAACTACCGTTCCGGTGATTACAAAATTTGCCAAGGTAGCCGATAAAGTATATAAAAGAAGTGTAATCGAAATTAAAAATGCTACCAGCGAACATAAAAAGAGGATTGTTTTGGGTGCCGGTCTTGCTGCTGCGCTTGGCGGAGGAGGAGGACTATCATCACTACGCGGGCAATCCTCAGAAAATGATACAGATAAAAAAGTTCCTCAAACCGAAATAGTCGTTGCACCTGAACATGAATCTATTCAAACAAAGTTTTATAATATTTCTGATGTTAATTCTTTGGAAAAGGCACTAAAAGAAACAGAACCTTTAATTCACCGTGTATTGTTACCGACTGAGTTTTTTAGCAGCTCCGGCTATACTGACAATTACACTACCCCAAATACTTTAGGTGCCGGTTTATTTTATTATCCGATTGATGGAAATCCTGATAACAGTTGCTGGATACCAACCAGTTTATATTTGCAACAACATCCAAATGAAAAGATTACTTATGAAAGAGCGATGGAGCTTACAATGGCATGGGCACAACAACGTGAAAAAGGCAGAATAATGCAAGCCATGGCTACGCAACTAAAAGGATGTACTTTAACTCAAAACCAATTAGCTGCTATATATTCGGTTTATTATAACAGTGAAGCTTCCGGATTGGAATTGTGTCAGCATATTCAAGATAATCCCGATGAGAGTCCGATTGAAACAGCTGCATTCATAACAACACTACAACCCAAACCTTCTAATGGTAAATTTGATGATGGAATCTTAAAAAGACATTGTCATGAGGCTTTAGTCTATTTAAACTACAATGATTATTGCAATAAGATATTAGATTTTAATATCCAAAGCGGGCTGAACAGTAAAAATAAATATTTTATATCAACAGCTGTTACTCATATTAAGGATATGACACTGTTTGATAACTTTGTTCAAGAATTAAGCAACAACAATCTTGGGACAAATACAGATAATTTGATAAATAAGATGTTATCTTATAAACCGCGAGAAAGCAAAAACACTAACGTAACCTCGATTAAGACTTTTATAGATAAAAACACCGATGGAAATACAAAAGCTGCAATGCTAAATAGGCTTGCATTACCCAGTTGTACAGATCTAACAACTGCGACACTTTTGGCACAATCAGTGTTTGGTGTTAATACTAGAGCTTAAATTTTTTGTGCAAAAAATCATGCCTTACTTGTGATTTATTTACAAATAAATTAGACTGCAAGTAATGTGTTGATTTTGGAATAAAAATTGATGAAAAAGATTCTATTTGCCGGTTGGGCGGTATGTTTTTTGTTAATCTCCGAAAATGCAATTGCCTCTGAATATGGTGATTTGTACGGTATTAAATGGTGTCCTTGCAATCCTGACGAAGCTTTTGATGCAAACGGCTCGATTGTGCAAGGCAGAACTGTTATGTGTCCCTGCAGTGCAATGTATGAAGGATATGACCGTTCATTTGAAAAAGATGTAAGAAAAATCAAAGATAAGGCCGAAGAAACTTTTGAAAAGGTACGCAGTTATAAATATTATGTAGGTTTTGAATATAATAAATCACAAGTTGAGACTAACCACAAAAAAGTTAATTTTAATGATGCGGTATTTCCGTCAGCCGGAGGTGTCAATATAGATTCGGGACAATTAGTTGATCATCAGGACAATATCGGAGTGGTTTTGGGATTTCGTCCGCACAAAAACTTTGGATTTGAAGCTTTTTATAACCGCACATACAGCAGTAATAAGACCAGCAAATATGATGCAACCACTTTAGGTGATCCGGATTATCATATGATTGATACTTTTACGACTAAGTATCAAGCTTATGGTGTTGATTTAGTCGGATATTTACCGGTTACAAGATTTTTTGATTTTGTGGCTTTTGTGGGAGTGGGAAAATATAAATTTGATAATACGGCAAGATTTGAAGTTGTGCATGGTGAGGCACCATCAATCTACAGCAAAAATTTTGACTTTAGTGAAGATGAAATCGGTTATCGCACCGGTGGAGGCGTTCAATTCAATATAGCATCGGGTGTGGCTTTGCGTTTGATGTATAAATATATCAATATCGGCAGTCCTACGATACATTATTTACAAGAATATTCGGCAAGTTTGCGCTTTTTGTTCTAGAGGATATGACGACAGATGAAACAAAGGACAGCAATATTAAGTTTAATGACAATTATATTGGCAAGTGCTGATGCTAATGCTCAGTACTACGGCGGGGGAGCACAAGGCAATCCTTATTATGCACAGCCGAGAACTTATTATACTAATCCTCGTCCTGCTTATGTTCCGCCGCAATATACCGCTTCGCAATATAAATATAACAAGCCGCAACAAACGTTACAACGCTCGATTTATGACGGACGAATCTCTATGGGGATTGATTATCAAGTCGGCTTGGCGTCTTACGGAGATACTGAATTTACGGTGGAAAGTCCGTTAGCCGGAGGACTTGATTATAAAGCAGGCATGCGTGATTTTGACAGACAAATTCACGGGTTGCAATTCAATGTCGGTTGGAGAATCCTTAAAAATTTGGGATTAGAAGCTTTTTATACTCATTCGTTGGATAAGAAAAATGTTGAATATATTGACAGTTACAGCGGATATCCCGAATTTGCCGAGGGAGCATACAGTATTTATTACAAAGCTTATGGTATTGATGTTTTGGGATTCTATCCGGTGAATGACTTTATTGAATTTATTGCCTCAATCGGTGTGGGTAAATATGATGCCGAGGCCAAGGTAAAAATTTCGGTTTATGAAAATGATACGCATAATGCTTTGCGTTCAAACAGCAAGACCTTTTCAGAATCGGTTATGGGGTATAGAATCGGCGGAGGTTTGCAAATGTGGATCAGTCGTCACATTGCCTTACGCGTGATGGGAAGATGGGTTCATTTAGGCGGCGATTTTATGAATTATATGACCGAAATTAATGCCGGTGTCAGATATCACTTCTAAAGCTAAAAAAAAAACTAGATTGCCAAAGATAGTTGGGCGAGAATTGCGTTTAGGCGTTTTTCTGCCAATTCACAATAGGCTTTTTCACTGTCAACTCCGACAAATTTGCGTCCTAATTTGAGGGCGGCAACGCCGGTTGTGCCGCTGCCCATAAACGGATCAAACACTATTGCATCCGGCTTGGTGGAGGCTTGAATAATGCGTTCCAACAAAGCCAGCGGCTTTTGCGTGGGGTGACGGCCGAGTTTTTTCTCCTCTTGCGGAGTGGCGGGGATTACCCAAACCGTGCGCATTTGTTTATTGGGCTTTTTTAAGGTATCTTTGGGAAAATTGCCGTCTTTCATTGCCGCATAGTTAAAATAATGTTTGGACTTATAGTTTTTGCGTGCCCAAATCAAGCTCTCATGACTGGCTGTGAAATATTTGCAACTCAGATTAGGGCTGGCATTGGGCTTAAACCACACTATTTCGTTTAAGATATGAATTCCTAATTGTTGCATGGCATAGCCGCAAGGATGAATAGAATGATAAGTGCCTGAAACCCATAAAGTGCCGTCTTTTTTAAGCAAACGTTGACATTCTTTGAGCCAACGCTTGTGAAATTCAAAATTAGCTTCAGCACCTTGGCAAGCATCCCATTTACCTTTGTTGATTTTGACGAGTTTACCGTTTTGGCAACTGGTGCCGACATTAGAAATCATATAAGGCGGATCGGCGAAAATCATATCAAAACTTTCGTCGGGCATTTGGCTCATTACGGAAAAAGTATCGTCATTATAAATAGTATAGTCTGCCATAATCATTTCCTTAACCGAAGGAGATTATGACGCATATAATTGCTTTTGGCAAGCAAAAAGCGGCTTTTTACAAAAGCCTCTGTTGATTTCTAAGGTAAATCGGTCAATACGATGTCAAAAGTTTTATGATAGAAACTCAAAAGCTTTTTGTATTTATCATAAGCAACCGGATTACCGTTTTCGATTAACATAATTGATTGCAAAGATAAATCGGTTTGTGCGGATATTTCCATAAGCGAAAGCCCTTTTTCCAAGCGCAGTTGCTTTAACACCGCTCCAAGCTGATTTAAAATTTTGTGTTTGAATGTTTGTGACATATTTCTAACTCCCTTAACGTTTTGATTAAAACAAAACCACCTTGCAAAAAACAAGGTGGGGAGTTCGAAACTGTTAACGCACAGTCCGACGTATTCAATATATTCCGCCGGCTCCCCGCAAGAGGAGCAGAATTACGTTAAGGAGTTTCGACACTCCGCAAAAGCCTCTCGCCTTTGCATCGCTTATTTTAATTTAAATATCATATTTTTCAAGATATTTTTATAAATTTGTTTATTGATAAATTTTATTGTAATATTTCATGAATATGCTATAATTTTTTAATATGATTTATTAAAAAAGGAAATTTTGCTAATGGAAAAAATAAAAGATTCTGATGCTAAAGGTTATGATTATGCTTATAAGCATGAAGGTGCCGAGGTCAGGATAAAATTTGATGATATAAATGCTAATGTTGATTTGATTAATATCAAAATTGCTACAAAAGAAGCTGATTATTCTTTTGTTTTTGCCGATAAATTTGATGCTAACAGCAGTGGAGCGGTTGAAACTTCGGCGTTGGTAGAAAAAGAAGATAAAGATGGTAAAAAAACTGTCTTATTGAATACTCAAAATTACAAAAACGGCAATATAATAACGTCTGTGAGAGTTTATGGTGCCGATATTATCACTCGAGGTAAAAAACTATTAAATAAAAAGGAATATGAGCAACTGGGATTATTGGAATTGTTTGATAAATATGTTCCGGAAAATATTAAAGGTTTAGAGGAAAAGCTGAATCGCTCTTATACTATATTACCCGGCAGTAACAGCAGAGGTTATTGACAATAATGCTTATAAAAAAAATATCCCCGAGTAACCTCGGGGATATTTTTTGATTTTTAAGCATCACGGAGAGTGGCATTACATTTTTGCTTTGCCGCTTGCTCTACTTTTGACATCAGAGTTTCGATATCTTTATCAGAAAATGAACTTTCCCAAGGCTGGAAAGTTAAAGTCAAAGCGATTGACTTCTTACCTGATTCCATATTTTCACCTTCATAGACATCAAAGATTCTGACATCAGAAATATAACGCTTATCGGCATTGCGAGCCGCAGCCAACAAATCATCTGCCTTGACCGTATTATCAACGATAAATGCCATATCCTTGTCAACAGGTTGGAAAGCCGAAAGTTCCAGTTTTTTCTTGGCTTTATCCTGGCTGGCACGCGGCAGGGGAATATTATCCAACATAACTTCAAAGGCTACCACACGCTGTTTTAAACCAAATTTTTTCAAAACTAACGGGTGCAACTCGCCAAAGTAAGCTATGACATTGGCACCTAAACGCAAGGCACCGGAACGACCGGGGTGATAATAAGCCGGAGCATCAAGACTGATACGAGCAGAATCAAAAGGTCCGTTAGCTGCAGCAATAGCAGACAAGGCATCAGCTTTGACATCAAATACATCAAAATTGCGATTTTCTTTGAGCCAATGCTTTTTAGAGGTTTGACCGCAACGAACTCCGGCGGCAATCAATTTTTGTTCGCCGGGACGGCAACCGAAAAATTCCGGTCCGCATTCAAACAGGCTGACATTGGTATAACCGCGGGCGATATTGTTTTTAATCCCAAGCAAAAGATTAACCAATAATGAAGGACGCATTTCGCCCAGTTCTTCGGTAATCGGATTGCAAATTTCTACTGACTTATCCGAACGACGGAAATACTTGGCCAGTTTGGCATCGGTAAAGCTCCAGGTAACCGTTTCGAGCAGACCGCGTGAAGCAAGTTCATGCTTAACCGTAACCATGCGGCGTTGTGCCGGAGTTAAAGTTTGAGCCGGAAAATAACCTTTTTCCATCGAAACTGCGGGAACATTATCAAGTCCGATCATGCGGACGATTTCTTCAACCAAATCATGTTCGCCCTCAATATCTCCGCGCCAGGTTGGTGAAGTAGCCCAAATTTTATCACCTTCCGGCTCAACCTTGAAGCCTAAACGCTCTAAAATATTGACAATTTTATCAGCAGGAACTTCAATACCGATAAAGTCCTTGAGCCTTTGCGGACGAATAAAAGTTTTTACCGGAGTATAATTTTCATCACCGGCGATTTCCAACTCCGAAACCTCACCACCGCAGATATCCAAAATCATCTTGGTAGCGTATTCGGAACCGGAGATATTTGAACAAGGATCAACCCAACGTTCATAACGATAGCGCGAATCCGAATCAATTTGGAATTTGCGACCGGTGCGGGCAATGCAAACCGGATTAAACATGGCACTTTCCAAAAATACATTGGTAGTATCTTCCGAACAACCTTTAGCCTGCCCTCCCATAATACCGCCTAAACATTGGATACCCTCGTCATCGCAAATACCTAATGATTGAGTATCAAGATTATAGACTTTTTCTTCCAAAGATTCAAAACCCTCGCCGTCTTTGGCCATACGAACGCGAATATTGCCTTTGAGTTTATCGGCATCAAAAACATGCAACGGACGAGCCATGTCATAGTTGATGTAGTTGGTAATATCTACCAGCGGTGAGATAGAACGCAAGCCGATAGCTTCGAGGCGACGTTTCATCCAATCGGGGGTTTTAGCTTTGTTGTTGACACCTTTGATATAGCGTCCGACATATGTCGGGCAAACTTTGGTATCTTCGATGCTGACTTTTATCGGAGAGCTGAAAGTTCCGGGAATTTTTTTGATTTCCAAGGGTTTTAATTTACCCAAACCGGCGGCAGCTAAATCACGAGCAACACCACGGACACCCAAACATTCGGCACGATTAGGAGTGATATTAATATCAAAAACCGGATCGGATTTATATACTTCGGCTAAAGTCAAACCAATCGGCGAATTAGCCGGAAGCTCAATAATTCCCTCATGGTCGGAACCGACACCGATTTCATCTTCGGCACACATCATGCCGAAACTCTCTACTCCGCGGACTTTACCAACCTTAATTTTATCGTTAAATAACGGAATATATGCTCCGACATGAGCCAAAATTCCCATCATGCCTGCTTTAACATTAGGAGCTCCGCAGACAATTTGCAAAATATCTTTGCCGTCATTGACTTTTAAGACGTGCAAATGATCGGAATCAGGGTGGTCGGTTACTTCTTCAACTTTGGCAGTGCAAAAACCTTCCATTTGTGCTAAAGGATTGATAACTTCTTCGACTTCCAGACCGATTTTGGTTAAAGTTTCGGATATTTCATCAACCGTAGCCGAAGTATCAAGATGTTCTTTTAACCATGATAATGTAAATTTCATTTTCTCTACTCCTTATCTTGCCGAACCGCCTTGACCGGACAAGCCACCGGTCATTGATGATAAATCAAGCGGTAAAAAGCCGTAATGCTTGAGCCAACGTACATCAGATTCAAAAAACGTACGCAAATCAGGAATACCGTATTTTAACATGGCTAAGCGGTCTAATCCCAAGCCAAAGGCAAAACCCTGATATTCATTCGGATCAATATTGCAAGCTTTCAAAACATTGGGGTGAACCATACCGCAACCCAAAATCTCCAGCCAATCGTTGCCGGCGCCGATTTTGAGCTCGGTCTTGGATTTTTTGCAACCGATATCCATTTCGGCTGACGGCTCGGTAAACGGAAAATAGGAAGGACGATAACGCACCGGAATATCATCAAGCTCAAAGAATGCTTTGACAAAATCATACAGACAGCCTTTTAAGTTGGCAAAAGTAGTTTTCTTATCAACTACTAAACCCTCTACCTGATGGAACATCGGGGTATGAGTGGCATCATAGTCGGAACGATAAGTGCGTCCGGGAGCAATAATGCGAATAGGCGGTTGCTTTTTTTCCATAGTGCGAATCTGAACGGCGGAAGTTTGAGTGCGGACAACAAAACTGTCATCAAAATTATCACTATCGGGATTAGTGATATAGAAAGTGTCCTGCATTTGGCGCGCCGGATGGTTGGCCGGAGTGTTAAGGGCGTTAAAATTGTGAAATTGATCTTCAATATCCGGACCATCGGCTATCTCAAAACCCATCTCTCCGAAAATCGCGGCTACTTCTTCATAAATCTTGGATACAGGGTGGATACGCCCTTGAATTTCGTCTCTGATCGGTAAGGTTACATCTATGGTTTCCAAAGCCAATTTGGCATTAAGTTCGGCAGCAGACAAAGCTTCGCGACGTTCTTCCAAAGCGGTTTCAATAGCCCCTTTAACCAAATTCAATTCCTGACCTTTTTGCTTTTTTTCTTCCAGGCTTAAAGCCGCCAAGCCTTTTAACTGCTCGGTAAGAGAACCTTTTTTACCCAACACGGCAACCTTGATATCTTCCAAAGCTTTAACATCTGTGGCTTTATCTATTTGTTCCAAGGTTTGATTTTTTAAATTTTCCAAACTTTCCATCGTTTTATTCCATCAATATTTAAAATAACAAAGAGCCTTCTTGCTCAAAAACAAGTCGGCTCTTAATTTTTTTATCGCTTAAACAAAATTATTTGTTCAATGAAGCCTTGACTTGCTCGGCAATCTTAGCAAATGTTTCGGGCTCCTTAACAGCGATATCGGCCAATACTTTACGATCTAATTCGATACCGGCTAAAGAAAGCCCGTTCATAAATCGTGAGTAGGTCATATCGTGCAAGCGTGCGGCAGCGTTAATGCGCTGAATCCACAAGCTGCGGAAATTGCGTTTTTTAGCGCGTCTGTCGCGATAAGCATATTGTAAAGCCTTTTCAACTTTTTCAATAGCTACTCTGAAGACATTGTTATTGCGTCCACGATAACCTTTGGCCATCGATAAAACTTTTTTGTGACGAGCGTGAGCCGTCATACCTCTTTTAACACGTGACATCTTATCTCACTCCTCTACAAATAAGGTAAAAACTTTTTAACAATGCTGACATCGGACGCCGCCAATAAAGTGGTGCCGCGAGCTTGTCTTTTCATTTTTTGAGTTTTGCAGAAGAGGCAATGTCTCTTGAACGCAAAATTTCTTTTCAATTTGCCGGTTCCGGTAACGCTGATGCGTTTCTTAACCGCACTTTTAGTTTTTAATTTTGGCATTTTAATCCCTTTCATTATTTATTTTTGGATTGTTAGGAACTGACAGGCATACCAACAGCCCGTCCGCTCTTTTGCTAATAAGCTTTGTTTTTATACTCGTTTATTTTTTTAAATGCAAGAGTTTTTTTAAGGTATAAATATTTTTCAGGTAAAATATTTGACATTTACCTGTGAAAAAAGTATAATTAAGGTAATACTTTAACAAGCTAGTGTAACGGAGAATAATATGAATAGTGATGAAACTAATACAATGAAACCCTTAGATTTAAACTGCTGGAATAAAAATAATACTCAAAAAAAAGAAGAAGAAAATAACAATCAACCAAATGAAACTGCAGATGGACTAGTAAAATTATGTGGTGATACTTATTTCGACCCTAAAACCGGTTGCCTTGTCTCCGCTTATGTGGTAGAAAATCCTGCCGCAAAAAAAATACATGAAGCTCGAGAAGTTTTGCGTAAAAGTCAATCGGAAGATCCTCTTTTTCACAAACAAGAAGCTCTTCGCATGAGTGTTGATGGAGAAAAAAAGCTTCCTATTGAAAAAGTGGGCAAGACCGGTGATTCTTCAACGGGAGAAGGTCCGACAGAAGAACAAAAAGAATTGGTTAAAGCTAATATAGATGAAGTTTTGAGACCTTATTACAGAAATAAATATGGAAGTAGATATGAAAAATAAAAAATTCGGTTTTATCGGTTCGGGCAAAATGGCCGGTGCTATAATAAAAGGACTTATCAAAACCGGTTTCAGCAAACCTGAAAATATTATGGCAACACAGGCTGTTGATGAAGCTATCAGTGTGGAAGAAAAATCAAAAATTTTAGGAATTAAGGTAATTCTTGATAATAAAGAACTGGCAGGTTGGGCTGATGTTATTTTTATCGCCACCAAACCTAATCAAGTCAGCGGTGTTTTGGAAGAAATTACGCCTTTTGTAACTCCGGAAAAACTGATTGTATCCATTGCTGCCGGTGTTACCACCGGTAAATTGGCGGCAAATTTACCGCAAAATACCAGAATAATCCGCGTTATGCCTAATACTCCGGCACTGATTGGCGAAGGCATGAGTGCTATGTTTGGCGGCAATATGGCAACAAATCAAGACATGGAACTGATAAAACAATTGCTTTCAACAATCGGAAAATGCATTATTGTTGATGAGGAAGCACAAATGGATATTGTTACGGCAATTTCCGGTTCAGGTCCGGCATTTTTTTATAAAGTTATAAACGACATTGCCCGGGGCGGAGAAAAATTGGGCATGGATTATGAAAAAGCTTTGCTTTTGAGTATTCAAACAGCTATCGGTTCAGCTAAAATGGCCTTAAACAGAGAAATTTCCATGGAGCAACTAATAGCAAATGTAGCCACTAAAGGAGGCTGTACGGCTGTCGGGGTGGATTGTATGGATAAATATGATACGCAAAAATTGTTTGCCGATGTTATCGGTCAGACTACCCAAAAAGCCTGTGAACTCGGCAAAAACTAATTTTTTTACTTAAACGTTGCGGACAACATCTTATCCAATGTTTTACCCTCGGACGGACCATCATAGATAACTCGCCCTTGTTCCAAGATATATGCCCAATCAGTGAGCGGTAATAAGGTTTTCAAATTGTGCTCAACTATCACAAAAGATGTGCCCATATTATCTTTAATTTCTTTGAGCTTACGGAAAGTGTCGTTTATCAGTTTGGGAGCTAAGCCGATTGACGGCTCATCCATAAACACCATTTTGGGGCGATTGAGCAAACCTCGAGCCAAGGCCACCATTTGTTGCTGACCGCCGGAGAGGTTACCGGCCAGACCGTCTAGTCTTTCTTCCAAATCGGGAAAATGTTGTAAAACTTCTTTTAAGCGCTCCGGAAAAATTTTTTTATCCGGCCAAAAGGGGAAACCTAATCCCAACAACCAATAAGCAGTGTAGCCTCCCAATACGGCAACTGCACCGATTGTCATATTAAAAAACGGAGAAACCGAATTCATAAGGCGAAAAGCCATTGCTACCAAGGCATAACCCGAACCTACAATTAATGTATTTATAAGCAAATGTAGTAACATAATTCAAAAAATCCGATATTAAATTGACATATCGGCAGAGTATCACAAAATTGCTTACTAAACAATTAATAAATGAAATATTAACAAATCAAGCTCTTGCTTATTTTTGTTTATTTTTTTTGTTGAAAGAATCGGATGTCATCAATTCACCTTTGGCATTGATGTTTTGCAGACGAAAAACTTTAATGCGTTCCATTTTCTGTTTATTCTTTTTGCTGACATACCACTCGTAGCTGAACAACATGATGCCGGATATTATCAGAGGTAACAGGTAGTAAATTATACGATAAGCAATTAAAGCTCCGAATAACATGGCTTGATTGTGTTCACCGGGGATTATATACATAAATAAACCTTCAAAAACACCTAATCCTCCCGGAACTTGGGAAAACGTTCCCAAGACATTGGCAATGATAAATACTCCCATAAAGGTTTGGAAAGGGATATCAACAAAAGCTATCAGAGCAAAATAGAGCACCATGGATGCCATTAAAATATCGGCTCCCCCGATAAACACTTGTGCCAAAGCCATTTGCGGACTTGGCATTTTAAACTCAATACCTTTAATTATCAACGGCTTTTTAGCCCAGATACTTAAAGCAAAATAGCCCATTAACCCGATTAAAGAAACCAATGCGGTGATTTGGGTGGTGAGTTTGGAAACCGAACCATCACCGAAAGCATGATCGGGGGTGATTAAATAGCCGACAATTATCAGAAAGAAACAAGCTATCAGATAAGTGAAACCGGAAAAAGTTACCATGCGGACAATTTCGCCGCCCTTAAAGCGCCAACGAGTGTACATACGATAACGAATCGTTCCGCCGGAAACAATGGCATGGCCTGCATTGTTGCTGACCGAAAAGCCGATAAAACCGGTTAAAATCCATTTCCAAGCCGCCAATTTGCGTTTGATGTATTTCAAGGCTAAAAAATCATAGGAAGACAAAGCAACATATCCGCCGATGGAGGCTGCACAAGCCAACAACAGATTGTGAACCGGAATTGATACCAAAGCATCTTTGATGTCGGCAAGACTATATTTAGACAATTGATGATAAAGCATATATGCAGCCAAGCAAAAAAAGAATAAGCCTGACCACGAAATTACCTTTTTAATAACTTTTTTAGTTCTTCCAGCCATTTCATTCACCTTTTAAGTATTATGGGAGTATAATCCGCAAAAAAATTGTCGTCAATCTTTATATAATTTTTTGTTGGCAAATTTTAAATCGGATCATAAATAGCGGAATATTCATCCGTAATAAAAATTGCATAAGTTTCAAAGCATGTATGACAAAAGTTATATATCTAAAGCGAGAATTGTTTAGGTTATTCAAAAGTGATAGTATGAAGTTATAAAACGCAACCATACAACTTAAGGAGAAAAACCATGACAATAAGAAATAACCAAAGCGGACGTTCAATGATTGAAATGTTGGGCGTGTTGGCAATTATCGGTGTTTTATCGGTCGGCGGTATTGCCGGATATTCCAAAGCGATGTACAAGTATAAATTAACCAAAGTATATTACTATGGCCGGTTTAGGTACGGAAGCTTGCGGCTCGTTAGCTTCATCTGACTGGGGAACTGAAGGATTAGTCGGTATAAAAGTAAATGGAAATAATCCTGTAGCTCCAAGCCGTTTACCGATAAATTTCGGTAATACCGGATGTACAAATGAAGGTAAAACTAATAAAATAACTTGGGTTTACTACTAATTAAGATAAAAATTCGTCTCCTTAAAAATACTACCGATTAACCATCGGTGGTATTTTTTTTAATGCAAAAGACAGCACAAAAACCGCCACAATTTCTTGACGCGACTTATTATATTTTATCTCATGACATTTTCTTTTAAATTCAACAGGTTGAATCAGTTAAAATCTTGCAAACCAAATATCAAAATCATCACCTTCTGGAATGTAATACTCAAAATATCCATTATCTGAATATCTCCACAACCAAGCAGGTTCTGCATCAACAAATACCTGTCCATTAGTTGCTAAAAGAACACTCTTTTCAGTGCGATTGAAACACATTCCTACCAGAATACGCAAGCTATCAATATCGGGGGCAGTTAATAGTATGGTTTCTAATGCTTCTGTATTACGCTCAACACGAATTGGTTTGATTGGACGATAGTACTCAAAGCATATTTCTGTGTAATATTCCCAATGAATTTTCATATATGGGTGGTATCTTGCCGCGTCTCTTTCAACCGGTCTCCAACAATAAGCATATTGTTTATTAACAAACACATTACCATCATGTGTAAATTGAATTACCCTTGATGATATATTTAAGCACTCTGCTAACATTCCCCGCAGTTCTTGAATACTTCCTGCAGTCAATAAAATCTTTTCTTCAGAATATTCCTCTTCTTCCGGTTCATTCAAGCTGGCATCATAGTCTGCTCTTTTTTGCTTATCCATCAAGATTTCATAGGCTTCATTTATTTCTCTAAACTGTTCCGCAGCCATTTTTTTGTCAGGATTAAGGTCTGGATGATACTTTTTTGCTAATTTCTTGTATGATTTCTTTATCTCGTCTGTTGAGGCTTCTAAACTTATATCTAATATATCATATAATGATGATTTCTTATTCTTTTTTTCGGATGCTTTCGCAGGCAAATTTGTTTTATCTTTGTTACTTTTGCTTGCTATAACAAATATTATGATAATTGCGATTATCCAATAAAATGCGCTACTTGAATCTTCTGAAGATGATTCGGTTGATTGTTGCTTTAATGAACTTTTTATAACGTATCCATTTCCTTTTTTTGTTTTTACTTTTACCCAAGTCCCTTTATTATCTTCAACATCAACTATTTCGCCAGAGGTTAGCTTTGCTACAATTTTGCAATTAGTACCTTTGCAAGAACGTAAATTTAATACAGGTACATTGACTGAATATTTTATTGCATAAGCATTAGTGCTAACACATATTGCCAATAAAATGGTAACAATTGCATAAAAAAAACGAAAAGTCCTACTCATTATTGTTCTCTTAAAATCTAATTATAATTAAAATACAGAGCATTTTTCAAAAAGTAAATGACTTTATATGAAAATAAATATTCTTATAAAATATAAGGATTTGTTATGAAGGTATTGATTGAAACGATTACTAGCCGCAGAGGTTATAAATTCTTTTAAATTCAATATGTTAAATCTGGAAAATTTTTATATTTCACACTTCTCTGCAATAAACCGCTCAGTAACTGTATAATCCTTTTCACTTATGCCACTGTAATCATAACAGACATTTCTATTACCTTCACCAAACACTTTATCATAGTTCACTCTCAGTGTTTTTTCTGTTTCAGGGTTAACAACGTATATTTTTGCATTTGATTTTCTTAATGCAGATTGAAACAGATATTTTACTGATAAATCAGTCTGAGGAAATGAAAATCCTATAATATATACTTCATCAGCTTCTTTTAATAATTTTTCTGCCTCCTGCCATAAAGCATGTATGGCTATATGATTGTAAAAAGCATTTTTATCCATTACTGGAGGAATTATATAAGGTTTTAGTCCCATATCTATATTTGTTTCCTCATTTCTGTTCCAATTACGATAATAAATTACATCCGAAGGATTTATTCCAGCCCAAAACCAATTTGCAGAACCATGTAATTTAAGTATTGCAGGAATATTAGGCTTATTTTCTCTTTCGTAAGTTGTAAAGCCAAAAGTTCCACTATGATTTCTACTTCCTATCCATGCCATAGGATATTTGTAGAAATCAGCAAAACCTATTTCTGTATTTATTCTTTCAAGCTTACTTAATAATAAATTCTCAAGTAATAAATCATAGTTTAATGTGATAAAATTACATTCATCTAAATGTGTTGATGCATACTGTGCTAAATTTTCACCTATAGTACTGCTTGTATTATTTTTTACACTTTCTCTTGCTAACGAAGAAAATTGTTCAGATATAAGCCTTATAATCTCTTCATACAATGCCAAATTAGCATATTTTCGTGTTTCTGTTTTCCATGGAAAATCAGTTGATAGATACGTTAATAAAGCTTCTATATCTTGTTTTATAAGGGGAGCAATTTCCCCATAATGTTTAGCAACAGATGACTTTTCTATTTTACACTCTATATCATCTGTTAGTTCCTTCATTAAAGGATAACTACTATCAATAGCCTTTGAAAATCCCGCCCCAAGAAAAAATACTCTTTTAGTCATAGTCCTTACCTTTTTCTCTTTTTATTCAACGCCTATATCGTTTTTATTTTATTATTAATAATTCTTGTACATATCTGTTTGACCTATATCACAAAATTTCATTCCCTGAAGAATAGTACTTTGAACCTTCACCGGCATTTCGTCATACTTATTCATATAACTTGCAACACTCTTTCCTGAAAGTCTATCTATGAGATATTGCCTCCATGAACATTTCATTACAGGAAAACTACATATTGTTTTAATCATAACTCTATTTCTGCAAAGCATAATTTCTGGTGATACCCCTTCTTGCATAGCAGGTTTAATTAAAGGTAGTAAAAGAGCTTTTTCCAATTCTTCAGTAGAATA
Source organism: uncultured Pseudomonadota bacterium (assembly GCA_902761535.1). Classification (GTDB taxonomy): domain Bacteria; phylum Pseudomonadota; class Alphaproteobacteria; order RF32; family CAG-239; genus CAZU01. The sequence goes on from CACWKS010000016.1 coordinate 16,777, forward strand.
CTTATTCCAATCAGGCATAGCATTTCTAATATTTGTATTCTTTGCTTCAGTTACTTTGAGCTCGTTTATATAAGCATTAATTTTAGAAGCCATTTCCTTAAATTTTTCAAATTCTTCTCCACGCAAATCGTCTCCTATTGGTATTACTGTTTTTAAAGGATCAACATGCTTACCATTTTTAATAACGCCGTAATATAACCCTGACGTATTTGATTTATTAGAAGTCTCTACATAGCCTGCATATCCTATATGTTGTCCTTTGATAACATGCATATTTTCATATACACCATCTAAAGATAGTAAATAACCATATTCTGTTGAATACTCTGAATTATGATTAATTTTTATGTAATTTCCGTGAGCACCAGTAGTTTTTATATCCGTAATTACACCATCCGCAACCGCATACACAGACGCCCCAACAGGTGCTTCGTATACTACTCCTGATGATTTTGTACCAAAATTTAAAATTATCCCTTCACTCTTTGAATCTAGAGGATCCTTATTAGCTGAACGTTTCAAAACTTGCCCCTTAATGGTATAATAATCAACTTTTCCCTTGGTATCCTTGTAGCGATATAATGATATTTTTTGTTGTTGCAGCACCAATTCAGCATAGATAACTTCACCATATTTAATAAACTTTCCATCTTTATTTTCTAAACTTTCATAAACAAGGTCAAATTTGTCGCCTGTTTTAATATCGTGCTGGAAATCAACTGCATAAGCAAGTAAATTTATAAATCGCTTAATAATAGGTGTAGGTACATTAGCCTGTTGCATTGAATCATCAATACTACCGAAGATCCTTCCTGAAGCATATTTTAGTGTTTCAATGTCATTTTTTGAGGTAGTCACTCTATTATTTTCTTCTTGTTGCTGATTTTTCTTTTCCATATTGTAAAAAGTAAATATTAGAACTGCCATTAAAATTGCCATAATAGATGCTATTTTTACATACTTCATATCTTAGTCCTTTGTATTATCTCAATCTTATTATCATTTTGTGCCTTTTTATTTTAGTATGAAATAAATTTTTATAATACTTCTTTGATGTCTTCGTTTTCTTATTTGATAAAAAAGAAATCATAAGCACACCTATGCCTAATAAAACATTAAGTCTATGTCAGTTAAATTACAATTAAAAACATTGACTTATCGGAAGATTATTTTGTTACCTAAAACGCAACAATTTAAAAACCGCCACGTTTCCGCAACGGCTTATTATATTTTATCTCATGACATTTTCTTTTAAATTCAACAGGTTGAATCGGGAAAATTTTTAAACAAAGTCACGACATGCATATATTCTTCACGCGCACTTTTGTTTTGGGCAATATATTTAGCCTTAAATTCCCATCGCCTAATTTCTATCGGCAAATATTTAAGCAATATATCTAAATTTGGAATATCGCCGACATTTTTAGCTCCCCTGGAAATTAAATAACAAGCTTCATCAATATCTGCAAACAGCATTGCAACACCTAATATGGTACGATTGTCTTTATCAACGGCATTAATATTGATATGATCGCGACATTCGTTTATTAGATAGTTTATTAATTTATGTCCACCATAAGCAAATGCAACATGTAATAGGCTATCTCCTGTTTGGGAATCTACAAAATCCGGTGAAGCTCCAAAGCTTAACATACACCTGACACGATCTAAACTTCCACTTCTTGCGGCATAAAATATAGCATTTCTCCCTTTATCATCTTTTTCATTAATAAGAGCTTTTATATCATCTGTTTTATCTAACAATTTTTTGAAAGTATCTAAATCATCATCAAGAATTGCTTGATGTAGCGGCAACAGTTTTTCTTCAGTCATTTTAACTCCTTTCGTTATTAATCTGCTTATTTTTCAGCTTTTTATAAATTTCAAGAATATATAAGGTATCAAGCAAAGTACTATTATATGCAGGATATTTAACCTCAATTTTTAATCGTTTATTTAATATGGAGAGTGTGTTTAGTTGTTTCGGATATGCTTCTTTAGCCATTTCAAATATGTCGGTTGTCTTATTAGAAAGTTCAAAACCTAATTCATTATTTAAAAAACTTAAATCAAATTTTATATGAATGCCAATTAGTTCCTTATCTTTGATAAACTGCAAAAAATTGTCCTTGTATCCAGCAAATGTTGGGTATTGTTTCAAACACTTATTATTTAAACCATGCACGGCTGTAACTTCTCTGGATATCTGTCGTTCCGGATTGATATAAGCATGGAATACCGCTCCGGTTTGAATATCGTTCTCATCAATTTCAATAGCAGCAATTTCTACCAATTTGTGCCCCTCTTTTGGGCTAAAACCGGTTGTTTCCGTGGTCATAACCACCTTTTTATCAGACAATGATTTCATTTTAGTTCATCCTCATTGATTTCTTTAACTTTAACGCCTTCTTTATCAAACAAATCTATCTTTCCGGCAATATCTGACTTAACATAAACAAAGTTTTCATCATATTTGATAATCGTTTTGTCTGTGCCCCATGCCGGACAACGCATATAATGTCCATTTTTTGAAGCAATTCCGATTGGGCCTTTCATCTTATATGGAAAAGTCGTAATTTTAGGGCTGGTATCCAGCAAATCTTTAATGTAATCTATCATGCTTCCAACTCCTCTATGTCTATTTCCTTGATTTTGTTCCAGTTGTTATCAAGTAAATCAATTTTTCCTTCTGTTTCAGAAAGAACATAAATGTAATCTTTATCAACTTTTATAAGGTATTGTCCTTTTTCTTTGGGGTGATGTTTGAGCGAGCCGTCTTTTATAGCCTCTAAAATTGCTTTAGTTTTACTTGTATTGGAATCCCTATTAGAAAGTTTTGACAGTTGTTTAAGCAAGCTCTCGGCTCTCTCAAGCTGTTCGCAGATATTGTTTAGGGCATCTGTATTCTGCTCGGTAATCTTTAAGGATTCTATGTTGCTTTTAATTTGCTGTATCATCGGCATAAAATCAGTGTAAAAAGACTTACACATCATAGCTGTTGCTTCAATTTTTGCCTTTGCCATCTCATCATTTGCCATTTTTGTCTCCGTATCTTAATTGCTACAAAGACAATTAAACGCACAAATGCGTCAATTCATGTCGTATATGCAAAAAAAACAGCCTTTCGTTAAGAGAGACTGTTTTCGTTATGAACTAAAAATGTTTTCCTAGAAAATCTTACGGATTAAAAAGTGCCAACAGGCTACCATTTCTGCAGGTCTATCTTCCATTCCGTAAATAATATAATCTCTTGCATTTCCTATTTCGCTGCCATTACCCTGACACCAACCATCACGAATGGTATTACCATCCACATTTCCAATAGCATTACCATTGCCTATACACCAACCGTCACGAATTACACCATTATCAACATTACCTAAAGCGTTACCATTTCCGATGCACCAGCCATCACGAATTACGCCATTGTCAATATTTCCTATAGCATTACCATACTCTGAATTTTCGTGAATAACGCCATCTTTATAGTAGTATTCCATATTGTTTTCCTTTCATTAAATGTTACCAAAAAACATCTAAACATCACAATACGTCAAATTATGACGGTTTTTTTATAAATTCTTCAACATCGTTTTTGTTTTTAGCATACTTGTATGCATAGGTTGTTGTCTTCCCTTTACGATTACCTGCGGTAAAATCATTTGCTACAGCTTTTTTTTGTAGATTCTCTATCAAAGTTTTGCTATTGAGAGTTGCTTCTTTATCCTTGCCAGAAAACTTATAACACAATTTAACTTGAGCTGTTTTACCATCTGCAAAAGAAATTTCAATTTGCTTATAATCTTCACCACCAGGAACATTATACCAATCAAACCAACAGCCATAAAAACCACCACGTTGATTGTGTACCCAACCGATGTCAAATAGACGTCCATCCATGATTTTACATAAATAATCAAACCATTTCTCACTATTCCAAGTCATAATGTTAGTGTCATCACAAGACTTTATACGCTCTTCTGCTGAATTAAGCCAAAAATAATAACTTTTAAGAATCAAATTATCAGAGCAATTATCTTTCAAAATATCAACCATATGCTTACGTTTGAGTGAGTAACAATCTTCTTGTGATAGAATTGATGGATTAGAAGTTATATATTCATGAACGTAGTCACCTGTTTTATAATAGCATACTTTAATTTTTTTATCATTATATTCTTCAATATTTTTTAGTGTTTCAACATAACGAATAATTTGGTCATCGTGCTCATTTGTGTATGTTTTGTCTTCAATAATCAACAGATAATTTTCTGTTTCTACTAAAACATCTATATGCTTATATTGTGTGTGAATTTTATTAACATCCTCATCTATCCCACATGTATGAAGAAATTTTTTAGCACACTCATATTCTTTTTTATTTTTATATTTAATTTTACCAAATTCTAGCAAATAGCAAATAAAAGCATCTTGGGAAAGTTCACTTGTTGCAAATTCAAATATATTAGGCTCAATAGTCATATTCGTTCTCCAATTTCTAAATTGTTTTCATTCTATACACCATTTATTAAATTTTGCTATATATTCTTAACACGACAAAATGTGACGCATGATATATGTAAATTTCAACAGAGGCACAAAATGGCTAATTATGAAAAAATGTATGATTTGTTTGATTTGGCTCTTTGGATGCAAGAGGCAAGTGAAGGGTTATCTTTAGAGGACATTGAGCAAAAATATAACGTTTCTCGCAGAACTGCCGAACGTATGCGTAATGCTTTAATGACCTATTTTCCGCAAATGGAAGAAGTTGAAACCGGAGAGCGCACAAAACGCTGGCGAATTACGCAACGCAGTTTGAATAGCTTTATTTCTTTTTCTGCTGAAGAATTAGCCGTATTCAAAACCGCCATTGATAAGCTAAAACAAAGCAATTTGAAAGAAAAAGCCGAAACTTTAGCTCATGTTGAACTAAAATTACGCAATCTCTTAAAACCGGAGCAAAAGAACAAAATTGAAGTTGATGCCGATGAATTGATGAAATCCGAAGGTTTGGTCTTGCACCCGGGACCACGAATTGAACTCAATAAAGAG
>CACWKS010000017.1 GCA_902761535.1 uncultured Pseudomonadota bacterium
TATATCACATTTTTAGGCCTGTTACAAGCATAAAAACCGATTCTACTGTCATCGAGTCTGACTCCAATTTCTTAAGATTCTCTAAATGCTTTTCGATTCTGTTGAAATTTACTTTCAAAGAAAAAATATACTAAACCCGCTTAAAAACACCGGATTCGACTTCGGGCAAAAACGAACTGATACGCCCTACAACAAATTCCAAAGCATCAACTCTTCCCCATAATGGTCCTTTTTGACAAGCTGTCAACATCTCGTCTACTTTGTCTTCTTCCCCTTGCAATCTCAACAAAACCGAACCATCATAGTCATTATGCACCCAACCCGAAATACCTCCGATTTCTTTGGCTTTATTTACTGCAAACCTCCTGTAACCAACTCCTTGCACGCGCCCTTTAACTCTAACCACTACATCGCGCATAGCAAAAAACTTTCTATTTCGTTCAAATCTTTATCTTTAGCCTGTCTGAGAGCTAAAGCCTCTTCATCTTGTCCCCATTGTTCATTCTGCCATATTTCCTCAATTGCTGCCAATTCTGCCGCCTGTTTTGCATCAACCTTACGCAACACTATTGCCAACCCCAACAATACCGAACGTAAATTAAGTGCAGCCGCATACCAGCAACAAAACTCTTTATCGCCCAACTGTTTAAACATTTCTGACATCTTAACTTTTAGCTTATTGTTATCGGGAACATCTAAACCTTGAGTAACTTTCGGCTTTACCCTAAAGATACTCTCCACCCAATCCAAAACAGGCTGCCAACTTTTAACTTGTCTTAAATACAATTCCGGTTTATCGCTAAAGAAAAACAATAAATCCGTATCGCTGAAATCCAGCAATTGACACTGCATTTTTTCCCGATTCTGTGCCAATTCCCGTACTGCTGTTTCTAGGTCCGTTTTTTTCATTCGGTTTTACTTTCTTCTTTGTTTTTTAAATTATTTTTCAGTGAGTTAAACATTCCTTTTGCAGTGCTGCCTATTTCACGCAATGCATCTTTTGCATTACCGGTTACATTTTGATAAGCATCTTTAGCTGTGTTTTGAACGCTTTCTTTGCGTGGAAAACGCGACACATATTTCGATCCCTGCAATGCCGTATTGCACAAGTTTTCATCTCCGCTCATCAAAACTTCCGAGCCCAAATACAATCCGCCGGTAGCTACTGACCCGACTACTGTTGAAACTGCCGAAGCCGTATCAATTCCGATTGATGGTTTTTGTATTTTTCCTTTGATTCTGATAAATGAAGCTAATGCTTGCGTGATATTGCCCTGAGCCAATTTATTTAACATCGGACTGATCATAAAATTTATTTTATCATTGACTAAATTAATATCGCCGCTGCCTACCAATTTCAATTTATCCGAACTTAAAGCAATCCCTTTATCAAACAAAGCTTGACCGCTCTTGAATTGACCGTTAACCACCGCACATTCAATATCCAATTCAGTATTTTTAGCAGCATCCACCTTCAACAATTTAAACAATTCACTCCATACACTATTGGTCATCCAATCTAATTTGCCGGTTTTAATTTTAGATTTATCAACCAAAGCTGTAAAGCGACCGTTCAACGTTTCCGACAATTTACGATAAGTAGCTCCGCTGGCGGTCAAATCAGCATTAACATCTAACAACCCTCCGCTCAATACTTGCAAACCATCGTTATTTTTTGCCGCTTTATACAAACTGTTCACATTTATACCTGTTGCATCAATTTTAGCCGACATTGATTTTTTCACGGCATTAATATCTCCCGACATCGCAATTTTTCCGCCAAATATCGTTGCATCAAGTTTATTTATGTTAAAAATACCGTTATTCAATTTAGCATTAGCAACTATATCCATCAAAACCGCATCATCAGCCAAAATCATTTTGCCTATTTTAACATTAAACAAACCGTTTATCTGATTCAGATATTCATAAGGAATTTTTTCATCAGGAACCATTTCTAACGCTGCGGCCTCATTAATCAAATTCGGCATATTCCATGACAACATCGAATTTTTACTTAATGAATTGACATTAAAAATATCACTTCGTAAATCTGCTGTTATTTCCGGCTTTGCTTTGTTCCAATTAGCTTTTACCATTCCTGTAATTAAATTAGTGGCAATATTCAAATTGCGTATATTAACATCAGCTTTATTAACATCACCATCAACCCTTGCCGACAGACTTGTTTCCGGAACATTAAAATTTCCTGCCGGATTATGAATATCAACTTCTGCATGATAATTTATATCTCCGGTTAAATTAATTGCTTCCCCATTAAGACTTGTTTTGATTCCGAAAGCCTTAATCACTCCGTCAAAGTCTGTTTTATTCTGTTGCAAAATGGTTTGAATATCCGATAATGCTAATTTTGCCTCAATCATTTGCTTATCATATTCCACAAACGCACTTAATTTCATCGGCTGTTCTTTTTCAGCCTCAAATTCTATCTCTTTTATATTCAGAGCTATCGTTTTACCATTCTTAGCATCAAAATAAATAACTTTACCGTTATCTAATCTGACCTCCTTGGCAATCAAGCCGATTGCCGCCGCTGCTTTGGCATCTTTTACTTTAGGAGCAGTACCGCTATTTTGTTTTACCATAGAATTATTAACGGAAAATTCCCAACTTTTTCTGCCGTCTTTAGCAACTTCCAAATAAACTTCCGGATTAATCAAGCTGAACTTCTTTATGTCAATCTGTCTGTGCAATAATGCATTCAACGAAAATTGAATTTCCAATTTTTGTAATTTAGCCATATAAGGATTTTGTGCCCAATCCGGATTAGCAAACGTTACATCATTAATTACTATTGTCGGAATTAACGATAAACCTAATTTAGCTTCACCGTTTAATGCCAATTTGCGACCGGTCTGTTGAAAAACTAAGCTCTCAATTTCGCCTTTATAACGATTCAAATCAAAATTACGCACAAAAAAGAAACCGCCTAATGCCAATATAATAATCAACGAAGCTACTATTGACGCTGTTCTTTTCACTATTTTCATAAAAGCTCTCCTTATTTTTTTTACTTTAATCTCCAACCGAAACTATCAAAAACCTGCTTGAAATATTCCGGAACTTCTGCTGTAATTACTAATTTTTTATATATATCCGTCAAATCAATTTTGTATGCATGTAAATATAACTTATCCGCAATATCATTAATTTTAGCCTTTCTTTCTATAAAATATCTGTCATCTCCGACAATCGGATTACCAATGTATTTCATATGTGCACGCAATTGATGTGTGCGACCGGTTTGTGGACTCAATTCCACCAAAGCAAACCTGTCACCGGCATTATCCAACACTCGCATCTCACTCAAAGCTTTTTGCCCGTCTGCAGCCACTACCATCCTTTCCCCTTGTTTTAATAATGGAGCATCAATTATCATTTTCTTTTGTTTGGGACATCCTTGCACAACAGCCAAATAAGTTTTCTTAATTTCTTTATTTTTGAAAGCTTTGGTTAATAATTCGGCATATTGACGATTCCTCGCTAACAGTAAAATCCCCGATGTATCTTTATCAATCCGATGAACTAATTTCGGAGCCTCATCATTTTCAAAACATAAGGCTGACAACATACCGTCAATATGCCTTTTAGTATTTGTTCCGCCCTGTACTGCCAGCCCTGATGGTTTATTTAATACAATAATATTTTCATCTTTATATATAACCAGCGAACGAACAAATTCTGCATCTCTTTTACTGACACTTGTTCTATTATCCGTCATGATGTCATCTTGCAACGGCGGCACTCTGATTTCTTGTCCGCTTATCAAGCGCGTTGCTGTTTCACACTTTTTACCATCAACCTTAACTTGTTTAGTCCGTAGCAATTTCTGTAATCTGCTCAACGGCAAATCAGGATAATATTTCAAAAACCAACGATTAAGCCTTATTCCATCATCAGTATCTTTAACTTTTACAAACTGAACTTGCGACATATCCGATCAAGCTCCGTATGAAAAATATTTAACACTCTCATAAACTACAATTCTTTTAATATCTCTAAACCGCAACACTTTATTACCATAACGTATGGTACCGGAATTAAAAGGTAAACATCCTTGACGTTTTTGATATTCTTTTACATCTCTTAAGCTCATCATCACGCTGTTGGCAAATTCCACATTCCAACCATAAGTATCATGTCCCACACTTACGTGTATTGTTTCACAGTTTTCATTTCCGTTAAAATCGGCACTCTCAAATTCTTTATTAATGCTATACATATTATCACTTAATCCGCCGTCGTACATGTGCAAGAAACCGATATTGGACGGCTCATTTAAATTACCTAATGGCGAAAAATCAGCCTGTTCGGCATTTTTATTTCCATAATCTTCATAATCATCAGCTTGCGACATTAAACCGTTTTCGCTCAAAACTCCAGATCTGCCGAAGTCAGTTTCTTTTTCCGTAGCATGTTCTGCTTTTTCAGAAATAAAAATATTATCGTCTTCCTTACTGTTAATATTATTTGCCGCAAAGCTACTAACATCCGGCTCAACAATCTCATTTTGTTCTACAGCAGTTTTATCTGATATATTATTCCATTCATCACCACCGATATTAGCCGCCGCATCTTCTTGTAAAACATCATCACCGCTACTTGTTTCGTCCCAAACGTTATTAGCCTTTTCAACCGAATAATCATCTTGAGAAATCAGCGATTTTTCTTCCTCATTTTTTTCAGTTACAATCTTATTGTCTTCGGTATTTTCCAAAATATCGTCAAAATTAAAATCTTTCATTATATCGTCATCATCGGATGATGCTAATATATCTTTTATATCAGCTACATCGTCATCATTATCTTGCATAAAATCATTATCCATTTTTCTTTAACCTCCGTTAAACTGGTAATTCTATTGTAAATTTCAATCCGCCCAATTTACTATCGCCCAGAATTATTTTTCCGCCGTGTGCAACAACAATGTCTTTAGTTATGGCTAATCCTAAACCTATTCCTCCGGTTTCTTTATTACGAGAATTCTCCAAACGATAAAAAGCCTTAAGCACATCCTCTCGTTTATCTTCCGGTATGCCAGGTCCGTTATCTTCAATAATAATTATAACTTTACGCTCATTACAACTGACTCTGGCTTCAACTTTTTTACCATATCGGCACGCATTTGCAATCACATTGGTAATTGCACTTTTAATTGCTTGCTCTTTAACTACTATCATTATATTATTATTGCCAGAAAGATATTTAATTTTTTTGTGTTCAACTTTAAACCTGTCACAAATCTTTCTCACCATATCAGCAATATCAATTTCTTTAGCTTCCTCATTTCCTTCACCTCGAACAAAAGCTAAATATCCGTTAAGCATATCTTCCATCTCTTTAATATCTAAAAGGAAATCCTTTTTATCGGCACCCTCAGGCATCATCGCTGCCACCAATCTCATTCTGGTTAAAGGTGTACGCAAATCATGAGAAATTCTTGCCAACATCTGCGTCCTTTCCATAATTTGTCTCACAATACGTTCCTTCATTTTAATAAATGCCAAGCCTGCTTTACGCACTTCTGAAGAACCGTATGGCTTAAACCCGTCATCATATATTCCTTTACCGAAATTCTCCGAAGTCCTTGCCAAATCAGCTATTGCCCGCACTTGAATCCTCAGAAATAACATCGATACCCCCAATAATAAAACCGATGTTACCACCATCCAAACCACGAACATAAATATCGACGATGAAAAAACTTTTTTGCGTGGACAGGCAAAACGATAAACTTCTGCCCCATCATCAACAATAATCACTAAATCATGTTTAACCGCACTCTTATCAAAAAAAATTTTCCAATATGCGTCTTTAATTTCTCTGCGTAAAGCATCTTTCAAATATTCAATCACCAATTTATTTGTTTCCGGCTCATAACTATCCTTAAGCTCGCTTCCTCTTTCCAACAATGCAAAATCCATTTGCATATTTTTATCGGCCATTATTGCCAATCCTTCAGCAGGCAATCCTGCTTTATGCAAATCAAGCACCATTTTAATATTTTCCACTACACCGTCAGCCATACGCCTGCCCATGCGGCTCCAACTACTATCGAAAAAAACAACGACAGAAACTATTTGTACACCGATCAACGGTAAAAAGATCAACAACATAGTACGAAAAAACAAGGTCCTCGGCAATAATTTATATCGCCAATAATTCATTTTTTCTTCCCATTTCAGCGGCAATTTTAAGTGCATAATTTTTCCTTTTTATCAATCCGGCAATAACATATATCCCTTGCCGCGTACCGTCTGCAAATAGCGTGGATTTTTTGAATCTCGCTCAATCTTTTTACGAACTCTGGTTATTTGCACATCAATTGAACGTGGCGATTGTCCTGCACCTAACAATTCTGAAAGCTTTTCTCTGGTAAAAACCTGCCCGCTTTTTTCGCCCAAAATCATCAAAACATTTTGTTCAACCGCCGTCAAATGAATCGTTCCGCCTTGTTTTAACTGCAGTTCTTTGCTCTGCATATCAAACAAACACAATCCTAAACTGAGTTTTTCTTTTTTCTCTTTATCTTTATCCATTCTGCGTAAAATACTGGCAATCCGCAACAATAACTCTTTAGTGTCAAAAGGTTTTGCAATATAATCATCGGCTCCGTTTTCTAAACCGACGATTCTGTCTTCAACTCCGCCCATTGCCGTCAACATAATCACCGGCACCAAACTTTCTTTGCGTAATTTCGCCAGAAACTCAAAACCGCTTTCTTTCGGCATCATAACGTCAACAATCAGCAGGTCAAATCGATAATGTTTCAACAACTCTCTTGCATCATCAGCATCCTTTGCAGCCGAAACCATATAGCCGTTCTCTCGCAAAAAGCGTTGTAACAATTCTCTTAAACGAGTGTCATCATCGACTACCAAAATATGCTTTTCATTTGGCGACATTTATCAATTTTTCCGTTGTTGACTGCCTTTAGATGCCTTTTTCTTAAACGACTTTTTTTTAGGCTTTTGAACCGAAATAACCGTATTCTTAACTTTTTTCTCAACTTTTTCTTTTGCCGTATCAGCCATCACCTTAACCTTTTTAACCGGCTCACTGTCCTTTAAGTCTTGAATAATTTTCGGCATTGGCGGAACTTTAGCACATTTTTCGGTTTCGCTGATATAATCCAAACTTTTTTGAAAATATTGATAACCGGTAATAAACGTCAATACCCCGGCAATCCACAATAACAATTCACCGATTTCTCCCCAATACCAAAATCCTTTCAGCAACATCATTGACAAAGCTGTCATCTGAAAACCGGTTTTCCATTTTGCCAAACGTGTAACCGGCAATCCTACATTAACCTCACGCAAAAACTCACGCAAACCGGAAACCAACAACTCACGGCACAAAATAACAATTACCGGTATAAAACTCAAACGCGTATAAACCATATCCGGCTTAGCCAACAACACTACCAAAGCCGAAGTAACCAACAACTTATCGGCAATCGGATCCATCAAACGCCCTAAAGCCGAAGTCTCATTACGTGCACGAGCCAAATAACCGTCAAAATAATCGGTTATTGAAGCGATAATAAACAGCACTGCTGCTAAAAACGCCCAAAAAGCACCTTGAAAATACAAAGATAAAAAGATTACCGGAATTACAACAATCCGCGAAAAAGTCAATAAATTAGGAAGATTATACATTTCACTCACCTTATAAATAAACAACTATGCCCCATATATTAAAACATTATTATCAATTGTGAAAGTAATTATATATCTTTTCCGCCGTTTTTTTACTTATTCCCTCGATTTTTTGTAAATCAGCCATCGACGCCTGAGCCACATCTTTGACCGAACCGAAATATTTAAGCAATTCTTTTTTGCGTTTTCCGCCGATTCCCTCTACATCATCAAGGCTTGATTTACTCATTGATTTAGCCCGTTTTTTACGATGTGTACCTATGGCAAATCTATGCGCTTCATCACGCAGATTTTGCATATAAAAAGCCAACGGTGAACGATATTCCAAATCAAAACTTTCTTTATCTTTAATATGATAAAACTCTCTGCCGGCATTTCTATCTTCGCCTTTAGAAATTCCCACTATCAATATTTTACTCAAATCATAATCTTTTAAGGCCTCATGCACTGCATTTAATTGACCTCGTCCTCCGTCCAGCAAAATAACATCAGGACGATTTTCTTCACTCATTCGTTCAAACCTGCGTTTCAAAACTTCTTTCATCATTGCAAAATCATCTCGCGTTTCTGCGGTGTATTTAATATCAAACGTGCGATAATTTTTTTTATCAAACCCGTCCGGTGTTGCCACAATCATCGCCCCGATAGCATAACTTCCCTGATTGTGCGAATTATCATATACTTCAATTCGTTTAGGAATCTCCTTCAATCCGAATTTATCCCGCATTGCCTCCAAATTAGCCTTAACCGAGGCTTCCATTGCCAACTTACGCCTGATCGCATCAACTGCATTATTATAAGCAAACTCCGCCAATTTACGTTTATTTCCGGCCTTTGGCGACAACACTTTTGTCCCTAATGCCGCACTCCACCATTCTTCATCAATTTCATCAAAACAAATTATCTCTTTCGGCACCGCATGTTCGGCATAAAATTCCCCCATAAATGCCTCTGCTACCTCAACCGAACTTGCTCCTTCGGCTTGTTCTGGAAAATAAACCGCATTACCGCAATTCTGACCGGCGCGGATAAAAAATATTTCTACCGCCGTTAAATCACCTTCTTGCGCCACCGCAATCACATCTGCCGACTTTATCGCCGAATATTCCACATTCTGCCGCGATTGAATATTACTCAAAGCTCTTATTCTGTCTCTTAAAATCAACGCTTTTTCAAAATCAAGCGCTTCACTTGCTTTTTCCATCTGTTCATATAGACTTTTCTGCAAGCTGTCATCATCACCTTCCAAAAAAGCTATCGCCTTATCCACCAATTGCCGATATTCCTCTTTGCTTATCATCCCGACACAAGGCGCCGAACATCGTTTTATCTGATACATCAGGCAAGGCCTTTGCCGATTGGCAAACACTGCATCGCGACATGAGCGCAACAAAAATCCCTTCTGCACCACACTCACCACTTCATTAACCGCCAAAACCGACGCAAACGGACCGAAATATTTATTCTTACCTTTTCTTCCGCCGCGATATTTTGATAACTTAGGAAAATCAGCCCCCGTATCAATCGTCAAATAAGGAAAAGTCTTGTCATCTTTCAGCAAAATATTATAACGAGGCTTAAACTTTTTAATCAGCTCATTTTCCACCAACAAAGCCCGCGCCTCATCTTCCACCACAATAAATTCCATCTTGGCGATTTGTGCCACCATTTGTTGCAACCTGACCGGCAATTTATTGATATGCGAATAAGCGGTTATGCGTTTTTTGATACTCTTGGCTTTGCCCACATAAAGCACTTCCCCCTTATCATCAATCATCCGATAAACTCCCGGATTCGCCGGAGCCACTTTGATATGTGCCTGTAAATTAGCCAAACCTTTTTGAATATCAAACAATTTCATTCTCCTCACGCTCTAAATATTAGCCTCTACCCTTCAAAAATCAAGCACAAAAAAAGGTCCTGCCGCAAGCAAGACCTTTTTTTCTTTTAGTGCCCCGGATAATTGGCCTCGGGGTTTTGTTCATTGATTTGTTTTTTCAAGCGATCGATTTCATCGCTTTGACGAGCGATTGTCTTCGCCATAGCCCCCATCCATATCATCATGCCGACAATAACCAGGAGCAAAATCAAAATTCCAAACGTCTTCATATACTTATTATTTTTTTAGGTTTAACTAATCCATCATGAGATATCGGTCGCGTTTTCTGCCCCGCCGTTCCTTTTTCAGCAAAACGGCTAAAACTATATTCAACAATAGCGATACAGCCAAAGATACAATTAAAATTTTCATGGCATAATTATTTAAGTTAATAATTCAAAGTGAGCTTTGATACTATATCTATAATTTTCTCTTGTCCAGCAAAAAATGTCTTATTTTTAACGAAAACCGTTGCAAAAATGACAAAATTATGGTATAATTAAATTATAAAATATAATTAATATTTATTATTAACAATTACCACAAAGACTGCAAGAAGAAAAAAGTTTGGTTATCCAAATTGTCGGAGGCATTATCCGTGAGGATAGTGATAAGTGCAATCAATCAGCACGAGGCTTCAGCAAGGCCCGCCCAAGTTTTCGTAAAGTTACGACGGGAGCAAAATTACGACTTTTTCAACTAAACCAAGTATTCTCTAGGAATTTGCGGTAATATTAAAAAAAAGAAAAAAAATGACACAAATTGTTAATTTTGCTGTCAACAATTGGTGGATTATTATCGCCGGCATCGCAATCCTGCCCACTGCAATCTGGGCTATAATAGTATTGATTGCGGGGATTGTAGATCCCGAAGGAGTGGAGAGCACATTCCGTTTTAAAGATTTCTGGAGGGAAATCGTAAAATTAAAAGATGTCCGCGATCCATGGCGGCCAAGTTTTTGGAGAAAAATTCTCCACTGGCTACTGGCAAACAAACTTGTTGTGATTGTAAACATCCTAAGCCTGTTTTGGGCTTGGGGCTATGTCCTTCAATTCATAGGATATGGTATAGGAAAAACAATCCACTGGCTGTGCCGTAACCTTTGGCGCGGGCTCTGCGCTATCGGACGCGGCATCGCCGCAATATATAGGGCAATCTAAAAATAAAGCCCTAACTCCCCCTCTCCTGTTGTGAAACACGAGAGGGGTTACCTTTGTTAAACTTAAAAAATTTTTCCCCTGCAAAATTATCTTGAAAAACACAGAATAACTTCTATACTGCACGTAATTATAATTTTTAATCTAATTATTATGAAAACAAATTTTATCAAAAAAAATGAATTAAAGCCATTTTTCCTTGGTGTCGGCGCTTGGATTGTAATTATGGTAATATTGCAATTCTTTTTTGGTTGGGAAAGCGCTTTCCTGTTGAGCCTGGCGGCAATGCTTTTGATAGGAGCCGCTGTTTTCATATACGACACTTTCAAAAAAGGTCGAAACGGTGTCTTATTGGCCTATGCTATATGGGCTATAATCCTAGCCGTGGTTTTGGCATTTGAGGCTCTTAAGCCTTAAAAAAAGTTTCTCTCACTCCCGGGAGAAACTTTTTTTATTTAACCAACCTACAAACATTTTCTCAAACAACTTTTATATAATAAAACTTGGGATAGTGCGTAAATAATAAAAAACTCTCTTAAAAGCGACAAAAATCGCCCCAATATCCTCAAAACTGCGAAGAATGGTACAGATAAAGTCAAAATAAGAAGAGAGAAAATTCCAGTGTAGTAAAAGCCTACATGAATTTTCTCAAACAACTTTTATTTCGTAAATCTTGGAGAATGGTTTAGATAAAGTTATTTATAGGAAAACCCGAAATTCCAGTGTAGTAAAATCCTACATGAATTTCGGGTTATTCCGTAAAATAGCTTTAGATAAGCCGTTATACAAGATTTACTTTTCCACCGGCCTTCTCTACCGCCGCCACCGCTGCCTTAGACGCCGAGTTAACACTAACATTAACTTTAGCAGTCAAAGCTCCGCGGCCGAGCAAGCGAACACCGTCTAATTTTTTGTTGACCACACCAGCTTTCAATAAGCTGTCAATGGTAACATCATCGGCATTCAATTTACCGGCATCAACAGCCTTTTGCAATGTATCCAAGTTAACAACGGCAAACTCTTTGGCAAAATGATTCTTAAATCCGCGTTTCGGCAATCTGCGGTAAATCGGCATCTGACCGCCTTCAAAACCGTTAACTGCAACACCTGAACGGGATTTTTGACCTTTTTGTCCGC
The DNA here is from genome assembly GCA_902761535.1 of uncultured Pseudomonadota bacterium. Taxonomy (GTDB): domain Bacteria; phylum Pseudomonadota; class Alphaproteobacteria; order RF32; family CAG-239; genus CAZU01. Next base: position 11,856 of record CACWKS010000017.1, read on the forward strand.
GACCGCCGGTCTTACCCGAGCCGCTGCCGATACCGCGAGCAACACGCTTGCGAGGCTTACGTGCACCTTCGTTATCTCTAATTTCATTCAGTTTCATTTTTCATATTCCTTCATAAAAAAGTCTCATCATCTTTTAGTTAAGTTTTGATAAAGAGGTGTGCTGCGAAGTAATTTTTGAGCGTGGTGTAGATAAAACTACATAAGCGAAAAAATTACAAGCATGACACCCCTTTTGCAAAACTTTTACTCTGAAACTTTGACTAAGTGCTGAACCTTCTTAATCATTCCGCGAACAGCCGGAGTATCTTCCAATTCTGATACTCTGTGCATCTTGTTCAAACCTAAACCGATTAAAGTAGCTCTTTGATCTTTAGGCTTGCCGATCGGGCTGGCGATTTGCTCAACCTTAATAGTTTTCTTTTTAGAATTAGCCATAATCTTAAGCCTCCTCTACTGCAGATTTAGAATTTGAGCTTTCACGACGCGAAACAATTTCACCGACTTTCTTACCGCGTTTTGCCGCAACCATTCTCGGCGAATTAATTGCTTCCAAAGCATTGAAAGTAGCTTTAATCAAGTTATAAGGGTTATTGGAGCCGACCGATTTTGCAACCACGTCTTGCACACCCAAAACCTCAAATACTGCACGCATCGGACCGCCGGCAATAACACCGGTACCGGCAGGAGCTGTACGCAAATAAACTCTGCCCGCGCCGAAACGTCCGGCAATATCATGATGCAAAGTTCTTCCTTCGCGCAACGGAATGCGAACCATATTTCTCTTAGCTTCGTTAGTAGCCTTGGTAATAGCTTCCGGAACCTCGGCAGCTTTACCCGAACCATAACCGACGCGTCCTTTTTGGTCACCGACAACTACCACTGCGGCAAACGACATTGTACGTCCGCCTTTAACAGTCTTGGCAACGCGGTTAACGTGAACCAATTTCTCGACTAACTCGTCAGCCTTCTTTTCAGCTCTGTTATTATGCTGATCAACAGATTGTTGTGCCATTTGAACCTCCTTAGAATTTCAATCCAGCACTGCGTGCTGCGTCAGCCAAAGCCTTGATGCGACCGTGATAAATATAACCGCCGCGATCAAAAACCACTTCCATAACACCGGTCTTAACAGCACGTTCTGCAACCAATTTGCCGACAAAACTTGCCGCTTCAATATTGGCTGTTTTCTTTAAGCTGTCGCGAACTTCTTTATCCAAAGTCGAAGCCGATGCCACAGTAACACCCTTATTATCATCGATAATTTGAGCATACATATGTTTTCCGCTGCGAAATACCGACAATCTCATCTTGCCGTTGGCAGCCTTTTTGAGAGCCGAGCGAACACGCCCTTTTCTCTTTTCAAACAATTCTTTTGGTGTACTCATTTCAATTACCCTTATTTCTTCTTGCCTTCTTTACGACGTACATATTCGCCTACATACTTAATACCTTTTCCTTTATAAGGTTCAGGCTTTCTCCAATTGCGAATTTCTGACGCAGTCTGTCCGACAAGTTGTTTATCTGCACCAAAGATACTGATTTGTGTAGGCGAAGCACAAGTGATTTTCAAACCTTTGGGAGTTTCAACAATCACATCATGTGAAAATCCCAACGACATAACCAATTTATTACCGTCAACACGTGCTTTATAACCAACACCGACCAGTTCCAAATCTTTTTTGAAGCCTTCGTTAACCCCTTTCACAAGAGTATTAACATTAGCTCTGGTAGTTCCCCACAAAGCTCTGGCCTCTTTAGTCTCGGCTTTCGGTGAAACAACCACTTTGTTACCGTCTAATTTAACTTCAACATGGTCAACATCATAATGACAAGACAATTCGCCATTCTTACCTTTAACCGCAATGTTGCCGTTATCAACCGTAACGTTAACTCCGTCAGGAACAATAACCGGATATTTTCCAACTCTCGACATAGCAAATATCCTCCCTTAAAATACCTGACACAAAATCTCACCGCCGACATTGGCTTTACGAGCATCATTGTCGCTCATAACTCCTTGCGGGGTAGAAACAATCGAAATACCCAATCCGTTATATACTCTCGGTAAATCTTTCACTGAAGAATAAACTCTTCTGCCCGGAGTAGATACGCGGAAAATCTCGGTAATAACCGAAGCACCTTCAAAGTATTTCAGTTTAATGTGAAGTTCATCAATTCCGGGACGAACATTGGTCTTTTCATAGCCCAAGATATATCCCTCTTTCTTCAAAACTTCCAAAACATTTTCACGCAAGCGCGAAGCAGGTGATACGACTTCACTCTTCTTTGCTCTCTGTGCGTTTCTAATGCGTGTGAGCATATCGCCCAAAGGATCAGACATAGACATAATCTTATCTCCCTACCAGCTTGATTTAACCAATCCCGGAATTTCACCGAAACTTGCCATATCTCTCAATTCAACACGGCTCAGACCGAATTTCCGGTAAACACTACGCGAACGTCCTGTAATTCTGCAACGATTTCTATATCTTATTTTTGCAGAATTACGCGGCAGCTCTGCTAATTTCAAAGTAGCCTGAAATCTCTCTTCGGGAGAGACGGTTTTATCCATAACTACCTTTTTGAGCTTGTTGCGGCGAGAAGCGAATTTCTCTGCCATCTTAGCTCTTTTCAAGTTTCTGTAAACTGAACTTGTTTTTGCCATTAGTTTCTCTCCACTTATTTCTTGTAAGGCAGGTTAAAAGCTGTTAACAAGGCTTTTGCTTCTTCATCAGTCTTAGCTGATGTGCAGATGCAAATATCCATACCTCTAACATTCTCAACCTTATCATAGTTAATTTCCGGAAAGATAATCTGCTCTTTAATACCGAAAGCAAAGTTACCTCTGCCATCAAAGTTCTTGCCGGTAATACCATGAAAATCTCTGACGCGTGGCAATGCCATATTAATCAATCTTTCCAAGAACTCATACATTCTGGTCGAACGCAGAGTAACTTTACAACCGATCGGCATACCCTCTCTCAGTTTAAAGGTAGCTATAGACTTACGAGCCGTTGTCATAACCGGCTTTTGACCGGCAATCAAAGCCAACTCTTCCATAGCGTTGTTCAGTTTCTTCTTATCGGCAGTAGCCTCGCCAACACCGATATTCAATACAATTTTAGTCAGCTTAGGAATCTCATGTGGGTTGGTGTAACCGAATTTTTCCACAAGAGATTTTTTTATGACTTGATTGTATAAATCTTCAAAATTTGCCATAAATTTTTCTCCCATTAATCGATTACGTCACCGGTTTTACGAGCGAAGCGCACCTTCTTACCCTTAACTTCCTTATAGCCTATTTTGGTGGCTTTACCATCTTTTGCATAAGCTACTTTAGAAGCATTCAACGGTGCCTCTTTGGTTACAATACCTCCGGGATTGGTTTGGCTGGGTTTGGTATGTCTTTTTACCAAGTTTACCCCTTGCACAACTACCTTATTCTCTTTCGGCATTGCTTTTAATACTTCACCAGTTTTGCCTTTGTCATCACCTGACAAAATAACAACTTGGTCGCCCTTTTTAATTTTTAACTTAGGCATTCTGATCCGTCTTTACGTCTGATGTCCGAAGCAGTTCTGACAATCACTGCCTTATGAACATCACCTTTTTTCACACGACCCTTTGGTATAGCGTCTTTAATCGACACTACAATAACATCGCCAACAGAGGCATGCATTCTCTTGGAACCCCCAAGAACTTTAATGCACTGCACCTGACGAGCACCAGAATTGTCGGCGACATCAAGGTTGGTTTGCATCTGTATCATTTTTTATTTCCTTTTCAATTTTACGTTACCGTTTTATACTTGATACAACCATTACACCAGAAAAAATAAAAACTCACATCTTCTAATGCACTAATAAGTTTAATCAAAGTATAAAACAATCACTCCTAGGCGTTATTAACGATTACGGTCCAGGTCTTAGTCTTTGATTTCGGAGCACATTCTTCAATGCTTACCAAATCGCCGACCTTGAACTGATTATTCTCATCATGAGCAGCATATTTTTTGCTTTTCTTGATGAATTTTTTATAAACAGGATGCATAACTTGACGCTCTACACTGACCACGACAGTTTTATCCTGTTTATCACTCACAACAACACCCTGAAGAATTCTTTTAGGCATATTATTTCTCCCTTAGCTATTCTTCTTGCGCTCGGTAATGAGCGTGTTGATTTTGGCTACTTCTTTACGAACTTTTGCCAGCTGTGCTGTGTTTTGCAACTGTCCGGTTGATTGCTGAATGCGCAAGTTAAACTGCTCTTTTTTATCTTCAAGCAACTTAGCTTCCAACTCATCCAAGCTCATAGCTCTCAAATCTTTAGTTTTTGTTTTAACCATTATTCTGCTCCCAATTCTGAATTAAGTTTTTTTACAAACTTAGTTTTAATCGGTAACTTAGCAGCACCCAAAGCCAAAGCCGAACGAGCAATCTCTTCGCTAACTCCGCCGCATTCAAACAAAATGCGACCCGGCTTAACTCTGGCTACCCAAAATTCTACTGAGCCTTTTCCTTTTCCCATACGAACCTCGGCCGGTTTATCCGAAACCGGAACATCCGGGAAAATTCTGATCCATAATTGACCAAGTCTTTTCATCTCACGGGTTATCGCTCTACGAGCCGCCTCAATTTGGCGAGCTGTAATGCGATCCGGTGTCAAAGCCTTCAGTCCGTATGAACCGAAACTCAATTCTGATCCGCCTTTGGCCAGACCATGAATACGGCCCTTATGCTGTTTGCGGAATTTTAATCTTTTTGGACTTAACATTTTTATTCACCTATTATTTCTGTTCAGCCAACTTTTTGTCCTGTGCCATCGGATCATGAGCCATAATTTCGCCCTTATAAATCCAAACTTTAACACCACAGGCACCATAAGTTGTATGAGCTGTTGAGGTTGCATAATCAATGTCTGCACGCAATGTATGCAAAGGAACTCTGCCTTCACGATACTGTTCGGTACGAGCTATTTCGGCACCGCCTAAACGTCCCGAGCAAGCAACCTTAATACCTTCAGCACCCAAGCGTAAAGCTGACTGCATAACACGCTTCATTGCTCTGCGGAAATTAACACGTCTTTCCAACTGTTGAGCAACGCTGTCTGCAACTAACTGTGCATCCAACTCAGGCTTTCTGACTTCAACAATGTTCAATTGAACTTCGGAATCAGTCATCTTTTGAATGTCTTTTTTCAAAACTTCAATATCCTGACCTTTCTTGCCAATTACAACACCTGGCCTTGCCGAATAAATGGTAACTCTTGCCTTCTTAGCAGGTCTTTCAATCAAAATTGTGCTAATACCGGCAGCTGCCAATTTATCCTTCAAGAAATCTTTAATTTTAACATCTTCGTGAAGATAATCTGCATACTTATCATCAGCATACCAACGAGAATCCCAAGTGCGATTAACACCTAAACGAAGACTTGTAGGATTTACTTTTTGTCCCATTAGATTACTCCTCACGCTCTGCAACAACAATAGTCATGTTCGAGAAGGGTTTCAAAATTCGAGCCCCTCTTCCGCGTCCTCTTGCGCTCATGCGTTTCATAACTAAACCTTTTCCAACATAAGCGGCTTTAACAAACAACTTATCAATATTCAATTGATGATTGTTTTCTGCATTGGCAATAGCCGATTGCAAAACCGTTAAAGCAACTTTCGCAATTCTTCTCTTCGAAAAACTGAGCTCAGCAACAGCCTTAGAAGCACTCATACCACGAATGGTCTGAGCAACCAGATTCAGCTTGCGCGGAGAGGTACGAATTGAATGACAAATAGCCAAAGCCTCTTTTTCATTCACTCTTCTTTGATTCTTAACTTGACTCATAATTAACCTCTCTTAGCTTTCTTGTCTGCAGCGTGACCGTAAAATGTACGGGTAGGAGCAAACTCGCCGAATTTATGACCGATCATATCTTCGGTAACCAAAACCGGAATAAATTTGTGTCCGTTATGAACACCGAATGTCAAACCGACAAATTGCGGCAACATGGTTGAACGACGTGACCAAATTTTAATTACTTCATTACGCTTAGAAGCCTTAGCAGCCTCAGCTTTTTTCAGAAGATAGCCATCAACAAACGGGCCTTTCCATACGGAACGTGTCATTAGCTTTTCTCCTTATTTCTTTTTGTTTTCATGACGGCTTCTCATAATGAATTTATCCGTCTTTTTGTTAGTACGAGTCTTATAACCCTTAGTCGGAATACCCCAAGGAGTAACCGGATGACGACCGCCCGAAGTGCGACCTTCACCACCACCATGCGGGTGATCTACAGGGTTCATGGCAACACCGCGTGATACCGGACGATTGCCCAGCCAACGATTGCGGCCTGCTTTGCCCAACGACTTGTTTTGGTTATCCGGATTCGAAACAGCGCCAACCGTAGCCAAACACTCTTCGCGAACAACCCGCAACTCGCCGGAACTCAATTTCAATTGTGCATAGCCGGCATCTTTACCAACCAATTGAGCATAGCATCCGGCCGAACGAACCAACTGTCCGCCTTTACCGGCACGCAACTCAACATTGTGAATAATTGTACCAACCGGCATATTCTTCAAAGGCATTGCATTACCCGGTTTGATATCAGCTTTTTCTGAAGAAATAACCTTATCACCGGCTTTTAATCTTTGCGGAGCCAAGATATAAGCCTTTTCGCCGTCTTTATAGCTAATCAAAGCAATAAAAGCCGAACGATTAGGATCATATTCAATTCGCTCTACCAAAGCCTCTGAATCAAATTTTCTGCGTTTAAAGTCAATCACGCGCAATTTGCGTTTATGACCGCCACCAATCCTGCGACTGGTAACATGACCGAAATTATCTCTACCTCCGGTTTTAGTCAAACCGACAGTCAAAGTTTTTTCGGGCTTTCCTCTGTACAACTCGCCTCTGTCAACGATAACGAGCTGACGAAGTCCAGGAGATGTGGGCTTATAATTTTTCAATGCCATTTTCTATATTCCTGTTGTAACATCAATGTTTTGACCCTTGGCAAGAGTGATCACAGCCTTCTTATAATCGGAACGTTGTCCGACATGGCCGCGAAACATCTTTTCCTTACCATTTGTGCAAATTGTGTTCACTTTTGTGACCTTAACATTAAATATTGCCTCAACAGCAGATTTAACGTCATTTTTTCCGGCCCATAAAGGAACCATGAACGTAACTTTCCCGTTTTCCGAAGAAAGCATAGACTTCTCGGTAATAACCGGACGAACTAAAGTATCATACATTTTCGCAGTTACATTGTTTGTGTTTTTCGACTTACTCATTTCAATCTCTCTCCCAAGCAGGTAACTGCATCTTTAGTCAGAACCAATTTATCTTTTCTCAAGATGTCATATACGTTAGCACCCATAGCAGGTAAAACATCAACTTCCACCAAATTACGCGAAGCCAGCGCAAAATTGGTATCAATCTCTTTACCGCCGATAATCAGGCAATTATTCAATCCGCAAGCCTCTAAGCTGCTCTTCAACAATTTAGTTTTCGGTTCAGCTAATTTAGCCTCATCCAAAACAACCAAATTACCTTCTTTTAACTTAGCCGACAATGCAGTTTTCAAACCTAATTGTCTGAACTTTTTAGTTAAATCGTGCGAATGATCGCGAACAACCGGACCGAATACAATACCGCCCTTGCGGAATTGTGTACCCTTGCGCGAACCTTGACGAGCACGACCACCGCCTTTTTGCTTAAACGGTTTAGCCGGTGTCAATGCAACCTCGGAACGACCTTTGGTCTTATGAGTTCCGGCTTGCATTCTGGCCAATTGCCAAACAACAACGCGATGCAAGATGTCAGCACAAACTTCCACACCGAAAATCGATTTGTCAAGTTCAATTGAGCCAACAACTTTATTTTCCAAATTTAAGATGTCCTGTTTCATATTTTTCATCCTTTAATCTTATGCATTTTCAGCCGGAGCTTCAACCTCGGCTTTAGCTGCAACAGGTTCATCAACTTTAATTAAACCGGCAGGCATCGGCAACTTTACTGAAGCAGATTTTTTTACGGCATCGGTAACATATACCCAAGAATTATCACTTCCCGGAACACCGCCCTTTACCATAATCAATCCCTTATCAGCATTAACAGCCACAACCTTCAAGTTCTGAACGGTTACCCGCTCATCTCCCATATGTCCGGCCATCTTTTTGCCCTTAAATACTTTACCGGGATCCTGTCTTTGTCCTGTAGAACCATGTGAACGGTGAGAAATTGATACACCGTGAGATGCTTCCAAACCGCCAAAATTGTGACGCTTCATAACACCGGCAAAACCTTTACCGATTGAAGTGCCGCAAACATCAACAAATTGACCGGCAACAAAATGTTCTACAGATAATTTATCACCGACATTCAACAAGCAGTCTTCCGAAACTCTGAATTCTGCTAATTTACTCTTCGGTTCAATATTAGCCTTTGCAAAATATCCCTTCATCGGCTTTGTCAGATTCTTTGCTTTGATATCGCCGCAACCCAATTGAACAGATGTATAACCATCTTTCTCTTTGGTTTTAACTGCAACAACTTCCAAGCCGTTAACCTGCAAAACCGTAACCGGAACATGAGTTCCGTCAACTTCGAAAATGCGGGACATTCCAAGTTTTTTTGCAATCAGACCTGTACGCATTATTAGTTTTTCCTTCTCTTAATAGGTTGACTTGTCCGAATATTTGGCAAGCCAACATTAACGTTATAACTTAATTTCAACATTAACACCGGCAGCCAAATCAAGCTTCATCAAAGCATCAACTGTTTGCGGTGTCGGATCTACAATGTCCAGCAATCTCTTGTGAGTACGGATTTCAAACTGCTCACGTGACTTTTTATCAACGTGCGGAGAACGATTCACCGTAAACTTTTCGATTCTGGTCGGCAGAGGGATCGGACCTCTGACATTAGCACCTGTTCTTTTGGCTGTGTGCACAATCTCAGCAGTCGAGAGATCAAGCAATCTATGGTCAAAAGCCTTCAGGCGAATTCTTATATTTTGTGCATCCATTTTTACACTTTTCCTTATAACTAGACAGCACTAACTCAAAATTTTAAGCCGGCTGTCTAAATTGTTAAACCATGCAGAGCCTTGCAATTTAATTTGTTTTTCCGATTCTAGCTAATATCATAGTTCACAAAAAAACAAGCTAAATCCAAGGGTTGCGTTATGTTTTATATCACCAAAAACCTGCCCGAAAACCTCGTCCAGCCCTTTGGTACTGCCGCCTTGTAACATATCTTAAATTTAATTGCAAGCAAAATTTACACAAAAAATCAAAAAAAATCATTTTTTTAATCTTCGCAAAGCCTTTATATGACTCTGTTTGAGTCAAAAAGATTTTTTTGTCTATTTTATTACTGATAAAAAAAAGGACACCTTACAAGATTCCCCTTTTTCACTTCAATTACGCTCAATTTAATTTCTTTGAGCAGTACAAGCGCTTCCTGTAAGACTTATAGTCTTACCACTCAACGTTACGGTACAACTACCGGATGGTGTATATCCTGACACATATATATTGTCCTCTCCTCAATTTATATCTATAAGCAGATGTCGTATCACCACTTGTTGTCAAACTGCTTGACCAAATACTAACATCACAATCACCGAATCTTCCACAAACATCAGCTGCTTTTCATCCTCCGCTTCCATTCAGACAAGTATTTTCACAAGTCCTGTTATGCTCATCAGGACATCTGCAATTCTTATATTTTAATTCAGCATATATGACATACTACAAAACTATTTATTTTAGTGTAAATATATTTTTTCCAATTCTTTTATTTTATCACGATATTCTATAGCTTTTTCAAATTCCAAATCTGCTGCTGCCGTTTGCATTAAACGATTATATTCACGAATTTGTCTTTCAATATCATCATGCGACATTTTATCAGTTTTTCCTTTACCGCCGGCAACATCTTTCATCGTAATTTCATCCAATACCGAAGATATTTTTTTAACAATAGTCTGCGGCACTATGCCATGTAGGCGATTATATTCTGACTGCTTGGTTCGCCGTCGCTCGGTCTCCCCTAATGCCTTGACTAATGAATCAGTCATATTATCCGCATATAAAATAACTCGACCTTTGGCGTTTCGCGCCGCCCGTCCTATTGTTTGTATAAGCGAACGTGTCGAACGCAAGAAACCTTCCTTATCCGCATCTAATATTGCCACCAACGAACACTCCGGTATATCCAATCCCTCACGCAATAAATTTATTCCCACCAACACATCAAAAGTACCTAGACGTAAATCTCGAATAATTTCAATTCGTTCCAATGTATCAATATCCGAATGCAAATAACGCACTTTTACACCGTTTTCCGCCAAATAGCCTGTCAAATCCTCTGCCATTTTTTTAGTCAAAGTTGTTACCAGTACTCTGCCGCCATCAGCTATAACTTTTTTGCATTCAGCCATCAAATCATCTACTTGCGTTACTGCCGGTCGTACTATACATATCGGATCCGTCAATCCGGTCGGACGAATAATCTGTTCGACAAAAACTCCGCCGCTTTGCTGCAATTCCCAATCACCCGGAGTTGCCGACACAAAAATCGTCTGCCCGCGCATTGAATTCCACTCTTCGAATTTTAGCGGACGATTATCTACACAAGATGGCAATCGAAATCCATACTCCGCTAAAGTTGATTTACGATTAAAATCACCTCGAAACATCCCGCCTATTTGCGGAACCGACACATGGCTTTCATCAATAAACAAAAGAGTATCTTCCGGCAAATATTCAAACAATGTCGGCGGCGGAGCTCCGGCAGGACGACCGGTCAAAAAACGAGAATAATTTTCAATTCCCTTGCAAGAACCGGTAGCTTCTAACATTTCTAAATCAAATCTTGTCCGCTGCTCTATACGCTGTGCCTCTAATAACTTATTTTGTTGCGTAAAATTATCCATAGCTGTTTTCAATTCTTTACGAATATTTACTATAGCCTGAGCTATCGTTGGTCTTGGTGTAACGTAGTGATTAGCCGGATAAATTGTAACTCTGTCTAAAGTCTTTAATCTCTTGCCGGTCAAAGCATCAAATTCATCTATTTGCTCTATTTCATCACCGAAAAAAGATATTCGCCAACCTTTATCTTCATAATGAGCCGGAAAGATATCCACCACATCGCCTTGTACCCTGAAAGTTGACCGCACGAAATTTTGCTGATTCCTCGTGTATTGTAATTCACTCAAACGTCTGAAAACATCTGTCGGTTCAATCACTTGTCCGACCTCTAAAGGTAATGTCATGGCAGCATACGAATCAACATCACCCAATCCGTAAATACACGATACCGAAGCAATAATAATCACATCACGATATTCCAATAACGAACGTGTTGCCGAGTTTCTCATCCTATCAATCTGCTCATTTATAGCCGAATCTTTTTCAATATACGTATCGGTTTTCGGCACATAAGCTTCCGGCTGATAATAATCATAATAGGATACAAAATATTCCACATGATTATTCGGAAAAAATTCTTTCATTTCAGCATAAAGTTGAGCGGCTAAAGTCTTATTCGGAGCCATAATCAGCGCCGGTCTTGAACAAGCTTCAATTACCTTGGCCATTGTATAAGTCTTGCCGGAACCGGTTACTCCCAACAAAACTTGATTTTTCACTCCGGCATTAAGCCCGTCAACCAATTCGGTAATTGCTTGCGGCTGATCGCCTGACGGCTCGAATTTAGAAACCAAAGAAAATATTTTTTCTTCTTTATTAATCAATTTTTTCTTCCAAAGATTTCATATAAAACTTAGCAAAATTATTGAAGTTATCAATATCATTGATTGCACTTCGTATTTTATTAATATCAACTTCTTCTTTTTCCAAATGGCTGGTCAAAACATTAAATGCACTTTCATAGGCAGTTCCCTTAAAATAAGGTATAAATTTATTATACAATCTCACCAACACCATCTCTTTCCCTGCCTTTTTCAAAGTTGTTGCCCAATCTAATATATAACCTATCTGTTCTTTAGACAAAGGCTGTCCTTTGATTGGCTCTTTTACCAAATACTTAATTACGTTAGAGGCGTTATCCCAATCTCCGGCTTTCCAATAAATTTCAAACTTATACAACAACGCATTACTGCTATAGTCATCTTTCAATAAATTAAGCGCCTGATCAACTTTTCCTCTGGCTGACAATGCCTTAGCTCTGATAAACCGACGTGGTGCACTGACCTCCGGTGACATTCTTTCCGCTTTTGTTGCATCTAAAACTTCCAAAGCCTTCTCGGGAAATTGTTCAAATAAATAAATCACCGCCAATCTTGCACCTATCCGCCCGATATCATCAGAGGTCAAATCATCACGCAATAACAGTGACAATAAAATATCTTTTGCTCTGGGTAACAAATCTACCGCCACCAGCCTATCTGCCAATTTCTGCATGATTATGTTGCGTTTTTCGCTCAAATCTCCCAACCAACTGAAATCTTCGTACAAAGCCAAAGCTTTTATCGGTGTCAAACTTTCATCAGCGTGGTTGCCGATAAAAACATCTTCAAATACTCTCACCATTTTCTTAAAAACTTTAACTTTTTCCTCGCCATCAACAATAAATCCTTGCTCATTTAAAACTCTCAATGCATCATAATAATTATGATTTTTCAAATAAAGATTTGCCAACTTTGATAACAATTCAATTTGAAACCCCTTTTCACCCCAGGCAAATCTCAGTTTCTCCAACTCCTTAATTGCCGCTGCCGCATCAATAAAATTAATCATCTGGCTTAAAACAGTATGACGAAACCTTCCATAAGCTGAAAACATCGCAGAATTTGAATTTAATAAACTTTGATACTCCTTTATTGCATTACGTAAATATCCTTGCATTTCCAATTTTTGACCAGACAAATAAGTTATTTGTGGAGTCAAATCTACATATCTGCTTTGAACCGCACTTAGAATATCAATAAAATTTTGAGCAGACAAATCATCATTTGCCTTTATGGCATTCTGCGCAGCTACTATTGCTATTTGATCTTTAATAGATTGAGGATAATCACGCATCAATGATATATATTTCATAATTATCTCATTACTTCCTTCTTCAAATTTATACGCACTCTTTACAATCGTATTCCAAAATTTACCCTCTGTAGTATCTAGTATACGTCCATATAAAAAATGTTGTTCGGCCTTTTGCCATCTATGTGCTAAAAAATTTGCCACCCCAGCCAACGCATGAAAATAATCAGTTTTTACTTCAGGCAAATCAAGCTCAAACATCTGATCTAAAATATAAAGTGCCTCCGTTCCCAAACCATTATAGACATAGTATTTGGCTAAATCCAAACGCAATTTATTTTTACCTCCTACCGGAGCAGATAATATCTCCTGCTTAAAATTATTCACTACATCCAAAAAACTTTGTTCTGCCAATTTTTGTGATACTTGCAAATCAAAAGGGCTCTTCAATTCGCCCGGTGTTCCGTTCTTTTTTGACTTTTGCTGTTGTTTCAAACTGTCTAAATCACTGGTAATATTCAATGATCGTCCTATAGCCTTCAAAGTAATACCTGAATTACCTCTGCTCAGCATTACATCAGGAGCATTCACCACAAAAGCCATCCCCTGCATAGCTTCCAATATATCAAAATCAGGATAACGATAAAATTCTTCACTACCTAATCCCAATTGATTAGTGGTCAAAATCGACAACGCATCACCATAATTAGGATCTAATACCGATATTATATTTCCGGCAAAAGTTGTCGGCATAAACAAATAAACATTCTTAAAACTATCAAATTGCGTAAATATTGTAATATTTTTACGTTCAAATTTCGGTGATCTCCCCGTATACAAATCAACAATCCACAGCAAACCTTCTTTACGCAAAGAAAACTTAACTCCGTCTTTTGGCTCTATAATAACAATTGTCCCTATCGGATGAGGAAGAGTATAAATTTTCTTAGCCAAACCTTGTGCTTCTGTTTCCAAATCCTCAACATTAATAGTGTTTACGCGATCGAAAACCACCCAAATCTTACCTTTTCTTTCAAAAGCTGCTACACTAACCGGAACATTCCATACAAAACGCAAACTTACGATGCGATCTTCGTTATTGGCAACATCTGTTTTATCATCGTTTTTAACCTTGTTAAAATGATTAAAAACCATTTGCTCAACGTCCTCGGTAGTAATTTTAGCCACAGATAAATTTGAAAAGGCAAAACTAAACCAACAAACATTCAACAAAAATAAAAATTTTCCAACTCGTTTCAATTTTCCACAACTCATTAAATATTGTTTCCAATCAATTCAGCAGTAATAGCTTGAGCTTTCTCGGAATCCATTTGCGAAAGTATTGCTGAAGAAGATGACGGTTTCATACCTTTAAGTATAGCCGTCGAAATATCCAAATTCATTGTATTAAAAATTCTTGCTGCATCTTTAGGCTTCATCGAACTATATAATTTAACCAACGAATTTATATTTTCCTGTTCTCTCTCCGAATATTTATTTATAAGCTTTTCCAAACGTTGCTCATACTCCTTTAATTGGCGCAGTTTTTTATCAATTTCCTCTTCGGCGACTTTCAACTGCACTGCTCTTTTATCAATCTCTTGAGCACGAACGTCCAAAGCCTCTCTTCTTTCTGCCAATTCTTGCAAAAGAGCAATTTCCGAATCACTAAATACCGGAAGATCTGCTGTTACGTTATTACTTGATTTATCATGTAAAACTTGTGTCAACTGTTCGGTATCTTTATCATCTTTTTCCTCGGCTACAGCCATTGTTGCCACGAGAGTTATACGTTTTCCGCTATTTTTTTGATACAAATCATAAGCATTATTTATTTTTACACTAAGACACAATACCGCCACAAAAATAAATATCGGCAATAACCTGACTTTAAATTTAAATCCCAATGCTTTGCTCATATTATTTAATTGCCCTCAATGCTTTTAACAATTCCAATTCCGCTTCAGCTCTGTCATTCTGTACATTTTCTTTCTTAACCGCATTTCCTTCAATCGTTGAAGAATTTGCAGCCAATCCTCGCGAATTAGAAATTACATTCTCCAACCTGTCTGCCAATGAATCCGCTCTTTCATTAATAAACAACAAGTCACTTTTTAATTCCTTTGCGCTGTCTACGACTTCCTTCAATCCCTCCGAAGAATGTTCCGTAGCCGATTTTAATTTAGGAATAGAATTTTCCGCCTTAAATGTAGCCTCATTAAGTGCCGAAACCAATTGTGCCAAAGCATTTTGATTTTGCCGTAACTTACCCAAGCTTTTATTCAAATTATAAGCAAACAAAATCATCGGCACTAACAGACAAATAATCACTATATTCAATATCAGTTCAATATTAGCCATTTTTCTCTGCCTTTCCTTGCACTCTTATAACAATATGTTGATTTCTGCGTCCCATATTTCCCTTAAACAAAGGCACATCGCCACAATATACACTCACATTATCATCAGGCTTAATATCTAACGGGAAAAAAGTCCCTTTCTCCCATTTTGAAACATCACTCAGTAACGCCTTTGTTGATTTCAAAATTGCTTTAACCTCAATATCGGTATCCCACAGACGTGACATCAAATGATTTTCCCAAACAGTATCTCTTCCGAATCTTTCACCCATAAACATCTGCAACAACAATTCTCTTACCGGTTCAAGAGTCGTATAAGGCAACATCAAATCTATCTTACCGCCTCGACTTTCCATATCGATTCTCAAATGTGCTACAATAACCGCATTAGAATCACGAGTAATTTGAGCAAACCGCGGATTGGTTTCCAATCTGTCAAAAGTAAATCCTACTGAAGTAACCGGATCAAACGCAGCAGATAAATCATTTAAGATTAGTTGAATAATTTCTTTAACTATGTTTAATTCAATAGTGGTATAAGGCCTTCCTTCAATACGCATTGCCGCAGTTCCTCGGCGTCCCCCTAACAACACATCAACCAATGAATATATTAAAGCACTGTCCAACGACATCAATCCGTAATTATCCCACTCTTCAGCCTTAAACACATTAATTAATGTCGGCAAAGTCAATGAGTCGACATATTCACCAAATCGCATCGACTCAATAGCCTCTAATGATACTTCAACGTTATCTTGGGTATAGTTACGTAGAGATGTCGCCATCTGCCTTATCAAACGATCAAAAACAATTTCCAACATTGGTAGTCTTTCATAGAATACCATGTTGGAATTCAATATAGCTTGAACTCCGTTTCTTTGCGTTAATGCATCACCACTGTTAAGCCCGTATCCTAAAAGAGCATCAATCTCTTCTTGGCTCAACACCTTGGATTCTGTACCATCATCCTTAAAATTATCGTTATTATCAGCCAATTTTCTTCCCTCTATTTCTGCAAGTCAAACGAACTGAAGTTAATGTTTTTTATTTTCACCGGAGCAACCGCCAAATTCAAGCGATAAAACAACTCTTCCTTAAACCAATACAAACCGGCCGATCCGCTGAATTCATCAGTCGTAAGTTCAATCGTATGAGATATTATGACATCATTAAGTTTAGGTGCCAATATCTCTATCATTTGCAAATCTTCAATACTTGAAAGTTCCAAATTCAACTTAAATCTTAACTCATGCGGACCTTCTTTGCCTTTGATCGTTGTAGCAACTTCCGGCAAATCATAAAAGACACTCACACTGTCAGGATTATCTTTGTTATATTGTACAACCTTATAATTATCGGATGGCGAAGAATGGTGTTGACTCAATACAAAGAAAATCGTCGCCGACAATCCTATAACAATCAGCAACGGCAATACAATCAACATCACCCGCTTACGCTTTATATGAGAAACATCTTGAGTCTCTTCAGCTTCAGCGGATTCCTCAGCTTCTTCATCTTCAACCATGAATACCCCAAAAAAATAATTTTCCCCATTTAACGTGAGTTATTTTAGCCTATTATTTAAATAAATAAATGCAAATTTTGCAGTTATTAAATGCTAATTGAAATTTTTTCGTAAAATCCTCAAAAAATTCGTTATTTTTTTCTTAACAAAAAAAACGACAAATAAAGTAAAACTCTAAAAAGAGCCGACGCAAAGTCGAGCTCTTTTTTTAGTGTTTTATCATATAAAAAACTGCGGAGAATTGTGCAGATAAAGTCATTTATAAGAAAACCCGAAATTCTAGTGTACATAGAAGTACATGAATTTCGGGTTATTCTGTAAAATGGCTTTAGATGCGCCATTATACGCAGTTTTTAAGCTGACTTCTTGCAGCAGCAAAGACCATTGTCATCAATCTTTTCACCTTTGTGGCGAACTGCAGCCTGTGCCGCAGCCAATCTTGCAACCGGAACACGGAATGGTGAGCAAGATACATAGTTCATACCACAAGTCTGGAAGAAGTCGATAGATGCCGGATCGCCGCCATGCTCACCGCATACCCCCAACCAAATCTTCGGATTAGAGTTGCGGGCTTTGGTGCAAGCCAACTTAACCAACATACCGACACCTTCAACATCGATTGAAGCAAACGGATCTGCCACATAAACACCTTTAGCACGATATTCATCCAAAATTGCACCGGTATCATCACGGCTCATACCCAAAGTAGTTTGGGTTAAGTCATTAGTACCAAATCCGAAGAACTCGGCCGATTGAGCCAACTCGTCAGCTTTCAAAGCAGCGCGCGGCAATTCAATCATTGAGCCGACTTGATATTCAACCTTTTTGCCTTTTTCAGCAAACAATTTTGCAGCTGTGGTATCGATAATATTCTTAACAATGTCCAACTCTTTTTTAGAACCTGTCAACGGAACTTCAATCTCAGGCATTACTTTAATGCCGGCAGCTTCACATTCCATAGCAGCTTCCAAAATAGCTGTTGTCTGCATTTCGCAAATTTCCGGATAAGTAATCGGCAAACGGCATCCGCGATGACCTAACATCGGGTTAGCTTCGTGCAAAGAGTTGGCTCTTTGTTTAACTTCATCCAAGCTCATTCCCATCTTGTCTGCCAATTCCTTCATCTCGGCCTCGGTATTGGGCAAGAATTCGTGCAAAGGCGGATCAAGCAAACGAACAACCACCGGCAGTCCGTCCATAATCTTGAACAAGTCTTTGAAATCTTGCTTTTGATAAGGCAACAATCTTGCCAAAGCAGCACGACGTCCTGCCTCATCTTTTGCCAAAATCATAGCACGCATATCCGAAATTCTGTTGGCATCGAAGAACATATGTTCGGTTCTGGCCAAACCGATACCTTCGGCACCAAAGTCACGAGCTTGTTGAGCATCTCTCGGAGTCTCGGCATTGGCTCTGATTTCCATAGTACGCAACTCATCAACCCAGCCCATCAATTTACCGAAATTACCGGTATTGGTGTCGGCTTTAACCGTCGGAATTTGACCTTCAATAATCTGACCTTTACCGCCATCCAATGACAACCAATCGCCTTCGTGAATAACAACACCTTTATCGGTGGTCATGGTCTTCTTGGCATAATCAATGTGAATATCATGTGAACCTGATACGCAAGGAGTTCCCATACCTCTGGCTACCACGGCCGCGTGTGAAGTCATACCGCCACGTGCTGTAATAACACCTTGCGAAGCATGCATACCGCCGATATCTTCCGGAGAAGTCTCGTTACGGATCAAGATAACTTTCTCACCTTTGGCAGCCCAAGCTTCAGCATCTTCGGCACAGAAAACTGCACGTCCGACAGCTGCACCCGGTGATGCCGGCAAACCGGTAGCAATAACGTTCTTCTTAGCCTTAGGATCCAACATCGGGTGCAACAATTGATCCAACTGATCAGCACCTACGCGCATAATAGCTTCTTCTTTGTTGAGCAAACCTTCTTCAACCATCTCAACTGCCATACGAACGGCGGCTTGAGCGGTACGTTTACCGTTACGGCATTGCAACATCCACAATTTACCATGCTCAATGGTGAATTCCATATCTTGCATGTCTTTATAATGAGCTTCCAACTTGTTACGAACATCAACCAATTCTTTATACAAATTCGGCCACAATTCTTCCAAAGAATTGCCTTCGCCTTTTGAGCCCATCGGTTGCGGAGTACGAATACCGGCCACAACGTCTTCACCTTGAGCGTTAACCAAATATTCGCCGTAATAAACATTTTCACCGGTAGCCGGATCACGCGAGAAGCAAACACCGGTAGCCGAATCATTACCGGCATTACCGAATACCATGGTCTGAACGTTAACCGCTGTACCCCAGTCACCCGGAATATTGTTCAATTTACGATAAGTAATGGCACGATCAACCATCCAAGAACCGAACACGGCACCGATTCCCGCCCACAATTGATCCCAAGGATCCTGCGGAACAACCTTGCCGATTTTTTCTCCGATTGCTTTGTATTGATTTACCAATTCTTTCAAATCCTCAGCTGTCAAATCGGTATCTTGCTTATAACCATGAGCTTTTTTCATATTCTCCAAGGCTTCTTCATACAAATCCAAATCTGCACCCAAAACCACATCCGAGAACATTTGCAAGAAACGACGATAAGAGTCATAAGCAAATCTCTCATTACCGGAAGATTTTGCCAAAGCCTTAACAGTCTCATCATTCAAACCCAAGTTCAAAACCGTGTCCATCATACCGGGCATCGAAACTCTGGCACCCGAACGAACCGAGAACAACAACGGATTTTCGGCATCGGCAAATTTTTTGCCCATAATTTTTTCAACACCGGCAACCGCAGCTCTGACCTGATCTTTCAAATCTGACGGATAAGTTTTGTTATTGTTGTAGTAATAAGTGCAAACTTCGGTAGTAACGGTAAATCCGGGAGGAACAGGTAATCCGACCTTATTCATCTCAGCCAAGTTAGCACCTTTGCCGCCCAACAGGTTGCGCATCGACGCATCACCTTCGGCCGCACCATTACCAAATGTATAAACCCATTTACTCATGGTAATATTAGCTCCTTTCGTAGCTTTTAGTTAATCCAACGTCTTAAGTTTTTACACTCAAGACAAAATTTTATCGCTAATAAACTATAACAGCTTTTGCGATTCTTCAAGTAAATTCTCAATTTTTATCAAATATAATTTTCTGTTACACCTAAAAAAATAACCTGTCTTTTATTAAGACAGGCTATCTTTTTAGTTATATTAATCGGTAATTATCTGCCGAAAAATTTTTCCTCTGCCTTTCTTTTTACAGCCGCGTTTGTTGCTGCAACTTTTGCGGCTTCTTTTTCTTTCTTTTCCATCTGCCGCACATAATCTCTGTAAGCTTTCCTTTCCTCCGGCGTAACTATAACAAATCTATCAATAAAATAAGCCATATCTTTAGCCCTTTTTTGATGACTTGCAATCCATTTTTCTTCAGTATTAAACATTCCCCCCTTACCGGCTATATTTGCAAAATACTCTTTATCCGTTCCGTCTGCTATTTTGCCTAATTGATAGCGAATACTATTTATATCATCAATTTTTGTATCACTTTTCAGGTATATATTGTCATATATATAATTTCCCATATGCACTATAAATTCAGAATTACCCTTATTTTTTGAATCTTCTTTTTTTTCAAAATAGAATGGTTCTTTATTATCCACCTTAAAAGATATCCTTGTTCCATCTTTACTTTCTTCTCGATGTTCACGAACAAAATAGTAAGATCTTTCCCATTCAGTAGAGCATGGGGCATACCCCAAAACCTCATGCAAACGCCCTGTCACCGAATAAACATGATCACCGTCTTTTAATGCTTTTTTCTCTTTACATTTATACCCTTTTATATCAAGATTATACTTCAATTTAGCAACTTTTTCTCGCATTGACATATCTGTTCTCCTCTGCTCGAAATTAATTTTCCATAAGCATTATAATACTTCAATTTTCGGCGAAATGCAATATGAAAATCCCTTATCAATTTCTTTATCTTTGCAAAAGCAATATAAATAATCATTGCATTATTTTTCAATTACGCTAACATAAAACTATTATCAATTTTTGAGAAAGGCTTCATCATGTTACAATCCGATAAAATTTTCATCAAATGGGATGATTTTCATCAGGATACCAAGGACTTATGTGCTAAAATTAAAGCAACAGGTATCCCTTTTAACAAAATAGTTGCCATTTCACGCGGCGGTTTATTCCCTGCCGGAGTTGTTGCTTATGAGCTGGGAATTCGTGATTGCACGGTTGTTAATATTGCCACTTATGTCGGATCCGCTCACTTAAAACTTGATGAAGTGGCTCATCCCGAAACCGTCGGCAAAGTCGACGAACATACTCTTATTATTGACGATGTCGCCGATCAAGGTCAAACCGTTCGGGTTATGCGCCGCACTTTTCCCAAAGGTTATTATGCCACCGTTTATGCCAAACCCGTCGGCAAATCGGATGTTGACGCTTTCGGTCGTGAATTGGAAGACAAATGGATAGTTTTCCCTTGGGATGTTGATGAATAAATTTTTTATTCATTGCTTAATTCTGATATTTTTAAGCGGCTGTGCAACAATCAAAGCTCCGCCTGAGTTTTCTTATATCGAAACTCCGACCGATAATTTCACTATCGCCTCTTGGCAAAAAATTACCTCACCGCAAACAACTTATAAAATTTATATCGAAGGTGACGGCCATGCTTTTAATGCCCGCGGTTTTCCTTCTTCCGATCCTACACCGAAAGGCGAATTAATGCGCGAATTGGCTTACGGCGACAATTCGCCTAACGTAATTTATCTGGCACGTCCCTGCCAATATATCAAATCTCCGCTATGTTCCGTCAAATATTGGACCACTGCACGTTTTGCCCCCGAAGTAATTAACGCCGAATATCAAGTCATAAAAAAAATTATCGGCAATTCTCCGGTCATTCTGATCGGATTTTCCGGCGGTGCTCAAATTGCCGAATTACTTGCTGCCACTACTGACCTGAATATCACCAAAATTATCACTATCGCCGGCAATCTCGATCATGCTGCTTGGACCACCTATCATAAATTACCTCCTCTGTCGGATTCACTTAATGCCGCTGACTATCTCACTGTTTTACATAATCTACCGCAAATTCACTATATCGGAACTGATGATAAAGTCATTCCCCCATTGTTGGCTCATCAATTAGTTGAAGATTCTTTAATCGTTGAAGTCCCCGGTGCCACTCACCACAGTGGTTGGCAACCGATTTATCCCCTTATCCATGCGGAATAATTCTCAAAATACTTACAAATACTCTTGTATCAACAAAAATTTTCAGCTAGTTATCGTCTTGCTACAGGAAAAAAATCAGATAACAAGGTTATCTACGATGAAAAAAAATTCACAAATGATTTTATTTACAAGGAAACATGATATTTGAGATAATTAGAAGCAAAAACCAAAACTCTGAGATAAACCTATCATCAGAGCATAAAGCAAAAACAGTCCAAAAATATTAAAGAAGCATGGAAACTCGAAAAGTGTGGCAAATAGAAGTAAAAATAGAAAAGCTGAAAATTCTAATGTAGTAAAGCCTACATGAATTTTCAGTTATATCGTATCAAATATAAACAACAAAAATTCCGAAGAATGAGGTAAATAATAAGAACCCTTGGAAATTGCGACAGGAGCGTACTAGAAGGTACGTAACTTAGCAATTTTCAAGGGTTCTGTATTAGTTACCCATTATGCGGGATTTTATTTATGACCACCTTCACGAATAGCGAAGCGCAAGCCTTCGTTCATCGCAATCGGGTGAATCAATTTAGCTGTCATGGTGATGTTATCACCCGGCATAACCATCTCGGTGCCTTCCGGCAATTCAATAGCACCGGTTACATCAGTGGTGCGGAAATAGAATTGCGGACGATAGTTGGAGAAGAACGGAGTATGACGTCCACCTTCTTCCTTGGTCAAAATATAGCATTCGCATTTGAATTCG
>CACWKS010000018.1 GCA_902761535.1 uncultured Pseudomonadota bacterium
CGCGTGTAAGTTAAGCCGCAGCCTTATGCCGTTTTAATATTTGCCCGCTTTGCGAATATCCCAATGACTTTTGGTTACTTTTGGTCACGCAAAAGTAACTATAAGAATCATCCCAATCCTTACAAATAACAAAAAAAGCCCACTAAAAAAGTGGACTTTTTTTATTATGGTAGCGGGTGAGGGATTACTTCGTTCACTGCGGCAATCGGTTGCACCGACCGGCACGCTCCCGCTTGCCTTTGCCTTGTAGTCGAACCCACTTTCTCGTGGGTTCAAATCCCAATCCTTACAAATAACAAAAAAAGCCCACTAAAAAAGTGGACTTTTTTTATTATGGTAGCGGGTGAGGGATTCGAACCCACGACACAAGGATTATGATTCCTCCGCTCTACCGACTGAGCTAACCCGCCATCAAAAACGTAGCTATTTAATAATATGATAGTTTCACTTTGTCAATAAATTTTTTCAAGCTATGAAAAGCTTAACTGCAAAGGATTATTTATTGACATCAAAATAGAATACTAACTTAACTTCGACCGCCGTCGGGGCGATAAACTGTAGTAGGTGTGTTGCGATTATCAGTAGTAGTTACAGCTACATTTACAGCCGTTCCATCAGAATTATTCTCACCGGAATCTCCATTTCCAGCGGAATTTTTGCCTCTTGAAGCTTTAGTGGTTCTTCCGGCTTCTCTAGCTCTCTCTAATACTCTTTCTACAGGAGTTTTAACAGGAGCTTTTAGCTCTGATATAGATGTAAGCTGTATAGTTTCCGGATCATTTGGATCTTGTTGCCCGGTATAAACTTTGTTAACATCCTTGAATGCTAAATTAGTTTCTTGAGCCTGTTTTTCGGCTTGTGCTATTGCAATTTGTCCTTTAATTTTTTCCGGTAAAGTCTCTGGTGTATATATATCAATGATATTCGAGTTGTCTTTTTTAATGAAATATAATATTTCCCCATTTTCCAACTTTTTATTAAGTGCATGTTGCAAATATTCAATTCGCGTTATAACTTTTCTTTTATTGTTATTATAAGCATTATTAGGATTTCCTGAACGAGTTACGACAGAACGATTAGGGGTTCCTCTATACTCATACTGTTTTCCGTTAGCCGGATCAATATAACGACATCCCAAATGACCATAATTTTTTGTTTCTTTCATATTTTTAGGATATTGACAACTTAAATAAAATATAATGTTTTTAAATGTCTCTTCTTGTCCGCTACAACTGAATGATACCCAACCATGAACCTGACCTTGAGTAAAGGCTGTATCCACTTGACATCCTTTAATTGCCGTGTCGATAGTTATTCTTCCCTCCGGGGTTATATCTTTCCGCATTAATGGTATCACCTGCTGTTTTACTGCGGCAACACACACACCGTCTCTATATGACTTAGTCGGCTTTTTACATCTTTTTATAAGACTATTAAATATAGCAATATCTGGAGCACCGGCAAAATCTTCATTGGTAAAAGTAACACCCTGAATATTATAAGTTGCCACCCCTTCTGTAGGTAATTCATTTAATAATGTTACCCCGTTTCCTAAATCCCAATTTGCACCAATATCTTTTGAACAAGGAACAATATATGATGAGGAATTGGAAAAATTCTTATTGCTATTATCAACATTCTCCGTCTTATCTTTCGGCTTATCATCAGGACGAGCATTACTATTTGGCACAGCTTCGGCAACTGTCGGAACAGCTGCCATAGCAACTCCCAATGCAACAGTCTTAATATAGAATTTAGCTTTCTCAATCTTATCTCTAAGCCTATGTATTTTTTGTTGTATTTTATATTCTTCAGTCATCTCTTCTACCCATAAGATTCCTATTTTGTCTATATTATAACATTTTTATATCATCTTTGCAACTGATTTTTATATATTTTTTGTTTTTTCCACACTTCAAAAACCAACTGTAATTATTATATCTTCTTTCAAATTTATAAAAAGTTAACAAAGGAGATAAAAATGCATAAAATTTATGGAATTTTAGGGACAAGTTTATTGGCTTTAGGCATAACTCTTCCGGCAGTTGCTGCCGATCATCCGGTCAAAAAAGGCAAACGCGTTTCCGAGTTTAGCGAGCTTTGGCAATCTTACGAGGATTTTAAGAATAATCTTAATAAAAATTACGGCTTTGATTATGGTTTGACTTATTCTCTGCTCGGACAATACGGCGCCCCATCGGGTAAAAAAGCCGCCTTTCAATCCATTGCTTATCCTGATTTCAGTTGGACTTTGTTCAACAATCAAGATGGCAACCTCACCTTAAATGCCGCCTATAACATAGTGCAATATTCCGGATCCAACGGCAATGGTATTGGCAATCGTATCGGTGTGGTTACCCCGATTAACGATTATACCGAGCAATCCAACGAATTTCCCGAACTGTATTTCACCTATCAACTCCCCGGCGAATACAGCTGGTTGACTTTCGGCAACGGACAGTTTCCCATCTATAACTTTGACGGCACAACCTATAATTCCAACCAACAGGAAAACTTTATCAACTGGACTTTTGCTCAAAATGCCACTTCAACTTATCCGACCGCCGGTTTGGGCGGTTATATCCAAGCCTCGCCCAATGATTTCGTTTTCACCATCGGCGCCCAAGATGCCACCAACATCACCGGTGAAAGTATTTCCACTTCGCATTTGGATGAAAAACACTACACCACTTTCGGCTCAATCGCCTATAATCCGACTATTCCCGGTTTAGGGCAGGGACAATACTCAATTCTATACTATAATCAACCTTGGGTAGAAAAACAGCCGCAAACCACTAACGGTTGGTCGCTTAACGCTATGCAAAATTTGGGCGATAAATGGGCGATTTTTGCCCGCGCCAACGGAGTTGACGGCGATATGGCAACCATCGATAAGTCCTATATGTTGGGCGCAGTAATCAATAATCCGTGGAATCGTAATTCGCTTGACCAAATCGGCTTTGCTGCCGGCTTAAATCACATTAACGAAACAGCCGTCGGTGCAGAATTAGAGCATAATTACGAAACGGTTTTGGAAGGTTATGTTGCCTACGGAATTTCGTCTTTTATGACTATCACCCCCGATATTCAGGTTTATTTCAACCCGGCGGAGAACCCCAAATCCGACAACGCCTTTGTCTTCTCGCTTCGCGCTACGGTATTTTTCTAAAGCTAAAAAAATAGCGGTGGAATTTAAAAACTTTGCCTTTACATTACCCCGATTATCATAATAAATTGAAGTCAAATTTATTAATGATTGAAGAGTTATGTTATGAAAAAAATAATCTGGGGATTGCTTATGTTTTTAACCGCTTGTGCCACAGCCGAAAAACCTGTTGCACCGGAGCCCGTTCCGGTTAAACAGCCGATTAAAACGGTTGATCATGCTCCGATTATCGGCGGAGTGGAGCGGGTTTATTTCGATGGTATCAAAACGCCTTTTCATGCCAGAATTGATACCGGTGCCGAAACTTCGTCTATCGATGCCCAAAACATCACTCCTTTTGAACGTGATGGCGAAAAATGGGTTTCTTTTGAGTTAGTTAATCGTTCCAGCGGTGAAAAACTCAAATTTGAAAAACCGGTCAAACGCCGCACCATTATTGTTCGCACCGGCAAGGAAGAACGTCGCTATGTGGTCAGACTCAAAATTCGTATGGGTAAAAGTCTCATAACTTCCGATTTTTCGCTTAATGATCGTTCCAAGTTTGAATACCAGGCTTTAATCGGTCGTAACATCATCAACGGCCGCTATATTGTTGACACATCAGTCAGCAACACTTTGCGCTAGGACTATAAAAAATGAATAAAATCAAACAATTTAAAAAAGTGAAATTCAACGCTTTGATTAAAAAATTTCGCTCGGTAAGATTTGTCTTATCCATATTACTGGTATTATCTTTAATCTACACCGGCATAAGTGCCTATTATAAGGTTAAATATTGGGGATTCAGTATTTCGCCGAAACAAAATACCAATGTTTGGGCTATTGAGGCTCATGTTAATTTTATTGCCGATGGCTCACCGATTGAGGTTAATCTGGCAATTCCTTCCAAGAATAAAGGTTTTAAGATTTTGGAAGAAAATATCATTGCCAACGGTTATAAGACTCAAAAATCTGCTGATAAAATTACTTTTACCGCACGCAACATGATCGGCGAACAGGATTTATATTACAAGATTATGGTATTTGATAATACCAACGGCAAAGACAAGCTTAAAGACGAAGCTCCCAAAGCTCCGAAAAAGCCTAATCTCGATGAGACAACTTTAGCTCAGGCTCAACAAATTTTGTCTTTAAGTGAGCAGATTGACGGCAATGATGCCATCGAAAAATTGATTGTTATGTTTAATCAGGAGCCGCTTGATCCGGCCTTAAAGTCTTATTTGCCGGTGCAATATACTCCCAAACAAAAATTGGAAATAATGCAGCAGCTTTTAAGCATAAAAGGTATTTCCACCCGTATTTCCCGCGGTCTGAAACTTGAGGAGGGGCAAAAAATCACTCCTGACCTGATGTTGGAGGCTTATATTGATAAGGCTTGGCACATATATGATCCTGATACCGGTATCAGAGGACTGCCCGATAATTTTTTGTTATTCCAACGCGGAGGAAAGTCGTTGCTTGACGTAATTGGCGGTGAAGATTCTTCAATAAAGTTTTCTTTGCAAAAATCAATTACCTCAACCATGAATTTAGCCAGTCGCCGTGCCAAATTGTTACGTAAAGCCGGTCTGTATAATTTCAGTATTTACAATCTTCCTTTATCATCACAAAACAGCCTTAAATGGTTATCGGTATTCCCAATTGCCATTTTATTTGTAGTGCTGTTGCGCAACGTTATCGGTGTTCGCACCATGGGCACTTTCACCCCGATGTTGATTGCGATGTCTTTTGTTCAAACCGGATTTTGGGCCGGATTGGTATGTTTCAGCTTTATCGTGTCTCTCGGCTTGCTTATCCGATTCGTTATGTCCAAACTTAATTTGTTGCTGGTTCCGCGTATCTCGGCAGTAGTGATATTTGTAATTTTGATTATAACGGCACTGACTTTCTTGGGCTATAACCTCAATATCAAAATTGCTCAAGCCTCGGTTTATTTTCCGATTATCATCACTGCTTGGGTTATTGAGCGCGCCTCTATTATTTGGGAAGAAGACGGAGCCAAAAACGCTTGGAGCGAATTATCCAACAGTCTGTTGGTCGGAATTATCGTTTATTTTGTAATTTCCAACGATTACGTTCAACATTGGATGTTTGTGTTTAACGAAATCAATCTGGTAATTTTATTTATCGTTATGTTGTTAGGCACTTATACCGGCTATCGTTTGACCGAGCTCAAACGTTTTGCCCCGTTAGTCAAGAGAAAATAGATGTTTAATTGGTTTAAGGCAATCAAAGAACTTCCGGCCCTGTTGCGCGCCAACGGCATTTTGGGCATGAATGCACGCAACTATGCGGTTATTGCCCGCCACAATTCGCGTCGGCTCTATCCCTTGGTCGATGACAAGGTAAAGACCAAAGATTTGGCGGTCAAATTCGGGGTTAATACTCCGGATTTAATTGGCGTTATCGAACATCAATATCAGGTTGCCGATGTCCTCAAAATGGTTAAGAATCACTCCGAATTTGTGGTAAAACCGGCACATGGTTCCGGCGGCAAAGGGGTTATGGTGATTAAAAACTATGCCGATAATCAGTTTACTTTGGCTTCCGGCAGAATTATCGGTTATAATGAGTTGTATCAACATATATCCAATATTTTAAGCGGACTTTATTCCCTCGGCGGGCAATATGATTCTGCCTTGATAGAAGAAATGGTGCATTTTTCCGATGTATTTAAGGATTACAGTTATCACGGTGTGCCTGATGTCCGCGTTATTGTCTATCAAGGCTATCCGATAATGGCAATGACACGTTTGGCAACTCAAGAATCCGGCGGTCGTGCCAATCTTCACCAAGGCGCAGTCGGTGTCGGGCTTGATATCAAAACCGGCAAAACCAAGCTGGCAGTTCAACACAATCTGCCTATTGAAATTCACCCTGATACTAAAGCCGAATTGCGCAAAATTGAAGTTCCTTTGTGGCGCGAACATTTGCTGATTGCCGCCAAAGCCTATGAAATGACCGGTTTGGGTTATTTCGGTGCCGATATTGTGCTTGATGCCCGCAAAGGCCCGATGATGTTAGAGCTTAATGCCCGCCCCGGTTTAGCTATCCAAATAGCCAACGGCGAGGGGCTCAAACAAGCAATTAAAAAGGTTGATAAATATTATCCCAAGAATTTATCCCCCGAAGAACGCGTCGCCTATGTTTTAGGTTAAAAATTTTTGCATTATGCTTTTTTAATTCCTATATAAATAACAGATGAATATTGCAAAGGAGAAAATATTATGACTGAAAGCAAAAAGCTCAAAGGTTCGACCACTCCGAAAATCGGTGATGCCAAAACTAAAAGTATTAAAAATGACGATACCAAAAAGTTGGGGGTAAGTGCAACCCGCGCCAAAAAAATCAAACATTCTTACAAAGTCAAAGACGCTGAAAATTCCCTGTTGCTCAAACTCAAAGACGGCGATGTTATTATAGAGATGTATGGTGATGATGCCCCCAATCATGTTGCCCGTATCAAAGAATTGGTGCGTCAGGGTTTTTATAACGGCCTTAAATTTCACCGTGTAATTGACGGATTTATGGCGCAAACCGGATGTCCTTACGGCACCGGAACCGGCGGCTCGGGCAAAAAACTCAAGGCCGAGTTTAACCGCAATCCGCATAAACGCGGCACTGTTTCCATGGCCCGTTCCATGATGCCGGATTCGGCGGATAGTCAGTTTTTTATCTGTTTTGCCGATTGCCCGTGGTTAGACGGTCAATACACTGTCTGGGGCGAAGTAACTTCCGGTATGGAATATGTTGATATGATTAAGCGCGGCGAGGGCGCCAACGGCGAAGTAAGCACCCCCGATGAAATCATCTCCATGTCGGTAATCGCCGATATTTAAGCTGGTTATCAGATAAACAATAACTCCTTCAGCTTGGCGGTTGAGGGAGTTTTGTTATCGCTGTTTTCTATTTTATAAAAAATAAATAACATCACTTGACAATTTATCATATTTTTTCTAACCTTAAAACGAAATATCTCCGATATTTCAAGGGCGTCAGAACCCTTTGAACTAAAGCATAGTCGCATTTGATGTGGCGACTAATAAATTATACGTCGATTTTCGTTCGGATATGGACGGATGTCGGCGAATAAGGCTTCGGCCAAATAAGCCGAGCCGTCTTTTATGCTTTAGTACGGTTTCTGAACATCCGCCCGCCTTTTTTTATAAAAGCGGGTTTTT
Source organism: uncultured Pseudomonadota bacterium (assembly GCA_902761535.1). Classification (GTDB taxonomy): domain Bacteria; phylum Pseudomonadota; class Alphaproteobacteria; order RF32; family CAG-239; genus CAZU01. The sequence goes on from CACWKS010000018.1 coordinate 7,348, forward strand.
TGTTGAAACTTAGACTATAGAGGACTATCTTAAATGAATAAGCATAAATTGATAATTGGTGCAACTGTTGCAGCAATATTGTGCGGATGCACCACATTAACCGGACAAGAACGTAATCAACTGCAACAACTCAAATCGAACGGTATCACGGTTGATAAATCTACCGGAACATGGGAAAGACCGGCTAATCCCGGAATGGCCGGAGCTCTAAATTTGCTCCCCGGAATTGGTAATTTTTATTTAGCAGCAGGTAATGGTGGCGATAGCACACATTATTTATATGGTACACTTAATTTACTGCTTTGGCCGATTTCTATTTTGTGGGGTGTGCCGGAGGCTGCAGTTGACGCTAATCGCATCAATGAACGTGAGTTAATTTATTACTATAAATATGATTCGCAGGGCAAAAAAGAAATCAGCCAAGCCGGAGTAAATTTGGAATAAAAATAAGGTCGGATTTTTCCGACCTTATTTTTACTTTTTACAGTTTTCCTATCTCTCTAATTGATTTCTTTGCATTTGTTTTTGCATAGCTTTATTTTGTTTTCTTTTATTAATGACTTGAGCTTCCAATTTCTTACTGGCTACGCTGTTCGGATCCTTATATCCTTTTTTTTCTTTCCAAGCACGATATTCGGGTTTTTCTCCTCGCAAAGCCAGGCTTTTATCTTTGCTTGTTAAAAAATAGGTGTTAAAAAATCCGTTTTCACAATATTGTTCAAAACTTTCTGCAGGTTTACGTCCTGATATTAATTCCATCCTGTATTTACGTTCATATAATTCGCGATTATATTCTTCTGCCATCATTTTTTCTTTTTCTATAGCAATTGCCAATTTTTCATGTCGGACGTATTGCTCGATTGGATTTGGAAATACTGCCAAACTGAATTTATCAGGTGCAAGCCTTCCCTCTTTAATTATATATCCGTCAGCGTTACCGTTATACATAAAATTATTTAGACACGATCCGGTTACAGCTTTAATGGTCGCAACTCTGAGAATTTCAGCAAAAGTTTTATCTTCTGGAAAATGTTTATTGAATTTTTCGATAAAGTTATCTATTTTTTGGTAGTTATGAGAGGATTGTGCATCATCTAAAGCATTCTTAAATTCTTCTTTTAATTCCGGCAGATTTGCTTCGGAACATTTTCTTTCTAACATAGCCCTATGATTCATAAGCATACACACCAATTCGCTATGACAATAAGAACCTGCATCTTTAATTTCATCTGTTTCAGTAGAGTATTTAAATGCTATAGCTGATTTTGGATTATTATCACCGAAATAAAAATCAATCATTTTTTTGCCGGCCGAAAAAACTTTTCCATACTGTTGTTCGGAAAGCCTTTTAGACGATAGCTTTTCTTGAAATGATTTTGTATAATTCTCATTGAGTGATAATGTTTCTTCAAATCGACCGGAATCAGCAAGACTCATTCCTAATCTTTCTGGAGCAGCAAAAGCATATCCAAAGCTGGCTGCGCTGAGTTCGCAGAATAATAAATTACCTTTCTGATAGGGTTGAAATAAACCAACTTCACTTAATATATCATATTCCTGTTTAAATTTCTCTTTGCTTATATCCAACCCGTTATTGCGGATATCATCTAATAAAGCACCATTAAATGAATGGGTTAAAAATTGGTTATTTCGGCAATTTAATTTTATTGATGTTAAAATTTGAGCTGTTTGTTCAAAATTAAGAGGTCCTTGTAGTCCCAATTTATTCATATGATGTGACATAACAAGCGGCATTACATGTTCAGCAAAATATAATTGCATACCCTCAAGTTTGTTTTTATCATCACCATGTGCAATTTTATAAGAATTTCTTTCAAAATCTGTGGTCAATTTGCTAACGGTTTCTTCTGATAAATCTCCGGTAGATGTAACATAAGCTTGGAGTATATTTCCAAATCTAACAAAATTACTATCTGCATCCATTAAAGATTGCGAACTGTTAAGCATATTTATTACCGTTGGATTATTAAATGCTTTTTCAAAATATAAAGCTATATCTTCTTTACTTAGTTTTTCAATTTCAAATATGCCGCAATTTATCTTTTCCATATATTCCTCCATCAAACATTACAGATTATAACATATTGATAAAATATTTGCAATCATATTCACTACTGTATCTTTTCATTCCTCAATTTCCCCCCCCCCTCTCATCTCCCTCCACCTTCTCTATTGACAATTATCCGTTTATTTTATATTCAATACCCGCTTTATATTTTTCTGTATTTATTAATCTTAAAAATCATATTATTATGTTAATTTCAAAATTGTTTCAATCCGTGTTAGCGTTTTTTATCACGGTTGTTGCCGGTACTTTGATTGGTGCCTTTGCCGGTTGGGCAGTCGGATTGTTTTTTGGAAAAACCATTTTAGGTATTCTTGCCACAGTTGGTATCAGCGGATTTTCCATGTGGCAAGTTGGAGTCTTTTTAGGTTTCATCGCCTCATTTTTCCGCCCGCTGATCAATTATACCAAGGTTACTCAAAAAGAGCTCCCTGCCAACACCAACGAAAAAGAGCCCGCTTAACCAAGCGAGCTCTTTTTGTTATTTGCTCAAGCAACTATTTTTTAGCAACTTTTTTCTTTGCCGTAGTCTTTTTAGCCGGAGCTTTTTTAGCTACAGTTTTTTTCACTGTTGCTTTTTTAGCAGTTGTTTTCTTCGTTGTAGCCTTTTTAGCCGGAGCTTTTTTAGCTGCAGTCTTCTTTACAGCAGCCTTTTTAGCAGTTGTTTTCTTTGCTGTCGTCTTTTTAGCTGTTGCTTTTTTAGCAGTTGCCTTCTTCGCTGTCGTCTTTTTAGCTGTTGCTTTTTTAGCAGTTGCCTTCTTCGCCACCGTTTTTTTCGCAGTTGCTTTTTTGGCAGTGGTTTTCTTAGCCGCAGTTTTTTTAGCTACAGCCTTCTTCGCTGTCGCCTTTTTAACCGTAGCCTTTTTCGCTGTTGCTTTTTTCGCAGTGGTCTTTTTCGCCGCAGTTTTCTTTGCAGTCTTCTTAACTGTTGTTTTTTTCGCTGCCTTTTTAGCAGTCTTCTTTACAGTTTTTTTAGCAGCCTTTTTAGCAACCTTTTTAACTTTCTTCACCTTTTCGGCTTTGGGCTTGGGTTGCGAAGCAACTATGGCATTATCAATATCTTTCTCGCTGCACAAACCGATCGAAACCGGATCTTTAGCTTTCAAATTAGCCATATCGCGGTGGGTTCCTTTACGAATGGCATCAATTGTCGCTTTAGTAGTGCCGAGCAATTTGCAAACCAAACTGTCTTTAATTGTCGGGCAATTTTTAACCATCCACAAAATTGCATTGGGTTTTTCTTGGCGTTGCGACGGTGATAACAACTTTTTGGCTTTCAAATTGCGCAATTTAGCATTGCATTCCAATTCTTCCGCTTGCAAATTAGCCGCAATATCATTCTCACAACGATGAATTTCTTTCCAAGTTAACTGTCCGTTGTCAATCGGTGAAATTCCTCTTATATTGCAGCCGACATCACCATCGGCCATAGCCTGAATTTCCAGTTCATGAATCTCACAAAAATTTGAAATCTGGCGAAAAGTCAAAGTAGTGTTTTCAACCAACCAAACCGCTGTTGCACGCGGCATTAAAGGTGCTGTCATATCGTTCATCCTTTCCGTAAAGTTTAATCAAAATAACCAACTGCTAGCCAGTCTAACGCTTTTGTTCAGAAATACAAGGATTTTTTTAATAAATAGCCGTATTAATATTTCAATTTATAAAGTTCTACCGAGGCTGCTGAATTTTTTAATTCTTTGTCACCCAAATATTCTTTTTCATATCCGTCAATTGCGTCGGCTACTTTTTTAGTAACTACAATCTCATGATTATAAACATGTTCAAATATATCCTTGATATAAGTATCATCATTTGGGCTTTCGTCCAACGGAATTATAGCACAGCATGTCCGTAAAATCATTTTTTCTTCTTGTCCGTCATCCAAGCACAAAGCAATTTCTTTCAAACACTCACCGGCAAATTTAACCGCATCAATCACCGAAATAAAATCAATCGAAGTTATACCGCTGCTTTCAACAACATCATATCCTTCATATTTTTGCGCCAAATTTGCGATTATCGTGCGAATCGAAGTACTGGTATCAGTCGCAACTTTTTCTTGTTCCGGCATGGCAGAATCTAAAAATTTCAAATCGCTTTTGACATGAACTCGACATTTTAAAATATTATTTTCAATAGCTTCTGTCGGGGCGTCTTGTGATGTTTCGTTTTCCGATTCGGCACGATTTAATCCTTCCCAGCGATCAAAAGCATTATTCAAAATTTTGGTATATAATTTTTGATCGGTAATAATCTGATGCATTAAAAATGCACCGATTCCGGTCAAATAAATTGCCACCTTATTATCGCTGAAACTTTGTTTTGCTTCATAAAATTTTTCCAAATCGGTATTTTGCCCGTCAATAATCCGAAATGCTTCATAAAGGATAGAGTTAGCCTCGGTCAGCTTCAAGCCTCCATATCTAGCCAGTTCCAGACATCCTCCGAACACCAATAATTTCACGCCCATGCGTGAAAATTGCTTCTGCAAGGCCGTCCTCACATTCAAATTAGATAATATTTCGCTCAAATAATAAACCAAATATTGCTTATATTCCAACGGTGCTTCCGGATATGATCCGGTAATCATTTTTTGCGGATTTCCGTTAATATTATATGCTTTGACTAAGTTTTTTGCATGATCAAAAAAACGTTCCTCGCTGACTTCCTCATCTTCACCTTTGTTTTGAGGCAAAAAAATATACCACGGAATATTTTTCAGCACTAAAGGTATTGCTAATGCCAAAAATACTACGAAGAATACAAAAAACATCAAAGATTGATTGTCTTTGCCTTGTGTAAAGGTTTCAATAATTGGAAATAGTAAACTTACAAAAATATTGGCAAAAAGCAGGCTGATAATAATCAAGGCGACAAATTTTATAATCGCTTTATATATGTTACGACGGCTGTCGGCAATATCCTGAACGACCTCATTTGACGATTTTTGATAGTCAATGCTGCTCAAACTTTTGCGAGAACCCTTGCGTTTACTTAAATTGCTCACATATTCAACAGTTTCTGTATAAGAATTATCTTCTATCTCAAAGGTTTCACGAATAATTTTTACTTTATGTAATGCCGCTTCGTTTTCTTTAGCCAGTTGATAGGCCTGTGATCGTTGCTCTGTGGCAAAGCGTTCCAGTAATTGCCATCCATTGCCGGAATCAGCATAAACCTCGTAATGTGCCACTTTAGTCATGGTTTATAAACCTCGAATCTACAAAAAAACCTGCACTTATAATATCAAGTGCAGGTTAATAAATTATAAATAAATCTGATTATTGTGCATCAGTATTGGAAAGACCAAAAGCACCATATTTATTCTTAAACTTAGACAACTGACCACCTGTATCAACCAAACGACGAACACCTGTCCAAACCGGATGTGATTTGGGATCAACTTCCAAATTAATAACATCACCGGCTTTTCCCAAAGTAGAACGAGTAGTATACTTTTGACCATCGGTCATAACATAAGTAATCTCGTGATAATCAGGATGAATTCCTTTTTTCATCTTAAAAACTCCTTAAAATTTAACTAAATGCAACAAATTAACGCACTTATACATTAATGTTTTAAATAACGCAAGTAAAAATTTAAAAAATATGTCTTTTTTTATAATTCTTCTATCTCAACAGAGTTTGCTTTTGCCGATTTCTCTGTGATATTAATCACTTTTATGCTGAAATTCTTAAAACCTTTTCTCAACAAATAGCTGCGAACTTCTATTGCACGATTCAAGCAAGCACGCTTTTTGCGAAAACTATCTACTCCATTATCCCAGTTATAGGCATATATTGCAACTTTACTGTTTTTTTCATTTTTGAATTTTCCGACAATCTCATCAATTCTCTCTTGATTTGCGGCACTCAGCTCATCTTCATCCTCGTCGAATTGCAATGAATTAAAATTCTCTGGTTTAGGTTTGGTATTCATCGATTCTGTTGTAGGGTTGTTAACTAATAACGCCTGAGAAACTGAAGCATTTTCCGTTTCCTCATTTTGGTTTGTCAGGTTGGGCAATTCCTGTTGCATTATCTCTCCAACAGGAACAACCTCTTTTTGTTGCGGGGAAAGTAATTCGATTTTTGCCGATTCGTTGTTTGTTGTTTCAACATTATTTTCAACTTTTGGGGAAATTTTTTCTTCAGCCAAAACTTCCTTCGGTATTTCCGGTACAACAACAGGTTTAACTTCAGGATTCGGATAGCTCATCGGCTCAACATCAACTACAACTACTTCTTCATTTTTAGCCAACGGAACGATATTCTCTCTCTTTATATCTTTAACTTTAGCTTTAGCTTTTTCAACGACTTTTGATTCTTTTATAATCGGAGTTTTTCGAGGTTTTGCCTGATGTTTTGCGGTAGGAACAGCTTTTCGTTTCGGCAAAACCGGAAACATCGGCTCATTTTCAACGTAATAATCAGAGGAATTCAAGTTGTTCAAAACACTCAAATCAATCATAACATCATCATTAGCCCAAGCAACGTGGCTTGTGGCAAGTATCGTCATAGAAAGAACAAATGTTTTTACCCGAAGCATGATTTTCCTCTCTGTTATAAGTTAAGCCAAATCAAAAAGTTTACTGCAAATTGTTGGATTTCCTGATATTAAATTGCCCGATTTCCAAATCGACATGACATCGTCAAGTCGCTCATCTTCTTGTTGCGGAGATAAATTACGTCCGCCAGATTCTTTGACTAATAAAAGTCCTGCGGCTATATCAGATAAACACTTTCCGCTACATACTAACCCGTCAAATTGACCTCCGGCCACGGCTGCCAAATCAAGGCTCATCGAGCCGAAATTACGTATACCGCCGACATGTTCACATAATTTTTGTTCTGATGTTGCAATTAAAGACTTTGCTAAATCACTGCGTGAAGAAACTCTCAAACGCAAATTATTTCTTGAGGCTTCCTTAAAGGCTCCGCAACCTTGTTCAGCCCAAAAAGTATCGCCGGTTGCCGCATTATAAATCACCGAAGAGAGAACTTTCTCGCGTCTGACAATTGCTATGGTTGTTGCGAAATAAGGAATACCATGCATAAAATTTATTTTACCGTCGAGCGGATTTACCACAAAACATTCGGTTATCGGCAAATCTTCCGCCTTATTTATAATCGGATAATCGGCATGGAATTTTCCCAATTCGTTACGCAGCACCATGATTGTACGATCAATTGCTGCCTGCGTAAATTCTTCATGTCCTTTAGGCGCGGATTGTAATTGCGTCAGTTCAGTAAAGTCGCGTATCAATCCGAGAGCAGCTCTTTTAGCTACGGTAATCAAAAGCTCAATATTACGAGAATAATAAGACATTATTTTGCTCTTTCAACATAAGATGCATCAGCAGTTGCAACAACAATTTTATCGCCAACTCCGATAAATGGAGGAACGGTAGTGCGAACTCCGTTATCCAACTTTGCCGGTTTGTATGACGAAGAAACGGTTTGTCCTTTAATAACCGGTTCGGTTTCAACCACTTCACAAATCACTTGCAATGGTAACTCAACCGATATCGGCTTACCATCAATTACACTGACTTTAACCTCCATGCCATCGGTCATAAACGGGCGAGAATCACCCAAAATATCCGAAGGCATAACAAATTGCTCATATGTATCGCTTTCCATGAAAGTCAATCCGGTGCCGTCTTCATATAAAAATTGGCAGTCTTTGGTTTCCACCATTAATTTTTCTACCATATCCTCCGAACGAAAACGCTCGTTGGTTTTAGTACCTTCTTCCACCGATTTCATCTCAACCTGCATAAAAGCTCCGCCTTTTCCGGGCTTAACAAAATTGGTTTTAACAACGGTCCAGGGTTTTCCCTTATATTCAATAACCCAACCGATACGAATAGAACCTGCTTGTTGTTTCATTTTTTTTAACTCCTGAATTTAAACTACATTACAATTTTATCTAGCAATAATATAAACTTATTTATTTAGCAACCAGAATTTTCAAATTTTTCCGCATCAATTATCACAAAATCGCTCTTTATCTGCTCTAAAGGCGGGGTTTTCCCCTTAAATAGCACAGCCGACGGCAATACAAACAATTCATTATACCACTCGATTAAAGATTCGTCATCTTCCGCTTCATTAAGCTTAAAAGCCACAAACTCAGGCTCAACCTCGCTTGCCAGCATTGCCTCATGCCGCCGCGGCGGAATAACCGCTCCTAAAGTTTTTTTCTTAAATTTTTCACGCCATGGTTTAAGCTGTGCCTTAACTGGTTTAGTCGCATCAATCTCGACAACCACTCCGTCTAAATTATACATTTTACAACAATCTTCAGCCTTTTCTCCTTGAGCCAATACCATCTTGCCGGTCGCTGTTATCTCGCTAAATTTTGCTTTATCCAGCGAGCTGTCGGCAATATAACAGCTGATATTATCACCTTTGGCAATAACATCATTGTTTTGGTTGATTTTGAGTATAATCTTTGGCATAACTACCTTTAGTTGTTGTAAAAGTTAAATTTGCAATTATTATAAGCAGAATAATAATGCAATATTTTTTAAAGTGAAAGAAAAATCCGCAATGGAAGAAAATTTTTTTGATTTTGCCCAAACCAAAGAAGCTTTAAGCCAGTTATCGGCCGATTTGGCTGTTTTGGATTCCGAGTTGCAAAGCCGGTCAGCCTCAATCATCAAGGAACGCGAAGCCGTTCGTCGTACTTTGAGTGAAAAAGATACGCAAATTGAAACATTGCGCAGTGACATACTCAAGGCAACTCAGAGCATCGATTCGATAACTGCTTATATTGACGGAGTACTTTAATATGTCGCAAATCAGCATTACCATCAATTCTCGCGAATATCCGATTGCCTGTGAAGACGGACAAGAGGTTCATATTATGCAGCTTGCTGATATGCTTGATGCCAAAGCCAAACAATTGGCAGGCGATTCCTCTCAAATCAGCGAAAGTCTTTTGTTAGCCATGGTAGGATTGCTCTTGGCTGATGAAATCAGTGAGTTGAAAAAAGGCGTTCCCGTAGTTGAAAATGTTGAGCCGTCTTGCCGTATCAACCCTGATGACATGCTCAAATTAGACGGTGAAATCGCCGCTGCGATAAAAAATATCGACAGCGAAATAAAAAAGCTTGCCAAACATTTTAATTCGTTGTAACATCAACTACAGAATATGAACTGCACAATTCGAGCGTTAAAGCAGGTCTTCCGAGCCAACAATTTTTAGAAGGGAGCCGTCACTGAATAGATCGTGGTTTATTTATATGGCACCCACCTTATTGACCGGCGGTTCGTTTCAAGAATGTATATGCACGGTTGTGTGGTTCTTTTTCTTAAAAAACCTCGTTCTCTAAAGCGAGGTTTTTATTTATGGGAGTTTTAATTTGAAAATAGTTTATTTAGGTGATGTTGTTGCCCAAACCGGTCGTGAAAAAGTTATCAGCGCTGTTCAGACAATAAAATCAGATTGGGACTATGATGCATTAATAGTTAACGTTGACAATGCCGCTCACGGATTCGGTTGCACCCCTAAAATTGCCCGTCAGTTGTTTGATGCCAAAGTTACGGCCTTGGTTACCGGCGATCATGTATGGGATCAAAAAGACTTTTCCGTTTTTTTATATGAGAACAAACGCACGGTACGTCCTTTAAATTATCCTGATAATTTAGCCGGAGTAGGTGCGAGAATTATTCCTTTGGATAGTGGGCAAAAGTTGTTGCTTGCTGAAGTTGTCGGACGAGTTTTTATGCCTGAAGTGGCCTCTCCGTTGGAAAAACTTGAGCAGCTTTTATCTCAATATAAATTAACCCATGAAGTTGATGCGATTTTTGTTGATATTCATGCCGAAGCCACTGCTGAAAAACAAGCTCTGGCACATTATTTTGATGGTCGGATTTCGGCGATGATCGGCTCACATACACACGTTCCGACTTCTGATGCTGTGATATTACCCCACGGCACAGCCTATCAAACCGATGTTGGAATGTGCGGAGATTATAGCGGAGTTATCGGATTCAAGGCAGCTGCTCCGATGGATCGTCTTAAAAATCCTGCATCTAACAGTCGGCTGGAGCCAGGGGAAGGGCAGACCACACTCCATGGCGTGTTTGTCGAAACCGACGATAAAACCGGCCTTGCCGTCAAAATTACCCCGTTGATTTATTGCTAGAATTTTCGTTTGATTATATCCTTTAATATCATTGAGAACCTCATCAGAGGCACGGCACTCTTCAATGTCATTGCGAGGCGATAAAACCGCCGTGTCACAAGAAGAAATGTCATTGCGAGCCTCAATAGAGGCGTGGCAATCTCGGCAAATTAACTGTCACCCCTGAGCCGAATGAAACAAAACGACCAAATATGTCATGCCTCAATCGAAATATAAAATGTCACCCCTGAGCCGAATGAAATGAGGCAAGGCAAATGTCATGCCTCAATCGGCGCCAGTCCGATTGATAAGGCATCTTCCGTTTTGTCCTTCCCCTTGCAAGCAAGGGGATAAGAGGGGATAAAATACTTCCTTTTTGCTATATTAAAAAAAAGAATTCGAAGATGCCTAACTCCACTCACTTCGTTCGTTACGGGCATGACATTTTTTTATGTCACCCCTGAGCAACTGAAAGTTGCGAATAAGGGGTCTTCGAATTTGTCCTTCCCCTTGCAGGCAAGGGGATAAGAGGGGATAAAATACTTCCTTATTTTTGCTTTATTAAAAAAAATAATTCGAAGATGCCTAACTCCACTCACTTCGTTCGTTACGGGCATGACATTAATATTTAACCTGTCACCCCTGAGCCGATTGAAATGAGGCCCCTTCCCCTTGCAGGCAAGGGGATAAGAGGGGATAAAATACTTCCTTATTTTTACTTTATTTAAAAAAATAATTCAAAGATGCCTAACTCCGCTCACTATCGCTCTCTTAAAGGCATGACAGTTTAAATATAAATTTCAAAAGCGAGGCGATGAAATCGCCGTGGCTTTTCTTGGCAAATTTTGCAAAAAAAAGACGTCTTGCCGAAACAAGACGCCTTTTTTATAACTGTTGTCTTAAAAATTAGAACAACTTCAAAACCGACTGAGCAGATTGCGAAGCCAAAGCCAACGAGTTAATAGCCAACTGTTGACGAGTCTGTAAGGCCAAGTAGTTAGCTGACTCTTCGTTCATATCGGCCAGTACCAGG
>CACWKS010000019.1 GCA_902761535.1 uncultured Pseudomonadota bacterium
CGGCCGTTAAACCCTTTAGCGCTGATGGTACTTCGTCTTAAGGCGCGGGAGAGTAAGTCGTTGCCAGATCTTCTAATCACTCATGGCTGCTTAAGTTCTTCCGCAAGTTATGATTATCATATAGCTTGCTTGTCTTTCCTTGTTTATGTTTGTTATTGCCCCGTTGGCTCCTCCTCCTTGCCAACGGGGTTTTTAGTTTAAAAAAACTAACCCGCTCCTTTTACAGAGCGGGTTAAGAGTTTTTTCTTTTTTTATTTCAAGAGGTTATTTCAAGAGGTCGGCGAAAGTTGGTGCCGATACCTCTTGGTTGGAGGCATATTTATCCTCCAACTTATAGAGCAGGTCGGCAACGCCCAACTCCTCTGCCACCTCGAAGGTGGTGTCGAGAAAGGTAGGACCTTCCGGACACTCCTTGAGGTATTTCTCAAGGGTGTCGGAGTCGTCCGCAAAGAGGCGGACGAAGGCCACCTCATTTTCCTCCGACAAGGTGTTGCCAACGCAGGCTAATTTAATTAATTCCTTGTCGTCGGAAAATGCCAGAAAAATGCCCGTTACGAGCATTTTCCCCGGCATTTCGCCGGTATCGAAGCGCCGGGTATCTGCCCTTCTGCCTTCGAGGTAGGCACGGACCAGCGCCTTGTCGGAGCATAGGGCTTTTGTAACTGTCCCTATGCTATTTTTTTCCCCCTCAGGGATTGTTCCGTTGGGGAAGGCTCCTTGTTGGGCAGCCTTTTTAATTTCTTCTACTCCCCCCATAATGGCTTTGAGGGAGTCATTTTCTGTTTTTACGTGTTGTTTCATTTTATTTTAATTTTTTTAGTTAATATTCATTTTCAATAATATCTCTCGCACAATAATTCTTTCTCACGAAAAGGACTATAGCATATTTTTTCGAGTCGCACAAGATTTTTTTTGTCAAAATTTCGAAAAAGGATTATCTCTCAAAAGCCGCTTCAATAATTTTTGCCGAGCGTTTTTCTTCCAAATCATCATTAGCCGGAATTCCCAATTGCGGAGCTACTTTTGCTATAATTTCTCCGGTTGCCGGCACCGCATTCCACCCTGCCTCTGTATGTCCGAAAGTTTCTTTGGTGGATTTGGGATCATCAAACATAACTACTAAAACATATTGCGGATCAGACATCGGAAATGCTGACAAAAAGGTTGTATTTACATGTTTGGCAATGTATTTACCATTCTTATCTTGTTTATTTGCAGTACCGGTCTTACCGCCTACTTCATATCCCACAACATCAGCATTACGCCCCGAACCTTTGGTAACCACGGCTCTTAACAATCGGCGCATTTGTTTGGATGTGTTATCCGACATTACTCTCACGGCTTTGTCCGGATTATATTTTCCGCTTAATATAGTGGGATTATTATAAATTCCACCATTGACTACAGCTGCAAAACTTGCCGCTAAATGTAATGGTGAAACTGCCAATCCGTATCCGTAACCTATAGAGGCAACAGCAGATGCATCATTTTTCCATGATTTTTCGCTTTGTACTATTGGTTTAGCCGATTCAGCCAATTCTGTTTTAACGCGTTCTAACATTTTTATCTTTTTTAAGAAGCTATGTTGTTCATTAAATCCTGCCTGCAAAGCCATACGAGCCGAGCCTACATTAGAAGAATGAACCAAAATCTCTTCAACGTTTAACGGATGTCCCGCCGCATGAAATTCTTTAATGGTTCGTGATTTTATTTTCAGCGGATGAACCGTATCAAAAATTTCATTGATTTTTACTTTTCCTGAATCCAAAGCCATCGCGGTATTAAACACTTTTAACACTGATCCTGGTTCATAAATATAATTAGTTGCCTGATTGAGTGTGTCAGCCATATTTTTAATTTTATAATTAGGATTATAATCCGGCAAAGATACCATAGATATAATTTCTGCGGTATTAGCATTCATCAAAATAGCAGTTGTTGCATTCGCCGAAAATTTCTTCTTATACTTTTGCAAGATATTTCTAATAGTGTCTTGTACTCCTAAATCAATTGATAATTTAACCGGAATATCAGACGAAGTAATCCTTTCATTTAATCCTTTTTCCAATCCTGAAATACCTATATTATCAACATCGGTTTTCCCTACAATATGAGAAGTTAAATTATTTTGCGGGTATATTCTTTTTTCATTATCGCGAAGTTCTAATCCCGGATTGCCTATTTTCCAAACTTGTTGTTGTTGTCTGGGAGATAAATTATCTTTAATCCGAGAATGTTTAGCTCTTTCCTTAAATTTGTTATATACTTTATCAAAATCCAAATCGGGGAATATTTTAACCAAAGCCTCAGTTGTTGCCTTAGGCTTAAAAACTTTTACTTTTGTGGTTTGTAAATCTTTGGTTGGCAAAGAAGTAGCTATAATCGCATCGTTACGATCAACTATATCAGCACGATGAATCAATGCATGAACTTCATTTTTAGGTTTTTCGACATTATTAAGATTGGAAAGCACGCAAACATCTAAAAGTCGCATAGCCACAATGACGTAAGCGACTGCAAAACAAGCACACCCTAACCATACTCGAGGTCTTCCTTTTTTTTGAGAAGAATTTTCTATATCATTCCATTCCTTGAAAATTCCCTCATCTGTGACATTAATTTCCTCGCCGGGAAGATAAAGATTATTGCTATCTTTCATTTCAGACTACTTGCCTCTTTTATATAAAATTATCTGACGTTATTAGCCATTTTCCTTATATTACGGTTATTTTTTGCCAAAGCGGCAATATTACGACGGGCATTTTGCTTTTTAGCATTTTCCGATTCGTAACTAAATGGTAACGCAGAATAGTTAATAATTTGTTCACCCGAAGCAGAATTTAAATTGGTATGCGCCTTTGCCAAATTACGCAGTCTGGTTGGATTATTTAATTTTGACCATTCGGCATTCAAAACATGTATGGCAATCTTATCGTTTTGAATGTTTTGATTGATTTCCTTCAATTCTCTTTCCAATTTATATACCGAATTTTTAAGATAACTCGAAGCTGCAATAGTAAAAAACACTACTGTTATAGCCAAAGCATATATTGCAATTTTATTTGTACTCATTTATTCAAAACTCCTTTTATCATATCAAAAATTTAATTTCTTATTGCATAACGCAGCTTTGCCGAGCGCGACCTTTGGTTTATTGCCAATTCTTCTGAATTCGGTAATAAAACCTTCGAAGCAAAAGCAAAAACTGCATTACTTTCCGAATGTTCTGATGGTTTATACCTTGAAGTATGAACCCGTTTATCGCTGTTATTCTTAAAAAAGTCCTTAACAATACGATCTTCCAAAGAGTGAAAGTCTACAACTACCAATCTTCCGCCCTTAACCAATCTGGCTGTTGCCTTATCAAGACCTTTTTTAAGTTCGCCCAATTCATCATTAACCGCAATTCTCAATGCTTGAAAACTACGTGTGGCCGGATCAATCATTTGCCGATTTCCTCGACCTAAAACCGAATAAATAATATTTGCCAATTCCAAAGTAGTTTGAATCGGCTTCAATTTGCGTGCCTCAACAATTTTGCGGGCAATGGCGCGTGATTTTCTCTCTTCGCCGTAGTTATAGAGAATGTCGGCTAATTCACCTTCACTCAAATTATTAACTAAATCAGCGGCAGTTTCTCCGGTTTGGCTCATCCGCATATCCAAAGGTGCATCTTTGGCAAAAGAGAATCCTCTTATTCCCTCATCAAGCTGCATTGATGAAACACCGATATCAAACATTGCCCCGTTAATGTCTTCTTTTATCAAATCATCAAAATTACCGAAGCGTCCCAAGCGGAAATCAAAACGCGCTCCGAATTTTTGTTTTAATTCTTGAGCGCGTGTCTCAACGGTTTTGTCCCTGTCTAAAGCTATGATTTTGCAGTTTGCTGCCTGTAATACGGCTTCGGAATAGCCGCCGTTGCCGAATGTAGCGTCAACATAAACTTCACCGTCTTTTGGTGCCAAAGCTTCCAATACTTCTTGCAACATCACCGGATAATGTTTTTTATAATTCTCATTCATCATCCGTTATCCCTGCTAAGTTTTAGTGATGGGCGGGTTTTAAGCAGCTTTTCTCTGATACGTTGTTCTTCTTTTGCCCAGTTGTCGGGATTCCAAATTTGAAATTTACGTCCTTTTCCGACAAACACCGCGGAGTTAGTGATTTGTGCGTGTTTGAGTAATTTTTCCGAGAGCATAATTCGTCCGGTAGAATCGAAAGGATAACGTTTGGCATCTCCGAATATCAGATTTGACAGGTCATCTTGTTCTTCCGAGAAAAAGTCGAGCGAGTTTTCCATTTCGGTTGCTAATTTTTCCAACATATCTTCGAGACAACCTTCAATACAGGGAGCAGACAAACTGCGATAACAAACTATCTCCGAATCGGAATCTTTGACAATGGCCCGCCAGTCTGAGGGCAGGGAAACGCGGCCTTTAGCGTCAACCTTATTCTCAACCGTGTCCATAAACAAAAATGTTTTACGCAATTTCCAATCCCTTTGCCGTTAATCTTTGCAAATTATGTTTATGGTATATCATGGGATTTTATGGGAATCAATGGGAAATTTTAGTATTTTGTTAACTGTTCTTGGAATGTTCTGTTGCTATTCTGCTGTACCTCAAGCAATCCGCCGATTAGCAAAAAATAAATTTTTTGTGTAAATGTTAGTAAAAACTTTCAGCTGATAAAATTGTTTATCCCTCTTGCAATCTTTATCTAAAACATCTACAATTCGTCATAGTCTTATAAGATAATCGGACAGCCGCGCATCAGCTTGACTGGTGTGAGGAAAGTCCGGGCATCAGGGAAACACGGCACCGGATAACGTCCGGCTGGGGAAACCCAAGGGAAAGTGCCACAGAAAACAACCGCCTGTCTATATGTCAGGTAAGGATGAAAAGGCGAGGTAAGAGCTCACCGCGGCTTTGGCAACAAAGACGGCATCGGTAAACCCTGTCGGATGCAAGACCAAGTTAGGGGCTTCCAGGTGTTCTTTTAGAGCAAACCGGATGATATGAGGCGTTTCTCCCTCACTCCAGAGGTAGGTCGCGACGAGCTTAGCAGTAATGTTTAAGCCCAGATTAATGGCTGTCGATTTGTCTTTGACAAATTACAGAACCCGGCTTATAGATTGTCTTATATGACACAAGTTTTTTTCGCATGAGGGGTTTTTATGCAACATACTATTGCAGATAAGGTGTTTTTTAACGGAGTAGGGCTGCATTCCGGCGTTGAAACTAAGCTGGTTGTTGAGCCGGCCGATATCAATACCGGTATTGTGTTTATTCGCTCTGATATCCAAGATTTTGCTCCGATTCCCGCTAATTATGCAAATGTAGTCGACACCCGTAATTGTACCTGTTTGGGTAATAAAAACGGTCAAATCATCTCAACAATAGAACATCTGATGGCTGCTTTGTCAGCACTTAAAATTGATAATGCTTTAGTCAAGGTTAATGCTCCCGAAATGCCTATTTTAGACGGCGGAGCTCTGCTGTTTTATAATGAGTTGAAAAAAGTCGGCTTAATTGAACAATCCGCTCCGCGCCATGTTTTAAAAGTTTTGCAAAAAGTTGAATTCAAAGACGATAAAGGTAATTATGTCTTTCTGGAGCCTGACGATAATTTTTCCATACATTTTATTATAGATTTTCCTTCGCCGGTTGTCGGACATCAGGAATTTAATAATGTAATCAATGAAAATATCTTTATCTCTCAAATTGCTCCTTGCCGCACTTTTTGCGAAAAATCGCAAATTGACTATCTGCGTTCAATCGGCCTTATCAAAGGAGGAAGTCTGGATAATGCGGTGGTACTGGATGGTGATAAGATATTAAACCCCGATGGATTCCGCGTTAATAACGAATGCGTCAATCACAAAGTTCTTGATGCGATTGGTGATATGGCGACAGCCGGATTGCCCGTAAAAGGAAAATTAACCGCTTTTCACAGCGGACATTTTCACAATAACCAAATTTTGCAGACTTTGTTTGCAAATAGTTCTAACTATATAATAGAGGAAGAATAATTATGAAAAAATTTGCTTTAGGTTTATTGTTTTTAACAGCCGCTTGTGCTTCTGCTCCCGATACATCGAATATGAGTGCGGAAGAGCTTTATAATCTAGGTTATGAGCAAATGCAGGATACCGCATGGTCTAAGGCTGCCGGAACTTTTGAAAAACTTGAACTGGAACATCCTTATTCTTCTTGGGCTACCAAAGCCAAATTAATGGGGGCTTATGCTTATTATCGTGACGAAAAATATGATGATGCCGTAATTGCTTTGGATAGATTTATCCATTATCATCCCGGCAACAAAGATGCCGCTTATGCTTATTATATGCGCGGACTTTGCTATTATGATCAAATTGTCGGTTCGCAAAAGGATCAAGACAATACCGCCAAATCAAGAGAAGCATTTAACGAGCTTATTGCCCGTTTTCCTGATAGTGAATATGCTGCCGATGCCAAAGCTAAAATGGCTTTGATTAACGATCACTTAGCCGGACAGGAAATGGAAGTCGGACGTTTTTATCTCAACCAAAAAAATTATCTTTCCGCCTTAAATCGTTTTGGGGTTGTGGTCAAAGATTACCAAACCACTCCGCAAATTGAAGAAGCGTTATATCGCTTGGTCGAAATTTATTCTATTTTAGGACTTAACGAAGACGGAACTAAAGCCTATCAGGTATTAAAACATAATTACCCTGACAGCATTTGGTGCAAACGTGCCGAAGAGGTTATGGCAAAATAGGTTTAAGCAATGCTGCGGTCGCTTCATATCAACAATGTCGTCTTAATTGATAAATTAGATTTGGATTTTGCTGACGGTTTTGGTGTACTAACCGGTGAGACCGGTGCCGGCAAATCAATCTTGTTGGACGCTTTGGGGTTGATTTTGGGGCGTCGTGCCGAAACTTCGCTTATACGTCAAGGCACCGATAAATTATCGGTAACCGCCGTTTTTTCTGATATTAATAATCCCGAATTAACTGCTTTATTGCAAGAAAATGAGCTTGAAACAGCTTCCGAGATTATGATTAAACGCACCCTGCAATCTTCCGGTATCGGCAAAATCTTTTTCAATGACCAACCTATATCCGCTAAATTGCTTAAAGAAATCGGCAAATATTTAGTTGAAATTCACGGACAGTTTGATAATCAGGGATTGCTCAATCCGGCAAATCATCGTGCTATTTTAGATGACTTCGGCGGTCTGCAAAAAGCCTTAAATGATTGCGGTTCGTCCTATAAATCTTACCGTGTTGCTCAAAAAAAACGTATAGAAGTTGAAAGCAATATTGCCAAAGCCAAAGAAGATGAGGATAATCTTGCTCATTGGGTTAAAGAGCTTGAGCAAATCAATCCCCAAGTCGGAGAAATGGCAGAATTGCAAACTCGCCGTCAGGAACTTATGCAGGCCGAAAAAATTATCGAAAATCTTAATTATGCTTATTCGGCTCTGCAATCGTCAGATATAACTTCGGCTTTGCGCTCGGCTCAATCCGGAGTTTCTCGAGCCAACAATCTGGTTAATGATAAATATGCTTCAATTTACGAAGCCTTGGACAATGCTCTGATTCAGGTTAACGAGGCACTTGAAGAACTTGAAAATGCTTCGGCAGATGTTGCTCTCAATGCTAATGAACAGGAAAATATCGACAATCGTATTTTTGCTCTCAAAGACTTAGCTCGTAAACATAGCTGTGATGTTGACGCTTTATCCGACATCTTGCAACAGTTCAAAGATAAACTTAATGCCATAACTTTAGGTGAAGACGGCTTGAGTGATTTACGCACCGATGAACAGAAAAAACGTCTGGCTTATATTGAATCAGCCAATAATTTGCACAAATTAAGAATCAAAACAGCGGAAAAGCTTGATGCTCTTGTAATGAACGAATTGCCTCCCTTAAAGATGGAAAAAGCCAAATTCATTACTGAAATAAAATCTTTAGGCGAAGATCGTTGGTCGGAACAAGGATTTGATGATGTTTGTTTTACCGTTTCTACCAACCCCAATTCTCCGCAAGGTGCAATCAATAAAATTGCTTCCGGCGGTGAGTTGGCACGTTTTATGTTGGCACTGAAAGTTAATTTAGTTCAAACATCATCGGTTCCCACAATGATATTTGATGAGGTTGACACCGGTATCGGCGGAGCGGTAGCTCGTGCGGTGGGTGAAAGATTATCCCGTTTAGGGCAAAAAGTTCAGGTATTGGTAGTTACCCATGCCCCCCAAGTGGCATCATTGGGCGACTATCATTTAAAGGTTGAAAAAAATACAATTAATGATATAACCACCACAAAGGTTTATCAATTAGATGATGTGGCACGTCAAGAAGAAATCGCTCGGATGCTTTCCGGTGCGGTTGTTACCGATGAAGCACGCGCCGCCGCTCAACAGTTGCTTAAAAAATAGTTTTTTATAAAGGATAAATAATATGACAACTCGCACTCGTTTTGCTCCTTCTCCAACCGGATATATGCACATCGGTAATCTTCGCACCGCACTTTATGAGTATCTTATCGCCAAATCTGCCGGCGGCAAGTTTTTACTCCGCATAGAAGATACCGATCAAAAACGTTTAGTCGAGGGTGCTACCGATATTATATACAATACCTTGAATATGGTCGGTATGCATTGGGACGAGGGACCGGATATCGGCGGAGAATACGGACCTTATGTTCAATCGGAACGCAAAGACATATATGCACCTTATGCTCATAAACTGGTTGAATTAGGCGGAGCGCATTATTGTTTTTGTGCCGAGCGCGAAAAAGAAGTTGATGAAGACGGCAACGAAATAATTTGCAAATTTGATGATCCGTGCAAACATCTTTCCATAGAAGAAGCACGTGCCCGCATTGCCAAAGGTGAACCTTATACTATCCGCCAAACCATCAACCAAACCGGCAAATCTCACTATGAAGATAAAGTTTACGGTATTATAGAGATAGATTATGACGAATTGGACGAGGGCGTTTTACTCAAAACCGATGGTTTTCCGACCTATAACTTTGCCAATGTAATTGACGATCACCTGATGGGAATCACCCATGTAGTGCGTGGTAGTGAATATTTGCCTTCCACTCCGAAATATAATTTGATTTATGATACTTTCGGCTGGCAACGTCCGATTTATGTCCACTTGCCTCCGGTAATGAAAGATGCTCAGCACAAATTATCCAAACGCAACGGCGATGCCTCATTTCAAGATTTGTTAGCCAAAGGTTATTTACCCGAAGCTATCATCAATTATATTGCCTTATTAGGTTGGAATCCCGGTACGGAGGAAGAAATTTTTTCTCTTGCTGAGTTGGAAAAAATATTTTCGGTTGAGCGCTTAAATAAATCACCGGCAATTTTTGATATTGTCAAATTGACATGGATGAACGGAGTTTATTTACGCAATTTGTCTGAAGAAGATTTTTATAAAAAAGCTTTGCCTTATATGGATAATTTACCTGACGGTATCAATAAGCAAGCTTTAGCTCGAGTTTTACAGCCGCGAATTGAAACTTTGGCACAAATTCCCGAACAAATAGATTTTATCAATGAACTTCCCGATTATTCTCTTGAGCTTTATATTAACAAAAAAATGAAAACTGATATTGATGTAGCTCAAAAAGTTATGCCTTTGATAATTAATACTTTATCAGAGCAGGTTTCTTGGGATAACGACTCACTTTTTACCGCATTAAAAACTTTGGCGGAAAATAACAATCTTAAAAACGGACAAATTCTTTATCCGGCTCGCATTGCCTTATCCGGTAAAGAAACAACTCCGGGCGGTGCAACCGAATTAGCCGTTGTGTTAGGTAAATCTGAAACACTGTCTCGTTTGCAAAGAGCTGTCAGCAAATTAGCCTGATGAAAATTTCATAATAATAAAAACTTGACAAAATAAAATAAGTTATTATATATAACGTCACTTTAACGTTATACGATATCTTATATAAGGAAATTTTCTCATGGATGGACAGGTTTTAACCAAGCAATATTTGATAGAAAGTATTCGTGATTACAACAATGCTTTGCTGTTTAATCGTTCTAAAGCTAAACAATTACGTGAAAAAGCACAAAGAATTCTTGCGGATTTTTCCCAAGATAATGCGGACTTATATAGTGATGATTTAAGTGATTATATGAATGCTTATATCATAACTTTTGGCGTTATAAAAAAGCATCGTGTTTCTAAAGAAGCTATGAGGTCTTTCAACAAACTGAATCGTGATTCTTATGCTCGATATAATTTTATTAAACCTCAAAAAAGAGCAGAATTTTTATTATTTAAAAGCAAATTATTTCGCAGTGTTGCCTCATTTTTCGGGCGTTACGATCTAACCGAAAACGAGTTGCAGCAAGTAAAAGGAAAGTTCTATAGTCAAACTTCTGCTTGCAATGATCATGCGGCTTTAGAACCACATAAAGCTAATGATCCCAAAGCTCCGGCGGCTGTCTCTCATACAGACAACTTAAGACCGTCACAAGATACTGTCTGCCAAGTTGAATTGCCATCTTATAACAGAAAACAAAACAATGCTGGAAAAAATAAAAGTAAGTTTCCTTTGATAAAAAAAATCGCTTCAGGTCCATCTCATGTAAAAAAAGTATTTTTTGGAATTGGAATTACAGCACTAACCTTTTTGGGATATGGCAAATATGCCAGCATAGATAATGCCGAAGCACGTGAAGACATAAATCGGATAAATAAAGCAATCGAAATTGGTAAAAAACAATTAGAGAAGCCTGCCGATACCATAAGATTTGATGAACCGATTTTCCCGTCAGTAATTTCTACAAATACGATATCTGATAATAGCACTCAAGCATCAATAGCTAAAGTAAATATTAAATCAAAAGGAACACCTAAAGCCTCTGCTGTTACAGTTAAAAAACAAAATGTTAAAGCTTCCGAGGTTGGGGCTAAGAAGCAAGTATTACAAACCAATCAAATAAAAGGTGCCTCGAATGATTATCAGGACAGCTTAGCAAAAGCCTATAAAAATTACTATGACAACACCATAGCTTTGCATTTGGGCGAAAAAGGCAAAACTGAACTTTATGCCCAACTTAATAAAGCTATACATCAAGGTAAAATAACATTACCTGCCGGTGAAACTATGGAACATCTCGCTTTGGTAATGACTGTATCTAATCAGGTTCAACCTTTTTCGAAAGATAATAAATTGTTGCAAAAAATCACTTCGGGGGATGAATTAACGGCCGGCCAACAACAGCAAATTTGGCAGATTGTTAAAAAAGCCGGTAAAAAGGCCGGTAATATTAAAGGCACCGGTTCGTACAGTAAATATGATAACAGCTCCGAACAGGTTAAGCAAAGCCACAATAAAGTTCTACAACAACTTAATGCTAGATTGTATAAGATCAATAATTACGGTGGAAAATAATAAATTTATTTAAACTCTTGGCGGCTCTGTTGAGCCGCTTTTGTTTTTATTAACTTATTAAATATAAATTTTAAAAAAAATTGACAAACAATGCCATGCATGTTCTAATCACAAGCAAAATGAATTAAAAATATATAATTATGGATAAAAACTATAATCTTTTTGTTATGTGGCTGATTGCCTGTATGCATGGTCGAATAGGAGATCATGTTTTAGAGGAAATGGCCTGTGATTCGCCGATTCCCATACCACCGGAAGAGGTTCAATTAGCTTGGTTTGACAATGAAGATTGGGATGTTGTTCGGGCCTATCACGGGAGATGGTATAAAAGTGCATCTCTGCGCCTTATCCGTGAAGCTCCCGAGGACATTGTCAAATTTTATGTGTTTTATTGTTCTCCGCTTGATGAAGAAAAACAAATCGCTCTGGCTCAGCGCGATATTGATAATAAATCTCATTTAGCCGGAGAATATTTCGCCTACTATCGAGCTTGTCCTCAAGCCCAAAAGTTGATTAAAGAATATGATGCTGAACTTTGGCATCGTGTTCTGATGGTTAACTATGGTTGGGAATGGGAATTTGAGAAAAAACACGGTACACTGGCCATTTGGCAACAAAAACTCAAAGAAAACTATGACCGGTTGACTACCTGTCGGTTTGAGGATGTGGAAAAAATTCTGCGTTCTATTTATTAATCTAAATCCCCTTGTTGATTCATTTCAACCAAGGGGATTTTTGTATTGAAAGTCATATGATTATTATTACATAAAATAATTATATAAAATTGCTTGCGAAATTAATAAAATTGATATAAGCTCATACCAGTTTTTAACATTAAGGGGAAAACAAAATGAAAAAACAACTTACTAAAAAACATTATATAATCATTGCTGCTGTTGTAGTAGTTTTATTGTTGGCGTGGTGCTTCTGCTGCTGTGGATCCAAGGTGGCCACTGTTAATGCCCAGATGATTGTTTCACGTTCGGTTGCCATCCGCAACTTGCAACACGAGCAACAATTGCAGTATGAAGAATTGCAAAAATGGTTGCAAGAGTCTGACAATGCCCTCAAGAAACAGACTAATGCTGCTAAGAAAAAAGAAATGATGAATCAATTCCAGCTCGAATTGCAGCAAAAACAGATTGCTATGCAACAGGAATATGCCGCTAAAACTCAAAAAATCGAAGATGATATTATTGCGGTAGTTGAAAAAGTTGCTCACAGAAAGGGCTACAAAGTTGTTTTGGATAAAAATTCGGTTATCGCCGGTGGTAAAGATATCACTGAAGATGTAATCACTAAGTTGGAAGAAGTTGAAGCAGAGATGGTTAAAAATGATTCCGCTTCCGAAGAAGCACCTGCAGCTGAAGAAAAAACAGCTGAAACTCCTGAAAATGAAGAGACTCCGGCCGAATAATTCGATTATTGGCTCGATTAAGGAAAAATCCCGCAAAAAGCGGGATTTTTTTATGGAATTAATACCTAAAAAATCCATAATAAGAGATTTATTGAATCGATTGCGTGGAACAAAAAATCCCGACAAACCGGATAAACCAAAAACATCTCCCAATAACTCTGTTATAAAATACAAACAAGAAAAGGACAGATAAATAAATTTTTTTAATAAAAACCGCCGTAAATACATAATCACGGCGGTTAAATTAAAACTTCAATCAAAATTTATTGCTTTTCTTGCTCTTTAGTCTTGCGCGTGGCAAACATTCCGGCAAAATCAATCGGGTTCAGCATCAACGGCGGCAAACCTGCATTAGACATTGTGTTTGCTACAATTTGACGCACGTACGGGAAAATCATGTGCGGAATTTCAATCATCAATACCGGCTCAATATGTTCTTGAGGAATAGCTAAAGCCACTACCGCACCGTAAGACAGTTCCAAAATAAAAGCTTTTTCTTCTGTTGTGTCGCCGTTAACATTAACATTCAACAACACATTAAATATGCCGTCTTCTTCCAGTTTTCCGGCTTCAATATTAACTTCAACTCCAATCTTAGGCGGAGTGCTTTGCATTTTCTTAAATACTTGCGGAGCATGCGGAATTTCCATCGATAAATCTTTTATATACTGACTCAATATTGCAACCGGCGGCTGTTTGTTTCCTTCGTTATTTTCTGTTTTATTTTCATCTTTTGCCATAATTTTCATCCTTATAAATTTATTAAAAACTGTATCTTTTCTATACCAAAAAAAATCATAGGTCAAATAATAATAAACAGTTGATAATAATTTCTATTAACGTTATATTAAACGGCAACAGTAGAAAGAAAGGTAAAATTATGGCTTTGGATATTTTGGTTTTGTTGGTGGTTGTAGTTTTGATATTCCAACGTTTGTGGAAGGTTTTGGGAACCGGCGGAGATATGCCGCGCAAAGTTAAATTGAGTCGCGAAGGTGCTGAGAAATTATACAATCTTTTGCGCAGTGAAACCGAAAAAGAACTTCGTGATTCTCTGCAAAACAGTGAAGTTCTCACTCCGGTTGATGAAACTCCTTTAAGCGAGTTAGACCGGACTTTATTGCAAATACCTAATTTTAACCGCGATAATTTTCTCTCCGGAGCCAAAAAAGCTTTTGAAATGATTACTGCCGCATTCAATCAAGCAGACATGGCAATGCTGAAAATTTTGGTCAGCTCTGATATTTGCAAAAAAATGAACGAAATAATCAAGCAACGTCAAGCGGATAAAATCACGGCCGAAACCGATTTTATCGGTTTTGACAAAGTTGAGATTATTAAGGCTGAAATTACAGGCAACAAAGCTAGTATTAGTGTAGAATTTGTCAGTGAACAGGTTAATGTTCTGCGTGCTGAAAATGGTGAAGTAATTGAAGGCGATGAGAACTATATCCAAAACATTACCGATGTATGGACATTTGAGCGCCCTCTTAATGCAAAAACATCAAGTTGGTTGTTGGTATCTACAAAAAAATGATGCGTGTACTTTTAGGTTTAACTTGTTTAATTGCTTTCTTAAATTCTTGTTCCAAGGAAAAAGCTCCGGAAGAATTTGAGTTAGAACAATTCTCTTTTGATCAAATTACCGCAATCTCCGATGATGATATGTTGGGTGCGTATAATGCATTTTTGCGTGGTTGCGAAAAAATTGCTCGGCAATCAGGCGAATTTTTAAACTCGACATCCGCAATTCATATCAATCGTGCCGATTATCTGAAAGTTTGTTCATTGGCACATGACATAATGCCGGCAAAATTCAAAGAATTTGTTTTGAGTAATTTTACCCCTTATTTGATTAAATACCACGGAGAAGAACAAGGCAAATTTACTGCTTATTATGAAGCACAAATCAATGGTTCGCCTGTTCGCGACAATACCTATAAATATCCGGTTTACGGACGTCCTTATGACTTAGTTGAAGTAAATCTTCAAGATTTTGATTCATCGCTTCCCGACCGCAAATTGATTGGTCAGGTCGAAAACGGCAAACTAAAACCTTATCTTACTCGTGCCGAGATTACCCAAAAGGGGCTGAATGCACCGGTGGTTATGTGGGCGGATGATGAGGTTGATGTATATATTATGCAGATTCAAGGCTCTGCCGTAGCAATTCAGCCGGATGGCACAAAAGTACGCATTGCTTATGCCGGTAACAATGGTCACCCGTTTAAGGGTATCGGCTCTATCTTATTGAGCAAAGGTCTGCTCAGTCCGTCTCAAGCATCAATGGGTAACATTAAAAAATGGCTTAAAGAGAATCCCGGCTTGGCTAAAGCTAATATGGATGAAAATCAACGTTTCATTTTTCATAAACTCGGCAATAGTGAAGGCCCGACCGGTGCTTTAGGAGTGCCTTTGACGGCAGGGCGTTCTCTTGCCGTGGATACTGATTATGTACCGTTAGGTGCGCTTTTGTGGCTGGAAACCTCACAGTATAACGGCAAAAGCCTCAACCGTTTGGTCTTAGCTCAGGATATCGGCAGTGCAATCAAAGGTGCGGTACGCGGTGACTATTTTTATGGTTCAGGTGGCGACGAGATTCTTGAGGTTGCCGGCAAAATGAATTCGCAAGGGCGTTATTTTGTTTTGATACCCAAACATTATGAGGAATCTTCCAATGATTAAACGAGTAAACAAAGCTGATTTATTGGTCTTTAAGGCATTGCAACGGGCTTTAGCAAATGATAAGATTCACTTATGTCTTATATCTTCTAAAATTAACATTCCCGGCTCTCCTATTTATAACCCGTGGGAAAGTATGCTGCCAATCTTATGTCCTGTTTTATTGGGGTTAATATTAATATGGGCTGTCGGCATCTTAACCGGTGTAATTCTTATGAGTTTAGGAGTGTTTTTGACTTCTAATCTGATACATAAGAAATTGGAACATCGTTTGTTGGATCGTGCCTTAAAGACTATAAGTTCAGATTATAAAAGCTGTTGCGAATTATGGAATTACGGCGGATTGGTGTTGGTTAAGAGTGATGATAAGCAACGCGGTTGTATTTCTCCCGAAGGTGATTGGAAAGAGTTTGTAGTGCGTTATTTTGCCGATTTGATGGTTGATAAACCGACAGAAAATCAGGCTGAGGAAACGGTGGCCGATGAAAAAGCTGCCTAAATGCGCTGAGCCGAAAGATGTGGACGAATGGCAATCCGAAGTTACCGATGTTTTGCCTCTTCCTCAGGTTGAAGAAAAACCTCAAGCCCCTCTGATTATCAATCCGATAAAACCATCGCCTGATGTCAAAAATCTTTATAATCATAATTCATTCAGTCGGTTATCCATCGGTGATATCGCTAACATTGACCGTAAGTTGGCTGAAAAATTTATTTCCGGCAAACTCAAAATAGAAGCGCGTCTTGACTTGCATGGTCTTACCGAAAAGCAGGCTTTTGATAAAGTCCGTGAGTTTATTATTGACAGTTATGCTTCGGGTAAACGTTGTGTTTTGATTATAACCGGCAAAGGCTCATCAACTGAAGTTTGGTGGGAAAGCAAGGGAGTTATTCGTCAATCGTTTGCACAATGGTTAAACCATCAGGATATCAGACCTTATCTGTTGAGCGTAGCTCAGGCAATTCCTGAGGATGGAGGGAGCGGAGCTTTTTACTGCTTATTGAAACGTCACCGTTAATCAAAAATTAGACAATAAGTCATTACAATAAAAGACATACAAAAAGGATAAAACATAAAAATAAAACCTCAGCTCTTCATAAGCTGAGGTTTTTTCTAAGTGGTAGGGGTAGTCAGACTCGAACTGACACGGGCTGAGCCCACAAGATTTTGAGTCTAGCGCGTCTACCAATTCCGCCATACCCCCATAAACTGAACAGATGAATAACCTATTTATTTTTAATAGTCAATTTCAAAAAATTAAGCTTTACCGGATAAGCCGTTGGCAATCTGCATATTGATTTTTATCAAAATGTCTAATTTATCCGGCTCGGGAGACGATAAAACTTCATTGGTTCGCTTAAAAATAAAATTAGCCAAATTTATAATATTTTGTTTTACATCATGAGTATGCGGACAAGTTTCTTCCATCATCGCTGAAGCTAAAAATGTCCATAACCGCCGATTCCTTTCTAAAGCCAATGCTAAATCTTGGCGTTGCTCTTCCCAGTTTTCTTTAATTTGGTTCAGAGCTGCCGATGATTTTATCAAAGCTCTTATTTCCATGCTCAATTCATCCATACCGGCGATTTCATTTTGTGCATAACTGGCTACATTATTCATGATTTAATTATTCCTCAAAATAAAATATTTATTAACATTATCCATAGTATACTATGCAAAATATAAAATATTTATTAATATTATCTGTAGAATATAAATATACCTTATTTATTTTTCGAGGAGGGGGAGCAAACAACCATGAAAAAAATCCTGCTGATAATTTTTATTTTTTTTATATCTTTGGCATTATATATTGAAGTTAAAGCTTTCAGTTTAGATAATAATCCTCCGATTGTAATATCCGGATATGGCAATTATGCTCCGATAGGAATTATGGCTAAAAATAATAAATTTAATACAATATTTACTCCCGTAATCAATATTATTAGTCAACAACAAAAACAATTACCAAGCGTCAAAACCTATAAATTATCCGATCTTGAAAACATTGAAAAAGATATTCGTATTGGTAAAGTCGATGTTTTTTTAGGTGGATATAACCAAACGGAACGTTTTGAAAATCTTGATTTATTATTTCCCGCCGTAACTCACAATCCGGTAACTTTTTTTATGTTACCATCTAATGCTCATTTAATTAAAAGTTTTGATGATTTAAAAAAACTCAAAGGAATTCGCTATTCTCAAGAAATTTTCAGCGATTTTGTTGAAAATAAATTGGAAGAGTATAATCTTGAATCATCTTCTTCAACTTATGAAATATATGAAAAATTATTCACTCGCAAAGTTGATTACATCATTTCAGGTTATTATTTCGGTATGATTGAAGCCATCAAATTAGGTGTATCGCGTCAAATAGCCGTATCCAAACAACCGTTATGGAATATCCCGCTTTTTATAGGCGTTTCCAAAATTTCTCCACGGCACGACACAATTGCAAAAGCAATTGTTCGCCATATACAAGATGAGGAATTTATCAATCAAATTAAGGAGAATTTAAAAAAATCATTAGAGTTTTTTGAACAGGAATATTCCGGCGTGGTTCCTCCTACTTTTGGTTTGGAAAATGCTGAAGAAAATCAGGATACTTTAATTACCGGCACTCCGATTTCTTTTCCCGATAATATTTCCGCAGAATGATAATAAAAGTAATAACTTGCTTGACGAAAGAATAAAGAGCGTATATATCTTATAATGCTATGGTTCTACTTATACATCACACAACATCGCCGTTTGCTCGCAAGATTCGTTTGCAAATGAGCGAGAAAAGAATGCTTTTCGTACTTAAGTCCGAAGAGCCGTGGCATTTGTCGCCCGATGTCAGTAAACTTAATCCATCGGGAGAATTGCCGATATATATCAATGACGGTAAGGTTATTGTCGGACATTATGCAATTTGTGAATACTTGGAAGAAACCGACAAAACCACTCCTTTAATATATGGTACACCAGAGCAACGAGCTGAAATACGGCGTATGATGGATTGGTTTGATAACAAGTTTTATCGAGAAGTGTATCGTAATATAGTTTGGGAAAAAATTTATAAAAGATTCGCTTATGCTCAGTCACCGGATTCAGTTGTTTTAAGGGCCGGATTGAATAATCTCGGTTATCATTTCGAATATATAGAATGGCTGTTGGAAAAGCATGCTTATCTTTGCGGTGAAGAACCAAGTTTGGCAGATTTGACTGCAGCCGCACATATTTCTGTAGTCGACTATTTGGGAGATGTTCCATGGGATAGTTTTCCCTCCAGTAAACTTTGGTATTCTAAAATAAAATCGCGGCCATCATTCAAAGATTTGCTTAAGGATACAATTTCTGGAATTATTCCTGCACGTAATTATACTAATTTGGACTTTTAATATGAAGAAAGTTGCATTTTTATTAATTTGTTGTTTTTTGTGGTCTTGTTCATATTTTTCCGGAGGAGTAGGGCAGTTGGTTTA
This sequence comes from uncultured Pseudomonadota bacterium, assembly GCA_902761535.1. Lineage (GTDB taxonomy): Bacteria > Pseudomonadota > Alphaproteobacteria > RF32 > CAG-239 > CAZU01. Next base: position 18,988 of record CACWKS010000019.1, read on the forward strand.
CCACTGGGAACGTAGCCGTACGGGGATTGAAAGATTTGTGCGCGACCATAATGAATGTCTCAAACATGGTAAAGCTGTTAAATGGATTCCTGATTTTAAATCATGGTTTTATACCGAAGAAACCAAATTAAATACTCGTGCTGATTGGAATTCTGATCGCGGTATATGGGCAACTTATGTTCCTTATGAGGGAGCCCAACCTTTGATTGTTAATTCTCCCTTTGATGATAGAGATATAGATCCCGCTAAATATGTCAGTTGTATGAAAGAAAAAGGGTATTGGGCTCGTACACATACAATCCCGGAGATAACTAATATTAATGTTTATCGCGTTCGTCGCACTCATTTACAGCATCCGTTCGGTCGTCGTGAAGAGGAAGATGTTGAATAGCAGCAAATCCGCCGCCAACACTTTTGTTAAAGCTTATAAAGTTCAGATACCATTCTCCCACGCTGATGATGTATTGCTGTTCGGCATTTAGTTTATTCTGCTCGGCTGTCAAGATTTCACTGAAATTAATCAAACCGTTTTTATACTTTTTCCAACTCAACTCCAAAATTTTAGTTTGAGCTTCTTGATTTTTATCGTTATTTTCCAAGTTGTTCGAACTTTCTGTTAAATTTTTCATCGCATTATTGATATCGCTTACCGCAGTTAAAATACTTTTGCGATAAGCAGATAAAGCCTGCTTGGTTACAGATTTTTGCAAACTTATCCGGTTAATTCTCTTTTTCCAATCAATCAGCGGCAAACCGACAGCTCCCGCCCAATTATAAATTTGATAATCTGATGAAATCATCGGTGACAAGGTCGTATTTTGCCACCCTAAAAATCCGCTTAATGAAATTGACGGAAAAAGTGCGGCAATTCGGTTACCGATAAGAGCATTTTGTGCAATAAGATTTTGCTCTGCAGCTATTACATCAGGGCGATTTTTTATAATATCAGCCGGTAAATTATACAAATAATTTAAGTCTATGGGAATTTTTTCAGCCAATAAATTATTTTTTGTAAAATTTATTTGATTGGGTAATCTTCCGCATAACACAGCCAGATTATTTTTATATAAATTAATTGAAGCTCGCAACGGTGGAATTTGTGTTTTGGTGTTTAATACCGCAGAGTAAGCCTGTTGCAACGATAAATCATCGGCTACTCCGGACGAATGTTTTTGCTTGATTATATTATAAATATCCTTTTGCAAACGAAGATTTTGCTCGGTAATCTGCAACAACTTTTCATTTTTGCGATAATTAATATAATTAGCGACTACTTCTGCAATTAATACGACTTTAACATTATCAAGATTAGCTTCTGCTGCTTTCATCAAAGCTTTTTGGCTTTCGTTCAAACGTCTTATACCACCCCATATATCAATCTCCCATGACGCATCAAAACCGTTCTGATAATAAGATGATTTACTTTTGTATTCGGCAGTTTCAAAAGCATTGCTTTGGTTATAACTTCCCGTTGCCGAAATTTCCGGTCCCCATTCTGCTCGAGCCAATCCTAAATTTATACGAGCCTGTCGTAATTTTTCATAAGCCGAAGCTATATCCGGAGATTCTTGTAAAGCCGTTGTAATTAATTCATTTAAATTTTCATCTTTAAGCAATTTATACCAATCTTTGGGAGCTTCAGCTTTTCCGTAAGATTTTAATCCGGTATTTTCTGATAATTGTCCGAGGTCAAATATTTTCGGTTGCTGATAATCAGGTCCTAAACTGCACCCGGTCAACAAAAATAAGCTTATTACGATTTTAAATTTGTCTGACATCAGATTACTCCGCAGAATTTCTACGCCAACTGCGTTCTTTAATATTTTCAAACAAGGCGAACAATGCCGGAATAAATATTATGCCGATTAAGGTTGCGGCAATCATACCATAAAAAATAGCAGTTCCGATAGCGTGTTGGCTGGCTGCTCCGGCTCCTTTGACAATAAGCATCGGAAATACTCCTAAAATAAAAGTCAAAGCCGTCATCAGTACCGCGCGAAAACGTTCATCAGCTCCTTTTTGTGCCGCTTCCAGTATAGAAAATCCCTTTTCGCGATAGTCTTTGGTAAATTCTACAATCAGAATAGCATTTTTTGCTGCCAAACCGATTAACATTACTAATCCCAGTTGTGCATATATGCTCAAATCCTGCCCGCTTAAATGAAGTCCCGCCAATGCTCCCAGAATAGCAAACACGGTTGAAAACATCACCGCCCAACTCAACATCCAACTTTCATAAAGAGCCGTCAAAAATAAATAGCAGAAAATAAATGCCAACGTAATCAAAATAACAACCAATCCGGCAGCTTCCACTTCTTGAAGGCTCAATCCGGTCCAGGCAATTTTATATTTTTTTCCTAAAGTTTGTTGTGCCAAATTATCGGTTTCGGCAATAGCCTCGCCCGTTGATACATTTGTCTTAGTCTGAGCATTAATTGCCGCCGCACCGTATAAATTATAGCGGTATAAAATATTAGGCGATATCTGATTATGGCTATCGGTAAAGCTTTTTACCATCACCATTTGCCCGTTATTGGATTTTACATAAAGATTCATTACATCATTAATGTTTTTTCGATAAGGAAAATCTGCTTGAACAATTACTTTATTCACTTGCCCTTCCGAAGTTATGTTGTTTACATATGATGATCCTAAATTGTTGCCCAAAGTATCAAATAAATCCGACAAAGCAACATTATGACTTTCCATTTTAGTGCGATCTATATCAAGATAAATATGCGGAGTATCTGCTCGATAGGTGCTGAAGGCATAAGCAATTTTCGGATTTTCATTTAGTTTTTTCAAAAAATCTTGCAGCTTTTGATAAAGTTCAAAACCGGTTATATTTCCGTCAATAGCCAATAATTCCATAGATAATCCGTCGGAATTACCTACTCCGGGAATTGACGGAGGTGCAAAAAAATCAATTTGTGCCAGAGGATTTTGACTGAATTTATTTCGTAATAATTGTTTTATTGAGGCCATTGATAATGATTTTGCTTTGCGTTTACTCCAATTTTCCAATCCCGCAACCCCCAACGCAACATTCTCCCCCGAACCGCCTAACATGGAATAACCTGCCACTGCAATAAAATATTTTATTCCGTCAATTTGCAAAATATTTGCAGCCAAATCATGAAGAACTTCATTAGTCTGGTTAATTGTTGCCGTATTGGATAATTGTAAGTTAGCAAATATAATACCTTGGTCTTCTTCCGGTAAAAAAGATGTTGCCGTTAATTTGAAAGCTATCGCTATTACGGCAATAACCCCGAGTGTTGTTAAAAGCGTCATTTTAATATTTCCCGCAAAATAAGTTACGGCTTTCATGTACAGTGCACGTCCTTTATCAATAATATCATCAAATTTAGTAAAAAATAGCGGTTTAGTTTTATTTTCTCCTCCGATTCCTTGCAGAAAAATCGCACATAAAGCCGGCGACAAAGTCAAAGCATTAACTGCCGAAAAAGCCACCGATGTTGCAATGGTTATGGCAAATTGTTGATATATTTTTCCGGTTATTCCCGCCATCAGACCGACCGGCACAAATATAGAAAGCAATACAAAAGTCGTTGCAATAATTGCACTTCCGATTTGTTGCATGGCTTTTACGGCGGCATCATGCGCTTCCATTTTTTCCTTTTCCATCAAATATTCAACTCGTTCCACCACAATAATGGCATCATCAACCACCAGACCAATCGCTAAAATCATCGCAAACAGAGTGAGTATATTGATATCAAATCCCAATACGTATATAACCGCAAAAGTTGCAATCAAAGATACCGGAATGGTAATTAAAGGAATCAAAGTGGTACGCCACTTTTGTAAAAATAAATAGGTTACCAACACCACCAATCCGAATGTTATTGCTAAAGTTTCAATTATTCCAGATATTGAAGCTCTTACAAAATCGGTAGAGTCATAAGCCGTTTGCAACACCAAATCTTCCGGAAAAGTTTTGTTTAACGCCTTAATTTCTTTTTCAACATTTTTCATAATATTTAAGGAATTTGAATTGGGAGTTTGACTCAAACTTAAAATAACCGCCGGTTCATTATTATAAAGGGCATTCATGTTATAGCTGTCAGCGCCGATTTCCACTCTGGCCACATCTTTCAAACGTACGATTCCTCCGTTTGTTGAAGTTTTCAGAACTATATTTTCAAAATCACTTACGCTGGTTAACATTCCTTTGGTGGTTAAAGTTAACATAATCGGATTTGTTTGCGGACTTGGTGCGGCTCCGACCGAACCTAAAGAAGCCTGGCGATTTTGACTGGTTATAGCCTGAATAATATCGTTACTGGAAAGTCCCAAAGCGGTAACCTTTTCCGGATTAAGCCAAATTCTCATGGAATGTTGCGGCCCGTAAATATCCACCCCTCCCATGCCGTCAATTCGCAATAAAGGATTTTTGATATTGTTATAAGCAAAATTTGATAAATATAAACTGTCATAAGTCTTATTCGGTGAGCGAAAGACCAACATCGCCAACATATTAGCCAATCGCGAGGTTATATCAAGCCCTTGTTTGGTAACTTCTTCCGGCAATTGAGAGTTAACTTGTTGCAGCCTGTTTTGTACTTTAACCCGTGCCATGTCCGGATCTGTTCCGACATTAAAGGTAATCGTCAATGTATAACTGCCGCTGTCGGTTGCCGTTGATGACATATATAACATATCCTCCACTCCGTTTACGGCATTTTCTATCGGAATTGCCACCGTATTAACCAATACTTGTGCCGAAGCCCCCGGATAAGTGGCACTAACTACAATTTGCGGCGGAGTAATATTAGGATATTGCGACACCGGTAAAACGGCTATTGCCAGCAATCCCAGTAATACCATTATTATCGACACCACTCCGGCAAATCGCGGATGATTAATAAAAAATTCCGAAAACATCTTATTTTTTGCTCGCTTCTTTCAGTTGTACTTTAATTTTGGTTTGCGGTGGTATTTGCCCTATCTTATCTGTTACCAGATATTCATCTTTGGCAAAATTGTTACCCGCCGCATAAAAATCATCGATTATCCCGTCTATTTGCAGTTTTACCTGTTTAAGCTTTTTATCTTTAATCACATAAACCCATATACCGTCATCTTTGATTTGCGCAAAATTTTGCCTGATTAAGGCCGCATTTTTAACTTTCTTCAGCACAAACACGTCAACATAAGAATTAGCCAACAGTTTTTTTTGAGGATTGGCAAAATCAGCATATAAGCTTATGGAGTTAGTTGCTTGGTTAACTTGATTATCGCTGTATTTGAATTTTCCGATTTGTTCATAAATTTTGCCATCGGCTAAACGCAGTTTTATTTGGTTGTTTTGCAAAGTTTCGGCATCAAAAAGCATAAAATCTTTATCCGGCATTGCAAACACAATGCGTATAGGATCGAATTGCACAATACTGAACAGCTTGGAATTTGGTGTTATATAATTTCCTTTAGTTAAATCAATATTTCCGATGACACCGTCAATCGGAGCCTGTATAATTGTATAGTCAAAAGCCGTTTTAGCCTTATTTTCTGCAGCTTGAGCCTGTTGCAAAGCGGCTTGAGCCGATAAATATGAGGCTTTGGCATTATCAATTTCTGCCGCTGAAAATGCTTGTTTGCCGGCTTTTTTGACTCTGTTATAATAAGTCCGAGCATTTTCATAATCAGCTTGTGCTTTAGCGGTTGCAGCCTTTGCAGCTTCCCATTCGGCTTTATAAATTCTTTGATCAATAAGCATCAAATTATCGCCTGTTTTAACTTCATCACCGCCTTTAACCAACACTTCATCAATATATCCGCTGACATTAGCCGCCATATCAGCCTGTTGTATCGGAACCGCATACCCGACATATTGCTTTTCAATCTCAATATCTTTATGAGGAATTATTATTGCGTTAATTGTCAAAACTTCTTCTTTCGGCAAGGCTGAATCCGCCGAAAAGCTATTTAAAAAAGCATAATATACCGCAACTCCTGTTGCGATCAGCCAATAGCGATATTTAAAAAATCTTTTCATTTGCGCGTCCTCAAAATTTGTTTATTCTGCATATAAATAATTAGTGTCGTGCAATATCCAACTTATACCAAACGTTCTATACTGTGTTTATTTATACAAAATTAACAAAACAATGTAAAATCAAACAGTTAATAAACGGTAATATATTGCCTGAAAATAATTTATTGAAAAAACGCAAATTTTTATATTGACAAATAAAAATAACCGGCTATAACTACACCCGAGATTTAATTCTAACTTTTATAGAGAGAAAAAAATGAACACTTATGCAACCAAACCCTCAGACATTGAGAGAAAATGGTATGTAGTTGATGCCAATGGCGTAGTGTTGGGACGCTTGTCTGCCGAGATTGCTAAGATTTTGCGCGGCAAACACAAACCGAATTTTGTTCCTAACCTTGACTGCGGCGACTATGTAGTAGTTATCAATGCTGACAAAGTAAAATTGACCGGCAACAAATTGTCGGCTAAGAAATATTTCCGTCACACCGGTTGGGCCGGCGGTATCAAAGAAACAACTGCCGAAAAATTGCTCAATGGTCGTTTTCCGGAAAGAGTTATTATCAAAGCTGTTGAGCGCATGATTTCCCGCAATCCTATGGGACGTCAGCAAATGAGCAAATTAAAGGTTTATGCCGGTGAAAATCACCCCCATACCGCTCAAAATCCGGTAGTTTTGGATATTGCCGCTCAAAACCCCAAGAATAAGAGGAGCAACTAATTATGGCTGAGAAATTAGAATCATTAAAAGACCTTAAAAAGGCCACTAAAGCAACCAAAACTGCAAAGGCAGCCACTGAGGAAGCTACTGTTGAGGAGAATGTTGTTCGCAAATCCAAAAAGGATAAGCAAGGACGTTCTTATGCAACCGGTCGTCGCAAAGACGCTGTTGCCCGTGTATGGATTAAGGCTGGTAAAGGTAATATCACCATCAATGAGAAATCAATTGACCAGTATTTTGCCCGTCCGGTATTGAAAATGATTATCAACCAACCTTTTGAGGTTGCCAACCGCGTTAATGAGTTTGACGTAGTTTGCACAGTAAAAGGCGGTGGTTTGTCCGGTCAGGCCGGTGCTATTAAACACGGTATTTCTCGTGCTTTGAACATTTATGAGCCGGAATTGCGTGATTGCTTGAAGAAGGCCGGTTTCTTGACTCGTGATGATCGTGCTGTTGAACGTAAGAAATACGGTAAAGCCAAAGCCCGTCGTTCTTACCAGTTCTCAAAACGTTAATTTTCACAAAAAGAAAATCGTTTTATTTCAATGGGTTGTGTATTTTCACAGCCCATTTTTGTGTTTCACAATATATCCCCTCAAAGCCTATGAATTCTGCAAACAAGCAAAGGGAAAAGGTGTCAAAGTGATTGAATTAGCTGAAGAAAATAAAAAAAACTTCTAATTTAACGAAATAGTAATTTATTGAGAGATAAAATAATTGGTATTAACTAGTTATTAACTTTTATGAGCATGCAATGACAAATTTGTTATCTTTTCTTGGACTATTGGGCTTTCAGCCCAAAAATGGATGGAGTTTATTCCAAGTTCTATAGTGGTTATGAAATAAAAATCAATTATAATTCAGATTCTCCTGAAAAGTCAGAAATTGACTATGGAACAAAGATTCTTTGTAATCGTAAAACTACTTGTAATTTTCACAAAGAAGAAAATTTTGTCGTTTTAGAATGTGTAAATCGCTTACTTGAAAAAGGATATAAGCCCGAAAATATTGAATTAGAGAAATCTTGGGGTATGGGACATACTGAAGGGTACCTCTTTTACCAACAAAGCCATAAATGCCGCAACGGATACTCTCAATGCTTCCGCCGGATATGCCGAAAATTGGAACGATTTCGGAACTAATTTGGCGGTAAACGGAATAGCTAACACACTTGGATTACCAATAGATAAAATCCCATATACACGTGGAGTTAGTATCGTCGGGCGTAAGTTTATCAAACAAGGAATCAATTCTATTGCAGATAAATTAAAAAACATATACTATGTTGGTAAAAATGAAAGATAATATATAAAAAGGAACAAAATATGGAAAAAAAGACCGTAAATGAAATTATAAAGCCGCTTTTTTACAAATGTATTAATTTTGTGCTAAGCGTGTTAGTTGCATTTGGGATTGTTGCGATAGTAGAGCTACATTTTATGGTGCCTTTTTTTCCTATTCTGGTCTTTTTTGATTTTTGTTTAATCATAGGATATCCTTTGTTGTTAGTTAAGGTATTAAATAAAGAGTGGTTTAAGTGCTGTAAAGATAAATTTTTACAAATACAATATATCTTATTGCCTACATTATTTTTAGAAGGATTAACATTGCTTGTAGTAATAACATACTATTCAAATGAAATATTAAAGTCTTCATAATTGAAGAATGAGTAATTATTTAGATGGTTGCCAAGATTCAGTTCCTGTATATGTAAACTATCCAAAGAAGTGGTAGTTGCACGAAATATAAGGCAAGAATTTTATTCTTGCCTTTTTTTACTTAAATGTTATTAACTTATAATTGATATAGATTCAGATGTTACCATAATTTTCTACATAAAAAGGAATGAATATGATTAAATACAGGATTTTTTTACCTATTTTATTTTTACTTTGGGCTTGTGATAATCAGATAAAAGGATTTGATAGTACATCTTATGATTTATAGAAAGAATCACAATTTGCTAATGGATTTGCCTTAATTAAGAATCAGTATGGAAAGCGCCTGGATCCGCATCATAACGAAAAAAATTATGCAGATGGAATTATGAACGCCTCTATTATGTTTGGCGAAATGGATTTATTAAAAATAAAAAAACAAGTTATAGCGCAAATGGATAATCCTTCGCCTGATAGAATTGGCACCTTGTGGAATGAAACAGGTGCAAATCAAATAAATGATGTTGGTGCAAGGGTTAAAACCGCATTTGAAACAAAACCATGGTTATGAGGATATAAGATGCTTATAAGAAACAATAATATTAATCACATTTTCAAAATAGTAGCATATTTTATTTGGTTTATTCTAATATCAATTATAGCTATAGGAGTTTTTTTTATTAATTTAGGGACAAATCCAAATGGTGAGATTTGTGATTATAGTACGTGGAAAATAGGAGATATTTACCAGTGGGTTTGGGAGGGCAAGCCTTGTATTTTTAAGATGGAATATTACCTTTCTTACATACTATTGTTTCCTTTGTATTTTATATTTGATGCTATTCGCCGTTCTATATTGGGGTTTAATCCGAATTTGAATTGGCGAATATCTGAAATAGTTTTTTTAGCTATTTGCGAATGGATATATCTATTAAGGCTAACCGCCAGTGATTATGGTGTCTTGAACTTGACTCTCGGTTGGTCGTCATTTATTGGCGTGATGTTATTTGTTTTTCCTTTGATAATTTCGGCAATATGCGCGAGATTTATAAGCAGAAAAATGCTATATTTAATATCATTAGGAGTAATGATTGTCTGTGGCGTGCTGTTTGCAACATCTGTTTTAGTTTGAAAAAATTCAACAACACTCTAAAGCCACTCCGCCTTATTGCTTAGCTCCTGCCCCTGAAGTACATTCAAGTGGTATTGATACCTATGGTGTCAACCATAACAACTTTAGTCTGCGTGATGAATTGGAGTATCAGTTTGCCCGCCAAAAGCGTGAAAACCAACTGATGCAACAGTATAACAACCAAGGCATCACCGAAAATTACCCTTAAATCACACAACCAACTTTTTAGTCTTTAGGTTTATACCAGTCCTTCGGTTTTATAACCTTTACACTATCGCCCCATGTATATAAGTGCCAATCCATTTCACGTCTGCCACCGGCTTTGAATTTAACAGTTAGTGTACCATCAGGATTTTTGATAAGTTTTTGCTTCGGGTGGAAAATAAAGTTCTTTGCTTCTTCTGCAACGTCTGCGCTAAACAGCCATTCCACATCAAACGGTTCTTCGTGA
>CACWKS010000020.1 GCA_902761535.1 uncultured Pseudomonadota bacterium
ACGAGATTGGTAGTAAGAGGAAGCATTATCAATAGCCGAGTTAACCTTCTTGCCGGTTGACAATCTGGTTTGAGTTGTATCCATCTGGCTTTGAATGCCTTTTAACGAAGCAAGGTTAGAACGCATGCTAGCGGTTAATGTAATAGATTGAGTCATTTTCTTTCTCCTAAAAAAATTTGGTTATACTTACCGACTCTGTATACTCCGAGTCGCTTCCTAATAGTCGCACATAAAGGTTAATAATTGGTTAAATAGCCTCTACTTTCGACTACATTTCATATATTACCACATTTTAAAGTAAAAAACAACCCCTTTTTTTACAAAAAGAGGTTGCTCTTTGTTTTTTTGTACTTTTTTAGGCTACCTTATTTTTTTTTAATGCAGCAAACTCGTTCATTACTCCGATAATGTAATTCATCTGTTCATCGTCTAAATAAGGCGTCATCGGCAAGCTTAAAACTGTTTTTGACAGCTTTTCACAAACCGGTAGTCTGCGAGTTGCCCATTGTGCATAGGCAGTCTGAGTGTGAACCGGACGAGGATAATAAGCTCCGCAAGGAATTCCGCGTTCTTTCAGGTAAGTCATCAGCTCATCGCGATTCTCACAATTTATGGTATAAAGTGCATAAGCCGAACGGCAGTTAGGCAAAATCTTTTGTTTGCCGTAGTAATTATCCAACTCGTTGTCATAACGTTGAGCCACCTTATAACGAGCCTCTAATTCTTTATCAAAAACAGTCAGTTTTTGCAACAAAACCGCTCCTTGAAACGAGTTCATTCTTCCGGTCATGCCCAAACGAACATTATCATAATGATCTTCGGGGCTCATACCGTGAACACGACAAGATTGAACTAACGAGTTCCAAATTTCATTATTGCAAAAAACTGCACCGCCGTCGCCGTATCCGCCCAAAGGTTTGGTCGGATAGAACGAGGTTGCGGTCATGTCGGCAATCGCGCCGGCTTTTTTGCCGTGATAAATCGAACCATACGATTGGCAAGCGTCTGACAAAACTTTCAAGTTATATTTGTTGGCAACTGCATAAATGGCATCATAATCGCAAGGTGAGCCGAAAATATCAACGGCAATAATTGCTTTCGGTGTCAATTTGCCTTCACGAATAACTTCGTTTATGGCACGCTCCAAATCATTAACATCCATATTATAGGTGTTGGGATCGGAATCAATAAATATCGGAGTTGCACCTGTAATGGCAACACATTCCGCCGAAGCCACAAAAGTAAATGATGATACGAACACGGCATCACCTGACTTCAAGCCCCAAGCCATCAGAGCCAAAGTCAAAGCATCGGTACCGGACCCGCAGGTCGAGCAATATTTAACATTTGAATAATTTGCCAAAGCGCTGTCCAACTGTTTGGTTTCAGGACCTTGACAATATCCGCCGTGAAGCAAAACACAATTTTTTTCATGTTTGTAACAAAATAAAAACTGCTGATTTTTTAATTGTTATACTTGATTTTATAAAAGAAAAATGTTAGATTCTATGCCGAATAAATATAGCGGAGATAAAAATTGCATAAAAATATCAAAATAGCTGCACTCGGTGTGAGTTTTTTACTTGGGGCTTGTGCTACTAACATCCATCGTCCGATCAACGCGGCCGATCCTTATGAAAGTGTGAATCGCAAGATTTTTGCTTTTAATGACGCCGTCTATGAGAATATTTATTTTCCGATAGCTCGCGGTTATCGTAAGATAACCAACCAAACTGTCCGTGATCGTGTTTCTAACTTTGTTGATAATATTGAAGAGCCGATTACTGCCGCCAATTATTTGTTACAGCTCAAACCTAAAGAAACCGGTATCAGTGTTGCTCGTTTTGCGGTTAATTCAACCTTAGGTTTAGGCGGACTTTTTGATGTGGCAACAGGTTGGGGCATGGGGCTTGAGCGTACCAATATGAACACTACTTTAGCCAGCTGGTGTGTGGCTGATGGCCCTTATATGGTAGTGCCTTTTGTCGGTCCGGGCAATGTCCGCTCATTTACCGGTATGGTCGCCGATACGGCGTTTGATCCGATTTATTGGGCTACTCGTCATGATGCTAATATTCATGATAAAGCCACTTATGGTTTTGCCGCCGTCAAATACACCGACAAAATTAACAGTCTGATGGATTTATACACCGGATTTAAGGAAGATTCGGTTGACTTATATGCAACTTTACGCTCTGCTTATTTGCAAAACCAGCATAAACTGCAATGTCGTTTTGCCGATTCTGCTGATGAAACAGCGCATTTTGACTTTGATTTTGATGAAGATATGGAAGATTAATCTTAAAAGGAACTGAACTATGAAAAAAATTACAACTTTTTTAATCGGAGCCGCTGTGGCATTGTTTGGGATCCGTGCTTATGCCGATATGGATGCCACCATAGCCGAAAAATTTATTAAAGACACCACAGCCGAAGGAGTTGAACAGATTATCAATGCCGATATTCCTCAAGCTGAAAAGGATAAGCGTTTTCACAAATTGCTGGATAATGCTCTGGATCTGGACTTTATCGGTCAATTTGTTTTGGGACGCAATTGGAAAACGGCTAATCCGCAACAACGCGACCGGTTTATCACTACCTATCGCGATTTAAATATTTTAACCTGGTCAAAACGTTTTAATGAATTTAAGGGCAAAAACTTTGTCTTTAAAGGAACTACTCCCTCATCTTCTAAAGGTCAGGTTTTTGTAAATACGGTTGTGCCGATGGATCAGGGCGAACCGGCTCAAGTTAAATGGCGCGTTCGCGAGAAGAAAGGTGCTTATAAAATCGTTGATATTGTTATTGAGGGTGTAAGCTTGGCTCAGGCTTCGCGCAGTGAATATACTGCTTTTATTAAAAACAATCCCGGCGGATTGGATGCACTTATCAGTGATTTGAAGAATAAGCTGAAAAAAGCTCAGGAGAAATAAATTATCTTAAAAAAAGCCCGCATTGAGCGGGCTTTTTTGATATTATTAAGATGATTAACTTAATGTCTCGATTCCCAACATCATATTTTCACGATATTCCGCACCCCAAGCCACCATCGATTCGATAACCGGCTTCAAGGCAAAACCGATTGTAGTGAGTGTATATTCAACCTTCGGAGGAATTTGCGCATAAACTTTGCGAATAACTAAACCCTTTTCTTCCAAAACTCTTAAGTTGGAAGTTAAAACCTTTTGTGTGATATCACCCAATGATTTTTTTAACTCACCGAAACGCTTGGTGCCTTCCATCAAACTCTGAATAATCTGCATTTTCCAACGATCACCGATTAATTTAACGGTCATCTCCGCCAAGTATTTCTGCACATCATCAATCATCATAAATCTCCTTTTCGCTCCCAAAAACAGGCATTGGTTACTTAATAGAAACTGTCGCACTTTTTAGTGCCTACTTTACACATCTAACTTCTTTTTGCTATAAAATGCAACAGAATTTTTTATTCTGTAACCAATAAAGGGAAAAATATTATGAAAAAACTTATATTTGGCGCGTCTCTTTTAGCGCTCGGATTGTCCGGTAACGCAAATGCTGCCGGTTATCAACTCAACGAATATTCCATCAACGGTCTTGGTCGTGCTTGGGCCGGCACCGGTATTATGGGTGATGATTATTCCGCCCTTGCCAACAACCCCGCCGGTATGACTTTGGTCAAACGTTCCGGTATGTCGGTAGGTATGGTTGAAGTAGAAGAATATTCGGTAATTAAAGGTGAGGGCGATTATGAGGGTCAAGGTACCAAAATGCACTATGGTGTACCTTTGCCGTCAGCTTTCGGTCAATGGAATGTTAATGACAAATTGTTCTTAGGTGCCGGTTTTTATGTTCCGTTCGGCTTGTCAACCAAGCACAAGAGCGGAAGTTTTGTTGGTCAAGCCCCCATTACGGATGCCGGAGGAACCCGAGTTTCTGAATTGGAAGTTATGGATACTGCTTTAGCCGCCGCTTATAAGGTAACCGATAAATTATCTTTGGGAGCCACACTTATCTATCGCTATATTCACGGCAATATGACCGGTAATATTAATATGCCTACTCAAGGTCCGAGCTTTAATGTTGGCACTGCCGACTATGACTTGGATGGTTGGACCTGGACCGGTAATTTCGGCGCCATGTATGAGTTTACTCCCGATACCCGTATCGGTATCAGCTATCGCATGAAGAGTAAACAGACTGTTAAAGGAAATTATACCATGAATATGACATTTCCTGCAGAACAACAACTGGTGTTTGATGACGGTCGTGCTTCTCCCGATTTGCCTTCCAGTATCATTATCTCCGGTTATCACAAACTTAATGATAAGTTAGGTCTGTCTGCTTCGGCTAAATGGACTAACTGGAGCGTATTTAAACAGTTTACCATGATGGCTCCGAGTTATCCTGCATCGGTTCAGCAACATAACTATCAATACCGCGATTCGTGGACCTATTCACTTGGTGCCGATATTTATTTAACTGATCGTTGGACCTTGCGTTTCGGAGCTGCTTATGACCAATCTCCGGTCAGAAGTTCGGCTCATCGCTCCAACCGTATTCCCGATGTTAATCGTACTTGGGCAACCGCCGGTTTGAGTTACGAGGCTGATAATTGGCAGGTTGATTTCGGTTATGCCCACTTGTTTATGAACAAAGGTCGCACTGATAACGATTTCAGTGTTGATGCTGAATATTCCAGCCATTCCAATATGTATGGCTTGAACTTCCAATACAAGTTTTAATCAAGATTGAAACTTGTTTTCTGAAAGCTCTCCCTTACTTGGGGGAGCTTTTTTGTTGCTTGTTAATATCTCAAAGGAAATGATTAACTATCAAAAAAATATAGGTTAGAAATAAAAAATAAGGGGAAAACGGTCGAGCCGCTCAAACGGCTTGCCGGATAGTTTTATGTTAAATAGATTGGGGAATCTATGAATAATAATATAATGCAGTCAATTAGAAATATGTCGCCGTCAAAAATTGCATCAATCGCGGCGATAATGATTTTTTTAATCAGTTTTTTTGCTTATGTGGTAGTGCAAATCGGTTCTAAAGAATATGCAGTTTTGTATACTGATTTAGACTTTGAAGATGCCAAACAAATCACTTCGCGTTTGGATAGTCTGAATGTTAAATATCGACTGACCAAAAACGGTACTGAAGTTTTGGTTCCGACCGACGAAGTTAACAAAATGAGAGTCGAAACAGCCGATATTGCCGTTTATTCCAAAGGTTCAAATGTCGGATATGAGGTTTTTGATAAATCTGATACTCTCGGTGCTACCAATTTTGTACAAAATGTAAATTTGTTGCGTGCTTTGGAAGGTGAATTGGCTCGCACGATTCGTACGGTTGAAAATATTCGTTCGGCCCGGGTTCACTTGGTTATGCCCAAACGAGAGTTGTTTTCTCGTGAGGAGCAAACTCCCAGTGCTTCGGTTGTGGTAAAAACTAAAGGTGGTTCTTTAAGCTTGCAAAATATCCAATCTATCCAAAAAATCGTTGCAGCTGCTGTGCCGAAGCTGGACGTTAAAAATGTCGCAATTGTTGATTCTAACGGTAATTTATTAACGGAATTCAGTGAAGAACAAAGTGATATTGTTAAAAATGCCAATAAAGACAGAATGAGGGCTGATTTAGAGCGTAAAATGGCTCAGAAGATTCAACAGCTTTTAGAAAAAACCTTAGGCGCCGGAAAAGTTCAAGCACAAGTCAATCTTGAGATGGATTTTGATGAGGTTGTCACCAACGAGGAAATCTACGATCCTGATAGTCAGGTGGTTCGTTCTACTGCCACCATTTCTGAACAAGGTGTTTCAACTTCAGCTGACGGAACGGTTACCGTGGCACAAAATATTCCTAATGGTGAGGGACAGGCAGGCTCGGAAGGTGTGCGCGATTCTTCATCTAAGGTTGAAGAAACCATCAATTATGAAATATCTAAAGTCATTCGTAATAAGATTAAAAATACCGGTACCATTCACCGTTTAACCGCAGCGGTATTGGTTGACGGTGTTTATGAAAAAGATGCTGAAGGAAATGAAGTATATCGTAAGCGTTCTGATGAGGAAATGGAGCAAATCATAGCTTTGGTTAAATCGGCAGTAGGTTATGATGCCAATCGTGGAGATATGGTTGAGGTTGAAAACTTGCGCTTTGCCTCTTTAAGCACTCCGGTTGTTGAAAAAGGTGAAATGTTATACCTTGGATTTACTAAAGCTGAATTGATGCGTATTGCTGAAGGGTTAGGTGTAGCGATTGTGGCTATATTGGTAATTTTGTTGGTTATTCGCCCGCTTATCAATAATGCGTTTGAGGTTTCTTCTAATAATAGTGCCGAAAAACTTATATCATCAGGGGATAATGAAGATAATTTGCTCTTGTCCAATTTCTTGAGTGATAATTTTGATGAAACAGCCGAAGAACTTGTGAATATGAATAAAGTTGACGGACGTATCAAGGTATCTTCATTGAAGAAACTAAACACTACTGTTGAAAAAAATCCTACCGCTGCGGTCAATGTTATTCGTTCGTGGTTATATAATAATGATAATTAGGGAATTAGCTTATGAAGCAAAATGTTATTGATGATTACAATCTTCTCTCCGGTCAGCAAAAAGCCGCTATTTTGGTTATGGCGCTTGATGAGGAAAGATCGTCAACTTTGTTTTCTCTGATGGACGAAGAAGAAATTAAAGAGCTTTCTGTTATAATGGTATCACTGGGCAAAGTTAACTCCAACGTTATTGAACAATTAATTGCCGAGTTTAATGAAAAACTCAACACCACCGGAGGCTTGGTCGGAACCTACGAAAGCACCGAACGTTTGCTGGCTAAGACACTTGATAAAGATAAAGTTAATGCCATTATGGAAGAAATACGCGGTCCTGCCGGTCGTACCATGTGGGATAAACTTGGTAATGTTAACGAACATGTTTTGGCAAACTACCTTAAAAACGAATATCCTCAGACTATTGCGGTAATTCTTTCTAAAATTAAAGCTGAACACGCAGCCAAAGTTTTGGCACTGTTTCCTGAGAATTTTGCCATGGAAATTGTTATGCGTATGTTGAGAATGGATGCAGTTCAAAAAGATGTTATGGATAGTCTTGAAACAACCTTACGCAAAGAATTTATGAGTACTTTATCCAAATCTACCCGTCGTGATGCTCACGAGCTGATTGCCGATATTTTCAATTCTCTTGATCGTAATACCGAAGGGCGTTTTATGGAAGCATTGGAAGAACGCAATCGTGAAAGTGCCGAACGCGTTAAAGCTTTGATGTTTACCTTCGAAGATCTCAATCGTATCGATTCTCAAGGTATTCAAGTTTTGTTACGTAGCGTTGATAAAGATAAATTAGCTGTTGCCTTGAAGGGAGCATCGGAAACATTGAAAGAATTGTTTTTCAGCAATATGTCAACTCGTGCCGGCAAAATTATCAAGGAGGATATGGATGCTATGGGACCGGTACGTATGCGTGATGTTGAAGAAGCTCAGCAATACGTTGTTTCAACCGCTAAGGATTTGGCTAACAACGGCGAGATAGTAGTATCCGAGGGTAAAGACAGTGATGAGCTTGTATATTAGTAAGAGGCATAATTGAAGTGGCGGAGTATCGAAAATATCTTTTTGATAATTTTGTAGTTGAAGATGAGGTTCAAAAAGCTTCACCTGATAATGAAGATATTGCTCTTGCTCACGATCAACCTGTCGATGAAACTGAAAGTGCAGAAAGTTATTCTGCAGATGTTGAACAGAATGAATCTGTAACTGATATCGAAGCAGAAACAGAAATTGAAAATGAAACAAGCACAGAAATTTTTGTTGAGCAGTCTCCGGAATCGGTATTTACTCAAGAGGATATTGATAATGCTGTTGCCAAAGCCAAAGAGGAAGGCTATTCTCAAGGTATTTTAAGTGCTCAGCAAAACGAAGAAGCTCGTCAAAATATATTATTGGAAGAAATTAAAAATCAATTATCGTTAATTTTGGCTGCTCAAGAAAAACAAAATGAGGAACAGGAATTGAGTAATTTGAGATTTCTTGCTGCGTCCTTACATAAATTGTTGCCGACTTTGGAGAAAATTGATGGCATACCTGAAATTAAACAGTTTTTGGATGACAATTTTGCTTATCTCAGTTCGCAAAAGTCTTTAGCTTTTTTCTTCAATTCTGAGGCTATCAAGCAAGCGGCTCCGTTATTGGAAAAAGCAGCAGCACACAACGATTTTGAAGGTAAAATAGCAGTCCATAAAGATGATAATTTAGGTTTTTCGGATTGTCGCATTGAATGGGCGGATGGTTATGTCGAACGTAATACCGATAAATTATTAGAAAAATTAGAAAATTTGTTAACTAACAACCAGCAAGAGAGGGAAAATGGATAATCGTTTAGATTTAGATGAATTAAGTGAAACCTCATCAATGGATGATGAGCCGATACTCCGCAAAGAAAGTGGGGTAGAAGATTTTGATATTCCGACATCAACTTCTGATTTGGAAGCGGTTTATAATATTCCGGTTAAGGTTTCAGCCGTTTTAGGCAAGACCAATATGAAAGTCAGCCAGCTGATGAAACTCAATAAAGGTGCAATTATTGAGCTTGATCGCAAAGTCGGTGAGGCTGTCGATATATATGTTAACAATTCTTTGGTTGCCCGCGGTGAAGTTGTTGTTGTAGATGATAAATTGGGAATTACTATGACTGAGATTGTTAAATCAGTCAGCAAATAAGGAATTTTGTTATGGAGTTATTGATTGTCGGAGCACTAAACGGACAGATAGGGGCCGCCAGTAAAATCGCCATTTCCAAAGGCGGACAGGTTACTTTGGCCGATTCGGTCGATAAAGCACTCACCATAATGCGTTCCGGCAAAACTATTGAATTGATAATGATTGATGTAACATTAGATGTTCACCGGTTAATATCTTCATTGACTAATGAGCGTATCAATGTTGCGGTTGTTGCTTGCGGTGTTGCCAATGATACTTCTTTGGCGGTAAAAGCCATCAAGGCCGGAGCAAAGGAGTATATCCCTCTGCCTCCTGATCCGGATTTAATTGGCGCGGTTTTAGCCGCCGCTACTCGTGAAAATCATGCTTTGATTTATGGTGATAAAAAGACCGAAGATCTTCTCAAAATGGCAAAGCAGATAGCTCCATCCGATGCCAGTATTTTATTAACCGGATCTTCCGGAACAGGTAAAGAGATATTTTCTCGTTTTATTCATGATAATTCCAAGCGAGCATCACGACAATTCGTTGCCGTCAATTGTGCCGCTATTCCCGAAGCTCTTTTAGAATCCGAACTGTTTGGTTATGAAAAAGGTGCTTTTACCGGAGCGGTTGCTCGTCGTATCGGTAAATTCGAAGAAGCTTCCGGCGGAACATTATTGCTTGATGAAATTTCCGAAATGGATATTTCTCTGCAAGCTAAATTATTGCGCGCCATACAAGAAAAAGAAATCGATCGTCTCGGCGGCAAAGCTCCGATAAAAGTTGATACTCGTATTATTGCTACTTCCAATCGTAATTTGGAAGAATGCGTACAAAACGGAACATTTCGTCAGGATTTATACTATCGCCTTAACGTTATCAATCTCAATATTCCCGATCTCAAAGATCGACCTGACGATATTATTGTTTTAGCGAAACACTTTATCAAAAAATATTCCGAACTTAACGAGTTGCCGATGCGTGATTTGTCACCGCAGGCCGCCGACATATTGCTCAACTACCTGTGGCCGGGTAATGTTCGCGAGTTGGAAAATACCATGCATCGAGCAGTTTTACTTGCAATCGGCGATGAAATTGATGAAAAAGCGATTGTTTTACAGAATCCTGCTGCAATAAAGAAGGTCGCTGCTGATGAGAATAATGTTTCCCAAGTAGGGCAAACTGTAGCTACGGTAGAACGTAAATTAATTTTGGATACTCTGGAAAGCACGGCGTGGAATCGTACCACGGCGGCAACTTTGCTGGGAATATCGATTCGCACTTTACGCAACAAATTAAAACAATATCAAGAAGACGGCTATAACATCCCGCCTTCGGCACAAGGATAAGTTATAAGACATGGCAAAAGCACCGCGCAAAATTTTATCCAGCAACTTAAAAGACACTTTGGTTAATTCGGCCAAACGCGGCGATATAATGTTTGCTCTCGGTATTATCCTAATCTTAGTAGTGCTGATAATGCCGATGCCGGTGTGGTTGTTGGATATATCTTTAGCTTTATCAATAACCATGTCATGCATTGTTTTAATGATGGCTATATTTATCGAAAAGCCTATTGAGTTTAGTGCCTTTCCGTTAGTATTACTTATTGTCACTATCTATCGTTTAGCTCTTAACTTAGCCTCAACCCGCCTGATTTTGTCGCGTGGGTCATTAGGTCCTGATGCCGCCGGCGAAGTCATTAAAGCCTTCGGCGGATTTATCATGGGCAATAATTTTGTTATCGGTGTTATAGTTTTTGCTATTTTGGTATTGGTTAACTTTATTGTCGTAACCAAAGGTTCCGGTCGTATTGCGGAAGTTGCGGCTCGTTTTGCTTTGGATGCCATGCCCGGCAAACAAATGGCGATTGATGCCGATTTATCTTCAGGCTTGATTAATGAAGACGAGGCTCGTAAACGTCGTGATGATTTATCCAAAGAAAGTTCTTTCTACGGAGCCATGGATGGTGCTTCCAAATTCGTTCGCGGCGATGCCATTGCCGGTTTATTGATTACATTTATCAATATTATTGCGGGTATAATTATCGGTATGGTTCAAAACGACATGAGTTTTTCACAGGCCGGTGAAACTTATACCAGACTGACGGTTGGCGATGGTTTGGTCTCACAAATTCCCGCTTTGATTGTTTCGGTTGCCGCAGGTATATTGGTATCAAAAGCCGGCATGACCGAATCAACCGATAAGGTTTTGTTTGAGCAAGTAGCTAATTATCCTAAAGCTTTAGGAATGAGTGCCGGTTTAGCCGTTGCCTTAGGTTTTCTGCCCGGAATTCCGATGATTCCGTTTTTTATTTTGGCTGCACTTACAGGCAGTACTGCCTATTATTTAAATAAACAACGTCTGATTCAAAAAGCTGCCGAACAAGCGGTTACCGAGCAGGAACAACAGTCAGGTGCTGCCAAAACTGCCGAAGAACCCATTTCTAATGTTTTGAAAGTTGACGCTATTCGTTTGGAGGTAGGATATGGATTGTTGCCGTTGATTAATGACGATTCCAACCGCAAAATTACAGACCAAATTAAAGCCTTGCGTCGTGCTTTAGCCGCCGAATTAGGCTTTGTTATGCCTTCTATTCGTATTCAGGATAATATGCAGCTTGATGCTAATGATTACAGTATCTATATCAAGGAAGTCCGTTGCGGTCACGGCAATTTGCGGCCGACCCAATTATTGGTTATGGATCCGCGTGGCGAAACAATTAACTTACCCGGTGAAGCAACCCAAGAGCCTACTTTTGGTTTGCAAGCTATGTGGGTTGATCCATCCTATAGAGAAGAAGCTATGTTTCGAGGGTATACCGTAGTCGATCCTGCAACAGTTGTAACAACTCATATCACCGAGTTGGTAAAAGAAAATATGCCTGAATTATTATCTTATGCCGAAACGCAAAAGTTATTGGACGAATTGGATAAAGAACATCAAAAACTGGTTAAAGACCTCATTCCGAATAAAATTAGTTTGGCAGCAGTACAGCGTATCTTAAAAAATCTTTTGCAAGAACGAGTTTCAATTCGCGATTTACCCACCATCTTGGAAGGTATATCCGAAGCAGTTGCCTCAACTCACAGTTTAATGTTAATTACCGAACATGTCCGTTCAAGATTGTCTCGCCAGCTTTCAAATGCTTATGCCAATGAATTCGGTATCATTTCTTTGGTTCCTTTATCCCCCGAATGGGAGCATAATTTTTCGCAAAGCATTGTCGGAGATGGTGATGATAAACAATTGGCCATGGCACCGAGCCAATTACAGTCATTTATTGCAAAAGTTCGTACCGTAACCGATGATTTAGCAGCCAAAGGCGAAAATCCGGTACTTCTGACCAGTCCGTCAATACGTCCTTTTGTTCGCTCGATTATTGAGCGTTTTCGCCCTATGAGTGTTGTGATGTCGCAAAATGAAATTCATCCCAAAGCCAAAATTAAAACGGTAGGTCAAATATAAAAAATATGGAAAATAACGTAGACAACAATTCAGGTTTTCGCTTTTCTTCTTCCTATTACAAAGGAAAAAATATGATTGCGGTTATCTCTGGGCATCACGGCAGCGGCAAAACTTGGTTGTCGATTTCTTTAGCTCAAGTTTTAAGCTCGTTGAAACAACGAGTATTGTTATTTGATGGATCAGGAGGTCTTAATAATATCAAAAAACAATTAGGAATAATTAGTAATCAGGATCTTGATAAAGTTATTTATTCGGGCGATTGTCTTAATCAAATTATAATTCCTTATCCAAAAGGTAAATTTGATATGATATTGAGCAATCCGTCATCTTCCGGTCTGGCTACAATGTCTTTGGGATGTTTGCAAATTTTTGGAGATGACTTAAATATTATTGCCCAAGGATATGATAAGGTTATTTTAGATGTTGATACCACTGAAAGTGAAGCCGCACGCGTTTTAATCGGAATGTCTAAATCTATAATTATGGTATGCAACGATAATATTGCCTCCATAATTGAATGTTATCAAAATTTATCTGAACTGTATAAACAATACCCGCACAAAAAAATAGGAATTGTCATTAATCAAGTGGACAGTGATGTAAACGGACGAAGAGCTTATGCTGAATTGGCCTTTGCCTGTAAACGTTTCTTAACAGAAGTTCCTCCGTTACAGGGTATAATTCGCGATGATACCAGAGTTCGTGATGCCATCCGCAATCAAACAACTGTCATCACGCGTTATCCGCAATCCGAGGCAACATCTGATATCACGGCCTTAGCTGAGGAGATGTTAAAATAAATGGAAACATCAAGTATCAATAACATCATACAAAATATCAATCTCGGCAATGTTGAAACTTTACATATGCGTAATATTCCGTCAGATATGCTGGCGGTTTTGCAAAATGGAGCTAAAGCAAATCTAAAAATAGCCTTTTCCGATTCATTACTTCTCACCAGTCTGGAAATCAATAATCAGGTTTTTAATGTTGATATTGAAGGAAATTTGCCGTTACCTTCTGCAAATCAGATTATCGAATTACCGGTAAAAATAAGTTCGGGAAATCGCCTGCAGATTTTGCCCAACAATCAAATAAGCGCATCTCCTGATATTGTGGATTTACCGGTCCAATCATCTTCAACTTCCCCGGCATCTTCTTCGGTGCCGGCTCTGAATATAGATATAAATCAAGCTAAGCAACTTAAGCAAATTAATCCCGAGCCGCTGAAACTTAATGAATTTATTTCGCAAAAACTCAATGACTTGCAAACTCCGCTTCAGGTTCAAAAACAAATTGTGAGCAACTTGCCCCGCTTGCAAATATCTTTTTCTGCAATTGGTAAAGAAATATCCGATACCGAAAATCTGCTTCGTCCCATAAATAATACCTTATATCAAATTTCGGTTGCCACCGGCAAAGAAGATATTGTCAATTTGCAAAATCGCTTGCAACAAAATATTACTGATTTGGTAGGGCGCAGTTTTAACGGTGTAATAAGTCGGCAAATCAATCAAACCACTTTTTTTACTACCGATTTTGGCGAAAGTTTTTTTAATTCTCCGCTCAAATTTCAACCGCAGGAACATATAATTTATACTGTTACTGATATAATATCATCAAAACAAAATCCTCCGAAAGAAATATTAGGCCGTCTTTTGAATTTATTCGGAGAAAACCAAACCGATATTGCACAAACTTTGCACAATGATTCGCAAATTTTAACAACCATAATCAAAAATCCTACCATGATTTCGCAATCTGCAACGTCTCCTTTAATAAATATATTAGCGGATAAATTGCCTGCGTACAATCGCAACATTTTGCCCAATGTAGTTAATTTTTATCAGGCAGCTTTACAAAAGGATGCCGCAATTTGGTTAGGACATGACAATATCAAACAAATTTCATCATTGACTGACCGCAACTTGATAGTTAGTGAGCTTAATAATTTTGTAGCCTCGGCAGTTAAGGATACTCCTTTATGGCGGATAGTGGAAATACCGGTTTACGCCGATAACGGTTTTACCCCGCTTAAAATTGCTCTTAAAAAAGATCAGAATAGCAATAATGAGAACGAAAAATCTTCGCAAGGCACACGATTTGTTGTCGAGACTCAGTTTTCGCACTTAGGCGATTTTCAATTTGACGGATTTGTTCGTTCTTCTGAACGCAATCTTGATTTGATAGTTCGCACATCTCAAGCTCCTGATGATGATTTTTGTTCGCAAATTATCAATTTATTTAAGAATTCGCTATATAATCTTGACTATAAGGGAAACATCAAAATCAATCGTCGCGATAATTTTATTAATTTTTACGAAGATACACCCAAAGGGCAAGGGATTTATATATAAATGAAAGATGCTTTAGGTTACTATAAAATATTGGGAATTACCTCTTCATATAGTGATGAAGAGCTCAAAAATGCCTACCACAATCAGGCCAAATTATGGCACCCCGATTCCAATTCTTCCCCCGAAGCTGCTGAGGTTTTTCGCAAACTTTCCGATGCTTATAAGATATTGAGTGATAACAAACTGCGCCATCGCTACGATATATTGTCTTTAGGTTGCACCGCTGATAATTATCCGACTACTGCCAATCTCGCTATTATCAAAGATGGTAACGAAGATGTAAATTTGCGCGCTTTGCACCAAAACACCATTCGCGCCAATTTTATTACCGGTCATCTTTACCAAAATTATCAGGCAGCTTCTTATCAAACATCGCTTAAATTGAGTTTCAAAAATGCAATTACTAATTGGTGTTTAGGTTGGTGGCACTATAAAACATTTTTTGCTAATTTGTTTAATATTATCGGCAACTTTATTCATCCGATAAGTTCGCAAGACAGCCTTCGTATATTATTAATCAATATGTTGGCACACGAACAGTCCGGACAATTGGTCAAAGCAGTGCAAAGCGGACTTCAGGCTTGTGATTATCTTGATAGTGAAGGGCAAAAAATTGTGCGTGATTATATCGCATCATTAGGCATAAATTCACCTCGACCACGGGCTTGGAATATTGCCGAACTACGCTTGGTGCAATTAATATTTCCGCTTGTATTTTGCTTATTTTTAATTTTATCTTTTACCAATTTGACTAGGTTATTCTCCTCATCTTCGGAAATAAATTATTATCAAAATGTCAATATGGGGCTGGGCAAACAAGTTACAGATGATCTTATTGTCGGCAAAGTCATCAATATCCCGGTTGATAGAACCGATGCCTCAAAATTATATCATTTGAAAAAAGCTGCTCCGATTATGTATGGTCCGTCGGATAAATTTGATGTTTTAAAAAACGCCCCCGAAAAAATGACGGTTCGGCTCACCGGCGTTACTCCTGATAATATTTGGGCGCGGGTAATGATAGACAACGGCGAAATGGGCTTTATTCGTATGAATATGATTGAAAAAGGTCGCGGCTTGGATTTGCCGTTCGGCAGTGCTGTCGGTGAATGACCAATCAATCGATTTTTTCTGAATCAGGCTTCCAAAATTTAGTATTGATTTTTATCCCGCAATGCAAATAATAACGCGGTGGTTGCATTTTTTGCACCCTTGCACTTCTGTAACTCGAACTCAGGGACTATTTATACAAAGTTCATGGTTTTTTAGTAATGGAGTGTAGCTTATGGATAAAGAAACCGCACTTACCGGCATAGATTTTTCGGCCGAAGTAAATATGGCACGTTATATACGCAGTATTAACAATTTTCCGATTTTAGATATGGATGAAGAATATGCCATAGCTCAAAAATATCAGCAAACCAAAGATAAGAAATTGGCTTATAAATTGATAACCTCGCACTTAAGATTAGTTATCAAATTAGCATCTGCCTATAAAGGTTATGGTTTGCCGATGCAAGAGCTTATTTCCGAAGGCAATTTAGGTTTGCTTTATGCGGTTGACAAGTTTGAGCCGGAAAAGGGTTTTCGTTTTTCCACTTATGCTTTATGGTGGATTAAGGCCTATATCCAAAAATATATCTTAAATTCTTGGTCTTTGGTAAAAATCGGCACAACCGCCGCACAGAAAAAGTTGTTTTTTAACTTGCGTAAAATCAAAAGTCGGCTGAATTTGATAGACGGTCGCGACTTAAGTGATGAAACTTTACAGCATATTGCTTCATCTCTTTCAGTCGGTGTGCAGGATGTCAAAGACATGAATAATCGTATGCATTCTCACGACAGTTCACTCAATAAATTGTGCAATGATAACGAAGATGACGGAGCGGAATGGATGGATTTTTTAGCTGACAGCAAACCCACTCCCGAAGCCTCAATGGCTTATTCCGAAACTTATGCTTATCGCAAAAAACTCTTTTCCCAAGCTCTGACATGTCTTAACCAACGCGAACATGATATTTTATATAAACGTAGAATGTTAGATAATGCTTTCACTCTTGACGAATTGAGTAAAATTTACGGCATCAGCAAAGAACGTATCCGCCAAATTGAGCTTAATTCCATCAAAAAGATTCGCAAGAATCTGCAATTGATATAATGAACTTTTGCGTAGCCCCTCCCTAATGTCATTGCGAGAAGCCAACGGCGACGCGGCAATCTCGGCAAATTAAATGTCACCCCTGAGCCGATTGAAACAAAACGACCAAATATGTCATGCCTCAATCGAAATATAAAATGTCACCCCTGAGCAACTGAAAGTTGCGAATAAGGGGTCTTCGAATTTGTCCTTCCCCTTGCAAGCAAGGGGATAAGAGGGGATAAAATACTTCCTTAT
>CACWKS010000021.1 GCA_902761535.1 uncultured Pseudomonadota bacterium
CCAGCACACCCAACATTTCAATCATTGAACGGCCGGATTGGTTATTTCTATTTAATATTGTCATTGCCTTTCTCCTTACTGTTACAGGTTGCTTTATAATGTCATGCTACCACATATAAAAGCTTAAAACAACCCTTGCTTTAGTTATATTAATTTGGTTATAATATAAAAACACTTAAATTTTGGTTAACAAAATAAATCAAAATGAGGTTGCCAAATTATATATTTTATGTTATCCCTGTAAAAGTTTTTAATAAAGAAAAATGAGAATAAATTATGTCAGAAAATCGTTTAATTAATATCGAAACGGCTGTTGCCGAATTGCAAAAAACCGTTGATGAATTAAACAGCGTGGTGATTGAACAAGGAAAAAAAATTGAATATTTGCAAAAGATGAATCGCTACTTAATAGAAAATATAGATAAAGATGTGGTGAAGCCATTGGCTGAAGAAACTCCACCTCCGCATTATTAGGATATAAAAAACATGTGGTTTATTTTTGCGTTAGCGGTAAGTTGGTTTCAGGCTTTTTATTATGTGGGCAATCAAAACAGCAGATTGCAACCGGGGGTGTTTATTGTATATCGCGGTTTTTTGGCGGCAATTGCGGTGATTCCGCTTCTGTTGTTTTGCACGCATGATTTTTTGTGGAAATTTTATGCTTTGGTAATTGCTCAAGGGTTGGCAATTTCGTTTGTTGATTTAAAATATTTTCATGCTTTTAAAAAATTCGGTGCAGAAACGGTTTGTACCATAAAACCGCTCACGGTGCTGTTGACTTTCGGATTGTGGTTGATAATAAAACCTTATATGCTGACAAGATATTTAGATACACCGTTACGCTCGCTGGTAATTATCTCGGCTATTGTGGCAATTGTGTATGCGACTGCCAAATATCGCGAATGTTCGGTGGGGTTTAAGTGCTTTACGCAAGTATTTCCTTTGTTGTTGATTTCCTCGTTGATTGATACCAGCAATAAATTGGTGATGGAATACAGTAACGGACATTTGATGGCAGCATCAATCTGGCGGGTATTTATAACCGGAATTATTATCGGCTGCGTAAATTTATGGATTGCCCGACAACATCATATAAAAATGAAAACCATAATCAAATGGAGCAATATTAAAAGAGGATTATTTATACTGCTGTTGGTGATGAGTATGATAACGGTTAACTTTTCGCTGTATTATGCCGATAATCCGGCTTATACCTCGGCGGTGATTTATTTATCGGTAGTGTGGATTATGCTTATCAATAAACTGCAAAATCGCTTCGGAAGAAAAAAAGTTTATAAAAAAATTGCCAAGAAATGGATATTTACTTTGTTAATCGCAACCATTATATTGATTCTAGCAACCAGTAAATAGGAGTTAAATATGAGTGATAAAGTTTGGGTTTGTAAAGTTTGCGGATATGTTTATGATGGCGATGTGCCGTTTGAACAACTGCCGGAAGATTGGGTTTGCCCGTTGTGCGGAGTAAGCAAAGAAGATTTTGAACAACAAGATGCTTGAGCTCAGAGCATTTTTTTGAGTTCGTATAATTTTGCCAAAGCCTCGCGCGGAGAATATTCGTCGGGGTTTATTTTTCGCATGGCTTCTTCAAGCGGCGATATTTGCGGTTCGGGTTGTTTGGTATATGCAAACAGCGGTAATTGTTCGGCAATCTCAGCAGGTGACATTCCTTTATTTTGCTTTTCGATATTATGCAAAACTGTTTCGGCACGAGCGGTAACTTTGGCGGGAAGACCGGCCAGTTTGGCAACATGAATACCATAACTGCGATCGGCAGCACCTTCGGCTACCTCGTGCATAAATACCACTTGATTATTAAATTCTTTAACCCGCATACAATGCAAGCTCATATTGGGCAATTTATCGTTTAGGGCAGTCAGTTCATGGTAATGAGTGGCAAAAATAGTGCGACAACGATTTACCGAATGGAGCTGTTCCACCACCGCCCAAGCAATTGACAAGCCATCAAAGGTAGCAGTGCCTCGCCCGATTTCATCCAAAATTACAAATGAATTGACATCGGCTTTGTTCAGTATGGCGGCAGTTTCGACCATTTCTACCATAAAAGTTGACTGACCGCGAGCCAAATCATCAGAAGCACCGACACGAGAAAACAAACGATTGATAATGCCGATTTTGGCGGCTTGGGCCGGAACATAAGAACCCATTTGTGCCATAATCGCTATAATAGCGTTTTGGCGGAGATAAGTCGATTTACCGGCCATATTGGGACCGGTTAACAGCCATAATTTGCCGCTTGATGTGCTGAGATTGCAATCGTTGGCAACAAACTCCGCTCCGTCTTGACGGCGAAGAGCCTGTTCGACAACCGGATGTCGACCGGCTTTAATCAAAAAATCTTGAGAATTATCTAATTCGGGACGGCAATAATTATTTTCCAGAGCCAATTCAGCCAGCCCCACAGCCACATCAATTTCTGCCAAAGCCTGAGATGATCGAATAATTTCATCAGATGATGCCTTGATAAACTGAAGCAATTCTTCATAAAGTTCCAATTCAATAGCCAAAGATTTTTCCTCGGCCGAACGGACATTGTCTTCCAAAGAACTCAACTCGGCAGTAGTATAACGTGAAGCATTCAGTACCGACTGGCGGAAAATAAATTCGGGATTGTGCAATAACTGCTCGGCATCTTTGAGTGGAACCTCAATAAAATAACCGATTATGCTGTTGTATTTTATTTTGAGGTGATCAATACCGGTTGAAGCAATATATTTGTCCTGCATGGATAATATCATATTATGCCCGTTTTCTTTGTACTCGTGCATTTTATCCAAAGCCGGAGAATAGCCTTTTTTGATAAAACCGCCGTCACGAGCTAAATTAGGCAGATTATTTTCATCTAATGCATTTTCAATTCTATAAACTAAATCACCATGTTTGCCCAATTTTTCCATAGCTCTTTGTAATGAAGAAGGAATGGTTACTTCCAAAGAAGGTTGGTTGGATTTGAAATGAATGGTATTGCGTAAAGCGGGGATTAACTCAAGAGTTTTGGCAATATTATAAACATCGCGCGGACCGCCTCGCCCAAGCATCAAGCGAGCTATACCACGCTCAATATCCGAAACCTGTTTAAGCAAACCGCCGACTTCCTTGCGAGCGGAAGGACATTGAATAAAAAAGTCAATCATGTCAAGACGTTCGTTAATCGCTGAAATATCACAAAGAGGAGCAGCTAATCTGGTACTGAGCAGACGGCCGCCGAGCGAAGTTACGGTGCGGTCAATAGCTTTGTATAAACTTGTTTTGACATCGCCGCTCAATGAAGTGTGAAGCTCTAAAGAACGACGGGTTGCCGTGTCTATTTCCATATAACTGCCGGTGATTATTTGTGAAATCGGTTGTAATAAAGGCATTCTGCCCTTTTGGGTGGTTTCGATATAGTCAAGCAAAGCTCCGGCCGAACTTATCTCACAAGAAGAAAAATCACCGAAAGACGATAAAGTGTTTACCTGATAATTTTTTTGCAAACGAATCCGGGCATTGCTAAAATTAAAACGTTCATCGGGCCAAATGCTTACTTGCTGACAAGAAGCCGATACCAAAGAATATACATCATTATTGTGAGCGTAACTATCGGGTAAGACTGCTTCGGAAGGAGCAAATTGCGTCAGTAAGGAAGATATGACAGAAAGCTCGTTTTCGGTAGAGATTTTAAAATATTGAGTATGAAATTCGCCGGTTGAAATATCGAGCCAAGCTGCTCCCATTTCATCCTTTTTCCTGAAGAAAGACATAATAAAATTATTGGATTTGGCATCGAGTAATGTTTCTTCGGTTAAGGTGCCGGCGGTTACCAAACGAATGACCTCGCGATTGACAACCGCTTTATAACCTCGTTTTTTGGCCTCTTTGGGATCTTCGGTTTGTTCGCAAATAGCAACTCGGTAGCCTTGACGCACCAATTTAGCCAAATAACTCTCAACTGCATGAAAGGGAACACCGCACATCGGAACTTTTTCGCCTTTATAAGTGCCGCGATGAGTGAGTGCAAGCTCTAAAGCTGATGAGGCTGTTTTGGCATCATCAAAAAACAGTTCGTAAAAATCACCTAAACGAAAAAACAACAGATAGTCGGGATACTCCTGTCTGATGCGAAAATATTGCGATAATAAGGGAGTTTCTTTAGCTCCGGTGTCTTTTGTTTTCTTTTCCATATAATTGCTCTTGTTTCATTCAACATTTTTAAACTTTTTGTGATTATACTATAAATTAAATTGTTTAGCCAATATATTTTTTTGATACGGTGGAATAATATGCTGAAAAAATTTAGCAAAAATTGGGGATTTGAACGCGACAATGCTTTTGTCAACAAAGTGTTGCTGTTGTGTTTTCCCAATGTGTTGGTGTTTACAATTTTAGCCGCTTATCGGCAAATTGAACCGATTATCGCAGTGGCGGTTTTAGCCGGTGTTGCTTTGTTTAATACTATTTTATTATTTCCGCTCAGTTGTGAATTGCAAAAAATAAAGCGGTATGTGGCAAAATTGTCCTCCGGTGAAGTTATTGAAGGCGAAACCTTAAAAATGTCGGAGAAAGAGACTAAAGAACTGGTTAACGCGATAAATAATATGCACAAATTTTGGGCAGAAAAAAATGATGTTATTAAAGCTAAAAGTTTGTCTGATGCCGCCGTATTGGACAGTTTGCCAGATCCTTTGATGGTAATCGACCATGAAGGCATGGTAATCGGTGCCAACCTTTCGGCTAGGCAGGCTTTGGGAGAAGAAATTACTCATAAAAAAATCGATGAAATTTTTAATTCGCATAATTTCCTCAATGCCGTTTCGAGAGTGTTGAATAAAGAAAGTTCGGCAGAAACTTTGGTATTTTATGCCAATGAACCTTTAGCATCAAAGTTTTATGCTCATATCAAATTATTACCATGGCAGAAGTTAAATCAAACACAGGTGGTTATTGCGATTTATGATTTAACCAAATCTTTGAAAATTGAAAAAATGCAATCGGACTTTGTGGCTAATGCCAGTCATGAATTACGCACTCCGCTCTCGGTAATTACCAGTTTTGTTGAGACATTGCGGACTTCGGCTAAAGATGATGAACAGGCAAGAGAACAATTTTTGGAGATTATTGCCGAGCAGGCTGATTATATGTCAAATCTGATTGAAAAGCTGTTATCATTATCGCGAATCGAATTAATTCAAGATGAAGAACCGGGCGAACGGGTTGATGTTCGCGATTTGGTTTATGACATTAAAAAAACTTTTGTAATTAAAGCCAAAGAAAGACACATGACCATAAAAGTATTTGCCGACAAAGATCTTGTTAATGCGAAGGGAGATGAACAACAAGTACGGCAAGTTTTGCAAAATTTGATAGACAATGCCGTAAAATACGGAGATGAAAACTCTCAAATTACCATACGCATTAAAAATGTTGATAAGATACCTACATCAAAAACCATTAAAACATCTGAAGGGCGAGCAGTGGCGATAGCAGTTAACAATAAAGGGGCAAAAATTGCACCGGAAAATTTAGCGCGTTTGACCGAGCGATTTTATCGTTTGCAAGAGCATAAGGATAAAAAAATTAAAGGTACCGGTTTGGGATTGGCAATTATCAAGCATATCATCATAAGACATCGAGGTAATATTACGGTAAATTCAACCGGCGACAACGGTACGACTTTTACGGTTTATCTTCCGGTGTTTGTTAAAAATTAACATTAAATATCACAAAGGAATTATTCCGATAAGCGGGTAAAGTGCATAAATACTACCGGTTTGATGTCGGTTTGTTTGAATATGCGGCGACGAATGCGGGCAGCCAGATATTCTTTAACGGCATTTTCTTTGAAATTAAGTTTAACCAATTCTTTAGCGATATCTTTTTTGATTTCGGTGATAATTTCATCTTTAAGCTCGGCAAATTCGGCTTCCTCCAAAATATCAATCGAATCAATTTGTAAATCGGCTAACTGCCAATGTGCATCAAAAACCACGCTGATAAATACCGAGCAATTATAGGCAATGCGGCGGCGATTTTTGATAAGTTGCGAGTCAAGCGGCACCAGTTTGTTGCGATCAACTCCGAGTTTGCGAGTGAATATTTCGGAAACTATTGAGGCTTGACCATCGTGATATAAAACAGCATCGCCGTTGCGAACAACCAACACCTCGCCTACGCCGTTTTCTTGAGCTAATTTGCGCTGTTTGCGGATGTTACGTTTGTCACCGTGAACCGGTATCACCACTCTTGGTTTGAGCAGATTATACATTTGCAAGATTTGATCGGGTGTGGCATGACCGGAAGCATGGACCATATATTCTTCCGAAGATATAACGTTAACCCCCTTATCACGCAATTTTTCCTGCATACGCTCGATTTTTTCTTCATTTCCGGGAATGATTTTGGAGGAAAATATGATATTATCGCCTTGAGACAATATAATGTCGCTGCTTTCACCATTGGCAATACGGCTCAAAGCCGAACGATAGTCGCCTTGTGAACCGGCACAAATATATAACATTTTATCTGCTGGTATATCTTTTGCCTGCTTAATGTCAAAAGCCGTAGGACAATTTTGTAAATAACCGCATTCCTTAGCGATTTGATAGTTTTGATTGAGCGAATGGCCGCAAATAACCGGCGTGCGATTGGCCGCGGCAGCTGCTAAAATCAGACTTTCCAATCTCATGATGTTGGAAGAAAAACAAGTCGCCACAACCGTATCGGACAGTTGCGGTACCAATTTAATCAGGCTTTGGCGAATCTCGTATTCGCTCGGCTCAACATGAGAGTTTGACATATTGGTAGAATCACCGACGTAAATATCTATTCCTTCTCGTGACGCTTGTTGCAAAAGATTAAAATCCGTGTGCAGCATACCGGTTTTGTCATCATCAAAACGCCAATCGGTGGCATGAAAGATGTTTCCGTAGGTCGTGTGTATCAATAAACCGGAACTTTGCGGACAAGAGTGGACTATCGGAACAAATTTCACCGTGAAATTATTAAGTTTCACTTCAGGATTATTATTCACAGAGTAAAGACGAGAAAAATCGGTAATATGATATTCTTTCAGGCGATCTTTAACATGACCTAAAGTAAAATCAGTAGCATAGAGCGGACAATTAAGCAAGGGCCATATATGACCGATTGCGCCAAAATGGTCTTCATGGCCGTGAGTTATAAACATAGCTTCGATATCATCGCGATAAGTTTCTAAAAACGAAGCATCGGCCAGCCCCATTTCCATGCCGGGAAAGTCATCTTGCAAAAAACCATAACCGGCATCAACAACAATCATTTTGCCATCAACAATATAGGCAAACATATTATAACCTACTTCTTCGGCACCGCCCAAAGCTATAAAATAAATTCCTTTTTCAGAAAATCCTTCAATCATCAACTTGTCCTTAGCTTAAAATTTCTCCGGTATTAATCGTTATGACATCTTGTCCTTGTTTTAACAATAAAAATCCGTTTTCGTCAATACCTATAAATTGTCCGGAAATTTTTTCTTTAGGCAGATTAACATCGATAGTTTGCCGTAAGCGGTACGCACAGGATAAAAAATCATCGATTATTTCAGCAAAAGGTCGCATTAAATTTTTTTCAAACAGCGAAATATAAGTGCTGATAAATTCTCGGCGAGAAATATCAATAGCAAAATCGCGAAGAGAAGCAGCCGGATAAACTGTTTCAATTTGCGGCGTTTGAGTTAAATTTAATCCGATACCGATGACATAAGCATCATCAGATCTTTTTTCAATCAATATCCCGCAAACTTTATGATTATTTAACAATATATCATTCGGCCATTTAATCTGAGGATATGAATCAGGGCTAAACTTTTTGATAGTTTGAACTATACTCAAAGCTACAACATAAACCATTTGGTTAGACGGAAGCGATGAGAAAAACAACTGGCTCATGTATAAATTGCCGCGAGGTGAAAACCACCGCCGCCCTATTCTGCCCCGTCCTTTGGTTTGGGATAGGGCGGTAAAGATAATATGGACATCGTTATTGTATACGGGATAGCTGAGGGCTAAATCGTTAGT
This sequence comes from uncultured Pseudomonadota bacterium, assembly GCA_902761535.1. Taxonomy (GTDB): domain Bacteria; phylum Pseudomonadota; class Alphaproteobacteria; order RF32; family CAG-239; genus CAZU01. The sequence continues at coordinate 8,070 of CACWKS010000021.1, forward strand.
TGAATCCAAAACATCGTAATCGTGCCATTGCCATTTTCCAATATCAGCCACTAGTTAATACCTCCCACCATAACAAAGGCATTGCGTATCAGCCAATTAGGATTAAATAATGACAATAATATTATTGCAACGATGATAAACAGGCAAATATATATTGATTTGTCAGGACGATCATAGCTTTGGCGCATATTATTAAAATAAACGACGCGAATAATATTCAGACAGGATTTCGCAGCGATAAACATTCCGCTGATTAAAATTATGACTTTTAACCAAGCCGAATCAGCTAACAGATTATTGATTATCAACATATAACCCGAAAATCCAAAAGTAGGTGCTAATCCGATAAAAGAAAACATAAAAATCATCAAAGCTGCTGACATATAAGGACGTGTATTAGAAAAACCCTTGAGGCTGGCAAAATCGCTAAGATATTCGCTATGAGATTTAAAACCTAAAAATACGGTATAAATTCCGGCAAAAGATAAGATTGATATAATAATATAAGCAAATGAAGCTATGATTGATGAAGGAGATAAATCGGTTAAACCCAACAGACATATTCCCCAACAATAAATTGCCAAATATGCAAATAGACGACGAATATTTTGCTCACCGTTTGATGAAACTGCACCGATTATGATCGAAAGTCCGGCAAAGAATGATAACAAAATTTCGATATAGTTATTAAAGGGAAACAAGCAATCTTTTAACAAATTAACTAATGTGCAAAAAATTATCAGCGGAACAACCAGAGTTATAAATCCGCAAACAGGTAAAACTCCGTTGCTGATAAAATCAAGATACCATATATGAAAAGGTGCTACGCCCAACATAAACATAAATACGGCTATAATTAAAGCTATGGCAATTAAAATATAATAATTGTTGTGTGCTTGTGCGGTTAAATATTGTTGTACAGCAGAATATTCAAAACTTGATGATAAAAAATACAGCATAATTACGGCAATCCACAAAAGAACCGTAAAAATCAACGATGTAATCACATAGCGAAAAGCAACCGGCTTTACCTTATCAATATCCCAATGCCGCATAATTAAACATAAATTACTTGAAAACAATAAAGGAATAATTACACCCAAGGTCAATAAAGATGTCGATGATGCCAAGATGTCAAACAACAACAATTGTATGAAAATAATTCCGCAAAAGATTCCCGAAGGACGATTTTTATTAAGAAACCATTTGGATGATAAATACAGCCAACCTAGTGATAATAAATAGGCAAAAGATTTGAACAATGTTATTAAAGGTGTATTTTGCCAATATGCAGGAAAAACCGATTTATTATAAAAAACTACGGTAAACAAAAATACCGCAATAAGAAAAAATTGAGCTAAAGTGAAAAAAGTTTTAGGAGTTTTTTCGCTACGATAGTAATTGACTAAACTTGCGATTAATATAAATGAAATCAGTAAGATTTCCGGTAACATTATAAACCACTGTGATAACATTTCTTTATTTCCAAAAAATTTAAGAGGTGAAAACAAACCATAACGGATGGATAAAGGACATTAACAACATAAATATAATAATCAGCATATAAATGAAACAATCTTTGGGCAAATCATTGGACTTACCCAAAAAACATTCTTTGTTATCAGTTTTTAAGCGTAACATTTCGCTAATCAAAGATATGGAAACCAACAACCAAGACAGAGCTAAAACAGCCCCCATATGGATATTAACTGATAATAACTGGGATAATATTAAAAAGTTATTGGTAAACATTGATGATATAGGATATCCGACAGCCGAAAATATAAGAAAACTGTATATAAGTGATAATCGACGTGCACGACATAAAAAACCTTGTGAACTGCTAGCATGTAATAATTCTTGACGACGAATATATGCCGTAACCACCTCTAGTCCGCCCAATACCAACAAGAATCCGAAAAGTGCATAATTAAGATTGGCAAAAATGTTTTTGTTTTGGCTGAAAATACCTAGCAGATACATAATATAATAGATTGTTGAATAAGCAAATACCCGATATTGAGAATCTGAATTGGCAAATCCGATCAAACTGATAAACAACATAGTCAAGACACCAATGACATTGATCCAGACGAAATGTTGTGATATTTCAAGCGGAATATAATTAGGCCAAAAACGATATAGAGCATATAATCCGCTGAGCGGCAGCAAAGAAACCTCTATAAAAACCAACGGATTGCGCAATTTTGTATTGATGGCGGCAATAAAATAATGAAACGGCCAAATAGGTATGCGAAACATAAATGCTATGGTAAATGCCAGCCAAATCCACGGAATATAAGATTTGCGGCTGCTGAGGCGGGCAAAAGCTTCCATTGACACAATGCCGTCATTTTTATAAACCCACAAAATTCCCAATAAAAAGATTATACAACCTATTAAATTGTAGATAAAGAAGCCATTTAACAAGGAATTTTTTTTAAGTTCGCCATGCATGCCGATCAGCATAAACAACGGCAATAACATTCCTTCATAAAAAATAAAGAATGAAAAAATATCGTTACTGATAAATAATCCGGTGGTCATACTGAGAAACAATAATGAAAAAGCCATCATAGCCTTTTGTTTGATATCTTCGGTACGGATAAATATTATACCGCCTAAAATAATGATATGGACAGCTAAAATAAGCAACAAAGACATATTATCGACTGCAAAAACAAAATTAATTCCCAGATAATCCAACCATCGGATAGTTTGTTGCAATTGCATTCCGTTTTGAGTTTTTTTAATGAACGCAAAAATTTGCCATATCATAATAATATTAGAGAGAATCGTAAAAACTGCAACATTGGAACTGTTATTGTGACTTGAAAGAGAATCGTCTTTGGATGTCAACACGAACAACATTCCCAAAAAGGGAATTATAACTATTAAAGACAACATCATCAATTGATTAGTCATAGGTATAAACTCCCGCAAATACGATTAAACATCCTACCCCAAAAATCAACCAAAACATCCATGAAAAAGGGAAATCCGTCTGCAGATTACGCAATTTAGTTGATGTAAACTCGCCAAATGATACCGCGGAACCGATTACTCCTCGCTCAATAAGCATAAAATCAAAAGCTAACCACAATATTCGACCAAAAAATTTTAGCGGAGTGACAAACAATTTTTCATAAACGGATTCAATAATGTTGTAATTCCATAAATTTAACTTGATAATCTTAGCAAAAAAATTCGAGGGAACAGCTGAAAACAGAACAAATACACCGCATAATTTAATCATTTGCAACCAATCTCGTGATTCGCTTGTATATAAGATAATCGCCGCAGACAAAATAACCGTGCTTATTGCACCTAAAATATTTCTATTTTCGTTAAAATAAGAATTAACCGATATCTCATCAATCATCAGCATTCGCGTAAGCATTCCCAAAATTGCGGCATAAAAAAAGGCAAGCCAAATTTGTTGCGATGGCAGCAGCCCTGTAATAAAAATAAGAATCGCATTAAAAATAATAAACGATCCGATTAACTGAAATAATTTAAGAAAAATCGTTTTTTGAAAATATGGTGTTGTAATATAGTAAATTATACTCATGCACATCAGCATAACAGATAATAATTTCGGGGTTATTATGTATAACTGAGACGCATCGATATATATATTATAAAAAGCCAAAGCATAAAACATCTGAGCTACGGCAATTATTTTGCTGCGATAAGAATCTGCAACCAAAGTATGAATTCCGGCAATCATAAAACTTAACAAACACCAATATTTAACCATATCAGCAAAAAGTGAACCACTGACCAGCGGTGAGAGTTTTGCCAATAATACTAATGAAGAAAACGGCAAAGAAAGCACAAATACAGAGCATAAACGATTAAACGGCTGTGAAAACAAAGCATTATAATGTCCGTTAAAGAATGCTAAACCAGCTTTACAACCAAAAGAAAACAATAACAAAAAGGCAACAAAATCTTTATGAGGAATTTTGGCACTATAATTGCTTATTGTACTGAGACTGATAGATCCAACCGCACTATAAACAATTGACAAAGCCGTAAAACAAGCCATTTCCGCTAAAAAATTGTATATAAAGAGCTTATGACGAGATTGGGCATCGTCTGGAATATAAAAACATATTATGGAAAGCAAAGCCGAAGCAAACATTAGCTGGAATAAGTCATGACCGGAAGCCAGCAATATAATCATAATAAAAGACAACAGGTTAAGTACACTTATATTAAGCGAATAACTTTCTTTATTATCTATTATATTGAAGAATATCAGAATCGCCAATAAATAAAGCATAGGAGTCAACATCTGCTGCATATGCAAAGATGCTGATATATTAAAATCAGCTTGAAGTTTTGGATATGGCAACCATTGATACATAAAGCCCGAATCGCTAACGATATGCAGATCATGAACTACCATCCAGGAGACTCCGCACAATGCTGCCAACAATAGAATCGACCAAATTTTGCGACGCTTGCCTTGAGTAATAAACATGGAAGCAGCTGAAATCAAAATAAGTCCGATAAATAAATTTATGACCATTGAGATAATACCTCTGTTTCTGATACTCTTTTCTTATACAAAATAAGAGCTTGTAAAGCAAGCCCTTATTTAAGAAAAATTAGACTGAATTTTATTAGTTTAATACGGATTTAAGATCGCGTACCAAGCGTACCGGAACCAAATATTCACGTGCAACTTCCTCACCATCTATTTCGGCGACAATAACCTCATCAACAATTTTCAGCGGATTGCGAGCCTCCTCATTGATTCCACCCAAAAATACCGAGCTTTCACGACTACGATACAGCAATGCGGTATCTCCACCATCATATACAAAACGCGGATTCTCCGGTCCGCCATGACGCTGTTTAATCATAATCAATATTTCGCCATTGGCATTTTGCAAAATTTCGTATTTTCCTTCATTATCAGCGCTATTATTGATATTATTCTCCATTTTAACCTCACTTGTTTCATAAAATTTGAATTTATTGTAACAACTAATTATTAACAAATTTCTTACATTTAAATTTTTTTTTATTTTTTTATTGACTTGATATTTTTTATATTTTATATGTGCTGTTAGTTTTTGAGTTCGGGCTCGTAGCTCAGTAGGTAGAGCATTTGACTTTTAATCAAAGGGTCGTGGGTTCGAATCCCGCCGGGCTCACCAATGGTGAAGTTGGGATGAGAACCCGCGGGGAAGTGGGTTCGAGTACAAGCGAGAGGCAAACGGAAGTGTGCCGATGAGCGATATATCGCGAACGAGCGCTGTCAACGCAGCGTAAGCGAAGTAATCCCGCCGGGCTCACCAATAGAAAAACCACCCTCATGGGGTGGCTTTTTATTGGCTGCACGCGGTGTACAATCATCGAACTCTTGAAAGCCCACCGCTCCGAAGTTTTGGGTATTAGAGAACAGATAAGTTATGTAATGGAAACACTCATAAAAAATGCCCCAACAAACAACATAAAACAGATTTTAAATGTTTATTATTTTGTTTGAAATTTATCAAGAAAAGCCATATCTAAAAAGCTTTGTTTCGTCGCTTTTTGTTCCAGGGAGGACTTTTCTTTTTTCTTTTTTTTAACTCTCGTATTGTGTTGCTGAACAGCTCTCCAAGCTAGTTTATAATCATTATCCAGGAATTCTTTTCTTTTTCTAATGGCTTCTTTTATTTCCAATTTACGTTCCATTAAATTGTCTGATGCAAGAATTTGTTTAAGCGTATCAGCAAATTTTTCAGTATAAGGTTCAAATAAAAGAACCTTTGCCTGTTCTTTTGTCACGAAAAACATACCTTTCGCTTCAAACATAATGTCAAAACGATGTTCATTTATATTCTCTTGATAAGAATCAATAAAATTTCTTGGATGTAGAATACTATCGCACCCATCATTGACATGCCAGTTTTTGCCATGCCATGTCAACAAAAAATCATTATCATCATTCCCGTGTAAGATAAGAGTTTCAGGATATTCTTCTATTGCCTTTGCCCCAACTTCTGTACCGCGCACAGCTTTATGGTATTCATTTGCACGTCCTTCATCAGAACAAAGATATACCCCAACATCGTCTGTAAGAAAAATTTTTTTCATTCTATCACCTCATCTATTAAATACGGATACTGCATGCAATATAACATAAATCTGTAATTAAATCAAGCTTTTTTACAATACAGCTGGCTGCTTGACCTGGATGTATCGGGCTTTCCGCCCGATGATCTTACCACTTCGCCATACGCCATTCGGCGTGCGGCTCGTGACGCGATTCCGAACCGA
>CACWKS010000022.1 GCA_902761535.1 uncultured Pseudomonadota bacterium
GCTTGACGCGTTTGCTCAAACAGTTAACGAATAAGGAAGTTTTCATGCGTTGTTTGATTTTTGTTTATCTTAAATCTGCTTATGCCCAAACCCAGAATAATTGTGGCTCATAAATCCCAAACCCTGAAAACAATAATGTCATGCCCGAAACGAACGAAGTGAGTTGAGTCAGGCTTCTTCGAATTATTTTTATAATAAAGTAAAAATAAGGAAGTATTTTATCCCCTCTTATCCCCTTACTTGTAAGGGGAAGGACAAAGCGGAAGATGCCTTATCAATCGGACTGACGCCGATTGAGGCATGACATATTTGGTCGTTTTGTTTTCGCTGATTGAGGCAGGATAATAGTAAAATGACGACTCGGAAAATGAGGTTTAAATTGAAAATTATAATATAACGCATTGATTTTATTGAATAAAAAAACACTTGTGGGGGGGGGTAAATTATGGTATACTATAGGTGTTGAATATAATTTTTTTTATTATTAATCTTTGCCACTGATACCTAAAGAACCGGGTTTGGATAAAAAAATTGTCGGAGGTATTATCCGTGAGGATAGTGATAAATATTTGCAAAAAAGCAAATATGAGGCTAGGCAAGCCCGCCCAAGTTTTTGCAAGGTTGCAACGGGAGCAAAAGTACGACTTTGTAATAACCAATATCTGATTCCATGGATTGGTGGCAAAATTAAAAAAAATACCGGCATCGAGACTTCGAAAGATGGGTAAGGTGTCCGGAAAAATTATGGCACAGAAATTCAACTATGCCATGAGAAAAATGCAGGTTCCCTACGTGGAATCTGCAGACGGTCTTTTGACCGTCGGGTGCCTTGCGGCACTCAATTTCCTCGCCAAGCCGAGGACACCCAGCCAGATGGTGCTGGGTATGCTGGTTGCCGTGATGGCGATCAGCACTGCCATCACAATAGGGTGGCAAGCTATCATCGTCTTGGTGGCGATGGTAGCACTGGTCGCGGTGCCCGCCATCATCGGCGCGGCAATCCGCGACAACCGCCTTAACAACCGCAAGGTTGAATAGGCGAAGAAAAAATAACGGTGTTGGGGGCTTAAGTCCTCGGCACCGTTTTCCTTTTTTTATTTAGGTTGATTATAATTATTTCGGTTCCACGGGCGGAAGCCGATGTCATCACGAATTGTTTTGACAACATAATCATCGCCTTTTTTATAAGCGCTGAAACCGATGATATCTTTGATATTATACTGATTGGTTCCTACGGTTACAATATCTCCCTCAATCCAAAATTCCGGATGAGCCTTAAGCATTGCAACATTATCGTCAACCGGATAACGCTGACGCCATGCTTGTTTGATAAAACCACCGCCGCGAGTTGACACCATTTCAAGATGCCCGTTTTCATTTTTGAAAGCGATTGCTTTGAGATTATCACCGACAATGATATCGGGGGTGCGAACAAAAGCAATACTCAACAAGCCTAATAGTATAGCATAAACTCCCCATATGCGCCACTTTGCCTGCCATATTGCCAGCCATAGTCCGCCCAAGGTAATCAGCAGTAAACCTTCCCAAGGCATGGAGGGAACGTATAATTTGGCATGAGGAAGAGATGAAACAAAAGCCGTGATATGATTTACCCAATCAATGCCATGGCCGCCGAGAATTAAAAACGGCTTATCCCATCCCAAAGGCATCAACAACAAACTGAACAGCACACAAGGCATGATAACCAAGCCGATTATCGGACCGGATGCCAAATTACCCAGAGTAGTGTATATTGCCACCATATTAAAATGGTATATGGCAAAAGGCAGAGTTGACAGCGAGGCAATAAAATCGGTGATAATAATGCCCAAGATATATAATTTTATCCCTTGCCATATTCGATTGCCTTTAGCTAAATAATTGTGGATGGCGGTTGAATATCTCTCATAAAAAGCAACCAAACCGATAACGGCGGCAAATGACATCTGAAAACTGGCCGAAATTAAAACTTCCGGAGATAATAACAAAATAATGAAAGCGGCAAGTGCAACAGAATACATCGAAATGGCACGGCGATTGGTTATAACTCCCAATAAAACAACTGTTATCATAATAAAGGCTCGCTGGGCCGGAACTGCCATGCCGGAAATAAACAAATATATCAAGCCGATGCCAAGTGCAAAAAAGGCGGCAATTTTGCGGGAATCATAACGAAGTGAAATCCACGGAATAAATGCCAAAATTAAGCGAACAACAAAAAACATCAAGCCGCTCAGCAAGCTCATATGCAGACCGGATATGGCCAAGAAATGGGCAAGACCGGCATTGCGATATTGTTCTTGTTGTTGAAATGACAGCAAACTTTTGTCACCGGCAATAATTGCGGCGGCTATGGAAGATTCACCAGGCGGTAGAATACGCATAATGTGACGAACAATTTTTTGACGCAAAAAACCAATTTTTGAGCTGATATATCCTTGGTCATTCACTGCACATTCAGCCGGGAAAAAATTGCTTTCGGCATAACCGTTGCCTTTTAATCCGTCAAAATAACTTTTGCGATCAAGTTGGAAACCGCCCACGGCTGTTTCATAAGCCGGCGGCATAATTGTTCCCACCAATTCCACACAATCTCCCACCGCTGCGGTTTTATCATCAGAACGCAAAGCTATACGATATTTTCCGGCAAATTTACGGCCGTCAAAATCTTCCAACCCGTCAAAGGTAAATCTCGGTTTGCCGCGATAATTAGTGTCAACTTTGGTAATCACCCCCTTAAAATAAGAAGTTTTTCCATATAGTTCCGCCGGGAAATTATTCAGATAAATGCTTTTGAGTTGAATAGCGGTAAAACCCAAAACCGAGACAAACAAAGCCGCCATATAATACAATACACGCATACGATGACGGAATATAACGGCTAATATTATGATAAATTCCATTATCCAAACCGTTATCCATTTATTAGGCTCAAAGGGGAGCAAAAAATAACAACCTATGCCGCAACCGAAAAATACCGGCAACCACAAAATGCGACGAGCGTGATCGGATTTCCAGCAAGAAATAAGCAAGTTTATCATTGCACAACCTTTAGTATTATTGAAGCGGCATTAGCACTGGGAGTTTCTTTGCCGTCGGTTAAATATTTTTTGACCTCGGCAAAACCTTGCATTTGATTTTTGTAACCATCATTGTGAGCCAATAATCGCTCGATATTAAGCGCAATGTTGGCGGGAGTGCAGTCATATTGTATCAACTCGGGAACAACCAAACGATTAAGCAAGATGTTGGTAAGATTGACGTATTTTATTTTTATCAATGCTTTCACCAACATATAAGTTAATTTTGATATTTTATAGGCTATAATGTGAGGAATATTACACATTGCCAATTCCAAGGCTACGGTTCCGGAGGCGGCAATAGCTGCTGATGATGCCTGAAAAGCTCCGTAACGCTCTTGTTCGGTTTCAACAACCAGCAAAGGTATATCTTGAGCGGCAACCATTTTTTTAACCCGTTTCGAAACGGTTTTAACCGTGGGAAGCACAAAAAACATATCTTTATGTTCGGCATAAAGCAAACGTGCGGCGGAGATAAAATCAGGCAACAATCGGCTTACTTCATTATGACGAGAGCCGGGAAGAATCGTGATAATATTTTTATCGGAAGGAATGTTATGCGATTTGCGAAATTCTTTGCCGTCGGCTTTTAAAGCAGCACTTTCGATAACCGGATGTCCGACAAAATCAGCCTTGAGATGGTAAGGAGTAAAATATTGCGGCTCGTTGGGCAACAAGGTTAAAAGCTCGTCAATATATTTATACATGGTTTTGGCGCGGCGCTTTTTCCATGCCCAAACTTGCGGCGCCACATAGTGAATTTGTTTGATGCCGGTGTTGAGTTTGCGTAAAGCTTTATGCACCCGAGAACAAAAACTCCAACTGTCAATAGTAACCACAACATCGGGTTTGAGCCGAACAATATCATCGACCGTTTGTTTAATTCGGCGCAATACTTTAGGAATACTGGGAATAACTTCGGACAATCCCATAATTGCCAAATCGGAAATATCAAATAAAGAATCCAGTCCTTCTTGCTGCATAGTGTCGCCGCCAATACCGAAAAACTCGACATCGGCTTTTGAGCGCAAGGCACGCATAAGGCGCGAGCCGAGCAAATCACCGCTGGGTTCACCGGCAATAAGATAAATTTTAATTTTGGAGGAACTCATCAGGGTTTACTCCCATGATATACATACCGTATTTATCGGCCAAGGCGACAGCGGCATCTTGATTGATAATAAGACCGTTGCCGGTGTGAACAACTACTCCGCCCAGACCGCTTTGGTGAGCCAGCTCGATAGTTCTTGAACCGATGGTCGGCAAATCAATACGCATATCTTGTTGCGGTTTACGCAATTTTACCAGCACTCCGCCCTCACCTTTGCGGCGATAGTTTTGGCAACGTTTTATCAACTCATCAGTGCCTTCGATACCTTCAACCCCCAAAACTAAACCTTGTTGCACAACAACGGCTTGTCCGACATCCAAACGTCCGAGCTCAAAAGCAACTTCAACTCCGCGTTTGATATCAATAATATCTGTTTTGGAAGGCTTGTGTTTGGTTAATATTCCTTGAGGAATTAAAAGTTCCGGCATTATTTCGTGAATGCCTTTGACATGCATTCCTTCTTTTTCGATTTCGGAAGTTACCGCGCGCAAAATTCCGTCATCGCCCAAAGCTTTGGCACCGACATGGGCAAAAAATGCGGTAGTTCGCAAATCGGGTATCAAATCCAAAAAACCAGGACGACGAATCGTGCCGATCATAACCACATCGGTAACTTTTTCATCAGCAAAATATTTAAATCCGCTGCCGGCCTGACCGATACGAATCCATTTATAAGCAAATTTGTCGCCGCTGAAAAATTCGGTATCGGCATTACCCTCAATGGCCAAAGCAGCAAAATCAATATGATGCGCCAGGCAATGATTGATCAGCATGGCGGGAATATCCCCTCCCCCGGCGATGATGCCTAATTTACGATTATTATCGCTCATCGAATTAGCTTCCTTCTTATAAAAAAACCTGATATTATGATGAACTTTGAGGCTGTTTCAAACAGCGGCCTTAAGCAACAAACGCTGACGGCGACCATTTCACGCGCTCATTTAGGTCCATCATATATCAAGTTTTGTAAAAATTGACTTAACAAACAAGTTAAATCAATCACCCCTTCACAGGGAATCTCAAAAAAAGTTTATGCGGTCATAATCTTGCGGCGACCGGCAAGTCCCTCGACTATAAAATCTATCTGCTCCATTACCAACGGATTGTCTTTGTATTTATCTTTGGCTTTTTCCAAACGGATATCGAAATTATCTTCTTCACTTTTGAAAAGATACATAAAGGCATGGCTTACCGATTTAACATCGGCTTCCGACATACCGCTGCGCATCATACCGATACGGTTAAGCCCGCGCAATTTGCCCCTGTCTCCGGTAACAATACCGAAAGGAATAACATCGCGAGCCACACCGGACAGACCGCCGATCATGGCCTTGCGACCGACACGGCAGAACTGATGCACGGCAGAATTGCCGCCCAAAACAGCACCATCGCCGATATGAACATGGCCGCCGATAACCGCATTGTTGGTCATGATTACATCATTACCGACGACACAATCGTGAGCAACGTGTGAATTGACCATAAACATGCAATTATCGCCGACAACAGTTGTCTGGTGCTCTTTGGGAGTTCCGGCATGTATAGTAACATTTTCTCTGATGACGTTGTTTTTGCCGATAATAACCTTGGCACCGGGGACAAACTCGTTACCATGATCCTGAGGACCGGTTCCTAAGCAAGCACCCGGAAAAACAACCGTGCCATCACCAATGGTTGTATCACCATAAACAGTAACACGAGCCAAAAGACGAACATTTTCGCCAATTTTGGCTTGTGAACTAACCCAACAGAAAGGACCGATTTCGGCGGTATCGGCAATCTTAGCGCCGTCCTCAATGACGGCTGTAGAATGAATCTTTGACATTTAGTAAGTCCTAAAATGTTATATCTGATGTTGAAGTTAAATATTTTTTTCACATAAGGCAAAACACAAAAATTTAACAATTGTTACAATCAAATAAGTAATTGATTTTTATGTTTTTTTAGCTAAACAGCCTGCTTATATCATTATATAAGTAACTGACACAAAAAAATTTTTTAATAGAATCGTTTAATGTTTAGAAAATTTTAATAAACTTAGGTTAAGCTTGTTGTTTTTTGCTTGCATAAGGGTGAAAAATGTGGTATAATAAGTATATAGTTTAGTAAAAGCATACACTTATGGAGCATTAGAATGGCAAAAGCTCGCTTAAATTATCAAAATTCTCAAGGTTATTGCCCAAATAACCGGAGTCTTTTATTGCCGTTTTTTGCTGATTTAAAATGTCACCGCTTGAACGAGGAACGAGCGAGATTAGCGGTCTACGAATTTTTAAGAATTCGAAGATGCCTTACTTCGTTCGCTTTGCTCACTTCGGGCATGACAGGTTTAAGATTGATGCCATGTCGAACATTCGTTCTCCTTGTGATGATAATAGGAAATTTGAAAGGAGGCTGCTATGAGTAACAGTATTACCTTGACCGCGAGTATGCGGAGCAATTTGAGCTCCTTAAAATCTTTGGCTAACCAAATGTCAACCACCCAAACCAGGCTTTCGACCGGTAAAAAGGTCAATTCGGCGATTGACAATGCCAGCTCATTTTATCAAGCCCGTTCTTTGAACAACCGTGCCGCGGATTTAGACGCCTTGCTCGACAGCATGGGGCAAGGGATACAAACCATTGCCGCCGCCAATGAGGGGGTTGAAGCGGGATTGAAGATGATAGAACAGATGAAATCAGTCGCCCAGTCCGCCATCACCGCCGCCGGTAACAGCGGTGGCGCCGGCAAATTAAAAATCGATGCATTTTATGATGGTCGAACCAATACTCAAGCGATTATTGACCAAATCGGGGAAGATGGTTTAGCTGCCTATGCAACAACGCAATTTTATGCCCCCGGAATTACTGCTGATGATGAAAACTTCGGTCAAGGTAAATGGTATCTGCCGGCAATCGGTGAGCTGATGGATGCTTATGGCGAGTTTGAGACGAAATATTATAAAATAGATACTTATGGGGATGAAATTGAAATCTCGCAAGAAGAATATGCACAATTGCAAAAGGATGGCTATTATATAAAAATAGAATACAATTATGAAATTGGCGAGGAAAATATAACAATAGTTAATCAAGCAGAATATGACCAATTTGTCAGCGAATATGGAAATACATTGGTAGGAACCGCAACCGGAGAGATATTTATTGATAACGGCTTATATTCAGAAGCGCGCCCAACTAGTAATAACAAACAAGCAATCAACGATACTTTATCCCTTTTGGCAGAGCGAGGTGCCGAAGCGCAGAGTTTAAGTAATAATGATTATTATTGGTCGTCGTCCGATAACAGTAACGGCAATTCTTGGCTATTGAGTCTGTCTAATGGTAATAGTTACCTCAACTATAAGGACTCTAACTCCTACGTTCGTGCCTTCTCGCTTTTAGAAAACAAATTTTCGGCTAATGCTACCAAGCCGGAGCTGGGAGATGTGATGTATAGTGATTTGAGCTATGGTAAAGCGACAGATTATGATGGCTCTAAAACTGCTGTCGGGGTAGTTACCTGGGTAAGCGACGACGGCGCGAGCGCCAGGATAATGAGTCTCAAAGAGTTAGCTTTCAGCTCTTATGATACAGTCAATAACTTTGACCCCGAGCATCCTTATAGCGGAAGTGTTTATACCCGATGGGCAGCTGGTGATAAGTGGATGGAAGACATCAGCGGGGTTGAGAATATTTATTATCTTGATTTAGGTTATTTATATGAAACTTCTTCCGCCGGCACGATGGGAGAGGCGGCAGATTTCAGCACTTATAACGAGCAGTTTAATGCCCTTTATGAGCAATATGACAAGTTGATACAAGACGCGTCGTATCAAGGGATTAACTTGCTCAACGGCGGTGATTTGAATGTTATATTCAACGAGATCCGCTCGCACAGCTACACGGTTGAGGGGCAACATGCCGATGCCGCATCCTTAGGTTTGATCAAAGCCGATTGGCATAGTGCCGCCGATATCGAAACTGCCATCAACCAACTGCAAGACGCAACTTCCTCCTTGCGCCGGATTTCCGAAGAACTGGGTAATTCTTATGCCGTCATCACCAATCGCGAAAAATTCACCGATGCTTTAATTGATGTGTTGCAAACCGGTGCGGATAATTTAGTTTTGGCGGATATGAATGAGGAATCGGCTAATTATCTTGCCTTGCAAACCCGCCAACAACTGGCGATTAACGCCTTGTCTTTAGCCGCTCAATCCGGAAGCGCCGTATTGAAACTATTCTAATAAACAAAAACCTGTCATGCCCGTAACGAACGAAGTGAGTGGAGTTAGGCATCTTCGAGTTTTTTTTATAAAGCAAAAAAAGGAAGTATTTTATCCCCTCTTATCCCCTTGCCTGCAAGGGGAAGGGCAAAGCGGAAGATGCCTTATCAATCGGACCGGTGCCGATTGAGGCATGACATATTTGGCTTGCCTCTTTTCAATCGGCTCAGAGGTGACAATGATATGATATGTCATTGCGAGGAGCCAACGGCGACGCGGCAATCTCGGTCGAATTAAATAAGCCAAGATCACCACGTCGGTCGTTATACTCCCTCCTCGTGATGACATTATTTTTTTTCAGAGTTTGCGAATATCCCAACAATTTTTGGTTACTTTTTGTTGCCAAAAAGTAATATAAATATAAAAATAATTCGAAGATGCCTTACTCCACTCACTTCGTTCGTTTCGGGCATGACATTAATATTTAACCTGTCACCCCTGAGCCGATTGAAACAAAACGACCGAATATGTCATGCCTCAATCGGCACCGGTCCGATTGATAAGGCATCTTCCGCTTTGTCCTTCCCCTCGGTCCGATTGATAAGGCATCTTCCGCTTTGTCCTTCCCCTTGCTGGCAAGGGGATAAGAGGGGATAAAATATTTCCTTATTTTTGCTTTATTATAAAAAAAATTCGAAGATGCCTTACTCCACTCACTTCGTTCGTTACGGGCATGACATTAATATTTTTTCTCAGGGTTTGCGAATATCCCAACAATTTTTGGTTAATTTTTGTTGCCAAAAAGTAACGTAAATAAAAAATGAAAGAATCAGTACCACCTAACAAAACTTTTAAATTTCAAATAACAGCTTATTTCAGTAGGCAAAAATCAAAAATTGCCGGTTTTAACTCATGCCATATCTTCATCATCTCCTGCTCGCTTTCACCATGCCATGTTTCAACCGTAATCAAAGGAATTTTTCTTTCAACTCCCGCCCAAGTTCCGAAAGAACCGTTAGTCTGATAGCCTATATTATCAACCAAGCGATATCCGCATAAATCACTGAAACGCTTTGCCAAAATTTCTGCCGGTCCGTCATAATCTATCAAATACAAATCCGAATGAATGGAAAGAATGCGCTTAATATCATAATCTTGCACAATTTTCATCATAATCTGTGTTTCAATTTCTGATCCCGGCTCACCTGACGACATTTCTTTGGTATGCGGATTAACACTGATTGCCGCAAAATTTTCGGTCGGATAGTTGCGATTCAAATCAATTCCTCGTCCGTTAGCTCGAGTTTTTAACTTACTCCCCGATGGATTCAAACAAGGCAAAATATATATATTATACGGAGAAGAAATTTTTACGTTTTGCAATTCCTCCAACATTTGTCGCAGACAAAATTCTCCTTCCGGTTCATCACCATGAAATCGTGCCACCAACAAAATATTATCCGCCGATTTATCCTTTGGATAGCACCATAAATCAATATCATTATCAAAGGCATCTTGCCAAGTGTTAATTTTTTTCAACATAATTATAGTCCTTTTGCCTTGTTTGCAAAATACCGTTCTATAACGGCAATATTATCTAATACCTCAGAAAAATTGCTTATTCCGATAGAAACCGGACTTAAGCAAAAATTTGTTTTTCCCCTTTTTGATGTTGTTATATGATCAAAATCGGTAGTATGAGCAATTTTTCTTGCACATAAAACACCCTCATGAAATTTTTTGCCGTTGATATTATTATCATTATATTCAACAATAAATTGATTATAACCACGTTTATGTAATTCGGTAAAAACCTGTTTGATGAAATAAGTTCCAAAGCCCTTATTTTGCTCTTCCGGTGCCAGATATATTTGATTTAATATCAGCGTATTATCTGTATAATTAAAGCGTGTCGAATAATCAATTCGGCGATTTCGAGCAATTTGCCATCCGTCCAAATATCCTCTTTCCTTCTCAACGGCCTGATAATTATCATTAATTTTTCTATAATCATCAGGTATGTGATTAAGCCGCATAACACCGCAAGGCTTATCATTATTGTATAGAACATAAATAAACGGTTCTTTTCCATCAGCCTGATTTATTGCCCAAGTCTCCAATTTTTTGATAAAAGAAACTTTAGTATATAAAGCCATCTCCGCACGTGACTTATAAGCTTTTGATAATTGGTTATACGAGCGCATATACACATCAGCCAAGGGTAAAATCTCTTTATAGGTGCCGCTGAATTTCTTTACTTGTAACATCTTATCCTCTAAAAAACTTCAATTTGTGGCATAATATTTTTTTGGTTAAATTTTGTCAAGCAGATATTTATTTTTTATCTTCTGTGTATCAATAGTTTTTTGTTGCTTATCCTTAATTAAAATGTTACAAAAAAAATAAGTTACAGGCAGGTTAAAAAAATGAAGATTGAAGAGCTTATAGATAATTTTGCATTTTTTGATTCGTGGGAAGATAAGTACCGCTATCTTATAGAATTGGGCGA
>CACWKS010000023.1 GCA_902761535.1 uncultured Pseudomonadota bacterium
TTCGTTAAAACTCGTAATCGCTTGCGCGCTTACTCAGACAAGTTAACGAATAAGGAAGTTTTCATGCGTTGAGATATTTTTGTTTATCTTAAATCTGCTTATGCCCAAACCCAAAAGAGTTTATTATGGCTCGCAAGTCCGAACCTACAAAAATGCGGCTCATAAATCCCAAACCCTGAGAAAAATAATATTGTCATGCCCGTAACGAACGAAGTGAGTGGAGTAAGGCATCTTCGAATTCTTTTTTTAAATAAAGCAAAAAGGAAGTATTTTATCCCCTCTTATCCCCTTGCCAGCAAGGGGAAGGGCAAAGCGGAAGATGCCTTATCAATCGGACTGCCGCCGATTGAGGCATGACATATTTGATCGTTTTGTTTTCGCCGATTGAGGCATGACATTTGCCTCGCCTCATTTCAATCGGCTCAGGGGTGACAATTAATTTGCCGAGATTGCTTCGTCACTATTGTTCCTCGCAATGACAATAAAGGGTGTGCCGATTGAGGCATGACATTTGCCTCGCCTCATTTCAATCGGCTCAGGGGTGACAGGTTATATTTTTATTGAGGGAGACAATTAATTTGTGCAATGACATTGTTTTTTTAAGGGGTGACATTTTTGATTAATTCGTTTGGTTGAAGGGTAAAAAAATAAAACCCTCGATATTATCGAAGGTTTTATTTTGCGTAATTATGAATTAATTACAAAGCATTCAAATCAACTTTAACACCAACACCCATGGTTGAGCTTAAAGATACTTTTTTCATATAAGTTCCTTTAACTCCGCTGGGTTTGGCTTTATTGATAGCATCAATAAATGCCTTAGTATTTTCATACAATTGCTCTTCCGAGAAACTGGCACGACCAATACCGGCATGAACAATACCTGCTTTTTCAACACGATACTGAACTTCACCGGCTTTAGCCTTTTTAACCGCATTTTCAACATCAGCGGTAACAGTGCCTAATTTCGGGTTCGGCATTAAGCCTTTCGGTCCCAAAACGCGGGCAACTTTACCTGCCATACCCATCATATCGGGAGTGGCAATGCAGCGATCAAAGTCGATTTTGCCGGCGAGAATTGAATCGATTAAGTTCTCTGCTCCGACAATATCAGCTCCGGCAGCTTTAGCTTGATCGGCTTTTTCACCTTGAGCCAAAACAGCAACTCTGATTTTTTTGCCGGTTCCGTGAGGAAGTGAGCAAACACCTCTGACCATTTGATCGGCATATTTGGGATCAACGCCTAAATTGATAGCTATATCAATGGTTTCGTCAAATTTTGCTTTGGCATTTTCTTTAACGATTTTTACTGCGTCTTTCAAAGAATAAGCTTGGTTCTTATCCAAAGATTTATATGCATTTACAATTCTTTTTCCCATGAGCTTACTCCACTACTTTGATACCCATTGAAACAGCCTGACCTTTAACCATGTTCATAGCTGATTCTACTGTTGAGCAATTTAAGTCCGGTAATTTGGTTTCGGCGATTTCTTTTACCTGAGCCAAAGTTACCTGACCGGCAACAACCTTACCGGGCTCTTTAGAAGCAGACTGAATTTTAGCAGCCTTTTTCAGATAATAAGCAACCGGAGGAAGTTTGGTTACAAAAGTGAAAGACTTGTCTTCGTATGCCGTAATGATAACCGGAACCGGAATACCAGGTTCCAATTTTTGAGTTTCGGCATTGAAAGCCTTGCAGAATTCCATAATATTCAAGCCTTTTTGTCCCAAGGCAGGACCAACCGGAGGAGACGGGTTAGCTTTGCCGGCGGGGATTTGCAGCTTGATTAAACCTAAAATTTTTTTCTTAGTTTTAGCCATTTTAATCACCCTTTTAATCTAAGGTTCGTGGTGCAGACAATGGCTGTCCTCCCACGAAATGTTAATAACAATGAGCCTAAAGACTCGAGGGAAGCTTATAGCACGGATATTTATTTTTGCAAGCAAAAAGTTATTTTTTTTCTGTGGCAGGTTGTCTGATAATTGTAGCAATAAAGCTGACAACCAAGAGAAATGAAGTTAGCAGTACAATGCTAAAGAATATCCAAGCATTGGGGTATACTATCATTACCGGACGTGCGATGGAAGAAGCCCAACCGTCAAGAGTGAATATTTGTAGCAATGTAAAAGACGCACTGCCTAAATTACCGAAGGAATCAAAGGTATCACCATAGAGATTGACTGCTATAACAGCGAATACATAAAAGAATATGGCAAAAATAGCCAAGAAAGCAGCAAAATAAGGCAAAATATTAAGAAGTACATTTGCTATTTTGCTAATTTGCGGTAAACGGTTTCCGTATTTTAGCATTCGGAGAAAACGGAAAGAGCGAAGAATAATAAATATACTCATAAACGGTAGAGATGATATGGCGATTATCACTAAATCAAAAATATTCCAACCGGATTGAAAAAAAGAACGTTTAAGAGCAAATATTTTTAAAAACATTTCAATGATAAAAATGCCCATAAAAGTTCTGTCAAGCAGATAAAGTAAATTGTCGTAGTAAAAGCTCATTGTGGGAGAGGTCATAAGACCAAGGACTATTGCATCAGCTATAATTATAAACATTATAAGCAGATCAAAAGTATTGCCACTGACTAATTTGGCTAAACGGCGTTGTTTGTCGTTGTAGTATAATTTGTTGGTGATTTCTTGGGATGTTTTTGTTTTTTTGACAGTAACCATTTTGTACCTCTGAAAAATTAATAACCGATGAAAATCATTATAAATATTCCGGCTATGGCAAGCATAGGACCGAAAGCTAAAGATTTTTGACGTCTGATAAGTGCCCATAACAAACCTAAGATGGATGCTAATGTTATGAGATAAAGCAATCCTTCAAGACCTAACCATGCACCTAAAGCCGAAAGAAGCTTTATGTCGCCGCCGCCGAAAGCGTCTTTTTTATACCAAACAATAAGCAAACTGACGGCAACCGGAAAAAAATATCCGATAAAGGCACCGATAATACTTGCATCAAGAGTTATCACACCTTTATTAAGGCTGGCGGCAAGCAAACCTAACAAAAGCAATGGAATCGTGAGAATATCCGGTAACAGAAACATTTTAATATCAATTTCGGCAAGGAGCAGGAGAATCCATGCATAAATGATTACAAAAGAGGCAGAAGAAAATTCGAGCAATAAAACAGTAGTAATGACAGTATTGAGCAATCCGAATATTAAAGAACGCCAAAGGAGTTTTTTATAAAGAGGAAGTTGGCGATAGCGAGCAGATTTTTTTTCAGGGCGCAGAAGTTCAACAATAGCACCGGCAAAGGTGGCAGGCATAAACTTGGCAAAACGCCTTGCCATAAAAGGAGCCAGAATGCCGAAAACAAAAGCACCGATAAGCCAGAGCCACATGATAGAACCTTTCAAAATTTGTTGTAATGATAAATGAAAAGTTATAATATTTTGTTAAAAAATAAAAAAAAGACACCGCGAGGGTGCCTTTTTTATTGGTGCGGCTCAAGCCGGCTTAGCTTCGCTTCACTGCGCTCGTTCGGCAAAGCCTCACCGGCACACCCCCGTGTGCCTCTCGCTGGTAGTCAAACCGGCACCCGTGCCGCTTCGATACTCTGTTATATCAAACCAACAAAAAAAGACACCGCGAGGGTGCCTTTTTTTATTGGTGCGCTAGGCCGGAATCGAACCGGCACGGTATTGCTACCAACAGATTTTAAGTCTGCAGCGTCTACCAGTTCCGCCACAAGCGCATAAAATTTATCCGTCTTATACATAATATTTTTGATAAATGCAAGTTTATTTTTTCAATTTGTATGATTATTCTTTGATAAAAATTTTTCAGTTGTATTTTGCTATAAAATGTGCTTTGGTGCTAACGTTAATTGTTAATTTTGCTTTTTATCGACACGGCAGATGACAGCGTCACGGTGAGATAAAGGGCTTTTAATGAGGAAAATATTATGATTAAAACTTTTAATATATCATGGAAAGACTATCTTGTTCCCAATATTCATAATGAAGGATGGCGGTTTGTCGGAATTTTTGCGGCAGTAACAGCGTTACTGGCAATAATTTGGCAACCCTTGGGATGGATAGGTTTAGTTTTGACGGTTTGGTGCTATTATTTCTTTCGTGATCCGCAACGTGTTACCCCGAATATTGAAAACGTTGTAGTGTCGCCGGCAGATGGAATCGTACAGATGGTTGCCAAAGTTGAGGCGCCGGAAGAATTAAATATGGGCAAAAAGAAATTTACCCGTGTCAGTATTTTTATGAGCGTTTTTAATGTTCATGTGAATCGAGCTCCGGCTGAGGGAAAAATTATCAATGCCGTTTATGTGCCGGGAAAATTTCTTAATGCTACACTTGATAAGGCCAGCAAAGATAATGAACGTCAATTATTAGCAATGAAAACTACCTGTGGTAAAGAAATTTGCTTTGTGCAGATTGCAGGATTAGTGGCTCGTCGAATCGTATGTAATGCGCAAATCGGTCAGGAATATAAAGCCGGAGAGCGTTTCGGAATGATAAGGTTCGGTTCACGCTTAGATGTTTATTTGCCGGAAGGAGTTAATCCTAAAGTTGTTTTGGGACAGACGATGGTTGCCGGCGAAACAATAATCGCTAATTTGACAGATGATGCAAAAGCCGTTGAAGGAGTGATAAGATAATGGAAAAAATTAATCAAAAACTGCAATTGTCGCGGCAAAAACTGAAAAGTTTGCCGTTTCGCAAAATCGCTCCGAATATTGTTACAATGTTGGCGTTGTGTGCCGGAGTTACTTCTATTCGTTATTCCATACAGCAAGATTGGGTAAAAGCTGTAATTTATGTTTTTATTGCTGCGTTGTTTGACGGATTAGACGGGCGTGTTGCCAGATTTTTGAAAGGTTCAACCAAATTCGGAGCAGAGTTGGATTCATTGTCGGATTTTGTCAGTTTCGGTGTTGCACCGGCAATTTTGATGTTTCAATGGTCGTTAAACAGTTTGCCTAAATTCGGATGGTTTTTCTGTTTGTTGATGGTTATCGGTCAGGCGATGCGTTTGGCGAGATTTAACACAATGTTGGAAGAAGAGCCACAACCGGAATATTGGCATAACTTTTTTGTGGGAGTTCCGGCGCCGGCTGCTGCTGCTATTGCAATGATGCCTTGTATGATATCGTTTGATTTTCCGGAAGTAAGTTATATTGTGCGTTCTCACGCATTTTGTGCAACTTTATTGTGTTTGGTGTCGTTTTTGATGGTCAGCAGAATACCGACTATTTCGACTAAGCGGATGAAAGTGCCGTCGTATATGATTATGCCAATGATGTTGGTAGTTGCTTTGTTTGCTTCGTTTATAATTACTCAGCCGTGGCTTACTTTGGGTTTGGTGGTTATAGTGTATGTTTTAACAATCCCGTTGGGTGTGGCAATTTTCTTAAAAGCTAAACGACAGAGTTTAAATGCTTGACAGGATAAATTTTTGAGTCTATAAACGCAGTTGTCCGAGGACTCCGAGGAATATTTCGGAGCTTTAAATAATAACTAATTAACCGGAGAAATAAAATGAAACGCACATATCAACCTTCTAAGTTGGTTAGAGCTCGTCGCCACGGGTTTCGCACTCGCATGGCTACAGTCGGTGGTCGCAAAGTTTTATCGGCACGCAGAGCTCATGGTCGTAAAAAAATATCGGCCTAACAGCTTGTTAAGATGGAAATTTTTGCATTAAAAAAACGCAAATATTTTGTTGAAGCCGCTCGCGGATACAAAGTCGTTACTAACGGCATAGTATTGCAGGCGGCTTTTTGTTCATCTAAACAGAATCCAACGGAAAATTGTTGCTTTGCCGGCTTTACTGCTACGAAAAAATTGGGTAAAGCTAATATACGTAATCGAGTAAAACGGCGATTAAGAGCAATTGCCAGAGAGGTGCTTGCTAAATATGGGATCAAAAACGTTAATTATGTTTTTATCGGCAGGCATAATACGTTGGATTTAGATTTTGAATATTTATATCGTAAAGCGGTTAAGGCGGTAGAAGAGATAAATATTCAGCTTTCAGGTGATGGAGAGATGCAAAGTGATAAAACAAATAATGATTGCGATGATTAAGTTTTATCAAAAATGCATATCACCGATAATGCCTAATGTATGCCGATATAAGCCGAGTTGTTCGGAATATTTTATTGAAGCTTTGAAAATTCACGGTGTGTGGAAAGGCAGTTGGTTGGGAATAAAGAGAATTTTACGTTGTCATCCGTGGGGTGGTTTTGGATATGATCCGGTTCCGGATAGTGATAAATTTAAGAATAAGCAAGGATAAAAGCTTGCAATAGAGGCTTTTTTATATTAAACAGAGTGTTATGATATTGATTTGAGGAGTTTGATAAAGCTATGAAGGAAGAAACCAAAGGTTTATATTGGGCGATAATTTTATCAGCAGCGGCAGTTTTAGTGATAAATTGGATTTGGCCGAGTAACTCGCGTAATACGGCGGATGAAGAAACGGTCGTTGTTGAACATAATAATGAGCCGAAAGTTACAAATGATGATGCTTTATATACTCCGGCAGGACGTGAAATCGTTGAAATAAAAGATGCTTTGCAAAAAGATAAACGTATTGGCATAAAAAATGCTAAAATTGACGGATCTTTACGTTTGAAAGGTGCGAGATTTGATAGTTTAAATTTATTAAAATATAAGCAGACTCTTGATGAGGATAGCGGTACAGTAGAGCTGTTACAGCCGAGCGGAACACAGAGTCCTTATTATGCCGAATTCGGGTGGTTGTCGCCAGATAAGATAAAATTGCCTGATTCAAATACGATATGGCAGGCAGTAGGAAGTGAGTTAACACCGGAAAGTCCGATATTGTTAGAATGGAATAACGGTAATGGAATTAAATTTACCCGCAAAATATCGGTTGATGAAAATTATTTGTTTACCATTGAACAGACTATAGAAAACAAATCGGGAAAAAATGTTACGGTTTATCCTTACGGGTTAATCAGTAAAGTTTATAAACCTGATGACAACAGTTCAAAAGTGGTGCATGAGGGAATGTTGGGTGTGGTCGATGGTTCGTTGAAAGAGTTTGCACCAAACAAATTAGACGTTAATGAGAAGAAAGAATTTGCGACTAAAGGCGGCTGGGCCGGTTTTGGCGAGAGATATTGGTTTAGTGCATTTGTGTTGGATAAGAATACGGAAAGCAAAGTTCATTTTGGCAAAACAGGTGAAGATGCTTTTCAAACCGATTTTACAGGTGCACAGATAAAAATTGCTTCGGGTTCAATCGGTGTTTCGAGCGTGAGATTTTATGCCGGAGCTAAAGAAATAGCTTTACTTGATGATTATACCAAAAAACAGGGAATCGAAAAATTTGATTTGGCAGTTGATTTCGGTTGGTATTATTTCTTAACTAAGCCGTTTTTCTATATTTTAGAGTTTTTGTATCACTTTATAGGTAATATGGGTTGGGCAATTTTGTTGTTTGCGGCATTATTGCGTTTGGCAATGTTTCCGGTTGCCAATAAATCATACGAGAGTATGTCAAAGATGAAAAAAGTTCAGCCTAAAATTCAAGCAATTCAACAGACTTATAAGAATGACAGAATGCGTCAGCAACAGGCAATGATGGAGCTTTATCGCAAGGAAAAAATTAATCCGGCATCGGGATGTTTGCCAATGTTTATTCAA
Organism: uncultured Pseudomonadota bacterium; assembly: GCA_902761535.1. Classification (GTDB taxonomy): domain Bacteria; phylum Pseudomonadota; class Alphaproteobacteria; order RF32; family CAG-239; genus CAZU01. Next base: position 7,660 of record CACWKS010000023.1, read on the forward strand.
ATTCCGGTATTTTTCTCTTTGTATAAAGTTTTGAATATTGCAATTGAAATTCGTCATGCGCCGTTTATCGGTTGGATTAAAGACTTATCCGCACCGGATCCGATGACTTTGTCGGCAATGAGCGGTTTGCCGATACCATC
>CACWKS010000024.1 GCA_902761535.1 uncultured Pseudomonadota bacterium
AATCTTTATAAAGTAAAGGGGAATAAATTTGCGCCCTGATTTTGATTTTTTATCTATATTTGTTGAAGGATTATCCGGTGCTGAAATATTTGTCGCTATAGTCGGATTTATTGCAGCTGCGGCTTTTGCCGGTTTATGGGCAACCAAATTCGGATATTTAATATTACCGCACCCTACCGAATCCCGGGTGTCAGACTTTATGCCTTTTGAAAAGCTTTTGTCTGATGGTATGACTATTCGTTGCTATAACGGTTCATTGGCACGAGTTTTTCGTGTCAACGGCGTTGATTTAACCTTTGCCCCGAGTGAGAAAATTGAGGCAATGATGGAAGCACGCAAGGCTTGGATTGATAATATGTCTGACTTGCAAATCACTTGTCGTGTTATAACTGTACGCGAGCGAGTACCGTTAGAAGAAAATGTTAAAAATTTCAATAATCCTCTTCTTGAAAAAATTTCCGAAGTTTGGGAAGAGAATGTTAATCGAGTATTTTTCAATACCCACTATATTGTAATTTCTGTGCCGGATCGCCGTGATGCCCTCAAAGATTTAAACTATGCTTCTCAATCCTTAACTGCCACATTAAGCGAATACGGTGTTGATGTCTTGGCGGAAAACGAAGGTACATCTGCTGATGATAGTCCGTTTTCGTTATATGCCAAATTATGTTCACCGGTTTCACGTCCTAAACCATTGGTCAGAGGTGCCGAGGGCGCTCACTTAAATCAGCTTTTGACGGCTGATCATATCCATTTCACCGGTGAAAATGGAATTATTAAATTTTTCTCCGGAGACAAAGAAAAATATGAAATTGTTATGGGGATTCGTTCCTCCGGCGATTACGTTGATGAAAGCATGACAGTTTCCTTATTGGCATTGGATTGTGAGGTTGTCTTATTGCATAATATTCAAGCACAATTTAAGCCTATCGCGCGAGCTCTCTTGTTGCAACAGCAACGCATGTCTAGAACAACTAGTTTTTCTGCCAATGTTACTGAACAATATAGTGAGGCTTTGGCTTCTATTGAAGACAGCGATGCTAATCATCAGTCTTTAACCAAATATTCTTTAGCTATCCTGTTGCGCGGAGACAGTTTGGAAGAATTGGATTTTGCCGAGGGCGAAGTTCAACGTATTTGCCGACTTTTCGGTGTTACTCCGGTTCGTGAAGGTTGGGTAACTCAGGCTACATTTTTTAATCAATTTCCCACTTATGAAACTTTGCCGCGCAATTATCTGTACCTTTCACGTGCTGTCGCTTGTTCAGTATCTTTTGACAAGCCGTCTGAAGGATTTTCCAAATCCGATTGGGGTAATGGTGCTATTTCGGTTTTCCGCACCACATCCGGTTCGGCTTACCGTTTCCAGTTTCATGTTTCTTCTGAAGATTCTGCGGTTGCTCACTGTTGTATTATCGGTCCTACCGGTCAAGGTAAAACTACATTGTTAACCTTCTTGGCCGGGCAGGCAATGCGCCATGCCGATTTGCGTGTATTCTTCTTTGATCGACATTTGGGTGCTCGTATTTTTACTCACGCTGTTCAAGGGGCTTATATCGGATTCGATGGTGATGAAAAAAATGTGTCGCTTAACCCGTTTGATTGTCCTAATACTCCTAACAATCGAGCATTTCTGCGTCGTTGGATGCGTGCAATAACCTTAGTTGATGATCCTGTCTCGGAAAAAGAAATTGCTCGCGCAGTAACCACGGCTTTTGACTATTTGCGTCCTGAAGAACGTATTATGACCAATCTTTATAAGAGCTGTTTTTCTCCGACCGGTAATATGAGACGTGAATTATTCAAGTGGATAAATTCAGATCAATACGGTAACATATTTAACGGCACAAGAGATAGTCTTGACTTAAAAAGCAAAAGATTTATGGCTTTTGATTTTACTCATATCTTTGAAGATGAAACTTTAGCTCCTGCGGTTATCAGCTATATTATGCATCGTATTCAGTCTGAAACCGGTGAAACCGGTGTTCCATCATTGATTATGATTGATGAAACCGCGCCGATGTTAAAACACCCGATGTTTAGAGATTATTTCATTATTGGTCTGCAAGAAGGTCGAAAAAAACGTCAGGCTTATCTGTGTGCCTTCCAACAGCCGAGTATTATTGACAAACTCGGGGTAGGCGAGGTGATTCGCGGTCAATGCCAAACAGTTATCTTTTTCCGTAACCCTCAAGCAACTCCGGAAGACTATGCCAACTGGAATTTAACTGATTCGGAAACCGACTTTATTTTCGGGCGTTCTTATCGCGACTTTCCTTATGCGATTTTGTTATCGCGACCTGCCACCGGAGAGTCAGTAATTTTGGATGTCGATTTAAGCGGTTTAGGTCCTTATCTTAAAATTTATAATTCCGGCCGCAAAAATGTTCTGTTGGTTGAGGATCTGGTCAAAGAATATGGCGAAGAAAATTTTGTTACAAAATATTTAAATCTTTAGTTTTTGAGATGAAAATATTTGGAGTTTTGTTGATAAAGTAGTATAGTAAAACTAAGGTCA
>CACWKS010000025.1 GCA_902761535.1 uncultured Pseudomonadota bacterium
CTGCCGATAGTGTTTACCTTTATGTTGGGGCATTTTGCTTCTGGTTTGGTGATTTATTGGACTTTGAGCAATGTGTTATCAATAATTCAGCAAAAGGCAATTATGCGTAAAGTCGGGGTTGAATAATGGATAATAAAACACTGGAATATAGTGTTGAAGAATTGGCAGAGGCGGATAAAAAGGTAAAATCTCAAGCCGAGTTTGTTTTGAGTGTAGCTGATTTGCGTCAGTTGCCGGGGGATGAATTACCCGAGATTGCTTTTGCCGGCAGGTCAAATGTAGGTAAATCGAGCATTATAAATGCGTTGACAGCTCAAGGAGGATTGGCAAAAACTTCTAATACTCCAGGGAGAACACAACAGCTTAATTTTTTCAAGTTGGCTGAAAAGCTTTATTTAGTTGATTTTCCGGGATATGGATTTGCCAAGGCACCTGAAGCACAGGTTAGACAATGGCAAAAGATGATATTTGCTTATTTGCAAGGACGAGCAAGTTTAAAAAGAGTGTTTTTGTTGATTGATTCTCGCCACGGAATAAAAAAAGTTGATACCGATATTATGGATTTATTGGACAAAGCGGCGGTTACATATCAGATTGTGTTGACTAAAATTGATAAGATTTCAGCGACAGACTTAGCTAAGGTTAAGAGTGCGACCGAAAGTGAAGTCGGTAAGCATGCGGCGGCTTATGCCAAAGTTTTGGTAACCAGTTCGGAAAAAAATATCGGAATTGCGGAATTGCGGGCTGAAGTTGCCGCTTTGATGAAAGACTAGCTCTTAAGAAAATTTTTGATTGCGGGCAGGGCGGCAAGTGCGTCTTGGCGGCCGAGTTCATACATGGCTTTAATGACATCAAGATTAGTTTCCAAGCGGGATATTTTGATGGTTTTTGATGGTTGAATAACCAAAGTTGAACCTAATTTTTGTTGGGCTGCAACATAGTCTAACTCGGAATTATACATCAGATAACGCTTGGTGAGAGCATTGATAAACTTGGGGTAATGCCGATAGATAAGTTTAGCAAGCGGCTTGTTGTGAGAAGGTTTTTTGCGATAGCCGGCAGGACGAGTGAGAATAACAATGTTTTTATTGTATCCGTGGTTTTGGGCAGCTTTAAGAGGGATACTGTCGCAAATACCGCCGTCAAGCAATTTTTTGCCGTCGATTTCAACAATGCGGGAGAAAAAAGGCAAAGAGGCAGAGGCTTGAACATATTTGATATCATGGTGCATTTCGGTGCAGAGAATATATTCAGGGGTGCCGGTTTCGATATTAGAGCATACGGCATAAAATTTGGTCGGATTGGCATTAAAAGCATCATAATCAAACAAATCAAGTTGGTTGGGGAGTTCGTTGTAACAGAAGTCAACATCAACGACATTGCCGGTTTTGAGCCAATTTTTAAGGCTCATAAAACGAGGATCATCGTTGTATTTGATATTGTAGCGGATATCGCGACCGATTTGTTTTGATACAAAAGATACGCCGTGGATTGCACCGGCTGAAACGCCGAAAACCGCATCAACATTGATGTCGTTCTCCAAGAAAACATCTAAAACGCCGGTGGTGTAGATACCGCGTTTGCCGCCGCCTTCCAAAACCAAAGATGTTGACATGATTGAAAATCCTTAAGTTATTTTGTTATAAAAGTAAAAAGGAATCGTTAAAAAATCAAGAAAAATTTATTAGGTTGTTTTTTGATGTTAAAGTCGTTTCGGGATGATTCTTTTAGCTACTTTGGTACGCTCAAACCCGGGACAGGTTTGCTCATAAATCCCAAACCCTGAAAACAATAATGTCATGCCCGAAACGAACGAAGTGAGTTGAGTAAGGCATCTTCGAATTATTTTTTATAATAAGTATGAATTAGCAGTATTTTATCCCCTCTTATCCCCTTACTTGTAAGGGGATGAGCAAAGCGGAAGATGCCTTATCAATCGGACTGGCGCCGATTGAGGCATGACATTTGTTTCGCCTCATTTCATTTGGCTCAGGCATGACAATTTATTTGCCGAGATTGCCGCGTCGCCGTTGGCTCCTCGCAATGACATATCATATTATTGTCATCCCTGAGCCGATTGAAAAGGGGCGAATAAGAGGTCTACAAATTTTATAAATAATTCGAAGATGCCTTACTTCGTTCGCTTTCGCTCACTACGGGCATGACAGTTTTTTTTCGAAGATGCCTTACTTCGTTCGCTTTCGCTCACTACGGGCATGACAGAATTTGGTGATAATAAGTCAGAAAAAATAAAAAAATTAAAAATATAGACG